>NZ_JBDSZG010000020.1:0-12452 GCF_039925265.1 Mucilaginibacter sp.
GCTTCTACAGCATTTGCTACACGTCGAGGGTGGTCAGTTTGTCCCGGAATCCCCTGGTCAGTTTGCCCCGGAATTGGTGGTCAGCTTGCCCCGGAATCAGGTGGTCTGGTTCATCAGAATCTCCACACTACCTCCAAACACAAATTGAGGTTATGCATGTGCCAGGCATTTAAATCCTTATAACCCTGGTAAACGCTATTCATCGGTTTATGCAGCAGATTTTCTTCGGTCTTGAAAAAATCGGCTAACAGGGCGGTGGCCGTATCACCTGCCTGATCGTTATCCATCCAGGTACAGGCTAATTTATAACCGTATTGCTTAATATAGGAGATGGCAGTTTTTATGCATGCGGTTGAATTCAGCACAATAACATCTTCCTGGTGCTGATGGCCTTCCTGAATCGTTAGAAACGTCAGGTAATCCATAAACCCCTCGAATAAATGCACCTCGTCTGTTTTGCTTTTGGTAGGCTGGCCACGGATAAAAGAAACAGTTTTCGATCCAACGCAACCTTTGAAAAACGAGTTTCTTAATTCATAACCCCTTTTTTCGTTTTTAAAACCAAGCGCGTAAAAATGTTTGCCGGTGTTTTGATTATGAATGCGCACTTGTTTAAGATGTTTGGCCGCAATATGCAGCGCAATACCGCGATTTTCCAAATAGCGGATCAACGCTATTTTGTTAACTGTATCAGCTGATTTCAGGCGAATGCTTTTATCCTTGTCCGGGCTGGCGATCTGTTGAATTGCGGCGACTGCCGGAATGGTGCCAACCATGTTTCTGATCCATCGTAACGCGTCATATACTGTGTCGTCTTCGCCTTGTGATTTCAGGTACAGGCACACAAGGTTAATACCATCGCCGCCCTGGCCGATTCCATGATCGTACCAGCAATTTTTAAGGCTATTAACGTGAAAACTTGCCGTTTTTTCGTTTCGTATTGGCGAAAAATAATAAGCATTGTGGCCGGTTTGCCGGGTAGGCTTGAAATTAAGCTTGGCTAAAATTTCGGAAATAGGTATCGTCTTCGCCTGTTCGATATTCATCGTGCGCTCCAAAGTAAAATGATAGGTCGGTGAGTGGGCAGTAAGGAAAAGGAGGTTTGCTCAGAACTTTCCTTTTCCGATTTTATTTATCGTATCAGCCGGTCTTCAAGGAACTTGTCCAGGTCTGACCGGTGATAGCGAACTGCACGCCCGATCTTGAAATATTTCAGATCGTAGCGTTTCTTGCAGGCCCAGGTGGCCAATGTATTTGGGGCGTAATTGATATAGGCGGCGGCTTCCTTGCGGTTCATAATTTCTTTTGGTTTTTTTCTGGTAGGCATTACATTCTCCGTTTGAGTAAAAAAGGCTCCTGAAGAATCGTTACGCTTCAGGAAACGGGAATGTTATAAGATAGAATACTTCGCAAAATCAAAAGAAACGCACTTCATCAATAAAGAACAACGATTATTATGAGCAGTCATACGATGGTAGTGCTTTGAAATTGATTATCGTTGCCAAAGAAATTTTTTTATTAATCAGAACCCGTCATTATGGTGCTGAATTGTGAGTAGAGTATTAGCTGATTGATTATTTTGTGATAAACTGAACATGGCGTTGGTGGCTTTTTCAACCGCAGCACGTACGGGGTCAAGGTGCAGCCGCGCATAAATCAATGTGGCCTCCGGTGAGCGGTGTCCTAAAGATTTTCCGATGATCTGCAAGCTTGCACCAGTGATGGCCTGGTAACTGCCCAATGTCCGCCGCAGATCATGCATACGGAAGTTTTCGATCTCTGCCTTTTCTAAAAGTTTTTTCCAGCTATGCGCGGGGCATGCGATATGTCCCGTTTTGCTTTTATTGCTTGGAAATACCCATTTCGGTTTTTTGGCAGATTGGCTACACTCCGCCAAAGCGATTTGCCAGCGTTGTTGCAGAATTTGTAAAACTTGTGGTGTCAACGGAATGATAATCGGGTCACCGTTCTTGGTATTCGGGATATGCCATTCCTGTTGGTGCCAGCGAATATCTGCCCATCGCATAGCGGTAACTTTGGATTTACGCGAACCTGTCAGCAATAACAGCCATGTATAATCTTTTATCGTTTGGTCTTCCTGGTCGAGTGCTGCAACAAAACGGGGGAGCTCCTCCGGCTGCATAAACCGGTCACGTGTTGCTTCTTTAAACTCTTTGATCTTTGTTGCCGGGTTAATGCCTTGCCAGCCCCATTCAATTGCCCGGTTAAAGATGGCCCGTAATCGCGCTACCGCGTTATTGGCGGCATAGTGTCCGCTGTCTACACCAATACGTGCGTGGGTGCGCTGCACGTCGTTTTGGGAGATGGCGGAAATCTTTTTATTTAGGAAATGGCTGAAGTGATTTTTAATGACTTGCTCGTCTTGCTGCCAGGTTTCTTTATGCTGCTTGCTGTAACGGGTCATGTATTCGTCGAACAGCTGCTGAAAGGTCATTTCATTGCGGATGCCGCGCTTTTCTTCCTGCGGGTTCTTGCCGGATGCTATCTGGCCTTTCAGCACGGACGCTGCTTTACGGGCGTTCTCAATGCTGGTATCGGGGAAGCTTCCGATAAGCAGGCGTTCCGGTCGCCCTGCGATCTTCTTGTACAAGTAAAAGGTTTTAGAGCCGCTGGGCCTGACATCAAGGATCAGGCCTTGTTCCCGGCTGTCGCGGTAATAAACGCGCTTGCCCGTATTTGGTAATTGTAATGCTAATAAAGCGGGCTTAGTGAAATTAAAAGTTTTGGCAGAGGACATGAAACGCATTCTTTCCGGCAGGCCACAGTCGTGCTACTGTGGTGCTACCTTTGGGGTCAAAAACAATGCATATAGATATATCTCACTTCCGGCTTTTGACGGGTTAAATGTTTGTTTTGTTTATAACAAACTACAAACATCCATCACCGGCAATTGCTACCCTCTCTCACTCAGGATGAGATCGGAATAAGGTCTGACATCACTGAAATATTTAATAACGTCAGCGATCTAAATACACACTAAGTTAGATTTACCAGACAGCAGTGCTACTATAGCGCTACCTGATCAATCAATTGCAGTCTATAGAATAAACTAAAATATTCAAGCTGAATTTTATATGGTGGACTAAGCCGGATAAGGAATTTTTTTATTTAGCCGTTGGTAGCAAAGAATAAAACTTTGAATGATTTTAACCTACCTACTCAAAGTGTCAACAAAATTATTAGACTATAGGTGACACCTCTTTCTAACAGTTCGTAAACGGCAGGTTCTTCTAAGCAGATTGTTTTATTCCCCATTTTATTAAAGTTAGCTGCTATGACACTTTTGGAACTGATACACTATTTATTGGGTCAAATTTAATTAAGGTCGCCTTATCTCCGCCTTTATCATTCCAAACACACTCATTAGCACCCCAAAATAACCTGTGATATTCAACATTACTGTTATTAAATTTAAAAAATCCGTTAGTGCCTTTACCTGTATATAAAAGCACCTCTTGCCCTTTTTTAACTTCTAGGTCAGGAAATATATAAATATGCCTGAATTCATTTGATACTTTTTCATCGCCATCGAATGTTTTATCGATAAGCGCATAACCTGAAGTATTGATATCGACAGACGCTATAAAGCGTACAAGTTCTAATTCGGGTTTATTGCTGTTTTCAACATAGTTGATTTTAAAAGGTATTAGGTTCATCTTATTAAATTAAATTAAAGTTTTTTAAAGTTAATAATAGAAAAACTTAATTGCAACACGTAGAACTTTGAGAAATTGAAAAGAGCGTTGTCCTTGTGAAATGTTGTCTAATTATTGCCCTGAAATAAAAAAGCAGTAGGTGTCTTTCACCTACCTGCTCCTTTTTAAGTACTCAGAGCGGGAATTAGACCCCTACTCCATTTACTGGAATAGGATTTTAGGTCCGATTTTCATTAATTGCGAAATGGAACAATGCTCTGCTTTTGTTATCTTGTTTTCAGATCCGAGCTTCACTTTTTTTTGCAATCAAATAAAATTGTGTTCAGGTATGCTCGCCGCTTGCAGGAAATCTAAGTACAAAAGCCAATTACTGATCTTCAGTTGAAAAACTTTAGTAAAATTTCGCGCTCCACCTGGATGACACAAAACCCTTGTAGAGGGATCGCACAGCGTTTAGGCGTGAAATCCCCCGTCTTAAAACGGAAAACATAAGACAAAAGTCTTCACGCTCTCTTGCCACTCTGCCGCAGCTTTGCCGCCCACATAAGTGCGATACTGCCTTACTTCTACATTGAATAGTCCCAAGTTCATCAGTCCTAAATCGTTGAAGCCGCAGCTTGGGGTGGCTTCGGTAATCTGCGTTGTATAAAGAATTTCATAGTGAGTTCCATCCGGTGGACCAATTTGTGGGCCACCTTCGGTTATGGTCCAAGAAAAATCAGCAAATTTTGTGCTGTGCGCAAAAAGTTGCCCATCCTTTCGAACTGCACTAGCACTATTTACAAAATCTTCCGCAAAGTATGATCCTAGTTTTTCGGCCGGAAAAGAACTAAATCGATCTTCGGATATTGTTATGCCCATAGGAGCTTCACAGCCTTCAGCACCACCTATATCTCGCGTTCTTAAATTCGCCTCAGAAACGTCTGTAAGGCGTAAAATCCCTGAAATCTGAAGCGTTCGCTCTTTTTCAGAAAGAAGAGAACTTGCAACGCTAAGTCCGCTGTCGTTCGCTTGAAGATCGCCATCAATTACGACATTGGCCGAGTACGGTATTTCGGCACCCGACTGATAAGCAAATAGCTCAATTGAGATTGCTCTTCTGGGACCCACCGAAATGTTTTCGTTCGATGACCGGGTAACCTGATCCGAACCCCCGTCTGTAACTGCGTTGGATGTGCTTATTTGTTGGGAAAATGAAAGAGATGCTGAACCACCTGCAACTCCAGGTACACCCACCGATCCAGATATTGATGCTCCGACGGTTGTACTTACACTATCGGTTTTGGTGACGCTCCAACTCTTAGTACCCGTCACCGAAAGACCAATTGTAGAGGTGACACTTGCGTCTGCACAATTAATAATAGTTTTGCGTGTCAGAATCCCGCTTTGCGGCAAGGTTGTAATTCGTGTCTTATCGAAGATAAGGTCGGTTACTCTAACAATTCTCGAGTTAACCACTTTTGCACTGCCTACATAATCGTACGGTACTTCTATCTCTACAGGTTCGGATGGCTTATTAATGTGCTTTCCGTCCTTGTCTGTAAAAACCCAGATTGATTTAATTTGTGTACCGGAATAGCGAACCTTTGACTTTAATTCCAAAAGTTGGTTCATGTAATCTGTTGCATTTACGTCTCCCATGTTTTTGTGTTTTGTTTGTGTTTGGTTTTTTTATAATGAATATCGTTATAATGCTTTTTGTATGACCGCCCACTCATAAAAATACGCAACTTTCACCTCAAATTTACTCCGGTTGAATTTATTTGATTATAAATATCTGCCATGTTTTATAATTAAATTTCGCGTTCAGGGGATTGATTACGGCCTTTTTGCGAAATTTCCCGGATGCGCTCCACTTCACATTGCCTTGCCCCAGCTGTCATGCCTTTAAAGCGTTCGCCTTCAGCTTGGGCAGATAATAACTGCTGTGTAACTTCGGGCGTTTCCTTTTTCAACTTATACATCTGATTAAATCCCTTGATATATTCCGGCGATGGGTCTTTTTCTTCCTCCATGATTAAAATATTTCGTAAGTAAAGTCTTCAATAAAATCACGTATGCTGTCGGCATCGTACAGTATGATTTTTTTCTCGGGTTGGCTGTAACGGATTTTCCCTTCATCGCGGAATTTCTGCAACGTGGTTTTGCTGGTGATACGCAACATGCGCATGGCTTCCTCGCCAGAAACCCATTTGTCGCTTTTCGTCTGGTGTTGCTTTTTGCTGTCGATATAGGCTTCAAGCTTATCGACCATCTCGTAAAAAGCCCTGTCTTCAAAGCATATTACTTCCACTGTGATTGGTTTTTTATCAAGGTAAAACTTTGTTGAATATAAAATTGATAAATTGATAACCATGCAGTTAAAACACGGTATTAATACCGTGTTTTAACTGGGCTTTTGAATAAATCAGGTCGAGGAACTTTTTTGTATGCTTCCTGTTTATTGGTCGTCGAGTAAAAAATGAAAAAGATTAGAATTATAAAGCCGTGTTTCTTACCTTTGCGCTCCACGCACCGAAAGGCGCACCGTTAACAAAACCGTTAACAAGTTATGTGACTGAAAAATAGCCGATACGGCAAGAGCCTTAAGAAGCTGATTTTCAGTTAGAAAAATAACCCGGCGGGGTAGCTCAGATGGTTAGAGCGTAGGATTCATAACCCTAAGGTCGGCAGTTCGATCCTGCTCCCCGCTACCAAACAGGCGAAAGCGGCAAAATCCAGATTTAATTCTGGTATGCCGCTTTTTTTATTACTCATAAGTTGCTGAAAATAAGTAACATACAAAAACAAAAAATTAATTCGCGGGGTTCGAACTTCTTCTTTTTTCTTACTAAAAGTAATGCCGTCTGGAAACACTAATGACTGAATCTTTTGCTTAACCACATAGTCGCTTAAAACCCACTTTTCAGCCATTTTTGAAGCTATTTCCAACGAAATATCGATGCAATCTCCAAGGTTCGAACTTTTTTTGGAGGCTTTTAAAATCTTACCTTCCAATTCGTCTTTTTCCAAAAGATATTTCTCAGAAAACTTGTTGTATAATTCACTATTAATTTCTTCTTCGATATAACGTTCTTCCAGGCGATTTATCTTTTTCATTAGCTCTTTATATTGATTGGCTAAAGAAACGTAAGCTTCTTCTTCACCTTTAAATAGTTGATTGAAAGTTGCTATAGCTTGTTGACGGATAAGCTGTAGAAAATCGTGATCTAAACTTAATGTAAAGTTATTTAGCAAATTATAAAAAGTCTCATTCAGAGATTTGGCATTCTTGTTGGTATTACAGCCGCGCGTTTTACACTTATAATAATGGATATTTTTTTTGCGCATAAGGTAGCCAGTAAGCGGCTTGCCGCATTCCGCACATTTTGTAAAACGCTTTAAAGGAATGGCTTCATTCTCTTCTTTTAAAGAATATCCATGAGCATTCTGATCTAAAATTCCGTTGACTTTCAAAAAGGTGGCTTTGGAAATCAATTTTTCCTGATTGCCCTCAACGATACGGCCTTCCAGCATATTATGGGCCATTAATCCGCAATAGAATGGATTTCTAAAAATTTCTGATATCCTTTGATGGTTTAATTTTAAACCTTTCTCCAGTAGCTTTCCGCGAATGGCTTCATTTGATAAGTTGTATTGTGATTTCCACTCGTAGGCCTGCCTCAAAAGTTTCCCCTTTTCGTTAACGACTATCTTACGAATACCATTACTGCGCACGATATCAAACCCAAGTGGTGGAGCAGTTGGCCAATCCCCCCTCAGCAGCATTTCTTTTATACCCGCTGTACATTTTTGTTTCCTGAGTTGATTATCAAACTCCCCAAATAAGAAAAGCATTTTTTGTTGCATCTGTCCCGATGCACTAGAGGTGTCAATAGGCTGGGTAACTGAAACTATTTCTATTCCTAACTTTCTGAGTTCGCCGCTTAACCAGATGGAGTTATCATTTCTGGAAAAACGCTCCAAACTGTAAACTAATATGTAAGATACTTTTTCCTTGGCCTTTTTTACAAATGCCAGCATCGCGATGAATTCCTTTCGCTCATCATTTTCGGCACTTTCATATGTTCCGCCAAATTGGGCTAATACTTTATATTTTAGTCTTTCGGCATATTGATTACATCCTTTCAGTTGTGTGCCCAAACTTAAATTATCAGCTTGCTCCCTGCTGCTTACTCTCGTATAAATTACACAGTTTGTACCACGTACTTTACTTGATGTTATTGTCCCTTTCGCAAATGTGTCAAATGGAGTTATTTCAATCATAAGTATGCGCGTTAAAAGATTAGAAAGAAGTTCAATTTACACATTTTCACCCGCTTCTCCAAGATTTTTACTCGAAATATTATTGCAATTGAAGGCAATTTCTGTAATCTTTTTGATGGTGATTATGATGTCCAAAATTTGGTTTTCAGAAAGTTTGGCGAATGCGGAATGGCGCTTAACTTCCTCAACGGTAAGATCTGTCTTACGTAAGACATCTAAGTCCTGAAATTTATTCACCTGTCTTTTAATTATTTTATATGGAGGTGTTGAGACTGTTGTCTTACACTATAATAGGAAGAGGCCCAAATAGACCGGGCATTCTTAAATTCATTAGCAAGTACGTGAAACGGCCTGCAAATTCACATCCCCTTGCCTTAAAGGATTATCGCATCAAGCGACTTCATTAACACAAAACTGGACTACTTTACTACGCTAATTTTCGCCCAACAGCAAAAATCCCATTAAAAACGCCTTTGATGCGATTTCAATGGGGACATCGGAATAATGAAAGGTTTTCCATTTTCCAGTATTGGTGCTGATGTTATTTCGAGCCATCAACAAAATTTCTTTCCAAGCGAGAAATAAAGTTCGTGTGGATAAATTCTTGTTTAGCAAACAAGTGTTTTTCATAACAAAAATAATTTGTAGGTGGGGACTTATATATAAAAGCACATATATCCTAAAAAAGACGCTTATCGGGTTTACCTGCCTCTCCTGCGGCCTTGATTTTTATCCTGGTTAGAATCAATGTGAGGATTAGTGGTATTGTTCCTGATGTTATTATAAATAAATTCAGGCTGGCTGGTTTCTGACATGTCGGTTCCAGCAAGATCAATATGCGGAACCACGCCTGATAATCGCTTTTCCGCCATTCGGCAGCCATTTATTGTTGAACGGGATCTTCCAAACGGACACGTATTTTTTAAGTCGATTATTTTCCCACTCATTTATCAGGGCTTTAAGGAAAAGGGCAGCAATGTATTCATCCTTAGTTTTATAGACCATTGTCTGAGTCCGGTAGTCCTGACCTAAAAGGTTGCCCATTTCTACAACCGACCGCTCATCCCAGGTTTGGAACTCGACTCTCGCAGCATCAAAATTTTTGTGTTCGGCTAATCGTATTATTACTTCGCCGGACAACAATGAGCCATAAAGTGCAATTAAATTCTCTTTTATGATATTGCCCGTTGAATTAAACAAGATCTCTTTTGAAATATCCATAACAGATTGATTGAGGCTGTTATTAGCCGAATAAAGGGAGATAAGTGTAAAAATAAAAGTCCCCAACACTCGCTGCCGGGGACTTTCAACCTAAACCTTATCACAAAAGCGGTAAAGAATATCCGCTCAGATGTTGCAAAATAGGAATAAATAATTTAAACCTGATTAATACGGTAAAATTTGGTGGCTCCCTTCTTGTTAGACTTATGGTAACGTAAATTTGCAATAACTATATGGGTAAATTGCTTATTTATGCCTGCCCCAACCTGCATCGGTCGTATGATCACAACCTTCGGAGCTAACAAACAGGGATTGAATCAAATAGCGATCAACGTCCAATGTTATGGAATAATAGTTTAAGCTGCCATCCATACGGCTTTGCAGCGAATGTAAATAATCCATGCGGCTATCGATTACGTAAAAACTTCCACACAAGGCGTCACAGTAAGGGCAAGCGGCTGCAAAATAGCTTCTTCTGACCGTGTTACTAAATTTATAACCTACCGTCGTTATATTAGCATCATCCTGTCGAAGGGTGACAACGAATTTCTCTATCAAATCTGCGCTTTTTCCTTTGACATGATCTAATGAAATCAGACTATGATAATATTGCCAGGTAGGGTTGTTCCAATTTTTTAGTTGGCGATTGGGAAAAACGATACCAGTCACTGTTTTGATTTTCCGCTGACACTTCCAACAGGTATCGCTCATGATCTCCAGATTAACTGGTTGAGATCCTATTTTAGGACCAACATAAGTAACCTTAGCATTCCAAATATTTGAAAGCCCAACATGGAGGTTTTCAAAATGAATACCATCGAAGGTTATTTTATATTTTTTTTCTCGGCAACAAGTTACCCAAATAAAATTGGGGCAGTGGATCAGCAATTTTTCCGAAATAAAAACACCTGTGTTGCCTAAACGCATTTCTTCAATTTCCTCGTTGATCACTATGAACAGTGTGCCTTCAGCAATGATATCATCCCTTAATATTAATAGTTTCTTTTCCAATCCTGCATTTAGTTCTAAAGAAAGAGGCCACACAAATAAGTTAACCTGCCTCGCCTTACTGTCTCTGAGCGCTAAAAAGGCAGGTCTGTTACCACATAATTCATATCCGTTTGGTTTTTCTTCCTGTACCTTTTGCCAGCTGTCAGGCAGGCTTTTTTGCAGTTCAACTGCTACGAAATCATAAAAATCATCCTTCATTAGTAAAAATTCTTTAGCAAAATGCAAATTCAAATTGTGGAAAAATGTATTGCAAATTCCTTTTATGGGTTTATTTATAATAAGAAAGTCCCAAGGTTTGCAGCCTCGGAACTTTCAATAATATATATACTAAATATCTTAAATTTAATATTGGCGATGAAACGCAGAATTACGCATATACTCATTAAACCAGCGCTGGTATTCCCGGTTGGCGTTTATTCTCCGATTGAGCACGGAACAGCGCCAGGCACACAATCCACAAGCTAAGAATGCTACAGACAAACAGGTAAGTGTTTCCTTCCTGATTTCAACCTTTTCGGCTGCCGTCATTTTATCCCTGGAATATTTCCTTCCAACAGCTCCAAAAAAGGCAAATGTCGAAATCAAACAGGCAAGCAATATGTTTCTTATAATGGCTTTCATGACTTAATTTGTTAATTAAAATCACTAATTAAATTAGTAATTTCCAAGTACTTACTTAATTTAATTCGTAAATATTATTGTTTTTTCGTGCTTCTAACACCCTATCCCGAATAGTATCCGTAATAGCAGATTCAGGGATTCCCTGCAATTGTATAACCGAATTTTCAGGGTCGGTGCTTTTTAAGGTCAGGTACATCAGTTTGAATATCTGTAGCATAAAAGATTGGGTGATAATGTAATCCTTCACCCTGAACATTTCCAGCTGATCGATACGCTTAAAGAAGATACCGCTCGTCATCCTGATATATTCATGGGTGATCAGGTATTGAAAACTACGGATGTATAATAACCTGTACCAGGCGAAAGCGCACACCACCAGGCTGAATAAAATAAAATACGGGGACAGCCACCAGGCCAGCAAAAGAAAGGTGATGGCCAGTATAATTAGCGGCAAGGCTTTCAGTAATGCGTACAGCATTGCCGGTCTTAATAGAATTTCATCGTTCTGCGTCATGTGTTAATTGATCTAAAAAAGTTAATGAATGAACCGGTTTACCTGTTCGAAACCGTGGGCGAATGCTAAAGGCTTCCTGAAAAGCGTGGAGCGAGATCTGTTCATTGTGAAAAACATGCAACAAGTTATCCCGGTAGATCATCACCTCATTTCCAGAATGAAATATTCTAATAGCGATATTTTTTATACCGGCCGTTAATTTAATATCGGTGATATGCCCAATGAGGTCTTTACCGAATACCAGGCTAAACCTCCTTCCTTGAAAATTCTGCCTGATCCAGTCCGCCTGCTCTATATAGAACCTGTTGCCAATAGCAATAAAAGCCAGTTGTTCCAGCCTGGGATACCTGTGCCTGTTTAGTGTGATAAAGGCCATCGCCTCCATTGCCGAATAAGTAATGATAACATGGCTTGCCTGCTGACTTCCAGCCACCCAAAGGTTTTGTGTGGAAGGAACCGTGTGAAAACCTTCGCCGTAATGTTCCTGCTGGTCGCCATAGTTAAAGGAAAGAGCGGCAGGGGGATTGAAAAAGGCTTGGATCTCCGAGGAAATGCCAAGCTTTGTTAAAATATCCATCAGTGTTACCTGCCTTTGCGAGTTTGAGATTGTTCAAACTGATGCGGCTTAAATCCATACTGGTTCTCAATATCCTTGAGCGCCTGGTAATAACCGGGGCTTAGCTTTTCAGCAGTTTTAGGCTCATGCTTTTTATTAAACATGGCGTTCAGTCCTTTATACACCATATAGGATAGCCCGCCATCGATCAAAATAGAGGCCACGAGCGCCAGTTTATTCGAGCGGATGCCATGGTGATCGGTGCCGGAGTAATTGAGTTTTGTACCATCGGTTAGCTGCACCTCTTTTCCTTTACGGTAATTTTCTTTTTGTGCAGGCGTCAGGAATTCATTATTCACCATATCCGGGACTAAGATCTTTTCGGTGTCCGAAACAATATATTCCTTTGTTTCCGGATCATATTCGACCAGCATCTCTTTTTTGGTGCCGTGATCATCAAGTGTTATCTTTAACAAACTGGCTACTTCGCCTTTTCGTAGCTGCGTGGCCTCTGTTTCATTCAAGAAATCTGGGGTTGGCGCTTTGCGGTATATCGGGTGAATAAGCAGATCCAGTTTGCCGTATT
>NZ_JBDSZG010000021.1:0-41378 GCF_039925265.1 Mucilaginibacter sp.
GCTTCTACAGCATTTGCTACACGTCGAGGGTGGTCAGTTTGTCCCGGAATCCCCTGGTCAGTTTGCCCCGGAATTGGTGGTCAGCTTGCCCCGGAATCAGGTGGTCTGGTTCATCAGAATCTCCACAACCCCCATAACCTCTAAATTGGCAAACTTTTAAGAATTATAGATTATAACATCTCGTATATATATGATGAAGAAAAATGAGATGTTGTAAATATTCTAAGACATATCTATAATACACCAAAGGTATAATTATGTCCCTTTTTTGGCAACAAAAATATTGACTAGAATCTAATAGAATTGACCATATTCACCGCGGTCGCGAAGATAGCCCACGCCGAAATCAAACGTCAAGGGTATACAAGCGGGCCGTTTTGTCCGCTTCCAGCGGCTGGCCCGCCCTTGACATTTGCTTCGGCTAAGCGCTTTTGTTGCTTAAGCGTTGAATAAGGGTTGGTTGTTCATAAGAACATACGGCATCCAAGTATCTCTAAATAGTGAGAGGATCGGTAACACATCCTCTGTTGCATAAAGGCATTTGTGGTTACTTTGGTTTTTTTAACAGCCATTTAGTCGGGGTACATGCACGATGTAAAGAGAGTATGGTACCCACTTTATCTGTTAACGCGACCTAAGCTTTCTGCCAATTCATTTTTATATTAAGCATTCTTAGAAATATTATCTAAGTTTATTAAATATTAAACCTTTCAATGAGCTTTCACGATCCTATTCGCCAATCCAAATATTTAAGACAAACGCTTTCGCAGGATAAGAAACCTGTAGGGTTCTTCATCTCCGCCGGATGTCCTTTAGCTGTGACTATGCCTGAAGGTAAATGGCCTTTGATACCAGATGTTGCTGGACTGACTAGATATGTATCTGATACTCTACTTGAGGAAAAAGATGTCAAAGATGGGAAATTAAGGAGTATCGGTGCGTCCTATACATTATTAATAGAAGAGATTAAAAAGACAGGCAAAACAAATGCCAATATTGAAGACATTCTAAGTTTCATACGTGGAATGAAACAAATTTCGGTTGGAGCTACAGATGTTAGAGGATTCACCGATTCCGAACTATCAGATCTCGAAACAAGCGTATGCGGCAAGATTGCAGAAAAATTAAAAGTTTCTTTGCCGGATAACAAAACCCCATATCATAAACTCGCTAAGTGGGTGCATAATATAGAACGAGATTGCCCTATAGAAGTTTTCACAACCAATTATGATCTATTGGTCGAAGAAGCCTTTGAATATATCGGGGTCCCTTACTTTGATGGTTTTGTCGGCTCCAAACAACCATTCTTCGATTTAAGAGCCGTTGAAGATTGTTTAATTCCAAGGCACTGGTCAAGATTGTGGAAAATACATGGCTCTATAAATTGGTACCAGAAAAACAAAAAGGATGTCTATCGCTCAACCAGTTTAGAAGAAAATGACCCGTGTATTATTCAACCATCTCATTTAAAATATGATCAAAGTAGAAAGATGCCCTATTTGGCATTGATTGATCGTCTCAATAAATTTCTTCGACAAAACTCGGCGGTTCTTATCCTGTCCGGGTATTCTTTTAGTGATGAACACCTGAATGATACCATACTTAATGCCTTGAAGGCAAATCCAACCGCTATGGTAATTGGCTTATTATTCGGGACACTAACTTACAAGGAGGAAAAAACGGAGGGCGATGTTAAAACCGAAAAGACTTTTGTTAGGTATGAACAGGCTTTAAAACTTGCTGAAAATAGATCAAACCTAAGTATATGGACCTATGATGAAGCGGTAATTGGTGGTTTAAGGGCCAAATGGCGACCATCAAAAACAGAATATGATGCAGATGAAAACATTGCGAACGCTGTTAAATGTATTGTAGAAAAAGTTAAGGATGCAGAGGGAAAAGAAACAGAGTCCACAACAACACGATATGAATTTCATTTAGGGGATTTTTCGCTGTTGGGTGATTTTCTACAGGAGTTAATTGGCAAAGAGCAGTTTAAAGTCGAAGAAAATGGCAACTAAATCAACATATTTAGGCACCATACAAGACGTAAACGGAACATCAGTTAGTGTCACCTTGGGAAATGGAGCTCCATCTGGATTAACCTATGTAGATGGTGAAGGCTATAGAATAGGTCAAATCGGCAGCTTTGTAAAAATACCCATAGGATATATTGATTTATTTGGCATTGTTACGCAGGTCGGGGCAAGTGCCGTTCCTGATAACCAAATCGCCTCGCAGCCATATGGTAACAGGTGGATAAAAATTCAACTTATTGGGGAGGGGCAACGAAATGGATCTTTTCAACGTGGAATATCGCAATACCCTACTATAAGTGACGAAGTACACCTTGTTTCAGAATCAGACCTAAAAAGAATATACGGCCAGCCCGACAAGCCTTATTTTGTTAAAGTTGGGCATATTTCAGGAGCTGAATCCATTCCTGCCCTAATAGACATTAACAAACTAATTACTAGGCATTCTGCGATTGTCGGAACAACCGGGTCTGGAAAATCAACAACTGTGGCCAGTATATTGAATGCTATTTCAGATCCGACGCGTTACCCATCAGCAAGGATTATCGTATTTGATATTCATGGTGAGTATGCACAAGCACTAAAAGACCGGGCAAATATATTTAAAGTCAACGCTGACAAAACTGAAGGAAGTATAGAAAAGGATT
Organism: Mucilaginibacter sp.; assembly: GCF_039925265.1. Lineage (GTDB taxonomy): Bacteria > Bacteroidota > Bacteroidia > Sphingobacteriales > Sphingobacteriaceae > Mucilaginibacter. Next base: position 2,684 of record NZ_JBDSZG010000021.1, read on the forward strand.
TGTTTATTCCGTTCTGGGCATTAAATTTTGAAGAACTTTGTAACATTAGTTTAGGTAAGTTTAATAACGAGAAAGACGAAAATATTATGTTGGAAAGGATTTCCCTTGCCAAATTAGAAAGCATCAGGTTATATCCCAAAAAAGGGGTTGATCCTGATACCCTTAATGTCGATTCTCCAATACCATTTAGCCTTAATAAACTTTGGCACCAGTTATACCTGGAATGCTTTGCTACCTATTACAAAAGGGATGGGTTGCCCATAGATAATTTAGCTTATGAGTTAGACGGTGAGGGTGTTGAATTAAAAGGAAACGCTGATACCGCCGTTTCACCAATCTTCAAGAAACCTAAAAACGACGCTGGTGACCCTGAAAAGATCAACTACTTACCGGGAAGTCTAAATGTTGGTCAACAAGTCTTATCGCTTGGTGCAAAACTTAGAATACCCCGGTTTGATTTCTTGTTTAAACCAGGGGACTGGACACCTGACGTAGACGGAAAAACAGAAAAGGATTTAGATAGCCTGCTTAAAGAATGGATAGGAAGCGATAAGCCGATTACGATAATGGATTTGTCTGGAGTACCTATCACGATTTTAAACACTATCATTGGGGTGTTGTTAAGAATAATTTATGATGGGCTTTTTTGGGCCAGAAATTTATCACAAGGGGGTAGAAACAGGCCGCTATTACTACTAATGGAAGAAGCACATAATTACCTTAACAATGAAGGCAGTGCATTGACCATTGTGCAAAAAATAGTAAAGGAAGGCAGAAAATATGGTATCGGCGCAATGATTGTTAGTCAAAGGCCATCGGAAGTTAATTCAACCATACTTTCACAGTGCGGTACTTTCTTCGCATTGAGATTAGCCAATGCGACAGACCGGGGGCATATTACCAGCGCGGTAACGGATAACCTTGAAGGTTTAACAAGTATGTTGCCTATACTAAGAACAGGCGAGGCCATCATTCTTGGCGAAGCTGTCAAACTACCTATGCGTACGCTGATTGAAGCCCCTCCGAAAGACCGGAGGCCAGATAGTCAAGACCCAATAATTTACGACGAGCATGATGAAGAATTTTCAACTCAGCCTGGTGGTTGGGGTATCAAAATGGAGGAAAACCCTAATTATGAAGAACTCTTAGAAGCTTGGAGATCACAAAGTCCATTTATTAAAAGAATTATCAAATAAATCAACATGAATAGAGAATCAGTTAGCTCATCAAACATAGCCTCGATCGGTTATGACAAAACATCGGAAACATTAGAGATTGAATTTATAAATGGCGGCGTTTATCAATATTTTGACGTGCCGGAACGCGAATACGATGGCATAATGAATGCAGCCTCTCACGGCCAATATCTTGCTCAAAATATTAAAGGTAATTATCGATTCTCAAAAGTTTAAATAAATGATAAGTCTGAATCAACAGTTAAAACGTGTTGAAATCAAAGATTTTGAGATTGAAAACGCGGTAGTTTTCAGTTACTTTGATAACCTTCCGGCTACAGAAAGGGATTCCAAATTACTTCGAGCCTTGTATATTGGTGTATTGGCTTTAATGGAAGATCGCTTATCTTCATTCCTGTCAAAAACATCAAATGAATTGGGAACTGAACTCGAAAGTCTAAAGATGATTTTCGATATGAAGAAGGAGTTGTTTTACAAATCCTCGGTTAAAGGCTCTCTTGCTGAAGAAGAAATAGCAGACTTTTTGAATGATTATTTTTCGGAAAAAAAATTAAAAGATAAAGCCCTATTAGTAAGAAATATACCAGGCATTCTTCCCAAAAACAAAACTGGGGACATTGTTTGCGAATTAGAAGGGAAATCCGATCTGAAAATTGTTATTGAATGCAAATTCGATAAGAGCATCAAAGTTGGTGAAATAGAATCCAAAGATGTATTCCTAAAACATACTGATACTGCATGGAGCCAATTGATAGAATCGCAAGCCAACAGGGATGCTAAGATCAGTTTAATTGTGTTTGATGTATCTCTGGTTGATGTAACCGTACTCAAACAATTTGAAAACGTTGGTTATATCCCTGGTATCGGTATGGTCGCAGTCGTAAATTCACAAAAGGGGGACTATAGCAATTTAGTAATTGCTTACATGCTGGCACGTGACATTGCATTAAACGCCACGCCAGTTGAACTTGACAAAGAGCTTTTAGCAATACTGGTGAATAGGATTATTAAAGGTCTAAATGAAGTTTTAACAATAAAGAGTTTAGTAGAAAGCAATATTGATAATAATAAATCGATATTAAAGCAATTGGAAAAGAGTATGCTTTTAATGGAATTTAATCAACACTATTTAAAAAAATTCCTCAATGACGGAACGCTCACCAAAACAGATTTGTTAAACTATTACAACGGCGAAGATGTTAAAGATAAATATCGTCTTATAGAGAAAGAGATCAATGAAAGAGAATAGACGATGATCTTTTTGAAGTGTCTTTGATTACTCTGTAATTTATCCTAAGTAAAATCAATTAATAGTATGCTTTTCGGGGATTTTAATAAAAAGCATGTTTCTATACAACATCTAAACCACCCTAATTATTACAATGAATCTTATTCAAAGAAATTTCAAAATTACCGTTAAAGACGATTTAAATGCGTTAAATGGAACCGAATTTGAAGTGGTGTGTCGTACAATACTGGAGTTAATATTAAATGAACCTATCACGCTGGAGGGCCAAAATTTATATGCAAAACCAGTCAAGAGTACTGCTGATATGGGTAGTACATTTTATGATACAGTTGGACAGTGCGGAACAGATGTAGATTATTATGAGAAATTTGAAAAACCAATTAAGGATACTGAGGGGGCAATTGGTAATCATCCAAAATCCAAAGTTATTTACCTTTTTTCTAATCGATTCGCTACTACAAGTAAAATCTCTGACTTAAACGACCTCATTAAGAGTAAGCAATACAATCAAACAGTATTTATTTATGATTCGGATAAAATTGGGGACGTACTACTTGACAACATATCCTCGGCCAAACTTGAAAGTATTTGGATGTATTTATCTCGTTCTTATGAATTATTTAAAATTTTCCCGGATACTAATAAATTGCCAAATTTTAAATCTAAATACTATTCTCGGCCCGAGGAAAGTGCAATAATAGATCTTTTAAAGAATAGAGACCACCTCCAAGTATATGGACTGAGTGGTATTGGAAAAACAGAGTTAACGATAAGCGTAGCGCATACTCTTAAAGATCAATTTGACACAGTCATTTTTATAGAGGGCGATTATGAACAAAATCTTCATTTCAATATAAATGGGGTACGTCTTTCAAAATTTGATCAACTCATCAATTTATCAAACATATTAGAGAAATATCGTATTCTGTTAATATTGGATAATTTCAATGACAACGTAAATAGAATTATTGCCGATTTTTTAAAGGCGAATTCTAAAAAGTCCAAATGCATTATAACATCTTTACAAAGCCAAATTTCAGCCGACAATACTTATAATTTACTTTATTTAAGTGACGGTACAGCAACTGCTATTTTAGAAGATAGTTTAAACCCACCAGACGAATCTCAATTGGATTTTTTAATTAAGGAAATTAAAGGCTATCCACTAATTTTAAATATCCTTAAAGCCAACGTAGAAAATGGAAGTTTTTCTTGGGATGAAATTATAAAGGAAATAGGTTCGGTAATTCAATTAAATGACCCGGAGAGCAAAGATTTAAATATTGCAAAACGAGTAGTGGGTTTTGTGAAAGATAAATACGACAAGGCTTTCGCGTTTTTGAAATATGTAAATCCTCATAACCGGAAAATAAATCGCTATTTCATAAAATCCATACTTGGAACATTAGTGCTGTCGAATTTTCAAAAGTCATCATTCATTAATATTCAAGATGCCATATATTATGATGTACATAAAATTGTATTAGATGCGATTATTAGTTATGTAAATGAAATTAAATATGAAGATGAGTTTGACGATAACCTGTTAAAGTTTCTGTCTGAACAAAACCAAAAAAAGGGTTCGGATTTTTACAGCATGGTTTTTAATCACCGCGAATTCCTTAATCAAAAACTTACCCATACAAATGATCTGCTCAAAAAAACGGTTTTATATGCAATCATTCAAGCAACGGATATTCGTGTAAACCCAGCTTCTATAATTGAGAAATTAGAGCAACTTAAATTAAATGATGTAGAATACATAGATGTCCTATTACTTATAGAAATGTTTGAAATTATTTTATTTCAAATAAAATCAGATACGAATCGCGTTCAAACTGCTGAAAAGCAAATTAGTAAGCTCGCCGACATCTTACAAAAAACAATAGATAGTGAAATTAAAATTAATCTGCTACATCACATCGGTAAAATATATGCTAAAATCAATAATCCTAAGATGGCTTTGCAATATTTCGATCAAGTCATCGCAATCAACCCCAAAGCAGATTACTGCATTTTACAAATCACAAGAATTTATGACCAAAAAAGAGACTATGATGCTTCGAAGAACAATCTTAAATTAATTTTTGAAGATGAAGAAATATTGAAAAATATTTCCGTTTCGTTACTATTATCATTTTACGACATCCTTTCAGCAAGCAAATATGAACACCTCAGGAAACAATATATCGACACTAACATAAATAACTTCGTTATTAAACTTGTGCAATCTTTGGACGCAAAGTTTGATCAACCTTACCAAACCATAAATAAGTATTCGGATATACTTAGTTATAGTTTTCCAGAAGAATTTGAATTTATTATGGAAAGCCTACCGGAACCGTCGAATATTGATGCAAACAACGAATTAAAATATAATTACGCAAACACATTATCTGTTTATTACAAGCATCTTAAAGACAGATACAGCAAAGCAGATAAAGAAGAAAAAATGAATTCAATCAAAAAGTCTCTTTTGGAATATTTTGAATTTATCGAAACTATTAGTCTCAATGATTTTCAAAAACGAAATGTCGGCAAATTTTGGCTAAATATGGAGGATTACCTAAAGGCTTTGAACGTTGTAAAAGATCTTGATTATTCAGATGGAGAGTTTAATAATCAAACGCTTTGTAAAATCTATAAGGGATTAAAAGACTATGATAATGCTAATATTGCTATTGATACAGCTATCGCTTTAGGAATAAAGAAGCGTACGGCAAGTAAATTTATGGCGGCATTCTATCATGACAAATCAGAAGTAGAATATCATCAAAACTCAGTAGATTGTTTGAGAACTTTAGAAACAGCAATTGATACAAGTATAGACAATCATTTAAAGGAACAATGGAGACTTAAATTGGACTTATGGGCCGCTAAGTTTAATAATTAAGTGAATATTATTCTCTAATAACGCTAAAAAGCTTATTAGAGACAATATCGCAACCAAAGAAACTTACGTTTTGACCTTCTTATGCAGAGTAAAATCAATAAAACTAAATTTAAATTGGCAAAAGTGATGTACCTATGCTGTTCCCATCTGAAATTTAGTCTTTTAGAAACAAATCTAAAGTGCTGATAATCAGCATATCGATAAACTCTGATTCGAACCTACGCCCCCTTGCACTCCCTGAAAACTAATTGTTTCTTGGATGATTTATTTCACTCTCTATTGTTACTTATTTGTTACTTTTTGATTGTAACAATTTGTAAGTCAATTGAATATTCTATTCCGGCCATGGGGGATTAATAAAATGTAATACTTGTTAGGGGATATTATTTTACTTGATTAGTTTATAATCCTGAGTAGCTGTGTTGTTGTCGGTAATCCATTGACAAACATATCCGTGTTCATCCCAGGAAACAATTCTAACTAATATCTCCGATGATGGCGATTTATCATTATTTTTAAGTGCTTGTTCGTCGATTAAAATGAAAGTGTCTGGCGAAACAATGCCCCATTCTAAGAATCGCCTTAAAATTGTATTTCCTTTATTGTCGGTATAGTCCATTGAAATTTTATTCCTTGTAAATGTTGTTGGGTCTCCGTTGGTAGAGGCAAACTGTCCGATCTTAATATATTCCGGAACAAACACTTTGTCCGAATAGGGGCAATTAAACCATATGTTAGAAATATCCTCATTTAAATGAACGCCGAGCAGTGTCAATATTTGTATATCATCAGAATTAGCAAACCCGTTTCCAACTTTGGAGTCGAACAGAACACCATCTTTGAAAATGTAGTCCATCATAATTGATCTGTTGCCACTAGGGTACATCACCATTATTAACCTGTAATTTTTTTTGTCAAAAAAGTTTTTGGTTGTATAACCATTGGGTGCCCTTGCAGTCACCACAAAGCAGTCAGCGTTTTCAAATTTGTGGTCAGGTAATCGGGATAACTCATACTTAAGCGTTTTGTAGCCGTATTGAATTTGACTATATGTTTTAAGTTTTACTTCTTCTTTCAACTGTATGTTGGTTACATGAACTACCGAGTTTCCGTCAATCCTGCTAATTTTTTCTCCGTTAAAAAAAGTAGTCTGTGGATAGTTAGTTTTCGATAAAATACATTGAACATATTTTTCCCCAGTTTTTAATTTTTCATTTACTATCGCTCTTGACTGATCTTGTTGGGTAACCAAGTAAGTAGTTTGGACCGACTTTATTTTTGAGATTCTGAGTTCACCTCCGCAAAAAACTATTGAAGAATCTATAATTTGATTTGCCGTAAGTTTATCTTGTTTTTGTGCAAACAACAGTGTTGGAAAAAAATAAATTAACGTTATGATGTATCGTCCTGTCATTTGGCATCATCTATAAATGGCATAAAGCTCAAATGTACACAATAAACGTCCTCGAAAACACATACACCCCATTTCAATGTATCTAACTTAATGGTTTAGCCATTGCATATACATCTTTTACAGAATATACAAATCTAATGAATGGTGCTTTTTCATGCAGTATAAATTAACTATATTTTGCTGGAACTATTATATGTATCACGTTACTTATTTTTACTTTTTAAGTATAACCTATTGTAAATCAGTATAACATTCAATTCTGGCCATGGGGTATTGTTGAGCTTAATAGCTGCAAAGATACACCGGGAAAAGATTTGAAAATTTTGCTATTTGGTGTATAAATAAAAGACCTCTTACCACTTGTCGCATTTGGCCCCTTAAGTTGTCATAATAATACATGCAGCTCTCCATCGTAAAGCATAAATTTGTTCACTCAATTAAAACCATCCACATAGTGAAAACAACGTTTGATAAAGCAACAAGGGACGAACTGGTAAAACGTATCAACACCATCCAGGAAAGCACCCCTGCGCAATGGGGTAAAATGAACGCTTACCAAATGGTTAAACACTGCAGGCAGTGGGAAGAGCTAATAACCGGCGACCTGCCCAGTAAGCGGGTATTTATTGGCCGTATATTTGGCAAAATAGCGCTAAAGAGTTTTTTGAAAGACGATAGCCCCATGGGCCGTAATTCGCCTACAACACCTGAGGTTAAGGCGCAGGAAAGCACCGGCAATTTTGCCGCCGAAAAAACAAAGTGGCTTGCCTTAATAGAACAAAACGCAAACACGGTTACACCCAATTTTGTACACCCCTTTTTTGGGAAAATGACAAACGAGCAAATTGGATTGCTTGCCTATAAACACATCGACCATCACCTGAGGCAGTTTGGCGCGTAGTATTGTAGTCTACCCTGGCCCAAATTCACTTGTGTTTAAACATTTAACATATACTTTGCATAAGCCCCAATTATTAAGGTAAATTTGCAGCGCCTTAATTGAGGGAGATTTAATGCGCCGGTTTATCTGCTTAGTCATATTTTGTTTTGCCGGATGTTCTGCAGTTTTTGCACAGCAGGATAGTACCGCAAGCCGTGCCGATACCCCGAGGCGCTATGTAAGGGTGCCGCGCCCCATGACCGTGCTCGATTCTGTTGCCCATGCCTTAGCGCTGGAAGAAAAGTTCGTGTCCGATTCGTTATCGATGGTTTACATTTTAAAACCCGATAGCACACGTACCAGCCTGTTTGTAGATAGCATATTAAAAAGCAACGCCTACACCGGCAACCATTACCTGGATATAGCCGCGCATGCAAATACAAAACCCAGCATAAAGGGCTACGGCCACCTGCGCCCCTCGCGCGACCCATGGGTTGTTGCCATTATTGTGGTATTGATATTATTTATCCCGGTGCTTAATATTTACTCCAGCAAGGATATGAACAACGTGTTCCTGTCGTTTTACAACAAGCGCAGCATGGCGCAGGCGGGTAAGGAAGACAGCCCCATAAACGCCTGGACATTCATCGGGCTTTTCCTGCTCTTTGGCTTCACTTTCGGCATATTTTTATATTTGCTCACTACTGGTTACTATAAAGTTTACTACCCCATAAGCGGTTTTCAGCTATTCGCTACCCTATCATTGGTTATTATCGGGCTGTTTGCCATAAAATTCCTGGCGCTAAAGTTTTTGGGCTTTGTATTTGATATTAATAAACTGGTGGGCGACTATATAACCGCGCTGTCACTAACTTATTTTAATATTACCTTTGTTTTTTTACCCGTGGCCCTGTGTTTCAGCCTGATAGCCGATAAGTTTTTCCCTTACCTGCTGGCTATTACGTTGTTACTTACCATCGTTGTTTTTGTATGGCAGTATCTGCGCAGCAGTGTAAGTATTATTACAAATTTTCAATTTCATAAATTTTATTTATTTATCTATCTTTGTGCCCTCGAAATTTGCCCAATATTGATATTGGTAAAGGCACTTAATATAGGTTTTAAGTAGTTAGTTTTATAACGTATAGCATTGGAAGACAGAAAGAAAAAGGTTAAGAGCATATTAGTTACGCTGCCAAAGCCTGAGAATGATAAAAATCCTTACGCTGAACTGGCTAAGAAGCTTAATTTGAAGATCGATTTCAGGTCGTTTATTCATGTTGAGGGGGTACCTGCAAAGGATTTTCGCAAGGAGAAGATAAACCTTGGCGATTTTACGGCGGTTATTTTCACCAGCCGTAACTCTGCAGATCATTTTTTCCGCATATGCGAAGAGATGCGCTTTGAGGTGCCTGTAGAAATGAAATATTTCTGCCTTTCGGAAACCATTGCCCTTTACCTGCAAAAGTATATCCAGTACCGTAAGCGTAAAATATTTTTCGGTAAGCAAACCGCTGCCGATCTGGCCGAGGTGTTGAAAAAACACTCAGGCGAAAAATTCCTGTACCCATGCTCTGATGTAGCTGCTGAAGAAACCCAAAAGTTTTTGCTGGATAACGGCTATAACTTTACCCCGGCTGTACTGTTCCGCACCGTATGCAGCGACCTGAGCGACCTGGCCGAAGTGTTTTACGATGTTATCGCATTTTTTAGCCCTTCCAGCATCCAGTCACTATACCAAAACTTCCCCGATTTTAAACAAAACAACACCCGTATTGCAGCATTTGGGGCTACAACCCACAAAGCTGTATTGCAGGCCGGTTTAATATTGGATATCCCGGCGCCAACCCCAGCCGCCCCATCCATGACGATGGCTATAGACCAATACGTAAAACAAGTAAACAAATAATTTGTAATTACTACAGCCTTTTTGCAACATTTTCTTTTAGATGGCGTATAACGTTAAAGAATTTAAAAATTAAATTGCCAATTTAAGCCGTTAGTTAAAGTTCAATTAAACGCCAAATTTTTGCCAATTTTTAACTAAAGGGGCTTGTAACTTGGGTTTTTAAAACATTTTTGCATTGGAGTGAAGTATATTTAATATATTCGGGGGTGCGTTATGTTGCAAAGGATTGATAACGTGTTAATGTTTTTTAATACAAAAATGAAGCAAATATACTTTCTTATAGTAGTTTTAGCGAGTTCCGTTTTAGTAGGATGTAGTACCGGTGGCGCCGGAAATGGCGAAGTTGTTGGTGTGCGTCAGCGCGCTTTCAGAGCCACCGCTCCGTTAAACATGGTTTATATTAAAGGTGGTACTTTCCTGATGGGCCAAACCGACCAGGACGTAACTTTTGCACAAACCTCGCAAACCAAACAGGTAACCGTTGCTCCGTTTTTTATGGACGAAACCGAACTTTCGAACACTAAATACAAGCAATTTGTACTGTGGGTGCGCGATTCTATCGCCATCACCAACTACCTCAACGATCAAAAATATTACCTTCAGCCTAAAAAAGGAGCGCCTGCAAACCCTAACGGCAAAAAATACATTAACTGGACCTACGCACGCAGCAACCCCATTTTTAGCACTAAGGGCAAAAATGCCGCTGCCAACGCACAAAAATTACAAGGCCTTTACTACCAGGGCGACGACCGCGTGTTCGACCGTAACGAGATCGACACCCGCTTGTTAAAATATAACTTTGCTATGGTTGTGCTGCGCGATGCTGCCAACTACAAAAATGACAAGACAAAAAAACGTTCGGACTTTATTTTGCGCGATACCGTTGCAATTTATCCGGACACGTTGGTTTGGTTGAGCGATTTTTCATACGCAGCTAACGAGCCGATGGTTGAAGGCTACTTCTCGCACCCGGCATACCGTAACTACCCGGTTGTAGGGGTTACCTGGCGCCAGGCGAGGGCATTTACCGCATGGCGTACCCGCCTTAGCGAAGGTGCCAAACATGCCCGCGGCCTTGACGCTAACCTGCCGTTCGACCTGCCAAACGATGCTGAATTTGAATATGCCGCACGTGGTGGCCGGATAGGTACCGATTACCCTTGGGGCGGGCCTTATATTAAAAATGCAAAAGGTTGCCTGATGGCCAACTTTAAACCGGGCCGTGGTAACTATACCGACGATGGTGGTGCTTATACCGTAAATGTGCGCTCGTATTTTCCAAATGATTTCGGCTTATACAATATGGCTGGCAACGTAGCGGAATGGACGATGTCTGCTTATGACGAATCGGCTACAACTTTTGTACATGACCTTTCCCCCACATTTAATTACGAAGCCAAACCAAACGACCCTGAAGTACTGAAAAGAAAAGTAGTCCGCGGCGGTTCGTGGAAAGATATTGGCTATTATCTGCAGAACTCTACACGTACTTTCGAGTACCAGGATACTGCAAAATCGTACATCGGCTTCCGTTGTGTAACCCATTATTTGGGCCGCGACATACGGGACAAGCGTTAATCAAACAAATCAATTATAAAATCATTATTATTTACTAAAACGTATGGCTGGTAAGAAAAAACCTTTCGGAATAAGTAATATTATATCAATTGGCGCTACAGTTGTTATTATAGGTCTGCTATTTAAAATTCAGCACTGGAAATTTGCATCTGAGTTTATAACAGTTGGGCTGGGTACTGAAGCAGTACTATTCCTGATATTAGGTTTGCAGAGGGATGATAAAGAAGTTGATTGGGTAAGGGTATATCCCGAACTGAATGAAGACTTCGCGGGAGAGTTGCCAAAATCGTCTGCAAAACCTGTTGCAATAAACAGCGGTTTTTCTAACACCGCAGCTTTGGACAAAATGCTGGAGGATGCCAAGATAGGCCCCGAACTCATCGGCAGCCTGGGCGAGGGCTTACGTAACTTTGGCGATAAAGTTAACGCGATCTCGAGAGTTACCGATGCCGGTGACGCTACTATTGCCTTTACAAACAAAGTAAAAGCAGCAACAGCAAGCTACGATACTTTAAGCACTGCATTTGATAAAGCATCAGCTAATTTGGCAGAGATGGCGGCATCTAATACAGATTCTAAAGCATACCACGACCAGGTGAACAAACTGGCCCTGAACCTTGCAGAACTGAATGGTGTTTACGAACTGGAGTTACAGGATTCGAGCGCGCATTTAAAAGCGATGAACAGTTTCTACAAAAACCTGTCGGTAACCATGAATAACTTTAACGAGTCGTTAGACGATTCGCGCCAGTTTAAAGATGAGGTTGGCCGTTTGGCTAAAAACTTGGCGTCGCTTAACTCGGTATACGGTAACATGCTTAGTGCAATGAACCAACCCCGCGTTAATTAATATCATTTGATCAACCAGAAATTAGAACTAATATAGATGGCCGGAGGTAAAGAAACCCCAAGACAGCGAATGATAGGTATCCTATACCTGGTTCTTTTAGGGCTCATCGCCTTAAACGTACCAGAGGGTTTGCTGGATGCATTTAAAAATATCAAAAACAGTTTAAATACATCAAGTAGTAACGTTACCAACGGGATAGATAATACTTACGCTGCTTTTGAGAAAACAAAGCTTAAAGATCAGCCGGAAAGAGCCAAAGAGCCTTACAGAAAAGCGAAGGAGGCAAGTAAAGCCGCAGGCGAACTAAGCACTTATATTGATGAATTAAGTGCGCTCCTGGTGAAAGAAGGTGGAGGCATTAACCCGGAAATAGATGACGTTGATGGCCGGGATAATCTGGATATTTCTCCACGTGTAATGATCGCTAATAAACACGCTGAGAAACTACGTCAGAAGATAAACGAAACCCGTACAAAATTACTTGGCTTATTGAGCGAAAAGGAAAAAACAGGTATCAATCTATCACTTGTGGCCAATGATCCTCCAAAAGGAATAGATGGGCAAAAGAGCTGGGAGGATGCTTATTTTGGCGAAGGTATTCCTTTGGGAGCTACTTTAACCACGCTTGCCAAAATCAAGGCTGATGCGAAGAACGCTGAGAACGAAATTGTTAAGAAGCTGTTGGGCGAAGTTGACCAGGCTGTAGTAAACCTTGATAAGTTCAGCGCAGTAGCTGTTGCGCCGTCGAGCTACGTAATTGCAGGCCAGCCCTACACGGCTGAAGTGTTCCTTACAGCCTCAGATTCAAAATCTAACCCAAGCATAACCGTTAACGGATCTAATTTAGCCGTAGCGGATGGTAAGGGAAAGTATTCCGTAAATACCGGTAGCGAGGGTGTATTCACCTGGGTTGGGCGTGTAACTGTTAAACAAGCAGATGGAACTTCTAAAACTTATGATACCAATCCACAAACTTACCAGGTAGCGCGCCCGTCGGCTGTTGTATCGCCAGATAAGATGAACGTATTGTACATTGGTGTTCCAAACCCAATATCAATATCGGCACCGGGTATTCCCAAAGAGAAATTAAGGGTAAGTATATCAGGTGGTTCGGTTAGCGGTTCAAACGGGCACTATACGGCTACGGTGAGCAGCGCAGGCCAGGCCACTGTATCGGTATCAGGTGAGATAGCACCCGGAAAAACCCAGGTTTTAGGCTCAACCTTATTCCGTGTAAAACGTATACCAGATCCTAAGCCGCAATTTGCGGGTAAAAGCAGTGGCAGCACAAGCGCAGCTAACTTAAGGGGACAAGACAAAGTATTTGCCAGGTTAGAGAATTTTGAATTCGATGCAACTTTTGCTGTAACCAGGTTTACACTGATCATATTAAAGCCACGCCAGGATGTGGTAAGATATTCAACCACCGGCTCAGAATTGAGTGGCGCAATGCGTACAGCAATGGCAGGTGTTACACCGGGTACAACAGTTGTAATACAAGATATTATAGCGGTGGGCCCCGACGGCACACAGCGCGGCCTTGACGCGATAGTATTAACAGCTAATTAAAAATTAGATATGAAAGCAAGATTTTTAGTTATTGTGCTTTGCCTGCTTTGCAGCGCATCGTTTGCACAAAAGAAACCGACTGCCAAAAAGAAAGCACCTGCTAAAAGAACGGTGGGTAACCGTAAACCGGCTACCCAAAATGGTGGTGCAAACATGCAACCATCTGTTTTAGACACTACAAGAAAGGCTGCTGCCGTACCTGCAAAACCCTTTGACCGCCCATTGGATGGTTATTACAAAAAGACCAATATTTTAAGCGCTAAGGTTACGCCTTATGCCAACTTGCGCGAATCGGACGTGGCCTTTGCTAAACGTGTTTGGCGCGAGATTGACCTGCGCGAGAAAATGAACCAGTACCTGGCGTCGCCTAAACAAAGGCTGATAGATGTGTTGATGACCGCTATCGATAATGGAGAATTAACTGCATACGACCCAACATCCACCAAGGATGACCCCAACGGGGATAGCTTTTCTAAACCGCTTACCGGCCCGCAGGCTCACAGCCAATTGTCGGATAGCAGCGTAGTGGACAAATTCGACCCTAAAACAGGAGAAAGAATAGGTTCTAAAGTTGTTGCAGGTGAATTTTTAGCAGACAGCCTTATCAAGTTCCGCATCAAGGAAGATTGGGTTTTCGACAGGCAGCGTTCTATTTTTGAGCCCCGTATTGTAGGCATCGCGCCAATGGTGAAAATAAAGACATCAGGTAACGTTGTTAACAACGAATATCAGCCGGCATTTTGGATCTACTTCCCGGAAGCAAGGCCTGTATTGGCCGTTAAAGAGGCAGTAAGCCGCAACAATGATGCAACAGGCCTAAGCTTCGACGACGTATTTATGAAGCGCCTTTTCAGCAGTTACATTGTCAAACAATCTAACGATAAAGACGAGCGGATACGTGATTACGCCCAGGGTATTGATAAGCTTTACGAAGCCGAAAGGATCAAAAAGAACCTGATGGATTGGGAGCTTAACCTTTGGAGCTATTAAGGTTAATGCATAAACTAACGGTTGCTGATGGAAAGCCTGAGAAACTTTTTTCAATCACTGTCACCAATAACAAATGAGGCTTGGGAAGACGCTCAAAAGCTATTTAAGCCAGCCACATTAAAAAAAGAAGAATATTTTTGTACAGAAGGCAAAGTCTCCAAAGACTTTGCCTTTTTAGTTTCTGGGATAGTAAGGGGTTTTTACCGAACACAGAAAGGTACGGAGTACAATAAACACTTTTTTACGCCGTCTTCTATTATCGGCGGCTACACTTCCTTAATAACCGGGAGCCCAAACCAGGTAATTCAACAGGCACTTACCGATTGTGAGATACTCACCGCCAATTATTCAGCCTTTGTGAATTTGTATAATGCCCACCCCTGTCTTGAAAGAGCCGGTCGGTTATTCGCAGAGCGTTATTTTGTACAAAAGGAACAGAAGGAATTGGAGATAATAATGCTTGATGCGGGGCAGCGCTATAAGCTTTTTAAAACAACTTATCCGGGTTTGGAACAACTTATCCCACAATACCATATTGCTTCCTATTTGGGGATAAGCGCCACCCAACTGAGCCGCATCCGCGCTAAATTGGTTAAGCAATAGTTTCTTTACATAGGTAAATTAATTTCGGGTAGCATAGCGGTATTTTTACAGCATGTTTACCACCAAATTGATATACACGCAGTTGGCAGCTATCGTTTGCATAGTACTTATAAATTGCTTTGCTCCTGAGGCTTTTGCTCAACAAACTACTGCCCAGAAAATTGATAAGTACATTCGGCAGAAATTAGCTGCCAGCAAAATACCTGGCCTGGCTGTAGCCGTGGTGCATTACGATAGCTTAATTATTGCCAAAGGCTATGGTGCCACGCCAACAGGGGCACTGATAGACGCGAATACACCCTTCGCGCTGGCATCGTTAAGTAAGGGATTTACCGCGACAGCGGTTCTTCAATTAGTTGAAGAAGGAAAGATAGGGTTAGACAACCCTGTAATTAAATATATGCCCGGTTGGTTGCCAAATGTACCGCAGCGGGGAAACATTACTGTTAGGCATTTATTGAACCAGGTAAGCGGCCTGGGCGATACCGGCTACGCTGAATTTACACTGGACAAGCAACCAACTACCCTGGATGCCGCTATAAAGAATATGGACCGGGCGAACCTGATATCCGCGCCGGGGAAACAGTTTCATTACCACAACCCAAACTACCAGGTGCTTGCCAAAATAGTTGAGGCTGTAAGCCATGAGGAGTTTGCGAAGTATTTACAGGAACACATCTTTAACCCACTGCAAATGGCAAACACATATGATGTTGCCAACGTTGATGAATTTTTCCGCGCGCCGCACAATTTGCCTAAAGGCAATTTATATCTTTTAGGCAGACCTTTGGCTTACACAGAACCGGGATGGTTTATAGCCGGCGATGCCGGCATTGCATCAACAGCTAAGGATATGGCCAGGTGGTTATCGTTCCAGCTTAAAGCACATGGTGCGGATACAGGGCAAGTGCTTAAGGGTGGCTCGCTCAAAATAATGCAAACCCCGCCGCGGGGAGGGGCATCTACCTACGCGATGGGCTGGCATGCAAACACCGATGCCCACATTTTATACCACAGCGGAATTATGTGGACATACAGTTCGCAGGAAATATTGCTTACCGATAAAGGGTATGGCATAGTGGTGCTCATTAACGGTGGGCTTAATAACCTCACAGATTACTATTCGTTTTTGCAGGGGATACAGGATATTTTAAACAATAAGGAACCGGAAACGGGAACGTTCCCACGCTGGCTTTACACGGTGCTTATGATAATGGCGCTATGCATTATCCTTTTCCTTGGTATAAGGAGGTTGCGGCGGGTGAGGCAATGGTATCAAAATTACAAAAGCCGCGCCCCCTGGAAAACCTGGCTTTACACAGCGCTGCGACTTGGGCCTTTTGCCCTGCTGTTGCTGGTGCCATATTTGTTAACGCTGATAAGCGGACGCGTACTTAACTGGCCACGGATTATGTTAATGTTCCCGGATGTTATATTGGTTTTGGGGCTATTGGGGATACTGAACCTTTTGATAATAGCAGTTAGACTTTTGTATCTATACCGGCATAAGAATAGAAGCATCAGCAGGTAAATACTACTGCAATCCTGTTATGTCGCTTACCGCCGGGTTGAAATACTGTGTAATAGCTTTGGCCTGTTTAAGGTTTACCACTTCCTGTAAAACTGTTTCGCTGGCTTCGCGAATTTTCTTTACCGATTTAAAGTATTTAAGCAGTTTTTCGGCAGTGGTTTTGCCTATGCCCTCTATCAATTCCAGTTCGGTGGCAAGGGTTCCTTTATCGCGTTTTTTACGGTGGAAAGTGATACCGAAACGGTGAGCCTCATCACGCAGTTGCTGAATGATCTTCAGGGTCTCTGATCGTTTATCGAGGTACATGGGGTACTGGTCGCCGGGATAATAAAGTTCTTCCAGCCGTTTGGCTATGCCAATAACGGTAACCTGCTTTTCTATTCCCAGTAGCTTCAAACTCTTCATGGCAGATGAGAGCTGGCCTTTACCACCATCAATTATGATGAGTTGAGGTAGTTCGGTGCCTTCATCCAGAAGCCGGCGGTAACGCCTGTGTACAGCCTCCTCCATCGTTGCAAAATCATCAGGCCCAACTACCGTTTTTACGTTAAAGTGGCGGTAGTCCTTTTTAAATGGCTTCCCATCTCTAAACACCACGATGGCCGATACCGGGTACTTTCCCTGGAAGTTGGAGTTATCAAAACACTCGATGTGGCGTGGCTGCTGGTTCATGCGCAGTTCCTTCATCATCAGTTCCATTAACCTATCGGTTCGCACATCGGGGTTCAGTTTCTCGTACTGGTCTATCTTTTCCTTCTTAAAGAACATCACATTCTTTTGAGAAAGATCAAGCAGTTTACGCTTTTCGCCCAGTTTAGGCACCGTAAATTTTATTTTTGCGTCGTCCAGATCAATATCAAAAGGTACTATGATCTCTTTGGAATGGCTTTCGTACCTGGTGCGGAACTCAGTGATGGCAATGGTGAGCAACTCTTCATCCGTTTCATCCAATCGCTTTTTCAGCTCGATGGTTTGAGTTTGCGTGATGGTGCCATTCATTACTTTGAGGTAGTTAACAAAGGCATATTTTTCTTCGGATGCGATGCTGAAAACATCCACATCGGTAATGGATGAATTTACAACAGTAGATTTACTCTGGTAATTCTCCAGCAGTTCCGATTTTCGTTTCAGGCGGTGCGCCTGTTCAAAGTTCAACTCGCTCACGGCTTTCTCCAAGTCCGTTTTTAAGTTGCGGACAACCGCACCTATCTTGCCACTCAGGATATCTTTGATCTCGTCAATACTGTTATCGTAATCCGTTTCCGACTGGTAATCCTGGCAGGGCCCTTTACAATTACCCAGCTGGTATTCCAGGCAAACCTTAAACTTACCTTTCTCAATGTTTTCGCGGGTGAGGTTGAGGCTGCAGGTACGCAGGGGGTAAGTTTCTTTTATAAGCCCCAAAATGGTGTGCATCATACTTACCGAGGCATAAGGGCCAAGGTATTTAGAACCATCGCGGATGATGCGGCGGGTCCAGTATATGCGGGGATAGTTTTCGTTTTTGATGATGATCCAGGGGTAGGTTTTATCATCCTTCAGCATCACGTTATAACGCGGCTGATGCTTCTTGATCATGCTGTTCTCCAGCAGCCATGCATCCACCTCGGTATCAACAATGGTAAAAGTTATTTTGCGTATTTTGGATACCAATACCCGTGTTTTTGCATTTATCTGGGTATCCTTATTAAAGTACGAGCCTACACGATTACGCAGGTCCTTGGCCTTACCAATATATATCAGCTCGTCCGTCACATCCCAATATTGGTAAACACCCGGTTTGTGCGGTATATTCTTTAAAGCCTCGCGATGATCAAATTTGTCCATTACCCAGTTCACTGGTTCATCAGTTCATTGGTTCATTAGTCAGGCTTTACACACAAATATTACCAGCGAACTAATGAACCAGTGAACCAATGAACTAACCTAAAAATCTAATTTCTTCTCCACCTCGTTGGTGCCTTTTTGTTGCTGGCTGTAAGCGCCGCAATCGAGGGTGATGGATACACCACTTTTGGGCGGAACAAAGTCTACGTTTGTTTTAATGCCGAGCTTACTATTGGCGTAAACCCTTTTCATATAGCCTGCAAAAATAGGCAACGCTGTATTGGCTCCCTCGCCCAGACGGGTACTGCGGAAGTGGATGTCGCGGTCTTCGCAGCCTGTCCACACGCCGGTAACCAATTGCGGGGTGATGCCAATAAACCAGCCATCGGAGTTATCTTGAGTGGTGCCTGTTTTACCGCCAATAGGGTTCATGATATGGTAATCCCTTCTTAAGCGGTAACCCGTTCCTTCATCTATAACGCCTTTAAGCATATAGGTCATTACGTAAGCGGTTTGCGGGTTAAGGGCCTGCACTACCTTTGGTGTGTTGTTATATAATACGTTCCCGTTTTTATCTTCAATGCGCATCAGGAAGGTAGGTTCGGTCCAAACGCCCTCGTTGGCGAAGGCGGAGTAAGCGCCCGTCATATCAAAAACGGATGCGTTGAATGTACCAAGGCAAATAGACGGGTATGGAGGCACCTCGCTGGTAATCCCCATCTTCTTTATCTGCTCCATCACCGGCACGGGTTTCACTTCGTTCATTACATATGCCGTAACCCAGTTTTGCGATCGCGCAAGCGCTGTGCGCAGGGTTATCACCCCCGGTACCGTTTCGCTTGGCGATGAACGCGGGGACCAATCTGCGCCGTAACCTGTAATGGTGATAGGCTCGTTGGCCACCTGCATACAAGGCGAAAATCCATTTTCAATAGCAACGGCGTAGGTAAAGGGCTTAGCCGTTGAACCCACCTGGCGCGTACCGGTTTTTACCTGGTCGTATTTAAAATGTTCGAAGTTGGTGCCACCAACCCATGCTTTAATGTAACCTGTGGTAGGGTCCATACTCATTAAAGCGTTGCGCAGCATCATTTTGCAATACACAATGCTATCGATAGGTTTCATCACAGTATCAATATCGCCATGCCAGGTAAAAATGTTCATTTTAGCGGGCGTGGCAAAATCAGTTTTTATCTCTTCGTCAGTTTTATTCTGCAGTTTCAGGCTGGCGTACCTGTCTGACCGGCGCATCCCTTTATCCAGCAGGCTTTTAAAGGTTGGAATAGCTTTATAGAGGCTCAACCCTTTCCAGTGCGAATTGAATTGTGCCTGTAGTTTTTTCATGTATTCTTTTTGGGCGTCTTCCGCATACTGCTGCATAGTAGCATCAATGGTGGTGTAAATTTTTAGCCCGTCGCGGTCGAGGTCGTAGGTGGTAACGCCATCGGGTTTTAGAATAGCTTTATCCACCAGGATCTTTTGGATCTCTTTTTTCAACACCGCCCTAAAGTAGGTGGCCATACCCTCGTTGTGGTCGGTAACTTTAAATATCAGTCCAAGCGGTTTTTGTTTAAACTCCTCGGTTTGGCCAGCGCTCAGGTAACCTTCTTCGCCCATGCGGCGCAGCACAAAGTTGCGGCGGTTTAAAGCGTTATCGGGGTGGTTGATTGGGCTGTAAATGCCCGGGCCGTTTATCATGCCCATTAAAAGCGCGGCCTGGTCTGGCGTAAGCTTATCTGGTGTGGTATTAAAATAGGTGCGCGATGCCGAGCTGATACCGTAGGTGTTATAAGCACCAAAATCTACCGTGTTGAGATAAAGCGTTAAGATCTCTTCCTTGGTATAGTTGCGTTCCAGCTTAACAGCGGTGATCCATTCCTTTAATTTTTGAATAATACGAACGAATGGGTTATGCGTTTTTTCGGTAAATAAGTTTTTGGCCAGTTGCTGCGTAATAGTACTGCCGCCCTGTTTTTTGCCGATTAGGTTGTACAATACGATGGTAAAAGAGCGCTGAAAATCGATACCCGAATGTTCGTAAAAGCGGGCGTCTTCGGTGGCAACCAGCGCGTTAATTACATTGGGCGATAATTGCCTATAGGTAACGCTGGTGCGGTTTTTTACATAATAGTTGCCAAGAACCTGGTTATCTGACGAAATCACCTGCGACGCCTGGTCGCTTTTTGGGTTTTCCAACTCGCGGAAAGATGGCAGCGTGCCGAACACCTGGAAAGCGATCAGCAAGATCATGATCACAAAAAAGGAAAAGCCGGCAATTATAAAACGCCATATATACCAATTGTAACGCCTGATATCCTGTGTGGTGAGCTTGTTTTTATTATTGCGGTTATTGTTGTTGACGATCATGACTGGCCTAATAGTTTTGCTGATAGTACTCGATATAGCTATCTAATGTTTTTCCGTCGGCTAATTTATCCAGATTTTCCTTCGTAATGATAAAAAAGCTGTATTTATCCTTGGGTGCCTTTATAATATCGGGTAGTAAAGGCACTATGCGGCGGGCGTAATCCTTTACATTTTCGAGGTTAAGAAAGCGCCCAACATATATCAACTGGTTATCTGCACCGGCGTTTTTTAAATTGTGATTGATTGGGCTGCCCTGGTATTGTACCCGGTTAAATTGCCCTATACCAAAACGTGAAGAGGCCAAATTAGTTGTGCCCGAATTTACCGCTACCACAAAATAGTAGTTGCTGCTATCGCGAAGGTTAAATATCGAAGGTTTTTTAATAACCGGAGGCGTAACCACGGTTACGGGTGCCTGCACGGGAGGTGCGGCTTGTGTAACTTCGGGCTGTGTTTGCGTTACCGGCTCAGGTTTAGTTTGCACCCCTTCCGGCTCTTTTACGGGTTGCTGCGCAACCACCGGCGGTGTTGTCTCCTGCTGTTTAGCGGGTGCTGGTAATGGTTGCTTAGTTACTGCGGGTACAGGCTTTTTCTCAGGTTTGCGTACATCCGGCACAATAACAATAGGGCCGCCGGTGTACGGCACACGGTATTCGGTTTGTTGCTGGTATACTATAGGTATGCTGAACGTACCATCGGCTATATCCCTGTCGGTTATTACAATGCTGCGTGCTGCCAAGTCGGTTTGGTTCACATCAATATAAGTGAGGTGCTGTTTTACCAGTGGAGTGATCAACTGGTCATCGGGATATTTGGCAATTATTTGTTGCAGGTCTGCTTTAAACGGATCAAGTTTTTCCTGGTGCCCCCCGGCAAATGCTTTCAGATATTCCAATTGCGACGCGTACTTATTATTTGGATAGGTTTTTAGCAAGCCATCAGCAGAGGAGATCACCTGCGGATATTTTTTAGCTGCATACAGGTCATACACCTGATTGTACAAGGCGCTGAAACCAGTGTCCTCGTCATTCAAGCGTTTACCATAGTCGGGGTCGAGGATGGTTTTGGCGAAAGCCGTTTCAGGATACTCTTTCAGTACCAGGGCTTTATATTTCTCTGACAGCGCGACATTGCTTTCGCTGTATAAACGATACAGGTTGTAATAAATAGCGGCCTTATTATCGTTGTTAGGGAAGAGCGACAATACCTTTTCGTAAGCGGCTGCGGCTTCCTTTTTATCGTCCAGCACATCCCGGTAAAAATTGGCGATAGCCAGGTAGGCATCGTACCGGCGCGCGTTTGATTGCAACATCAGCGGTGCAGTGAGCGGGAGGTTTTGGATCAGGTCCTGCTTGAAGTTATTGGCGTCTACCTCGCCGGGGCTGCGCTGCAAAGAATCTGGCAGGGCGTTAGTGTCTACGTTTTTCGCTGTATTTAAGGTATTGGTGGTTAAGTCGGCGTTCGAGCGGTTGCTTCGGCGCCAGTTATCCTCCAGTTTGCGGTTCCCCCAAACTCGTTTAAAGTCGCTAAAGCCCTGGCTTACCGCGTTGGTATTATAAAAATAAAAGTTGCCGCCATTGGGTACGCTTGCAACCGGTGACGGTGTATCGCCAAAAGGATCGGCAATTGCATCCGGCCAGCCGATATTTACTGCTGTCGCGGCCTGTTTTTTTATTTCCTGGCGTTTGGCCATTACATCAATGCGCTTCTCGCGGCTTGGTTCGTCCAGGGCGGCCAGCATTTGCAGCGTATCTTCGCGGGCTATTACTTTCAAATTATCTGTTAGTAACTGCAGGTTCTCCGCTTTCTTTTGTATGGTAATGTACCCCGGGTAATTTCGCGATAGGGCGGTAAGCGTACTGTCGTAATAGGTTTTAGCCAGCGTATAGTCTGCCTTGTTTTTAAAATAGATATCCGCAAGGCGCAGGTAGGCGAGCCCTTTTTGATTTTGGTTCACAGTGCTGTAGTTGGCAGAACGTTTATAGTTTTGAATAGCATCATCAATACTGTTATCAGCGTATTGCAGTTGGGCTATCTGGTAGTAAATCTGGTCGGTAAATTCGGTGTTGTTCTGGTTTTTTAACAAAGCGCGTAACCGCGCCAGGCGACTTACTTTTACGCCATTCTGGCTATCCTCAATGCGGATACGGTTCAGGTCGGCGTTAAAGGCCATATCAAAAGTTACGTTGCTTTTGGCCACGCGGGCGTAGCTTACAACCGCATCGGTGGGTTTGCCATTGAGCTCCTGCAACTGGCCCAGGATAAAAGTCCAGCGCATTCGCTGCAGGTTGCTGCCGCTATATTTTATAGCCTCTTTAGCCATCGCCTCGGCATCGGCATATTCGCCGGTATTAATGTCATACTGCAGTTTGGCAGCGTACACATCGGCTGTAATGCTTTTTTTAGGGTTGATGTTTTGTATGGCGCTATCTATGATCTGCTTTGCTTCGGCATCTTTATGGAGGAACAGGAGGGCGCGGCCTTTCCAAACCAGGGCCTCCTGTTTTATTTCGGTTTGTTTGGGGCGGCCGGTAAGCACCACATAGTTAAAGTACTCTACCGCGTCGAAATAATTTGCGGCCAGATAGTTGGCCTTGCCAAGTACCAAATAGGCATCGGGTATATAATGGCTTTGTTCTTTTACAGCTATGATGGTATTGGCCTTTGACTTGGCAGCCTCCAGGTCCTTATCCGGTGCGGCACCGGCGGCAGCGGTATCCTGGTAAACCGAAAGCAGTTCGCTGTAATTATCCACAAATCCGGCGGCGTATCCTTCTTCCTTTTCTTTCAGGATCTCTTTTGCGTTGAACAGGATGTTATAGTGTGCCGTTAAGTTTTGCAGTCCGCGGTTAAGGGCGCTCTTTTTTTCGAGCGAACAGCCGGCCATAAGGAGTACAAGCGCAAACAGGGCAGGTTTGATTGGATGGTGCAGGAATAGGTTAGAATTGCGCCTCAAAGGATGATGTGTTAGTGTGTAGATTTATAATAGTTCTTTAAGCCACTCCTCCGCAGGTTTACCTTTAAGTTTGCCTGCCTTGTATAAATTTATCTGTTCGATAGCCTCTTTAAGTTCCTTAAGAAATTTGATATTCGCTTGGTTAGAGGCTTAACGTTATTTTCGTTCATCACGGTATTTATTGAGATCAATTAGAACCTATTTGGTTTTGAATATGTTGTCTATTCACCACCTTTTCAATTTTATCGGGAAAAGATTTATTGAGCCATTTATAATAGTTGTGTCTCAACCGGGTTACTTCTTTTAGTCTTTCTATAACAGGTTGTTTTAACCAATGCTGTATATAAAGCATCTCTTCCTCATCCTGTTTAACAAAGTTTACCACTTTTTCCATTTTGTTATGAATTGATAAAGCCGCCATTTAAGTACACCGATGGACGACGCTGGTTAAAAGGGCGCCAAATTCGGTATTATAAAAAGCATCGCTAATTTACTAAATAGTATGCAATAGGATTAATAAATTTGCGCCATGACCGAAAATGAACCAAACGACATAAAGGAAGGAGCTAAGGAAGCAAGTTCTTATGTTAAATACACGGGGTTGGCGTTCCAGATGATCGTTATTATTGGCGTGTTTACCTTTGCCGGTTATAAAATAGATGAAAGCACCGGCCACGCAACCAAGTGGGTAACCGCTGTACTATCGCTTGCCGGTGTATTTATTGCATTATTCTTAGTTATCAGATCCGTAA
Source organism: Mucilaginibacter sp. (assembly GCF_039925265.1). Lineage (GTDB taxonomy): Bacteria > Bacteroidota > Bacteroidia > Sphingobacteriales > Sphingobacteriaceae > Mucilaginibacter. Next base: position 27,248 of record NZ_JBDSZG010000021.1, read on the forward strand.
AAAAATGAAGACAAAAACCGCGATCATCGCATTTTTAATATTTGCCATATTGTTGGCTGCGCCACCCATAGCCTTAATATTTACCGGCCATTCCAATTTATTGGTGCCCCATTTTTGGCTGATGTTTGCTTTTATAACCGGCCTTACTTTTTTAGTAATGGTGGCCATTATCATCACCAAACAGGTAAACCCCGAAAACTACGCCCAGACTTTTTTGGCCACTACCGTTTTTAAATTGCTGGCCTGCCTGGCATTTTTAGTGGTTTTTATCATGAAAATTAAGGTAGATAAGCCAGTTTTTGTGGGCAATTTCTTTTACCTATATTTCTTAAATACTGCCTTTGAAGTTTACGTGTTATTGCGTAACTTGCGCAACCAAAATTTGAAGTAGAAAAGTTTATTTTGATGTATAATAGCTCGATTTTGAAAATAAAAATATTTACACTTTTACGAATTTGTGCCGTTTTTTTAACGCTTACCACATTTTCGATACCGGCTTTTTCCCAGGAAGAGCATGCTGAAGGCGCTGAAAAGCCATTTGAACCGAGCGAAGTTATTTTAGAGCACATTGCCGACTCGCATTCGCTGCATGTCTGGAATACTACCACTATTCCCCTTCCGGTTATATTGTATACTGATAAGGGCCTTGAGGTTTTTTCTTCAGCGCACTTTGAACATGGCCATGCTGACTATACCGGCAAATATTATACCTACAGGCTGGTAAGCGATAAAGTAAATATTGTTGGCGAAAATAATACACTTGCTGAAAGCGCTACTGTAGCAAAATGGAACAGCAGCCTGGTAGATCTTTCTATCACCCGCAACGTGGTTAGTATGTGGATGGGGATACTTTTCCTGCTCATCATCTTCTTTAGCGTGGCATCGGCGTATAAAAAACGTGCAGGTAAAGCCCCTAAGGGTTTACAATCTGTTATGGAGCCGTTGATCCTGTTTGTACGTGATGATATTGCCCGCCCGAACATCGGCTATAAATATCAGCGTTACATGCCATTGTTGCTAACCGTGTTCTTTTTCATTTGGGTAAACAACCTGATCGGTTTAATTCCTTTCTTCCCGTTTGGTGCAAACCTTACCGGTAATATAGCGGTAACACTGGTGCTTTCGGTTATCACTTTAATAATAGTTAACGTAAAGGGTAACAAACACTACTGGGCACACATTTTCATCCCGGCCGATGTGCCTGTTTGGATCTGGCCTTTATGGTGGGTTATCGAGCTTGTTGGTATCATATCAAAGCCTTTCGCGTTGATGATACGTTTGTTTGCCAACATTACCGCAGGGCACATTATTGTGCTGAGCTTAATATCGCTGATATTTGTGTTCAAATCGCTTTATATAGCGCCTGTTTCTGTTGCTTTCGTGATTTTTATGGATGTATTGGAATTGCTGGTAGCAGCATTACAAGCGTTCATCTTCACACTGCTTACTGCCCTGTTTATCGGCAGTGCAATTGAAGAACATCACCACTAATTTTTAATAATTTTTATACTATATATTCACTTTAAATTTAATACAATGATTGGAAGTATCGCTGCACTTGGTGCAGGTTTATCAGTAATCGGAGCAGGTATCGGTATCGGACAGATCGGTGGTAAAGCCGTAGAAGGTATCGCTCGCCAGCCGGAAGCTGCTTCAAAGATCCAAACTGCCATGATCATCGCTGCTGCCCTTGTAGAGGGTGCTGCTTTGTTCGGTGTGGTTGTATCTTTCCTGGGCTTGAGATAATCAACCCCCGCAAGGAAAATCTTTAACCGTAGCCTGTTGCGATTGGCCGCAGCTACGGTTATTAAAAAATTGAAATTTTAACATTTTATATATAAAAATGAATCCATTAGTAACCCCGGAAATTGGCCTCGTAGTTTGGACCACAGTATCATTAGCTATACTGTTTATCTTACTTGGTAAATTTGCATGGAAGCCTATTATGGGCGCTCTTGACGAACGCGAACGCTTTATTGAAGATTCGCTTTCTAAAGCCGAAGCCGCTAAAGACGAAATGGCCCGTTTAACAAACGAGAATGATGTCCTTTTGAAACAAGCGCGTATAGAGCGTGATGCTATCCTGTCTGAAGCTAAAAAAGTAAAAGACCAGATCATCAGCGAAGCTAAAGATGCTGCACACAAAGAAGGCGCGCGCCAGATTGAGCTTGCCCGTATAGAAATTAACAACCAAAAAGCTATTGCAATGGCCGACGTTAAAAACCAGGTTGCAACTTTATCGTTGGAGATTGCCGAGAAGGTATTGCGCAAGCAATTTGAAGACAGCAGCAAACAGGATGCATTGGTTGCAGAACTGTTAAAAGAAGTGAAATTATAGTAGTAATAAGTTTTGAGTTACGGGTACTGAGTTCAACTCATTACTTACCACTCAACACTCACAACTAAAAGATATGTCAGAAGTAACAGTAGCATTAAGGTACGCAAAAGCATTGATCGACTTAGCCGCAGAGCAGAAAGCTGTTGAGGCGGTTAAGGATGATATGGAGCTGTTCCTGAAAACCGTAAAGGCAAACCCGGAGTTGGGCGCTGTTTTAGCTAACCCTATCATCTCGCACAGCAAAAAGGTTAATATATTGGCCGATGTGTTTGGTGCCAAGGTGGGCAAGGTAACTATCGCGTTTTTAAACATTATGGTAAATAAAGGCCGTGGCGAAGTGTTGTACACTACCGCTAATGAATTTATTGGCTTATACGATGTGAAGAACCATATTACCAATGCAAGGGTAACAACTGCAGCACCGTTATCTGCGGCCAACAAGCAAAAAATGCTTGCCGATGTACAGGCGGCAATTGGCGGTACTGTTAAGTTAACCGATAAGGTTGACCCAAAACTAATTGGCGGCTTTGTGCTTACAGTTGGCGACAGGCAGGTAGATACCAGCATAGCCACCAGCCTAAAGAAATTGAAAAAGGATTTTGCACAAGCTGCAATTAAATAATATTAAATTAAAACTCTAAAATAAATTCGAAAAATGGTAGAGGTAAGACCAGACGAAGTATCAGCAATATTGCGCCAGCAATTAGCAGGCTTCAAGTCAGAATCTGAATTAGAAGAAGTGGGTACCGTACTCCAGGTGGGTGATGGTATTGCACGTGTTTACGGACTAACTAAAGTACAATCAGGTGAGCTGGTTGAATTTGATAACGGTTTACAAGGTATCGTTTTGAACCTTGAAGAAGATAACGTGGGTGTGGTATTGTTGGGCCGTTCTGACGATATCAAAGAAGGCGACAACGTAAAACGTACCAATCGTATTGCATCTATCAACGTAGGTGAAGGTATGCTTGGCCGTGTTGTTGATACTTTAGGTACTCCAATTGATGGTAAAGGACCAATACTTGGCCAAACGTATGAAATGCCTTTGGAGCGTAAAGCGCCGGGTGTTATCTATCGCCAGCCGGTAACCGAGCCTTTGCAAACAGGTATCAAAGCTATCGACGCAATGATCCCTATCGGCCGTGGCCAGCGTGAGTTGGTTATTGGTGACAGGCAAACAGGTAAAACTGCGGTTTGTATCGATACCATCATCAACCAAAAAGAGTTTTATGATGCCGGCCAGCCGGTAACTTGTATATATGTAGCTTGTGGCCAAAAAGCCTCTACCGTTGCAAACATTGTACGCACGCTTGAAGAGAACGGTGCTATGCCATACTCTATCATAGTTGCTGCAAACGCTTCGGATTCTGCTACCATGCAATTCTTTGCTCCGTTTGCAGGTGCTGCAATTGGCGAGTACTTCCGCGATACTGGTCGCCCTGCTTTGATCATCTATGATGACCTTTCTAAGCAAGCTGTGGCTTACCGCGAGGTATCATTGTTACTACGTCGCCCACCGGGCCGTGAGGCTTACCCTGGTGACGTATTTTACCTGCACAGCCGTTTATTAGAGCGTGCTGCAAAGGTGAACAGCAACGATAACATCGCTCAGCAAATGAACGATCTGCCGGAATCTATCAGGCACATCGTAAAAGGCGGCGGTTCGTTAACAGCATTACCAATTATCGAAACACAGGCAGGTGACGTATCAGCTTATATCCCAACCAACGTAATTTCTATTACCGATGGTCAGATCTTTTTGGAGTCGAACTTGTTCTTGGCCGGTATCCGTCCCGCAATTAACGTAGGTATCTCGGTATCTCGTGTGGGTGGTAATGCGCAGATCAAATCGATGAAGAAAGTAGCAGGTACTTTGAAACTTGACCAGGCTCAATACCGCGAGCTGGAAGCTTTCTCTAAATTCGGTTCGGACTTAGATGCTTCTACAAAAAACGTAATTGACAAAGGTGCACGTAACGTAGAGATACTAAAGCAAGGCCAGTACTCACCGGTAACGGTTGAAAAACAGGTTGCTATTATCTACCTGGGTACAAAAAACCTGATGCGTAACGTACCGGTTAACAAGATCCGTGAGTTTGAAGCAGAATACACCAGCCAGTTAGAGCAACGCCACCCTGAAGTGTTGGCGGCCCTTAAAGCAGGTAAATTCGATGACCAACTAACCGGCGTACTGGAAACGGTAGCTAAAGAGTTGGCAGGTAAATATTAATTTAGTTTTGAGTAAGGAGTTATAGGTCTTGAGTTCAACACTCAGCACTTATAACTCATAACTCACCACTCAAAAAAAGAATGGCTAATTTAAAAGAAGTAAGAAACAGGATATCGTCGGTAAGCTCAACGCAGCAGATCACCAAGGCCATGAAAATGGTTTCGGCGGCAAAGCTGAAAAGAGCGACCAATGCTATTGTACAATTACGCCCGTACGCTAATAAGTTGAAAGACCTGTTGGCAAACTTATCGGCAAGTTTGGAGGATGGCGCGTCGCCATACCTGCAGGAGCGCGAGCCGGTACGTGTATTGGTGGTTGTTGTATCATCAAACCGTGGTTTGGCGGGTGCGTTCAACACCAACGTTATTAAAACTGCCAATAACCTGATAGCAGAGAAATACAGCGAGCAACTTAAGGCTGGCAATGTATCTATCGTATCTATCGGTAAAAAAAGCCAGGAATATTATCAGCGCCGCAAGTACAATGTTATTGGCAACAATAACGACCTATACCTCGACCTGAACTTCATCAACGCTTCAAAAATTACCGAAGCGATCATGCAAGGCTTTATCAATGGCGATTACGACCGTGTAGAACTGGTTTACAACCATTTCCGTAACGCGGCTATACAGTTCCAGGTAGCAGAGCAATTATTGCCGGTACCGAAACCAGAAGCTAAGCCAAAGGAAGAAAAACTGAAAACTAAGGATGGTGCTATTGAAGCGCAGGTTGACTACATATTGGAGCCTTCGCAGGAAGAAATTGTAGAGCAGCTGATCCCTAAGAATATCAAGATCCAGTTATACCGCGCGGTATTAGATTCAAACGCATCTGAACACGGCGCACGTATGACAGCGATGGACAAGGCAACCGAAAACGCCGGTGATCTGTTGAAAGCCCTTAAACTTTCATACAACCAGGCCCGTCAGGCGGCTATTACTACCGAGCTTACCGAAATTGTAAGCGGTGCAGCGGCACTGGGTGGTTGATAACAAAGGTTGTCAGTCTGAACTTGTCGAAGACATAAATAAGAAAGGCTTTCCAAAATGGAAAGCCTTTCTTATTTATATAAGATTTTGCAGTCGCTCGGCTCCGGCCGAGTGACGAATATTGTAAGGCCTCCGGCCACCCGCGGCAAGATGCCGCCTAATAATTGCAACTCCAGCAGAGCGGCGGCGTTGGCAATTCAAAGGCTCCCCCTTCAGTGGGCCGGGGAGTTCGCCTATGTGTTTGGATTTTCCGCATATTCTTTCCACAACTCATCCACCGATTTCCCGGTAACATCCTTCCAGGTATTATCATTATAAATGTGCTTGCGCATAATGCCGTCAAATTTTTTCACGCTGCCTTTTTTAACCTTGGTTTCTACCCAAACTAAAAAGCGGGCGGTTACACGGTAGGCGTTGTCATAGTTTTGGGTTGATTTGTAGGCGGGGAGCTTCCATCCCGCAGCCTCGTTGGCAACACCGTGCTCGTTACGAACGTAGTCGGCAATACCTTCTGTAAGCCAGCCGGGTCCACTGCTATCGCCGTAATCATGAACAATGTGCATTACCTCGTGGGTAACCACGTCGATGTCGTTCGGATGCTTGGTCATGTAAGCAGGACTGAACACTACCCGCCCATTATCAGTCGCCGCAACTCCATGGTAGGCTGTATCAATAAAGAACACAACCTGTTTGAGGCTCTTCTTATTATACTCCTTTACAATTTTAGGGTAAACGGTAAAAAAGGTGCTGATGAGTTTTTCCTTAATAGCTTGATCGAAGTGCTCGTCGTTACCGGATACGATGAGGGTGTAGCCGTTTCTTTTGACAGTATCTATACCGGCAGAGAGCGCGATCCGGCAACACATGCCAAGGAATAGTATAGATAGTAGTGTTAGTTTTTTCATGGGCCTAAAATACTTATTTGTGTATCATCTGTTTAATAAAAACACGAATGTTACAGCCCCAATGTTTCTGCTTTGCAAATCAAAAAGCTCCCCCTTCAGGGGGCTGGGGGGCTCGCCTATTTAAAATAACATTTGCATTTATATAAGCACTTATATAAATTGCGTTATGAATTTGTATCAAAGCTTGGGTTATTTAGTTTTAGGCAGCCGCCTCAGGCGGATGAGTGAAACTTTTTTAGCCGAGATAAACCGTATTTACCAAAATGAGGGCATCGAGTTTGAGGCCAGCTGGTTCCCGGTGTTTTATTTATTGTCGAAGAACGAGTCGCTTTCCATCAAAGAACTCAGCGAGCAAACCGAGGTGTCGCACCCGGCGGCAAGCCAGCTGATCACTAATCTTAAGAATAAAAATATTGTGGAAACGTCGGTTTGTACCGATGACGGCCGCAGGCAGCTGGTACAATTCACACCGAAGGGCAAAGCCATTCTTGATCAGATCTTGCCCATTTGGGAAGCTATTAACACCAGCATGATGGACCTTGCCGAAAGCGATGCCGCCGCCACGCAATTATTACCCGCTATCGCTGCTATGGAAAACGTGTTCCGCTCGGCAAACCTGGCGGATACCGTTGGTAAGAAGTTGAACTTAAAACCCGCTACTGATGAATAGTTTTAACTATGGAGTGGAGCACCTGTCGATACGTAAGGTGCTGGATATTGCTTCCGGCAAGCTCAAAGGGGTTATTAATGAGGAAGCGGCTGAGGGGATACATAGATCGTGGAAAGAAGTAGAGAAGATAGTTCACGCGCAAAAGCCGGTCTACGGAATTAATACCGGTTTCGGCCCGTTGTGCGATACCAGCATCTCCGAAAAAGACACCAGCCTGCTGCAAAGCAACATTCTCAAAAGCCATAGCGTTGGGGTAGGCAAACCCATTCCACAGGAAATAGCCAAACTAATGCTCATCACCAAAGTGCAGGCGCTGGCGCAAGGCTATTCGGGCATCTCCCCAAAAACTTTAGAGCGGGTGATCTGGCATATTGATAACGATGTAATACCCGTGGTGCCGGAAAAGGGTTCGGTAGGCGCATCCGGCGATCTCGCTCCACTGGCACATTTGTTTTTGCCATTGATAGGCTTGGGTTATGTTTTTGTTGGCGATGAAAAATTTCCCGCGGGAAAAATATTGCAGCAGCATAATTTGGAACCGCTTGTGCTTGGCCCCAAGGAAGGGCTTGCTCTCATCAACGGTACACAATTTATTTTAGCATTTGCCATAAAAGCGGTGGAGCGGTTAAACAATGCTTTAAATGTGGCCGACCTTATTGGCGCCATGTCCCTGGAGGGGTTGATGGGTTCCTCGCGCCCCTTTGATGCACGGCTGCACGCTATTCGCCCCTATAAAGGAACGAAGCACGTGGCACAACGTTTAGCAGCCTTGCTTGCTGGCTCGGATATTAATTGCGCACATGCGGATTGTAACCGCGTGCAGGATCCCTATTCACTCCGCTGCATGCCGCAGGTGCATGGTGCATCACGCAACGCCTGGCTGCATTTAAAAGGGTTGACCGAGATAGAACTAAACTCCGTTACCGATAACCCCGTTGTTTTTTCTGCCGAAGACACCATCAGCGGCGGCAACTTTCACGGGCAGCCTTTAGCGCTTCCGCTGGATTACGCCACCGTAGCCGCAGCCGAATTAGGCAATATTGCCGACCGCCGCTGCTATCTCATGAGCGAAGGCCGTTACGGCCTGCCAAAACTTTTAACAAATGGCGCGGGCTTAAACTCCGGCCTGATGATCCCGCAATACACCACCGCCGCACTGGTGACCGAAAATAAAACCTTTTGCTTCCCGGCCAGCGCCGATAGCGTGCCCACCTCGCTGGGCCAGGAAGATCATGTGTCCATGGGCTCCATCAGCGGGCGCAAACTGCACATGGTGTTAGATAATCTGGAATATATACAGGCGATCGAATTGCTGTATGCTTCGCAGGCACTGGATTTTCGCAGGCCGCTTTTATCCACCCCGGTTATTGAGGCTTGCCATCAGTTGGTACGCAAACACGTGCCTTTTATAGATGAAGACAGGATATTTGCAGAAGACATTAATCGACTGCACCAATTAATTATTAGCGGCGAATTTGAGGCTGTAGCCCATAAAGTCGCTCAACAACATCACATCAATTTAAACAACGATGACGAGTTCGGAATTTATTAAAACCTACGCAAGCCACCCGGTTTACAAAGCGCCGGTTGGAAATACTTTGCACGCTAAAAGCTGGCAAACGGAAGCGCCCCTGCGCATGCTGCTCAACAACCTCGATGGCCAGGTTGCCGAAAACCCGGATGAACTGGTGGTTTACGGCGGAATTGGTCAGGCTGCCCGCAACCCGGAATCGTTACGGAAAATTATAGAATTGCTGCTGGAACTGGACGAGGAACATTCCTTGCTGGTACAATCGGGCAAACCGGTGGGCATTATCCGCAGCCACCCGCAGGCCCCGCGTGTATTGATAGCCAACAGTAATTTGGTGCCTGCCTGGGCAACCTGGGAGCACTTTAACAAGCTCCGCGCCGAGGGGCTGATGATGTATGGGCAAATGACCGCCGGCAGTTGGATCTACATCGGCACCCAGGGCATTTTGCAGGGCACCTACGAGACTTTTGTAGAAGCAGGCCGCCAGCATTTTAATGGCGACCTTACCGGGAAACTCATTGTGAGTGCAGGCATTGGCGGTATGGGCGGTGCACAGCCGCTGGCCGCAACCATGGCAGGCGCGGTATTTTTAGGTGCCGATGTAGATGCAACACGCATCCAAAAACGCATCGATAGCAAATACATCGACAGGTTGACACACTCATACGAGGAAGCCATGACCTGGGTAAAAGAGGCTATGGCCAAAGGCGAGACCTTATCTGTTGGTTTGGTAAGCGATGCCGGCGATATGCTGGAGCGAATGATTGCAGACGGCATTGTGCCCGATATGCTTACCGACCAAACCTCGGCACACGACCCTTTGAACGGTTATATCCCCAACGGCTTACGTTTAGACGAAGCGCTGGACCTGCGTAAAGCCGATGCAGAACAATATAAACGCCTCTCCCTAAAAAGCATGGCCCGCCATGTTGGCCTTATGCTGGAGCTGCAGAAGCAAGGGGCCATTACCTTTGATTATGGCAACAACCTGCGTGAATTTGCCCGTCAGGGAGGCGAGCCGGATGCCTTTAATTTCCCGGGGTTTACGCCTGCCTTTATCCGTCCGCTGTTTTGCGAGGGAAAAGGGCCGTTTAGATGGGTCGCTCTATCCGGCGACCCCGAAGATATTTATACAACCGACAGGGCGCTGATGGAAGCCTTCCCCGAAAATAAGCCGCTCATCAACTGGCTGGGGAAAGCGCAAAAGCAAATAGCTTTTCAAGGCCTGCCCGCCCGCATTTGCTGGCTGGGCATGGGCGAACGCGAAAAAGCCGGCTTGATATTGAACGAACTGGTAGCCAGCGGAAAAGTAAAAGCACCTATAGTGATCGGTCGCGACCATTTGGACTGCGGCTCGGTAGCATCGCCAAACCGGGAAACAGAAGCGATGAAGGACGGCTCGGACGCGGTATCCGACTGGCCCCTGCTTAACCTGATGGCAAATACATCGGGCGGGGCAACCTGGGTATCGTTCCACCACGGTGGCGGGGTAGGCATGGGCTACTCCCAACATGCAGGCATGGTAGTAGTAGCCGACGGAACCGAACGTGCCGCAACCTGCCTCAAGCGCGTGTTACATAACGACCCTGCGATGGGTATCTTCCGCCATACGGATGCAGGTTACGATAAAGCCAGCGAATGGGCGGACAGGTTTGGGTTGAAGGTGTGGTAGGTAGTTAGTCCGGAAGTTGGGAAGAGGGAAAGTCCGAAAGACGAAAAATAATCCACGCGTCATTGCGAGGCACGAAGCAATCTCCCGATAGGACAAGTCGCCGATTGCAAAGGTTCGGAGATTGCTTCGTGCCTCGCAAAGAGGGAGGAGCAATGGTGTTTTGCGTTAGGGATTGCAGCGGAAAACCCACAGCTGTGTGTGGCTGTCGGCGGGAAGGGCGAGGATTTGCAGCGGAAAGCCCGGGCCGCAGGCAACGCCCCAGAAATAATCCGTCGAATTTATTTCGGCACCCCACAGGACAGGTGGACGGTTTGCATGGTAGCGACTAAGCAGCTGGGGTGCTGAAACAAGCATGCATGACGGGGTGGTTAATATTCGAAATAAAAAAAATGAAAAAACTAATAGGCCCTTTCACGCAAATTCTTCCTTTAACAAACCTCCCGCTAAAAGGGGCATTGAAGGATGAGCAATTGCACGTCATTCCCAACGGCGGTGTATTGGTGAAGGATGGACTGATATTGGCGGTTGGTGATTTTGAGGAATTGAAAAAGGCGAACCCAACGGCAGAAATAGAAGAAATTAGGGGCAGTCGTGTACTGTTGCCGGGCTTTATAGATTGCCATACGCACATTTGTTTCGGCGGGAACCGGGCGAAGGATTACGCTATGCGGATTGCCGGTAAAACCTATTTGGAGATTGCCCAAAGCGGCGGCGGCATTTGGGATACGGTTACGCAAACCCGGGCGGCAGATGAAATGATGCTTGCCGAACTGCTTGTACAACGGGCAAACCGGCATCTGTCGGAAGGCGTTACCACGATAGAAGTAAAAAGCGGGTATGGTTTAAGTTTGGCCGAAGAGTTAAAACAATTGCGGGCGATAAAAGCGGCAGCTGCTAAAACTAAAGCTAAAATGGTATCCACCTGCCTGGCCGCGCACATGGTGCCAAAGGATTTTAATGGGTCGCAACGCGAATATTTAGAATATGTGCTGCATGAATTGCTGCCGGTAGTAAGGGAGGAAAACCTTGCCGCAAGGGTGGATATATTTATTGAACAAAGTGCCTTTGATGCGGAGAACGCATTGTTCTACCTGAACCATGCAAAGCAAATGGGTTTTGAGATTACGGTACATGTTGATCAGTTCACGACGGGCGGAAGTAAGGTTGCTGTTGAAGTAGGGGCATTATCAGCAGATCATTTGGAAGCGAGTGGCGAAGCCGAGATAAAATTATTAGCGGAGTCAAATTCAGTCGCGGTTACTTTACCCGGCGCATCATTAGGGTTGGGAATGCAATATGCTCCCGCCCGTAAATTGCTGGATGCCGGTGCCTGCCTCGCCATAGCCAGCGACTGGAACCCCGGATCTGCCCCAATGGGCGACTTGCTGATGCAGGCGGCGGTAATGAGCGCATCAGAAAAATTGACAGCCGCCGAGGTATTTGCCGGCTTAACTTACCGTGCAGCAGCCGCACTAAAAATAACAAACCGTGGTATATTAGCGCCGGGAATGCTTGCCGATATGCAAGCCTACCCATGTGCCGACTACCGCGAAATACTATATTACCAGGGGAAGATGAAGCCGCAAAAGGTGTGGACCGCTGATTTTAATGATTTTGGGATTTCGCTGATTTAACTAACCACGCGAATACTAATGAACTAATGAACAACTGAACCAATGAACCAATGAACCAACTAATTGAATGCGTACCCAATTTTAGCGAAGGCGTTAACCTGGCTATCATCAAACAAATTACCGACGAGGTGGAGTCTGTAGACGGCGTGCGCCTGCTGAATGTTGACCCGGGCAAGGCCACGAACCGTACTGTGGTGACTTTTGTAGGCGAGCCATCGGCGGTGATACAAGCCGCTTTTTTGTCGATAAAGAAGGCCGGGGAACTGATAGATATGAGCAGGCATAAGGGCGAGCACCCCAGGATGGGCGCAACGGATGTCTGTCCGCTGATACCTATTGCCAATATTACAATGGAAGAAACTGCGGAGTACGCCAGGCAATTGGCCAAACGCGTGGGTGAGGAATTGCAGATCCCTGCGTATTTATATGAATATGCGCAGCCGGATAAAAGCCGCAGCAACCTATCCATCATTCGTGCTGGGGAGTATGAAGGGTTTTTTAAGAAGATAAAACTACCGCAATGGTCACCGGATTTTGGGCCTGCGGAAAATGATATAAAACGGGGCGCTACCGTTATTGGCGCGCGTGAGTTTTTGATAGCCTATAATGTGAACCTGAACACCACCAGCACCCGCAGGGCAAATGCTATTGCGTTTGATGTGCGCGAGGCGGGCCGTGTGCTGCGCGATGGCGACCCGGTGACAGGTAAAGTTATTACCGATGAGAACGGCAAGCCAAAAAGCATTCCGGGTTCGTTAAAAAGTGTAAAGGCGATAGGCTGGTACATTGAGGAATATGGCGTTGCGCAGATCTCCATGAACCTCACCAATATTGAAGTTACGCCTATCCACATAGCTTTTGATGAGGTTTGTAAAAAGGCCGATGAGCGGGGCATCCGGGTAACGGGCAGCGAATTAGTGGGCTTGATTCCCTTGAAGGCGATGCTGGATGCCGGTAAATATTTCCTGCGGAAACAACAGCGGTCGGTAGGGGTGAGTGAAGCGGAACTGATCAAGATAGCCCTTAAATCGATGGGGCTGGATGAACTGGGGCCGTTTAATCCAAGGGAGCGGATTATCGAATACCTGTTGCAGGATGCCGCCGCAGGCAAATTAGTCGGCATGAGTTTAACCGCCTTCGCCGACGAAACTGCGAGCGAGAGCCCCGCGCCGGGCGGTGGTTCTATTTCGGCTTATATGGGCGCTTTGGGTGCGTCGCTGGCTACTATGGTGGCTAACCTGTCGTCGCACAAAAAAGGATGGGATAGCCGTTGGGAAGAGTTTAGCGATTGGGCCGAAAAAGGGCAAGCCTATAAAGATGAACTGTTGAAATTGGTTGATTTGGATACCGAAGCGTTCAATAAAATTATGGAGGCGTTTAGTCTTTCCAAGTCTACCGATGAGGAGAAAGCCGCCCGCGGTAAAGCGATACAGGATGCCACCAAATACGCTATTGAGATCCCGTTTAAGGTGATGCAGATTTCTTACGAGAGCCTGACCCTGATAAAAGCAATGGTAGAGGTTGGTAACCCCAATTCGGTAACCGATGCGGGCGTGGCTTCACTGTGCGCACGCTCGGCGGTAATAGGCGCTTTTATGAATGTGAAAATAAATGCTTCGGGGTATAAGGATAAGATTTTTGTGGATGATATTTTGAAGCGGGGAGAGGAACTGGAACAAAAAGCAATTGCTGCGGAAGCGGAGATCATTCGGTTGGTAAATGGGAAGATTTTCTTGTAGAGACGCGAAGTATCGCGTCTCTACAAGAAAAACGGTTAAACAAAAAAGAGGCGCAATTGCTCGCGCCTCTTCGGAGATATAGAGAGATTTAGTTGATTGTACTTTAGTAGTGGTACCTGACAAATGCCTCCATAGCCGCATACTCCGCCATACCGAGCTTATCATAACAAACGGCAGTTTCGCGGTTGCGGTCCTCGGCACGCACCCAGAACTCGCGGGCATCATCGCCGGGGAATACGGGGCGGTCCTTTTGGCTTTGGTGCTTGAAGATGGCGTTACGCTTGCGCAAAACTTCTGCAGGCGATAAAGGCACCGCCATTTCAATTTCGTGCGTAGCAAACTCGTGCCAGGCACCACGGTAGAGCCACATCCAGCAATCTTTCACCCAATCCTCGGTTTCCTTCAAACGCTGTAAAGCAGCAA
>NZ_JBDSZG010000022.1:0-17524 GCF_039925265.1 Mucilaginibacter sp.
AAAAATCACTAAGTTTACTGCAAATCACACTGCTTAGTGATGATGGAGCTTTGACTGCTCGTTTACACCTTAAAATGCTGGCCCCTTTTGCAGCGGAATGGTGGTATACTTTCCCCGGAATAATCACATATACTACAAAAAGCTGGATCAAAGCGGCTTAACAAGCCCTATAGATGAAAGCGAAATAGTAAGTGGTCAAATCAATGAGAAGATCGAGGTGCCAATTGAACAATTAGAATTCAGATTTGGCAGCATCGCATTCAAACATCCAATTGCTGAATTCAATGGTAAGGAGGTCGAGTTTGAAATTGAAAACTTGAATGTTAGACCAGAGTTTACCGTTCTTAAGCCGTATTTTATCCGATTCCTCAAACGCACAACGGCATTAGTTAATATCCAAGCTACGTTCCAACATAACAGGCTGGTATTTAAATCAGCATCTTCTAATGATCTCGATAAATTAAATCGTGAGGTAATTGAAAGCGTAAAGTTCCGGTTTTTAAACAAAGATATTATTAAAGGTATCCCTATAGGAGAAGATAACCTATTGGATTCAGGACAAGTACAAGGCGGCAGAGAGCAATTACTTTACACCAACGAAGACGATTTATTGGAAAATATACTGGCTCTTAAGCAATATAAGCATCATCGACATCTCCGTTACCTTTCTCAAAAACACGAACGAACTATACTGAAGCTCCGTTTTGTATTAGAGCCCTTCTCATTTGTATTTTTACTTTCCGGCAATAACCAATACCATTTGGTTTGGGAAACATTAGATACTGAAGAGGCAACCTATATGTGGCATATTGAAAAGTCTGTTTACGAACTTGAACGGAGTATAAGGCAGATAGATACGCTGCTTGGCCAAATACGAACAAAAGGACGGCAGCAATATCTCGAAACCAATCCCGAACAGTTTAGTCGTATTGTTCATGATTACGCTGACGGCAAAGGGTTCATTATTTGGAAAGATCTTTTGGAAGAAAAACTATTTTAATTTGTATTTCGGTATTGAAAGCAACTACAATCCTTATTTGGAAATTCGGTTCTGACGCAACTCGGTGCTGGCAGTAACATTACGGTAGAATGGAAACTATGCCACTACGCCCGATGGTTTAAACGCCGTAGCACTTTGCAAGTAAGCCTGATTTTTATCAGACCAAGACACGAAATGAACTCATCTATAGATGATAACGGGCTTAAATGCTGCCTTTCAATGGCCGGATTTCTTGATGATCTTGAATTCACCGCAATTATTTAACATTTTTATCGGTAAACGAAATATATGAGTATTTCTAATTGGCCCGTTTTTTCTCGTCCTCGCTGGCGGTATTACGTTTACGCGCGGCGGTTACATTACTGCCCAGCCGATAGCTGAAACTTAGCGTTACGCTGCGCGTATCGTTCTTTTCGTAAAAGCCATTATGCTGGTTCAGGTAATCTACATTGATACGGTAGGCGTTGCCATAAAAAAGATCGTTCACGGCCAGGCGTAAAGTTCCTTGTCCTTTAATTACCGTTTTGCGGATGCCCGCGCTTACATCAAACGTTTGCGCGGTATGGTAAATACCCTGTACCGATGGCGACGAATACCAGGCGCTGATCTCGGCTTTAAGTCCGGCTGCTTTATTAATAGTGAAAGCGTGGTTTGTACTTAAATAACTGCTTAAGGTATGATAATTATAGCTACCCTGTAGGTACCCCGATTTTTCCTGTCGATAGGCGCTTTGCAAATAGTTGTTGATCTCCCACCAGGGGGCAACCGTAACCGGGAAGGATGCCGAGATGCCGATATCCTGGCTCAGATCAAGGTTTTGCTGGGTATCGTAAAAAATCTTATTGACATCGTCCTGTACGGTGATATTGCTGAAAACGCCCTGTGTGCGGCGCAAAAACAGCGCTACATTATATTGTTGTTTGTACGTATACCCCAGCTCTATATTATGAATAAAGGCCGGTTGCAGCGCGGGATTGCCCACCAGATAGGTATAAGGACTGGTGTACGATTTAAATGGATTAAGCCGCCAGTAATCGGGCCGGTTAATGCGGTAGCCGTAGTTTAAATTCAGCTCGTTATCCTTGTTAATTTTATAAACAGCAAACAAGGTGGGGAACAATTTGAAATAGCGGTTGGTATTAAGTGCATCCAGCGTGACTGAATAGCCGCGGGTATTGGTGTATTCGCCACGTAAACCACCTTCAAAGGTCCATTTACCCAGGCTGCCAGTAATGCTGGTATAAGCGGCGGCCGTTTTTTCAGCATAGCGAAAGTTATCGCTGTTGGGTGTGATCAGTACCGGGGTAGCCCCGGCGTTATTATAAAAATCGAAACGGTTTTCGGTAACGATACTGCTGTACTTCAGGCCCGATTCCATACTCCATACTTTACCCAGTTTGTAGGTGTAATCTAACTTACCCGAATAAATACTGATCTGCTGTCGCGATGGTGTAAAAATGCGATAGGGTGCGGCTGCCAGTGCGCCGTTAGGCAAGTAAGAGAAATTATTGATGTACTGATCGTTATTATTACGATAGGGGGCAAGATCCAGGTCGATGTTCAGGCTGCGGCCGTTGGTATCCAGTTTGGCCTTGTAGTTCAGGTTAAAGCTGTATTGATCCGTACGCCCGTCGGTCAGGTTGTTGGTTTGCAATGTAGAATCGGCAGTTGCCCTGTGCATATTATAAATATCCGTGCGTACCTGGTTGGTGCGCCTATTGGTGGCATTATACCCCGTAACCAAAAAGCCGATCACCTGTTTAGGGGTCAGGTCATAATCAACCCCCAGTTTATAACTACCGGCGTTACCCGACCGGATGCCCGATTTTGTATTTTCCCAATCAGCAAAACTGCCGGGGGTATTATAAATTACGTACTCGGTTTCGGCATGGTCTTTTTTGCGGCGGCTGTAGCCGTAATTGCCATAAATATTCCATTTGCCTTTGCGGTAGTTAAATACCGCGCTGCTGTTATAACTATCGTAAGTAGCCTGGGTGTATACGCCGCTCAAAATCACGTTCAATCCCTGGCCTTTGGGTTTTTTAGATATGATATTGATCACTGCGCCGCCCTGCGCGTCATAACGGGCGGTCGGGTTGGTCATGATCTCCATTTTGCTCACGTTGTCCGATGGCAGGTTACGCAAATAAGTTGCCAGGTCATCGCCCGATAACCTTAACGGCTTGTCATCTAAATAAATTACCACGCCTTTGCCCGATGCGCTAATGCCGCCATCAAACTTGGTTTGCACACCGGGGGCCTTACCCAATGCATCCCAAACGGTTCTGCCGCTGGCCGTAATGCTGTTTTCTACATTAAAAACCACCCGGTCAATCTTGCGCTCTATCAGCGGTTTGGCCGCAGATATGGTCACTTGTTTTAAGGCTTTCGCTTCCGGCTGCATAATGATCAGGACCGAATCCTGTGGCAAAGCCAGGTTACGCGTTACTGCCTTGTAGCCTATCAGGGTAGCTGTGAGTATATAATCACCCTTTGGCGCGCTTTTTAATGTGAATATGCCATGATCTGCAAATGCCGATGCCACCATTTTATTTTGCTGGCTAAGGGTAATGGTAACGGCATCTAAAAGCTGATGGCTGGGATCGGTCACCGTGCCTTTAATGGTTTGCTGGGCATAAAGCCGGGTAGAAAATAAAATAGCGAAAAATAATAAGGCTTTATTCATAACACAAACCTACCCACAAGAAAGATTAAGCAAACTTAAGTTTCCTTAAATAACATTAAATCGGCTAAGGCGGTCGGCAAGATAACGATCATTTCCGCATTTTAGCGTTATGAAATGGCTTTCGGCGCGTTATGCCTATCCTTTGGTAATGCTGGCTTTATTGGTTAGCATCGTTTTACAGCTGGCCTGGTTGTGGCAACTGCACCAAAGCCAACAGAACCAACTGCGCCAGGAACTGGAAAGCCTGGTGAGCACGGCCGCCCAAAAAACCAGCTATAACACCATTGCCCGTGGGCACGAGCAAAGCACCCGTTTCCGGGAGTTCTTCCTCTCGCCCGAATGGCTTAACCTGCGGCAGGCCTTTGATGATTTGAAAGTAGATGACCTGCACAGCGAGTTCCGTTACGGCATATCTAACGATAGTTCGGTGATCAACCTGCATCTTTCTTTTTTAAATAATCAAAAATATAAGCCGCACAGCTCGCATCGTATCGATAGCCAAAAACCGGCAGCCGTGCTTTCTCTCGACAGACAAACATTCCGATTGATGGACAGCACGGTTAAGGCAGATCTGAAGCGGGCGGCTATTGAAACACCGGCTTATTTTGCCCGGTACAACTATGATAATGACCGGCTGGACAGCGTATCAATAATCGGTAAACCTCAAAAGGCGGCCTACATCAGCAAGCATTATACCTATAACCTAAAGTTTTTACACAGGTATCAGTTGGTGATCCCTTCGCTTACCCGCGTAATAATTTACCGGATGCGTTTTTACTTGCTATCGTCGCTGTTTATGTTGTTGCTAACCGGGGCGGTGTTTTATTTCATCCTTAAGCTGATGCGTAACCAGCGCCTGTATGCCCAGGCGCGGTCGGCTTTTACCAGCAACATGACCCACGAGTTGAAAACGCCCGTCGCCACCATCGCCATCGCTTTGGAAAGTATTGCTGATAATGAATTGGAGAAAAATCCGGCCCTGTTGAAAAGCTATCTTGAAATTTCGCGCAGCGAACTGAGACGACTGAACCTGATGATTGAAAAAGTGCTGAACCTGGAGCAAATGGATAACGGCGAGGCGCATTACAGAAAGGAATTGTTTGATGTGCAGCAGGGTTTACAACAGGTGGTAGCCTCCATGCGCCTGCAAACCGAGAATAATGCCGCCGAAATCATTTATCAGCCCCTGACAGATCCATGCTTTGTAAGCGGCGACCCGGTGCATTTAACCAATGTTTTTTATAACCTGGTAGAGAACGCGCTTAAATATGGCGGTAAAAATACCCTACTGCAAATCAGCATTAAGCAGGAGCCAACCGTGGTGAGTATCAGCTTTCAGGATAACGGCCCGGGCATTGCACCTATTTACCAGCAGCGCGTGTTCGAGCGCTTTTTTAGGCTACCGGCCGGCGTAAGCGATATTCATAATGTAAAGGGATCGGGCCTTGGTTTGCACTATGTTGAGCAGGTTACCCGGCAGCATGGCGGCCGTGTTACCCTGCAAAGCGAGCCGGGCAAAGGCTGCAACTTTACCCTATATTTACCTTTAGCCTTATGAAGCGCCAAATACTTTACGCCGAAGACGAGCCTTTTTTAGCGCGGATAACGATAGATAACCTGACGCAAAAAGGGTACGAAGTTTTATTGGCGGGCGATGGGCAAACGGCGCTGGAACTATTTAACACCCACCAGCCCGACCTGTGCCTGCTGGATATTATGATGCCGCTAAAGGACGGCTATACGCTGGCCGAAGATATTCGCAAGCTTAATGCGGGCGTACCTATTATCTTCCTAAGCGCCAAATCTATGCCCGAAGATGTGGTAAAAGGTTTTAAAAGCGGCGGGCACGATTACCTTAAAAAGCCATTCAGTATTGCTGAATTACTGGTGCGGATTGAATCTCTGCTGAGCCGATTTGGCCCTGCTCAGTCGGCGGAGAAAATCGCACAAACAACCTTATATACTTTTGGAAACTGCCGCCTGGATAGCGTGAACCAGCAATTGGCTACCCCGAGAGCCAGGTATGATCTTTCTTTTAAAGAAATGGAACTGCTAAAACTTTTGCTTCTGTACAAAAACGAGGTGCTGGAGCGGCAGGAGGCCTTAGAAAAGATTTGGGGTGACGACAGTTATTATAACACCAACAGCATGAACGTTTTTATGACACATTTGCGCAAGATGCTAAAGGACGACCCCGCTTTACAGATCATCAGTTTGCGTGGGTTGGGCTATAAATTAGTTTGTAACGGATGAGCGCAGCAAGCATAAAATTCTTAGACATAATACCGGACACTCGGTCTCATATCCAATGGATGTACTGCTCTCTGGCTCCCGAAGCACGCTGTGAGAACGCGACATTCGACAGGACAGGTTTATACCACTGATATTTAACAAGTTAAAATTCACTCCATAAAACTCTGTCAAAAGTTGTGACTGGAAAGTGTCGAAGTTATTAGGCTGCAATTACGTCCGTTGCCCAATCATAACCCGAACTTCTAAGGCAATATTTGGCGGTGGCAGAATATTCAGAATTTGGATGAGTTAATTCCCTCAACTCTTTCCATATTTTTATGATTTCAGATTGTCTAGCTAAATCATAGTTTACAACCTGTAACGCAATCAATTTTTGAGCGTTAATTATTAGCTGTGTTGTTTTAAAAAACTTCTGCCTTCGTCCTTCTTTCAATCCTTCGGAATTAAGGTTATATCTCTCAATTGAGTAATAGGCGCGTTTATATTCTCTTGATGTTTTGTCAGTAAATCTCGGCCCAACTTTCCCTTCTTCATCAAAAATCAATTTGGTGGGATCATCAATATTGATAGGGTCGAGGAGTAATATATCTTCCAGATTAAGATTGTCAGCAAACCCATTTGCTTTGTTTTGAACTACCGGAAAATAGTCTTTTTTTCTTACATTAGATGCAGGGCCAGAGTATCTATAATTGAGCCAATCGAAGGCCAACCACCAGTATCCCCCTTCATCAACTCCATTTTCATTTAACGCATTGGTTTTCGGCCGAAAATGGTCTACATGACAATGAGCACCATCGTTTATTGATTCGGAATACCAACATTTACGATTTTTAATATTAGACAAATGATTTTTCAGTTCTCTCCAAATGCCTTCATTTGCTGCAATAATACCTCTCCTCTCATCAATATCTCCTGTAGCTAAGAGTTGAGTTGTTAGACTGTCGGCTCTGCCAATCCATTCATTTGCCGGAGGGTGGTTTTCCAAGTCAATGTAAATCATTTTCCCTGATCCTCCTTCAAAAGCTCTTTCATTATTTGAGCCGCTACTTCGTTCTGTTTTTCAAGTTGTTCTCCACTCAATTTTTCAATTGTTAGTTCATTCGCTTTTCCCATGGCGATTAAAAACTTTTCATACAGTGGATCGCGATCTGTTGTATTTATTCCCAGCTGACTTAAAGTTTGAAAAAGTTCATTTAGCTCAACCTTTTCAGCAAGCGCTAGTTCTTGACTGTCTTGTTGCACCAAAAGTTCATTCCTTCTCGTCAATAATTTTAGTGTTTCTTTATCAAGGGTGCTGGGTAATCCAAAAAAATCACTTGTCAAGATCCCTGCAACTCCCAGTCCTCTTGGGTCAAATTCTGGCTCTATAGCTCTTATTTGTTTTTGTTCCCCTTCAGTATAGAATATTCTAATTTCTTCTTTTGTTAAACCACCGATGACCAGCGGGTCATGTGTCGTCATAATTATCTGACTAGTTTCATTCTTTTCAACTATCTTATCAAGTAATGTCATGTAATTCCATTTCCAGACTGGATTCAAATGGGTATCAGGCTCATCCAAAAGTATTAGAGATTCTGCCTCATTAGTAAAGCGTAATAAACCTAAAACGGTAAGTAACTGTTGCTCACCCTCACTAAGTTCCTTAAAGGTCACATCATTTTGAGAATGAATCTTCTTTACTTTTACTCGCACTTCCTGAATTAAATCAGAAATGTAAGTACTCTCCAACATCTTGAAGAAATTAGTATTAGTAACATATTTAGCTGCGAGTTTTTCTAACTTTTCCTGATTTGATATATAAATATATAAGAGTTCCTTTTCAGGATGTTTGTTAAAATCTTCTCGTACATTATCCTTGTGTGAAATAGGAGCCATTGATGCTTCCCACAAGTCGTCTAAGAAATTTTTAACAACGCCCCTGGATTTCCAAAAGGATGAGTCTGCTCCCTCCCCTTTTTTAACCTTTGCCCATTCTGGTCGCTTCAAAACAAAAAGTATAGATTCCAGACCAGATATATTGAGGTATTCTTCTAAAAAGGTTTTAACTACATCATTGTGAAAGGAGTAAAACGCCATCAGAACGAAATGGCTATGAATCAACCTTGCATAAAACAAAGGGCGCATAGGATCATCTTTCCCTGCCAACAAATCGTCATAAAATCGCTTTTGATGTATATCAAAATGTTCAACTAATCTATTACTAACACCAGAATAATATGATATAACATATTTCGGTAGGTGTTCGTCTTTATCTTTATAGAATGCCGCTTTGCTTTTTCGTTCGTCATCAACAAAAAATGAGTATCCCGGTTTTTCTCGGTCTGAAACGTCACCAATTAACAAAGGATTGTCATCCTCTTTCGCAACTCCAACAATTCTTATTTGATTACTTTTACATTTATAACTAATCTCAAAATTAAACTCAGGAAAAGATGACTTTTTC
Source organism: Mucilaginibacter sp. (assembly GCF_039925265.1). GTDB lineage: Bacteria > Bacteroidota > Bacteroidia > Sphingobacteriales > Sphingobacteriaceae > Mucilaginibacter. The sequence goes on from NZ_JBDSZG010000022.1 coordinate 8,383, forward strand.
TCAAATAGATCTAAGTCTCTAAAAATTATGACCAAAGCTTCCAAAAAGTTAGACTTTCCTGCCGCGTTTTGGCCCAAAAGAATGGTGTTCATTTGAGTTCCATTTAAATCAATTTCAAACTGATTTAAATTTTTGAAACCATCAACTTTTACTCGGTCAATTCTCATATGTTAGTTCTAAAAAGCCCTTTTCCTCTGTTTCCCGAATAGTCTTATTCTTCTCGATTTGGATTTTTAATTCCGCATAGAAAGCCTCGATGTTGCTTTCAAACTTTGACATTTTCCATAAATCCGCAGCCGACATCTTTCCATGTGCCTTTAATATTTCAGTTAATTCCATGATATTGATATCTCTAATATAATTAATTCGAAGAGTAGAAGACTGTGCTAATTCATATGCTATACTGTCACTTTTTATTCGTTCTATTTGATTGTTATTTACTTTAAAAGCATTTTTAAGCGTTGATGATACTAACTGGATTACATCGGATTGATTTTGTTTGATTTTCTGTTCTAAACCATCACAATATGAATGGACGTTTTTTATTTTTTCAACAATAATATTTTGCTCTTCCAATGGCGGAAATGGCACTAATATATTTTTGAGTTTTGAGCCACTGAAATTAGCTTGATTTGTTTGAGTTATTATTTGAGGTTCGATTTGAGTTTTGCGACAGATAGGAGAAAGTAAATAAAAATTTATGTAGTCAGAGTTAGCATACTTCTTAAACAGGGTGATCTTTATTAAGTAAGAAGCGAGCGTATAAGTGTTATTTTCACCGCTATATACAGCGCTTTTTCCTACCAAATCATAACTGTTAGTCCTATTAAAAACTATATCCCCAGGCCTTAAATAAAGTTTCGGCAAATCCCTATGATTTTGAGGTATAAATTTAAAATTCTCATAAATCAGGGTTCCCTCATTTGAAATATTCCCCATTCTAAAGACAGGCACCAGGTCGTGGTTATCATTGGTTTTCTGAGATGTACCGTATGCCATGAATTGAATAACATCAACAAACCTTATCCAGGTCCAATTTATTGGTATTTCGTATGGTATTTCATCTTTGGAAATTGAAGTACTTGCTTTTTCCTTTGGAATCTTTTTTTCAGCGATCAACTGGGCTTTTTCCAGTCTAATGTTTTTTAGTAGTTTATCTGTACCCAATTGATTAGTGTTATCGCTACGCCAGTTGTTCGTAAGACCGCCTTCAACCCCTTCTTGGATTATTGATTTCCTAAGTTTTTTTACTAAATCTAATTGACTACTAAGTTCTTTTAAAATTCTACTGTAATTATATTCAAAGTCGTGAATACTGTTTAATATCTCATGTTGTTCTTTAAGAGATGGTAAAGGAATTTCCAGATTATATAATTGACTCGGTTGAATTCGTTTTGAACCAACACCCTTTGCTAATGATTCTAACTTGAGATAAAAGTCTCCTTGTTTAAAAAAATAATAAATCCATTCCGGGCTGCAAGATTCATTTATGTCAAAAGCCGGTATATCTGAGCTTGATTCAAACCCATTTAATTCAGCTGGTACAATACCAAATGCGCCCTTGTGGAGATTCTGTTTTCCGTAAATAAATTGCCCTGCCTTACGAACAAAATATTTAGTTGCTCCCTCTTTATCTGTGGTATCAGGTCGCTTTTCTACACCTCCAACATTTAATTTGACCCTTAATCGTTTATCAGTATTTGGTTCAGTAGATTCTGTTTTGGATTCAGTTAATAAATCCCCCAATTTTTTTATAGGCCAATTTTCCATTACATATCCAATTTGAGGGCTGAAAGTAATTTTTGGCTCGCATCAAATGACTTTTCAAGCTTTTGTATAATTTCTACGCTTGATAGTTGAATATCATCTTCTCCGTAGTAAGGACTAGATATGTCCAAATTATAATTTCTTTTTTTAATATCACTAATAGAAACTTTCCAGGCGTTTTCTGTTTCTATTCGGTTTGTCCACCATGACTTTTCAGCATCAAATTCTTTAATATTGATAGGCCTTGTTTTATTATAACTTTTTTGATTTTCGGGATATGGATGCTCGTAATACCATACATACTCTGTTTGTGCTCCTCTATCAAAAAATAAAAGATTTGTATTGATATTCGTGTATGGATTAAAAACGCCGTGTGGCAGTCTAACAATAGTATGAAGATTGCATTTACTTAAAAGTTCTTCTTTTATCTTCGTTCTAATTCCTTCACCATACAGAAACCCATCGGGTAATACTACAGCGGCACGACCATTTTCTTTTAACAACCGAATTATTAAAAGCATAAATAAATCAGCCGTTTCTTTAGTCCGATAACCGATTGGAAAATTAGACTCTGTTCCATCTTCCTCAAGTCCGCCAAATGGTGGATTTGAAAGAATAATATCAAATTGATCGTTTTCTGTCCAGTTGTTAAATGGTTTGCTAAGTAAATTATCTCTTTTAATTGAAGGAATACTTAAATCATGTAACATTAAATTTGTGGTACACAATAAATGCGGAAGCGGTTTTTTTTCGACGCCGTTTATTGTTGATTCTAAAATCCTGTTAACATTTTCATCTTTTGTTTTTAACTTGACATTATCGATTGAACAAGTTAAAAATCCTCCCGTTCCACACGCTGGGTCCAAAATAGATTCACCTAAATTTGGATTAATCACATCTACCATGAACTGTGTAACTGCCCTGGGAGTATAATATTCTCCTGAAGAACCAGCACTTTGCAATTCTTTTAAAATATTTTCATATATATCATTGAATACATGACTGCCTGCCGTTAAGTTAAAATCGATTTTATTTATTTCAGTAATAACTTGGCGAAACAAGGCACCATTTTTCATGTAATTATAAGTGTCTTCAAAGACAGAACGCACTATTGAAGATTGTTCATTTAAACCTCCTTCAATAGATTTTAATGTTGGAAAAAGTTCATTATTGATAAATTCAATTAACTCGTCTCCCGATAATCCTCCTTTTTCACCGGCCCAGTTTGACCACTTAAATTTTTCTGGAATTGGACTTCGGTAGCCGTCGATTTCATCTTTCCAGTTGAGTTCTTTGTCGGAGAAAATTTTCAAAAAGATCATCCAAACCATTTGGGATATACGTTGAGCATCACCATCTACCCCCGTATCTCTGCGCATTACGTCCCGGATTGATTTTATATTAGCACTTAGATTACTCATGTAGATCTTTATTTAATTCCTTTATTTACAAGACTTCGTAATTTTCTTGTTTGGTTTAGATAGTGGTGAATTAGAAAGGTGTAGAATAAACTTTGCCGCAAATTCAGTTGCCCTTTGACTTATATCTTCTCTTTTAAAAAAAATTTTATAGTTAATAAAAATGAAAACATTAGCGAATTTATACTTTTACTAAAGATAATCTTCACAATCTATATAATATATTCGATGCCTTTTTTCATCGTCCTCACGATCAGAACTATTATGAAATAAGCATTCTAACGTAATACATTTACTAACCTAATAAATTAAGGATATCCTGAATTGAGATAGGGAGACCTATATCTCATGCTGAAAAAATACTATTAAGTTGTTGTATAACGAAAAGCCCCATATGAAAATATGAGGCTTAATATTATTAGTATTAAATTATTACCTAATTAGATACCCTTGTAAGTGAATATTACCTAACCACATATCGGCAAATTCGGCGTGGTCTGCCTGCATGTCGGTGTGGACATCGCCCATTGTTTGACTGCTAAATTCTATGCTTTCCTGATAGATACCCAAATTAGCTTGTTGAATCATAAAGGGCACTATGGTAACTTCTGAAAGTTCGTCAACACCAATTGTATGGTTATCCAGTATCAAAAAGCACATTTCCGGGTCTTGCACCAAATCGCCATGTTGTTCGTAATAATGGCAAAGGCTGTAAGCACAACCTACGCCCATTGGTGTAATAATATCCACTCCAACCTTTTCAATGGTTAAAGGCATAAAAGGCTCATTAGTGATTTTCAAATGTTCGCTACCGTTCATCATTTCCATAAGACGGCAAAATATAGCGGTGCTGTTTTGATTTAATGTTTTCATAAAAAATGCGCCCTTTAAACGGTTGCGCCTCCGCTTTAATCAGTTTCTCAAAAATTGATGCTTAGGGCGGTTGGCGTTATTACCGTTAATGACCTCACTGCCGTATTTTTCGCGGATTTCATCTAGGCTTTTTTTACTGCCTTTGCTTACCTTGTATTCAGCCGTACGGAAATACCACGCTACTTTTTTAGAGGCAAATAAAAATCCTGCGGCTTTTAAGATTTCTTTATTCGGGCGGGTATTACCCGTTACCCAAATCCATGCGCCTACTAACTCTATTAAAATACCATCTAAGTAAATAATGGCTTCAATAGCTTTACGGTACGCTTCCGATGATAAAATTTCATTTTCTGTTTCTTCATCTGACAGGTTAGCCCCTTTGATAGCTTTGGCAGAGGCAAAAGCATAAGCTTTATTGATTTCCTGCATAATTGCCGTATCGCCCCCTAAATCGGGATGATACAATTTAGCCAGCCGTTTATACTCGGCTTTTACTTCATCTATCGTCTTACACTCGTTAAACCATTTCATAAGCTTGTTATTAATTGTCCTGATGTGTTTTTAGGATTTCAGTTTTAAGCACTTTCACATTTGCTGTACTTGGGATATTTAAAACCGTATCTGTTTCTATCTCCTTTACTGCATCGTTAATTTGTACATGGCCGGTTTCAACAATCAACCGCACAATGAGCAATATTTTATCCTGCATGGTTATAGCTGGTTAAAAAGTTATGGTACTCGGTATTGAAAACTGCGGGGTTGTTGATAGCCAAATCTTCGGCATACCCTACCCAAAATATTTGGTCGGTCAGCTCTATAAATAGTTCCTACATTTGCTTTCGATTTACTGTAGGTGAATTGAAGTTAGCCCCCTTTAGTGTTTTGGGAAAGGGGGCTTTACTATTTTTAAACAGGTATGATAATTTCTGCTTCTATTTCCGCTATCTTCTCTACACACAGGCTATTGATAAACTGTGCTGATTGCTGAATCAGGTTTGCGTTTTTGGTGCTGAACGTGCGCCCCTGGTCGTCTCTTATAATCAGTTCGCAGCCCTGCAAGCTGTTTGCGCCTGTTTCCTCGCCCGTTTCTTCCTGTTTTACTGTAAACTCGTCCAAATTGGCAACAATGGTTTGCATCCTGTTACGGTGCTGAATTTTACGGTTCAGGTCCAAAACAACTTTTACAGTACTGTCTAAATTCATTACCGGTTTAAACGGATCGGCTTTAACCTCGGCCTTTACTTCGGCTTTGGATTGTTCAGGTTTAGGTTGTTCAACGGAGGGGGCATCCTTTTTAGGTTGTTCGGCTTGCGTACCATTTTGGTCTTTAGGCTTCGCCGCTTCATCTTTAGGTTTTGACACCGTATTAACGGGGTTACTGTTTACAAAGGCCACTTTGTTTTTATCAGTGGTTACAGGGTTAGCGGTGTTTGCTGTTCCGTTATTGGTTACACTGTTGTTTTTTGCTTCGTTGATTTTCATGATTTTTATTTTTAATGTTTCTAATTTTAAATACTATTGGAGTGACAGGTCTGCGGTAGCTGTGTCGCCGTCCGGTGGCGCTCTTCCTTTTAAGTTTTTCATACTGGTGCTTTCTTATCTTCGTTTTTAAAGTGGCTCGCTACGCTCGCTCGCTTTTTATTAAGCACCTCACCTGAATAAGCAAGCTGCAAAGGCAAGACTTTTGGAAAAAAATACGCTCGAAACAAACCCGCCGAAGGCAGCCGATGAAAAAAACGAGGAAGATTTTTTTTACAAAACCGGAGGCTCGGTCTTGACGTGCAGCCTGCTTTCCAGAAATTTGTTTAATAAAATGTCGGGTAAGCGCCTAAAAAAATCACTTTAGCGAAACCTAAAAAAGCGAAGCCGTAAAAAGAAAAAGCGCTGGCAGAGGTACGAGGCCTGGGTTTTAAAATCAGCGAAGCGGCTGAATTGAGGAACGAAATGAAGTGGCTGGAGCTGATAACTTGCAAAAGCCTTCTTTACATTTTTTATCATTTTCTGTAAGTTTGAAACACCTACTTGTAAACATGAAAGCATATCAACAACAAATCATCCGTGAAATGAGGGAAGGCCGTTTAAGCGGTTCGGAACTGGAGGAAAAAGAAAGTGTACTGTTACAAGAATTGCGCTGCGCTGCTGACGAAAAAGAGATCAGAGAATTGTGCTCCGCCATTGCGGTGTCAGGTTCGATTCTCTCCGTACCATGTCTATTCGCGCTTATGCAAAATTGGGGTGATGGATTGAAACCGTTATTCGAAAATATCATTAAAGGAATAGCACAAAGGGCAAAAGGCCGCGGTAGCAGGTTACCGAGTGATTATTACACGCTGCAGCACTGGCAACCTCAATGGCAGGGCAGTAAAACCCGTTTTTTAAGTTATGTATCTGCAATAGCAGATATTGTCGTTAAAAACGAGGATAACGATGAAGAAGTGAAACGAATTGGTAATATCCTTGTAAAAGAAATGCAGGTGGATATTTCACCTTATAACAACTTTCAGGATTTTAAGATATGTATCCATGATTGGGATTTCGAGGAGGACTACAAGCTCGTGCTTGACCGAATGGAGCAGGAAAGGCTCGTTGAAGAAATAGAAGATGCGGGACTAAGGGAGAGTTGGAATACTTTCTTCGCCGATCATTTACTAAATTTAAAATATGATTACCTTGTTACACGTTTAGGCATCGCCGATAAATTTGAATATCATCAGTTTGTGCTTAAAATGGCCGAGTGCCTTAACATTTCGGAATAATCAAGAGAAAATTGGCCAAATAATTTACCCACACTATTTTATCCTAAACCTAAGATTCTTATCCTATGTACGACAAAAAAAAGATTATTGGAGAAATGTCACGGACCAATTGGAACCCTGATAGCAATAAAGAAAAAGAGCAGTTTTTATTGCAAATTTTAAGGGGCACCAATGATATTGAAGAAATAAGCGAACTGTGCGAAGCACTTGGAAGCAAAGGCTCATTGTTCGCCATTCCAACCTTGATGGCAAGAATGATAGATGCAGAAATAGAGGAGAAAAGTTGGTTTTTGGGCGCATTAATGATGTTAAGGTTAAGAATGGCCGGCTGGGATATTCAAATGCTTGATAAATTATTCGAACCCGAATGGTGGCAAACCAAGTGGATAGGTTCAAAAGGACGCTTTTTAAGTTTTATTTCGTTGCTGTCAGCCGATCAAAGTAATTACTTCGATAGCCTAAAAATGGAGGAATTAGCTCAGGCCGTAATTAAAGAGATGAAATTTGACATATCTCCATATAATACTTTCAATGAACTTAAAATTTGTACCCCTGAATGGAATTTAGAACAAGATCTAACCATAATGCTCGCAGGTGTTGAAGAGGATTTGTTGATGGCACCAATATTTAAAGATAAAATCCTTAAAAATCTTGATTCACAAGTTGCAGAGAATATTATTAATATGCGTAACGATTACCTTGTTACCAGACTAAACTTACATCACAATTTCCAACATTATCATTATTTGCTCAAAACCATAAGTGTCCTAAACAGGCCATAAAGATTAATAAATGCCCTACTTAATAACAAGCAGGGCATTGTTGGTTTAATGCAAAGTAGGCATAAGGTAAGCAAATGCTTTAGCTCAAATCACAGATCTCATTTTTTAAGTTGCGATACCTCTTTGCGGATTGCAGTCGCACTTATACGCACATTCAGCAAGGCTTTGCGTAACCTCCTGCCAGCTGTCTGATTACCCTTTTCGTAAAATTTTTGCGCATCGTTTTCCATCGCAACTACCTGATCTTTTAATTCCGTGAACTTTTTCATGTTAATAATTTAAAAATCTATTATTCTAATATCTACTCGGTAATAAGGTTTAAAATCTACTAGCGGATACCCCGGCTTTGGCCTTGTTGCCGTGTTTTCTCCTGGGATTGGTTTTGGCTGCGGGTCTGCGTATTGTTAACCGCCTCTGTTTTGGCAAACTGCTCCCTTTTTAAGGCAGCGCCTTTTTCACTAAAGAAGTTTAGTTTGCCATAGCGGGGAACAACCTCCGCCATTACTTTGGCTTCTTTGCCGTCCTTTCCTGTAGCTGTTACTGCAACACGGTCGCCGTTACTCATGGCTTTAATGATCTCGGCTTTCTTTTCGGGTTCGGCCAGTTCTTTGATCTTATAAGCATTCAGTGTTTTTTCCATATCAAAACCGTAGGTAGGATGATGAAATTGCTTGAACTTATGGTTACCGTAATCATCCTTTTTAATATCAAAGTCAAGCTTTACCCATGCTTTATAAGGGTCGCCGTCCTTGGTCATCATGTCATTACGGAATACAGTCCTGTCCTGCACTAAGTTAGCCGCCTGGCTTGCGGAAAACCCCTTACCATCCTTCAGGTAAAATGTCTGGCTCACCGCAGGGCTGAAATAAGCCTGCCTAAAATCAGGATTTATAAAGTTTACTTTGCCATCTTTCATAGAAGCTAAATTCTGTTTAGCCTCCACGCTATCCCCTACGGCCAGTTCACTGGTGCCTTTTTGTTTTTTAAAGAAGTCCAGTGCTTCGTTCGGGCTTTCAAAATTCTTCACCAAGAACTTATCGGGCTTTTCCTTGTCGGCAGAGATCACGATGTAATGCTGGTTTTCGATGGTCGGCGGTAATTTACCGGCGGTCACTTCAAACTTGTTAAAGGAATAATTATCCGACTGGCCCGACTTTTTAAAATGCAGGGTCATATCAACCGTGCCTTTATCACCGGGGAACTGGTCTTTTAATGTGAAATAGCCCGGTAATTGCTTCATGTTCTTTTCCAGTTCGTTGGCTATTTTGGGGTTAAACCCCATACTTTTGACCTCCTGTTGGAGATCCTGTAAATTATTTAAGTTCATGATATTGGATGTTTAATGGTAAATAAAATCGTGTACTATTTAGCGGCTTTATTATCGTTATTCCGAAGCAAAACCTGCCTGCTGTCCTCCAGCTGTATGTTATGGAGATGTTGACCACCTGATTCCGGGCCAAACTGACCAGGCAATTAGCTGACGTGGGGCGTGCAGCAAACGCTATAAAAGCGTGTACAAAAATAGTTATTTAAAAGGTATTTTCAT
>NZ_JBDSZG010000023.1:0-31184 GCF_039925265.1 Mucilaginibacter sp.
GATCAGCTCTTCCCGTAAACCCTTCGGGAAATGAACCCCTGCGAAGAGCCGACCCGATCTTATTAAATCTTCATCCTCTATTTTCATACACCTTTTTTTAGTGTATAGTTATTTCAGGACGGGTCACATGCCGCCGCTCAGTTCTGCCAAGTGGCAACTAATTATTAGCTATGGCCACCTACCCCTGCGGCGGGGACGCCGCCTAAGAGGCATCACTCGGCTGGAGCCGAGCGATTGCGTGGGGCTAAAACAAAAAAAGACGCGAAGTATCGCGTCTCTACAAAATATTGTGGTTAAATAATACTACACCAAATACTCAAACAGCGTAGCGTCCTTGTTGATCTCGATCACTTCGAAGCGGTGTTCTTCCATGCGTTGTATCAATGCCGGGTAATCGGCGGCGTTTTTTAGTTCGATGCCAACCAGGGCGGGGCCGTTCTCTTTAGAGTTTTTCTTGATGAACTCAAAGCGGGTGATATCATCGCCTGGGCCTAATACGTTGTTCACAAATAATTTCAAAGCACCCGGGCGCTGCGGAAAGCGCACGATGAAGTAATGCTTTAAACCTTCGTAAAGCAGCGATTTCTCTTTGATCTCCTGCATCCGGTCGATATCGTTGTTGCCGCCGCTGATCACGCAAACCACATTCTTGCCTTTTATTTGGTCTTTAACCGAATCCAGGGCTGTTACGGATAGTGCGCCTGCGGGTTCTACCACAATGGCATCTTCGTTGTAAAGCTTTAGTATGGTGGTACAAACCTTGCCTTCGGGCACGGTGAGCATATCATCCAAAACATCACGGCACAGCAGAAAGGTTTTTTCGCCAACACGTTTTACAGCTGCACCGTCTACAAACCGGTCTATGGTTTTTAGGGTTACGGGTTCTCCTTTTTCAATAGCGGTCCACATGGATGGGGCACCCTCGGGTTCAACACCTATCAGTAAAACATCCGGGTTTTGCTGCTTTAGGTATGTCCCTGCACCTGCTGACAAGCCGCCCCCGCCAACGGGCATAATTACCACTTCAACCTCGGGGAGGTCTTCAAATATCTCTACGCCAACGGTTCCCTGCCCTTCAATAATTTGCTCGTTATCAAAAGGGGGGATAAACGTCATGCCGTGGGCCTCGGTGTAGATCAGGGCCTCACGCAGGCAATCGTCAAAAGTATCGCCAACCAAAATTAGCTCCACGTTGCCGTTGCCAAACATTTCTGTCTGTTTTACTTTTTGTTTGGGGGTAATTTCGGGCATAAAAATTACGCCTTTGGTACCCAGTTTTTTGCAGGAGAAAGCTACACCCTGCGCATGATTACCCGCGCTGGCGCAAACTACGCCGCGGCTCAGCTGTTCGGTATTCAACCTGCTGATCATGTTGTAAGCGCCCCTTAATTTATAGGAACGAACGATCTGCAGGTCTTCCCGTTTTAAATATATCTCGCACTCGTATTTTTCAGAAAGGCGGGCGTTATGTTCTAAAGGCGTATGTTTTACCACGCCTTTCAGCCGCTCGTACGCCGCTTCAAAATCGAGGTGATATTCCGTCACTGTGTCCATTGTTCTTAGTTCTTTACCAGCTTAAAGGCCATCAGTTGCTGCAGGTCATCATCGTTGATGTCCAGCTTTACATCTGCAAGCGTTAAAAAGCGTTTATATGCGTCGTACAGCTCGTCTTTATCCAGCTTATGCCCAAGTCGTTCCAAATGGAATTTAAGGGCGTGGCGGCCACTGCGTGCGGTTAGCACAATGCTGGCGCTGGGGAAGCCAACATCTTCGGGCCTAATAATCTCGTAGTTCTCACGGTTCTTCAAAAAGCCATCCTGGTGAATGCCCGAGCTATGCGCGAAAGCGTTGCCACCCACGATAGCCTTATTCGGCTGAACCGGCATCCGCATCTGGCTACTGATCATGCGGCTCATCTCGTAAAAATTACGACTGTTGATATTGGTATGCAGGCCAAGTGTTGCATGCGTTTTCAGGATCATCACCACCTCTTCTATAGCGGTATTACCCGCGCGTTCGCCAATGCCGTTGATGGTACCTTCTATCTGGCGGGCACCGTTCTGTAAACCGGCGATGGAGTTGGCGGTTGCCAAACCAAGGTCGTTATGGCAATGCACCGATATGATGGCCTTATCAATATTCTTAACGTTCTCTTTCAGGTATTTGATCTTGGCACCGTACTGATCCGGCAGGCAGTAGCCGTTGGTATCTGGGATGTTCACCACGGTGGCACCGGCAGCAATAACCGCCTCAATCATTTGGGCTAAGTATACCACATCGGCACGACCAGCGTCTTCGGCATAAAACTCAATATCCTCAACCGATTTTTTGGCGTATTTAACGGCTTCAACGGCACGCTCCAGGATCTCCTCGCGGGTGCTGTTGAATTTATGCTTGATGTGCATGTCCGACGAGCCGATCCCGGTATGGATGCGCGGATGTTTGGCGTATTTAAGCGATTCTACCGCTACATCAATATCCATTCTGTTGGCACGGGTAAGCGCGCAAACGGTAGGCTCTTTTACAGCTTTGGAAATTTCCACAACGCTCATAAAATCGCCCGGACTCGATACCGGAAAACCTGCTTCAATAATATCCACGCCCAGTATTTCCAGTTCGCGGGCTATATCGATCTTCTCAGGGGTTGTCAGCTGGCAGCCCGGTACCTGTTCGCCATCGCGAAGCGTGGTATCAAAAACATAAACGCGGTTGGGATCGTGTAACATAGTATTTTAGATTTGAGATGTTAGATTTGAGATTTGAGACTTTTTGCAAAGCCCGAGTCCTCTATCTTTCATCGGTGTTTCATTTAAATGTTAGATATGAGATTTGAGACTCATACCCTTCATCAGGTTTCTTCTTTTTATCAATCATTTTAAGTAACGGAGCGAGCGTCTCACATCTCAATACTCAAATCTCTTTCACAGCTATAAATCTTAATCTTTTATAATCGGCGTACCATTGGCCGTTTTCGTTATAAACGGGTTCCAATAGGGCGGTTATTTCTTTTAATAGTTCTTGTTTTTCGCTTTGCGGGATGCCTAATAGGTACAGCGGGGCAAACATGGTTATCCATTTGGCCACGCCTTCGTCGCCATCCTGCAGCGGTGTTTTACGGTCGAAATGCGAAGCGAAGGCAACTCGGAAACCTTGTGCTTCCAGTCGGCTGGTATAATCGCCCAGTGAAGGGAAATACCAAACTTCGGTTTCGGCCTGGCGTTTGTAGCCGTGCTTGCGCAGTACCTGGCGGGTTGCCGCTATCAGTTGCTGCACATTGCCTTTACCGCCCATTTCCGCCACAAAGCGGCCGCCGGGTTTAAGGGCATCGTAAACGCATTTAATGGCCGCATCGGCATTCTTTATCCAGTGCAGCGTGGCGTTGGAGAATACGGCGTCAAATTTCTCATCAAAATGAAAATCGGTACCATCCTTCACAAAAAAATCAACCTCCGGGTAAGTAGCCTTTGCTTTGGCTATCATATCCGGTGAAGCATCAATGCCCGTAACTTTCGCGCCTTTTTGCTGGATCTGGCTGGTTAAATAGCCGGTGCCGCAACCCAGATCGAGGATCCGCTCATCGGGTTTCATCCCCAATAATTCCAACACATTCTCTCCGTATTGAAATACAAAGGCGTGCTTATCGTCGTATAATTCTGCGTTCCACTTCATGTTAGTTCATTTGTTCAATGGTTCATTAGTTCATTGGGCTTTTCGTCTGCACATCTGCACATTTACAAGTAGCTCAACACTTTTTGTCCCATGGCTATTGTGCCTAATATTTTACTTTTATCGGTATTGGCATCAGCGATATCACCGGTGCGGTAGCCTGCTTTTAATGTTTTGTCTATCGCGTCGGTAATGGCTTTTGCTTCATCCTTCAGTCCGAAACTGATCTCCAGCATCAGGGCTACCGATAGGATGGAGGCCAGCGGATTTGCTTTGTCCTGCCCGGTAATATCATGTGCCGAACCGTGGATAGGCTCAAAAAAGCCAGTGCCATCGCCAATAGATGCAGATGCCAGCATCCCCATGGAACCTGCAATTTGCGAGGCCTCATCAGTAAGGATATCACCGAACAGGTTAGCGGTTAGCACCACATCAAACTTTTTAGGGTTTTTAACCAACTGCATGGCAGCATTATCAATAAACATGTGCTCGGTTTCTACTTCCGGGTATTTTTTGGCCATGTCCTGTACTACCTCGCGCCAAAGGCGTGATGACTCCAGTACATTAGCTTTATCTACCGAGCATAGTTTTTTACCGCGCACCATGGCAGCTTCGTAAGCTTTTATGGCAATGCGTTCCACCTCGTAACGGCTGTAGATCATCAGGTCGGACGCGGTGTTGCGGTCTTCACTGCGTTTTTTCTCGCCGAAGTAAACGTCGCCGGTCAGTTCGCGGAAGAACAGGATATCTGTACCTTTCAGTATCTCCGGCTTTAGGCTTGATGCATCCAGCAACTCATCAAAAAGCATAATAGGGCGCAGGTTGGCGTACAAACCAAGTTCCTTGCGGATCTTCAACAAACCCTGCTCCGGACGAACCTTGGCAGAAGGATCATTATCATATTTGATATGGCCAATAGCACCGAAGAGGATAGCATCGCTTGCTTTTGCTTTCTCCAGTGTTTCATCGGGCAGCGGGTTGCCGGTAGCCTCGATACCCGCGTGGCCCATCAGCGCCTCGTCGAAGGTAAACTCGTGACCAAAATTGGCGGCAATTTTCTCTAAAACGGCCTTTCCCCAGGTGGTAACCTCGGGGCCGATGCCATCACCGGGTATTACTAGTATGTGTTTTTGCATAAGCTCTTGCCCCCTAACCCCCTGAAGGGGGAACTTTTTTTGATTTTATAATTTATTTACGCCGCGGACTTCGTTCAATTTCATGATCATCAGTTCCGCGTCGGTTTCAATCCAGTTATTATATTCTTCGATGGCTTGCAGGCGGTCTTCATTACTGATGTAGCCTTCATCCACCATCTGCGTCATCTGCGCTACCGACGACCAGATGCCCACCTTGTGCGCGAAATTTGCATCGCCTTTTTTGTAGACTTCGTTGGCTTCCAGTATTTCAACCGATGTTAATCCGGCCTCTGTAAAATACTCAGGCAGGTCTTCGGCAATGTGGTTGTTCATCCCCGCATCGCCGCGCCATCTTAAAAAGGTAGCGTAAAACTTCAGCATACTTGCCGGCGGTTGAGGCTTCCATTCCAATGCCTCGTGGTTATAATCCAATACGGATAATATTCCACCCGGTTTCAGCATCGATTTGAATTTTACCACCGCTTCCTGCGGGTTGCTTAACCATTGCAGCGTTCTCGCCGATGTGATCAGGTCGAACTTTTCGGTCGGGTCGTAAGCAAACAGATCGGTATGGATCAGTTCCAGGTTATCGATAGCAGCATAAGTCTCCTTGCCGCTTTCAATAAAATAGGCCGTGTTGTCTATGCCCGTTACATGCCCCGTTGAGCCAACTGCCAAAGCAATGCCTTTAGAGATAGCGCCTGTTCCGCAGCCCACATCCAGCACTTTCCAGCCCGGTTGCAGCAGTGGGGGCAGGGTGGTATAATCAACTTCCAAACTACGCTCATCGAATAGTTTGGCGGTGCCTTTGCCTTCTCTCTTAATCTCTTTGTTCATTAGTTCACTGGTTCATTTGTTCATTGGTGGATGTTGGTGATTTACCTACTCACCATTCTCTATTCACCACTCACTATTTTCCTTCAAATTCCGCTATCAGTTCTTTTTTGCTGAGGATGTAGTCAATGTCGTCGTAACCGTTGGTCATGCAGGCTTTTTTGTAGGGGTTAACCTCAAAACTTTCTGTTTCTCCGGTGGCTACAATTTTTATGAACTGGTCTACCAGGTCTATTTCTATCACCGCGTTAGGATCAGCAAAAACGGCTGCAAATAATTTCGCCAGGAAATCTTCGCTCACCTGTACCGGCAGTAAACCATTGTTTAATGCATTGCCTTTAAAAATATCGGCAAAAAAGCTGCTCACTACGGCATCAAAGCCATAATCGGCAATGGCCCATGCAGCATGCTCACGGCTGCTGCCGCAACCGAAGTTTTTGCCGGCAACCAGTATCTTGCCACTGTAAATCGGCTCGTTTAAAACGAAATCCGTTTTTGGGTTGCCGTCGTTATCATAGCGCCAATCCCTAAACAGGTTATTGCCAAAACCATCGCGGGTAGTGGCCTTTAAAAACCTTGCGGGTATTATCTGATCCGTATCGATGTTCTCGATAGGCAGCGGCACTACGCTGGTTTGTATGTGTTTAAATATTTTGGTTGCCATATTCTTTTTTCCTTACCGTCATTGCGAGGTACGAAGCAATCTCTAAGCTGTGCATAACCGATATGCAAATCGGGAGATTGCTTCGTGCCTCGCAATGACGCCTGTTTAATTATGCCAATTCCTCTTCCTTTAGAAACTGGCGGATATCCGTCACCACCCCCGTTATCGCGCTTGCTGCCGCCGTTAGCGGACTCGCTAAAAACGTGCGGGAGTTTGGCCCCTGCCTGCCTTCGAAGTTGCGGTTGGAGGTGGATACGCAGTACTTACCTGCGGGGATCTTGTCCTCGTTCATGCCCAGGCATGCGCTGCAACCCGGTTCGCGCAGCGGGAAACCTGCTGCGTCGAATATTTTGTCTAACCCTTCGCGGATGGCTTGTTCCTGTACTTGTTTGGAGCCGGGCACTACCCATACGGTAACGTTATCGGCTTTGTGTTTGCCTTTTACAAATTCAGCCACCTGGCGCAGGTCTTCTATGCGCGAGTTGGTGCAGCTGCCGATAAACACGTAATCGATAGGTTTGCCTAACAATTGCTCATCATCGTGCAGGCCCATGTAATCGAGGGCTTTTTTGTACGAACCCTGTTCTTTCTGCTCAAAGGAGGCAGTTTCGGGTACGTGCTGTGTAACGCCTATGCCCATCCCCGGGTTGGTTCCGTAGGTGATCATCGGCTCAATATCTTCGGCTTTAAAGCTTAATACGCTGTCGAAATCTGCATCTTCATCAGAATACAAAGTTTTCCAGTAAGCTACTGCCTCGTCCCACGCTTCGCCCTTAGGGGCAAATTCGCGGCCTTTTACATAATTAATAGTGGTTTCGTCGGGCGCTATCAATCCGCAACGTGCACCCATTTCGATGCTCATGTTACAGATGGTCATGCGGCCTTCCATGCTTAAACTACGGATGGTATCGCCGGCATATTCTACCGCGTAGCCTGTACCGCCTGCTGCCGAAATTTGTGCGATGATGTACAGGATGATGTCCTTAGCGCCAACGCCGTTTTGCAGTTTGCCGTTCACTTCAATCTTCATCCTTTTTGGGCGCGATTGCAGCAAACATTGGGTAGCCATTACTTGCTCTACCTGCGAGGTGCCTATACCGAACGCAATAGCGCCAAAAGCGCCATGGGTAGAGGTATGGCTGTCGCCGCAAACGTAAGTGCCGCCCGGACGGGTGATACCCAGCTCGGGGCCTATAACATGGACGATACCCTGGAATGGATGCCCTAAACCGTAAAGTTCGATGCCGAACTCCGCACAGTTTTTGGTGAGCATATCAACCTGGTAGCGGGAAAGTTCTTCTTTAATGGGGAGGTGCTGGTCCCAGGTGGGGACGTTGTGATCGGCCGTGGCAACGGTTTGTTTTGGCCTGAAAACTGGTAACCCTCTTGCGCGCAAACCATCAAATGCCTGCGGGCTGGTTACCTCGTGTATGAAATGTGTATCGATGTATAAAATATCCGGGAAACCCTCGTTGCTACTGACGACGTGCGCATCCCAAATTTTGTCGAATAATGTCTGTCCCATGTTTTTTAAAGTTGAAAGTCAAAAGTTAAAAGTCAAAAGTATAAAGCGGCTTGTTAACCTTCCACTTTATACTTTCGACTTTAAACTTCACTATGCTTCTACAGCCTGGTTCTCGGGGCGTAAACTGCGTACAGTTTTGCCGGCTTGCCATAATTCGCTTTCGCGTAATTCTGCTAATTCAGCATCCAATTTCTCGCGGTAATCATCTTTACTGTTGCTATCGATAGATTTTTGTGATTCAACACCGGTAGCAACGCTTTTGTACAGGTCTTCAAATACCGGTTTAGTAGCATCGCGGAATTTTTTCCACCAGTCTAAAGCACCACGTTGTGCAGTGGTTGAACAGTTGGCGTACATCCAGTCCATACCGTTTTCTGCAACTAACGGCATTAACGATTGGGTTAATTCTTCTACTGTTTCGTTAAACGACTCGGAAGGTGAGTGGCCGTTAGCACGCAATACTTCGTACTGTGCAGCAAAAATGCCCTGAATACAACCCATTAGTGTACCACGCTCGCCGGTTAGATCGCTGAATACCTCTTTACGGAAATCTGTTTCGAACAGGTAACCGCTACCAACAGCAATACCTAAGGCGATAACGCGCTCGAAAGCTCTGCCTGTAGCGTCCTGGAAGATAGCGTAGCTTGAGTTTAAGCCACGGCCCTGTAAGAACATACGGCGCAATGAAGTACCAGATCCTTTTGGAGCAACCAAAAATACATCCACATCAGCAGGAGGGATGATGCCGGTTTGCTCGTTAAAAGTGATACCGAAACCGTGAGAAAAGTATAATGCTTTGCCCGGAGTTAAGTGTTTTTTAACGGTTGGCCATACGGCTATCTGTGCAGCATCGCTCAATAAATAGCAAATTACGGTTCCTCTTTCTAAGGCTTCTTCAATTTCAAAAAGGGTTTCGCCGGGTACAAAACCATCAGCAATGGCTTTATCCCATGTTTTTGAATTTTTACGCTGGCCAACAATTACGTTGATACCATTGTCTTTTTGATTGAGCGCCTGGCCCGGACCTTGAACACCGTAGCCAATTACTGCTACAACTTCGTCTTTTAATACGTCCTGAGCTTTTGATAAAGGGAACTCTTCGCGGGTTACTACATTTTCTTCACTACCGCCGAAATTTAGTTTTGCCATTGTTTTTATTGTTTTTGCTTAATTACACCGGCATTTATGATTGCACCGATGTGTTTGTTTTATTGTGATTTATAACTGTTTCTATTTTTTCGTCCCGTCATTGCGAGGTACGAAGCAATCTCAGAACTATGCATAGCTGATATGCAAATCGGGAGATTGCTTCGTGCCTCGCAATGACGCACGTGTTTACTACATCGTAAACACTTTTTGCCCCTTATTCAAATATTCGTTTTCTATGACGTCCTCGCCTGGTTCAAGCCTTTCAAACTCGCGGAGCTTGCTGTTGAAGCCGTCGCTTTTTTTGATGATGGCAACACGTGCGCTGCGTACAAACTCTATCAAGCCGTATGGCTGCAGAATTTTGATGAGCGCATCGGTTTCTTCGCGGTGGCCGGTGGTTTCAAACACGGTGTAATCTTTACGGATCACTACCGCGCGGGCACCATTCTCGCGCAGCAAACGCTCTACGCTAACTTTTTCGGCAATAACATCGGTGCTCATTTTATACAGCGCCATTTCCTGCCAAACCACATCCTCGTTGGTGTGGTAGTATACTTTTAGTACTTCAACCTGTTTTTCAATCTGGCGGGTAAGCTTGCGCACTACATCTTCAGATTCTGTGATCACGATGTTGAAACGGTGAATGCTCTCAATCTCCGACGGAGACGTGTTCAGGCTGTCGATATTGATCTTACGGCGGGTAAATATGATGGCAATACGGTTTAATAAACCTATTTGGTTCTCCGTATAAACCGTTATGTTAAATTCCTGCTTTTCGTTATCTATGGTTTCCATGTTGCTGTCTTTTAAATTCCCCCTTCAGGGGGTTAGGGGGCTGTTATTTTAATCTGATCTCGCTAACGCTGCATCCTTGCGGCACCATCGGGAATACGTTGTTCTCTTTGGTAACCATTACTTCTAACAGGTAAGCGCCTTTGTGCGCCATCATTTCGTTTAATGTTGGAATAAGTTCCTCGCGTTCTGAAATTGATTTACCATTGATGCCGTAGCCTTTGGCCACCATTACAAAATCGGGGCTTTGGATATCTACGAAAGAGTAGCGGCGCGCGTTAAACAGCTCCTGCCATTGGCGCACCATACCCAGGAAACGGTTGTTGAGGATGATGATCTTTACATCAACTTTGCTTTGCATAATGGTACCCAATTCCTGCAAGGTCATCTGGAAACCGCCATCGCCTATGATCGCGACAACATCACGGTCCTGCGCGCCAAATTTTGCGCCTATCGCAGCAGGCAATGCAAAGCCCATGGTACCCAAACCACCGCTGGTAACGTTGCTGCGGGTTTTGTTCAGTTTGGCGTAACGGCAGGCCACCATCTGGTGCTGGCCAACGTCGGTAACAATAACGGCATCACCTTTAGTGATCTCGTTTAGTTGTTTGATCACCTCGCCCATGGTCATTTCGCCACTTTCGGGGTTAAGTTCTTTATGAATTACCGCCTCAACTTCTTTCGCGGTGTATTCGTTAAAGGTTGCAAGCCAGCCGGTATGTTGTTTTTCTTCCACCAAAGCGGTAAGCAATGGCAGGGTTTCTTTACAATCGCCCCAAACAGGTACGGTTGATTTTACGTTCTTGTCGATCTCGGCCGGGTCGATGTCTAAATGTACCACCTTTGCCTGTTTAGCGTATTTATCCAGGCGGCCGGTTACACGGTCGTCAAAGCGCATACCTATCGCGATCAATACATCGCAATCGTTGGTCAATACGTTTGGCCCGTAGTTACCATGCATGCCCAGCATACCAACGTTTTGCGGGTGATCTGTTGGGATAGCGCCTGCACCAAGTACGGTCCATGCCGCGGGGATCCCGCTTTTTTCTACAAATGCTTTAAATTCCTGCTCGGCACTGCCTAATATTACACCTTGTCCCCAAATGATGAATGGTTTTTTGGCGCTGTTAATGAGCTCGGCAGCCTCCTGGATATATTGGTGGCGAACGATAGGTTTTGGCCTGTAGCTACGGATGTGGTTACATTTTATGTAGCCTTCGTAGTTGAATTTTTGGATCTGCGCGTTCTTGGTAATATCAATTAAAACCGGACCCGGGCGACCGCTTTTGGCAATGTAGAATGCCTTGGCAATAACTTCGGGGATCTCGGTAGCATCGGTTACCTGGTAGTTCCATTTGGTAACCGGGGTGGTGATGTTGATCACGTCTGTTTCCTGGAAAGCATCGGTACCTAAAAGGTGCGCGAAAACCTGCCCGGTGATACAAACCAATGGCGTGCTGTCTATCTGTGCATCGGCCAGGCCGGTAACTAAGTTAGTAGCACCCGGTCCGCTGGTGGCAAACACCACACCAACCTTACCCGAGGTACGTGCGTAACCCTGGCCTGCGTGGATGCCGCCTTGCTCGTGGCGAACCAGGATATGGTTTAATTTTTCTTTATAATCGTAAAGGGCATCATAAATAGGCATGATAGCGCCGCCGGGGTAACCAAAAATGGTTTCCACACCTTCCACGATCAATGCCTCTAATAAAGCTACCGACCCTGAAACTTCTACGGCTTGTGATTTCACCGATTCTGCTGTGATTTCACCGATTTCCTGTGTGATTGTTTGTACTTCCATTGTTATATTGATTACACCGGTGTTGTTTTACCGACTTTATTATTCCTCTGTCTTTATTCTCTTTGTCTTTAATCCCTTATGGCATCTCATCTGTTACGCAACCTTCTGCTGCCGATGTAACGGTTTTTGCATAGCGGTATAGTAAACCTTTGCTAACCTTAAGCGCCGGTTGCTGCCAGGCTGCCTTACGTGCGGCCATTTCTTCGTCGGACAGGATGACGTTGATCCTGTTGGTTGTTGCATCAATAATGATCTTGTCCTCGTCCTTAATTAAAGCGATCGCGCCGCCGTCAAAAGCTTCGGGGGTGATGTGGCCTACTACGAAACCATGTGTACCGCCGCTAAAACGTCCGTCGGTAATTAAAGCCACCGAACTTCCCAAACCTGCGCCAAAGATGGCCGAGGTTGGTTTCAGCATCTCCGGCATACCGGGTGCGCCCTTAGGGCCAACGTTTCGGATAACCACTACATCACCTTTTTGCACGCGACCGCTTTGGATGCCTGCTATCAATTCAAACTCACCATCGAACACGCGGGCAGGGCCTTCAAAATGAGTTCCCTCTTTACCGCTGATCTTGGCTACGCTACCGCCTTCGGCAATATTGCCGTATAGGATCTGTAAGTGACCTGTAGCTTTAACCGGGCTTTCTACCGGCCATATAATTTTTTGCACATCAAAATCCAATGCAGGTACATCTGCTAAGTTCTCAGCTATGGTTTTACCGGTAACGGTAAGGCAATCGCCATGCAGCCAGCCTTGGGCCAAACAGTATTTCATTACTGCGGGCACACCGCCAACGTTGTGCAGGTCTTCCATCATGTATTTACCGCTTGGCTTCATATCGGCCAACACCGGGATGCGGTTACTTACGGTTTGGAAATCGTCCTGCGTTACTTTTACGCCTACGCTTTTGCCCATGGCTATCATGTGCAAAACCGCGTTGGTAGATCCGCCTAACACCATAATCACCACCATGGCATTCTCAAATGCTTCGCGGGTCATGATGTCCGACGGTTTAATGTCTTTCTCTAATAATATTTTAATAGCCGCGCCTGCTGCAAGGCATTCGGCTTTTTTCTCTTCGCTTAATGCCGGGTTTGATGATGAGTAAGGTAAGCTCATGCCCAAAGCCTCTATAGCGGCTGCCATGGTATTGGCAGTATAAACACCGCCGCAGGCGCCCGCGCTTGGACAGGCGTTTTTTATCACCCCCAGGAAATCCTCAGGCGTAATGGTGCCGGCCATTTTTTTACCCAAAGCCTCAAATGCCGATACAATGTTCAGGTCTTCACCTTTCCAGTGACCGGGTTTAATAGTACCACCGTATACCATGATAGACGGGCGGTTTAAACGGCCCATTGCCATAATGGAGCCTGGCATGTTTTTATCGCAGCCAGGCAGGGTTATTAAACCGTCGTAATATTGTGCGCCGGTAACAGCCTCTATAGAATCGGCAATAATATCGCGGCTCACTAAGGAGTAGCGCATCCCTTCGGTACCGTTGCTCATACCATCGCTCACGCCAATGGTATGGAATATCAGCCCAACCATATCTTCGTTCCACACACCTTGTTTAACCAACTTGGCCAAATCGTTCAGGTGCATGTTGCAGGTATTGCCATCGTAACCCATACTTGCCACGCCAACCTGCGCTTTGCGCATATCATCGTCGGTAAGGCCAATCCCGTAAAGCATGGCCTGTGCGGCCGGCTGTGTTGGGTCCTGCGTAAAGGTTTTGCTATACTTGTTTAATTCTATAGCCGCTGTAGTATCTGATGATGAACTCATTTTTTATATTTTACGATCAACGTAAACGCTAAATTTGTTGATAGATGATTAGGTGATAATCTGTTTCTGTAAGTTAGATATAGCTACCGCGAATAACAACAACTTAAAAAAATATTTTCAAAAAGAATATTATATTTTATAATCTAATTTATCAGAATTAAAATTTGTTAAATATAACAAACAAAGAATATAATTTTTAACACCTTATACCAAAGTTTAAAACGGTATTTGGTATGTTTTTTATGCATGCATAACAAGTTTGCGAAATTCTGCCTGAAATGGCACTCAGCCCCGAAAAAATTGTCATAAAAAAAGCCCGGGCAATACTGACCAGGCTCTCTATATCAGTATAAAAAGTTCTATCTACGAATAATGACTTGCGCCACTATAGTTATGTTATTGTTTAAATTATTCATGTTGCTGTTTTGGTGAAAACTGAGCCCAAATGTAATAAAAGTTATTTCTAAACCACACGGCCAATATTAGTGTTTGCAAAATTCTTTTTGTTGTTCCCTCTGTTAAAAACTATATGCATCTTTACCTTTATAACAAACCATATACATGAAAAAATACCTAACCTTATCCCTGCTGTTCATCGGTATAAACAGCTACGCTCAAAAGGTAAAACTGCAGCTTAACCTGCAAATGGATAGCACTTATTATTTGGGCACCAACGCAAGCCTGGATATCGACCAGTTTATTAACGCGGCGCATCAGGATGTAAAAACGGTTATAACCGGCCGCATGTCGCACAAAGTAGTTGCTATAAAAGATACTGTTTACGAATTGCAGACCGAATTTAAAAGCCTTGGTATGCATGTGGAGGCAAACGGACAGGTTATTGAATTCAACAGCAAAGCTGACGAGGCCAACCCGATGTCGAAGATCATGAACACCATGATGGATAAGCCATTCTCTATGTTTATAAGTAAAAGCGGAAGGGTGCTGGCCATCAAAAATATCGACACCGTTTACGCCGGCATTTCCGCGGCGGTCCCTAATGCTACGCCAGAGCAACGTGCTCAGCTTAAAACACAGATGGAACAATCCTTTGGAGAGAAATCCATCCGGACAAATTTGCAGGATGCTTTTGTAATTTTCCCAAAAGCCGAAATTGCAATTAAAGGTACATGGGCCACCAATACTACGCTGGATGCCCCCGCGGCTGTTATCACAACCAAAATGGTTTATACCCTGGATAACATAACTGCAGATGCCTATTTTATAAGCGGCCATGCCATCCTCGCATCCGATAAAACTAAACCGCCTACTTATAAACAGTCTGCCGGCTTTATGATGCGGATGCTTAA
Source organism: Mucilaginibacter sp. (assembly GCF_039925265.1). Taxonomy (GTDB): domain Bacteria; phylum Bacteroidota; class Bacteroidia; order Sphingobacteriales; family Sphingobacteriaceae; genus Mucilaginibacter. Next base: position 14,667 of record NZ_JBDSZG010000023.1, read on the forward strand.
TATAACCGGAACTGCCGTTGTTAAACTAAAATTAGACAGGAAAACAGGCTGGATAATAGATACCAATGTTGCCAAGAATATAAAAGGAACCGTTCAGCTAAAAGATTCTCCAAAAATACCGGGAGGGATAACGTACCCTATGGTTATAACAGCTGTTTTAAAGGGCGATAATTTGTAGCTTTTATATTGAATTGAAAATATTACCCACCGGCATTTGCAGGAATATTGCTAAGGGCCGGTGGGTTTTGGAAAGACGATTAGATTTTACTTTAGCTCCCGTACGTACATTGCTTTTACGTCAACAATAGTATGCTTTTGCCCATGGCAAAGCTGGATGCCAATATTGCCATCTAAAAAGCCGCCAGCGTGAATAATGTCTATCGTTTTTACGCCGTTTAGCCATGCTTCAATATGATGCCCTTTGGCGATGATGTAGTAATGATTCCAATCTCCCGCTTTTACCAGTTTTGCAGAAAGTTCCTCGGGATATTTTTGTACCATGCTCGCGCGCCTTTCTTCCCATAACGAGCCCCAGTAACCTTTGCCCATATCTACCTGGTAACCCGGCGCGTTATCAAAATCGGTAGGATGAATACGAATGCACACGCCCGAGTTGGCCTCGTCTCCGGTCATTTTAATCATTACGTTCAATTCAAAATCTGTATAAACCTTTTTAGTGTAGCTGTAATGATGTTGATTTTGATTATTGCAATCGCCATGCAGTATACCGTTGTTTAGCTGCCAGTATTGCTTTTCTAAGTTGAGTGCAGTGGTATCTAACAAGTTTACCCAGCCTTTGCCTGCCGGTTTACCATTTATCATTTTACCTGCTGCTGGCAAGGTTACTTTTAGCTCACTGGTATCGCGTTGCGCAAATGCAGTAGTAGTAGCACACACGGATAAGAAAAATACAATAGCGGAAAGTTTGCTTAGCAAACTTTGTTTAGGGTAATTGCACATGATGTTGTTAATGAGGTTTATACCGCTAATATATGTATTAATGACAGTAAAAAAGCAATGGGTGATTGTTTTTGATCGGGTGAAAAAACATTGATGCCAAGCTTCGTTTACCAGCAATACTATTTCTTGAATTTTTTGCGAACGCTTCTACTGGTATGAAAGACAGCATAAACAATCACATCTCTTTTTATAACCTCAAAAACAACTACATAGGGGAATTTACTGAAAATAACCTGGCGGTAATTCTTTTTTATTTTGGCATAAGCTGTCGGCCATGCTTCTATTCTGTCGTAACAATAAGCTAATTCTTTCAGAAAGAGTTCACCCAAGCCAATTTGTTGTTCTTCATACCAGTCATAGGCCTCTTTAGCCATTTTAGCAGCCCGGGGCTTTGTGGTTATTTGGTACATCAAAAACTACGCTGCCCGCGTATTATCTCAAAAGTTTCCTGTCGTGAATAAGATTTTGTTTCGCCACTTAGGTGCATCTCGCGCTCTTTCTCCAATATAGCAAACTGCTCATCTGTTAACTTGAACTCACTTTCTTTATCAATATTAGGAGCTAGCAGCGTGTAAATAGCCTTAATTTTACTATCATCAGCATCTGCCAAATAGCTCATTAATTTTTGCCGCATGTTCAATGTAGTCATACTTTACGCTTATATACAAATTTATAGTTTTAACACCGATACTCCAACAACAAAAAAAAGGCTTCCGACATACGTCGGGAGCCTTTTCAATATCAATACAAAAAACGATTACTTATGGGTAATGCCTTCTGCCAGTACGGTTACTTTGTTGTTTAAAGCTTCTACTACACCGCCTTTAATAAAAAAGATATCTTCTTTACCGCCATCCCTTACGGTTAGCTTGCCATCATTCAGGGTAGAGATGATAGGGGCGTGGTTGTTCAGGATCTCTAAAAACCCTAAAGTACCGGGTAGGGTTACCGAGGTAGCCTCGCCTTCGAATACTTTTTTATCAGGAGTAAGAATTTCTAATGTCATTGCTTTTTAGATGTTAGATATGAGATGTGAGATATGAGACAAGCTCACAAATCAACCTTAATATCTCTATGTTCATTTCTAAAATGAGATATTAGATTTAGTTTTTTCTCAAATCTAATATCTCAAATCTCATATCTTAATTATTAGCCTCTGCTAATAATTTCTTGCCTTTTTCAATAGCGTCTTCAATGCTGCCCACAAGGTTAAATGCTGCCTCAGGGTATTCATCTACCGCGCCATCCATGATCATGTTAAAGCCTTTGATGGTATCTTTAATATCAACCAATACACCTTTTAAACCGGTGAACTGCTCTGCCACAAAGAATGGCTGAGAAAGGAAACGCTGAACACGGCGTGCACGAGACACGGTTAATTTATCTTCTTCAGAGAGCTCGTCCATACCTAAGATGGCGATGATATCCTGCAATTCTTTGTAACGCTGTAAAGTTTCTTTAACGCGTTGAGCGGTATTGTAATGCTCATCACCTAAGATAGCTGCGCTAAGGATACGTGAGGTAGAATCCAACGGATCCACCGCAGGGTAAATACCAAGCTCGGCAATTTTACGCGAAAGTACGGTTGTAGCATCTAAGTGGGCAAATGTTGTTGCCGGTGCAGGGTCAGTTAAATCATCCGCAGGTACGTAAACGGCCTGTACAGATGTAATTGAACCACGTTTTGTTGAAGTGATACGCTCCTGCATGGTACCCATCTCTGTTGCCAGTGTTGGTTGGTAACCTACCGCAGATGGCATACGGCCTAATAATGCCGATACCTCAGAACCTGCCTGGGTAAAGCGGAAAATATTATCGATAAAGAAAAGGATATCGCGGCCTTTACCTTCTTCGTCACCATCGCGGAAGTACTCTGCAAGGGTAAGACCTGATAACGCCACACGTGCACGTGCACCGGGAGGCTCGTTCATCTGGCCGAATACGAAGGTTGCTTTTGATTCTTTTAAAGCTTCAGGATCGATCTTGGTCAGATCCCATCCGCCTGCTTCCATGGAGTGCATAAATGCATCGCCATATTTTATAATGCCCGATTCAAGCATCTCGCGCAGTAAGTCGTTACCTTCACGGGTACGCTCACCTACACCCGCAAATACAGATAAACCTGCATAAGCTTTCGCGATGTTGTTGATCAGTTCCTGGATTAATACGGTTTTACCTACACCGGCGCCACCAAACAAACCGATCTTACCACCTTTTACATAAGGCTCTAATAAGTCGATAACTTTGATACCTGTAAACAGGGCCTCAGTTTCGGTAGACAGATCCTCAAAACGCGGAGGCGTGTTGTGGATAGGGCGTCCATTGGTTTTATCAAGATTTGGGATACCGTCGATAGCATCGCCAACTACGTTAAATACGCGGCCTTTAATAGCATCGCCAACCGGCATTTTAATAGCAGCTTCGGTATCTAAAACATTCATTCCGCGCAGTAAACCGTCGGTAGAGTCCATGGCGATTGCGCGCACACGGTCTTCGCCTAAGTGTTGCTGAACTTCTAAAATAATTTTCTGTCCGTTGTCTTTAGTGATCTCAAGCGCATCATAAATCTTAGGAAGATGTGCATCATTAGCGAAACTTACGTCAACTACCGGACCGATGATCCTTGATATTTTTCCAATGTTTGGCATATATTACCTGGTGTTTTTAAAGAATTTAAAATGAAATGGATACCTTCTATTATACAACGGTACTATTTCAGAGGCGCAAAGTTAAGGTTTATTGCCAAATATTTAAATAGTTATGGTAAGAAATTTTTGATGTTTTTATTAATAGTATTTCCTTAAGTTTGACGCCCAATTATAAACCAATTTTTCTGTTACGTAATTTCTGATTAATGAAAAAACTTTTACTGCTACTATTGTGGCTATCACCTGCTATTGCCTTTGCACAGGGTTTTCAGGTAAATCTTGGCGGCCAAAAACAAATTGGCATGGGCCATACCGGCACCGGCCTGCTGCAGGATGGCGCATCCGTTTTCTTTAACCCCGGTGCTGTTGCTCTATTGCCAGAAAACTCCGTGTCTGCCGGAATAAGCCCGTTGTGGTTTAAATCCGGCTTCAACCCATCGGGCACTAATGACAAGTATTTCACCAAAAACCGCGTAGCAACGCCTATACAGGCTTATGCAGTTTGGGGGCCAAAATCGGCTAACTGGAAGTTTGGTTTAGGCGTTTATACGCCATTTGGCGGCCTTACCGACTGGGGTAGCACCTGGGCGGGCAAATACTCAGTCCAAAGCCTGGACCTGAAAGCGATCTTTATCCAGCCAACATTGAGCTATAAGTTAACCAGTGCCTTAAGCATCGGTGCAGGTTTTGTTTATAACCATGCCAGCGTGGACTTGAGAAGGGCGATACCTTTGGCAGATGCTAACGGGAACCCCGGCCAGGCAAAACTGGAAGGCACAGGCAAAGGCTATGGCTGGAACGCAGGGATCTTCCTGAAGACCAAATCTTTTACGGCAGGGCTGGATTACCGCTCGAAGGTGAACACCAAACTAAAAAATGGCGATGCGATATTTACTGTGCCATCATCGGTACAGGCAAACTTCCCGCAGCCAAATACCTTTAACTCGGGCATCCCCTTGCCTGGAACATTCTCATTGGGCCTTGGCTTTTATCCAACCAAAAAATGGACCGTTGGTTTCGACGCTAACTTTGTTGGCTGGAGCAGCTTTAAAGCGCTTGAATTTGATTACGCTACCAACACCTCGGCATTGGCCGATACCTACTCACCACGTAACTACGAGAATGCTTTCGCTTTGCGTACCGGTGCTGAATATAAATACAACGATAAATTAGCCTTGCGTTTTGGCGGCGGTTATGCTACTACGCCAGTGAAGGATGGCTATGTAACCCCGGAAGTGCCTGATGCTAACCGGTACTATTTTACCGGTGGCGTGGGTTATAAACTGGCCAAACGCTTAGATATAGACCTGTCTTTTGAGTTTGAGCACCTGTTTACCCGTACCCAAACCAATATCGAATCGCAGCTCTCGGGTACTTTCAAAAGTAACGTGTATATCCCCGGCGTTTCACTTTCTTATCATTGGTAATATTTAGTATTTAAGCACATGAAATCGATAAAAAATTACATATACATATCTGCCGGGCTGTTATTATTAGCATCCTGTAAACCTACTATTGAAACCCCGGCCTCTACGCAGGGTTCTGCCGATTTTTCGCGGTACATAGCTGTGGGTAACTCATTAACCGCCGGCTATGCCGATGGTGGTTTATATCTGGAAGGGCAATTAAACTCTTACCCAAGCATTATTGCCAAGCAAATGGCGATGGTTGGCGGCGGCACATTTACGCAGCCATTATTCAATGCAGATCAGTCTAACGGTTCGGGTTACATCAAGTTAACTGGCTTTACTGCCACAGGCTCGCCTATTACCGCGCCGGTAACTACCAACCTTGCCGTTAGGGGTACAGCTGCTATACCGGGCTTCGGTACGGTGGTTTTATACACCAAGTACACCGGCGAAATAAACAACTATGGTGTGCCGGGCGTTAAAATACAGCAAATAGCCTATGCCCCTTACGGTAACCTGAACGGCTATTTTGAGAGGATGCTGCCGGGCAATGCAGGTACAAATTCTACTACATATATAGATTTTGCTACCGCCAAGCCTTTCACCTTCTTTACCAACTGGCTGGGCAATAACGATGCTTTGCTTTACGCATCTACAGGTGGGGCAGGCGATGTACTTACGGATAAGGCAACATTTACAGCTTTATACAACCTGTCGATATCGAAACTAACTGCAGCTGGACAAAAAGGTGCCGTTGCAACTATCCCAGACGTTACCGCTGTGCCTTACTTTACTACGGTTACGGTTGGTGCTATCCTGGCAGGCGTACAAAAAAATGCTCCTACGGTTACAGCATTGTATATAAATGCACGCAGCACTGCAGATATTGCTACCACAACCTATGCCGCACGAGCAGCAACAGCAGCCGATTTGGTTGTATTAACTTTCCCTACCAGTAAAATTGGCCAGCCGGTAACCGTGCCGGGTGTAGGTACCGTGCCTTACGGTTTAACACCATACGCTCCAATTGAGAACCAATATGTGCTGGATGCCAACGAAGTTGTTTTAACCAAGGATTATGTGAATGCCTACAATACCACCATTAAAGCCGCAGCCGACAGTAAAGGTTTGGCATTGTTTGATGCGTATACCTTCCTTAATAATTTAAAGGCTAACGGTATGGTGATAGATGGTGTAAGCCTGAGCTCTAACTATATCAGCGGTGGCGTATTTTCGCTGGATGGTATCCACCTAACGCCGCGGGGCTACGCTATTGTGGCTAATGAATTTATAAAAGCCATCAACTCGCAATATGGGTCAAATATCCCTAAAGCAAGTGTATCAGCTTATAACGGGGTGAAGTTTCCTTAGTTGAGTTTTAAGTTCTGAGTTCTGAGCCTTGAGTTATGAGTTGATCTTCAACTTACAACTCAAGGCTTTTTACTTAAAACGCACAACTCATTACTCAAAACTTAAAACTATCTTCCCCATATGCTCGCTGCTTTCCATTAGCTCGTGTGCTTTGGCAGCTTCGCTGGCGGGGAAGGTTTTATAAATGATAGGTTTTATTTGCGCGGATGCAAATAGGGGCCAGATATGTTCTTCCAGTTTTTGGGCGATGGCGCTTTTAAAGGCCACATCCCTTGCCCGCAGCATCGAACCGGTGATTACCACCCGTTTGCGCATTACTTCGGATAAGTTGATTTCTACCTTATTGCCTTTTACAGCGTTTATCATTACCAGGCGGCCATCGTTAGCCAGGCTTTTGATATTTACCGGCGTATAATCGCCGCCAATCATATCTAATATCACATTAACACCCTTTCCATCCGTAAGGTTATTAATAACGCTACCGAAATCCTCTTTGTTGTAGTTGATGGCTTTATCGGCCCCCAGCTCTTCGCAGAATTTGCATTTCTCGGTGCTGCCTGCTGTAACGTAAACGGTACTGCCCAGAGCCTTTGCCATTTGTATGGCCGTAACACCAATACCACTGCTGCCGCCATGTACCAACAAGCTCTCGCCGGGCTGCAGTTGGGCGCGGTCGAACACATTGCCCCAAACAGTAAAAAAGGTTTCGGGGAGAGATGCTGCTTCCGCAAAGCTTAAGCCCTCCGGTACGCGGAGGCATTGCCCTTCGGGCGCTACACAATATTCCGCATAGGCACCGCCGATTACCAACGCGCAAACTTTATCGCCAACCTTCCAACGGGTAACATCGGCACCAACTTCTGCCACCACGCCGGCAAGCTCCAGCCCTGGGATATCTTTCGGCGCGCCCTCGGGTGGGGAATAGTTGCCCTTGCGCTGGAAAACATCCGGCCGGTTGATGCCTGCCGCCATTACTTTTACCAGTACCTCGGTAGCGCTATAGCCGGGTGTGGGGCGTTCTGCAAGTTGTAATACTTCCGGGCCGCCGGGTTGGGTAATAATGATGGCTTTCATGTTATTTTCGTTCTTCTATCAGATCCCATAGGTTGCCATACAGGTCCTCAAATACTGCTACGGTGCCGTAATTCTCTTCAAACGGATCGCGAATAAACACTACTCCACTTTTTAAAAACAAGTGATAATCGTGCCAAAAGTTGTTGGTGTACAAAAATAAAAACACCCTGCCGCCGGTTTGGTTTCCTACACGGCTCAGCTGTTTTTCGTCAACAGCTCGGGCCAGTAATAACCTGAAATCCGAATTAGGTGGCGCCACCAATACCCATCTTTTGGTGTCGGTTAAAATAGTGTCTTCTATTAAAACGAAGCCCAGTTTTTGGCAATAAAAGTCGATGGCTTCGGCGTAATCTTTAACAAGCAAAGCTATCTGTCCAATTCTTTGTGCCATTTCAGGATTTTTTAAATTATTGATGCATCGCCCTAAGTGATTTTCCGGATAAAATAACCGCCGAGCTATCGGCAATATTAAGGCTTGCTTTTTCGGCAAAACCGTGGCCAATGTCCAATATGGTATAATCGTTAAGGGTTGCCGAAACATAGCCGAAGTGCATGTTTTTTGAGCCTTTTAACTCGGGTGCCATTTCGAAAAGTACCTGGCTCGAATCTGCCTGGGCCACCTTAAGCGTATCAAAACTGTTGTTATAACTCTCCACTTCCAGCCTCGATTTGCCTTTTACATTAACGCTGATGTTTGCCTGCCTTAGCTTTTGTAGTTCAAAGTTGGTGTTGTTAGCCTCAATAGATAATAGCTGCGGCGCAAAAAGGCGCACCAACACCCGGTTTTGCATCCAGTTTTTTTCGCCCTGGTTTTTGTATTTATTGGGGAATGTGAGGTGCAGGGTGTCGTTTTTTACATAGGCTTTAAAAGTAACATCTTTTTTATAGGCGTCCCAGTAATTGAGCACCCGCACAGATGCGCTCTTGTTCTGCTCGAAAACGATCTGCGTGATGTTACCGCCATCGAGTTTGAGGTGTTTAAATGGCTGCTCCAGTACCTTGTTGTAGTTCCAGTAGAGGTCGCTTTTATCAACCTTGTCGTACACGTTTTTAAACGCCAGGTCAGATACCACCACGCCTAACAGCATTATGGCAAATAATGCGGTGAGTATTACTGTGCTTATTTTAGTCTTCATGTTTTTTCTCTTTAAAAGTTTCGTCGATAAATTTCTGGTAACGCATTTCAATTTCTTCCACCGGGATGTCCAGCAAATACATGCTTCGTAAAAATACCGGCAGCTCGTTCTCTAAAAACTGCTCTTTTCTAAAGGCAATTACCCTGGCCATGGCATCGCCCTCTACAAAGTAGCCCACACCCCGTTTATTGGTAATGATCTCGCGCTGCTGCAAAAAATCGTAGGCGCGCTGCACGGTGTTGGGGTTAACCTGCATCATCACGGCAAGATCGCGTATACTCAGGATCTTTGCTTCCAGTGGCCACTGTTTAAGCAATATCTGCTCGCAAACGTATTCTGCTATCTGTAAATAAATTGCTTGCTTTTCTCTAAACTCCATTCTAAATTTCTTTTTCTCTCAACCTTACGTATGCGGTTATCCATAAAACACCAGGCAGCACATACTGCAAAAAATTGTTGGTAATATCATACGCATAATGCGGCAACTCAATGTTCCCAACTTCCGAATCTACTTTTATCAGCACCGTAAAGTACGGGAACGCAATGTCTACATTAGAAAATAATAGGCTAACAATACCCAGGTTTAAAAAATAAATGGCGGCCAGCATCCCGCATACCACCAGCGCTACCTTTACCAGGGCAACCCGGTTAAAGTACAGCGAGCCCACCATCATAGCCCCCACAAAATTAGTATATAACACCGTTGCCTTAACAACTACATTATTATCTTCGAACACGTATAGGTAAACATGGTCGTATAAGCTGCGATAGAGCGGGCTGCTGCGGTCGAGCCCGTTATGGTAGGCGGTTACAAAACTGTAATCCATCAGCCTGAAAAAGCTTAGAAAAACAAGGCAGAACAGTGGCCCGGATATTAATACACCACAAAGCCATTTTTCCAGGGCGGAGGCAGGCAAAGTAAGGTATGAGGCCCCACCCGCGTTGGTGGTAAAGTAGCTGAACACTACCGACGATAGCACAACGCCGCCACCGATAAAGCCCCAAATGAAGGCCAGATTTTGCGCCGGTCCCCAATCTAAAGCGTAAAGGATAAGTGTATAAAGTAAAAAGGTGAACGCCAGCACGGCGGCAAATGCGCCAATTATTTGCATAGCACGTTCCAGTATGGTTTTCTTTAATAAAAGCCCAAACCTGCTGAGGCTAAAAGTATCGTTCATGGGTAATTAAGTTAGTTGGTTGAAAATATTTGTTTGGCCATCGCCGGGTTTTCGGTAACGCCATTAAACAGTTGCTCCAGGTTTAGGCCCGAGTCGTCGCCGTCAGTGTTTTCCATTACTACGGCGGTACCGCGGAGCATTTTTTCAGAATACAGCACTTTCACTCCCGGCGGTATTTCTGATACGGTTTTAAAGCAAACTTTATCGGCAATATCAGCCACGGAAGCATGCAGCAGCAGTTTGCCATCGTCTACAATGATCACGTTATCTATCATGTTCTCCAGGTCGCGAATCTGGTGGGTGGAGATAAAGATGATCCTGTCTTCGTTCATTACCGAGGCGATTAGTTTCCTGAACTGCGATTTGGAAGGGATATCTAACCCGTTGGTAGGTTCGTCCATCAGCAGCACCCTGGTATTGCAGGCCAGCGCAAACGCTATCACAAACTTTTTTTGCTGCCCGAATGATAATTTATTCAGTTTGCCATCAACGCTTATTTCCAGCTCGGTGAGGTATCTGTAAAAATTGTCGCTATCAAAAAGCGGGTAGAAGGGGGCAAACAGGTTTTTATATTGTTTAATGGTGAGCGCCGGCACGTACACATCTTCCGCAATGTAATAAATGGTTTGCAAGAAGGATGGTTTACGGGTTTTTGGCACCATGCCATTAACAATTACGCTTCCTTCCACCGGGAACAACGTACCCACCATGTTTTTTAACAGGGTAGATTTGCCCGCGCCGTTTTTCCCAAGCAGCCCGTAAATGCTACCGCTTTGAATTTCTAACGTAAGATTTTTGTAGAGCAGCTTTTTGGGCGAATAACCAAAGGACAAGTTGTTAAATTGTATCATTAGTGTATTAGTTAAGTAGTACACTACAAATGTAGATAGATATTTGACAACTCCAAGCTTTTTTGATTTTTTTTGTAAAAAAATAGCTCTTCAAATTAAAGGGTGCAGAACTTCCGGCTAAAAGCCATTTATTTGCATAAAACAAAACATTATGCCATTACAACCAGGCCAACCGGCTCCTCAGTTTACACTTACCTCATCCGAACTCAAAGATGTTTCCCTTGCCGATTTTAAAGGCAAAAAGGTAGTGTTGCATTTTTTTCCTTTAGCGTTTACCGGCGTATGCACCACGCAGCTTTGTACCATGCGCGATAGCTTTGGCTATTACGACGGGCTGAACGCGCAGATCCTTGGCGTATCTGTAGATTCGCCATTCACCCTTGCTAAGTTTAAAGAGGAGAATGCTTACCAGTTTCCGCTCCTGTCAGATTTTAATAAAGATGTATCTGAAGCTTATGGTGCTTTATATGAAACTTTTGCCTTCGGGATGAAAGGTGTATCTAAACGTGCTGCTTTTGTGATAGATGAAGAGCAAAATATCATTTACGCCGAGGTGCTTGAAAACGCCGGCGACCTGCCCGATTTTGAAGCCATTGCAGAAAAAGTAAAGTAATTTAAAAAAAAGTTTGCAGCTAAGGCAAAAGAATTCTATTTTTGCAGTCCGTTAAAAAGGGGGCTTATATCTGTTTCTGATGTACAGCGCCGGTTATCGGAAACGCATTTGTAGCTCAATTGGATAGAGCATCTCACTACGGATGAGAAGGTTAGGGGTTCGACTCCCTTCAAGTTCACTTCACTATAGCCTTTCCGTCGTAATAACTGAAAGGCTATTTAAATTTTATCAGCATGCTAAACTTAGTACTGTTCGGCCCTCCGGGCGCGGGTAAAGGCACTCAATCTCAAAATCTTATAGAAAAATACGGGCTTATCCACCTTTCAACAGGCGATCTGTTGCGCGGTGAAATTACCCAGGGTACTACGCTTGGTTTAGAAGCAAAAAAACTGATGGATGAAGGCCTTTTAGTGCCCGATGCCGTTGTAATAGGCATGATAAGCAATAAACTGGATGCCAACAAAGAAGCTAAAGGCTTTATTTTCGACGGTTTCCCGCGCACAGTGGCACAGGCGGAAGCGCTTGATTCGCTGCTGGAAAGCAAAAGTTCGGCTATATCCGGCATGATAGCCTTGCAAGTAAACGACGAAGAACTGGAACAACGTTTATTATTACGCGGCAAGGATTCGGGCCGCCCGGATGATGCCAACCCCGAGATCATCCGTAAACGCATTAAAGAATATAACGATAAAACCGCCCCTGTTGCCGGTTACTACCTGGAGCAGAATAAATTTACAGCTATAAATGGTATAGGGTCGATACCTGAAATATTTGAGTCGATAACTAAGGTTGTAGATTCTTATTGAGGAAGTCCGAAAGTCGGGAAGACGGAAAGTCCGAAAGCCGGAGAAGATTTTCTTCCTGTCTTTCGGACTTTTTATTTTATTAAGGAAGTCCGTAAGCCGGAGAAATAGTTTCGACTTACGGACTTCCGGACTTCCCGACTTTCCGACTTTCGGACTTCCCAACTAAATTCTTAATTTCGCCATCTAAATAACATCCACTATGTCCCAGGGTTCAAATTTTGTTGATTATGTGAAGATATGCTGCCGGTCGGGCCACGGCGGGGCGGGTTCTTCGCATTTACACCGGGACAAGCTAACCGCCAAAGGCGGCCCTGATGGCGGCGATGGCGGTCGCGGCGGGCATGTTATTGTAGTGGGCAACGCACAGTTATGGACACTGCTGCACCTTAAATTCCGCAAGCACGTAATTGCCGGCGACGGCGAGCCGGGCGGCACTACCCTGAAAACAGGCAAAACCGGACGCGACGAGATATTAGAAGTGCCCCTTGGCACCATAGCCAAAGATGCCGAAACAGGCGAGATATTATTTGAGATAACTACAGACGGCGAAACCCGCATATTAACCGACGGCGGCCGTGGCGGCTTGGGCAATTGGCATTTTAAAAACGCCATACAGCAAACCCCGCGCTTTGCGCAGCCCGGCGAGGCGGGCCAGGAAGTATGGAACGTACTCGAACTAAAGCTACTGGCCGATGTGGGTTTGGTAGGTTTTCCTAATGCGGGTAAATCAACCCTGCTATCGGTAGTATCTGCCGCCAAGCCCGAAATTGCCGATTACGCGTTCACTACCCTTGTGCCTAACTTGGGCATCGTATCCTATCGCGACAATAAATCATTTGTAATGGCCGATATTCCGGGCATTATAGAAGGTGCGTCAAAAGGCAAAGGCTTAGGCATCAGGTTCCTGCGCCATATCGAGCGTAACTCGGTGCTGCTATTTATGGTACCGGCAGATACCGCCCGCACCATAGCCGAAGAATACAGCATCCTGCTTAACGAACTGGAAGAATATAATCCCGAACTTATACACAAACCCCGCGTACTGGCTGTAACCAAATCGGACATGCTGGATGAGGAACTGACCAACGAAATGAAAAAGGAAATACCGGCAGGCATACCTTATATATTCATCTCATCTGTAGCGCAAAAAAATATTGTAGAGCTGAAGGATTTGTTGTGGACGGCGATAAATAAGTAGGAGCCTCACCCCGGCCCTCTCCAAAGGAGAGGGAGTTAATACTTTTTCTTAAAGTCCTCTATCCTACCCGCGCGTCATTGCGAGCGATAGCGTGGCAATCTCTTTAGGATAGGTTTTGTGCTGTTGCTTAGATTGTGCTATAATTAAACGTCAGTCTGCTCTTGGCCGCAGAGGCCCATTACTTTTTTCTTGATAAAAAAGTAACAAAAAATCAAGTCTGCTGAAAGGCTTCTTTGCCGCACAATGCCTTTACCCTGCAAATCAGGCAAAACCTGGGCTGGGATAAATTTGCCCCGCTAATCGCATCGCACATGGCCCGCCCGTCAGCAAAAAATCCCTATGCCCTGCAGCCGCACAACCCACCATTGTTTTGTCAGATTTCGCCCGAAGCTGGTCAGCAGACGGAAGAAGGAAGGAAAGAAAAAAACTTGCGTTCTGGGCAAGCTAAGAATCTATTCGCCGATAGATGCTTCGTTCCTCAACATGACAAAAGGGGAATAAAAGAGCCTGACGAACCAAAGTACACCTCAAAACCGGCATCGGCTGGCACGGGTAGCACCGGCCTTGCCTCAGCAATAACTTTAACAGGGTCAGGCGCAGCCGGGAGTTTTTTCTTTGGTACTTTCTTTTTAGCGGAAAAAAAGAAAGTACACTGGCTTTGATAAACCACACTTCCTAACCTAACGAAAACTGAACGCACAGAACCGGTCCTAAAGAAATTGCTACGCTCGCAATGATGTGCAGGGGAAAACTCACCTACCTACCAAATTCCTATTCACCCCCATAGTCAACTCCACGGCATTAAAAATCACAAAGCCTTTTTTGCGCAGTATATCATAGATGGTTTCGCGGCAATTGAACTCGTCGTGTATCTCCAGGGCTATAACTCTGGTTACGTCGAGAAACGAGAGGTCGTTCCCTTCTTTAAATATGGCTGCTTCGCTGCCTTCAATATCAATTTTTAAAATATCTATAGCGGTTAGGCCATGCTGCTGCATTATGGTACTCATGGATGAGCCTTGCACCGGTTCGCCCTGCTCTTTGGTGTCAACGCTCCGCGCCCACTCCTTACCATCCCTGAAACCGGCGTTAAGGTAAAGGCTCTCTTCGCGGTGCCATAATGCCATGTGTAGTAAAGTAGTACGGTTGCTGTAATTTTTAAGGTTAAATTGCAGTTGCTTAAAATTACCGGGGTCGGGTTCAAGGCAAATAACACGGGCGTTGGTAAAGCGTTCCAAAAATTTTATCGAGGTAAGCCCCACATTACTGCCGGCATCAATTATGGTAGTCACACTTACTTTATTGGCCAGGGCGCTATCCATCAGCGGCAGGTATTCGTCGCGTAAAAATACCTGTTTAAACACATCCATATCGCTGCTGTTTTTCCGTAGCGATATTTCCTGTCCGGCCTTGCTCAATATAAGTTCGTTACTGTTAAATTTCAGTTCAAAACCTTTTTTTTCTATTTCTATCAGCAAGTTTTTATATATCCTTAAACCCTCGTAGCCCGCTAACTTAGTTTTTGTTTTTTCCAGTACGGCACCCACCAAAAACGAGGCTTTCTGTTTTGGGGATAGTATGTTAAGGAAGCTACTGAATCTCATTTTTTTTGTGACGCTAAAGGCTTAATATAATATGGTGCTGCAAAATGCAAAAATAAATTGCAAATACAATGCAGCCATACCGGCAATAAGAATAGCGTATTTAGGGGATTATTTAAACAACTGGTACACTTCCAGGTGCTTTTGAACGGTTGATTCCCAGTTGAAGATCTTAACACGTTCGGTGCCTTTTTGTATCAATTCTTGCCGTACATCCTCATCGTGACTGGCCAATGCCACCTTTTCAATAAGGTCTTCACGGTTTCCTGGTTCAAAATACAGGGCCGCGTCGCCGCCAACTTCGGGGAAACAACTGCTGTTGGCCAGCACTACCGGGCATTTATTGATAAAGCCTTCTAAAACGGGAATGCCAAAGCCTTCTTCTAAGGATGGAAAAACAAAGCATAAAGCATTTTGATATAAGCCGGCCATTTCGGCGTCACTGCCTATGGGCACGTATTTTACATGGCTGTGTACATTCAGCCTGTCTAAAAACTTACGCTCGTAAGCATCAAAATCGCCGCTGCCCGCGCAAAGCAGGGTTATGTTATTTGTTTTTAAGTAATCATTTAACGTTTCAACAAGCCACTGAAAGTTTTTGTAAAACTTACGCACCCCCACAAACAGTATATATTTTTCGGGCACATCAGCACGTTTGCTGTTAACCGTGTTGTAAATAGTGGTAGCCAGGTGAATAACCGATACTTTCTTCTCGTCGATATCCGGGAAATGGTACAGTATTTCTTTTTTGGTATGATGTGATATCGCTATAATATGGTCGGCGCGCGGTATCAGTTCGGCTTTCCAAAGGCTATCGCCGCTTACTGTTTCAATTACCTTATCAAAATAATTTTCGTGTATCATATCATACACCGTAAGCACAAAGGGTTTGTTTTTGGGCAGGTGCTTTAAAAAATATGGGTCGTAATAAGTAGGCTGAAATACATCAAACCGGCCGCTTTTAAGCAGGTTTATCGCCCTTAGCTCTTCTTCCTTTTGTATAACCTTTTCCAGCCGCGCCTTACCGGGGAACTTCTTTATACGGTTGAAGTTATTGAAGCTGGTAAGTTTGTTTTCGGAAAGGTGCACATTTTTAGAGTAGAATTTTTTAGGTAGGACGCGGTAATCCGCATCCTGCTGAACGCCCTTCATTAATTCTGTAAAATATTTTGATATACCACCAAAATTTTGTTTCCTGAATATCTGGTGGTCGAATAGTATACGCATGGTTATAGCTACAAATATAAAATTATTTCATAAACGGGGGTTTTAAGATTGTTAAGCTTTATTGCAGGGTGGGTATTTTGACTCACCCCGGCTACGCTGCGCTGGCCGACCCTCTCTGCTGCGCAAAGAGGGTGAAGAAAATTGCCCGTTCTGCGTTTTTATCTCTTTGCAGATGAAAAAATCAAACCCCTCTTTGCGCAGCAGAGAGGGTGGTCGAACGAAGTGAAGACCGGGTGAGTAAATAGCAGGGCAGTGGTATTTAGGGATTATCAGGTTTTTCCCTTACTCCTCGTTTCCCATCTGCTTTGCAGATAAAAAAACCCCTCTTTGCGCAGCAGAGAGGGTGGTCGAACGAAGTGAAGACCTGGTGAGTAAATATAGCCGGGCAATGTTATCTAATGATCATCAAGTTCCATCTGCAAAGCAGATAAAAAAACCCTCTTTGC
>NZ_JBDSZG010000024.1:0-111370 GCF_039925265.1 Mucilaginibacter sp.
GAGCTTTATACTCAGCTGGATAAGCTGGAAAAAGATCGTAATAAAGAACTGGAAGATATCCTGATCAATATTCTCCCTACCGCCTTCGCCGTAGTTAAAGAAACCGCGAAACGCTTAGCCGAGAACCCAAGCATAGAAGTTACCGCAACCGCTTTCGACCGCGAACTGGCGGCCAAAAAGAACAATGTGGTGATCAAGGGCGATAAAGCTACTCACAGCAGCACCTGGCTTGCCGCCGGCAACCCGGTTACCTGGAACATGGTACACTACGATGTGCAGCTGATTGGCGGTATAGTGCTACACCAGGGTAAGATCTCGGAAATGGCAACAGGTGAAGGTAAAACGCTGGTAGCCACGCTGCCTGCTTACCTTAACGCGCTTGCAGGCCAGGGTGTACACATTGTAACCGTGAATGATTACCTGGCACGCCGGGATAGCGAGTGGATGGGGCCGTTGTACGAGTTCCACGGCCTATCCGTAGATTGTATTGATAAACACGAGCCAAATTCGGAAGAACGCCGCAAGGCTTACCTTGCCGATATTACATTTGGCACAAATAACGAGTTTGGTTTTGACTACCTGCGTGACAATATGACACGTAGTCCCGAAGAACTGGTTCAGCGCAAGCTACACTACGCAATGGTAGATGAGGTGGATTCGGTATTAATTGATGATGCGCGTACACCGCTGATCATCTCCGGCCCTATCCCGCGTGGTGATGAGCACGAGTTTTACGAGTTGAAACCACGTATAGAGCGTTTGGTTAACGCGCAAAAAGCTTACGTTAACACTGTATTGAACGAAGCTAAGAAAGCGATAAATGATGGCAAGACCGGCGTTGATGAAGGTGGTTTAGCTTTATTTCGGGCGCACCGTGCCTTGCCGAAAAGCAAAGCGCTAATAAAATTCCTGAGCGAAGGCGGTAACAAATCAGTATTGCTGAAAACAGAGAACCATTACATGCAGGACCAGGGTAAGGATATGCCGAAGGTAGATTCTGAACTGTTCTTCATCATTGACGAGAAAAACAACTCGGTTGAATTATCTGAAAAAGGTATCGAACTGATAACCGCTTCGGGCGAGGACGCAAGTTTCTTTGTTATGCCTGATGTTGGTACTGAGATAGCTCATATCGAAAAATCTGACCTGCCTGCAGAAGAAAAAATAGCTAAGAAGGATGAGCTGATGCGCGATTTTTCTATCAAATCGGAACGTATCCACTCCGTTAACCAATTGCTTAAAGCTTATACCCTGTTTGAAAAGGATACCGAATACATCCTGGACGAAGGCAAGGTGAAAATTGTGGATGAGCAAACCGGCCGTGTTTTGGATGGCCGCCGCTACAGCGATGGTTTACACCAGGCGATTGAGGCAAAAGAAAACGTGAAGGTAGAAGATGCTACCCAAACGTTTGCTACCATTACCCTGCAAAATTATTTCAGGATGTATCACAAGCTTTGCGGTATGACGGGTACTGCCGTTACCGAGGCTGGTGAGTTTTGGGAAATTTATAAGCTGGATGTAATAGAGATCCCAACCAATACACCAGCCAGTCGTGCAGATATGCAGGACCTGGTTTACCGTACCATCCGCGAAAAATACAACGCTGTTGCCGATGAAATTGTAAAACTAACACAGGCCGGTCGCCCGGTACTGGTGGGTACCACATCGGTAGAAATTTCAGAATTATTGAGCCGTATGCTAAAACTGCGCGGCATCAAACATAACGTACTGAACGCCAAAATGCACCAGAAAGAAGCCGATATTGTGGCCGAAGCGGGTCAGGCCGGTACCGTAACCATCGCTACCAACATGGCTGGTCGTGGTACGGATATAAAATTAGGTGCGGGTGTACAGGCCTCAGGCGGTTTAGCCATTGTAGGTACCGAGCGCCATGAAAGCCGCCGCGTTGACAGGCAGTTGCGCGGACGTGCCGGACGTCAGGGTGACCCGGGTTCGTCCCAGTTCTTCGTATCGTTAGAGGATAACCTGATGCGTTTATTCGGTTCGGAGCGGATCTCTAACCTGATGGTACGTATGGGTATCGAAGAGGGTGAAGTGATCCAGCACTCGATGATCTCTAAATCTATCGAACGCGCGCAGAAGAAAGTAGAAGAAAACAACTTTGGTATCCGTAAGCGTTTACTGGAGTATGATGATGTGATGAACTCACAGCGTACGGTTATCTACGCGAAACGTAAGAACGCTTTATTTGGCGAGCGCCTTGAGGTTGATTTGAATAATACCATTTTTGATGTAATTGAAGATGTGGTTACCGAATACAAAGAGGCCAACAACTTTGATGGTTTCCAGCTGGAAATTATTCGCCTGTTCTCGGTTGACCCGGATACCGACAAAGAGCAATTTACAAGCACATCGCTGAATGCATTGGTTGATAAAACCTTTAACGAGGTAATAGAGTTTTACAAACGCAAATCTGAGCAGGTAGCGCAGCAAGCCTACCCGGTATTAAAAGATGTGTTTGATACCCGTGGCCAGTATGTAGAGAACATTGTTGTTCCGTTTACTGAC
This sequence comes from Mucilaginibacter sp., assembly GCF_039925265.1. Lineage (GTDB taxonomy): Bacteria > Bacteroidota > Bacteroidia > Sphingobacteriales > Sphingobacteriaceae > Mucilaginibacter. The sequence goes on from NZ_JBDSZG010000024.1 coordinate 2,533, forward strand.
GGTGTGCATGGCTTACAGGTTGCTGTTCCGTTGAAAAAAGCGGTTGAGAATAAAGGTGCCGAGGTGTTTAAATCGTTCGAGAAGAACGTTACCCTTTACCTGATAGATGATGCCTGGAAAGAGCATCTGCGCGAAATGGACGAGCTGAAACAATCGGTACAAAACGCCGTTTACGAACAAAAAGACCCGCTGTTGGTTTATAAGTTCGAAGCGTTTAACCTGTTCCGCCAGATGTTATCAAACGTGAACAAAGAGCTGGTGAGCTTCCTGTTCCGTGGTGGTATTGCGGTACAGCAGGAGCCGGAGCAGGTTCGCGAAGCAAAACCTGAGCCAAAGCTCGATCTGAAGAAAATGCGTACTTCTAAGCCGGAACTTGTTGGCGAAGCCAATGGTATGCCAATGGAAGATACCCGCGAGATACAAAAAGCTACCCCGGTAAAGGTGGACCAAAAAATAGGCAGGAACGATCCTTGCCCATGCGGAAGCGGCAAAAAGTTTAAAAACTGCCACGGCGTAGGGCAGAATTAAAGCCCCACCCAAACCTCCACTGAAAGGGAGGGCTTAAGAAAAAAACCACGCGTCATTGCGAGGGACGAAGCGATCTCCAAACTGTGCATAAACGCTATGCCTATCGGGAGATTGCTTCCTGCCTCGCAATGACGGTTGAAGGATACTATTAAAACATCATATGAAAAGAGCAATATTTGATCATAAAGCTAAGTTAAGCCTCATCAAATTTTGCTCTTTTTTTGTGCTGATATTTTTATCGGCAGCAGCTTCCGCACAAACCAAAGGCAAGGTAGTAGTAGTACGCGACCCCATGTTTGATACCCTTTTAGCCAAACGCGCCCTGCTTAACAGGGGCGGAGGAGGCTCTGTTACAGGAAGCAGAGTGTACACATCTAACTATGGCTACCGGCTGCAGATCTACAGCGGCTCAAACCGAAATGCGGCCTATGCAGCGCAGGCAAGGTTCAACGGTGAGTTCCCCGAAATGCGTACCTATATCAGCTACCACGAACCCAACTTTAAAGTAAAGGCGGGCGACTTCCGGTCGCGGCTGGAAGCAGAGAAGATGAAAGCGCAATTGCAATCCACCTTCTCGGCCATGTTTATCGTATCAGAAAGAATTAATCCCCCTAAAACAGTCATCAATAATGATTAAGGAAAAGATCCAGCAACTCTCAGCAGCTATTTTTAACGATGTGGTAGCCAATCGCCGCCACCTGCACTCGCATCCCGAGCTTTCCTTTCATGAAGTACAAACTTCTGTTTTTGTTGCTAACAAACTGGAAGAACTGGGATTGGAGTACCATAAAATGGCCGATACCGGTTTAGTTGCCCTGATAAAAGGCGACAAGCCATCTGATAAGGTGGTAGCCCTGCGTGCCGATATGGATGCCCTGCCGATACTGGAAGCGAACGATGTACCCTACAAATCGCAAAACCCCGGCGTAATGCACGCCTGCGGTCACGATGCGCATACCTCATCCTTATTGGGTACGGCAAAAATATTAACGCAGTTAAAAAGCGAGTTCGGCGGCACAATAAAGCTGATCTTTCAGCCGGCCGAAGAAAAACTGCCGGGCGGTGCCAGCCTCATGATAAAAGAGGGCGTTTTAGAAAATCCCAAACCTCAGGCCGTACTGGGCCAGCACGTAATGCCGCTGATAGATGCCGGTAAGGTAGGTTTCCGCGCGGGTAAGTACATGGCCTCTACCGATGAGCTTTACGTTACCGTAAGGGGCAAAGGCGGCCACGGTGCACAACCGCAGCAGAATGTGGACCCGGTAATTATTACCGCGCACATATTAACGGCGCTACAAACCATTGTAAGCCGTTCTGCAGACCCTAAAAGCCCATCGGTACTTTCCTTTGGTAAGGTGATCGCTAATGGCGCTACCAATGTTATACCCAACGAGGTTTACCTGGAAGGCACCTTCCGTACCATGGATGAAAAATGGCGCAGCGAAGCACATATCAAGATCAAAAAAATGGCCGAAGGCATTGCAGAAAGCATGGGCGGCAGCTGCGAGTTCAATATTATGCGTGGTTATCCTTTCCTTATCAACGAGGAGGTGCTTACCGCCGCAACCCGCGGCCATGCCGAAGATTATTTAGGCAAAGAGAACGTGCTCGACCTGGATATCTGGATGGCTGCAGAAGATTTTGCCTATTATTCGCAAGCGGCAGACAGCTGTTTTTACCGTTTAGGCACCCGTAACGAGGCCCGCGGCATTACATCATCGGTACACACCCCAACCTTTGATGTGGAGGAAGATGCCTTTAAAATAAGCACCGGGCTGATGGCTTATCTGGCTGTGAAGCAATTGGGAAATTAGTTAATAGTTCATGGTTCATAGATCATGGCAGCAGCAGTAACGTTACTGTATAATTTTCGTCTATGAACCATGAACTATCGTCTATGAACTACAAGAAACTCCTCCTCGCTTTCTGCTTTCTCCTTTCCGCTTTCTGCTCGAAAGCCCAGCAGATCAATCGCTTTAATCCCGATACGCTGCGTACTATTGTTATCGACTCGCCGGTGAATATCCGGTCGCACCGGTTGCGGGCGCAGGATTTTATTGATGCGGTAATGCAGGACACCAGTTTTTACCTCGCTTTCCGTAATATGAAAGCCTATGCCTTTATCGCCGAGAACCGCGTTTTCACCTATAATAAAAAGAACAAGATAGAGGGGAAGATCTACCGGAAGATCCTACACAGCAATGTAGCCGGCGATCATAAACTCCAATACCTTGCTAAAGCGGATAGCGGCAACGTGTTAAAGAAGAACGGCAAGTACCAGCTGTATACCGTAGAGATGTTCGATTACATTTTTATGAATGCCTACAACTCTGATTTTGTAGCAGGCCCACCGGCAACCGGAGAAGCCAAAACCAAAAATGAAGGTTACAAGGCCAAGCTGAAAACATTGATATTCACACCCGGCCGAAAGGTGAGCGGCATCCCGTTCATCAGCAGTAAAACAGAAATATTTGGCCCCGACCTGCGGCAGTTTTACCGCTATGAATTTGCAAGGGGTAAATACCTCGATACCATCCCTGTGTACCGCTTTAAAGTGATCCGCAAGCCAAGCAGCAGCGTAGATGATGTGATGATACAGGAGATGACCACCATTTTTGATGAGCGCACCTTTCAGATCTTGGGCCGCTACATCGACATGAAATACAGCAACATGTTCTTCGATTTTGATGTGCAGATGAACATCGAACTAAACAAATTCGACGGCGAGTTGCTCCCTACCAAAATTACCTACCAGGGTAACTGGGATATCCCCTTCCACAAAGAAGAACGTGCGAGTTTTTTGATTGTGCATAAGGATTATAAGAAAGAGTAGAGGCGAGCCCACTAATCGCCTGAAGGAAGGACAGAGTTTTTGATAGCTTGGTCGCCATATTTTATAACAAATTCCTTTGCTGCTGTTAAGTTATCAGGATAGATAATGTAATCCCGATTTCTGTCTAATATCAGGCTTTGATCTTTATCGGCATAAATATGCTGATAAACAAAACCATGGTCGAAAAGATACCTTACTAATTTCCAAGCGTTCAAATTATCCTTTTTTGGAGGTTTAAACCGATGTGTATATGGAATTAGGATATGACCACATTCTTTACAACTTTCGGACAAAATATCGGAGTCAAATCTCCTTGAAAAAGATTTTCTGCAAGAAAAGCATACGTTTTTGTATCCCATAGACATCAAATCAGTGAAATCAAAAAAATCATTTAAATCAGCGGTCTAAAATTCCGCATTCTTCGGGAACCTTGGGAAAGGGATCACATCTCTTATATTGCCCATGCCGGTAACAAACAGTACCAAACGCTCAAAACCCAAACCAAAGCCGGCGTGCGGACAAGAACCGAAGCGGCGGGTATCCAGGTACCACCAAAGCTCATCTTTAGGGATGCCCAGTTCGTCCATACGGGTTTCCAGCTTATCTAAGCGCTCCTCGCGCTGCGAGCCACCGATGATCTCGCCGATGCCGGGGAACAGGATGTCCATAGCGGCAACGGTTTTACCGTCGTCGTTCTGGCGCATGTAGAAGGATTTTATCTCTTTAGGGTAATCCGTCAGGATCACCGGTTTTTTAAAGTGTTTTTCTACCAGGTAGCGCTCGTGCTCCGATTGCAGATCGGTACCCCAGCCTTCTACCGGATAAACGAATTTCTTTTTCTTGTTTGGGGTAGAATCTCTTAGTATCTGTATCGCTTCGGTGTAAGTTAAGCGCTCAAAATCGTTGTTCAGGCAAAACTGCAACTTATCTAAAAGCGACAGTTCCGAGCGTTCGTTCTGTGGTTTTTGCTTCTCTTCTTCCAACAGGCGCTGCGTTAAAAACTCGAGGTCCTCCTTGTTTTTATCTAAAGCGTAACTGATCACATATTTCAGCAGTTCCTCGGCCAGGTTGGCATTATCGTGGATATCATAAAAAGCCATCTCCGGCTCAATCATCCAAAACTCCGCTAAGTGGCGGGTGGTGTTAGAGTTCTCCGCACGGAACGTTGGTCCGAAAGTGTAGATATCACTCAATGCCATAGCGCCCAGCTCACCTTCCAGCTGCCCGGAAACGGTAAGGTTGGTAGATTTTCCGAAGAAATCCTGCTTGTAATCTACCTCGCCGGTATCGGTACGGGGTACATTAGCCAAGTCGAAGTTGGTTACGTGGAAAGCCTCGCCTGCACCTTCAGCATCCGATTGGGTGATCACCGGTGTATGCAGGTACACAAAGCCTTTCTCCTGGAAAAACTGATGCACCGCAAATGATAGCGTGTTCCTCACACGGAATATAGCACCAAAAGTATTGGTACGGAAACGCAGGTGGGCGTTCTCGCGCAAAAACTCCAGGGTTTGTTTTTTGGGTTGCAATGGGAACTCATCCGGGTTGCAATCGCCTAATATTTCAATCTCACTGGCGATAACTTCCACCGACTGGCCCTGGCCCAATGAAGGTGCTAAAGTACCGGTAATAGCCACAGCCGCGCCAAAGGTGATGCGTTTAAGCAGGGCAGGGTCGGTGTTTTCAAAATCGACCACAATTTGCAGGTTGCTATTGGTAGAGCCATCATTTAAAGCAATAAAACGATTGGAACGGAAAGCCCGTACCCATCCTTTTACTGTTACCTCTGTACCGGTTTCCCCGCTTTGCAGCAGTGCTTTGATCTTAATTCGCTGGCCCATATAAAAAATATTTTGAGCGGCAAAAATACAATTAATCATCCATTGGATGAACCCGAAATTGCAGAATTTAAACGCGGACCCCAGACTTATTTTGGCAGGTAAACATGAAACATACCATTGGCAAATTTTACCGTTTCGGGGTACGCGCTTGCCGGATTAGGATAATCTCTTTTAAGCGCAAGGCTGTAGGTGCCACTAACCAATCTGCTTGTTTCGTCGTAGTCGGTAACGGTCAGTGTGCTTGCAGCGGTATTGTCAACAATATATTCGCTTGTAAAAACATCGCCGCCAATAGTTGTAAAATAAAAAGCCTGGTTGTTTTGAAATGTGTAGGTGCCCTTGCCCGTGAACTTTAAACGCATGATAAGTCGTTCTTCGGTTTTCGAGCCAACGATCAATAAGGTGTCCGTACCTTGTTTTTCGGCGGTGGCCTCGCCGGTCCATTTTACGGCATTTTTGTCGGCACCAATATAGGGCGCTATAACAGGCGGTACGCAACAGTTCCGTTTTGAGCATGCAGCGGTAAATAACGACAAAGCAATTAAGGCAAGAAGGGTAAATTTTTTCATGGGTGATGTTTTATTTTAATTACGGTCGATTAACAGGTAACGCTACAGTAAAATAATTCTTAATGTATTATGATTACGTTAAATTAAAATTAACTACCCAGCCAGGTAAATATTCCCGGCGTTTGTCATTAGTCAATTAATCCCTCAACAGTGTACAGTCTAACGTGGCAATGCGTAGTTTTACCGCATGAATCCAAGGGTAAGTCTCGTTATCGGTATCTTATGCATTTCGTTTTCGCCCATATTTGTAAAACTGGCGGGCGTTTCGCCACTTGGCGCTGCTTTTTACCGGGTGGCTATTGCCTGGGCCTGTTTGCTGCCTTACTGCATCATCAAAAACAAGCTGAAGGTAGAGCGGAAGCAGCTCCTCATCTCCATAGCCGCAGGTATCGTGTTCGCATCGGATGTAGCGGTTTGGAATGTATCGCTTTTAAAGATCAGCGCTACGGTATCTACCCTCATTGCTAACCTTGCCCCGGTTTGGGTAGGGCTCATCGGTTATCTGCTGTTTAAGGCAAAATCGGGTAAGTTGTTTTGGATAGGCACCTTCATTGCCATCATCGGCATGGTGGTGCTGGTAGGTTACGAGCATATTTTACACCTCGAATTTAACGCCGGCATCCTGCTGGCTTTGCTGGCGAGTTTTTTATACGCCAGCTATATCCTCATCACCAAAAACATAATGGCAGGTATAGATGTATTTACCTTTATGTTTTACAGCATGCTGGGCGCCGGTGTTTTTCTGCTGGTGATCAACACATTTATCGGCGGTAATTTGATCGATTTCCCGGTGAGGGTGTGGCTTTGTTTTATCGGCATGGGATTGATTTGCCAGCTTGCCGGCTGGCTTACCATCAATTATTCGTTACGGTATATGGAATCTACCAGGGTAGCCATCGCCCTGCTCAGCCAAACTGTTTTTGCAGGCATATTGGCGGCGTTTTTACTGGATGAGCATTTATCGGTGACTGAAATTATTGGTAGCGTAATTGTGCTGGCAGGTATTGCGGTAACGTTTTTGAAGCCGAAGGTGGCTGTGGCCTAATAATTCGCGCTCATCCCTGATATGATAAAAATAATTAAATTGCAGCAAGCAATTAATTATGCCGAACACCTACACCCAAGTCCATATCCAATTTGTTTTCGCCGTGAAATACCGGACTGCTCTTATTGGCGCGGAATGGAAAGACGAATTGATGAAATTCATCACGGGTATTTTCCAGGAGAACAATCACAAGATGCTCCAGATAAACACGATGCCCGATCATATCCATATTTTCATTGGGATGCGTCCACATCAATCTATTTCAGCATTGATTCAAAATGTTAAAACAGAAAGCAGTAAGTGGGTTAAGGCCCAAAATGTTTGTTCGGTACCTTTTGCCTGGCAGGAGGGGTACGGTGCATTTTCTTATGCAAAGAGCCAGGTGCCGGATGTGATCAGGTACATTCAAAACCAGGAAAAGCATCATAACAAACAAACGTTTTTAGAAGAATATCGCGAGTTCCTAACCAAATTTGAGATTGAATGGGACGAGCAATATATCTTTAAGGAATTGGAATAGCATGGTGATGACCATAAGATGTTCCGATGGAACATGTATATTTCTAATCTTTTTTCTACCCATAAGGCGTTCCTCTGGAACGCAGGACAAAAAGGTGCTTCCCGATGTTCCGATAGGAACATTTTATGGGTATGAAAAGGAATTCGTATTTGCTATGTTCCATCGGAACATTTTATGGGTATGAAAAGGAATTCGTATTTGCTATGTTCCATCGGAACATTTTATGGGTATGAAAAGGAGTTCGTATTTGCTATGTTCCATCGGAACATTTTATGGGTAGGAAAAGGAGTTCGTATTTGCTATGTTCCATCGGAACATTTTATGGGTAGGAAAAGGAGTTCGTATTTGCTATGTTCCATCGGAACATTTTATGGGTATGAAAAGGAGTTCGTATTTGCTATGTTCCATCGGAACATTTTATGGGTATGAAAAGGAATTCGTATTTGCTATGTTCCATCGGAACATTTTATGGGTAGCCAGTATGCCATCGCCGCAGTTTTAAACCAACGACTAATTGTTGAATGATAATTTTCATATATTTAAAGAAGAACTAAGGCCCATAACCCTTACTTTTGCAGGCTCACGCTTTTTCGTATATGATCACCAAGCCCACCATCGACCGTATAATGGAAGCCACAGATATTGTGGAGGTGATTGGCGAATTTGTACAATTAAAAAAGCGCGGCGCCAATTATGTGGGGCTTTCGCCCTTCGCTAATGAGCGTACGCCATCTTTCACGGTATCGCCTGCCAAGGGTATTTTTAAGGACTTCTCTACCGGTAAAGGCGGCAGCGCCATTACCTTTTTAATGGAATTGGAGAAGTTCACTTACCCCGAAGCGCTGAAATGGCTTGCAAAAAAGTACGGTATCGAGGTTGAGGAGACTGAAATGTCGGCGGAAGATAAAGCCGAAGACAATCGCCGTGAAAGCCTCATGATCGTATCCGGTTATGCCGCCAAATTTTTCCACGAAAGTTTACTGGATACCGACGAGGGCCAAAGCATCGGCCTCAGCTATTTTAAAGAGCGCGGTTTCACTAACGATACCATTAAGAAATTTGAGTTGGGTTACTCGCCAGATCAGTGGGAAGCTTTCTCTGCCAGTGCTATCCGCAACGGTTACCAGGAAGAATTTTTGGTAGAAAGTGGCCTGTCTGTAAAGCGGGACAACGGCACCCTGTACGACAGGTATCGCGGGCGCGTAATGTTCCCTATCCATAGCTTTACCGGCAGGGTGATAGCTTTTGGGGGGCGCACGCTGAAGACTGATAAGGCTGTACCCAAGTACGTCAACTCCCCCGAGTCGGAGATCTACCATAAATCAAACATCCTTTACGGACTTTACTTCGCCAAAAAATCAATTCGTGAGGAAGATAACTGCTACCTGGTAGAAGGTTATGCCGATGTGCTGTCTGTTTCGCAGGCGGGGATTGAAAACGTAGTTGCCTCATCAGGCACATCGCTTACCGTGGAGCAGATCAAGCTCATCAACAGGTTCACTAAAAACATTACTATTTTATACGATGGTGATGCGGCGGGGATAAAAGCATCACTACGTGGACTGGATATGATATTGGAGCAGGGGCTCAACGTAAAGGTGGTTTCCTTCCCCGATGGGCACGACCCGGACTCTTACGTGCGCAAACTGGGCACCAATGCCTTTAAAAAGCATATTGAAGAAAATAAGAAGGACTTTATCCTGTACAAAACCACCCTGCTGCTTAAAGATGCGGGTGGCGACCCTATAAAAAAGGCCGACGTGATTCGCGAAGTGGTGGAAAGCATCGCCAAGATCCCCGACTCTATTAAGGCATCCGTATTTATTAAGGAGTGTAGCCACATCATGCAAATTGATGAGCGCGCGCTGCTCACCGAATTGAATAAAATGCGGATGGCTAAGGCCAAAAAGGATTATCAGCAAAACGCCAACCGCCAACAGCCACAGGAAATGCCGGATGAGCCGCATTTTTTTGACGAGCCGGTAGAAGAGAAGAAAAAAGAGATTGATACGCAGGAGAAGGAAATTGTACGCCTGCTGTTGCTGTATGGTAATAAAATGATCGATTGGGATGGCATCGCCAATACTTACATAGGCCCCTTTATGATAGTAGAACTAAATGATGTGGAGTTCGAAGAACCCTCGTGCAGGCAATTTGCAGAGATCTATCAGAAAGAAATGGAGAACGGCTCCTTACCTGATGAGCAGCATTTTATCCATCACCCCGATAAGGCAATTGTTGACCTGGTGGTAACCCTGCTGGCCACCAAATACACGCTGAGCGAGAACTGGTACGAAATGCACAAGATACTGGTACCCGATGAACAGGCCAATATGAAGGCTACTATCCTCGGGGCTATCTTTCACCTCAAAATGCACAAAGTTGGCAAGATATTGGAAAACCTGCGCAACGAACTTCAAAAGGCCACTTCTGATGCCGACCAGGACATTCTGCTGAACCAGTATATGCACATGAAAAAGGTGGAGAAAAGCATATCGGATTACTTAGGATCGGTAATATTGAAATAGTAATGAAGTATCTCTATTTGATATTAACCTTGGCGTTTCATATGTTTCTGTTTGGATTTTTGTCAAACTTTTTAGGTAACGAAGGAGTAATATTAGCGATTTTTTCATTTGTTTTAATAGGAGGACTTGTTGTTGAGGTTTATCCGGGTATTAAAAATATGCATCTTAAACAAATAGGCTGGGGATTGTTATATGGTAGCCTTTCGATAATGTTTATAGCAGTCGGCTTACTGTTACTTTTTATATTTCATTAATGGCAACCCACAACGACCTCGGCCGCCAGGGCGAAGCAATGGCCAAAGCCCACCTCGAAGCTACCGGCTACGAGATAATGGACGAGAACTGGGTTTTCGGCAAAGCCGAGATTGATCTCATCGCCTATAAAGACAAAACTATTATATTCGCCGAGGTTAAAACCCGAACAGGCAACGGATTTGGTGAACCCGAGGATTTTGTAGACGCCCGCAAGCAGCATTTAATGGCTGAGGCTGCCGATGAGTACATATATTTGATGAACCACCAGGGCGAAGTTCGTTTTGATATAATATCTATCCTGTTCAACCGTACTAACAATTATACTTTAAAACATATTGAAGATGCCTTTTGGCCTTCTGCCACCTAAAATGAATAAAAGATTACTCTACTTTGCCGTGATAGCATTGCTGGCCTGCGGGTGCAACGGCTGTAAAGACACCAAAGATGATAACATTACCGTTAGCCCCGATGCAGGCACAACCTATAAATCTGGCGAGCCGGTAAGTTTCAGCGTAAAATATCCGGCGGATATAAAGCCCGACTCGGTTGTGTATGTAATGGATGGCACGCGGATAGGCTCGTCTAAAGACTCGACCGCTATAACGCTTAAAACGGATACCCTGATCTTGGGTGCCCGCGTAATAACAGCCAAGGTTTACCATGCAGGGCAGGCGCAGGAGTTTACCACCAACATTGTATTGCTGGCAGCAAAAGCCCCCGAAGAATTAACTTTTAAGGTAGAGAAGGTGTTCCCGCACGATACAGCTACCTATACCGAGGGTTTGCTTTACCAGGATGGTGCCCTGTACGAAAGTGGCGGCGGTTATCTGGATCCTCCGCCGGGGCAATCGAAAGAAACACAGTCGCGCCTTAAAAAGGTGAACTTGCAAACCGGAAAAGCTGAACGAATGATCATGATAGACCCAAAGGTGTTTGCCGAGGGGATCTCTATAGTTGGCAATAAACTGATCCAGCTTACTTACCTGGAAAAGAAAGGCTTTGTATATGATAAAGATACCTTTAAGCTGCTCAGTACATTTGATAACAATGTGGGTATAGAAGGATGGGGGATGACCTTCGACGGTAAAAAGCTGTACATGGACGATAAAACCAACCGCATCTTCTTTTTAGATAAAGATACCTACCGCCAAACCGGGTATATTGATGTATACGATGATAAAGGTGCAATAAACCAGGTGAACGAACTGGAAATGATAGACGGCAAGTTATACGCCAACGTTTACCAAACCGACGATATTTTAGTGATAGACCCCAAAACCGGTGCTGTGCTGCAAAAGATAGATATGAAGGCGCTTTACCCTGAAGCAAGCCGCAATGCCAACGCGGATGTGTTAAACGGTATAGCTTATGATAAAGCCACTGGCCGCATTTTTGTAACCGGTAAAAAGTGGGATAAGTTGTTCCAGGTAAAGTTTGTTAAGAAGTAGTTTGCAGTTGGGCGGTAGCAGTTTGCTTTAAAAAGGCTGTTTCGATCCGAAGCACCTGACTTCTATTAGCGCGGTAGCGCTACTCCATCACTTCCGTAATAGTTTTTTCCTTCGGCTCGCCAGGTAGAAGCCTTTCGTTAGGTTTTTTCAGCACAACTTCCAGCTGCTGTTTGCGCGCCAGGTAAATACAGCCGGCAATAATTAAATATATAACCGCCATTGCGGTCCAGCCATTGAGTATTTGGGCGTCGTGGCCGGGGCCTATGCGTCCTTCAAAAAAAGCTTCAGGGAAATCTACGGAGGCATGGGCTATGGCCAGTACAAATACGTTGCCGCCTACGCGGTCCCACAGCCAGGTAAATATTACGGATAATGCGAAAACGGCTATAACGAAAGGAACTGCTACCCGCCATCCGGCAAAAAACAGCGGGAGGTGCCACAGTGCCCAAACTACAAAAACCATCAGCATGGCATGTTTTAAAGGGCGGCCTTCGGCGAGTTTTGGCAGCAGCCATCCCCGCCAGCCCAATTCTTCACCCAAGCCAATAAACAAAACAGCGCCGCCAAGGTGCATGAGCAACAACAACGGACTAACGCTGGTAACCATGGCTACCAACTGGCTAAATGTAAAACCCGCTGCCATAAAACCGACGATTGTAATAGCTAAACCGGCAAAAGGCAATCCAAACCACCAAATAATGTGCTCTATATACGGTTGTAATTTACTCAGCAACGCTCTAACACCAGCGCTACCCGTTGTAAAGTAGCTCACAATAATAGCGGCCATTGCCGGCCCAAAAACCACTAATATTTTTGAACAATAGCTTAAGCCAATTTCCGAACCGGCAAAAACATCATTTAGTATGAAGATCTTCAACGGCAGGCCTATCAACAGCGAAATAACAAACGCAAGCCCGATAAAACAGGAAACAGAATACTTGGTTACGAATGCTTTCAATTGACGTTTAGTTTTAATCGGTGCAAGTAGGTTGCCTTATGGGTTTATATTGCTGTCGGTAAATATCTGTTTATAAGTTCTTTTAAACAAATGAATTATGATGCCTAAAAGGGTTGCCAGCGTAATTAATAAATTCCCGGTGTAATTAGGCGCTGGCAGTAGTTTTATGATGCTAATTTAACCGTAATGGTGTTGTACTTATTGCGATATTCTATTGGCGATAGCCCCGTTATCTTTTTAAACACCGTACGGAACGACTTGGTATCGGTGTAGCCTACATCATACATCACTTCGTTTACGTTTTTTCTGCTGCTCTCCAGGTGCTTTTTAGCGGCTTCTATCTTAACGCGCTGAATATATTCTACAGGTGTGTTATTGGTTGCTTTTTTAAACCTGCGCTCGAAATGACGTTTACCAATGGCATACTTATCGGCAAGGTACTCCACCGAAATGCGTTCGGTAATATTGGCCTCTATAAACTCCTGGGCTTTTTTTATGGGTTCATCTTCGTGCGTTTTTTGCCCGTTAAACATAATAAAGGGCGACTGGCTCTTCCGGTCGATCTCCAGCGCAAACATTTTTGCCGCCATAATGCTCATTTCTCGGCCGGCATGTTTTTCTACCAGGTACAAAAGCAGGTTCCAGTAGGAGGTTGCGCCGCCGCTGCTGTAAAGTCCCTGCTGCTCGGTAACTATCCTGTCATCCACCAACGTAACTTGCGGGAACATCTCCCTGAATTGGTTGGCAAAACGCCAGTGACTGCTACATTCTTTACCGTTAAGCAGGCCCGTGGCGGCCAGCAGGAACGCGCCAACGCATAAACTCGCTACCTCGGCGCCACCGCTATATTGTTGCGCTATCCATGGTAAAAACTCTTCGTTGCGCTTAATGGCTGTTGCCATATCGCCACCCATTGCAGGTATAATAACAATGTCGCTTTTTGGCACATCTTTCAGCAAAGCATCTGTATGCACCGAAAACAATCCGCTATGCAGGCGTACCTCGCTGGCCAACCCTATCAGTTGTACTTTAAACATGGGCGGTTTACCTGCTGCGGCCAAAAAATCGTTAACGCCGGTAAACATAATACGCGGATCGGCAATGCTTGCTAAAACAGCGTCGTTGGTAATGAGGATAGATACGTGCTTCATTTTTTGTGGCGATTGCTTATGATATTGGTTAAATATACAATTGGCAAATTACAAAATAATCGCAATTACTGCTAAAGTCGCAAAGCGCCCGTTAAAAGTCTTTTTTGCACCGCTGCAGGCGGGCAATGTTGCCATACCTTTGATGTGTAAATAAAAACAAATGAGAAAGATAAAATTTCAGATACAGGTAACCCTCGATGGCTACGTTGCCGGGCCTGAGGGTGAAATGGATTGGATGACCTGGAACTGGGACGACGAATTGAAAGAATATGTTACCGCCATAACCGAGCCGGTAGATCTCATCATCCTCGGCAGGGTACTTGCAGAAGGTTTTATCCCGGTTTGGGAGCAGCGCCTAACAGAATTCGGCCCCGAAGATGGCGCTGAGAAAATGGTAAACACCCCCAAAGTTGTGTTCACCAAAACCATGACGGAGAATCCCTGGGAGAATACTACCCTTGCCACCGGTGATATAACGGAAGAGGTATGCCGATTTAAAAACCAGCCCGGAGGTGATATTATGGTTTACGGCGGCGCACGGCTGGCATCGGCCATGATTAAAAATAACCTGATAGATGAGTACCACATTTTTGTGAACCCGGTAGTAATAGGCAAGGGGATGACGATATATAACGACTTGAAAGACAGATTGAATTTGAAGCTGGTGGAGACGCGGTCGTTCCCCTGCGGTATAAATGTGCTGGTTTATAACCCGGCAGAAAAATAAGCAATGCCGATGCGGAAGGTAATCGTATCGATGAATGTAACGCTGAATGGTTGTATGGCCGGGCCTGATGGTGAACTCGACTGGCATTACAGCCGTTGGAGCGAGGACATGGCGCGAACAACGTCGGCACATTTAGGCGAAGCCGATACTATTTTATTTGGGCGGATAACGTACCAGGCAATGGCCGGATATTGGATAGCCAAAGGCCGTGATATGTTTGACGCAAGAGAGGATGCCGATTTTACGGAGATGATTAATGGCTATACTAAGATCGTCTTCTCCAGGACCTTGAAAACCACGGCCTGGCAAAACAGCCGGATGGCAAAAAACATTGCAAAGGAAGTTATGGCGTTGAAACGCCAAAGCGGTAAAGACATCCTTGTTTATGGCAGCGGTAAAATTGTTACCACATTAAATGAGCTGAATTTGATAGATGAATACAGGCTTTGGGTACATCCGGTAGTGATACACGGAGGGAGGCCGCTGTTTAAAACCAACACCCCGTTGCAATTTACAAGCAAAACCACCTTTGATACCGGTGTGGTGTTGATGAGTTACAAAGCAGGTTTGCAGATATGAGTAACTATTTTGTACTTTAGGGCAACCTAACACAAGCTGCAATGTTTACCAACCCATTTGTATTTTACGGCCGCATCAGGCGAAAGGAGTATGGCTATAGCTTGCTGGGATATTTTTTCGCACTTATTTTTATTGCATCGCAGGCAAGTAAACATGGGCACAGCATCTATCTTTTAGCGCTTTTCCCACTGTTTTGGTTCCGAATTGCGCAGGGGGCAAAACGCTGTCACGATTTGGGGAACAGCGGCTGGTGGCAACTAATACCGTTTTATGTCTTTTGGCTGCTGCTTGAGGATGGCAAAATAGGCCCTAATCAATACGGCGAAAACCCCAAGGACAATAACTACCCCAACTATACCTATAAAGGCCCAACGGGCCCACAAGATGCAGGTAATCCAAACTATTGATTGCAATTGCAGGAAATAGTATTTTAGAAGGCCTTAATCAATCGCTATGCTCAGGAATCTCTTTTCATTCAGTGGCCGCATCCGGCGCGCGGAATACGCCATTAGCTGTGTAGCATATTTGTTTTGTTATTACTTTATATGGGGCATGGATGAAGGGCGAGGCGGTGGCGCTGTTGCCATGATGCTTGTGGCGCCTATGCTTTGGTTTGCAGCAGCCCAGGGTGCCAAGCGTTGCCACGATATTGATAAAAGCGGCTGGTGGCAGCTAATCCCTTTCTACTTGCTATGGTTGATATTTAAAAAGGGCATGACAGGTCCAAATCAATACGGCAAAGACCCTAAAGAAGCGCCGTACGAAGACGTAGATGAGGCGTATGACAAACCCTATGACTATCGCCGGCCCGAAGACCCGCAATATTAAAATAACTAACGCTTATTGATCATCATTTGCAATCAGCAAGTGAAAATCAATAAGCGTTTCAAAACGCCCCCTTCAGGGGCTGGGGGACTCGCAAACTGAAACTTACCTCCAGGCCTTGTACTGGTTAATTAAACCATTGGTAGATGAATCGTGAGAGTTAACCGGTTCGTCGCCTTTCAATTCTGGTAATATTTTGCCGGCAAGTTGTTTGCCTAACTCAACGCCCCATTGGTCAAAGCTGTAGATGTTCCAGATAATGCCCTGCACAAATATTTTATGCTCGTACATAGCAATCAGCGAACCTAAAGCACGTGGTGTGATTAATTTAACCAATATGGAGTTCGTTGGGCGGTTACCCTCAAATACTTTAAACGGTGCTATCTTGGCTATTTCTTCTTCAGATTTTCCCGCTTTTTTCAATTCTTCAATAACCACCTCTTCGGTTTTGCCATTCATCAACGCCTCGGTTTGGGCGAAGAAGTTGGATAACAGCATAGGGTGGTGTTCGCCAAGCGGGTTATGCGATTGTGCCGGGGCTATAAAATCACAAGGGATCAACTTAGTGCCCTGGTGTATCAGTTGGTAAAACGCGTGCTGCCCGTTGGTGCCCGGCTCACCCCAGATGATAGGGCCGGTAGAATAATCTACATGCTTGCCGTTGCGGTCTACGTGCTTACCGTTGCTCTCCATGTCGCCTTGTTGGAAATAAGCTGCAAAACGGTGCATATATTGGTCGTAAGGCAAAATGGCCTGCGTTTCCGATTCGAAGAAGTTGTTATACCAGATGCCAACTAAAGCCAGTATAGCCGGAATGTTCTCTTCCAGCTCGGTCGACTTAAAATGGTTATCCATGGCATGGGCACCATCCAACAGTTCTATAAAATTATCAAAACCAATGCTCAGGCTTATCGAGAGGCCAATGGCACTCCAAAGCGAGTAGCGGCCACCAACCCAGTCCCAAAACTCAAACATGTTTTTGGTATCGATACCGAATTTAGCAACGCCTTCGCTATTGGTGGATAGTGCCGCGAAATGCTTAGCCACATCTTCGTCTTTACCACCGTTTGCTATGAACCAGTCGCGGGCGCTGTGGGCGTTGCCCATGGTTTCCTGTGTGGTAAATGTTTTTGATGCGATGAGGAACAGGGTAGTTTCCGGGTCAACCGTTTTTAAGGTTTCAACAATATGGGTTGCGTCTACGTTTGATACAAAGTGCAGATGGAGATGATTCTTATAGGCTTTTAATGCTTCGGTAACCATCACCGGCCCCAGGTCAGAACCACCGATGCCGATGTTTACGACGTCAGTGATTGCTTTGCCGGTATAACCTGTCCAGCTACCGCTAATGATGGCCTCGCTAAAAGCCTTCATTTGGTCCAGTACACGGTTCACATCGGGCATTACATCTTTACCATCTACCAAAATTGGGGTATTGCTACGGTTACGCAGGGCAACGTGCAAAACAGGGCGGCCTTCGGTAACGTTGATCTCCTGCCCAGAAAACATGGCAGCAATTGCATCATTTACACCACACTCCCGTGCCAGTTGTATGAGCAGGGCAAGTGTTTCCTCATCTATGCGATTTTTTGAATAATCCAGCAGGATATCCTCAAACTGCAGCGAGAATTTTTCAAAACGTTGGGCATCAGCGTCAAAAAGACCCTTCAGATTTTTTGATACAATGTCGATATAATGATCGGTTAAATATTTGTACGATTGGGTGGCGGTAAAATCGGTAGATGGCAGCATAATGGAATAATTTTTGGTAAAAGTAACAAGTTAATTTAGGGCAGTAAATAAAAAATGAAATTATGGCTTAACAGTGTGATTTTGTGTCGTTTCAACACATTGAACATAGTGTTAGGCTTACACTTTATAAATTGTCATTATTTTAACATAATTATCAATTATTTTTTATTATTGGAATAATTATTTGATATATTTGTTTGGTTGATAAATAAATATCTTGTTTGTCGCCAAATCCTCAATACGCTATTTAAAACTTACCGCCATGTTTGAAAAACTGTATTTGCTTGTTAAAAATAACGCCGGGACGGCTGTTATAGACAACCCTTTAATTGCACCAAAATTTCACGAATCGGTCATAAACGATGCGTCGAGTTCGATAATAGAAGTAATAAAGGCGCAGATAGAAAGTGGTAAGTTAAAAGACCTGGTAAAATATTTCCAGTTTGCTGGTGCGTATGATAATCCGCTTATCAATAGTGCGGTTAATAAATTTGCTATAAAGCTGGACAAGTATTACGATATCAGTTCGGCCGATGCAAAACGCATTTCCAATGAATTGATACGCCCGGTGATGCAGGAATTAATTCGCGAAAGCAAAACCGAGCAAAATAAAGAGTTCGCTTTAAATACCCTGCTATCGAAAATAAGCGGCAACGTTGCCGATATGGGTATGCTTTTAACCCAGCTTAAAATAGCTTAAACAAACTAAACTCTTACATATGAAGCCTGCTTTGTTAATTCAATGCAGGCTTTTTTGTGGGGGAGAAGTTGTAACGGTTGGGAGAGGTTGAAAGGGTTAGAAATGTTAATAGTTGGAAAAGTTGCAATTTAACTTGTCATACTCTCCCCTGGGTTCTTAGAATATTCCAAACTTTTCTCTAACCCTTTCAACCTCTCTTAACCCTTCTTAACCTTTCTAACTTCTCTGCAACTTTAACTATCTTTGCTCCATGACCAAAGAAAATATTCAGGATTTAAGGGATAGAACAACTTCCCTGAGGAGGCATCTTTGACATCGATACCAAACTCGATGCGTTGCACCAGGAACAGGAGATAACCATTGGTCCCAATTTTTGGGATCATCCTAAAGAGGCGGAAAAAGTCCTCGCTTCCATCAAAACAAAAAAAATATGGACCGACGCTTTCCAAAAAGTAGTATCGGTAGTTGACGATACCGGCGTATTGTTCGAATTTTTCCAGGGTGGCGATGCTACCGAGGCAGAAATGAAAGAACAGTTTGAAGCCGCGGTAACCGCCGTGGAAGAACTGGAGTTTAAAAATATGCTTAGCGCCGAGGAGGACCAGTTCCATGCGGTGCTGCAAATTACCGCAGGCGCCGGTGGTACTGAAAGTTGCGACTGGGCCGCTATGCTGATGCGTATGTATATTATGTGGGGCGACAAAAACGGCTACAAAGTTACCGAGCAGGACTACCAGCCGGGTGATGTGGCCGGTGTGAAAACTGTTACCCTGCAACTGGAAGGCGATTTTGCTTACGGTTACTTAAAAGGAGAGAACGGAGTACATCGTTTGGTACGCGTATCTCCGTTTGATGCTAACGCCAAACGCCATACCTCGTTTGCATCTGTGTATGTTTATCCGCTGGTAGATGATACCATAGAGATAGATGTAAAGGATGCCGATATTGAGTTTGAAACTTTCCGCGCCGGTGGTGCGGGTGGGCAAAACGTAAACAAGGTGGAAACCGCCGTGCGTTTATATCACAAACCATCGGGCATCATCATTAAAAACCAGGAGTCGCGTTCGCAATTACAGAATAAGGAGAACGCTATCCGTTTACTGAAATCGCAGTTATACGAGGCCGAAATGCGCAAACGTGCCGAAGCATCGAGCGCGGTAGAAGGCAACAAAAAGAAAATTGAGTGGGGGTCGCAAATCCGCAACTACGTGCTGCACCCGTACAAATTGGTGAAAGACCTGCGTACCGACCATGAAACTTCCAATGCCGCCGCCGTATTAGATGGCGACCTGAACGAGTTTTTAAAATCGTACCTGATGGAATTTGGCGGGCCGAAAAGTTAAGTTTGGATAAAGAAGGTTTGGACAAAGCACCCCACTTGCTTAGTTGGCGACTTTGGTCAACGGCTACTTTATAATGGGGTGTTGAAACATGTTCCATTAGACGAGACTATTTAAAAAACGATGCTGTACAACACAGTATCGTTTTTTATTTCAGGTTTTGTAACTTGCCGCAACCAATTCTGTGGATTTTTTTATGAAGAACATCTTAACCGCCCTCATTTTGACCGCTATTAATTTTACTGCTTACAGCCAGCAAAGCCCTATGCCTTTGTACCCTAAAGGGGTGCCAAATTCCAAACCGACACCAGCCGGTTATGTTGAAGTAACCGACAGCAATAATTGGATAACCAAGGTAAGCATACCCACCATTACGCCTTACCTGCCCGAAAAAGGCACGGCTAACGGTGCAGCCATAGTTATATTTCCGGGTGGAGGATATGGCGGTTTGGCTAACAACCACGAGGGCATGGCCATTGCAAAAGCGTTTAATAACATTGGCGTTACCGCCTTCCTGGTGAAATACCGCCTGCCTACAGATGAGATCATGATCGATAAAACCATCGGTCCCCTACAGGATGCCCAGCGTGCTATACAAATAGTAAGGCAGGGAGCAGCTATATGGGGTGTGGATCCTAATCGCATAGGTATCATCGGCTTTTCTGCAGGCGGGCATTTGGCATCAACGGCAGGTACACATTTTGATAAAGTGGTTATTGAGAACAAGGATAACATCAGCGTTCGGCCGGATTTTATGATGCTGATATACCCGGTAATCACTTTCGGGCCAAAGGGCCATACCGGCTCAAGGGATAACCTGATCGGTAAAAACCCGTCGCAAGCGCTGATAGATCTGTACTCCAACGAAAAACAGGTAACACCAAACACACCACCCACATTTTTAATACATGCCCAGGACGATGGCGCGGTACCGGTAGAGAACAGCCTGATGATATACCAGGCCTTAACGGATGCCAAAGTAAAAGTAGAGATGCATCTTTTCCAAAACGGCGGTCACGGTTTCGGGATGCCAAACCCTACCACCAAAGAGAAATGGTTTGATTGGGCCGCAGCATGGATGGATGTGAATGGCTGGTTGAAGAAGAAATAAACGGAGCCCCCCAGCCCCCTGAAGGGGGAGTTAAAGTTCCCCTCTTGAGAGGGGTTAGGGGTGTGTTATACGATAACCCTCTAAAAGAACGATATAATCCGATACTCATGCATATCCCCTTCCAAACCATCCAATGGGATAACATCCCTAAAGAAGAGCACCCCGGCGCCACAGGTACATCCTTTTGGCAGGTGCTGCAATTACCTGGTTTGAGAATAAGATTAGTAGAATACACCGCCGGCTACCTTGCCGACCATTGGTGCCAGAAAGGACACATTGTTCACTGCCTGGAAGGCGAGTTTGAAAGCGAGCTGGAAACCGGCGACTTCTTTACCCTAACTGCCGGGATGAGCTACGTAGTTTCGGACGATGCAAGTTCGCACCGGTCGATCTCCAAAAATGGGGTGAAGCTTTTGATAGTGGATGGGGATTTTTTAAAGAAGTAAAAATTCGGCGGCTGTGACTATTGGAATCCCGTTAAAAGGATTAAGTACAAGCAAATCTTTATCGCCAGTGATCAGGCAAGCAGCCTTTGAAGTTACCGCGAGTTCGAGAAATTTATTATCCTTAGGATCTCGGCAAGCATTAATATTGATTGAGACGGTCATAAATTGGCTTGTTTGCTCTAAATCTGCAATCGAATCCAATCTTTCACTCAAAGGCAAATATTTATCGAATTTTGGTCGGCAGAAAGTTTCAACAAACTCTCCAAATGTTGCAGGAGAATGGACCAGGATTCCCTTTTTAATAGCCATTCTTAAGGCCTGCCTGCTGATAGAGTTACGCAACAAATATGCACTAATCAAGCTATTGGTGTCGAATACAAATAATTCAATCATTCGTATTCAGCAATTCATCTAATTTTTCCTGAGTTAGGCCATTTTTCACAGCCTGATCGCTCAATTTGTCTAATTTGAGCATGTATGTGTCAAAGTTCAAGTCGTTTATAGACTTTTTTAACATTATGCTAATCGACTCCTGAAATCTGATCTTATCTTCATCAGTAAATGTCCGATAAAACTTACCAGCTGCATCATCAACTTCTAACACTATTCTTTCCATCTTATGCTTTATTAATTGTGTTAATAACAAATTTACTCAATTTTTAATCAAATCTAAAGTCTGTAAAGGGCTATTTAACCAGCAAAATATTCTGATAATACGAACTCCCCACAGGCAGCACCGCGCCGTTTACCACCAATTGGTGGCGCTCTATTTTCTCCACTTTGTTTACTGCAGCTATGAATGAGCGATGGATGCGGATGAATTGCTCTGCAGGGAGCAGGTTCTCCACTTCGGAAATCGTCATGCGGGAGAGGAGTTGCTTGTTCTTCAGTTCGAAGTTTACGTAGTTGCCGGTAGCCTCCAGGTAGCAGATGTCGTCGAACATTACTTTCACCTGCTCGTACCCCGTCTTTAGGAACAGGTAATCCTTTTTATCTTCTTTGGCATTGCGGAAGTTGTAAAGCTCGTAAGCTTTATTACAGGCTTTGGTGAACCGTGCCAGCGAGAATGGCTTGAGCAGGTAATCCACAGCATCCAGCTCAAAACTGGTAACGGCGTGCTCGGTATAGGCCGTGGTGAATATCACCAGCGGTTTTTTGCTAAGGCAGCCGAGCAGGTCGATACCCGAGATATCGGGCATCTTAATATCCAAAAACAACAGATCCACCGGGTTGTGCTGCAGGTATTCCATGGCTTTAAAGGCATCGGTAAATTCGGCTTTCAGATCAACGAACGGAACCTTAGCCGCATGGGAGCGCACCACTCCAAGGGCTAAAGGTTCGTCGTCTATGGCTACAGCGGTTATCAAAATATCAGGCCAGATTAATGGTTAAATGTATAAAAAATTCGCTTGCGTTTTCGCGAATGATCAGTTCGTGCTTGTTATGGTAAAGCAGCTTCAACCGTTGCTTTACATTCACCAGGCCAATGCCACTTTTGCCTTTTTCAGGGTCATTATCCGGGCGGATGTGGATGCTGTTATGCACATCAAAATACAGCGTGTTCTCTTTAGTTTGCAGCGTTATTTTAATGTGCGATGGCTCGCGCAGGCTGATGCCGTGTTTAAAAGCGTTCTCTATAAACGGAATAAGGAGCATTGGGGCGATCTGCAGGCCCAGTATATGATCTTCTATCTGCACATCTATGTTAATATCCGGTGAGGTTTGCGTACGCAGCTTTTGCAGGGCGATGTAGTTGTTAAGATAGTCTATCTCGCGGGTAAGCAGTATTTTCTCGTGCATGTTCTCCTGCAGCATAAAGCGCATCATATCGCCAAGGCGCTGAATCCCCTCGCTGGTGCGGTCGGCGTTTTCCTGTATGGCGGTGCCGTAAAGGGTGTTTAGCGCGTTAAATAAAAAGTGCGGGTTTATCTGCGAACGCAAAAAATCCAGGTTGGCCGCAGAGTTGCCGAGCGCTGTTTTCAGGTTAAGCAGTTCGGTAGTGCCCGCCATGCGGCGCTTGTAAGTGATCCATGAGAATGCAGTAGTTACCAAAAGTTGAAAAATGGCATTAAAGCCCAGTGAGATAACAACAGCTTCGTGTCGCCGTAAGGCTACCGCCAAAATGAATCCGGCGGGAATGGATACCGCTGCAACCATTATAAATACTTTGGTCCAGTAATGCATAAAGCGGTGTCCTTTGGCAAGCGTAGCCGGGATAAGGCTATAAGTAGAAATGGCATGCAAGCCTATTGCCACGGGTATGGTAAGGAAAAACAGGCTGATAACATCCATGTTGGCATCAATCAGCAACAGCCCAAATATTAGTAACATCCAAAGTACCAGGGCAACAATGCTATCGCGGGTGAGCATTTTGTATTCCGACTGGATCCGGTCGGTATTGTTGAGCAAGTAATTCGCCACATGCTTTATCAGGCTATAAAGCGTAAGCATCATGGTTACCCATATGGCGTAAATAAGGTTTGTTTTAAACACAAGGTTGTACACATATTCCGGCGATTTGTGGTAAAACAAATAGCCTTTAAGCCAGGTATCGGTAATGCCGCAAAACAGCCATATCGCCCCAAAGAGCGTAACGGCCAATATGACCATTAAGGTGGTTTTACGTTTTTCTATCAGCGAGGGAATGATGACAAAATTCCAAAGTAGGAACGAAAAAAAGTAAAGCGTGTACCGCGCCACCATAGGGAAGAAGAAATATTTGGAGTAGGAGTAGTGCAGGTGGTATTCCTCAAACATGTAGCGGTAAGGCGTCCATACCACGTTTACATTGCTATCTGCTACCCGTGCAATTAGCAACAGTAACACAAAACCGTAAATAAGGCCGGCTCCCCAGAGTTCTATTTTTTTAATGTCGACAGGTTTTTGGATAAGGGTGATCATGTTGATATAAAATTATGCCGCAAGATAACCCCGACAAATATGCCGCTAAAACAAATGGGACGAAAGGGCGAAAAAATGGGGTGAAGCCCCCTAACCCCCTGAAGGGGGAACCAAAGTTGATGACCTCAAGCAAATCAAAAGCTCCCCCTTCAGGGGGCGGGGGGGGCTTCCAATATCCCCAGCAGTTCATTCAACTCATCCACCTTTTCGGCTGCGCCGGCATGTTCGTAGGCGCTGATGAGGTTGCGCAGTACGCGTTTAATAATATCGGCGTTAGAGCAGGGCTCGTAAAATTGCTTATCGAATTTCAGGTTCAGCTGTTTTAAAAACATATCTACATCGCGCCTGCCAAATATGAAGCCCTTGTTAAAAGCATTAATATAAAACAGGATGCCGCCTTCAAATTCGGTTTCCTGGCTCTCGTCCATATAGGCCAAAATAAAGTGCTGCGGCAGGTTTACGCCGTATACCGGGATATCCAATTTTTGGGCGATGATGGAATAGATAATAGCCAGCGAGATCTGGTTGCCCTTCTTGCTTTCCAGCACCTGGCTTATGTAGCTGTTCTGCGGGTCGCGGTGGTTGGTGGTGTTGCCGCTAAAGCCATGGATGCTGTAAAACACATGGTTCATCAGCTTTATTTGTTCTACGGGGCTGGCTTCGTTCATCATCTGCAGCCATATATCGCGTTTAATGGCTTCTATCTGGTTAATTACCTTCTGCTCATCCAGGTCGGGGTATTGGTACCGGTTAATGATGAGGATCCCCTGCAAAAGATCGAACGCCCCGCCATGAAACCACAACTGCAGATCATTCTTTACCGTGCTGAATTGTATCTCGTGAACCAAATTAGCAATACGCTCTTGTTGAATAGCATCAAACGCCTGTTCGAACGCACTTTCTAAATATTCGATAACCTCAGTACCATAAGAACGTAACTTTTGGTGTACATGTTCGTATACCTCCGCGTCGGTATCGTCGAGCAGTCTGATCAGGGAGTTTACTTCTGTTGGATTTATCATGTCTCTATCCGCTAAAATACTAAAGTTTGTATACTTTTACGCCAATTTAAACCGATGTCTAATCTAACGTTCACAAAAGATTTCTTGTTTCACAGGCTTACGTCAAAAAACCGTCATGGTTTGCACTCTCCGTTTGTTTACAAACTGGTTGACGAAGTTATTTACGACCGCAAGCACAAACCCGCCTACGACAAAATAGAAAAAGAGCGCGATAACCTGCTGATTGATGACCGCATTATCACCGTTACCGACCTTGGCGCCGGTTCCCGGGTGAATAAGAATAGCCAAAAAAAGATAAGCGATATCACCATCAACGCGCTTAAACCTCCAAAGCTGGCGCAATTGTTACACCGTCTTGCAGCCTTTGTAAAGCCTAAAAGCATTGTTGAGTTGGGCACTTGCCTGGGCATTACAACCCTATACCTGCATCAGGCAGCACCCGATGCAAAAGTTTATACCCTGGAGGGTTGCCCCGAAACAGCTGAAGTAGCCAAAGAAGTATTTAAGAGCGCCGGCCTGCACGATGTGAACCTGGTAACCGGCAATTTTGATGACACCCTTGCAGGCGTTTTAGGCAAGCATGAGCAACTGGATTTTGTATACATCGATGGCAACCATCAGCGTGTAGCAACCCTTAATTACTTTGAGCAATGCCTGCCCAAAGTGCACGAAGGCACCATGCTGATATTTGACGATATTTATTGGAGCGAGGGCATGAAACAAGCCTGGGCACAGATAAAGGCCAACCCACAGGTAACCGTAACAGTCGATTTGTTTTGGATAGGATTGGTGTTTTTTAAAACAGGTAGGGTGAAGGAAGATTTTAAAATAAGGGTATGATAGTATGTTGAAGAAATTTGAAAATAAATTCGGAATTGTATCCAAAAGCAAAGTCAGCAATGACTTGCAACCCTACAAAAGCAGTTTTCCGGAGCCGGTATTTGAGGTGATAAATTTATATGGAGGGATAACCATAAGCAATGGATTATACCGTATACATACATTTGAAAGCAGTTTAACCTGGGCTAAAAATATTGAAGATTACTTTATAGCGTATAGGGACCTAATCGTCCCTTTTGGTTTCGATTGGATGGGAAGGCAATTTTGTATGAACAAGCAAAATACTCAGCAGCTATATATGTTCGACCCTTCATCCGGCGAAGATTTTGAATTGGGGCAAAACGTTTTGCTGTTTCATGAAAATGATCTGGTTGATGATACCGATGCTATGCTTTCGGACGATTTGTTTTTAGAGGCACTTAAGTGGGCTGAGGTTCCTGGTCTTAATTATGATGAATGCCTCACGCCAAAAAACTCATTGTTATTAGGTGGCGAAGATATTTTAGAAGAGTATGAAGTATCTGATTTAGATGTTCATTGGCATATACATGACCAAATATATAACCAAATAAAAGATCTACCGCCCGGTACGAAGATCAATTCGATTAAAATTGATTGATTATTAACAGGATAAGGAAAACTTTAAATAGGGGTTAGATGAATTGGGAATGTGTCATTGCCTTTACCATGAACCATGATCTATGAATCATAAGCTGATAAAACTAAAACGCTTCCCCCAAACCAATATAAACTCCGCTCAACCTTGGTTCATTAGCGCGTTTCTCGCCAACGCCGTAATCTA
This sequence comes from Mucilaginibacter sp., assembly GCF_039925265.1. Taxonomy (GTDB): domain Bacteria; phylum Bacteroidota; class Bacteroidia; order Sphingobacteriales; family Sphingobacteriaceae; genus Mucilaginibacter. The sequence continues at coordinate 29,254 of NZ_JBDSZG010000024.1, forward strand.
CGCGGATACTTAAGCCTTTCTCCGTATCAAAAAAATAGCGCAGGCCGCCGCCGTAATTGGGTTTCAGTTCATCAAAACTAAAGGTACTGTTCCATACCTGGCCGGTGCCTACAAAGCCCACTATGCCAATGCGGGTACCGATACGGTAACGCAGTTCGGTTTGGGCGGCTATGAGGTTGCGGTCGCGGAAACGGCCGTTGTAGTAGCCGCGCATTATTTCGTCGCTGCCCAGGGCAGGCATCAAATAAAATGGCGACTGGCTGCCTGTAAGGCTTTGCTCCTGCGCGTTAAAACCCAAAACAAGGCGCTTGCTTAACGAGAAAAACTGCGCGTACTCGATATTTAATAGCCCACCCGAATAGCTGCTGTTGGTGCCTACGCCTTTCATCAGATCGAGATAACTGGTGATTACCGCGCCTTTGGTGGTATAGGTGTTGTTGTTGCGGCTATCAAAAATAAGGGTTGGCCCCGCGTAAATAGTTGTTCCGCCGTGGCGGCCTTCAATGCTTGGGTCGGTTTCAAATACGCCTGTTTTGTCTGCATCGGTAAATCGGTAATCAAACCCGCCCGCAACAAGGCCGATGTACAGGCTTTGCGAGATCTTTTTTTCGCCGGACATGGCGAGCTTAAAGCGTTTCAGGCCCAGTCTGTCGGCATTGCTTTTTAAAGTATTGTTGCCTACTCCATAAAAATCAAAGGGGAAATTGATATAAGAGATGGCTGCTATGTAATGGTATTTGTTTTGGGGTGTCCAGTAATTGGTGCTCAGGCTAAAGCGGCTTTGCCCTTTTGTAGTAACGGTAGCATACGCAAATATGTTGGATACCCGGGTGTTTCGGTTGACGGTATCGGTATAAAAAGAGAGCAAGCCGGCACCACCAAGCTCTAAGCCGGTTTCGGGCGCGGTGCTTAAAACAGGCAGTATTACAAAACTGTTTTTTTTGCTGGTGTCTTTATCAAAATACATCTTACGGATGAATTTTGGCAGGAAGCTGTTTTGCGCGAACACGGGTTGTAAAACGGCCGTTAAAAATAGCGCGATAATGAGTTTTTTCATAAGGTAGTAGTGACGCTAAAGGTAAAGCTTAAGCATTGTTTTAACCAATTTTCAATTTAAAATTCTGTTGTGCTCAAAATACCTACTTTTGCAAAATAATCAGCATAAATAAATATGAGCACAGAAAGAGGCCCTATATCGCAATTTATCGAAAGAAATTACCTGCACTTTAATGCAGCGGCGTTAATGGATGCAGCCAAAGGCTACGAAACCCACCTTACCGAAGGCGGTAAAATGATGGTTACCCTGGGTGGTGCCATGAGTACCGCCGAGCTGGGTATTTCGCTTGCCGAGATGATCCGCCAGGGTAAAATAGATATCATTAGCTGTACAGGCGCCAACCTGGAAGAGGATATCATGAACCTTGTAGCGCATTCGCACTACAAACGCGTACCCAACTACCGCGACCTGAGCCCGCAGGATGAGTGGGACCTGTTAGAGAACCACTACAACCGTGTAACGGATACCTGTATCCCCGAGGAAGAGGCTTTCCGCCGTTTGCAGAAACATATTTACAAGATCTGGAAGGATGCCGATACAGCGGGCGAGCGTTACTTTCCACATGAGTTTATGTACAAAATATTGCTAAGCGGCGAGCTGGAGCAATACTATGAAATAGACCCTAAAAACTCCTGGATGCTGGCAGCTGCCGAAAAGAATTTGCCAATAGTGGTGCCCGGATGGGAAGATTCTACCATGGGTAATATCTTTGCATCGTACGTTATAAAAGGCGAAGTGAAGGCTACCACCATGAAAAGCGGTATTGAATACATGGCCTGGCTTGCCGGCTGGTATCCCGAAAACTCAACCGGTAAAGGCATTGGCTTTTTCCAAATAGGTGGCGGTATTGCAGGCGATTTCCCTATATGCGTAGTGCCGATGCTTTACCAGGATATGGAGATGCCGGAGATCCCATTCTGGAGCTATTTCTGCCAGATCTCTGATTCTACCACCTCATATGGCTCATACTCAGGTGCTGTACCAAACGAGAAGATAACGTGGGGTAAACTGGATATCAACACGCCAAAATTCATCGTAGAATCTGACGCAACCATTGTTGCACCACTCATTTTTGCCTGGATATTAAAACAATAATTATTTTTTTGAAAAAAATCAAAAAATAATTGGGCGGTAATTTTTTAACCATTGTTTAAAAAAGCCTTTTTTACACACGATAAAGGGCTTTTTGCATTTGTTTAGAACGATTATAAATTAGATATTACTGTCACTAATTTGTCAGCTATCCCTTAATAAATTTTACTTTTGTGGCTGAAAAAATGGCTAAAACATACATCGTTACGTCAGTTTAACTCATTAACACTATAATTATTTAGCATAAATACACTTTATGAGAAATATCTCATTGATTCTTAAACAGTTCTCAAAGTCGGTTTTGCTGGTTGCGGGTATTGCGCTTTGCGGGCTTACTGCGAACGCTCAGGCCGATGCAGCAAAAGGGGAAGCGATCTTTAAAGCCAAATGTACAGCATGTCATAAAATAGACGTGCGCATGACCGGTCCAGCCTTAGGCCCTCAGCTTACACAGGAAACGGATGACGCTTACCTAACCAAGTGGATCCAGAACAACCAGGCATTAATTGCTGCAAAAAACCCTAAAGCACTCAAAATTTATAACGAGTACAACCAGGCAGGCATGACGGTTTTTTCCGAACTTGCTGATGCGGATGTGGCTAACGTTATAGCTTATGTGCGCGACGACTGGAAAAAAATTCAGGCTGATAAAGCTAAAGCGCCAGCAGGTGGCGATGCCGCTGCTGCCGATGCAGGTCCAAGCAATCTGGTTATCTTTGGTTTGATAGGTGTTATCCTTATCGCCTTCATCGTAATACTTGTTTTAAACAAGGTTATTGCAACACTCGAGCGTTTGTTGTTGAGCAACAAGGGTTTGTTGGTTGAGGAAGAAGAAACCGAAGAAAAAGTAAAAGGCGACAGATTAGCGGTAGTTAAAAAAGCGCTGAAGAATAAAAAACTTGTTTTCTTCATCGTGCTATGCGGTACCATTGCAATGGGCAGCTGGAGCTGGGTTACCATGTGGAACACTAACGTTCACCAGGGATACCAACCGGTACAACCTATCAAATACTCGCATAAACTGCACGCAGGTACCATGAAACTGGAGTGCCAGTATTGCCACACCGGTGCGTTCAAATCTAAAAACGCGTCTATACCATCGTTAAACGTTTGTATGAACTGCCACAAGGCCGTTAAAACCGAATCTCCGGAAATACACAAGATATATGATGCTTTGGGTTACGATCCGCAAACCCAGAAATACGATACTACAAAAGCACATCCTATACAGTGGGTGCGTATCCACAACCTGCCAGATCTGGCTTACTTTAACCACTCACAACACACTGTTGTTGGTGCCATCAAATGTCAGAAATGCCACGGCGAGGTTCAGGAAATGCAGGAAGTATACCAATACTCACCGCTTACCATGAAATGGTGTATACAGTGCCACAAACGTACCAACGTTAACTACAAAGGAAACGGTTACTACGATAAGATACTTGCGCTGCACGATGCTATTAAAAAAGGCAAAAAGCCTACGGTTGATGTATTAGGCGGTATAGAATGCGCCAAGTGCCATTATTAATAAACGAAATAGAACTTAACATTACAGTTTATATAGCTTAAATGGATAGCAATAAAAAATACTGGAAAGGTTTAGAGGAACTAAACAGAACGCCAGAATTTGTTGAGAAAAATAAACACGAGTTTGCGGAGCCGATCCCTATTGAAGAGGTATTAAGCGGAGGAGGGTTGTCTGCAAAAACACCCCGCCGCGACTTTTTAAAGGCGCTGGGCTTTGGTGTGGGTGCGGTTACTTTGGCGGCTTGCCAAAAGGTGCCGGTGCATAAATCTATACCATACCTTGTAAAACCTGAGGAAATTACCCCGGGTATCGCTAACTACTATTCATCAACATACGAAGGCAGCGCGATACTTGTAAAAACCCGCGAAGGCAGGCCAATTAAGGTGGAAGGTAACCCTGGTGACCTATTATCAAAAGGTGGTTTAAGTGCACAGGCGCAGGCTTCGGTACTTGAATTGTACGATACCAGCCGCGTAAAAGACCCTAAGTTAAATGGCAACCCAACCGGTTGGCCACAACTTGATAAATTTGTTAAGGACGAGCTTACCGCTATTAAAGCCGGTGGCAAGAGAATAAGCATTGTATCATCAACCGTACACAGCCCATCTACTTTAGCTGTTATTGCTGATTTTATTACCGCATTCCCTACTGCAAGCCATGTTACTTATGATGCAGTATCTTACACAGGTATTATCCAGGCAAACAAAAACAGCTTTGGTAAAGCCGTATTGCCGCACTACTATTTTGATAAAGCTGATGTAATTGTAAGTTTTGGTGCCGATTTCCTTGGAACATGGATCTCTGGCGAGGAATTTACATCACAATACGTTAAAAACAGGAATAACAAATCCCTGGAAGCAAAGAAAATGTCGCGCCACATCCAGTTTGAAAGCGGGATGAGCCTGACAGGTACCAATGCAGACGTTCGTATGCCGATAAAACCTTCTGAGGATGGTATCGCGCTGATGAACTTATACAACGCATTATCTGGTACTTCTTTACCGGGTTCTAAAAAATTAACTAACGCGAATGCCGATAAAGCGATCGTATTAGTAGCCAAAGAGCTTTTAGCAGCAAAAGGCAGATCACTGGTTGTTGCCGGTTCAAACGATGTATCGGTTCAAACACTGGTAAACGCCATCAACTCATTGTTGGGCAGCTACGGTACTACTATCGATCTGGATAACCCATCACGCCAGTATGCCGGTAACGATACCGACTGGACCAAGTTTGTAGCTGATGCGAAAGCTGGTTTGGTAGATGCGGTTTTATTTCTGGATGCCAACCCTGCTTACGATTATTACAACGCAAAAGATATTGAGGCTGCGCTTAAAAAGGTTCGCCTTAAAGTAACGTTCTCAGATCATGACGACGAAACCGCAGCTTTATGTAACGCGGTTGCGCCTAACCTCCACTACCTGGAATCATGGGGCGATGATAGCGCGATAGAAGGTTACTACACCGTAGTACAACCAACTATCAACCCGGTTAACAACACCCGCCAGGCCGAAGAAAGCTTGTTGCTGTGGAGCGATAACGCGGTTAAAACTTACTACACTTATTTAAGAGCCAACTGGGAAACCAACTTATTAGCCAAAGGCGCTTTAGCCGGCCAGGCTGGTTGGGAGGCCCTTTTACAAAAAGGCTTTATTAACGCGGCACCGGCTGCAGCAGGTACCTACAGTTTTGCTTTAGACCTTAACGCCGTTGCGCAAACCATATTAAGCCAAAGCGGTAAAATTGCTGCGGGTGGCAAATACGAATTACAGGTGTACCAAACACCAGCCATGCGCGATGGTAAAAAAGCAAACAACCCATGGTTACAAGAGCTGCCAGATCCGGTAACTAAGGTTACCTGGGATAACTTTGCGGCTATGTCGCCATCTGATATCAAAGACCTTGGTCTTGATGAGTTCCAGGTGGTAACTATAAAAAGTGTTAACGGATATTCGGTAAGCTTACCGGTATTATCACAGCCGGGCCAGGCAAGGGGTACAGTATCAGTAGCCGTAGGTTATGGCCGTACTGCAGCAGGCCTTGTTGGTAACAACGTTGGTAAAAATGCATACCCTTTCTACAACCTGCTTAATGGTACGTTCCAAACTACCTCTGCGGTATCTGTAGATGTAACAAGCGATATATTCCCGCTTTCGCAAACGCAAACGCACCACTCTTTTGAGGGCCGTAATGTGATCCGCGAAGCAACCTTTACCGAATACAAAAAGAACGCAGCTGCGGGCAGTGGTAAAGACGAAGAGCACGAGAAATATGACCTTTGGGAAAAGAGCGTAGATGATGCAAGTCACTCACGCCCTGTGTACGATTGGGTTATGGCTATTGACCTTAACGCCTGTACCGGTTGCGGCGCCTGTGTTGTAGCATGTAGCGCTGAGAACAATATCCCTGTTGTAGGTAAAGACGAAGTTGGCCGCCGCCGCGAAATGCACTGGATCCGTATCGACCGCTACTATAGCTATGATAACGGTAAGGGCGAACTAAACGTTACCAAGGAGAAAGAGATTGATGAGTTGAAAGACTTTGAGAACGTATCGGTAGTTCACCAGCCTATGCTTTGCCAGCACTGCGACCACGCACCTTGCGAAACTGTATGCCCGGTATTGGCTACTGTACACTCAAGCGAAGGCTTAAACCAAATGGCTTACAACCGTTGCGTTGGTACACGTTACTGCGCAAACAACTGCCCGTACAAAGTACGCCGCTTCAACTGGTTCAACTACTGGAACGATAGCCGCTTTGATAACTATCTGAGCAACGAACACACGCAATTAGTATTAAATCCGGATGTTACCACCCGTTTCCGTGGGGTAATGGAAAAATGCTCGATGTGCGTTCAGCGTATCCAGGCCGGTAAGTTAAAGGCCAAGATAGAAAAACGCCCGTTGGCTGACGGTGAGGTTAAAGTTGCCTGCCAGCAAACATGTTCTGCAAACGCTATTGTTTTCGGTAACCGTAACGATCCTAACTCTGAAGTTTCAAAAGCTTTGAACAGCGAAAGGACTTACTACGTACTGGAAGAACTTAACGTGAAACCAGGCATTGGTTACCAGGTAAAAGTAAGGAACACATTATCAGAATTACAGGCTTAATTATTACAAGAGATTTATAATATATGGCATCTCACAATGAATCAATAATCAGGGAACCGTTAATTACGGGCAAAGGTATCACCTATGCCCAGATCACTAACGACGTTTTAAACCCTGTAGAAAATAAACCTAACAAAGCCTGGTGGATAGGCTTTACCGTTGCTTCTTTAGGCTCGTTACTTTGGGTTGTATCTATCAGCTACACCTTTTGGTTCGGCTTAGGTGCCTGGGGCTTAAATAAAACAGTAGGATGGGCCTGGGATATCACCGGTTTCGTATGGTGGGTAGGTATTGGCCACGCCGGTACGCTTATCTCTGCGGTACTCTTAATATTCCGCCAAAACTGGCGAAACTCCATTAACCGCTCTGCAGAGGCGATGACCATCTTCGCGGTAATTTGCGCGGCCACTTATATTGTGGCGCACATGGGCCGCCCATGGTTAGCATACTTTACTTTACCACTGCCAAACCAGTACGTACTTTGGGTAAACTGGAACTCGGCTCTGATGATGGACGTGTTCGCGATCTCTACTTACTTCTCTGTATCATTATTATTCTGGTACACAGGTTTGTTGCCGGATATCGCTTCTATCCGCGACCGTGCTACAGGTTTACGCCGCCGTATCTACTCTATCCTTTCTTTCGGGTGGACAGGCTCGGTAAAAACCTGGCAGCGTTTTGAGACTGTATCATTAATATTAGCGGGTATCTCTACACCACTGGTGCTTTCGGTACACACTATCGTATCCTTCGACTTTGCTACATCCCTTGAACCGGGATGGCACACAACCATATTCCCGCCATACTTCGTTGCGGGTGCTATCTTCTCGGGTTTCGCCATGGTGCAAACACTATTGCTGGTTACCCGTAAGGTATTAGGTTTAGAAAACTACATCACGATGTTCCACATCGAATCGATGAACAAGATCATTATGCTTACAGGTTCAATTGTAGGTGTGGCTTACATCACCGAGTTCTTTATCGCATGGTATTCTGGTGTAGAATATGAGCAATACGCTTTCATCAACCGTGCAACCGGTCCATACTGGTGGGCATACTGGAGCATGATGAGCTGTAACGTGATCTCTCCCCAGTTATTCTGGTCGAGCAAATTGCGCAGAAGCATCAAGTTCTCGTGGTTCTTATCTATCATCGTGAATATAGGTATGTGGTTCGAACGTTTCGTGATCATCGTTACTTCCCTGCACCGCGATTATATTCCTTCGAGTTGGGTTATGTTTTACCCAACCTGGGTTGACGTAAGTGTGTTCATCGGCTCTATCGGTATCTTCTTCACCATGTTCCTGTTATTTATCAGGGTGTTACCTTCGGTAGCTATGGCGGAAGTGAAGTTATTGTTGAAAACATCCAGTGAGCAATCTAAGAAGAAGGAAATAGAGGAAGGACACCTCGATCCTGTAGAAGTGCAGTATTACAAAGAGTCGTTAGTTAAATACGATAGTGTTGACATGTCTGATTACGAAAAAATATAAAAATGAGTAGTACAAAATTTATATTAGGCTTATTTGACGATCCCGATGACATGATGCACGGGATAGAGAAGCTGCAAAAGAACAGTATCCCCATCTACGACGTTTACACCCCTATGCCTATCCACGGGATAGAGGATAAACTGGGCGTAAAAGAATCAAGGCTTGGTTACGCGGCATTTTGCTTCGGCTGCCTTGGTATGACAGTTATCTTCAGCATATTGTATTACACACTGGTGCACGATTGGCCAATGAACGTTGGTGGTAAACCAAACTTCGCTATTCCAAACTTTGTACCGTTCACCTTTGAGTGGACCATATTATTCACTGCGTTTGGTATGACGCTTACCTTTTTTGCCGCTACCCACCTTTTCCCGGGCCGCGCGCCAAGGGTAATGGACCTGCGTGCAACTGATGACCGTTTTGTTATCGCCATCAATGCTAAAGGCAACGTGCCACACGAGGATATCACTAATTTATTAAAAGAAGCAGGAGCTGTAGAAGTAAAGCATAACGACAGAAAATATGTTAGCTATGAATAAATTTAAAATATTGGGCACAACGGCTATCGTTATCGCTGCATCGATCGTACTAACATCATGCAAGGATAGACGCAGTACCGGCTGGGAATATGCTCCCAATATGTACGAACATACCGCATACGACCCCGACCAACCTAACAATCAGTTTAAGGATGGCAAAACCGCACAACTTCCGCCGGCAGGTACAATCCCTGTAGGTTTTAAGCGCTTTGATTACCCAAACACGCGTGAAGGTTACGACAAAGCGAGCCTGGAAGTTGCCAGCCTGATAGCGCAAACGCCAAAGCATTTGGCCGAAGGTAAAGTGTTGTTCACTACATTTTGCGCTCCTTGCCACGGTTTAACCGGCCAGGGCGATGGTTTAGTTGTGGCGCATGGTTATCCTGCTCCGCCATCTTATTCCAAAGGGCAATCATCACGCGGTGGTGCGATGAAAGACCTTACAGACGGTAAAATTTATCATACTATAACTTATGGAGTAAACTCTATGGGTTCATATGCATCCCAGGTAGCACCTGAAGATCGTTGGAAAATAGTTATGTATGTTCACCAATTACAAAAATTATAAGCTTAGGTTAATGAAGACTCATAATAGTTTAGACGAAAAATTTGAATTTGCAGGCAATGCCAAAACGTGGAGTTTGGTTGCTATTGTAATTGGTGTTGTGGCAATAGTAGTTGGCCTGATGATGGGCGGCGTACATGTACAACGTACATTTACCAATTTGCTGCTGATGTCATACTACTTTGTATGTGTTTGCACGGCGGGCGTATTCTTTTGCGCATACCAGTATGCAGCACAGGCAGGCTGGTCGGCATCGCTGATCCGTATACCACAGGCATTTGCTAAAGTATTGCCGTTTGCAAGCTTAATTTTAATTTTAGTGGTAACCGCCGGTTTGTTCACCACTCACGAAATTGAAATAGAAGGCCATAAAGAAACTGTTCCTTATTTATATGCATCATGGGCAACCCACGGTTTAACCGTAGTAGGGTCGGAAAATTATAACGCGGTTATCGCAGGGAAGTCGGCGTTTCTAAACGTAGGTTTCTTTTACGGTATGCTAATCGTACTACTGGGCGCTTACAGCTACTTAGGTTTGGCCCTGGCCAAAGCCTCAGAGAACGAAGATAGCGTTGGCGGCATGAGCAACTACGATAAAAGCTTCAAACTGTCTTGTATATTCCTGGTGATCTTTGGTTTTACTTTCCCAATATTTGCTTTCGGTACCATCATGTCCTTAGAAGCGCACTGGTTCTCTACCATGTTTGGTTGGTACAATTTAGCAGCCATGCACGTAAGCGGGCTGGCTATTATTGCCCTTGTGATCATCTTACTGAGAAAGAAAGGTAATTTTTTATGGCTATCAGAAAACCATTTACACAGCTTGGGTAAATTAATGTTCGGGTTCTCAATCTTCTGGACCTACGTATGGTTTGCACAGTTCTTCCTTACCTGGTACGCCAACATCCCCGAGGAGTCGGTCTACTTTTTCAGGCGCTGGGAGCCGGAATTTAAATGGTTATTCTGGTTGAACATCGTAGTGAACTTTTTAGCACCATTGTTATTGCTGATGTCTCGCGATGCAAAACGTTTAACTACCCGTATGATGTGGACTTGTATAATACTTATAGTTGGCCACTGGCTCGATTATTATTTGATGACAATGCCCGGCACTATCCCTACAGAACATAGCGGTTTTGGTGTTGAGGAGATAGGTATATTTTTAGGTTTTGCAGGTTTGTTTACTTTCCTGATGCTTACTGCATTGAGCAAGTTCAAATCACTGGTGCCCAAAAAACACCCTTTCCTGCAAGAGAGCCTGCATCATCACATATAATAATTATTAAATTTGCAACAGAATACAGCATTCAAAACCACCAATAAAATGGGATTTAAAAGTTTAATTAGTTCTAAAAAAATGCTTTCGGTTTTAGCTGCATTCCTGCTGTTAGGCACCAACATGCTTATGGCCCAGGATGCAACGAAGGACGCGGCGGCGACAGCCTCAAATAGCGATGCTACACCCAGTGTTTGGCTTGCCCCAAGTTACTATATATTGCTATTTGTTATTGTATGCTTTGTTGTAGGCATCGTTGGCAAAATACTGCGTGTGTATGACCTTACCCAGCAGATCCAAAACAAAAAGCCTATTAACTGGCACAACGTAATGGGTATTTGCTGTATCATATTCCTGGTGGCAGGTATGTATGGCGCTTATTGGGAGTTTGCCGTACAGGGCGCTATGATATTGCCTGAGTCTGCTTCGGCACACGGCGTGAAAATAGATGAGATGTTTTGGACAACCACCGTGTTAACCGTCATCGTATTTGTAATTACCCAGATATTACTTTTTGGTTTCCTTTTCCGTTACCGTTACAATGCAAACCGCCGCGGACACTTTTTACCGCACAACAATACCATCGAGAAAGTTTGGACCATTGCACCGGCTATCGTTTTAACCATCCTGGTTATCTTCGGTTTCTTTACCTGGCAGCAAATTACCAATTCGCTTGATGCTAAAGGCGAGCAGGCTTCTATTAACGTAGACATCACCGGTCATCAGTTTGCCTGGGAGTTACGTTACCCAGGCGCCGATGGAACCCTGGGCGCAACCGATTATAAACTGGTAAGCGGTACAAACAAAATAGGCGTTGATTTTAAGAAAAAAGAAAGCTATGACGATTTGCAGGCTGATACTATGTATCTGCCGGTTCGTAAATCAATCAGGTTAAATATCCACGCGCAGGATGTTATCCATAGCGTTTACATGCCACATTTCCGTGTTCAGCTTAACGCGGTACCGGGCTTGCCAACCTACTTTAAATTTACGCCAACCATTACCACTGCAGAGATGCGCCGCAAAGTGGGCGATCCTAAATTTGAGTACCTTGTTTATTGCAATAAAATATGCGGGGCAGCACATTACAATATGCAAAAAGTTGTACGTGTGGTTGAAGAATCAGAATACCAGGCATGGTTAGCACAGCAAAAGCCTTACCTGACAGACCAGATCAAGAAAGATCTGAAATTTGCCGATGCAAAACCGGCTGCAACACAAAACAGGTTAGCGTTAAACAATTAATTCAAAAAGATTAGCGAGTATGTCAACATTATCAGTTCAAGATCACGGAGTAGTTCATCACGAAGACGATCACGGACACCATCATCATAAAGAAACGTTCCTGAGTAAATACATTTTTAGCCAGGATCATAAAATGATCGCGAAGCAATTCCTGGTTACAGGTATTACTATGGCGGTTATCGCGATGATATTATCTATATTATTTCGTATCCAGTTAGCTTACCCTGATAAAGCTTTCCCTTTAATGGAAACCTTATTAGGCCGTTTTGCACCTGGTGGCCGTTTAAATGCCGATTTTTACCTGGCGCTGGTTACCATACACGGTACCATCATGGTATTCTTTGTACTTACAGCCGGTTTGAGCGGTACCTTTAGTAACCTGCTTATACCATTGCAATTAGGAGCACGTGATATGGCATCGCCATTCATGAACATGCTGTCGTACTGGTTCTTCTTTACCGCCAGTGTGGTAATGCTTTCTTCATTCCTGGTACAAAAAGGCCCTGCAAGCGGTGGTTGGACCATATATCCACCATTATCTGCCTTGCCAAAAGCAATGCCGGGCTCTGGTATGGGTATGACGTTGTGGCTAATCAGTATGGTGCTGTTTATCGCGTCATCATTAATGGGTGCCATCAACTACGTAAGTACAGTACTAAACATGCGTACCAAAGGGATGGATCTTTGGAAAATGCCTTTAACTATCTGGGCGTTCTTCCTTACCGCTATCCTGGGTATCCTGGCGTTCCCTGTATTGGTTGCCGGTGTGGTATTATTAATATTCGACCGTAGTTTCGGCACGAGTTTTTACCTATCAGAGATCGTACTGGGCGGTAGCGCGCAGCCGTTTGAAGGCGGTAGCCCTATATTGTTCCAGCACTTGTTCTGGTTCCTGGGTCACCCGGAGGTGTACATCGTAATTATGCCTGCAATGGGCATATCATCAGAAGTAATGTCTGTAAACTCTCGTAAACCGATCTTTGGTTACCACGCCATGGTTTACTCGCTAATAGGTATCACCGTCCTTTCGTTTATCGTATGGGGTCACCACATGTTTGTAACGGGTATGAATCCGTTCCTGGGTGGTGTGTTCATGATCACTACGCTGATCATCGCGGTACCATCTGCAGTGAAAACGTTTAACTGGCTGGCCACTTTATGGCGAGGCAACATCCGCTTTACATCAGCCATGCTGTTTGCAATCGGGATGGTTTCTTTCTTCATCTCTGGTGGTTTAACCGGTATCTTCTTAGGTAATGCCGCGTTGGATATCAATTTGCACGATACTTACTTTGTGGTTGCCCACTTCCACCTGGTAATGGGTTCGGCTGCAATATTTGGTATGTTGGCCGGGGTATACCACTGGTTCCCTAAAATGTATGGCCGCATGATGAACGAGAAATTAGGCTACCTGCACTTTTGGTTAACTTTTATAGGAGCATACCTTGTGTTTTTCCCGATGCACTTTATGGGGCTTGATGGCGTACCCCGCCGTTACTATGCCTTCACCGAGTTTGAATCGATGAAACGCTGGTTATCTGTAAATACATTTATTACATGGGCGGCTATTATGGCGGCTTGTGCGCAGGTTGCTTTCCTGGTTAACTTTATATATTCCATGTTCTGGGGTAAGAAAACTGTACAAAACCCATGGGAAGCAAATACATTGGAGTGGACAGCACCTGTCGAGCATTTCCACGGCAACTGGCATGGTGAGATACCAACTGTTTACCGTTGGCCGTATGATTACAGCAAGCCTGGCGCCGAAGAGGACTTTATACCACAAACCGTTCCGCTTTCGCAAACCATGAGTTCTAACCTGCCGCATGATTTTGAAGACAATCCAGCAGGGTTAGAAGCGCATGCTAAATGGGCCAGCACTCAAAAAAGCAACGAAGAAGTAAAATAATTTAATACTGATCTGATCTTTTAGGGTAGTTGAATTTCAAATTTGAAGATTTGAAAATGGGTGAATTTGAAAATGAAAATAATTTTCAAATCTTCAAATCAGAGAATCTTCAAATTAATAAATTCAGGTACCCTAATTTGTTAGAAATATTTTGAATGAGCAGTAACGTACCGGGGAACAGATTTTTAAAAATAAACTTACTTACTATTATCCTGCTGTTTGTATTGATACTGGCAGGAGGGGTTGTGCGAAGCACAGGCTCTGGTATGGGTTGCCCGGACTGGCCAAAATGCTTTGGGCAGTACGTACCGCCAACGAGTATATTAGAATTGCCTGCAAATTATAAACAGGTTTATGCCGATAAGCGCCTGGCCAAAAACCAGAAGTTTGCAAAAATGCTGGATGTTTTTGGTTACAGCCAGATGGCTATGCGCATCCGTAACGACAGATCGATACTGGTGCCCGAAGAGTTTAATAGCGCACGCACCTGGACGGAGTATATCAACCGCTTGATAGGCGCTATTACCGGTGTGTTTTTGTTTCTAACAGCTATCTACTCTTTCAAATACTGGAAGAGCAGTAAATTGATAGTTATCCTGAGTGTATTAAACCTGATACTGGTTGGTTTCCAGGGATGGTTGGGCTCTATAGTAGTGTCAACCCACTTAGTAGCCTGGATAGTTACCGTGCACATGTTACTGGCTTTGGCCATACTTGCTATAAGCATAGCTACGTACCACATGGCTAAAGTTAACGGGCGATATAAACTTACAACAAAGCCGTTTATCGCCATACTGACGCTATTGGTATTGGCTTTAAGCGTATTGCAGATAACCTTTGGCACCGAGGTACGTGAGAAGATAGACGCGGTTGCCAGCCATTTGGAGGGCAGTTACCGCGATAGCTGGACAACCCGCGCAGGCGAAATATTCTCGCAGCACCGGGATATGGCCGTGGTAGTGTTAATACTTAACATCGTTTTATATGCATTGATCCGCCGCACGTTTAGCAGGCATTCTATGCAGCAGCAGTTGATGAGCTTTACCTTTTTGATGCTGATGCTGCAGATTGTAACGGGTATAGTATTATCATATTGGGCGTTACCACCTTACGCGCAGGCGGCACATATTGTATTGGCGAGTTTAGTTTTTGGTGCTCAATTTTATTTACTGCTGAATTTATACAGTTCGGCTAATTTACAGGGAGCGAACAGATGAAGTGGGCCGATTTTAGTAAACTGATAAAACTGAGGCTTACCTTTTTGGTAACGTTTTCGGCATCCATATCGTTCATCATCGCGGTAAAAGCAAATGGAGGCGATACATGGGGTTCGCTTTACAGCAGCACCATGTGGCTCAATTGGGTAAAGTTGGTTATAGGTGGTTTCCTGGTTACTTCGGCGGCAAATAGCTTTAACGAGGTTATTGAAGTGGAGACCGATAAATTAATGAAACGTACTATGGACAGGCCAATGCCTGCCGGGCGTATGACCACCGGTCAGGGCCTGGTATTAGGCTTAGGTATGGGTATGTTGGGTACTTATCTTTTAGGTAGTTTAAATATCCTTACTGGCTTGCTGTCTGTTTTTTCTATCCTGTTATATGCGTTTGTGTACACGCCGCTAAAGCGCAGATCGGGAGTAACAGCGGTTGTTGTAGGCGCTATACCAGGTGCATTGCCTGCCTTAATTGGATACGTGGCCGGGCAGCCCCATGGCCGTATAGACGAGATCGCGCTGATACTGTTCAGCATTCAGTTCATTTGGCAGTTTGTGCATTTTTGGGCCATTGCCTGGGTGCTGGATGATGATTATAAGCTGGCAGGGTTCCGCTTATTGCCTACAGGTAAAAGAGATAAGGCCAGCGCCGTAATAACCTTTATATTTGCCATTATAATGGTGCCGGTGAGTTTACTGCCAACTATTTATGGTTACGGCGGTTATTATGTAGGCGGCGTATCATTAGCAATGAGCCTGCTATTTTTATACCAGGCATTTAACCTTTTACGTACGCTGGAAGTTACCGCGGCCCGTAAGTTAATGTTTGGCTCTTTTTATTATTTGCCGGTAGTGCAATTAATGTTTTTGTTTGATTTTATAGGAAAAGTGAAATGATGGCTAATATAGAACAGGAAGATAAACACCAGTTTGCGCCGAAGAAATTCAACATGTGGGTATTCGTATTCACCTCGTTCATGTTCTTTGCCGCGCTTACAAGCGGTTTTATCGTATACAGCGGTGGCCACGGTACGGGCATCGATATTAAATTACCCGCGATTTTTACATATAGTACTATTATCATAGTGGCAAGCAGTATTACCATGTACCTGGCATCCAAAGCCGCGCGCGAACTTCAATTTGGAAAACAACGACTTTTTTTAACCCTAACCATATTGTTGGGCGTAGCATTTTTTGCTATACAATCCTACGCGTGGTTAGTATTGCTGCCCGGCATGGGCATTTATTTCAGCAACCCAAATGCATCGCAATCTTTTGTGTATGTATTTATATGGATGCATTTATTACACATTTTAGCCGGTGTTTTGCTCTTAGCTAATACGCTTTGGGGTACTTACAGGAACAAGCAGCAGGTTAAAAATTTATTCGGAATGCAGATGTCCTCTATTTTTTGGCATTTTGTCGATATTATATGGATTTATCTGTATGTTTTTTTACTTTTGAACCAATATTAACAAACACATGAGTGCACAAGTATCACCTATTGATGAAGTAAAATCCACACCATGGTCTGGCGGTAAATCACCGTTTGATGTGGAGTACGGTAAAATGATGATGTGGTTTTTCCTCCTGTCGGATGCGTTTACCTTTTCTTCGTTATTAATTTCTTACGGCGCATTGCGCTTCAGCGCTGCCAGCTGGCCGGCTCCCGATCTGGTATTCCAATCTATACCATTAACAAGTGTAGAACATGGCGCACCGCTTGTATTTGTGGGTTTGATGACCTTTATCCTTATCCTTAGTTCGGTAACCATGGTATTGGCTGTTGAGGCCGGTCACCGTATGGCAAAAAAGGAAGTGCTTTGGTGGATGGTAGCAACCATTATAGGTGGTTTTACCTTTTTAGGTTGCCAGGCATTAGAGTGGACACACTTACACCACGAAGGTTTTTGGTGGGGAAGCATCCCTAACGCCGAAGAGCTTAAGCACCTGTTTAAAGGCGGCAAAGAAGTTACTTATGGTACTTACGCGCAGCAATTTGCAAACTTGTTTTTCACCATAACAGGTTTCCATGGTTTCCACGTATTTAGCGGGGTTGTTATCAATATCATCATCACTATAAACGTGCTGGTTGGTACCTACGCAAAACGCGGCAGCTATTTAATGGTCGAAAAAGTAGGTCTTTACTGGCACTTTGTAGATCTTGTATGGGTATTCGTATTTACCTTCTTCTATTTAGTATAAAAATTTAACTGATCAAATATATGTCATCAGAACCAACAGGTGCTCACGCAGAGCACGGCGAGCACGAAGGAATGACCAAAAAGAAGATCTTCCAGATCTTTGGAGTGTTATTGGGAATTACCGTTATCGAATTTATCATTGCCCTTTGGTTAGTGCCGGCAGGCAGATTGCCGATTCACTGGGCTAACCCGATATACATCGTTTTAACATTGCTTAAAGCCTTTTATATTGTTGCATACTTTATGCACCTAAAGTTTGAAAAAATTGGCTTAGCATTGGCCATCATTGTGCCTATCCTGTTTATTATAGGGCTTATACTGGTACTTACAAACGAAAGCCACTACTGGGTAGACCTGCGCCCTAAGTTGTAATGCGCAAGGCAAGCATTCTAAAAAAAATCCTGATCCTGGTAATGATATTAGCATTACCGGGATTTTTATATTATTTGCTAACCGTAAAGGGTAAAAACAGGTATACGCCACTTCCATTTTACGGTAGTAAAACAGTAGCCAAAACCAGCCACCGCGTGCACGGTAAGAATATCCCCGATACCATTTACCATAAACTGGATGAGTTTAAGCTAACCGACCAAAATGGCAAACCGGTATCTTTTAAAAACTTTGATAAAAAGGTATTTGTAGCGGCCTTTTTTTACACCCGCTGCCCCGAGGTTTGCAATACGGTTAACAGTTTTATGGATAGCCTTGATATTAACTACCGTAAGAATAAAATGGTGCATTTTGTATCCATCACGGTAGACCCGGAATACGATACGCAGCCTGTTTTAAAACAATACGCCGCTAAATTTAAACCGAGCGATAAGTGGCTGTTCTTAACCGGGGACACAACAACCATATACAACCTGGCCCACAACGGGCTGCTGGTTAACGCAACCAGGGCCGGTGAAGGCAGTTTTATTTTAGATGATAAGCTGATACTGGTGGACGCGGAAAAGCGTATCAGGGGTTATTACTCCGGCACTTCGCGCGCCGATGTAATGAAGCTGAAGGACGAGATAAAAGTGCTGATAGCTGAAGAGCTGCGTAAGGTTGATAAAGCGTTGTATTAGAACCAAGAATTAAGAAGCAAGATTCAAGAAGAAAACAATTGCGAACTCATTTAAACATTACAGGCATCTTGATTCTTGAATCTTGCCGTCCTGAATCCCTACAAAATGACAGATAAATTCATATTCCGTTTTGTTGCAGGCGTTACCATTTTTGTAATAGCCGTTGTAATTATACTTAACCGTCACCTTATACCCGGCCCGGCGGTTGCTCCTTCGTTTACACCATATTTACCCATGCTGAATGCCGTGCTTAACGGTACCTGTAGTATTTTGCTGTTGGTATCATTATACTTTATTAAGCAAGGTAATATTACGGTGCATAAAAGGCTTAATATTTTAACATTCTGCCTGTCCTCGCTCTTCCTGGTATCGTACATCTTGTTTCATTACCTCATGCAGCACGATACCCCTTACGGCGATACAAGCGGCGATGGCATTGCCTCGCCCGAAGAGCGGGCCGCTGCCGGCGGATTGCGTACCTTATACTTAACAATCCTTGTTCCGCATATTGTATTGGCGGCGGGCGTATTACCGCTTATATTGTTGAGTTTTTACCGCGGCTTGCAAATGCAGGTAGAAAAACATAAGAAACTGGTAAGATGGGCGTTTCCTATATGGTTGTTCGTTACAGTATCCGGAGTTGTTGTATATTTGATGATCAAACCTTACTACCACTTTTAATTTTTTTGAAAAGCATGAAAAAGGTTACTTATT
Organism: Mucilaginibacter sp.; assembly: GCF_039925265.1. Taxonomy (GTDB): domain Bacteria; phylum Bacteroidota; class Bacteroidia; order Sphingobacteriales; family Sphingobacteriaceae; genus Mucilaginibacter. The sequence continues at coordinate 48,269 of NZ_JBDSZG010000024.1, forward strand.
TATTCTTCGCCATAGCATTCAGTTTAATGATCTTAAGCATTGTACCTGCCAAAGCGCAATGCGCCATGTGCACAGCTGCGGTAGAATCAAACTCTAAAAGTGGTAACCATGCCACTAAAGGATTAAATGCTGGCATTATGTATTTGTTAGCTGCGCCTTATTTAGCTGTTACTGTTTGTGGTTACATCTGGTATAAAAAATACCGCCGTAAAAATGTTGTCCTTGATATGCACAACGAAAAGCTTAACTTAAATTAAACTTTACTACAGCTACCCCGTTGTTTAGTAATCATTAATTTTTAGGCATGATCCAGGCACAAACGCTCGATTTTTTAAAGGAGCTTGTAGATAATAATAACCGAGAGTGGTTCCAGGCAAATAAAGAACGGTACGACAAGGCGCGCGAAAACCTCATCGGGCTTACAACCATCCTTATCAGCAAAGTACACCAGATAGACCCCGGTGTTAGTGCCGACCTCGACCCCAAAAAGAGCGTGATGCGCATTTACCGCGACATTCGTTTCAGCAAAAATAAAACACCTTATAAAAATAATTTTGGCGTTAGTATACCATCGCATGGCTTAAAACTTGGCGGTGTGGAGTACTATCTGCAGATCCAACCCGGTAAATCATTTATTGCCGGCGGTTACTGGATGCCCGAAGCCGAACACCTGAAGGCTATTCGCCAGGAGATTGATTATAACGCTGCCGATCTGAAAAAGATAATTGACGAGCCAGGTTTTGTAAAGCTGTTTGGTGAGTTCAGGAAACAGGAGCAGCTAAAAACTGTTCCGCGCGATTACAGCGCCGATAACGAAAATATTGAACTGCTGAAACTGAAGAGTTTTATAGTTTTTCACCAGCTTACAGATAAGGAAGTGCAAAGCGCTACGGCAGCCGAAGATATAGCCGGGCTATGCAATAAGATCTATCCGTTGAATGTTTTCCTGAAGAACGCAATTGGTTAACCTATATTAAACACTATCATGAAAATTAAACACCTTTTATTAGCCGCAACTTTGATGATGGCGCTGCATTCCTGCGTGGTATTATCGCCCAAAAAGTACAAAGCGCTGTTGGCCGAACGCGATTCGCTTTCCACCCGTACAGTTAGCCTTGAGACCGAGAAAAGCCAGCTAATGGCAGATACAGCGCGCCTGCATGGGCAGATAGCCAAACTGAATGGCAACTACAGTGAGTTGGATAAAAAGTATAACAGTTTAGATAAAAACTACAGCGCCAGTTCCTCCAAAGTAACCGAGCTTTCTTCTGACCTGCAAAAACGTGAGGCACGCCTGAAAGAGGTAGAAGAGATTTTGCGCAAGCGCGATGAAGCCACAAACGCCCTGAAGGATAAACTGCAGAAGGCTTTGCTGGGCTTCCAGCAAAGCGGCCTGAGCGTAGATATCCGCAATGGCAAGGTGTACGTATCTCTGACAGATAAATTGTTGTTCCCGTCGGGGAGTATCGTTATCGACGAGAAGGGTAAACAAGCCTTAAAATCACTTGCTGCCGTTTTAAATAAAGAAGCCGATATTAACATCGCGGTAGAAGGGCACACCGATAATAAGAAAGTAAAAAACCTTGGCCAGATAAAAGATAACTGGGACCTGAGCGTACTGCGTTCAACATCCGTAACCCGTTATTTAACCGAGATTGAAATGATAGACCCAAAAAGGCTTACCGCCACAGGCAAAGGCGAGTTTCAGCCGATAGATACCGGCGCAACACCGGAAGCGCTATCCAAAAACCGCCGGATAGAAATTGTGCTAACGCCGAAACTGGATGAGTTATATAACCTCATCACCAAATAAACGTCATTAATATTCAAATTAAAATCCTTCGACAAAGAGCAATAGCCCATAAGAAGTGTTTATTAAATTTCTTTACGGATTCATAATAAAAGATTTTGAATTTATGGTGACACGATTATTCCAAAAAAAATGTTAACCCTGTGTTTTTTTAACTTATTGATTATCAAATAATTGAAAAACATTTATTGAAATTGTGTTAAGTTATGTTAACCCTAAGCAAGCATGTTTGATAGTTAATAAAATGGGTAGAATGAACTGCCTTTGAATGCGCTATAGTCCTGCAAAGGAGATTTTTGTTTAGGGTATGGTGAGGCAACCATCAGCGGCTGCCAAGCGTATTTGGTGTAGATACCCGCGCCCCTTGAAACAAATTTTAAAAAGCATCTTCCTTATCCTCACTCCGCAGGAAAAAAACAAGCTGTTTAAGCTCATCGCTTTTGATGTGCTGATAGCTTTGCTGGATATTGCTTTCCTGGCGTCTTTGTTGGTTGTTATCAATTTTTATACGCAGGTATCCGGTGCAAACAAGCTTGCCTTTTTACCACAATGGCTGGCCGATAACAAGTCGCTCAAATTGATCGGTTTGTTTTTGTTGCTGTTTGCCTGCAAGAATGCTTTAGGATTTTTTGGGCAAAGGTCGCAGCATCATTTTTTCTACCGGGTGGCGTCGCGGTTGTCGGCACGGAATATTGGTAATTATTTACGCGGTGGGTATCAGCAGTTTGTGCATACCAATTCATCGGTACACACCCGCCGTATCAGCAATCAGCCTATCGAGTTTAGTCACTACATTTTAACCAACTTTCAGCAGCTTGTATCGCAAACCTTGCTGATAATTTTTACCGTTGTTGCCATCCTGTTTTATCACCCTTCGCTATTTTTGATCATGCTTCTGTTGTTGCTGCCCCCGGTTGTGCTATTGGGGCTGTACACTCGTAAACGGCAGGCGGCGTTAAGGCATCAAACTAAAACAGCCAGCGCGAAAACCATCCAGCATCTGAACGAATCATTGTCCGGCTATGTGGAAAGCAACATGTATGATAAGGATGATTTTTTTAGCGACAGGTATTTAAACTACCAGCAGCAACTGAATAATACCATCGCCGCGCAACAAACCTGGCAAAGCCTGCCCGGCCGTTTAATGGAAGTTTTTGCGGTACTGGGCTTTTTAATATTGGTGGGCATTAGCAAGTACATCACCAACGCACCGGGCATTGGCATGTTAACCATTGGCATATTTATGGCCGCGGCTTACAAAGTAATACCGGGCATTGTTAAAATAATGAACAGCACCGGGCAAATGAAAACCTATGCCTTTATCCTGGAAGACCTGGTTGCCGATAACGAAGTAAAACGTGCCGGGCCGGGCGAAAAAGTAAATACTATCCGGCAGGTTAAATTTGAAGGAATTAGTTTCGGTTACCAATCCCGACCGGTGTTGGATGACCTGAACTTTGAAATAGCCCAGGGCGATATGATGGGTATCTCCGCAGATTCCGGCAAAGGCAAAACCACTATCATTAACTTATTGCTGGGATTTTTAAAATATGATAGCGGCTCTATTCACATAAATAATCGCGTTGCCGATACCGAAAGCTTTAATGCTTACCGTAAAAATATCTCTCTTGTAAAGCAGCAGCCCTTTCTTATTCACGATTCTATCCAAAATAATATTACGCTGAGCGATGATATTGCCGACCAGGCCCGGCTTGCGTATGCTGTGGAGTTTTGCGGATTGGATGAGTTTGTGGAAAAATACCCGGAAGGGTTCGATCATTTGATAACCGAGAACGGTAAGAACATCAGCGGGGGACAAAGGCAACGGCTGATGCTGGCAAGGGCGCTGTACCATGATTTTGACCTGCTGATACTGGATGAACCTTTTAGCGAAATGGACAGTAAGGGGGAGCAGGAAATCCTCGCGAAGCTAAACCAACTGGCCAAACAGGGTAAAATGATCATCCTGATAACACATAATAAAGCAAGCCTTGCTTTTTGCAATAAAATAATTTTATTAGAGGGGGCATATGCCTGAAACGCTGATCATCCTCACGCCCGGTTTCCCTGCGGATGAAGCAGATACCACCTGCATTCCGCCACAGCAGGTTTTTGTTAAAGCACTAAAGGATAACTACCCTAAGCTGCGGATCATTATCCTGAGTTTTCAATATCCCTTCCAGGAGAAGGAATACCTATGGCATGGGATAAAGGTAATTGCCTTTGGCGGGCAAGGCAAAGGAGGGGCCAATAGAATGGTGACCTGGTTTAAAGTGTGGCAATGTTTACGGGCGATAAAGGAACGGCATAAACCCATCGGCATACTTAGTTTTTGGCTGGGCGAAGTTGCTTTTGTGGGTAGCCTTTTTGCGAAATGGAACAAGCTGAAGCATTATAGCTGGCTGCTTGGCCAGGACGCGAAAGCCGGTAACAAATACGCGCGCCGGATAAAGCCCCAAAGCCCCGGCCTCATCGCCATTTCAGATTTTATTGTAACCCAGTACCAGCAAAATTATGGTATAAAGCCCGGGCAGGTGATCCCGGTGGGCGTTTCCCCGCAACCTTTTAAAAATGTTGGCGATGCGAGGGATATCGGCCTCCTGGCGGCCGGGTCGTTAATCCCTTTAAAGCGGTACCATTTGTTTGTGGAGTTGGTAAAAGAATTAAAAAAAGACCACCCCAATATCCGTGCTGTTCTTTGCGGCGCCGGCCCCGAAATGGAACGCCTGCGCGCTTTGGTAGCAGAACTTGAATTGCAAGATAATTTAACAATAAAAGGAGAACTGCCTCATCAACAGGTGCTGGATCTGATGCAGCATGCAAAGGTGTTTGTGCACCCATCCGAATACGAAGGTTTCAGCACCGTTTGCCTGGAAGCGCTTGATGCAGGCGCCGGGGTGGTTAGCTTCATCAAAGCAATGAATGCGGATATCCCAAACTGGCACATCGCCAACACACCTGAAGAAATGCACCGGATTGTTGGAGAATTGCTGAATGATGATACACGAAAGTACCAGCCAGCAGTGCCCTATTCTGTCAATGAAAGCGCAAAAACGATGATGGCTTTGTTTAATTACAGCGAATGAGCTATCTGCTCTATTTGCCGGGCGATGGCTTCGAAAGAGAGCGTTGTTTTAAAATACTCCAGCGAGCGTTTTCGTTTATCCCAAAGATCTATTTGCCTGGTTTTATTCAGGGCTTCCAGTAAAGCCTCCTCACTGCCGGGTGTGTAAAGAATGCCGCAATCGCCGTTATTGGTGATCATCCTGAACGAAAGTATATCTGTAACAACCGGCACGCACCCGCATGACATAGCCTCGCAAACCGAGGCCCCGCTTCCCTCATAATGCGAACCGGAAATAATAAAATCGGCACTGTTAAACCAATATAAAAGTTCGTGATGAGGGACCTTGCCAACCAATACTACCGTACGTGAAAGCTGGGGGCTGCTTGACAGCAGCGCCTGAATAGTGTGCAGTAATTCATCGGTATGGTAGATCATGTAGAGCTTTGCGTTTGGCTCCTGGTGGGTAAATTTTAAAAATGCCTTAACCACATTCACAGGGTCTTTATTGGCGTTTAAACGGCCCACCCACAAAAATACAGGGTTACCCGTTATACCGGTTTTAAGTTTGGCTACCTCCCCGTTTACCGGGTAAAATACCGAAGATACCTCCATCGCCTCATGGATCTTAGCTGCTGAGGCTAAATTCCCGACAGCTACCCATTCTACTCCCATGGCATATGACGCAAATACATAAGCATCAATATAGTTATCGGCTAAGCGCTGGAGCTGTTTTTTTAAGCCGGTTGCGGGTCGCTCAGCGTGGTTTTGCACCATTATTTTTACCCGCTTACCCAGTACAAGACGCAGCAACATCACCTGTAAGGGGAAATGAAGGCTTTGAATAACCACTACATCGGGCTGCAGGCTTTTAATAAACTGGTTTAACTTGCGGGGATAGTACCGCAAAGCGGCTGCCGGGTATCGTTTAAAGTGGTAGTCGACCCCGCCGCTAAAATGCCGGCCCTCATAATCTATTTGTTCTATACTGACTACTTCGTTGGTACGACTAAGCGCTCCCTGTATGCCGGCGTAGGCATTGATGCGTTTTAGCCAGGCATCGGGCTCGTGAAAGTTAGGGGTATAAACGTAGCTTGCAAAAACAAATCTCATGAAGAGGGCGCGTTAAAAAATATCAATATCGGCAAAGGTAAAAGCGAGTTTATCTGCAGGGATGCCCGAGCCCATATCCTTAATGGCGATGGTAAAAGAGGGAATTGGCTGAGCATATTTTTGCAACATGGCGTGTAAGCGGCTTTTTGCACACACCTGGAACTGTAATTGCTGCAGCCCAAGGCGTTTGGTTAATTTAAGTAATTTTGCCACTACTTCATCCATATTGTCGCCAAGGCCGGTTATGTCGCCAACTATCAGTCCGTTTTTTATTTTGAACCATACCCGTGCTTGTCCAATTTGCACGGTGTGGGTGTAGGCATAACCTTTATAGGTTAAAAATTCTTCGTCACGATAAACCCCGCCATAACCCTCGCCCAGTACAGAATTACTGATGCCCGAGGGTTGCTTTTCGGCTTTAATTACGAGGTTTAAATAAGCATCGTAAAGCGGTTTCGCCACATTGAATTTCGTGGCGAACTTTTCTAAAGGGATCGCCTTAACCGGGATAGTGAAACGCTCGAGACAACCCACCGCTTCCCAGCCAAGCTTGTTGATAAAGCCGGGCAATGAGTTTTGATTAGGAAAGCCGAATATCAACCGGATACCTTCTGCACGACACAGGCTATAAGTTTGGTTAGCAAGCGCGACAAACAGTCCCTTATTGCGGTGCTCGGGGTGTGTCATGGTATCGGCAGATTGCCCGGCCAGCGTTAAGCGCCCACCATGATCCACAAAGCAGGGGAGTACCCCATAAAATGCTACAGGCAGGTCGGTTTGATCATAAGCAAGGTAGCCTACATAGGTTACTACCGTAAAGGCAGTGTTATATTTTTTCAGTAAGAAATCGCGGTTCAGCAGCTTATCGTAAACTGCCATGTGCAGGTAAACCAGGTCATTTAGTTTATCCACGCTAAACCGCTCTACACGGTAGCCACCCGCTATGGTTTTACCCTCAGTATGTGCCTCTAACGTTTGCATACATTTGGTTTGTGGTTGATATAAAAGGATTTATGGTGAGGCGTTCGCGCATCGCAGGCTCTGCTCCGTCCTCGGCATGATGATAATCGGTAGCTAACAATTGTGTATACCCACAGGCTTTAGCCGCGTTAACTACAGCCTGGTTATAACTGCCGTAGGGGAAGGCAATACTGTTCACGGCCTTGCCCGTTACACTTTCCAGGTATTGTTTGCTTTGTGCAAGCTCTTTTGCAGCTTCAGCAGCGGTTATTCCCGCGAGGTCGTTATGGTAATACCCATGCGAGCCAATGGTTACATAAGGCGAGGCCGCCATTTGTTTAATTTGATCGGCAGTCATTTGCAACCAATAATCCTGGTGCTCCTTGTTTTTGCGGAAGGGACACAATTTATCCAGCAGGCGCATTAGTTCCGCCTTATCGGAAAAGCCGAATCGTCGTAGTTTTACATTCAGGCTTATGCCTTCGGCATCAACGTAATGGCGATAGGTGTTTTTGTGATACGATCGATCTTTAAAAGTTAAAACCGCCGGGCCATATTTGCCCGCAATGCTCAGCATATCGTTCCATAAAATATCGTAGCCGGCGGCACTGGCGGCCGTCACAAAAAAAGTTGCAGGTACCCGGTATTTATGGAGCAGGGGTAGCGCGTAGGCGTAGTTATTTGCAAACCCGTCGTCAAAAGTGAGGCAGATATTGAATTTTTCTTCAGAAAAACGCTGTAAGTAAAAGTCGTCCATCGAAACTAAATTGAAGTATCTTTTGTAATAACTAAGATGTCGCTCAAAAGTTTGCAGGGTAATAAAAAGGGTATTGAACTTGGTGGGGGCGTTTTGGCAGATCCCATGATAGGCTAATATGCGGCTACCCCGGGCACTTTTGTAATAGTTTTTATCCACCCCCATAATATGAGAGATGTCGCCTTGTATGTAGCGTGCCCTGCGGCTGGTTTTGGTAATTATTTTCTCTAATACGCTCATAGTTAGGCGGCAGGTTCTGAGGGTATATAAACAGGAAACTGTATATCAGCCTGATACTGCTGTATCTGGTTCATCAGCTCAGGTAGATCCCCCTGCACATATTTAACACTCTTCCCGCTATACACTTTACTGAATTGATATAGTGGCATATCGCCCAATTGGTGATACAAGCTTTGGTCGAAAAGCCGGATGTTTCCCTTGCTCATCACCATTAAAATATCTTCAGGTTTAATGCCATAAAAGGCATCTAAACCCTTGTTGCCGGTATCTTTAACCAGCAGCAGGTCGGCATCAAACCCTTCGGCAATGCTGCCACAGTTTAGCTTCCAAACATTGGCCGCGTCACTTGTAAGAGAACGGAACAGCTCCTCATCGCTCAGCATTTGCGTTTCGCGGGCGAGGGAAATATGCTCCCAGATGTTCCAGTCGCTGGTGAGGGTGGAATCTGTGCCGAATAAAATGCGGGTGAACTTTTTTAAGTGGTTAACCGGCGCGGTGGCATTCAGTAAAAAATAGTTCGACTGCGGGCACCACACCAGCGCCTTAAAATATCTCGCCTGCGCGGGGCTAAGCGCTACCCCATGAATGCCTATGAGTTTGCGATGCAATAAATTCCAGCGGATAAGTTCGTCAATTTCGCTGTGTGCGGCGGGGTTGGTACCCTCGCCAACATGCATTACAACAGGTTGGTTTATCTTTAATGGGTTGTTCAGCCGTTTTTTCCATTGCTTTTCAAAAGCTACCGAATGCAGGTCCTGCTTGTTTTCTACCAGGCTGATCAGGGCATCATTCGGCCCATTCCGTTCGCCATGGTTTACTACTGTGGTAACGCCGCAAAGCAGGTTTTTATAAATGCCCCATTGCTCGCGCAGCGCAAGGGGGATCTTTAGCCCCGCGGCAATTTCATCCGCATAGGTTTTATGGATATGTTCCCCCCATTCGGTATAGCTTTTATAAGTAAGGTTGCCTAATTGGGGGAAGAGATTAAAATCGAGATGGTCGTGCGAATTGATCAGCCCGGGGAAGGCCCAGGCGTTGGAAAACATCACTTCGGATTGCCCCTTTTCTATCAGAGGCACAGTTGATAGCCGGGCAATTTTGCCTTCGCTTATGCGGATACTTACGTTTGTACCGTTAATGAGCTGCACATTATTTAGTATCATTTCCCCTCCCAAAATGCATCCCGTAGATGATCGGGAAATCTTTATAGCTTTCGTACACATGCAGGGCTTTCTGCTTTTCGTAATAGTGCTTTACCGATTCATCTATCTTCATTTCCTCCTGGGCAATCAGCCGGAAGTTATGATTGAGCAAGATCTCTTTGATGGTACTGGTGAGGTGCACAAAGTTTTGCACCGCGATGAAAGCGTTATCGTGTTTAAAAGTGCGCTTGCCGCCGTATGCCAATGTGCTGGGATGAAAATCAGTTATCACAATGTCGCCGGTATTTTTTAGGATGCGGCACCAGGCCTTTAGCGCCTCCTCGATGTTTTTAATATGGGCAACGGTGAGGGTAGAAACAATGGTATCATAGCTTTTTGAGGGGATATCCTTAAACAGGTTATCGGTGATCTGGTAAGTTTGGGCCTCAGGAAACTTTTGCTCCAACCGGCGCAGCATGCCCGATGATACATCAAAGCCGGTAAGTTTCGCCGGGCGAAGGTTCAGTATTTTTTGCCAGTGCCTGCCTGTTCCACAGCCAATATCCGCCACTTTTTTATTTTGGACAGGCAGGTTGGCCAGCAGTTTTGTAAACACGGCCTCGTCGAGGTCAAGCATGAGGTTATCCGGCTGCTCATCGTAGTTTTTCGACCAGATATCATACGCCTCAACGGAATCTTTCTCCTTTATTGTCGAAGGAAAAAGATGCTGTTTTACATAGTTTTTAAGCGTTGCTATCACGGGCGATGAGATTTAAAACCTGGTTAATAAGAATTACGGTTACCTGCCTGCAAAGGTTGCCAGCGCTGTTTTATTTATGTGCCGAGGCAACGGGCAAGCCTGGCCCGGCGTATTTATAAATGTGCGGGATGATAAGTGCCGACAGATTAAAGTTTTTGTGATATGGGCAGCTCCCGGTTTAAACGAGGTGAGGGTAAAACCTCATCACCGGGAGATTTTTTGATAGCGATAAATAAAGCCGGGCAACCCCTAATGGACAGGATATTATTATTTAACCCCAAAAGCTCGATAAATAAGTACCGGATCCCCAACTCCATTTTAAACATTGCAGCCTCGGTTGATGGGAAATATGGCTGGGTGATAGTGGATGGCAATTGCGAGGCCGATCCCCTGGCGAAAATTGACAGCTACCTCGGCGGCGGCGAGATCAAATACCTTGGTTTTACTGTGATGCCCGGTCCGCAGTTAAAGCAGGCCATCACCATTGCCAAAGCTATTAAAGCCAAATATCCGCGTACAAAAATGATATGGGGCGGTTACTTCCCCTCCAACCAGCCCAATGCCGTGCTGTATTCGGGCTATGTGGATTTTATTATCAACGGCCCCGGCGATCACGCTTTTCCACAGTTGATAGAGGCTTTGGAGAACGGGCAGCCTTTCGAATTTATTAAAAATCTCATTTATAAAGCTACCGATGGCCGCATCTTTAAAACCGCGAAGGAGGACCTGATAGACCAGGATTCGCTGCCGCCATTGCCCTATGATAAGCTGGCCAAATTTTACCCTATCCCTAAATTTTTAGGGAAGACTTACCTGGGCGAAAAAACACTGGCCTACCATTCCAGTATCGGCTGCCCCTTCACTTGTTCGTTTTGCGCGGTGGTACCTATTTACGAGGCCAGGTGGAAGGCGAAATCGGCGCAAACGGTTTATAACGATGTGAAATATATTAAGGATAAATGGGGTGCGGATGCGATCGAATTTCATGATAATAACTTCTTTGTATCAGAAAAACGCGCGGTTGAATTTGCCAGGCTGATAAAACCCGAGAACATGACCTGGTGGGGCATGGCACGCATCGATACCATGCACAAATTCAAAGATTCGTCGTTACAAGCCATTCGCGAATCGGGCTGTAAGATCATCTTCTTTGGTGCCGAAAGCGGTAACAACGCCATACTGGAACAAATGGATAAAGGCGGTACCCAAACCGGCGACCAGATCATCGAATTTGCCGAACGGCTGAAAAAATTTGATATCATCCCCGAATACTCTTTTGTATTGGGTACGCCCGCGCCAACAGCGCAGCAGGTGCAATCGCAGATAGATTTTGAGATAGATTTCATCAAAAAAGTAAAAGCCGTAAACCCCAAAACGGAGATAGTGATCTATACCTATAGCCCTGTACCTACAGAAGGTTCGGAACTGTACAAACAGGTTTTATCGAGTGGTTTCCGCTTCCCCGAAACGCTGGAGGATTGGATAAGCCCGGCCTGGGAAAGCTTCGATCTTCGTAAAAACCCGCTTACGCCCTGGCTTACGCCGGAGATGATAGATAAGATAAGGAATTTTGAGACGGTGCTGAACGGCGTATACCCAACGGTAACCGATATCCGCCTCAACTGGCTAAAACGCCGGGCCATAAAGCTGATAGCAGGCTTACGCTACAAAACAGACCTGTACCAATACCCGTACGAGATAAAGCTATTGCAAAAAGTTTGGCGCTACCGCCAGCCCGAGATCCAGGGTTTTTAATTTTTTTTGAACATGCCCCAGCAGGAAACCTACATATTGCCAATACAAGAAACAGAGTCCGATTTTGAGCAGCTGTACCTTGGCGTGCGCGGGCTGGAGCAACGGATTTATACCGATGAACAGCTACGGCAACTGCCGGAGATAGCGTCATCGCATGTGCATTACCAAGAATGGCAGATCAGGAAGCGCTCGTCGGAACGGTTGGTTACTTACCTCGCCAAAAAGAAAAAGCCTTTAACTATTTTGGAGATAGGCTGCGGCAACGGATGGTTGGCAGCAAAACTGGCACAAGTAGCCGGTGCAGACGTTGTTGCACTGGATGTGAACCGGCTGGAAATTAGCCAGGCAAAACGTGTTTTTAAACAAGCCAATCTGCAATTTTTTAGCGGCAGTTTTGATGAGCAGCATTTTGCAGGACTTAGGTTTGATGTAATCGTGTTCGCGGCGGCGATCCAATACTTTTCTCCGCTAAAAGATATGCTGCAAAAGATGCAGGGGTATCTTAGTAATGAAGGCGAGATCCACATCATCGACAGTAATTTTTATACTCCTTTTACTGTGGAGCACGCCGTTTTGCGCACACAGGAATATTATATGGCCATGCGGTACCCGGAGATGGCGGCCTTTTATTATCATCACCGCCTGGATGAATTGGACGGTTTCGACTACCAGATCTTAAGTGATCCGCATAGTTTTAAGAACCGTTTGTTGAAAGATAGGCCGTTTTATTGGATACGAGTTAACAATGGCGCGGTATGATAGGGCAGGGCTTATTCCATACTTTTAAGCGTTACCGCACGCTGCAAACGCATCAAATAACCGCGCTGCCTGTGGTGATTTTAATGCCCCATAGTGCCTGCAACTGCCGCTGTGTAATGTGCGATATATGGAAGGATAACAAAAACCTGAAGCAGCTAACCGAGCGGGACGTTGAGGGGCTATTAACCAATTTAAAACAACTGGGCACTCAGCAGGTGCTCATGTCGGGCGGGGAGGCTTTGCTGAATGCCAACTTCTTCGGGCTGTGCCGCATCCTGAAAAAGCAGGGTATAAAAATTACGCTGCTATCTACCGGGCTGTCCATCAAAAGGCACGCTTTGGACATTATACAATGGGTAGACGATCTCATCCTGTCGCTGGATGGTGACGAGTCACTGCACGATGCTATCCGCGATATCCCCGGGGCATTTAAAAAACTGAAGGAAGGAGTGGAGCAGATCCGTTCGATAGAACCGGCCTACCCCATTACCGCCCGTACAGTCATCCATCGGTTGAATTTTCGCAATTGGCAGACTATTATTGATGCCGCGAAAAACATAGGGATAAACCAGGTAAGTTTTTTACCCGCAGATGTAAGTAGCCATGCCTTTAACCGCCAAACAGCATGGAGCGAACCCAGGCAAAATGAAATACTGCCGGGCGAAAATGAACTGGCAGAACTATATCAAATAGTGGAAGCGGTAATTGCTGACAAGGCCAATTTCGACAATCAATTCATCGCCGAATCGCCCGAAAAACTCCACGACATTTATAGATACTACGCCGCTTTTTATGGGTTGAACGCTTTTCCGTTTAAAAAATGTAACGCGCCCTGGGTGTCGGCAGTAATAGAAGCTGATGGTAGCGTCCGCCCCTGCTTTTTCCATGAAGCTACGGGTAACATTCGCGATTCTTCGCTGGCGCAGATCCTGAATAGCGAGGCTTCGGTAAACTTCCGCCGAACGCTGGATATGGGCACCAACCCAACCTGCGTAAAATGTGTGTGTTCGTTAAATTTATCGCCCCTGGCGAAACTTAATTAAGCAGAAACATGGGCAGCATCCTATTCACTCATTCCTACTTTTTACGTTTCGACCCGAAGCAATGGTCTATAGGGCAACCCTATGCGCCATTGGGAACTTTATACGCCGCCGCCCTGATGCGGCAGCATGGATATGAGACAAGTTTATTTGATACCATGTTTGCGCACAGCGCGGATGAGGTGATCCCTGCTATTGAAGCGCAAACGCCCCAATTCTTTGTGATCTACGATGATGGCTTTAACTACCTCACCAAAATGTGCCTCACCAATATGCGCGAGGCGGCATTTAAAATGTGCAAGCTGGCTAAAGAGCGCGGATGCACGGTGATTGTATCCAGTTCAGATTCTACCGACCGCTATGCCGAATATCTTGCCGAAGGCGCCGATCTGGTGATCATCGGCGAGGCGGAGCATACGTTATTGGAGTTGTGTAACCATATCAAAGGCGGCCAAACCGACTACAGCGGCATTATGGGACTTGCATTTGATGATGGCCATAAAATAACCAAAACACCCGCCCGCCCGGTGCTGAAGGACCTCGACAGCCTGCCCCTGCCTGCCTGGGACTTGGTGGATATGGATAAATACCGGGACATGTGGATGCGGCACACGGGGTATTTCTCCATCAATATTGGCACTACACGCGGCTGTCCGTTTAAATGTAACTGGTGCGCCAAGCCTATTTACGGCAACCGCTATAACTCGCGCAGCCCGCAAAATGTGGTGGCGGAAATTAAGCTGCTGAAACAAAATTACCGGATGGACCACATTTGGTTTTGTGATGATATTTTTGGGCTGAAACCCGGCTGGGTTTTAGAATTTGCCCGCTTGCTGGAGCAGGAAGAGATAAGCATAAAATTCAAAATTCAATCCCGCGCCGATCTGTTGGTGGAGGAGGAATTGGTAGCCGCCCTTGCCCGCTCGGGCTGCCAAAACGTTTGGATAGGGGCGGAAAGCGGCTCGCAAAAGATACTGGACGCTATGGATAAAGGCATCACCACTACACAGATTGCAACGGCCACAGGTTTGATGAAAAAGCATGGTATCAAACCTTCGTTCTTTATCCAGTTTGGTTACCCCGGCGAAACAAAAAGCGATATCGGTCTCACCATCGATATGATCAACAGACTGTTGCCTTTTGAGATAGGAATCTCGGTATCGTACCCTTTACCCGGCACCGGTTTTTACGAAAAGGTAAAAGCCGAACTGAAAAAGAAAACCAACTGGGCCGATTCTGACGAGATGGCGCTGATGTTTACCAATACCTTCCCGGCGCCGTATTACAAGCAATTGCATAGTTACGTGCACCAGAACTATCATAAGCACCTGGCCAAGAACAGCCTGGTTAAATTGCTCAAAGCGCCGGCATCTGCAACAAAGAGCACGCTTAGAAAAGCGCTCTCGGTATTTTACCATACGCCCCGTACCTACATTGAAAAATTAAAGCTGAACAGATTGGAGAACGCGTTATGACGGAAGCGATCCATCCAAATGAGCAATTGGCAGAAACAGCCTTCAGCAATCAATCGGTTGTGTTTGATAAGCTGTACTCCGGCAATACCATTATCAATTACAAGCGTAGGCGCGTACGCGATCATGTGTTGCAATACCTTAAACCCGGCGGCGGTATATTAGAATTGAACAGCGGCACCGGCGAGGATGCTATATTCTTTGCGCAGCGGGGCTTCAAAGTTCACGCCACTGATATCTCCGTGGGGATGCAGGGCGAATTGAAACGCAAAGCGGAGCTCTTGGGGCTTACTGACGATATTAGTAACGAAATCTGCTCGTACACCCAGCTAAACGAGCTGCAAAATAAAGGGCCGTACGATTTGATCTTCTCCAATTTTGCCGGCCTGAATTGCACCGGTGAACTTGATAAGGTACTAACCTCCTTTCCCGCCTTACTAAAATCGGGCGGCATGGCTACACTGGTGATCCTCCCTAAATTTTGTTTATGGGAAACGCTGCTGGTTTTCAAAGGGAAGTTCAGAACCGCTTTCCGCAGGTTTTTTAGCAGCAAGGGCCGTAAGGCGCATGTGGAGGGTGTGCATTTTAAATGCTGGTACTATAACCCATCCTATGTGATCAACCAACTGAAAAATGAATTTGATGTTTTAGGTATTGAGGGTTTATGCACCATGGTGCCGCCATCCTACATAGAAAGTTTTGCGGAAAAGCATCCCACGACCTATAAACGCCTGAGCAGGCTGGAAGACAAATGGAAAAGTACCTGGCCCTGGAAATACATGGGCGATTACTACATTATCTCGCTAAAAAAGAAGCTGTAAATTATTGCGCCACGCGCTCTTCGGTTTGTTGCAGCAGGTAGTTGAGCTTGTTTTTATAGCGCTCTATCAACCGGTTTTGAAAATTGACCGGGTCGGGTTTGGCGAAGTGTTTGCCTGCCGACATGCCCATCACTATCCCCCGCAGGTTCAGCTTTTTCTGCACGGTTTTCTTAACCCATCGTTTAGAAGTGATCTTCAGGAAGGTATCATCCAGCAGATCGCCAAGTTGGTTATTCAGCAGGAACTCTACCAGTTTTTTAAGCACATAAGTTTGTAATGGCTTTGCCGAAGCGAGGCGTAAGGGTTTATTAGGCAGAAAGGTACGTGTCCAGCTGTTGGCGGCGTAGAATTTCTCAAACACCACATCACCCTCCAAAGGGATCAGGGTATCGGTCTCAATGGCGGTATAAATATTCTTCTCGGCAATTTGCAGTTGCTGCTCATCTATATAATAATTCATGCAGTAATTGTGCTGCTTGTTTACCAAAAACGTGAATTTTTTAAAGCAGTGCATCAGCGTGCGCGCTACCCAAAGGCGGTTTTTGGCGGTGATGATAAACAGGTCGATATCTGAGCGTTCATCCGCGAAGTTTTTTGATAAGGAACCCGAGATGCCGATGCCGCGCACGTATGGGAATTTGATAAGGAACTGGCCAACCTCCTTGGCCTTCGCTATCATTTCGGCGGCTTTTTGGTTACCGCAGTTACGGCGGATGATGATGAGGTAATCGTTTTTTAGCGAGTAGAATTTATCAAACTGGTAGATCATTTTACCGGCAACCAGATAATTAATGGCCTCGCTGAATTGCGCCTGGCAATGCTTTTCGCCCAAAAACAGGTAGATCTCGCCGTAGGTAAGGGGATAATCAAACATATCAAAGTATGCGAGGGCGGCTAAGATATTTCTGTTAATGGTTAACACGTGTTGCTTTTTGATTTTATTTATGCCGGATTAACCGGTACCGTTGGCTATTGTATATAATGATGACGGGCCAAAACCCTGTTTGGTTGCTTGTTTAAACTATTTATGCTGTAATGGTTCTGCTTTTTCATTGCCGGAGAAGATGAGAAGCGAAAAGAAAACGCTGTAAAAAAATATGCCTTTATCCACATCCAAAAAATTCTCAGAGCAGGACACGGCAGCAATGATCACCATAAAGGCGAACAGCAGAATATCTTTCCTAAATATGGCTTTCCGGAAACCAAAGTAAAGCGTGCTTAAATAAGCCAGCAAGCCAATGATGCCGGTTTTGATAAAAAAGCTAATGAATTGGTTGTGCGCGTTCAACCCAGCCAGGTAAGAGCGGTAAAACCGTGCCTCGAAAAAGCGCTCCTTCAGCAGCCCGATTTCCGAGCCTGAACCATGCCCAATAATTGGCGACTGTACCGCCAGCTTTAAAGCAACCTGCCAGCGGGCCAGCCTTGGGTCGAAAAGTTCATCGGCTTTTGCCTTGCTTAGGTCGGTTTTCAGGTCGGTGATGTAGCGCTCTTTTAGGTTATCCATTTGGTAAATGCCGGTGATGATGGCTGCCGATAAGAAAAGCGTAGCGGCAGCGTATTTTAGCCGCACGGCGCCTTTCTGCAAAAAAACGGGAATGGCAATATTGATGATAATGAGCAGTGCCGCAAACACCGATTTTGAACCCAACTGGATAATACCTGTGGCCAGTATCGCGCAGCAAAACCAGCACAACCCTTTATAGTGCGTAGTTTCGGTTTTCAATAGTTCTGTTATCAAAAACACCAGGGCTATGGCCACCTGCATCGAAAAAAATGTGGCGTGGATGTCCAGTGGACCCGAAAAATTATGATTGGTAAAGTCAGATGAAAATAACGCCGATAATGGGAAATTGTAAAATCGGATAGCCCTCAATGCCTGCATATACAGCAAAAGAATAGCTATGGTACTGCTCAACGCGAATGTTAAAAGCAGGCTGCCCCTGTACTTCTTTACGTCCAGCGGGTTGAGGCAAAACACCAGCGGGAAAAGTAAAATAGTGATCTGCTTGGCCCACTCGTTAAAGGCTTCGGGCTTGTTGATGCTGTAGAATGTACCCGCAACCGTAACAAAAAACACCGATGCCAGCACGATATTGGTTGTGGTAAGCAATGGTTTTATATCGACCCTGCTCAGGTTTATCAGTGTGTGAAGGATAAAGCTGATCAGGATCAAATGGCTGTAAAACCTGTCGTACGGCAGGCTGATGAGCAGCAACACTAAATGGTAATAGCTGATCTGGTTGGCCAGGCTATCTGCTGCCGGGAACAATTTTTTCAAGGTTGCGGGCATAGTGGCATTCCATTATAAATTCTTCGTACTCGTCTATGATCTTTTCCCAGTTAAACTGGTATTGTATTTTGTGCAAATTGTTTTTCACCATCGTTTTTTCGATGTCGTGGCGTTGCACGTTCTCTACCAGGTTTCGTACCTCGGCGGCGTTATTAAAATAGAAAGCGTCAGAACTCAGTACCGATTTATTAAAAGGGTTATCGTGCGCCGCGATGAGCGCCTCGCTGGCCATCGCCTCTAAAAGCGATGGGTTAGTGCCACCAACGCTATGCCCGTGGAAATACAAATAAGAGTTGTTTTGCAGCGACCGAACCGCCGTATTATCAAATATCGACCCCTTGAACTGGATGCGTTCGTCGTTCTTGAATTTATGGGTGATGTATTTGCCAAAGCGGTTGCCGGTATCGCCCAGCACCTTAAAGTTTTTGCGCGATGTGCTGTTGTTAAAGCCCTCTAAAATGCTTTCGATATTATTCTCGGGCTCCATACGGGCCATCAGCAAAAAGTAGTCTTCCTTTTGCGCTTCGCTTTTATCAAACTGCTCGCGCTCCTGCTCGGAGAATAAGTCGGCGCCGTAGGGGATGTAGCGGCTATCGATATGGTATTTATCTTTCAGGTAGCCTTTAATTACCCGCGAATCGGCAATGTAAAACTGACTGTGCTTTACCGCCAGTTTTTCGGCATATTTTAAAAAGCGCTGCACGGGTTTGGAGTATTTGGATCGTTTCCATTCCAGCCCGTCCATATTGGTGATGATGGCGCTATCCTTAGGATACAGCCTCCCCCAAACCGAACTGCTGGTATAACCCATCAGCAGCACCACATCAAAGTTGCGTTTGCGGGCATCGGCCAGGCAATTAAAATCATAAGCAAACTGGCCGGCTGTGCCTATTAAATATTCCGGGTCGTAGCGGTGTACAATGTCCACGCCGTTCCAGTTATGGGCGCTGTAGGGGTGATTGTGCGAGTTATAAACCGTTACCGAATGCCCCTTTTTCACCAGCCCTTCTGATACGTACTCGGAGATATGCTCAAACCCGCCGTAATGGTTGGGGATGCCGCGGGTGCCTAAAATGCCAATTCGTAGTTTCATGCTGAGTATGCTAATTGATATGCTTTATATGTTTGTATGGCTGCCTGCTGCCAGGTAAACTGCTTTACTATTTTGCGGCGAAGGCCCTTGTTAAAATCTGCCTCGCTTGCTTTTTCAACCGCGGCCAGGATGCTTTTTGGCTGACCTGGGTCGCAATAAAAGGCGTCATCTGTAAAATATTCGCGGGTATCGCCTTTGTCAGTTATCACAATGTTGCAGCCCATGGCCGCCGCTTCTATCGAGCTTAGTCCAGTGGTTTCGAACCAGCTGGGCAGGATATGCACCTTTGCTGCCGAATAATATTTAACAAGCTCCTGCTGCGGGATGTGGCTAATAAAGCGGATATTATCTGCGGCTATAGCCCGGCACCGGTTATAATAGGCCAGCTGGTTTGGCGCGTGCGATCCAATCAGCATCAGCGTAAAACCGGTATTATTTAATGCTTTGATAAGGTTGAGCTGGTTTTTAATGCCCTCTATCCGCGCCACGCAAAGCACCAGGTTTTTGTTCCTGCTCAATTCCGTGTCGCAGGTAAAAAGCTTTGGATCGATGCCGTTTGTAACCACGCTAAATTTTGTGCTGCAAGTATATTGCTTAATAATACGTTGGTACTCCGACAACGAGTTAGGCAGTATCAGCGCTGCCTGGCGCAGTACTTTTTGGATGCTCTTGCGTTGCCCCATCCACAGGTAGGCTTTGGCGGAAAGATGGTCTTTCCCCAATAACCAGCGGGCAATGGTTTTGATATAATCGATACCGTTTGCCGGCAGAAAAGCCATCAGCGCTCTTAACCCTTTGGCTTGTTGCTTATCGTATTCGCTGTAGTTGCACAGGATGGTTGATACCACGAAAGGTTTGTTGGCCTTTTGGCTGTGGTACAGGATATCCGCCGGGCGGGTAAGATTAAAGAAATGCAGCAGATCGAAATCCTCGTAACTGATCTCCTCGTTAGATAATTTTATGGACACATCCACGCCTATCTCCGCCAAATGGCGGGCTGTTTGCACCGCCTGTACCGTGTCCCCGCCGGGAACGGTGTATAAAGTAGACCGTGTGATAAATGCCACTCTCATCATTTCGCCAGGTTTAGGTGCAGCCAGTTTATCAATCGCTCGGGGAGATAACTCACCGTGTAAAGCAGGTAATTATCCAAGCGCAATGGCTGTAGCGCAATGGCCTTAACCATATGGCGCCGTGCACGCTGCGGTTGGTAATTGTTCAGCAAAAACTTTTTACCGCACAGGGCATAATAGGCCCCCTGCTTGTTTTTGGGCGAGTATTGCGTGCTGCCTATCTCGTGTAATTCTTTCCCTTCGGATGCCGTAATGCGCTGGGTTTTGAGTGAAGTATGCTTTATCAACCGGAATTTGCGCGTATGCCATTTTTCATCAATGGTAACCGATTCGGGGTTGAGCCGCACCTTTATCAGCGACTGTGGCAGGTTGCAGGCCTTTTCTGTTTTAAGCAGGTTGGCCCATAAAAAATGATCCTCAAAGGTATAAGCATGCTCATTGTATCCTCCGGCATTTATGATAACGTCTTTTTTGTAAAGTACGCAGGAGTGGATCATGGGACAAACGCGCACATCCAGCTTTTTAATTTCATCATAGCTGTAACCCGCCAATTGGTGCTTGAATAGAAATTCACCTTCGGTATTAATATAATCCGCTTCGGAGCCAATGATGCTGTATTCGGGATGCGTGCAGATAAAATCGTATTGCGTCTGCAGTCGGGTGGGGTAGCAAATATCATCGGCATCGAAACGGGCGATGTATGGCGCACGGGCATATTTTAACCCGGTATTGAGGGCCGCCGCTACGCCTTTGTTAGCCTGGTGGATTACCACGATGCGGGCATCGTTGAACGAACTGATGACATCCAGCGTATCATCTTTAGAGCCGTCGTTAACGATCATCAACTCAAAATCATCGAAGGTTTGCGCCAGTACCGAACTGATGGCCTCGCGGATATATTTACCGGCATCATAAGCCGGCATTAATACGGTGATCTTTGGCTCATGCATGGCTAAGCCCTCCTTCCCGCGCTTCGGTCTCTTTAATGTTGAGGAACAACAACAGCTCGAAAAACACCAGGATGGATAATTGCTCAAACCAGTAATCCACAAAAAGCACCGCCATCAGCAACAACAAAATGGGCAGCCCGTAAGTAAGTTTGTGGTAGTGCCAGGCAAAAAACCACAGGTAATAAACAAAGAAGATAACTAAGCCAATGAGGCCGTATTCGGCTAATAGCTGGTCGTAAACCGAAAAAGGGCTGTTGGTTAAGGAATGCAGCCCGGTTTGCTTGCTAAAAAAATCGAGGTACACATCCAGGTGGTTCGTTAAAAAATCGGGATTTATGTAGATGTATCGGTGCGGATATCCGCCTGCTATGCCCAGCCCCGTTGCCCGGAATGCCAGTTTGGATGAGAAGTTACCCATGCCATCGCCGGTAAGTACTTTGGCAGGGTGCTGCATCAAAAATTTACCCGTTTGTAAAACGCTGATGGCTTTACCCGGCAAGGCAGGTACCCGGATGGTTCTGGCAGAAATGGGCAGCGCCGTATCGTGCGTGTTGATAAACCTGATGAGCGGTTGCTGGGCCGCCTGTGGTACTTTTATGCTTTGGTAGGTTGCCGAGTGGATGTTGGCCTGCGGCATTAAGATGCGCCCATCATCGTTACGGATAACCTCTTTTTTTACAACGGGCAACTTGCCTTTGGTGTCTTTTAAATATTCGGCGCTGCTTAGGCTATCCAGGTACAGTTTCGCGAATTTCTCCTTCCGTTCTTCGGGGTTTAGGGTAGAGTCGGGGCGTTCGCTTATGGGTAGTAAGGCTGCCTGCGTAACAGCATGGCGTGCCGGTTTTTCAAAAGTGTTCTTGATGGTCTCGGCTACATAAATATTGTTTTGCGGTGATACCTTCACCATAAAAGTAACCAGAAACATAAGGCAGATAACCACCAGACTTTTTTGCGCGCGGGTACTTCTGAAAATAAACAGCAGGCCAAGGATGAGCAGTAAAACAATATTGATAAAGTTGCTCCCGGTTAAAAGCAAGGTGGACATACTGGCCATTAGCATCAGTGGTTTTTGGCGTGCCAAAAAATAAATAACGCCCATGGCATTAATAGCGGCATTGGTGGTGCTGGTGTCGAAGGTTACGCCCTTGATATAGTCGCCCGTGCCGATGAAGTATTTTTGATAATTGCCCTGGTAAGTATAGGGGTTGAGGGCATGCGTTTCGATGATGATGCGGAGCAGGTTGATGGCCGATACGCCTGCGTTGATGGCAAAAAATACGAGGAGCGTGTTGTGCAGTACTTCCACGCTTTGCTTTTCTACCGAGAGTTTTACCTGATGAATGGCCAGTATGCACAACAGCCAAAAAAACAGCCCCGTGGCAAAAACGATGAGGTAATTGATGTTTTGAAAACCTTTGCCAATAAACAAGCCTACAAACGACAGCGGAATAATGAGCAGGTAAAATAATGGCAGCCGCGAATTTTTAAGGCTGAAGCCAAACTTAAAATCGAATTGTAGCAGGTAGATCAGCGCTAAGGCGGGGATCTTTATCGCCAACTTTACATTTAAAAACAGCAGGAGTAAGGCAAGCAGTTTCCAGTCTGCATAACTCTTCCATTTTTTAATGTCGATAGGGCTTATGGCCATTGCGTCTTTATAGTTTTAGCTGAATTGGGGAGCAAGCGGCAACAGCCGCCTATCCGGGGAGAATTGCTTCTGCCCGGGTTAATTCTCTAAAAACATTACGCTTTGGAATTTGGAATGGTTGCCTGTGGATGGCGGCCGTGGAGGATATTTAATATGAGGACGGGATGAATTTTTGCATGAAGTTTGTGTTGTTTGCGAAAAGCAATTGTTTGGCCTCGGTTAATTATCTTTACGGTAAAGCAATAGCCCTATGATTAGATAGCCCTCATAAAACGTTCCTATGGAACGTGAAAATGTTTTTACTTATTTCTACCCATAAGTCGTTCCGACGGAACGTTTTCTTTTCAGCCCTTAGGGCTGTTTTATGGGTAGAAAACCCCAACAATTTTTCTACGTTCCATCGGAACGTCTGATGAAACGGAGCCTATCCAAGTCCAATACGCGATTACCTTGGCCAATGCTCATACCAAATAAGAATTTATCCCGAAAATGCTGCCGCTGCAGTTTTCCTATCGCTAAGCCTTAGTTGTTTGCTTAGGTAAAGTAGCACGATATACAGGAAGGTTCCCAGCAGCAATGCCAGCCAGCAATTAACCGCACATGATTTCATGGCTACGCCGCTTGCCAGGGCGCAAGCCGTGCACAGCGCCAGGTTTTGCCAAATGGCATTTAATTGCTTAATACGGTTATGGCTCAAATAAAACACTGCCTGCACCACATAAGATGCCAGGAAGCCTGTGGCCGCACCCTCATTGCCAAAGTAGGGTATCAGCACCACATCCAGCCCGGCGTTTACCAAAAAGGTAATGATGAAACCTTTCAATATCATCTTCATTTCGCCTTTGGCAAAAAAGATGGTCCACAAAAAATTATTAAGGTACAGGAAAGGGATGCAAAGCGATAGGATAAAAACAGTGCCGGCATTAACAGCGCCGTATTTGCCCGCAGTAATAGCATCCATTACCGGCGACCAGAGGATGTTGAGCGCCAGCCCGGTAAAAGCGGCAATGGCCATTTCGGCGCGTAAAAGGTTTTGAAGGCCAGCGATATCGGCGGTGCCTTGCTTAAACATTTTTGTAAATTTAGGTATCAGCAGCGGCGCAATGGCCAGCAGTGGCAGGGTACTCATTTCAAAAACCTTATAAGCAAAACTGTATTCGGCCAGTTTAACTGCCGATGCCATAAAACCGATAAATACCCAGTCGAACCGGGCTATGGCCGAGGTGAGGATGTTAACCCCCGTTTGCGGCAGTGCCTCGCGGAGCAGGGCGGTATATTTAGCCCGGTGCCATAAGATATTAAACAAAATTTTTGTGCCACGACTGAAAATGATCGCGGTGATCAGTAGCTCCAGCACATCTCCGGCTACAAAAATTATAACGGCATTTTGTAATGAAATGGCGTGTATAATAGCCAGCATCAGCAAAGCCACGCTACGTATTAGGTTTGATACTATTAGCATAGTACCCAGCAGGCGGAAGCGTTCCAGCCCGCTGGCAGCCTGTTTAAAGGGGGTGGAAAAGTAGATCATCAGCTTGCCCGCGCCAACAAGTAAAAGCAAGGGATAAACGCCATTGGTTTGGCTGATGAATAAGCTGCCCAGCAATATCAACCCATAAAATAAAAAGCCGGTGAGCAGTACATGGAACAGGTAAAGCGAGAGCACTTCCCCTGCGTCTTCGCCCGAAGCTATTTTGCGGATGGATACCTGGTCGATACCCAGCGAGAGCAGGTTAAAGGCCATCATCAGGATAGCCAGCGCGAGGTTCAGCTGCCCGAAACTGTTTTTATCGAGCCCGGTAGAGAGCAGGTAAAAAATAACCAGTCCGGCCAGTTGATTAATAACCAGCTGCAGGGTATTTGCCGAAAGATTTTGAAATAGTTTGCTTTTCAAAACGATCAATATTCAACCACCAGTTTTTTGGGTGCCGGTAACTTACCCGAAGGTAGGTATTTGCCTGCTTCAAAAAGTTTTAAGTAATGATATTTAAGCCGGGTGTTTTTGTAAAGCATCAGCGCGATATCCAACCCTTCCAGTCCATCTAAAAAGCCTAACCGGATAAGGTAGCTGATGAGAAAGCAAAATACAGGCGAAAGGTAGAGCTTAAAAAAAGCGGCCTTTTTGCCGGCGCTTAAGTATTTGATGGCGCTTAGTCGAGCGTAATGAATCGCTTTTTTATCGCACTCTTTTATATTTTGTACCGAGTAATGGTGCAGGTAGCCGCCTACCCTTTTTACAGTAGCGCCGGGCGGAAGCAGTAAAGTTTCGTGCACCTCCGTTTCCGACCATTTTACCCGTGTGCGGTTAAAAAGGCGGCGGTGGTGATCTCGGCCCCAGGTGCCGTATTTAATTAGCTTATCCCCAAAGTAAGATCGGAATTGGATATCGTACACCACATCAGGGTTATCAAATGTTAGGCAGTGCAGAGTGTTGATGAGCTGCACATCGGCTATCTCATCAGCATCGATGCTTAAGATCCAGTCGTGCCGGGCCAGCGCTATCCCCTTGTTTTTATTCGCGCCGTAGCCATCCCAGCTTTTGTGGTAAACGCGGCAGCCGTAAGCTTCGGCAATTTTCAGGGTATCATCGGTGCTGCCATTGTCTACCACTACGATATCATCGCTGATAAAGCTTGCCATTTTAAGGCATCTGCCCAATATGGCCGCTTCGTTTTTGGTAATAATTACGATGGAAACCGGTATCATTTATGGATATTGTATGATGAATAATAGCATGTAACTTACCTTTTATTGCGGCTGGTTATATACTATATCGTTTGCAATGGGGCAGGGGTTGCCTCGGGTAAAGGTGCAGGAGAAATAAATATTGAATGGTTTTACCTAAAAATTTAAACTCTTTAAAATCAAATGTTTAAACAGCGGTAAAATATTTTTTAAATAAACAGGCAACCTTTAAACCTGCAATTACGTGATGTAGAAAGATAAGGTTAAATTTATAGGCATATAGTTTAATAACCCGCATGGGCGACGAAGAGTTACATCAACTGATACGAGGCTGTGTAAAGCAGGACAGGAAATGTCAGAAAATGCTGTATAAGGCATTTTACGGCTTTTCTATGGGCATTTGCCTGCGCTATGCCAACAACCGGGATGAGGCTGCCGAAGTAATGAATCAGGGGTTTTATAAGGTTTATACGCATATCGAGCGGTTTGATATGACGCGGCCGTTTAAAGCATGGTTGGGCCGTATTATGATGAATGTTTCTATCGATTACTATCGCGCCAACCTTAAAATGGCCTATACCGACGACCTGGATAAGGCCGAACATTTAACCGACGGCGAGCTGGTAGACCGCAACCTAAACTATGAGGACCTGCTGCGCATGGTGCAGCAATTGCCTCAGGCCTACCGTACGGTGTTCAACCTTTTCGCTATAGATGGGTACTCGCACGAGGAGATAGGAGATATGCTGAACATCAGCCCGGGGACATCAAAATCGAATTTGCACAAGGCCCGACAAAAATTAAAAACAATGATCTTAAAAGCAGACGATGCTGCAAACAGCCAAAACTATAACCGGGGGATGGATTATAACCCCATAGTAGCGATGTGTGGCAGCGATATCAAAAACGCTTTTTTTAATAATGGTATCAGAAAATGAAAGAGGGGGAGGAAAAAATAGATAGCATATTTAAAAAGCGCCTGGAGGACCCGGCGAACAACCTCGCTCACAACGAGGATGACTGGGATGCCCTTGAACAAATGCTGGATAAAGGCAAAAAACGCCCCGTAATAGCATACTGGTTGCCTGTACTGAGTGGCATGGCGGCACTGTTGTTACTGTTTTTAGGCTGGTGGCTTTTTAAACCTCAGCAGGGCGCTGTTAAACCAAACCAACAAGTTGCAGTTAAAAAACGGGAGCCGCAAAGCGCAAACAGCGATACCAGCATTAAAAACACACCACAGGCACCTGTAAGCGTGCCCATGAATAGCATAGCGGTTAACCCGCAAACAACCAATAAAAACCAGGGAGATATCTATTTGCCAAAAAGAAAACAGGCGGACGTAAAAGGAACGGCTGCCGCTGAAAATACAGGAACTACCATATTAGCTGCCAGTGGCATAACTACACCGCAGCAGAACAATACGGTTGTAACACCGGTGCAAAAGGACACCGCACCACCAGTAAAAGCAAACATGATGGCCATGCAAAAAGACACCACGCCGACTGTAAAGACAATCGGCACAGCAAATGCCGGGCAGGCCGTAATAGCACAGATGGAACCGGCCAAAACAACCGAAAAGGTAAAAGTGAAGGCAGGCTCCTTTGGTGCTAATCGCCCGAGGTATGCGCTGAGTGTAATTGCTTCATCAGATATTAACGGGGTTAACTCGTTCCAGCAAAGCAAGGTGGGCAGCAATTTTGGGGCAATGTTTTCGGTAAGCATCAAAAAATGGACGATAACTACCGGGGCAACTTATTCTGTTAAGCCGTATGCAACCACGTTTGCAAATTACACCACGGCCTACCAGTTTAAGCAGGATCCAACCAATGTTACCGCAGATTGCCGCATGTTGGATATTCCGCTGAATATTGGTTACCAGGTTTACCAGAAAGGTAAAAATAAGTTTTCGCTGGGTACGGGGCTGTCATCGTACTTTATGCTGCATGAAAATTACAAATATACATACAGTTCGGCATACCCTAACGGGCCGGCAAACTATACCGTTGCTAACCCGCAAAACTATTTATTCAGCAACCTTAATTTAAACGCAACGTTCGAGCACCGGGTAAATTCAAAATTCAGTTTAAGTGTACAACCTTACCTGAAACTGCCGCTGAAGCCGGTGGGCTATAGCCAGGTAAACCTGCATACTGCGGGGGTAGCCGTTGGCTTCAACTGGAACATCAATTCATTCACCAAACCAAAGTAGCATGAAGTACATCTGTATTATTTTACTTGCCTGGTTAAGCATCAAAAACCAGGCAGGGCAGGATCTCTATGCCTGTAAAAACGCAAAGATCAGTTTATTTTCCTCGGCCCCGCTGGAGGATATACAAGCCTCGAGCAGCAGTGGCACATCGGTTTATAACCCTGCCACCGGCGACCTGGCCTTTAGTGTAGGCATCCGCTCGTTCCAGTTCCCAAAATCGCTGATGCAGGAGCATTTTAACGAGAACTATATGGAGAGCGATAAGTACCCCAAAGCCACCTTTAAAGGAAAGATAAAGGAACCGGTTGATGTAACCAAAAACGGCAGCTACCCGGTAAACGTAACCGGCGAACTGAGCGTTCACGGTGTTACGCAAACCCGTACCATCCCCGGCACCGTAGTGGTGAACAATGGTACGGTAAGCATGACGTCGGAATTTATGGTGAAATGTGCCGACCATAAGATCGACATCCCCACGCTGGTATTCAAGAAGATTGCCGAGAGTATCAAAATGAACGTATCGGCAACCTACACGGCAGTAAAAAGCAGCTGAAACCCTATAACACATAAACAATGAAGAAGCTAATATCCCTTGCAGCCTGCGCTGTAATTAGTACCGCCGTATGGGCGCAAACCACACCGGCCCAAAGCAAAACCGCAGCAGATTCGCTGCTGAACAGTATGGATAGCGGTACCAAGGCCGAACCCGTTATCGCTACCTTTAAATCAACCCGGTTAATTTTGGGTGCCACTACCGAAACCGTTAAAAAGAATAACCTCAACTTTTTGGTGATCCACCGCTTCGGCGATATAGGCGGTTCGGAAGGCGGGGGTAAAACCCTCTTCGGCCTTGATAATTCCAGTGATA
This sequence comes from Mucilaginibacter sp., assembly GCF_039925265.1. Lineage (GTDB taxonomy): Bacteria > Bacteroidota > Bacteroidia > Sphingobacteriales > Sphingobacteriaceae > Mucilaginibacter. The sequence continues at coordinate 76,781 of NZ_JBDSZG010000024.1, forward strand.
TTTACATCGGCTTTGAGTACGGCCTTAGTGATAATCTGGATATCGATTTTGGCCGCAGCAAATTTGCGCAGCAGGTAGATCTGGGGCTGAAGTACGCCATCATTCACCAAACATCAGACAACGCCACGCCATTTGCCGTAACCCTTTTGGGCAAGGCGGGCATAAAAGCCTACCATGCCGACCAGGGCGAGTTCCCAACCTTTACGGATAGATTTGCCTACGTGGCGCAGGCGATCATCGCCCGTAAGTTCTCAGCGAATTTTTCCCTGCAGTTAACGCCAACCTATGTGCGCGACAATTCACCCTTTCCGTTTTTGGCGGGGAATGAGCGCAGCTTTTTTGCCATGGGTATAGCAGGCCGCTTAAAGGTGACCAAACGGATGGGCATCGTGGTAGATTACGCGCATCCCTTCTCTTCCTTCCGTAGCAACGCGACGGGCGATAACGCCTTTTACGATCCGCTGGGTATAGGTATTGAGATAGAGACAGGCGGGCACGTGTTCACCATCGTGTTCAGCAATGCCAAGGCGATCTCCGAAACCAGCTACTTAAGCGCCAGCCAGAGCGATTGGGGCAAAGGGCAGTTTAGGTTAGGGTTCACCATTTCGAGGATGTTCAGCTTTAACAAAAAGGCCAAAAAAGCTTATTAATCCTACTAAAATACAACACCATGGAAAGACAACAATTTTTAGCGAAGCTGGGCATCGGCCTGGCGGCTGTTTGTACCGGATGCAGTTTAGTATCTTGCGGCAGCAACCCCAAAAACGAAGACCCCACGCCAACCGCCGATGGTAATATATTTACCACCAATTTGGATAGTGAATTGCTGAATGTGGGCGATGCCAAGGTATCCAACGGTGTAATTTTAGCCCGTATCGCGGCAGGCAATGCGGTCGGCTCGTTCTCCGCGGTGCAGGTGGCCTGTACACATGAAGGGACTTTCATTAATTATAACCAGGCCGGGGGGATCTACATTTGCCCGCTGCATGGCAGCCGTTTCAGCAAAGAAGGCTTTGTACTGCAAGGGCCGGCAGCATCATCCCTCAAAAAATACAACGTAGTAATTACCGGCGCAAGCTTAAACGTGCGGGCATAAGATTGTTTAATTTTGATATGATAGGGGCGGCCTATTCCTGGTTAGGATGGGCCGTTTTTTATTATTGGCGGAGACATTAATAAACACTACATTAGTTTACGTAAACCTAAGCTGATATGGAAACTCCGCGCATTACGCGTAAGCAAATACATATCGTAAGCAAGCATAGCCAATGGCCGGCCGGCGGTATCAAACAAACGCTCCATGATGAAGGCATTTATGCCAATACCGGAAGCTGGGCTAAATTTATCGACGTTGCACTACTAAGCCTCGGCGTTGCTTTTGCCGTTGCAGGCATCATATTCTTTTTCGCTTACAACTGGCATACCTTGCACAAGTTTGCAAAACTCGGTATTGCACAGCTGCTGTTACTTGCAGCTGTTTTGGTGGTTTTGTTTGTAAAACTGCCGGGATTGATCAAGAATATCGTTCTTACCGGTGCATCAGTGCTTGTAGGCTTATTATTCTCTGTTTTTGGGCAGATATACCAAACCGGTGCCGAGGCCTATGATTTTTTCTTAGGTTGGACGGTATTCATTCTCATTTGGGCCATCGTAGCCGAGTTTGCCCCGCTGTGGCTCATCCTTCCTTACTAATTAACACCACTATAGTTTTTTATAGCGCGCAGGTGGGGCCTACATGGGAAGCCACAACGCTCTGCTTAGTGCTTTTTGCCATAAATGTTGGGGCAATTGGTATAACGCAATTGTTTTACCGGGGCCGCACTGCGGGGATGGTGCCGGGTTATTTTAGCAAAGTAGTGGCTTTAAGTGCTGCCGGCTGCATAACCGTTAGTATAGTTACTGGCATATTTGATAGTTACAATGGTTATGCCGATACGCTTTGGATAGCTTTACTGGCGCTTGTTTTGGTTTATGGATTTGCGGTAAGTTATAGTTTAAAAAACCGGTCGCTTTATTACCTGTGTATCATCCCGTTAAGTATCATTATTATCATATCGTCATGGCTGTTTAAGGTGTTTGCCAGGAACTCCGGGGGGGTGTTTTTTTTCGTTAGCCTTTTTGTCATCATTAGTATTACGGTATTGGTAAACGCACTCATCACCCTAAATAAAAGCTGGAATGGAAACAAATAGTAAAGTAGACACACTTTTACAGACCGTTAGCGAAGAGTATGATTGGGACTTGTCAATACACCGCGAGGCCATTGAAAAAGAATTGACGGCAGATGAAAGCTCGTATCAGGGGCTGGGGATCAAATTATTGTCCATTGCGGGCGGTTTGCTGGCTGCCGGCTTCTTTTTGGGTTTTGTTGGCATAACGCTCATGTCAGTGCCCGCTTTGGCCATATTTATCGGTTTATTGGTAATGGGCTGCGCTATCGTATTAAATAAAACATCTACCAACACGGTTTTAGATACTCTGCTTATATCATCATACCTGGCCAGCTATGCCATGGTGGGCTTTGGCATGTCTCAAATGCGTATGGATTCCAATATAATTGCAACCGCGTTGCTGCTATTGGCCATTATAACCCCTGTCATCACATCGGGCTATATGTTGAATTTCTTTTCGGTGCTGGTCGCTTCCGCATGTTTGTTCTCCTTCGTTTTTATAAACGATAGCTACGAAACTGTACACGTGTACACCTTGCTGTTTGCGGCCGGTTATGCCTGGTTAAGCTTGTCCGAAACCGAATTGATTGCACAAAACCCGCCTTTGAATACCCGGTATATGGCATTGCGAAATGGTTTCCTTTTCGCGTTTATAGGGCTTTTATGCTATTTGGGCATCCGCGAGTTACATGATCGGGATTTAAACGACGGCTACCTATCGGGCGGAATCATTATTTTAATAACCGGCTTTGTGCTGTACCAGGTTGTTGACTCACTTGCCCTTACCGAAGTAAAAAGCAAAGCGCTCATTTACCTAATGGGTGGGCTCATGATGTTATCTGCCGTTTTTGCACCGGCTATTTGTGGTGCCCTGCTCATTATTTTTCTGAGTCACCATACCGGGCACCGCACCGGTTTAATAGTTGGTGTAATAGCGCTGATATATTTTACCAGCCAGTATTATTACGATTTGGATTACACGCTTCTTCTAAAATCGGAGCTGATGATGGCGTCGGGCGCTATATTTTTGTCGGCATGGTTCATCCTTAAAAAACAATTAAAACGGTATGAGCAAAACTAAGCGCATCATTGTTTTACTTAACCTGCTGTTGCTGGTTGGGTATTTCAATTGGGCTATCATGGCCAAGGAGAAAACGTTGAGCAAAGGGAAACTGGTGTTGCTGCGCCTTGCCCCGGTAGACCCAAGGTCGTTAATGCAGGGTGATTATATGCAGTTGAATTACGAAATAAGCACGGCACCGGCGGGCATAACCAAACGTGGTTACTGCATTGTTACTTTAGATGAGCACGGTGTGGCAAAAAAGCAGCGTTTTCAGGACGAATTGCAGCCATTAAAACCCGGTGAGCTTGCCGTTAAATACTTTTCTGCACCGGGCTGGCGCTCCGTTAATGCCCGTATTGGTGCCGAATCCTTCTTTTTTGAGGAAGGGCAGGGCCAGCGATTCCAGGCGGCTAAATATGGCGGTATCAAAATAGATGATGCCGGTAACAGTGTTTTAGAAGGCCTTTATGATGAGCATTACCGGCTCATTAAATATTAATCACTACTGCTGTACCACCGGGAACTGCGACACTCGCAACCTGGTACAGCCATAGGGAACCAAAATAATATCTTCCTCCTTTTGGGCATCCAATCCGTATCCAATACTGTAGGGGAGTTGGCCGGTCATATCGTTATACAAACCCCATGAGGGTACGCGCTTGCCTTTGGTTTTAATAATGATGGGGCTGTTATTTATACTCCAGGGGTAGTTTGCTGCCGCGCCTGTGGTCACAACTTTATAATGTTCATTCAGCTTATTATCCGGGCGGGCTATCAAAACGTAGTTCCAGGGTGGTGTAGGGCGGATCTCGTCGTAAGCCTTACCATAATCTACTGAGTCTTTATCCGTGATTCACTTGTTCGCCAATTTTTATGGCGTATACAATTGGTCCGCGCGCTACCGATATGGAGTTTTCGCACCAGTTGTTTTTAAACACGGCGCATGCAGGGTTGAGTAAAATAAGGAGGAAGCGAGCAAATGGCTAATTTAATTTTCATCGCGATAAAAATTATTTTACAATTAGGGTTTGGGCGGATGGTTTTTCCATGCTTTTTATCAGTTTTTTACCAAGGTTGATCCCTGGTTTTTCGATATACTTTTCAGATAGCATAGCTACCACAGCCGATAACGATAACGAAACAACAAAATTGATCACCAATACCGTACTGGCATTTAAATGGCCCGATATCATTGTGCTTATTTTGTAAGCCAAGGGGTAAGCAAACAAAAAATGGAAGATATAAATAGAGAATGATAACTGCCCGATGCGGTGCAGCAGGGGCAGGTTGACATTGGCATTCTTAAAAAAGTTAAACAGGAAACCAAAGGAGATGCCTGCTATAAATATAGTGAGGTTGATGTTATGCGCCAGCTTCCGCGAGAGCAGAAAAGCTACGCCAAACAAGGACAGGAAAGCTGCCAGGCTGATAAGCGGCGATATTTTTAGCGGGGCCGACCTTTCTAAAAAAAAATAGCTGATGCCCAGGGCAAACACAGGTAATTGATTCAGGATAAAAGCAAAGTAAAAGTGATCGGTAAAGACAGCACCTTCAACAACCTGGTACGTTGCAACCATGTAAATATTGGCCAGTATAAAGGCTAATACAGGGATTAGATAGAGGAGGCTGGTATTATTTATTTTACTATAGAGCAGAAAAATTGCCGGGAACATGAGGTAAAACAGCATTTCGGTACCGATGGACCAGCCCCCAGGCACAATGGAATTGTAAGCGCCCGGCACAAAGCTATGCAGGAAGGATACATTCAGCAGGATATTGCCTGGTGTGTAAACTTCGGCTTTTGATAATGGCCCGCCAAGGTTTAGCGCCGGGATATGTGCCAGTAAAAAGTATAGTACAATGCCGGTATAATACAATGGCGCTATCCTGAACAACCTGCGGATGTAGAAATTGCGGATATAGCTTTGCTCACGCCGTACATTCATCGACCGGCACAGCGTATACGCCGAAAGGAAAAAGAAGAGCTGTACGCCAATCTGGCCAAAAATTAGTCGCGAGCGGCTCACCTCGCTGATATTGAGGTCGGTTAAGGCCACGTGGGTGATCACCACCAGAATAACCGCTACGCCCCGCAGCAGGTCGATATGGTTTAGTTTGGTTATTTCTTTTTGTGGAGCGGTAGCAGGGTTCACATAGCAATAATACTAAAACTCCTTTGTAAAAACACGGGGCGATAAAAATTGCGGCGTTTTAGCAAGCCGGCATTCTTATAATAGATGCCTCCAGCGCATTTCAGTGCCCGTTTACCTGTAGATTGTCATAATTGTAGCAGGAATAATACATGAGGCTAATAATTTCTATTTTGCGGCGTTTAGCAGTATTAAAGTTGTTCCATGTACAAAAAGTTACTTTTACTTTTATTTATTTTAAGAATATCCACCGCCTCCGCCCAATATAAATGGACCCCCAAAACAGATAAAGACGGTATAAAGGTTTTTACCAGTTTGGTGCCGGGCTCTAAATTTAAAGCCATAAAAGTGGAGGCGGAATTAAACGCTACCGCAGCGCAATTGGTAAAGGTGCTGCTGGATGTAAAGGGCTGCACCGAGTGGGTTTCGCACACCAAACTGTGTACACTGATAAAACAGGTATCACCATCAGAGGTATATTACTATTCAGAAATTGACGTACCCTGGCCAGCTACCAACCGCGATTTTGTTGCTCACCTCATTGTACACCAAAATCCTGAAACCAAAGTGGTAACGGTAGATGGCCCCGCCGTGCCGGGTTTCGTGCCGGTGAAGGACGATATTGTGAGGATAACCGCGTCCAAAGGCGAATGGATCATCACACCGATACAAAAAGATAAGATAAAAGTGGTGTATACCCTTCAGGTAGATCCCGGGGGAAACATCCCCGCCTGGTTGATCAACATGCTTGCCGCAGAAGGCCCCACCAGGAGTTTCCAGGGATTAAAAAAGCAGTTGAAAAAACCGGAATACGCGCAGGGAGTAAGTTTTATAAAAGATTAAAGGCAGTCTTTAAGATGTTGACCGCTTCCGTCAAAAAAAGTATTAGAAAAAGATGAAAAAGCAGTGTTTTTGCCCCAAAGCCTTAAAAATTAAAAAATAGCGTAAATTTTCGCAGGTGATTTCGCCGTTTTTGGCGGTCATCAGGCTTTGGGCTTCAAATTAGCCTTTAACATTACCCTGCCTTTTTTGGTTAAAGTACAGGCCGGTGACCGTTCTTTTTCCGCGCCTTTGGGAACCTCTATCAGGTTGTACAATCTCAGATCTTGCAGGTCGTCCTTGCTGATATTTATCGCCATTCCCTTCTCGGAAATTACTTTTAGCGCGGCAACAACTTCATCGTGTTTCATGGTGTTATATTTAACGGTAAAGATATCACAATATAAGGCAAGAAAGGCTCATTTCCAAAGCGCATTAGCTAAAATAAGGGGCTAATCAAGTTCTATAGTCAATTCCGCGGAGAATAGTGTGCCGGTATTGGTGGTTGTTAATTGGTGTTTGCCGGGGTAAAGGATGTACAGCCTGCGCTTTACGTTCTTTAATCCTATACCCCCGCTTGGGCGGGGTGGGTTCTCCTGCTGTTGTATCTCATTCACAATGCTAAAGTATAATTTACGCTCGCCTGCGGGTATTTTCAAGGCGATGTGAATGGTGGTTTGCCCCAGAGTATCTGTGCCGTGTTTAAATGCGTTTTCTACCAGCGCGATGAGCAGCATAGGACCAATGTGGTAGGCAGAATAGTCGCCGGCCATATCCGCCTTAACCTTTAATTCGCTTCCAAATCGCAATAATTGCAGTTCTATATAGCTATTCAGGTAAGCTATTTCTTTATCCAACAGTACGCGGTTATCGTCGCTTTCGTAAAGCATATAACGCATCAGGTGCGATAGGTTCATGATGGCGGGTTCTACCTGGTCGGATTTTTTGCGGGCGAGAGAGGTAAGGTTATTTAATACGTTAAACAAAAAATGCGGGTTGATCTGCGAGCGCAGGAAGCTAAGTTCGGTACGGAGGTGTACGGTCTCCCTTTCTTTTAATGCTTGTTGGCGGGCATTATTGTCTAAAATTATACGGTAGCAAAAACTGCAAAGCAGCGCAATAAAGGGTGAAAGTATAGGCATAAATATACCCGGCCCCCGGCCCATCTGCGGGCCGAATGATCGCCGACCGGGGTTTGTATCGCCCGGCCGGTTGGGAATCGAATCCTTCCAATTCTGTGGAAAACTACCCCCTGGCGGGCGCGGTGGCGTCCCCCTGAAAAGCCACCAGTATACCCAGTAGCAAGCCAGTAAAGCGGTTAGCGAAGTTAGGTATAACGGCCATCCCCGTTTTTGCAATAAGGGATAAAGCAAGTAAGTATGTATATAAAACAGTATCAGCAATATGATATTGGAGGTGACAATGTTGGTTATAAAGTGATGCCGCATCCACTCGGGCATATTGGGTGGCGAACTTACGAAGGGCAGCACCAATAACAGGAACCACACCAATACAGGCAGCAAATTATATACCCAGGGTTTGTAGCGCGGTTTATTCATGCGGCAAAGAAGGTTTAAAATGCTATAATGTGCAAAAACACTCGACCAATGCCCTTAATGACGAGACCAAACGCGTTAAATAATGTTAAAAAAATAATAATGTGTGCCGCATGGTGTTTCTTTGAGTAGTGTAAGCCCCTAATGCTTGCCCAGGTAGATATGCGGTGTATAATTATTGATGACGAGCCACTTGCGCTCGAACTTTTGGAAGATAATATAAAACAGATGCCACGCCTGCAATTGGTAGCCAGTTGCCGCTCGGCGGCGCAGGCCATGCAGGTATTACATACCGAGCCGGTCGACCTGATCTTCTGTGATATACAAATGCCCGGCATTACAGGGCTGCAGTTTGTGAAAAGCCTTGCCCAAAAGCCCATGGTCATATTTATAACCGCTTACCACGAATTTGCCATGGATGGTTTCGAGCTGGACGTGGTAGATTACCTGCTGAAACCGGTGCCTTTGGAGCGTTTTTTGAAAGCCTGCAACAAAGCGTTTCACCTGCACAATATCCAAAACAAACCTGCAACAGTAGCGCCGGAACCCAACCGCGACCATCTTTTTGTATATGCCGATTACAACCTCATCAGAATCAATCATGGCGAGATCACCTATATAGAAGGGCTGAAGGATTATGTAAAGCTGCACCGCAACGGAATTGCCAAGCCGGTATTGTCGCGCATAACCATCAAAGCATTGGAGGAACAGTTACCTGCGCACCAGTTCTTCCGTACACATAAATCATATATCGTGAACCTGGGATACGTGCAATCGGTACGTAAAGGGCGCATTAAACTGGAGGATGCCGAAGTGCCCTATACTGATAATTACCGCGAAGTTATCAGCCGGATGACGGGGAAGACGATTTAACTGCTGCACATATAGTGCGTTGGTCTATACAAAAGTAGGCTTCATCTCTTTTATTTGACAGCCCGTTTCTCATCACCCAAATTAGCTGCATCATGCTAATTTGATGGATAGAAAACTACGTTACACATTCCTGTTTATTTTCCTGAGCGGGGTTGCCTATGGGCAAACCACACGCGAAAAACTTAAAAAGATAAGGGTAGATCATTTTTTTACCTGCACGCTCGATCAGTTGATGGATACCCTCGCTGCCGAGTACGATATCCCCATTGTTTTTGAGCGCGACTCGCTGATGCAGATGGATATTACCGAGCACTTTTTTGATGAACCCTTAGGTAAGGTTTTAAAGTTTGCCTGTAAAGCCAATGGGCTTCAATACTGGATAGAGAACGATGGTACCCTCTACATTCTGCAAAATCCGGATGACCTGCCCCGCCTCAAAAAACGCTACGAGCTTAACCAAACCGCGCGCGGCTTTAAACCGGTGATATTGCCACCGCCTGCCAACGCGCCCAAGCATTTTATGTTTGCCTTAACCGGCCACGTTACCGATCAGAAAACGGGCGAATCGCTGCCCGGTGCCAGCGTGCGCATTCGTGGTACAGATCTGAGCGCCCTAACCAACACCAGCGGTAATTTCACTATACTCGATATCCCTTCAGACACCTCGGTGGTTGATGTATCGTTTATTGGTTACCAGCCGGATATTTTCCGTTTGGATAGCAATAGCGTTAAGGGGAATATAAGTTTTTCGCTCTACCCCTCGTTAAACTCGCTTAGCCAGGTGGTTATCACAGGCAGAAAGAAGGGCGTGCTGAACACCGATAGCAAAAAGGTGAGTGTGATACAGCTTACGCCGGCGTTGCTTGATAAACTGCCCAACATTGGCGAAAAGGATATCATGCGCTCCTTTCAGCTGATGCCGGGTGTTGCAGCCACAAACGAATCATCATCAGGGATCTATGTACGCGGCGGCACACCCGACCAGAACCTGGTTACCTTTGATGGCTTCACTATTTACCAGGTAGATCACCTGTACGGCTTTTTCAGTGCTTTTAACAGTAACGCCGTGCGCGATGTGGAGCTGTACAAAGGTGGCTTTTCGTCCAAGTATGGTGGCCGGCTCTCCAGTGTTACCGAGGTGCGTGGTAAGGATGGCAATAAGAAAGAAGTTAACATTGGCGGCGATATCAGCCTGCTTAGTACCAATGTTTATGCCGAAACACCTGTTGGCTCAAATGCCTCAGCTTTAATAGCTATCAGGCGTTCGTACCAGGGGCCGCTGTATAATAAGCTGTTTGGGCAATTTAACTCCAGCGCTGCCAATACTGGTGGTGGTGCTATCCGGGGCGGCCCCGGTGGCGGCGGCGGTGGTTTCAATAATCAAACCACACCATCATCATACTTTTACGATCTGAATACCAAGTTCACCTACGCGCCATCTACCAAAAATACGTTTAGCTGGAGCCTTTACACAGGTGCCGACAGGTTGGATAACAGCCGCGAAATGACTTTACCGTCCTTCCTTGCTTCATCGGGCGGAACGCTTAACATTGCCGATGATACGCACTACGGCAACCTGGGTACCAGCGTAAAATGGAACACCACGCCAAGCCAGAAGCTGTTCGGGAGCACGGTGTTGAGTTACTCCAGTTTCTTTAGCGACAGGGATCGCGGCACCACCGGCACCATAACGGATAGCGCTACCACCACAACCATCAATAATGGGATATTAGAGAATAACCGGTTAAAGGATGTGGGTATAAAATCTGACTGGGAGTGGAACGCTGCATCAAAAATTAAAGTGCTGTTCGGCGGTTTTAACTCTAATGTGAAGATAGACTACACCTACACCCAAAACGATACCACAACGCTTATCAATCAGCATAATTCGGGCTCAACAACGGGCGCCTACACCGAGCTGGAATACGAGCCCAACGGCAGGTGGCATATCCAGCCGGGGTTCCGTACAACTTACTTTTCTCAAACGGGTAACCTTTATTACGAGCCGAGGTTATCCGCCATTTATCACCTTACCGATCATATTAACCTGAAAGGCGCCACAGGCAGGTTTTACCAGTTTACCGATCGGGTGATCCGCGAAGACGTAGCAGGAGGCGACCGTAATTTTTGGGTGCTGGCCAATAACAGCAATATCCCGGTAGGGGTATCAGATCATTTTATTTTAGGCACCAGTTACGAAACTGATAAGCTATTATTTGATGTAGAGGGCTATTACAAAAAGCTAAACGGGCTTACCGAATATTCTATCCGCCAGCTTGGCGGTGGGCCCGGCGGTGGTGGTCCAATGGGCGGTGGCGGAGGGGCAGCCACAGCTACAACCGTTACCGAAAACTTTTACAATGGCAGCGGCTATGCAAAGGGGATAGAGTTTCTGCTGCAAAAGAAAACCGGCGTGTACACCGGGTGGATAAGCTACACGCTTGCCGAGGCTAAAAACAAATTTGATGCTTATGGTACCAGTTATTTTTCTGCTGCGCAGGATATAAGGCACGAGTTTAAATCTGTAAACATGTACCACCTGCAACGCTGGAGCTTTGCCGCCACGTTTATATTCAGCACCGGGCACCCATACACCGCGCCTGCCGGCGTTTATAATATCAACACTTTGGATGGGAATAAAATAAGCTACCTATCGGTAAGCGAAAAAAATGGCGAGCGTTTGCCGGCCTACCACAGGCTTGACCTATCGGCCACATACGACTTGCTTAAAACCGATGCCACCAAAATAGGCAGTATCAGTTTCTCACTGTTTAACGTGTATAACCACCGCAACACATGGTACAACGAGTACTACATCCGCGGCAACCAGGTGGTTACCACTACAGTTAAGTACCTGGGCCTAACCCCCAATATCACCCTCAGCCTAAAACTAAAATAATGGTAAAGAGAATTTTATATAGCCTCCTGGCTATAAGCACTGTACTTTCATCCTGTAAAAAGGATGGCACGGCAACCGTAGCCGAAAGACCTGTTGTGATTAGTTACCTGCTGATGGGACACCCGGTAAAAGTTAATTTATATGAGCAAAAAGCCTTTAGCGATACGGCAGCTTATGGTGCGCGCATAGGTGGTTTACAGTTGGTATTATCTGACGGGACGCAAACCGTACAACTCGCCGAAACCACAACCGGTATTTATACTTATGCCGATTCGACATTTCTGCAAGCCGGCAAAACGTATACTTTGCAGTTTGCCTATAAAAATAGCGTGATAACGGCAAGTAGTTTAATGCCCGTTTATACCACCAATTACACAGCCTCAACTACTAAGTTTGCCATCCGGGTTGGCGTAACGCCTTTAGAGTCGGATTCCACTGCGGTTAGGTTTAGCTGGAATAACCCTGATTCTTTATATCATGTGCTTGTTTTTAAATACGATGAAGCCAATACCTATGCCAACGGAAATGGTAACCTGCCGTCGAATTTTACCGTCAATGCCAAAAAGGTAGATTCTTATGATGTGTCATACAGGCCGTTTAGGTATGCCGGGGAGTACAGCGCCATACTGTATACCGTAAATAAAGAGTATAGCGATATCCTCACCACCAATACCAACACCAATTCGCAGCAGTTGAATAATCCGCCTGGAAATATTACAAACGGCTATGGCATATTTACCGCCATGCAGGCAGATACCATCAGGATGAGCCTTACCAATTAACGCACGTGTCGTGCTAAACAGTAGGTGTATATAGCCCGGTTGATCTTAGATCTCCGGGCTATATACGTTTGTAGCCGGCTGGCTAAATACCTCCGTAGATTTAAAAAATACCCGCCTTATGCTTTTTTTAAAAGCCGTTTAATACATTTGATAAAGGTTACCCCAACCGAGCCAATTTAATAAACCAATTGCGACAAACCCTTAGCGGGACCGTACTGTAATAAATTGTATGCCAACCAAGTGCATGCATATTTAACGCGTAATATGTTTTTGGGCGAGCGGAGCAGGGTATAAGTTTTAATAGAATCGTATTAATGTAGTACCATGAGTTTTAAAAATAAAGTAGCCATAGTAACGGGAGCAGGCCAGGGCATCGGGTTTGAAATTTGCAGGATGCTGGCAGAACAAGGCGCAAAGGTTGTATTGAACGATATTGACCCGGCACTCGCGGTTAAAGCATCAGCGATGATAGACGGTGGCCAGGCCGGCAATTGCCACGCTATGCCGGGCGATTGCAGCAACGTGGGCTTTATTAACGAAATGGTTGCCACTGCTGTAACTTTATACGGGAGCCTGGATATTGTAATAGCCAACGCGGGGATAACCCTGTATGGTGATTTCCTCACCTATTCGGAGGAAGATTTTTCGAAGGTAATGAAAGTGAATTTGGCAGGCACCTTCTTTTTAACACAGGCGGCAGCAAAACAAATGAAGCTGCAGGGTAAAGGCGGATCCATTTTATTTATGTCGTCGGCAGTGGGGCACCAGGCACTCAAGAGTTTGGCCGCCTACGCCATGACCAAGGCCGCATTAGAAATGCTGGCTAAAAATCTGGTCATCGAGTTATCACAATACAGAATAACGGTAAACACCGTAGCACCCGGTGCCACCTTAACAGAACGCACCATCCAGGAAGCTGATTATGAGCAGATCTGGAAAACCATAACACCCATGGGTCGCCCGAACCATGTATCAGACATTGCAAGCACCGTTTTATTTTTGGTGTCTGACGGAGCAAGGCAAATTACCGGGCAAAGCCTGCTGGTGGATGGCGGATGGACCGCTGTAAGCGTTTTGCCAGACGGACTAAAATAATTGTTCGGCATCGCTGCTTTTACCTTTTATACCAACTCTGTACCCATCTTTTTCTGCGCCATCGGCGCTATCGCTTTGTAGCATCAGGAAGGATAGAATTTTTGCGCCGTTAGGTGCAATCTATAAATGACGTGCTCGCCAAAACGGGCAATAGCTTATTTAAACTTATTCTAAATAATATTGGGAATTTAGCGCAAAGTTTTTATTTTTGCGTCAGATTAGAATTAATCTAAATAAAAACAGCATGAAAAAACTCTATACAATTTTACTGCTTATACTCTCCGTTAGTCTATACGCGCCGCTACTTCTCGCACAATCTAAAACCGGAAACATAGCCGGTACTTTAAGAACCAGTGATGGCAAACCTGCCGCTTATGTAAGCGTAGGCCTTGCAGGTACCAATAAAGGCACCACAGCAGATGAAGACGGTAAATACGAACTTAAAAATATTAAACCTGGTAGCTACACCCTTAAAGTTTCATTTGTTGGCTTAAAAACACAGGAACAGCCTGTAACAGTAACCGCTGGTAACACCAGTCGGGTAGATTTTAACTTAACCGAGAACTCATCCCAACTTAAAGAAGTTGTTATCACTGGCTCGCAAACCCTTAATAAGCCGGTATCTTTAGGTAAAGCTAATATCCGTCCACTGGATCTGCCGCAAAGTACAGGTGTTATCAGCAGCACCGTAATTGCCGATCAGCAAGCGGTTCGCCTGGGCGATGTGCTTAAGAACGTAAGTGGTGTTTCGCTTACACAAACCCGTAACGGCGTAGCCGAAACCTTTTCTGCACGTGGCTACAGCATTGGTGTGGCCGGTTCTGGTGGCAGCATCTTTAAAAACGGCATTATATCTAATACGCAGGGTTTCCCTGATGCAAGTACCTTGGAATCGATAGAAGTGCTTAAAGGCAGTTCTGCGTTGCTATACGGTAACGTATCAGGCGGGGTGGTGATCAATATGGTTACCAAAAAACCAAGGTTCGACTGGGGCGGATCGGTATCTATGTTGCTCGGCAGTTACAACCAATACAAGCCAACGCTTGATATTTACGGCCCTATAACCAAAAACCTGGCTTTCCGCGTAGTTGGTACGCATGAAGATGCTAAAAGCTACCGCGATGTAGTGAACACGCACCGTACTTATATCAACCCATCATTACTTTATAAAATAGGCCAAAAAACCGATGTGCTTTTTCAGTTTGATTACTTAAAATCAGACCTGGTGCCTGATGCAGGCGTGGGCATACCCAATAACCGTATTACGGTAACCGAAGTGCCAAACGAGCCTCGTAACCGCTTTATATACCCTAACTGGGCTTATAATAATACCAAACAAACCTCGGGTTACTTAACCGTAAACCATAAATTTAACGATAACTGGAAACTAAATGCTATCGGTGCCATTCAAAACACACGCATAAATGGCTTTGGGGTGGGCGTGCCTACCACAATTGCTGCAAACGGTGATTGGAACAGGGCTTTGAGTGCTGTAAGATCGGGCGAGAAAGATTATTCCGCTCAATTGAACTTAAACGGAAACTTTAAAACAGGCCGTTTCCAGCACCAGTTGTTGCTTGGGTCAGACTTTACCCGGATAGTAACCGAGGGCAATACCTTTAAATACACCTCCGCTGCCGGCGTTGTTGGTACCGCATACGACAAGATCAATATCAACGATCCGGCTACGTTTAACGCCCGTAATGATATCCCCTCTATCGCCGATACTGCCCGTACCATTACCCCGCAGAACCGTGCCGGTATTTATATCCAGGATCTGATCAGCTTAACCAGTAAATTTAAAGTACTGGCCGGTGTACGCTGGTCGTACCAAAAAGCCATCCAGTCTACCATATTTAACTACGATAAGCAGTTAGAAAGAAGAGGCACTGCCGCGGATAAAACCGACAAGGCTTTCTCACCTAAATTGGCTTTAATTTATCAGCCACAGCAAACTACTTCGGTTTACGCAAGCTATACCAACAATTTTACCATCAATTCGGGTACCGATATTTTTGGCAATAACCTTAAACCATCATACATCAACCAGTATGAGTTGGGTATGAAGAACGAATTCCTGAATGGCCGTTTATCAGCCAACGTAAGCCTTTACCGCATCCAAAACAGTAACCTGGCCCAAACAGCACTGATCGATCAGAACGGCAACCCAAACACCAATGCCAACGTTAGGCAGTTGAATGGCGAGACCACCAGCGATGGCTTTGAGGTAGATGTTAATGGTGCGCTATCTAAAAACTTTTACTTTATAGCTGGTTACGGGTATAACTTTATGCGCTATACCAATACTACTGGTGAGGTAGGCTCGCAAGTAGAGGGCGAGAAATTGATTAACAACCCTGCACATACTGCAAACGGCTCTATCTTTTACACCTTTGATAAAGGCAGTATAAAAGGCTTTAAACTGGGTGCTTCGGCATTCTACACCGGCAAACGTAACGGCGGCAATAATAACGTTGTCGGCCTTAAGGGGGGCTTAAATAACACTACCGCCGCCTTGTCATCTTATAACGCATTATTTCCTTTAAAGGGTTTTGCAAAAGTAGACCTTTCCGCAGGCTATAGCTTTAAGCACGTATCATTACTGGCTAAGGTTTCCAATATCTTCGATACCATGAATTATATCGTACACGATCGTTACAGCCTTAACCCCATCCCGCCGCGCATGTTCGCAGCAACATTGGGGTACAAATTCTAAATTCTGGTTTAATACAATAATTAACCGGGCGCGTAAAGTGCCCGGTTTTTTTACGAATTTTAAATTTTATGAAGAGAGTCCTCCTCGTTGTTTTTATGCTATCGGCATTTACAGCCAATTCGCAGGTATTACGCACCCGGGTAACTAAACTAATGGGCAGCCGCTGGCAAATCAGCATCGTGGCTAAAGACTCTATTTCGGCCGAGCAAAATATAGATACCGTGATAGCCGAAGTCACCCGTATTGAGTACCTGATATCCGATTGGAAACCTCAAACACAGGTATCGCAGGTAAACGCCAACGCAGGGATCCGCCCGGTTAAGGTAGATAGAGAAGTATTTGAGCTGACCAAGCGCGGGCTTCATTTATCGCAGATAACCAGCGGCGCTTTTGACATCAGCTTCGCGGCGATGGACCGCATCTGGAAGTTCGATGGCTCTATGAAGGCTATGCCCACGCCGGAGGCTATTAAAAGATCGGTAGAGAAAGTTGGCTATAAAAACATTATTCTGGATAGCGTAAACTCCACTATATTTTTAAGGTTGAAGGGGATGAAGATTGGATTCGGTGCCCTTGGTGAAGGCTATGCAGCCGATAGATGCCGCGAACTGATGCTTTCGAGAGGAATTAAGGCCGGCATTGTAAACGGATCGGGTGATATGAGCACCTGGGGTAAACAACCCAATGGCGGCGACTGGACTATAGGCGTTACCAACCCTTTTAAAGAAGATACCATTATCGCCGTAGTACCTTTGCGGCAGGGATCAGTGGTGACATCCGGCAGCTATGAAAAATTTGTGGTGTTTAACGGAAAGCGTTACGCGCACATTATTAACCCCGCCACAGGCTACCCTGCAACCGGGCTGTGCAGCGTTACCATATTTGGCCCCAGTGCCGAAAAGGCTAACGGCTTCAGTACCTCTATGATGGTTTTGGGCAGATCCGCCGCCTTAAAATTTATTAAAAAATTCCCGGCGTACCGCTATATCATTATTACAGATACCGGCCGGATCTTTTCATCGCCAAAACTTCATCTTAAAAAACTGCAACTGAAAAAGTAAAGGCGCTTAGTAGCAATCGGACAGTACCTGGTTGTGCGATTGGTAATAGCTGATGCTTTTGCAGGTTTTGCTGCTACAGATAGTCTCCAGCAATTCCATTACATCTTTTTGCATCGCCAGCGATCCGCAGATCATCAGTACACCGCCGGCTTCAAGCGCGCCGGAGATATGTTCGGCGTCCCGTTCTATCAAATCGCTTACGTATTGTTTTTCCCCCTCGCGCGAGAATGCGGTATGGATGTTTGATAATTGCCCGGAAGCGTGGTTTTCCAGCAGCAAACTTTCGTACATCTCAAAACACGAGCGTTGCCTGAACCCGCAATACAGCCGGCAAGGTGTTTTAGTTGTGTTTTGGCTTATCATGCCTAAAAATGGCGCTATGCCCGTTCCGTTGGATACCAGGATCACTTCTTTAGCACTATCCGGGAAGTAGAAATGCTTATTTTCGACGATGCGCGCACGTACTTTTTCACCCGGTTGCAAACGGTGTAAAAAGCCAGATCCCAGCCCATCTGGCTGCAGTCTTACGCTTAAATGTACCTGGCCCGCTATTACGCCGATAGAATAAAGCCGCTCACGATGATCGTTCACGGGGTATATGGCCAGCAGATCGCCGGAATTTACACGCAGCCTGCGCTTCCCTTGTAATTGTATAGTAAATGTGCCATCGGTGCGGGTGGCAGATGTGGTGCCTGCAACTGTAAAGGTATCCAGATCCTTAGGTTGCGTATTTTGCAATTGGGGCAATACGTTTAGCGGGATGCCTGCCTGTTGCGACCATGCTTCGGCCCATAAGCTAAACTCCTGCGGAGACCGGTCGTTAACGGTATGGATATCGGTAAGCGGGCTGGCCCATTGCTGGTGCGAGAGCAGGCTGTTTACCTCGTACGCGAATTTGCAAAAATCGGGGTAGGCATGCGAGCCAAAGCCAAGTACCGAATAATGAACCGGGTTTTGCTGCGGGTGCTTTTTAACCAGAGCAGCAAATTTAGTGGCATTGGTGGGCGGATCGCCAAGCCCGTAAGTAGCAGTTAACACAATAATGTGTTTAGCCTCCGGGAAAACTGCGTAATTATTCAACTCCGTTACATGCGATCTTTCGCCGGCTTTGAGCAATGACCTATGGATAGCCTGCGCAAAACCAAAAGTATTGCCGTTCTCGGAGCCAACCAGGATAATAAAATTGCTCTCGCTGGCTTTGTACTTGTTTTTGGTGCGGTTTGCCCTGCGTTTCCAGGTAATGGCAAAGCCAGAATAGATAAAGAAAAGAATATTTACGGAAGCAATAGCCAGCACAATGGCCCAGATGCCGCTTGCCCGGCCGGTATGCAGATCAAGGCTCAGATTAGTGAGCATTACCGAAATGGGGTATTTTACCTCCGCCAGTATTTCGCCGGTAACCTGGTTGACCGCTACCTCACGGGTTTTGAGCTTTAGAGTATAGTAATCTTCCACATCCTCCGAGAAAGGGAATTCTATCGACTCAACATCAGAAAGCTTTGTTTCCTTAAAAATGGCAAACTCGGCCGCTTTTCTTTCAGGTTTGGATTGGATGGCGTCAAAGTCAATCTTGGGTGATTGCTTCGGCGTCTCTATCAATCCGAAACGGGCCAAGGAAAGATAAGTGCCGCTAAGCGCGATAATGAATATCGGTATCAGCGATAGCCGGCCCAACACTACGTGATAGTATTGTGCGAAGTTATCCCGCGCTATTTTGGTGAAAAAACGTTTAAGCCCGCGTTGCCGCTGTATGATGAGGATGGTGCCCGAAACGGTGATGAGCATCAGTAAAAATGCCGTAAGCCCGATAAAGAACCGCCCCGCCTCGTGCAAAAATAGCGAACGGTGTAATGCTGTTACCCATTGGAAGAACTCGCTTTGCTTCCCCGGGGTGCCGATGATCTTGCCGGTGTTTGGATCGATATACACCAGCAGCTTTTTTCCGTCGGCGTCGGTGCCTTTAACCTGCACAAAATGGTTTGCATCTACAGAAAGTTCGGTAATATCCGGATAAGCTTGCCGCAGCATGGGTAACGCCTGGGCAAGTGTTACTTCGTTAAAGCTATCGGCACGGTAAGGTTTTATTTTTTCGGCTACCGGTTGAAAGGCGAGGATAATACCGGTTACGGATGCAAGCGTGAGCAGAAGAAAGGAAGATACAGCCAGGGCTAAATGGCTGTATCTCCATACCGAAATGGTCATAAAGCAGAAATATTAATTAGCGCTGAACCTTACATAGCGGATATACCCCGTACCCTCGCTTTTGGCCGAAAGCGTTTCGGTAGTTAACGGGACCTCCAGGTCCTTTACGTTATATGCTTTGTCTTCCACAGCGCTTTCGAACCGTAGTTTATACCCCGCGTTTATTTTTGAATTTTCTATCTCAATAACATTCACGCTGCGGTCGCCGCCTGTTACCGAAGCGCCGGTAATGGCACTAACAGCCGCTGTGTTTTTTAAATGGAACTTGTTCCATTCTTTCAGTGTTTTGTACCACTTTTTATCAGAACCAAGCACGTACAGCGTTTTTTCGTAAGCACCCTTGTTATCCACCAGCGAAATGGAGATATACGCGCCTTCGCCAATATAATTGGTCATCTGGATCATACATTTATACTTGGTGGTTTGCGCGAATGAAGCGGATGCGCCGGCAAAAGTAAAGGCCAGTACCAAAAGGACTATTGAAGATATTTTAGACATAAATTTATTTCAGGAAGTTAACAGATACTTTGTTTTTAGATAAAGACTCGTTTTCGGTGGCCAGGTCAAATGCGGTTTCTTTAAAATTTGTTACCGCTTCTTTTTTGGCACCTATCGATAAAAGGTATTTCAGCATGGCATCATCTTTAGCTACCAAAGCTGCTTTATGTAATACGGTCATGCCTTCTTTGTTTTTGGCGTTCACGTCAATTCCCAAAGGCTCTATCCGTTTTAGGAGCGAAATATCATTTTTAGCAAGCGCCAGGTGGTAAAGCGTATTGCCATTCTTTTGCGCGGCGGTAATATCCAAGCCTTTTGCTTTCAGAATTTGCAACTTGGTATCAAAGTCTTCCGGCCTCGACCCGTTACTGCCCGGCCCTGTTTGGGGGCGGTAAGACTCAATTGCGTAGTACGCCAGGTTGTTGCCTGCTTTGTCTACAGCATTTAAATCAGCTCCTTTGGCTATCAGCAAACGCACTACATCGGGCGAGTTGCCCCGTACGGCCATTGCAAGGGCAGTTACCCCTTTTAAATTTGCCTGGTTAATGTTCTTAGTTTTTGGCACAAGGGTTAAAAGTACAGCAGTATCGCGGTTTCCGGCAGCTGCATTCATCAATACATCATTGCCCTCTTCATCGGCTTGGTTTACATCAACTCCTTTCGAAATAAAATATTCGATGATCGGGCCCTGGTTAGGCTTCCGCACAATATAGTGTAAAGCGTTTTCCCCCGTTTTGGCAGTTACCGTTGCCTTTAAGCCAACGCTTTCCAGGTACTGGTAAACAGGCAGGCCAATGCCAGGGCCACCACCACGCCTTGCGCCACCCTGCGCGGCCATTAATATGGCATTAGGGTTCGGTTTTACACCTTTCTCCACAAGCGTTTTCAATACATCAATGTTCCCAGCGCGTGCCGCATAGCTGAATGCGTTGTTACCTGCCGCATCGGTGCTGTTAAGGTCCAGCCCTTTAGCCACAAAATATTTGGTCAGCGCGAGGTCCTTATCATTGGCAATGGCCAGCAATAAAACATTTGCACCTTCTGCGCTCAGTTCTTTTTTCAGGTCGATACCGCGGGCAATAAACAGATCGTAGATCTTTGTATTCTGCTGGCCGCTGTTGGCAGCAAAAAGTAGCGGGGTGTAACCGTGGCTGTCTTCCAAATTAATTTTCGCGCCTTTATTTAATAGCTGTTCGGTGATCTCAGCATTACCGCGAAACGCGGCCCAATGTAAGTAAGTGCGGCCATCGTGTGTTAATTTGGTTATATCGTTACCGGGTTGGGTAAGCAAAAATTCAATAGTCGTGTTAGGTGCCTGGGCGTTAATGGCCAATACAACTGGGTCGAAACTCGAGGCATTAAACTGGGCAGGGTTATTTCCTTTATCTATCTCCGCTTTTACAGCGTTTACATCCGGCGCGGTTTGCCAGAATGATTGTTCTAACAGTCGGTTTTGCTGGGCCTGTGCAGAGATGATAAATAAGCACAGAAAAATTAGCGTAAGTAGTTTTTTCATACAATTTGCAGCTTTGTAAAGCGAAATGCAAAGCTAATAAGAATTAGTCTAAATAAGGATAGGATTTTTAAAATTGTTTGTATCTGGTACGCTTTGGATGTCACAGGCAACGTTTGCGTGGATTTTGCAGGACAACTATTAGGATAAAGCGCTTTAAAAGCAGTAATATCGTGTTTAGATATCCTTGTCTTAAACGCCTCCGGCACAACCTATAATTAACATGAAAAGATTTTTCAAATACCTGTTATGTTGCCTGTTCGGTTTCAACGGAATTGCGAATGCGCAACAATCGTCCGCATCATTCAAAACTTTTTACAATGTAAGAACCTATGGTGCCAAAGGAGATGGCAAGCAATTAGATAACAAAGCAATCGATAAGGCTATCAATGCTTGTGCCGCAGCAGGCGGAGGTACGGTTTATTTGCCGGCTGGTACTTATCTAAGCGGGAGCATCCATTTAAAAAGCAACATTAATTTATTTATAGATGCTGGTGCCACCATTTTAGGTGCCCCGCCCGAATTAAAAGCATATGACGACGCCGAACCGTTTACCGATACCGCTTACCAGGATGGCGGGCACACTTATTTTCATAACAGCTTAATTTGGGGTGAGAATCTGACCAAC
Source organism: Mucilaginibacter sp. (assembly GCF_039925265.1). Classification (GTDB taxonomy): domain Bacteria; phylum Bacteroidota; class Bacteroidia; order Sphingobacteriales; family Sphingobacteriaceae; genus Mucilaginibacter. The sequence goes on from NZ_JBDSZG010000024.1 coordinate 98,807, forward strand.
GTTTCTATCACGGGGCGGGGAATGATCAATGGCGGCGGCCTCACCAGTAAAGATCATGAACACATGGGCAACCCGACAGGTGGCGCCATAGGTACCGGCGATAAAGCCATCGCCATCAAGTTATCGAGCAATATCCTCATCAGGGATGTAACCATTTTTCATGGCGGGCATTTTGCTATTTTACTCACGGGGTGTAACATGGTAACGCTGGATAACCTTACTATCGACACTAACCGCGATGGCATTGATATAGATTGCTGCACCAATACCATGGTATCTAACTGCCGCGTAAATTCGCCAAACGACGATGCCATTTGCCCTAAAAGTTCCTATGCCCTAAACCGCCCTTTTATTACTGAAAACCTCACTATTGTTAATTGCCAGGTATCGGGCTTTAGGGAAGGCACCTTGCTTGATGGCACCATGATCCCGCAAAAGGCGGGCTGGTCTAACGGGCGCATTAAGTTTGGCACCGAATCTAACGGTGGGTTCCGCAACTGCGTGGTAACCAATTGCACCTTTCGGGCCTGCAACGGCCTCGCGCTGGAAGAGGTTGACGGCGGTATTATGGATAACATCATCGTATCCAACATCACCATGATGGATATTTCGCATTACCCAATCTACGTAACACTTGGCAGGCGTAACCGCGGGCCAAAGGCCACAACCAAAATGGGCGTAGCCAAAAATATCCTGATCAGCAATATTTCGGTAACCGGTGCCGACGCCATGAGCGGGATTCAAATAACCGGTTCACCCGGTTACCCGCTGGAGAATATCACACTGCAAAATATTTCGATTGAATACAAAGGTGGCGGCACAAAGGAGCAAGGCGGAAAGCCCTTCCCCGAATTGGAACGCGGCTACCCCGAGCCCTTCCTGTTAGGGCCAAACCCGGCTTACGGTTTGTTTGCCAGGCACGTAAAGGGGCTTCGCCTTTTCAATCTGTCCTTCACTACCAAAACCCGCGACGATAGGCCGGCGTTAATAGTAAACGATGTTAACGGCCTGGAGATAGACAGGTTTAAGGTACCACAGGTTGCCGGCAATGAATTATACCGGTTTACAGATGTAAGCAACGCAGACATTAGCAATGCTGCCTGGATAGATATTAAAAAATAAATCCATTTTTTTTCAGGATTTGATTTGCGCTAATAATAACTGGCTATCAAGGTTTTCGGCTGGATCTCTCCGGATCGGTGTGTTTAGTCAATATTAAATTTCGACTATTTTTTGGTTAGGTGGATTTAGAGGTCAACTTTATTTGCTATTTTAGTCTTTCAAACGGCCCGGTTCTAACATCGGTTTCTGCGCTACCTGCAGATCGTTTACAAGATTATTTTTGGCGGAGTAAAGAGATTACATCTGCTGTTTAAACTGTACAAAACAGAACGTTGCCCCTAATTTATTAATTACTATAATCAAAATCACAAGCAATGAGTAAAATCACAGTAAAAGACGGAACCGAAATTTATTACAAGGACTGGGGAACCGGGCAACCGCTATTTTTTCATCACGGCTGGCCATTGTCTGGGGATGACTGGGACACACAAATGATGTTTTTCCTTGAGCAAGGGTTTAGGGTTATAGCCCATGACCGCCGCGGGCACGGCAGATCGAGCCAAACAGCCACAGGGAACGAAATGGATACTTACGCGGCTGATGTAGCTGAACTTGCCGAAGCGCTTGATTTAAAAGATGCAGTGCATATTGGCCACTCTACAGGTGGAGGCGAAGTAATACGCTATGTAGCTAAATACGGAAAAGGCCGGGTAGCCAAAGCTGTGCTCATCAGCGCCGTTACACCGCTTATGGCACAAACGGAAGATAACCCGGATGGAATTCCATTGTCGGTATTCGACGGGATTCGCGAGGGTACAGCAACACAACGGCCACAATATTTCCAGGATTTTACCATTCCTTTTTACGGTTATAACCGTGAGGACGCTAAAATATCCCAGGGAGTTAGAGACAATTGGTGGCGCCAGGGTATGATGGGCGGCATAAAAGCGCATTACGACTGTGTTAAGGCATTTTCGGAAACGGATTTTACCGAAGACCTTAAAAGTGTAGACGTACCTGTATTGGTGCTGCATGGCGAGGATGACCAGATTGTTCCGTTTGAGCTTACGGCGGTAAAGGCTGTAAAGCTTTTGAAAAACGGAACACTTATTTCTTACCCGGGCTTCCCGCATGGTATGCCTACCACGGAGGCTGCAACTATTAATAAGGACCTTTTGGCTTTTATTAAATCATAAATAGAAACCGAGTATTGTTAAGTGGAGAGAGCCGTCGCTATTTATAGTGGCGGCTCTTTCCATTTAACTCTAAAGCGATCAGCTTAAGAAAACGTTGTGCGGTTATTTCATGTAGTAGATGATCCTGAACTCTGTCCTCCTGTTTTTTCGTTTTGCTGGTCGGTACATTTTATGGTGCCGTCGCTACCGTTTATCAATTTACTCTCGCCATAGCCTTTGAGGACGAGTCGCCCTTTAGCAATTACCCGTAAACAGGTAGGTGGTTAATTGGTTAACCCGGGTCATTTTTGGCCGAACACTCAAAGCTCGTAGCAACGGATGTACGCGAAGCCATCATCAAGTATTCGGGCCATTGGGGGTGCAGAAACAAACCGTCCCGGTCCAAAAAGCCCTGCTGGATTTCTTTCTGAACTAATCAGCATACGAAAGTACTTAAACCAGGAAAGGAGGCGTTGTTTAAGGGGTATGAAACCTGCTACTTGGCTATTAGGGTGTGGAAATTTCGAACTGTTTCTTAGACGACCAGAGGGGTTTATCATTTTTAACGTGACGTAACTCCAGCAGAAAATATTTATCACCGGGTTTTTTGTAAATATCTATTATAAAAAGCACCTGTCCCTTTTGCATCAATTCTACCAACAATTACCTGTACCGAACTTTTGCTTATGTCCAAATCTGGTCGTAAATGTATATGCTCTCTTGCTCCAATTGGAAGATTCTTTAGGCTGTCTTGATTTAAGTCCGCAATTTTAATTAGGAGTTTCGCAAGAGATCTCAGTCCTTCAGGGTCGTGGAGGTCGGATCGGCATTTACAATTATAATTTGCTTGGGGATTAATGCTATGTGGATATTGATAGATTCGGCACCTATACTCTAAAAAGGAGTAAAGAAAATTTATGGAGAATACTCATCAGCAATTACATCATGAATTTTTTAACATGCTTATTATAAAACCCATTGGGTACGTTTTGACAAGCGTAAATTTATCATCCCCCATTGACAGATTTAAAAATGAGGGGTGCCAATCACGCAATCTAAAACTTGTATTGTGTAACATTTATGTAACTTAGTATCCTCACATCTTAAACGGAAGCCGGTTGGTTTTTGATTTTTTCGATCATATCCCATGCGCCTAAAGTTTTATATATTCATTATAGTTGTATTTTTCTCATGCAACAATGCTTTTGGGCAAAGCAGTCAATATCGTTTCTCGCATCTGGATATAGCTGACGGATTATCGCACAACCAGGTTAATTGCATATTTAAAGATTCAGAAGGATTTATGTGGTTCGGTACTGCATCTGGCCTCAATAGATTTGATGGTTATACCAATAAAGTATTTCAGTATAATAGCGATAACAAAAATTCTGTTCGCGATGATTTTATCGATAAGATTTTTGAAGGTCCTGATCGGAAACTATGGATCTCTACAAGCGGTGGGTATTGCATTTACGATATTGACACAGAGTGTTTTAGTTACGATGTGCCGTCGTTGTCGCGCTCTTTGAAGCTCCCGGTTTACTCAAATATCGCTAAGATAGTACGAGCTGGTGCGTCGGATTTTTGGTTTCTATATCCCGATTCTGGTATTTACCGATATAATACCATAACCAAGCAAACAAAACGCTATTATCATAACGTTACTTCGGCTTGCTCTTTATACTCAAGCGCCATTGCAGATGTTACACCAGATAGCAAGGGCAATCTTTGGATTGTTTATGGTGATGCCACTGTGGAGATGATGGATGTTAAACATAATAAAATCATCTACCGTACCGACATTTTCAATAAGGCAACTCATCATAAAAGCAATTTTTACTCTTTAATGGTCGATCGGGATAACGATCTGTGGTTTTACGAACCGTATGCCGATCTGGGGGTATTTTATTACAAGCATTCAACAGGGGCCTTAATGCATATTGATAAGGAATCGGCAGGGGCAAAATTAAAGGTAAATATCATTACCAATATTATCGAGGCCGACGATGGCCGGATATGGATCTCTACTGACAATGGGGGGATTAATATACTGGATAAAAATAAATTTGAGATCACTTACTTACTGAACCGTGAAGATGATGCTAAATCGTTAAGGCACAATTCAGCAATACTCTATAAGGATAATTTGGGTATTATATGGGCCGGCACCTTTAAAAAGGGAATAAGTTACTATCATAAAAATATTATCAGGTTCCCACTCTACCGGCATTTTGCATCTGATCCAACCAGTTTAAATTTTGACGATATCAACAGATTTGCCGAGGATAAGCTGGGGAATTTATGGATTGGCACCAATGGAGGCGGACTAATTTATTTTAACCGCAAAACGGGTAAATTTACCCAATACAAACACGATTCGAAAAACACCAACAGCCTGGGCAATGATATTATTGTTAGCTTGTGTGTAGATCATGAGCAAAAGTTATGGATAGGCACCTATTTTGGTGGCCTGGATCGTTTTGACGGTAAAACCTTTACGCATTTTAGGCATGACGATAAATTAGCTACCAGCGTCGCTGATGACAGGATCTGGAGTATTCTGGAAGACTCCTCGCACCGGTTATGGATAGGCACGTTTGCAGGAGGGCTTGAAATTTTCGATCGGTCAAAAAATATATTTTACCATCCCTTTAAGCAAAAAGATATAAGATCATTGATGATATCATCGATCTTTGAAGATAGGCTGGGCAATATCTGGATAGGGGGGTATTTTGGGGTGGATGTCATATTAAAAAATGGCGACCGTGTAATTCATTACACCTCAGATAAAAACGAGCCAAATAGTTTAGTTAATAACAATATTAAGAGTATTACCGAAAATAGCCGTGGTCTGATCTGGATCGCGACAGAAGGCGGAATGAGTATTCTGGATCCTAAAACAAACACTTTCAGGTCGTTGGCAAAAAAAAACGGACTTCCTGCTAATTCAATATCAGATGTGAAAGGCGACAACGAGGGAGGGATGTGGCTAAGTACCTCAAAAGGTTTAAGCCATGTTACGCTCACGCCTGCAAATAAAGGTAATAGCTTTCGTTTTGAAAACTTTCATGAAACGGATGGCTTACAGGGGCAGGAATTCAACGCAAGTTCGGGCCTAAAGACCCGCAACGGCGAATTGATATTTGGAGGCGGTGACGGTTTCAATATTTTCGATCCGGCGACCATAAAGTCTACTAACAACAGGCCCAAATTAATTTTTACTGATTTTCAGTTGTTTAACAAAAGTATCTCGGCCAATGAAGCTGTTGATGGGCATGTAGTGCTCTCAAAATCTATATCGGTAACCCGTCAGATCATACTTAATCACAGCGAAAATGTCTTCTCCATACAATTTGCAGCACTTGATTTTTTTAGCCCTGGCAAAGTGAAATACCAATACACGCTGGAAGGGTTTGATAAAGGCTGGGTAAATGCTGACAACAAAACGCGTAAAGCCGGATATACTAACCTGGATGAGGGCGATTATGTGTTTAAGGTACGGGCCTCCAACGCAGAGAATGCCAGGGATCCGGATCATATTTTTTTAAAAATTAAAATACTTCCGCCTTTTTACAAATCAACCTTAGCCTACATTATCTATTCGGTATCGTTTGTTACCATTTTGTTGTTAATCCGCCGAAGGGGAATAAAAAAAATCAGAACACAATTCATTGCTGAAAAAGAGAAACAAGAAGCAAAATTACTAATTGAAAAGGAGAAGCAGGAAGCAAACCTCCTAATTGAACAGGAGCGGCAGGAGGTGAGGCGTATGCAGGAACTTGATCAGATGAAGATTAAATTCTTTACGAACGTAAGCCACGAGTTCAGAACACCGTTATCCCTCATTATGGCACCTGTAGATAAAATGCTGAATTGTACAAAAGATGCTGACCAGACGCAGCAATTAAGTATGGTAAGGAAAAACGCAGGACGATTGTTGAATATGGTAAATCAGTTGCTCGATTTCAGGAAAATGGAGGTACAGGAATTGAAGCTGCATGCCAAAAGTGGTGATATCATTAAGTTTGTTTCGGAGATCTCATTCTCTTTTACCGATATAGCTGAAGAAAAAGGTATTGGGTTTGCTTTTGATACAGATACCGAAAGCATGATAACACACTTTGATCATGATAAGATCGAAAGGATACTATTCAACCTGCTTTCAAATGCTTTTAAATTTACCCCGGGAGGGGGGCATGTAAGTGTTTTGCTGAATTTAGACGAGGAAAAATTTGATGATGCAAGCCAAGTTCTTGAAATTAAAGTTATTGATACTGGTATTGGTATCCCTGCCGATAAACTGGATAAGGTATTCGAACGTTTTTTTCAGCACGATGTTCCGGGTTCATTACTTAACCAGGGCAGTGGAATTGGCCTGGCCATTACACGGGAGTTTGTTAAAATGCATAAAGGTGAAATTACGGTGGAGAGTGAGCTTAACCATGGCAGTTGTTTTACCATACACTTACCGTTGCAATTAAATGATTCAATGGCGTCTTTAAATTTTGTTGATACAGAAAGCGATAACGAAATAAGTACATCATCAATCATAGACACCAATATTGTACCGAGGCATCATTTAACTGATAAAAAGCCAACGGTGTTATTGGTAGAGGATAATGAGGATTTCCGCTTTTATTTGAAGGACAACTTGAAGGAAATATTCTTTATTGTAGAAGCCTCGAATGGGAAAGAAGGTTGGCAAAAAGCTTTGTCGCAACACCCTGATATTATGGTTACTGACATAAGTATGCCCGAAATGAACGGCATTGAACTTTGCAAAAAGATAAAAGCTGATAAACGCACCGCGCATATCCCCGTCATCTTACTAACCGCAATAACCGGCGAAGAGGAACAGTTGAAAGGGCTGGAAACAGGTGCCAATGATTATATGACCAAGCCTTTTAACTTCGAGGTTTTGCTTTCAAAAATTAAAAACCTGCTACTATTACAGGAAACGTTTAAACGTACTTATAAAAAGCAAATGACTGTACAATTGGAAGATATACCGATGCAGTCAAATGATGAAGTTCTTTTGAGAAATGCGGTCAGCTATATAGAGCAAAACATCACCAACTACAACCTGTCTGTAAAGGAGTTGAGCGAACAAATGAATATGAGCCGTGTGTCGCTTTATAAAAAAGTTTTAATGCTAACGGGTAAAGCACCTGTAGAATTTATAAGATTCATTAGGTTAAAAAAAGCCGCCCAGTTACTCGAAAATAGCCAGATGAGCATCAGCCAGGTTTCTTATGAGGTTGGTTTTAACACCCCTAATTACTTTACCAAAATGTTTAAGGACGAATATGGTATGCTTCCTTCTGAATATGTTAATGCAAACCGCAAAGACAAATCCTTACGGAATTAGTACCTAAGGGGCGCCGTTAACATTTTGTGTAGCCCAATTTTATAACCTTATTGAAATCAACCAGACTAAATACCCTCCGAAACGGGTAAATAAATTCTTCCTATTTGTGTAATCTTCTTATTTTAAGTTGTTTATGTAGCAGGATTCAATTAATGCGAAGCAAAAAGCGTTTTGGGAACAAATAGCCACAACCATGCGCGATTTTGATGAACATCTGATGTTTGCCAGTGCCAACGAGCCTCCAGTTGACAATGCTGCACAGATGGCCATACTTGGCTCCTATCATCAAACTTTTGTAAATGCAGTTAGATCAACCGGCGGCCGCAACAGTTACCGGGTGTTAGTGGTTCAGGGCCCGTCAACTGATGTTGACAAAACTAATGATCTGATGACTACTCTTCCCTCAGACAAAGTGGCGTCTCGGATGATGGTTGAGGTGCATTACTATTCGCCATTTCAATTCTGCGCGTTAGAAGAGGATGCCACCTGGGGCAAAATGTTTTACTACTGGGGTGCAGGGCATCATTCGACTATTGAACCCGACCGTAATGCCACCTGGGGAGAAGAAGATGCGGTAAACGCCACCTTCGCCAAAATGAAGGCCAAATTTGTAGACAAAGGTATTCCCGTTCTGTTGGGCGAGTATGGCGCCTACAGGCGTAACAACAGCGCACATGTGCCGTTGGACCTTGCAACCCACAACGATGCCGTAGACTATTGGTTAACATATATTACAAAACAGGCTAAAGCTAACGGGATGCTGCCGTTTTACTGGGATACAGGCGGTGCTTTGGATAGGAAAATTTACACTGTAAAAGATCAACGTACTATTGTTGCCATCAAGGCCGGTGCTAATTAAAAACGGAAGGCCGATCTGCAAATTACGTAGAGCTATTGAAATACAGTACTGCCGGTTTAATGGAATAAAACAACTTTTCCTGATGCCGGCAGTATCTGAATAGCTCGACTGTTTATTCGCTTGAATGTAACAAGCTGCCAATATTGAAAATTTATCTGCTATATTTTTTTGCTACGATTTTCATAAAGAGTTTAACGTCGTCCGAAATAGTGAGATCACCAGACTTATCAAAGCGTTTTTCTGATCTATAATGGATGCCCCAATCTGTTCGATCAATGATCAGCGCGCCGTTCACCACGACAGTTCCGTCCATTCCGTCCCTAAAAAGCATTTCGGCTGGAAAAGTAACTACCTTCGTGATCCCTTCAATGGTCAGGTTCCCTGTAACTTTTATATTTGTGATAGCTTCAATGGTCATGTTCCCGTTCCCTGTAACTTTTCCATCATTCTTTATTTCAACCTTTGTAATTGCAAATGTAGAAACAGGGAATTTTTTGATATCAAAAAATCCAGGTAATTTATTGTGTGAACGTTGATGATCAAATTTTTGTTCAATTGTATTCATGTCGACTTCAACTGCGCCGCCCACCAGATGACGGTTGTCGATCAACAATTCTCCTTTTAATATATCGACGTCCCCTGTACTCGAACCATCACTAAGTAACACAGGACCTTCCCATGCACCAAGTAGCATAGAACCTTTCCATATTACAGCGCTTTGCTTCGTATCTATGATATATTTTTTCTGACCCTCTTTACGATAAAAGTCCGTGATGGTCTTTCCATCATAACGATACATTCCGGTCGCAGATCCAAACCAAATACTTCCATCGTTAGCTTCCAAAAGCCCAAAAAAAGCATCTCCTGACATAATTTCGGTTACAGTGGGCTTATTACTATACAAGGACTTTGCATCATAACGGGAAAGCGCCCAAACCGCCACATGAGCAGAATTTACCGGACCGGTAGTCCAGATGTTTCCTTTTTTATCTTCGATTATAGCATAGGCACCTCTGTCCGATACCTTAGCAAAGGTACTGCCGTCATAGCGCCAAAGGCCATTGGTCACGTCACCAAGCCAAATATTGCCTTTTCTATCTTCCATTATACCCCAAACGTTTGTAAAAGTTTTGCCCTTATGGATTAACGGGGTAAATGTTTTTCCGTCATAAACGAAAGCATCGCCCCTTGTGCCAACCCATAATTTCCCGGTTTTATCTTCAATGATTGTAGTAATATCATTATTCCAATTTCCTCCTTTATAAACACGCGAGGGGTTCGGATTTTTTAAATTTCGAAAAGATTTCCCATCGTAACGACTTACTCCACCTCCAGTGCCGAACCAAATAATGCCGGCTTTATCTTCATAAACAGACATAACCCGATTATTGGCAAGTCCCTCCGTGGTAGTGAAATGTTGAATGGATTTCCCGTTGTAATAATAAACGCCTGAATCAGTAGAAGTGAACCAAATATTTCCTCGTCGATCTTCCAGGACATCCCAGAATCGGTGCGAACCTATTTTACCTGTAAGATTAGTAAAAGATTTTCCATCGTATCGAAAAACATCACCAAATGATGAGTTGTTCGGGCCAGCAATCAAAATGGTGCCATTTCTGCCTTTTTTTATATTACGAACCATTATGTTAGGCCCTATGTCTTTGATTTCGGACTTGATATTGTCTTTTGGTAGGCCTGTTTGGTTTTGTCCACAGGAAGTGAGAAAAACAGACGTTAAAAACAAGGCATAAACGTGTATGTGTTTCATAATTTATTTATTGATCCTATTAGAATTGATTCAGCGAATCTACTTTGATATTTTTCAGCCTGAGGAATCTGAATTGTAAATAAAAATGTAAACTTTGTAAATAAATCTTGACATTATGCGTGATAGCCTAAACCTCCTCTCCCGGAGACTGCAATTTCAACTTTGGCCAAAAACGGCATCGAAGTGAATGATGCCGATGCTAATATTATCTTGTTTTTTTATCTGATAGCAAAGAATTACAAGCAAAAGACTTAGCAAATACTTCCCGTGACCCTAACGAGTTTGTCGAACTCATTAAAATCAAGCTTGTTAGATAGGTGAGGCCTATTTTTAGACCCTTTTAAAGAATAGTATAGGAAATTAATAGTAATTGTCGAACACGATAAGGCCGAATGATAATATTTTGAGCCCCAGAATTTTAATGGCATAAAAAAAGGAAACACCACTGATATGGTGTTTCCTTAAGTAGAAGGAAGCGGCAATAGTTCGAACTTTCGTGATGATATACAAGCGATTGTAGACGCTAAAAATATTATTGATAAAATTGCTATTAATTAACATGGTATTTTAGAAAGAAGTATATCCTAGTGGAATATTATGAAATCGGCAATGTGAACCAAAATGTACTGCCTATCCCTATTTCGCTGTCTACTCCAATCGTCCCGTTATGTTTTTTGATAATTTCAGAACAAATATAAAGCCCAAGCCCCAAGCCCGTATAGGTATCCCCACTGTGATCTACTCTATAATAACGGTCAAATAGAGAAGGTAAATTTTTTGCCGGAATACCAACACCCTTATCAATAACTGAAACCTTTACCATGCCGGGAAAACTTTCAACCCGAACCCTAATTTCTTTAGAATCAGGAGCATATTTCATAGCATTAGTGACAAAATTTGTAACAACTTGCTCAATGCGGGAAAAATCTGCATAAACCTCCAGGGCGGCATCACCTTCAATCTGATAGGTAAAATCGCTTTCTTTAAGCACATTCTCACAACATTCGCTTATGGCAGTTAACAGATTATACTTTTGATGGTTAATTTGCAGCTGACCCTCGTCTGCTTTGCTTGTATTTAACAAATCGTCAATAAGGATATATACCTTATCCAAACTTTTATTAGCCTGCGTGATCAGCTTAGGAAACATGACAGGTGAGGGACTATTTTTCATCCTGTCTAACAATTGCAGGGAAGCCCTAAGACTGGTAATGGGTGTTTTCAGTTCGTGACTGGCAATATTTATAAAATCGTCTTTCTGTTGCTGCAATAAGCGTAATTCATGGATATCAGTAGCGGTACCGACCCATTGCAGGAGTTCACCATTCGGACTTTTTATCGGCATTAAACGGATCAGATGCCACCTGTAAGCACTATCAGCACGCTTACCCCGGATTTGGAATTCACCGCCTTCGAGACCTTTATATAGCATGCCAAACTGATTTAAACCCTCTGCAAGGTCATCGGGGTGGATTACTTCAATAAAGCCGTTCGACCCGCTTTGTTCGAAGTCCAGTCCTGTGTAGTCATACCACCGCCGATTGTAGAAATCAACTTTGCCGCTGATCGTGTTCGTCCACGCGATCTGCGGGATAGTTTCCATCATATTGCGAAAACGATTTTCACTTTCTGCCAATGCTTTTGCGCGGGAGGCCACCCGGTCTTCCAGTTCCAGGTTCAATTGGCTCAACTCCTCGTTGATCGATCTAACTTTTTCTTTCTCTTCAATAAGCAATTCATTTGATCTGCGTAATTTCTGTGCACTTTTCTCCTTCTCTTTATTTTGAAAGTGGAGTTCACGGTTAGCACGCACTAAATCAATCGCCTGAATTTGTAACTTTTCGTCGGAAAGTATTTTTTCAAGCCTGATTTCTGTATCTTTTAGTGCCCGCTGTATTTTTGCAGGCAGCGTAAATAGGTTATTTTTAGAGGCATAGTCTGTTACTCCGCTATTGATAAGGCCAACCGCATTTTCCTCCCCGATAATACCGGAAACAATGATAAATGGAAGCAATGGGTAACGGCTTTGTTTGATTTTAAAAGCGGTGACAGCATCAAATGATGGGAGAGAATAGTCTGAAAGGATAATGTCTGGAAGAAAGCTTTCCAACGCCCGCTCATAATCGGTACGGTTTTGAACAACTTTTGAAGTGAAATTTATACCCGACCTCTTCAGCTCACGGCAAAGCAGATCTGCATCTGCATCGAGGGTGTAAAATAAACTGTGTCAAAGTGTAATTAATTACCTTTAACATAGTTTAAGATGAAACAAGAAGAGTCGCTCGAGTACGAGCAAATGAAAAAGAAAGCCCTGGAGCAGCTTCGCTCGGGC
>NZ_JBDSZG010000025.1:0-22895 GCF_039925265.1 Mucilaginibacter sp.
ACAAGTCAATTATTGATTATCTTTAAAAAAAAGACCTGTATAGTTCCTTTAGGATTAATAAGCTATAAGGTATAGGTTTTACAGGATTTACTCAAAATCTGTATAGCTATTTCAGGACGGGTCATTGTGACCCCATTGTTATGCAAAATATGTTAACCCAACTTTTTCTCAATCCATTGATTATCAATGAATTGAGAAAAATAAAAATGAAATTATGTTAAGTTATGTTAACCCTTATCGCAAGCGCAGCGGATGGCTTTTTTGCCACCTTAAACTTTCGACTTTGAACTTTCCACTCCTTTACGTTTTCTTCACCACCGCCACCAAATCCGTAATCTTTGGCACCTTTTCAAATGCCTGTACCAGGTGGCCATCTTTGGCGTAAATGGCAATGTATGGCGTGGTTTTCATCTGATAATATTTTTGCACGGTGTAAGTATAACCCTCGGTACCTAAGGTGAAATTTTTATAGGCCGAGAGCCCGAAATCCTCGTTAAAGGTTTTAACCATTTTAATATCGGTGAAGGTGATCATCACTACCTGGATATCCTTAAAGCTCTTCATCACCGGTTTCATATCATAAATAAGCTTTTGGCAGTGGCTGCAATCAGGCGCAAAGTAGATCAGCATCACCGGCTTGTCCTTTTTCAGGTCGGCAGGGGTGGTCCAGGTGTTATCCAGTTTAAGCATCTTGTAGGGCGCTATTACCGGGGGCTGGGCTTTTGAGCATCCTGCCGCTATGAGCAGGGTAATGGCGAATAGTAATTTCTTCATTTTATATTTAAGCGAAACAGGGGGTTAATTTTATTAAGCTTCCAGGAGTTCTAACTGCCAGGCAATATGTTCTTCTGTTATAGGGAATAACGCATTATTACGCACGGTATGATAAACAGCATCAAATATTTGCATATAGTCGCCTTTGTCTGAAGCAATGGCCTCGGTTGTTTTTTTATTATCTACACCAATTGTTACCAGTTTGCCTTCGCTGCCTTCTGGTTCAAGCCCGTAAGCTTCGTCGTTTGGCATCATGCCTTTATCCAACTGGGCTTCCTGCACATCTGTGCGGGCCTTTATAAAACTGCCCACGGTGCCGTTCACCACAAAGCCGGGTTGCTCTTCAGCCATCAGTAATCCCCCTGTTAAATAAACGTTCAGCTGGTTAGGATAGGTAAGATGGAAATGGAAGTAATCCGGCACTTCAGAACCCTCGCGGTAAATACCGGTAGTTTTATGGAAAGATAAGGGGCGACCAAACAGCGCGATAACATTATCTATCAGATGCGGGCCAAGGTCATACACCAAACCATTCGCCGGGGTGTCTTTTGTTTCTTTAAATGCCTTTACACCAAGCTGCGCTTTGTAGCGATCCATACGGAAGATAACTTCCTGCAAAGTACCCAGCCGACCACTTTCGATGACAGCCTTGGTGGATAAAAAGCCGCTATCGTACCGGCGGTTTTGATAGATCATGATGTGTTTGCCTGTTTCGCGGCCAACATCAAATAACTCTTTTACCTGTGCGGCGGTTGCTGCAGCCGGTTTTTCTACCAGTACGTGTTTGCCTGCCCGCAAGGCCTTAATGGCATGTTCCAGGTGCAGGTTGCTGGGGGTATTTACAATAATCAGTTCTACCTCCGCGTCGTTCAGCAATTCATCAACGCTGTTATAGCTAATGATATCCGGGTAGATCGCAGACGCTTTTTTTTGATTGCGCTCTACAATTCCTTTTAAAGTAAAATTGGGATTTGTATGGATGAAGGGTGCATGGAAGATCCTGCCCGACATACCATAGGCCATTAACCCTGTTACTATTGTTGCTGCCATATTATTTGTGTTTAAGCCGCCGCAAGATAGTTGCTTTTGTTTAATTATTAATAGTTCATGTCTTCATCCGCGCCAATGGGCGAGCCATCCGGCATCCCCAATGGTTTTACAGGTTGGAATTTATCCGGTGTTTTCTCAAACTGGCTGATCTGTGATAAACCGAATAGCAAATTTGCTTTGCGGCTATCTGCTGCAGTTGGTAAAGCACTTTGCATCCATTTTTTAAGATCGTCTATTTGTAACAGTGCAATGCTGCGTACATTTTCGGCGGCATTGGTATTAGCGGCTAATTGTAGTATTTGTTTCAGCGTTAAATTATTTACCAGTCGTTGCAATTCGCCCTTGTACCCTATTGGCTGCGGGGCTTTCCAGGTTTTGGCTACTAATTTATTCAGCACGGGGAGTAAGCCGGGCTGCGTGTTGTCGCGAGATTGGTATTCTATCAGCCTTGCAGCCCGCTCGGGATGCAGCATAAACGATAGGGTGGTGCCGGCCGCAGATTCGGCAGCGGCCATCGGGTCGAACGTTACGCCGGTGCGCGATTTAAATGTTTCCCGGGTGCGGGGATATCCGGTAGGGCGGGGTGGGATCATCGCTATCAACTTTTCCGGCAATGCCAGGGCTTCCGGTGTTATTGTTCCCATCAGGGCATCAAAAGCTTTCCACTGCTCTGCGGGGGGCACAAATTTGGTGATGGTTTGCCCGTCGTTTTTGAGGGCGAAGCTATAATATAAACCGCCCAGCATTTTTGATGCCGCCTCGGTTTGGTAACGGTGAATAAGGTACATGGGCACCAAAACTTCTTCCAGCGCAGCCATAGGCGCATCCTGACGAATGGCCTTTGCGGAGAAATTGTCCAGCACCTGTTTGCGCAAGATCATCAGCCGGTTTAGTTCATCGGCGCCATTGTTACCGCTATCCCAAAGGTGTGCCTGCGGATGCGCGCTGCCTGCAGGACGTGCATCCTCGTCAGAAATGTACAGGTAACCTTGCTTAATGGTTTCGGAGATGATGCCTTTTAGGGCTTCATCCTCGTTAGTTCCCTTCGCAAAATCCTGGTACCCGTAAAGGATGGCGCGTTTATCATAACCGCCAATCTCGGTTTTGTAGGCTTTGCTTACATCAATGGTTCCATCGGTATTCAGGCTAACTACAGGTGGTGGATAATCCATCACCGATGCCCTGTCGTTCACACTTGCGGTAAAATTGTGCTGCAGGCCCAGCGTATGCCCAACCTCATGTGCCGCCAGTTGGCGCAGCCGTGCTAAAGCCAGTTGCAACATTTTATCGCTTACGGGCTTACCGTCTTCGTAGGGTTGTATCAATCCTTCGGCTAGCAAAAAATCCTGCCTGTCGCGCAGCGAACCAAGCGATACTTGCCCTTTAATAATTTCGCCGGTACGCGGATCATTAATAGATGCCCCGTAAGACCAGCCCCGTGTAGAGCGGTGGATCCATTGGATAATATTGTAACGCACGTCCATCGGGTCGGCATCCTCGGGCAGTAATTTTACAATAAAGGCATTTTTATAACCTGCAGCTTCAAAGGCCTGGTTCCACCAGCCGGCACCTTCTATCAGGGCACTGCGTACCGGTTCGGGTGCGCCGCGGTCAACATAGTAAATAATAGGTTTTATGGGCTCACTCACGGCAGCGGATGGGTCTTTCTTTTCTAAGCGATGCCTGCTTAAAAGCCTTTTTACAATCGGGTCGCCAATAGGGGTAGCAAAATCCATATACTCTATACCGAAGTAGCCAGATCGGGTATCAAACTTGCGTGGCTTATACTTCTCGTCGGGCAGTTTGATGAACGATTGGTGCATCCGTACGGTTACTGCATTTGCATCCGGCGTAACCGAGCTGATCTCGGCCCCGCTGGCTTTGCCTACTAAGGTGACGATCGCCTCGAACTCGGTATTGTCCGGGAAACTTTTTGTATTCGGGAGAAAAACGGCACTGCGGCTTTCATCGGCACTAAAACTTCCCTGGTTGTTGCTGTTCAACCTGTCGGCCAGGTGGTGGTTATCACGCAGCAGGAAAGGTGTAAGGTCTATCAAAACTTTATCGCCATCATCGGCAATAGCGGTAGTACCCCAAATGGCCGATTGCGCGAAGGCTTCCGCCACCGATTTTCGCTCATCGGCATTATTACTCACCGCCCTGAAGTTGTAGTTAGGCTGTATCAGCAAAACTTTCGGCCCAATTTTAATGAATTTTACAATGCGGCTATCACCTATCTGGCCGCGGTCGAGCCCAAGGTCGTTGGAGCCTACACCCGCTGGCAGCGAGTTTACGTACAAAAATTCTTGGTTCAGTTTATCTATCTCCAAATAGATCTTGCCTGCTTTCTCGTCCCAATAAAAATTAAAATAACCGCTGTATTTGGTAAGCCCCTGTGTTTTGGACTGGATGCTTTGGGCTTTTACAAACGAGCAGCAAAAAAGAAACAATAAGAGGAAAGGAAGGTGCTTTTTCATTCGGAAGGGTTTTATCTCCCTAAAGTATTCAATTAAGCTGCTTTATGCAAAAACAACGCACAAAAAAGGAGAAGCATTTGCTTCTCCTTTTTTAAGAATTATCTAAAGCAACAATTATTTCATGCTTGCTTGTATGGCTTCTATTTTAGCCAGGTGCGCTTTTACGGTAGGCAAGATTTTAGTGGCGAAAGCCATTAACTCCATATCCTTACAGTTTTTTGAGGCATCTTCCAGCATCGAGGCTACTTTTTTGTGCCCGTCTACCATTGCATCTACGTAAGCTTTGTCAAACTCTTTGCCCGATTTTTTCTCCAGCTCAGCAGCTTTTTTCTGATGCTCTTCATCTGGTGCGGTAGGCAGGGTAATGTTTTTTGTTTTTGCTATCGCCATCAATTCTTCGTTAGCTTTTGTATGGTCCATTACCATCATGCCGGCAAATTCTTTTACCTGTGGGTTGGTTGCTTTTTCGAGAGCCATTTTGCCTGCCGCAACTTCTGCCATGCCGGCGTTTGCTGCATCAGTTGCAAATTTGGCATCCATTTCTGCAACCGCGATACCGGTGCTGCCGTTGGTGGTTGTGTCTTTAACAGCGTTTACGCTGTCGGCGGTTTCTTTGCTGTCTTTTGCGGCGTTGTTACATGCCTGGAATGATAATGCTGCAAGCGCTATCATTGCTACTAAACTAATCTTTTTCATTTTGTAGGTTATTTTTTGTTTTTATAGTTAACAGAATTTCCCGTTTTTGGTTTTAAATGAAACAGATTCCCCGGGTTTAAAATCATACTGATTATTGTTATACCTTAAAGTTTTATTATTTTTGGACACATAAATTAAACAGACATGAATTTTCCTGCCGAATTAAAATACACAAAAGACCACGAGTGGATACGCGTTGAAGGCGATATAGCTACAATTGGTATCACCGAGTTTGCACAAGGTGAATTGGGTGATATTGTTTATGTAGATATCAACACCGTAGGCCAGGATGTTGCCAAAGAAGATGTTTTTGGTACAGTTGAAGCTGTGAAAACAGTATCGGACTTGTTCATGCCGCTCGACGGGAAAGTTTTGGAAATAAACCCGTTACTGGATAGCCAGCCCGAGTTGGTAAACACCGACCCTTATGGCGATGGCTGGATGGTTAAAATAAGCTTAACCAGCCCTGCGGATGCCGAAAGCTTACTATCTGCCGACGATTATAAAGGCGTTATTGGTGCTTAATGGGAGCACGCATTAAACCATACTGGCCCGCTATTTTGTGGGCCTTATTTATTTTGGTGATATGCAGTTTGCCCATGGGGAGTATTGGTTCTTCGCACCTGTTTTTCCCCGGGTTTGATAAGTTAACGCACTGCGGCTTATTTTTTGTGCTCGCTGTATTATACTGCTACGGCAGCATCCGGAAATTTAAAATACGCGAAGTGCGTATTGAAATAGCCATAAAAAACACCATTGTTTTAATTAGCTATGGCGCACTGATAGAAGTGCTGCAATTGTATATTTTTACCTGGCGAAGCGGCGATACAGCCGACCTGTTTGCCGATACTGTTGGAGCATGTATGGGGATATTTGCTGTTTTGGTTACTTCTAACGCGTTGAATCATGAAAGTATTTAGGGGTGTTGTTATAGCGGTTGTTGCCGCCGTTATTCTTTCTTCCTGCGGCCTTTTTAAAAAGGATTGCAATTGTCCGCATTTCGGGATGAAAAAATTGCCCGCGAAAGTTTACCGCGCGTAAACAATCTGACCAAAATACCCGCTCATCTTATTTGGATTTAATATAAATAAGCTTACATTTGTGTTCAAATTTACACAGATGACACTTTCGCAGCTTGAAGTAGGAGAAACGGGTATAGTAAAGGAATTTACCGATCTGGAAATGTCTGTTAAGCTGATGGAAATGGGCTGCCTGCCCGGCGAAGAAGTTAGGGTATCTCGCATAGCGCCCCTTGGCGATCCTATCGCCATCCATGTATCCGGCTACCAGTTAAGCCTGCGCAAATTTGAAGCATCAACCATTATTTTGCAGTAGTACATTGTAGCCATTGAAAGCTGATATCAGAGTAGCGCTTGTAGGCAATCCCAATACCGGTAAATCAACACTTTTTAACGCGTTAACCGGCTTAAACCAAAAAATAGGAAATTTTCCGGGTGTTACGGTTGATAAAAAAGTTGGCTACTCCCAGCTGCCAGATGGGCGCAGTGCCGAAATAGTAGATCTTCCCGGAACTTACAGTTTATACCCCAAAAGCCGCGATGAATCTATCGTGTTTTCTGTACTGGCCGAAAAGAACGGCGAACTCACACCCGACCTGGTAGTTGTTATACTCGATGCTACCAATCTCAAACGAAACCTTCTACTTTACACCCAGGTTGCCGACCTGAAGATCCCGGTTATTATTGCCCTGAACATGATAGACCTCGCCAAAAAGGGCGGGGTTATTATCGATATAGATCTGTTGGCAAAAAAACTGGGCGTGCCCGTGATACCCATTTCGGCAAGAAAGCTGGAAGGTATTGCCAATTTAAAGGCTGCCATTTCGTTCGCTAATAAATTCGCATTGCAGGAGAGCAGCATCGATGTAAAAGCCATTGCGCCGGGGCTTATAGATACCATCTGCAACGAAATAGATACCGAAAACCCATACTTTGCCCTGCAACTGGCGCACCAGCACGAAACTTTAAAGTTTTTAACGCCTGCGCAAAGCGAGCGGATAGAAGAACTGGAAAAGGAGCATTCTTTCCATTCGCAGAAAGCGCAGGCCACAGAAACCATCGCCCGGTACAATTACATTAACGATGTTTTATACGATACGGTAAAAACGCCAGTAACCGCGCAGGACGAAAGCCACAGCAACAAGATAGACAAGATCCTCACTCATCGCGTTTTTGGCTTTGTTATTTTCATGGGCATCCTGCTATTTATGTTTCAGTCGATATTTGCATGGTCGGCGTATCCAATGTCGCTTATTGAAGAGCTTTTTGTGCTGATACAAGGAGGCTTACGAGATATTTTACCCGCTGGGCCCTTAACCAACTTACTGGTTGATGGCGTAGTCGCCGGCCTCAGTGGTGTGCTGGTTTTCATCCCGCAGATAGCTATATTGTTCGCGTTCATTTCTATACTGGAAGATACCGGCTATATGGCCCGCGTTACGTTTATGATGGACAAGATCATGCGCAAGGTGGGGCTTAATGGCAAATCGGTAGTGCCGTTGATAGGTGGTTTTGCCTGCGCGGTACCGTCCATCATGAGTACCCGCACCATTGAGAACTGGAAGGATAGGATGATCACTATTATGGTGACGCCATTGGTGGCTTGTTCGGCACGCCTGCCTGTTTATACCCTGCTCATTGCCCTGGTGGTACCCAGCCGGAACATTTGGTGGATCTTTAACCTGCAGGGATTGGCGCTTACCGGCATGTATGTGCTCAGCCTAATATCGGCAGTGATCGTGGCTTGGGTGATGAAGTTTATTTTAAAATCCCGCGAACGCGGCTACTTTATTATGGAACTCCCCGTGTATCGTATGCCAAGGTGGAACAACGTTTTATTCTCGATGTACGAACGGGCAAAAACCTTTGTGCTGGAAGCTGGGAAGGTGATCATCGCGGTATCCATTATCCTTTGGGTGTTGTCGTCTTACGGCCCCGGCGACAGGTTTAAAAACATCGAACAAAAATATAGCGCCCCGCAATACGCGCAAAGTATGAAGCCCGATAGCCTTGCCCGGGTGATCTCTACCGAAAAACTGGAAAACTCTTATGCGGGTGTTTTAGGCCATGCTATTGAACCTGCGATAAGGCCGCTGGGTTTCGATTGGAAAATTGGCATCGCGTTAATAACATCCTTTGCCGCCCGCGAGGTATTTGTAGGTACCATGGCCACCATTTACAGCGTAGATGGCGATGCCGACCGCATAGATTCGGTGCAACAAAAAATGCGTAACGCTAAAAATCCCGACGGCAGCCCGGTATTTACACTGGCAGTGGCCTTCTCACTAATGATGTTCTACGCATTTGCCATGCAGTGCGCCAGTACCGTAGCTGTTGTTTACCGCGAAACCAAAGACTGGCGCTGGCCCGCCGCGCAGTTTGCGTATATGACCGCCCTGGCCTATGGAGCGGCGTTTTTGGTATACCATTTATTGAAGTAGTATCGGTTGCGTTATTGCTATACTATTGGTGTTTACCTACTTTAGCCTAATGATTGTTTTTAAAAGCCGGTTTATTTACCCTATTTATTTCCTGTTACTGGTTGTTACTTCGCTGTTCTCTGTTTTTTTTGTCTTCTATTTGTTCGTTCTTATACCCCAGATAATCACCGAAGGTGATTTTTCCTACGATGATTTTTGGTTTATTCTTATCGGCATGTTCATGTTTGGCTATTTTACAGCCCAGTTTAATCAAATTGTTGTTACGCTGCGATTCGGCATTGTTATAACAGAAAAAGAGATTATCCTAAAAGACTATTTAATCTGGAGAGAAACCAATATTACCACCCAAATAAAAGGGTATAGCTCATCATACTATGGATACAAAAACGATATTAAATGTTTGATAATTTACCTGAAAGATAACAGGCATATTAATATGCCAAGATATATGTACTTCAATTACAAAGATATTGAACCAGCCTTCCAACAACTTAAGCTGCCTTTTTTGGGGAATGAGTTATTTGTTGGAAAGTATATTATCTCAAGGGCTTATCGGTTTGACGATGTTGCTGAAGTAGACAAATCGCTTTAAAACTTATGTCCAATTCCTTATCTTTGATACAGAGGTAAAAATTGGATAAAGTAAAAGTTTTAGAAAAGTATCTTCCGCCGGATGCGGCACCATTGATTAGCCGCTGGATAGACTACTTTAAATGCGAGTTTAAAATTTCGCGCAACCGCGGCACCAAGTTTGGCGATTACCGCGCTCCCTACGACGGTAAAGGCCATCGTATCTCCGTTAATTTCGATCTAAATCCCTACGCGTTTCTGGTAACAACCGTACATGAGTTTGCGCACCTGCATACCTGGAACGAGCACAAGCAAAAAGCAAAGCCGCATGGCAGCGAATGGAAGTCGAACTTTAAGAAAATGATGCAGCCTTTTTTTGAGAAGGATGTCTTCCCGCCGGATATTAAGCAGGCTATCATCAGTTATTTAAATAACCCCGCAGCATCCAGCTGTTCGGACCTGACGCTGTTCCGCTCCCTGCGTAAATACGATGCGCCGAAAGAATCGGTGCATACGGTGGAAAAACTGCCCATCAAATCCCTGTTCAAACTAAAAGATGGCCGGATCTTCCGTATGGAAGAAAAGCTGCGCAAGCGCTATAAATGTGTAGAAGTGAGCAGTAGAAGGGTTTACTTGTTTAGCCCGGTAGCGGAGGTGGAATTGTTGGAGGGGTAAAGAGTTCATCGGTTCCCACGCATCATTGCGAGGTACGAAGCAATCTCCAAACTTTGCATATCGGCATTGCATATCGGCATTGCATATCGGGAGATTGCTTCGTACCTCGCAATGACGTGATGGTAAAAAAAAATTATTTCCTAAAATTTCAACAACACATCCATACATTCTTCCAGCCTTGCTTTGGCCAGGAACTGGTCTTCGAGGGCTTTGTTCATGGGGATGGCGGTATCTAAACTGGCGCAGCGCATTACCGGGGCATCAAGGTATTTAAAGCAATGTTCGCCAATGTAGGCTGCCAGTTCTCCGCCGAAACCACTGGTTAGCGTATCTTCATGCAGTATCATCACCTTGGATGTTTTCTTCACGGTTTTTATAACTGCGTCTTTATCCCAGGGTTGTAAACTCCGCAGGTCGAGGATCTCGATGGAATGCTCGGGATGTTTTTCGACGTATTCTATGGCCCAGTGTACACCCATGCCGTAAGTAATTATACTGGCCTTGGTACCCGGGCGAACGATGTTGGCCTTTCCTATCTCTACATAATAGTCATCATCGGGCACATTGCCGGAGATGCTGCGGTATAGTGCTTTATGTTCAAAAAACATTACGGGGTTTGGGTCGTCTACAGCGGCCATCAGCAAACCTTTGGCATCATCGGGGAAGGCGGGGTAAACCACTTTAAGCCCCGGTGTTTTGGTGAACCAGGCTTCGTTGGTTTGCGAGTGGAACGGACCGGCGCCCGTACCGCCGCCTGTAGGCATACGGATTACTACATCTATAGGCTGCCCCCAGCGGTAATAGGTTTTGGCCAGGTTGTTAATGATCTGGTTAAAACCGCAGGTTACAAAATCGGCAAATTGCATTTCCACAATGGCCTTGTAGCCGTTTAATGCCAGTCCCATGGCTGTACCCACAATGCCCGATTCGCATATCGGTGTGTTACGTACGCGTTCTTTCCCAAATTCTTCAACAAAACCCTGAGTTATTTTAAAGGCACCGCCATATTCGGCAATGTCCTGCCCCATGATCACCAGGTTGTTGTGCTTGCGCATGGCCTGCTTTAGCCCATCGCTTATGGCATCTATGTAACGCTTGTTTGATAAAACTTCGTACGGAGGTTGTTTAGGCATGGTGTACAACCTGTACATGCTATCTACCTCGGTTTGTATATGCGGAATAATATCCGGCTCGCTGAAAACCTTTTCTATTTCGGCGTCAATCAGCTTGGTAAATTCATTTCGTAAATAAGGCACCCACTCCGGGCGGAGCACCTGTTCATCCAGTAAATATTTTTCAAAATTCTCCAGCGGATCCTTCTTCTGCCATTCGGTAAATAACTCCTGCGGTACATATTTGGTGCCCGATGCCTCCTCGTGCCCGCGCATCCTAAAGGTCATGCATTCCAGCAGAACCGGTCGGGGACGTTCGCGCATGTCTTTTGCCAGTTCGTTGATGGTATGGTAAACTTCGAGGATGTTGTTGCCATCAACCTTACGCCCTTCTATGCCGTAACCAATAGCCCTGTCGGATAACGACTCGCAGCGGTATTGTTCGTTAACCGGGGTAGAAAGGCCGTAGCCGTTGTTCTCTATCAGGAAAATTACCGGCAGGTCCCAAACGGCGGCGATATTAATGGCTTCGTGAAAATCTCCCTCGCTGGTGGCGCCTTCGCCGGTATATACCAAGGTTACTTTTTTGCGTGCGCTTAGCTTATCGGCCAAAGCTATGCCATCGGCAAGAGCCATTTGCGGACCAAGGTGCGATATCATCCCGATGATCTTATAATCCAGCGTGCCGAAATGAAAGGAGCGATCGCGCCCGCGGGTAAAGCCGGAGAGCTTGCCCTGCCATTGCGCCATTAAACGCGAAATGGGGATATTACGGGAGGTAAATACGCCCAGGTTACGGTGCATAGGTAAGATATACTCGTCGGCGTCCATAGCCAAAGTACTGCCCACACCAATTGCTTCTTGCCCAATACCAGAAAACCATTTACCGATTCTCCCCTGCCTTAACAGGATCAGCATTTTCTCTTCAACCAGCCTCGGCAATAATAATTTCTTGTAGAACGTTATTAAACCGTCATTATCGATATGTTTACGGTCGAAAATCATTACCGTAAAGCTAAGAAGTTTTTAAAACTTTGTATGTTTACGCAATCCATCTTTTTGCTATGAAGCACTTTTACGCCATTTTATTTTTTTTGTTTGCCATAATTGGCCTAACCGCCTTTGCTCCTGATAGTTTTTTACTGCCGGAGAGCTTTTACCTGCATAAAGGCGATCAGCTGAACGTACACCTCCTCACGGGCGAAAACCTGACGAAGGACGGAGAGGACAGGTTCAACTCCAAAAAGACAGCCAAATTCAGCATATACGAAGGCTCCAAATTAACCGACTTGCTTAAGGTAGCTAAAGATAGCGCCAGCCCAATATTAAATTATACGGTGAACGGCAGCGGAATGGTAATGGTTGAGATGAATACCAAGGATGATATCATCGAGTTACCGCACGAGGATTTTGTGGCCTACCTTACCAAACAAGGCTATGATAATTTAGCCGAAAAAATTAAGGACGACAGCCGCTTAAACCTGGTTGAGAAATATCGTTACTATTTAAAAACGCTGGTTAACGTTGATGGCGGCGGTGGCAATGCGTTCAGCAAAATTTTAGGTAACGACCTGGAGATCGTACTTAAACAAAACCCATACAAAAAAAGCTACGGCGACGATATTACTGCGGTTGTTTATTTTATGGGTAAGCCTTTAAAAAACAGCAACGTGTTATTGTATATTAAAACAGCATCGGGCAATGTGCACCCGCAATTACTGGCTACCGACGCTACGGGGCAAATATATTTCAGCCCGAGCCGCGATGGGATCTACATGATCCGTTGTGTGCATATCGAAGCATCAAAAACCAACGATGCCGATTTTGAAACCTGGTTTGCAACTTATTCCTTCGCTTTTAGCAACCGCGACGAATTGCCAAATACGTATAAGGAGTTCGGTTTCGGAGATAAACATTAATTGGAAGAGTAGGGAGTGGTGAGTAGGGAGTGGTGAGTAATGAGTAATGAGTGGAAAGTAGTGAGAGGTAAGTGGATTGATGGTACTTTACAATAGCTTCAGCATTTCCATATCAAATTTAGGTTTCAGGGCGTAGTGGAGCTGTACCAGCCCGGTATTATAAACCTGCTGGCTGATGAATTGCAGATCTACCTTTTCTGTTATATTTTCAAACAAGGGTTTGCCTGCACCTAAAATAATGGGATGAACGGATAAGTGCAGTTCGGTTATCCATCGTTTATCTAAAAATGCCGAAACCAGGCTGGCACCGCCAAACAGCCAAATGCTTTTACCAGCCTCGTTCATAATGCCTTCAACGGTGTGTCTAAAGTTTGCAGTGCCGATAACCTCTACATCCTCATTTTTACCTGGTACAAGTGTATCCGAGAAAACATACATCTTTTTACCGGGGAACATATTGGGTTGCGCACGGATCATATCATAGCTTTTGCGGCCGATAAATATGGCATCGATACTATGAAAAAAAGGAGTGAGGCCGTAATCCTGGTCGTCAAAGCACCAGTCGTATTCCCCCTTGGGGCCTTCAATAAGTCCATCCAGGCTTACCGCAACGTTCAGTATAACTTTACGCATTAATCTTCTTCGTGTTTTGGGGTTTGGTTCCGCTCTGTCCATTGCTTGCTGAAAGATTTTTCGGCAACCTCGGGCATATCCTTAAAGTGCCCCCATGAGTTTTTAAAGAAAAAACGAAGGAGGCTGTTCTTCATTTTGCCGCCGAAGAAATCAGTAAGATTGCGTTTAAGCATCCCTTTTTTCCAGATGGCCCAACCCCATTTTTCTTTTTTGGGGACGAGGCCCTCGTTCACCGCGTCGCGGCGGTTAAGCAGCAGCATTTTATGGATATCAATTTTTACAGGGCAAACACTGGTACAGGCCCCGCATAAACTTGATGCGTAACTCAGATGTTTAAAGTCTTCCATGCCGCGCATGTGCGGTGTAATAACCGAACCGATGGGGCCGGTGTAAGCGGTTTCGTAAGTATGGCCGCCAATATTTTTATAAACCGGGCAAACGTTTAAACACGCCCCGCAGCGGATACAGTACAGGCCCTGGCGTTGTTCTTTTTGCGCTAACAGGTTGGTGCGGCCATTATCCAGTAATATCACGTACATTTCTTCGGGGCCGTCGGTTTCGCCGGGTTGGCGCGGGCCGCTTAAAATGGTATTGTATACCGTAAGGTTTTGCCCCGTGCCATGGGTAGACAGCATAGGCCAAAACAGGTCGAGGTCGGCAATGGAGGGGATGATTTTTTCTATCCCAACAATGCTGATCTGTATTTTGGGGAAGGTGGTAGTTAACCGGGCGTTCCCCTCGTTCTCGCTGATGGCTATACTCCCGGTATCGGCAATCAAAAAATTAGCCCCGGTGATACCCACATCGGCTTTCAGGTATTTATCGCGTAGTAGTTCGCGCGCTTTTTGGGTGAGTTGTTCGGGCGTGGCATCAGCCGGTGTGCCAAAACGTTCGTGGAAGAGTTTGGCTATATCTTCCTTAGAAAGGTGCATGGCCGGAGTAACAATATGGTAAGGGCGCTGGCCCAGTAGTTGTACAATGTACTCGCCCAGGTCGCTCTCTACCGATTCGATGTTATTGCTCTCCAAAAAAGCATTCAGGTGAATTTCTTCCGTCACCATCGATTTGGATTTGATGACGGTTTTGGCCTTTGCTTTGGTGAGGATATTAAGAATTTCGCGCTGGGCCTCTTCTAAATCATTCGCCCAAATTACCTTGCCGCCGCGTTTTTGGAAGTTGGCTTCAAACTCCGGCAAAAATTTATCCAGGTTCTCCATCACCTTCCACTTAATGGCGTGCCCCTTCTTTTTAGAATTATCGAGGTTGATCATCCGCGAAAGCCCCCGCGCTACCGAAACATCATACTTGCCAATATTATGGTTGATGATGCGCCGATGATCCATCTCAAACACTTTCAGCTCCGAAGCCTCTAAAAATTCCTCTGCGGTGTTTCCCATTAATGCGAAATTAAGCAAACCTGACTGGTTTTCAACAAAGGGGCAAAAATAGCACCAAATTATTCTGTGGGGTTGTAATATTATGCATGGTATCTGCGTCTTGCTGATATATGAAAACACGGTTACTTTTTTTGCTCATCATCGCTACGGTTTTTACATCATGTTCGCGGGAAATATATAATAACAAAGAGTACCTCTCATCACATAATCTCGAAGGAAAAAAGCTGGCTGTTTTGCCGGTTGAGGTTTTTTACAGTGGCCAGCGACCTGCAAAAGCCGATTGGTACGCAGAGGAACAAACCGCAAGCCTCAATTTGCAGGCAGATATAGCGCAAACCTTTTTAGCTTACAAAAACGAGCACGAGCGCAAAAACCAGCAATTTAAAGTGAAGCTGATGAGTGCCGATACCGTTAACAACAAATTGTATACGAAAATGATGGATCTGCGTACCGCGTGGACAATGGCTCCGGATAGTGTTGGCCGTATGGTGGGCGCCGACCTTGTGCTAAAAGTGCGCATGAACAGGGAACGCTACATGTCCGAAAAAGCGGCTAATTGGGCTAACGCTGGCTTTTTTGTGTTGAATGGCTTATTGGGGAATGAATACAACCCGGAGGCCTTCGGTTACGTAAAGGCAAGCGATACCGATTACGAGATAAGCCTGATAGATACCAAAACCGGCGAAGTAATATCCAGGTACAACCCCAACCAGCAAAACAGGCAGAAGATAAAGAAGATCAATAAATTGATGGCCTCTAAATCGGTAGTGTTTGCGGGGGAGTAGTTACTCCATATAAATATCCAGCAGGCCTTCGGGTAGGTCTACGGTTACGATGTTTTTCACCCGATCGATACCTTGTATAATACTCTCGTTCAGCGGGAAAAGCACTTCGTTACCTTTGTAGCTAACGGCGGCTATCAGTTGCTGAGGGAATTCGTGGATGTCGGTGATCTCGCCCAGTTCGCCTTCGTAAATATCAACGGCGATAAAACCTTTAAGGTCTTTAAGGGTAAATTCTTCTTTTCTCTTTTTTGGTTTGGCTTTATTGGGCAGGTAGATATCTTTCCGAACCAGCATCGCTGCTTTTTCGATGGTATCTATATCCTCGAGGTACAGGTAGGCGCTGTTCTTTTGGTTGTGTTTTATCGATTCAACAAAAAAAGGCACCAGCTTGCCGGCAATATCCAAAAATATCGAGGTGATCTTTATGTTCTCTACGCCGTCGAAATCCATGTATAACTGCATTTCGCCTTTCAGCCCCTTGGTTTTTAGCACGGTGCCTATCCGGAAACAATCTTCTGTTTTCATCTTTAAAATTCCTTATTAAATAACAATGGCGAAGAACCTGTTGGTTGCTTCGCCATTGATTAGAATCAAAATTGAAAGAATCATGAATCAAGATTTTTCTGTCTTGTATCTTGATTCTTTACTCTTGCCTCTGTAAAATAATTATTCAGCGCTTTCTGCTTCAGTTTCAGCAGCTGCATCATCAGCAGGAGTTTCTTCTACTTCTTCGGCAGGTGGCGTGTTTTTAGCAGCAATAGCAGCGGCTTTATCTTCTTTCTTTTTAGCTTCAGCAATTAAAGCTAATTTACGGGCTTCGTCTTTTGCAGAAGTTAAGCTGGTTTTTTTGCCGGTGATCTTACCGTCTTTTTGGTCCTGCCACTCAGCAAATTTAGCATCTGCCTGCTCAACAGTTAAAGCACCTTTTTTAACACCGCCTTGTAAGTGTTTTTTGTATAATACCCCTTTGTAAGAAAGTATTGCACGGCAAGTGTCTGTTGGCTGTGCGCCGTTGTTTACCCACTCAAGGGTTTTGTCGAAATTGATGTCGATAGTAGCCGGGTTAGTGTTAGGGTTGTATGAACCTACACGCTCGATGAAACGACCGTCGCGTGGTGCGCGGGCGTCTGCTACTACAATGTAGTAAAAAGGTTTTCCTTTTTTACCGTGTCTTTGCAGTCTGATCTTAGTTGCCATTTTTTATTGTTATGTATTCAACATTGTCCCCGGAGTCTGTTCTGCGGGGATGCAAAGGTAAATAAATTTATAATAAATTAAAAGCCTTATTATTAAATGAATATAATTGGCTATTTAACACAAATTGGTTGTACCGATAACATTTGCTGTTTATTTTATTATAACTTTAGCTTTGAACCTCATTGCCACTTATGCAACCAAGCATTTTGCCTTTAATAAGCGAGTGTATAATAGCATTTAACCTGTCGCTGGAACGATATATTACCATCGGGCCGGGGATAAGTATGCTTTCGGGGTACCCGGAGAACACGGTTCCAACTGAACCCGATTTCTGGCACGCAGCTATCCATCCGGCCGATATCAAAAATGTAAAAGAAGCCCTCAGCCGGCTCGGCGAAGACGAACCTGTACAGGTAAGTTACCGCACTTTGCCCGTAAACGACCTGGGTAGCCGGTTTATCACCGAAAAAAGGAGCATTTATACCGATGCGATAACCGATCAGCAGGTACTATTGAGCATTTTAAATGAATCCGTTCCACCGATTGTTGGTGCCAGGCCCGGTGTTAATGATGATGCGCTAAAACGCGAGCAATTCTTGCTCTCGCTCATCAATTCGCAAACCAACTTTTTGGTCCGCTTAGATACAAAGGGGTACTTCACATTTGTTAATAAACGCTATTGCGATGTTTTTGGCTACACCGATGTGGAATTGGTTGGGCAGCACTTCGCCATTAATACCGCGCCCGAAGATATGGACCGCTGCCAGCGCGCCTTTGAAGAATGCGTGGCCGCCCCGGGCAAGATCATCCCGCTTATGCGCGAAAAACTGGATAAGGCCGGCAAGCGGCACCCTTCCGAATGGGAATTCATCTCTATTATTAACGAAGAAGGGGATGTGACCGAGATCCAGGGAGTGGGGCAGGATATCAGCCAAAAGGTAGAGATCCAAAACCAGGTAAAGCGTACTGTAGAGAAACTCAATGATTTTATTGAAAGCATAACCGATTCATTTTTAATTTTAGATAACAACTGGCGTTTCATCAAAACAAACAAAGCCTTTGAGGCATTATCACATAGATCCCGCGAGGAGCTTACAGGCAACAGTATTTGGGATGTTTTCCCAACACTCAATGGCGGGCAGGCTGAGCAGCAATTTCGCCTGGCTGCAGAAACGCAGCAAACCTTGAAGTTTACCGAATACGTTGAAAGCTCACGGCTTTGGCTTCGTATCGCCGTATACCCATCCGCCGAAGGGCTAACCGTGTTTATTAAGGATATTACACGGCAAAAAATTGCGGAGGAAGAATTGAACTGGGCGCGCAGCAACCTGGAAGCCCTTATTAATAATACGGATGACCTGATCTGGTCCCTGGATAAAAATAACCGTTACGTTTTCTTTAATACTTCTTACAGGGATGTTGTATTACATGAAACGGGCTTTACGCCGGTTAACGGGGAGGATGTTGTTGTTTACGGCCCTGCCGAAACTATTGCAATATGGAACGAATACTACAAACGGGCGCTTAGCGGCGAGCAGTACACCGTTATATATGAGAACACCCACTCGGGCCCTGGCGAGCCTTTATATTTTGAGGTGAGTTTTAATCCTATTTATAATGATGCACGGGAAATTGTTGGTACAGGCTGTTTTGCGAGGGACATCACCGTACGGTTACGATCGGAAAAAGAGATAGTCGCCCAGAACGAGCGGCTGCGCCAGATAGCATCCCTAAGCTCGCACGAATTGCGCCGCCCGGTGGCGAGTATGCTCGGGTTGATCAATGTAATAGACTTTGAGGATTTTGGTAGCCAGGAGAATAAAGAAGCCATTAATCTTTTACTGGTAGTTGGCAACGAGATAGATGAGGTTATCCGCGCGATTGTAGATAATACCTTTACAGGAGAAGGCTCCGTGTTGCCGAATAACGGCAACAATAATTAAGGAAGACCTGTTCTGGCTTTCCCTAAAAATAATTCCTTAGTTTTTTGTAACAACGGGAATTGCCGGGAATCATATTAAACGCTATATAGCCAAGGTCTCATAAAGCTATAAGTTATTGTGAGGAGCCCGCACCTTAAGGGCCCCGGTAAATTAATCAAAAACAAAATGTCTGATTCTATTTCAATTCTCCAATTCTGGTGGGTGCTGCCCCTGTGTGCCGCCCTTTTGATGTACAAATTTGTACTGCAGGTTTTTTTCGGTATGATCATCGTGCCTGATGACCGTATTGGCTTGGTGGTTAAAAAATTTACCCTTTATGGGGACAAACGGCTGCCGGATGGCCGTATTATCGCTGTAAATGGCGAAGCCGGTATGCAGGGCAAGCCACTTGCCCCGGGCTTGTACTGGCGCATGTGGCCATGGCAGTATACCATTACCATGGGCCAGTTTACCGTTATCCCGCAGGATAAGCTGGGGCTGGTAAAGGCAAAGGATGGCGCGCCGATGGATACCGGCCGTGTGCTGGGTAAACCAGTGCCCTGCGATAAGTTCCAGGATTCGCAGGCCTTTTTAGAAAACAATGGGCAAAAAGGCCCGCAGGCCGCGTTCTTAACGCCAGGTAGTTACCGTATTAATACCTTCCTGTTCGAGATAGACATGGTTCCTATCACCCGGATCCAGGAAAACAAGGTAGGTATTGTAACCACCCTGGATGGTGAACCGCTGGAAAAAGGCGACATCGCCGGCGGCTCGGTTGAGGGGCACCGTAACTACCAGGACCCAATGGCCTTTATACAGGCCGGTGGCCGTAAAGGCTTGCAGGAAGACGTTATCCTTGCCGGTACCTATTACCTTAACCCATGGTTTGCTGTGGTAGAGCAGGTAGAGATGATCCACATCCATATAGGGTACGTTGGCGTGGTGAACTCCTTCGTAGGCCCCGAAGGTAAAGACACCAGCGGTGTGGGCTTTACCCATGGTAACATTGTGAAGAAATACGATAAAGGTGTTTGGGACGAACCTTTAGACCCGGGTAAACACCCGGTGAACATCTACACCCACTCGGTAGAAATTGTACCAACTACCAATATTGTGCTCAACTGGGCAAACAGCCGTACCGAATCGCATGAGTTGGATAAAAATCTGTGTACCATCAGCGTGCGTTCTCACGATGGTTTTACGTTCAATTTGGACGTATCGCAGATCATCCACATCCCGCGTAACGATGCACCAAAGGTGATCGCCCGTTTCGGTAACATGAAAAACTTGGTATCGCAGGTACTGGAACCTACCATTGCCAACTACTTCCGTAACTCGGCGCAAAAAAGTGGTGTGATAGAGTTCTTAACCAACCGGTCTGACAGGCAGGAAGACGCCCGCGGGCAGATCAGCAAAGTACTGGGCGAGTATAACGTAGAAGGCGTGGATACCTTAATAGGTGACATTGTGCCACCGGAAGCCCTGATGAAAACCCTTACCGACCGTAAAATAGCCGAGCAGGAACGCGTTACTTACGAAATTCAAAAAGGCGCCCAGATAGAGCGTAAGGAATTTGAAAGCGCCAAGGCCGGTGCAGATATGCAGCCCGAGGTTGTAAAATCAACCCGCCAGGTAGAGATTAACACCCAGATGGCCGCTTCTAAAGTTGCTGCCGCCAGGGGTGATGCCGAATCGAGAGTGATCAACGCTAAAGCGGATGCGGAAAATAAAACCATTATTGCCCGTGCCGATGCCGAAGCCAAAACCATAAACGCCAAAGCCGATGCTGCCGCTACCGAAGTAAACGGTAATGCCGATGCCGGTAAAATTAAAGCGATAGGTTTAGCCGAAGCCGAGGTTACCAAACAAAAAACAGAAGCCATGGGTACCGAACAATACGCCATAGTGCGTGTAGCCGAAACCCTGGCCATGAACGGTATTAAATTAGTGCCTGAGATACTTATAAACGGCCAAAACGGCGGCGGTAACGGTATGATAGATGCGCTGATAGGTAACGAAATGCTTAAAAAGCTCCAACGCGAAGCTAAAATAGATGTTACACCCACTAAGGATGTGGAATAATTAAGCAAAAGCAAAAAGCTTATTTGCCAGGGAGGCCAGGGAAACCGGGCCTCCTTTTTGTTTTTAAAAGGTATACCTATATATAAGGAGTAAAACCGCCAATTTCAGGTGCACCACCAAGGCAATATCGGCGAACGGTCACACACCCTGTCATCTCGAACTGTTGCGCTAATGCATGATCGCTTTGCATAGCCGGGATGCATAACCCATGACTCTCCCGTGCCTCGCAATTACGGGTTTTAGTAAGAAGCCCGCCCTGCAAATCAAAGCTCCCCCTTCAGGGGGCTGGGGGGCTCGCCTGCTGTGTCATTATCCTAATCTCCTTCGGGTAATAATTGTTTATCCGGTTCGGCAGCAACTTAGCCCAACCCAGGGCAAGTCCTTCGTATTCCATCAGGCTCCAGCCTTTGGCGTTTATAGTAATATCTATATTATCGCGGCGCAGGTATTGTATGGCCTGCTCCTTATTTAAAGGAGTGGATAACACCGCGTCCTTATTAATAGCAAGGCTTAAGGCCAGTTCATGGTCGGGGATCAGATCCCGCCCGGCAAGCTTGCCGATCCGCGCGCCCGATTTTTTGATGTAGAGCTGCCGGTGCAGCATGTTCAGGCTTTCCTTGTGTTCGCGGTTAATGGCCAGCCAGTCGTCGGCAACTTTAAAATAGTAAAAATCGTCGGGCTCGTTTACGTAGCCACGTACAATATCCAGTTCGACTGCTGCCAGTTTTTGGTGCGCGTTGTTTTTATAATTGCTTACACCGCCGGTACTTTCTTTTTTACGCAGGCAGGCAGCAAACAAACCCTCGCCCAAAACCTTGCCGGGGTAAAAGCGGTAACCCCATGCTTTTTGCAATGGTGATTCGGTTTCAACAATTCCCCACTCCTTATATATAGGTATACGAATGCTCTCCATGCCAAATTCGGCGCAGAGCCAATCCAGTATATCCTCGTTCTCCTGGTGCGAATAACTGCATGTACTATATATAAGGTATCCATCCTCGTTTAGGGCGGGGTAAATATCGGCCAGGATGCGTTCCTGTCGCTGGTGGCAAAGGTTCACGTTACCCTCGCTCCATTCGTTCATGGCGGCAGGGTCTTTGCGGAACATGCCCGAACCCGAGCAGGGGGCGTCTACCAGCACCACATCAAAAAAACCTTTCAGGGAAGTAAAATCCCGTGGGTCGTTATTAGTAACTATCGTGTTGGTTGTTCCCCAGCGGCTCAGGTTGTCTGTTAATATAGGTACGCGCGTTTTAATGATCTCGTTCGCCACCAGCAGGTCGGTACTTTGCAAGGCCGAGTTAAGCAAAGTGCTTTTACCACCCGGAGCGGCGCAAAGGTCTAATACCTTAATAGGGTCTTCCTTTTCTGGGCGGATGGTTTTCAGGATATGATCAATAAACATAGATGATGCTTCCTGTACATAATAGGCACCTGCATGGAACGATGGATCGAAAGTAAAGGAAGGGCGGGTATCCAGGTAATAGCCATCGGCGCACCAGGGCACCTGTTTATCTGTTTTTATGCCCGAAGGCTTAAAAGGGTTTAATCTTATTGAGGTAATTGATGCCCCGGATTGATGCGCGTCAACAAAATTCTGCTTATCAAAGCCTGGTTCTGCATTTAATTGCTCTAAAAAATGCGGCGGAAAAGAAGGTATATCCATATCTATTTCAAACTTACGGAAAAAAAATCGCGCCCATTTTGTGTTTTTGGGCAGAATTGTTGGCTGCACGCAAGTTAATTCGCGCGTTTTATAAACAGGAATAACAAGGGGTGAAGGGCGAATACATGCGCCATGGGGGTTGTTGCGCGCAATTTGGCTTATGGCTTATTGGTAGTTTTCAGGCAGTTAGGTTATTGTTTTAATTATTTGAAAATTCTTTTGGGATGAGAGCATGTTTCTCCTTACATTTGTATCCGCTCAAACGAAAGGGCGTTGTTTTTTGAACATCAGGCAGATAGAAAAAAGTTAAAGAAAAGTGAATATTTCACTTGACAGAAACCAAAATAATCTGCACCTTTGCAGCCCGCCAAATCGGAAACGAAAATCGGGGAAAAGGTTAAGAAGTCGAGCTTAAAGAATTAAAAAAATAAAGTTTGCAAATAACAAAAAGGTTTCTACCTTTGCAGTCCCAAAACGAGG
>NZ_JBDSZG010000026.1:0-124766 GCF_039925265.1 Mucilaginibacter sp.
CACCATCTTCTATCGCACGGATCAGCTCTTCCCGTAAACCCTTCGGGAAATGAACCCCTGCGAAGAGCCGACCCGATCTTATTAAATCTTCATCCTCTATTTTCATACACCTTTTTTTAGTGTATAGCTATTTCAGGACGGGTCACACCATAAATCTTAAAACTTTTATTATAAACCAGTATAGAAATTAAATAAATACTGCTTTCTGATGGGCTATGCTCTTGAAGGGGAGGATGGGTGTGTTAACCTATATCCATTAAGTAAAATACATCATGCAAAACGCCGATATCACAGATCCGATCTTCCACCAGGCTGTTGAAGCTATAGACGGCGGCGACGCGGTTTTGCTCCAAAAACTAATTACCGATAACCCGCGCTTAATTACCGATAGGCTTTCAACCACCGAAGAGGGCTATTTTAAAGACCCTTACCTGCTTTGGTTTGTTGCGGATAACCCCATCAGGCATGAGAAACTGCCTGCCAATATTGTAGCCATCATAAATTTACTGGTAACCGAAGTAAAGGCCAAAGCGCCGGGTATCGCGCAGCAACAACTGGATTATACCCTTGGGCTGGTAGCTACGGGTCGCATCCCGCGCGAAAGCGGCATGCAGATAGCTATGATGGACGCCCTGATAAACGCCGGCGCACAACCAGGCGGCGGCATGGGTGCCCTGGCTCATGGTAATACCGAAGCGGCCAATTATTTGATAGAACGTGGCGGAAAAATAACCCTTGGCGTTGCCATGGGCCTGCAGCGAATGCCTGATATTAACCGCCTGCTGCAAACCGCCACTACCGACGAAAAACTGGCAGCGCTAACGGCTGTCTCCTTTTATGGCAAAGCAGATATGGTGAAATTTTTGTTGGAGCAAGGCGTTGACCCCAACGGCTATCCCAACCCGGAAAGCGGCTTTCATTCGCACGCCACACCGCTGCACCAGGCGGTTTTCGCAGGTTCTTTAGAAACTGTAAAACTGCTGGTGGAATCAGGTGCCCGGCTGGATGCTCCCGACAAAATTTACGACGGCACCCCGCTTGGCTGGGCAGAATATGCGCCATCAGAGGGTGGGGATGAGGCCATTTTACAAACCTTTACGGAGATTGGTAATTACTTAAGAAGCGTAGCTAACCACAATGCAGATGGTTAATTGCTTGTTTTATATACGATGTTTTTGATAGCCTGATCCAATTCGGTTACACTGTCTACCATCATATCGGTTATGCCCTTAAGGTTGTGATCAACCTCCATACTGCCGAGTACATTGGCCAGCCCGAGGATATTGGCCAGCGGCCTGCGCACAACGTGCGATTGTATAAATCCTATGTGGTTCAGCTTGCCCGTTTTATCCTCAATTTCGGCCATGGCATCTTCTAACTGATGTGTTACGGCCACGTATTCGGTAATGTTATGGCCCATACAAAATATGCCATAAGGCTGTCCTTCGTCGTCAAATATCGCTTTAAACTCCCATTGCGTTACTACAAAACCGCCTTTGCCGTCATGTTTGCGCAGTGTGGCCGGGAAAAGCTTGCCCGGGTTCTCAAAACACTTGCCTCCAACTTCTCGGCAAATTATAATATCGTCCGGGTGCAGGGTAATGTAAAACGGCTTGCCGACTAAAGATTCTTTCAAAAAATCAAAATTCCGGTTATAATGCTGGCTAACATGAATATACCGGTTATCCATCCCTATAATAAGCGAATAATAAAAATTAGATCGTTCTAATAGGTTGATGGTTTCGGTAAATGTTTCCATATGAAGTATTGGTATATAGATCAGAGGTCAGCAGGATGCAATCAATTCTTCTCCTACCTTCTAAATAACTAACCTCTAAACTAATGCTTATCTTTAACAATCCTCATGCTTAAACTGTATATGCGTATAAAAAGAATAATTATGCTGATGGTATTGCCGCAGCTGTTAACCCTGTTGGGTTGTAAACCAAAAACGATGTATGGAAACAACCCCGAAGCCGGGCGCTATTACCAAATAAACGGCGTGAAAATGTATGTGGAAGAGTATGGCAGCGGCAAGCCCCTGCTCATGATTCACGGGAACGGCGGTGACATGGGCGCCTTTACCGAAAACGTGCCTTACTTTGCCAAAAAATACCGTGTAATACTGGCGGATAGCCGTGCACAAGGCAAAACCGTTGATGCCAGCGATTCGTTGAGCTTTGAGCAGATGGCTGATGACTTCGCCGTGCTGCTGGATACGCTGAACGTGCCAAAAGCTTATGTGATTGGCTGGAGCGATGGTGGTATAAACGCGCTGCTGATGGCCATGCGGCACCCGGATAAGGTGATCAAGCTGGCATCAACGGGTGCCAATATCTGGCCCGACTCTACGGCGCTCGATCCGCAGGGCTGGAAACAAAGCGAAAAATATTACAACCAAAATAAAAATAGGATCTGGAAAACTCCAAGGGCAAAAAACGACTGGAAAATATTTATGCTCGACTGGAACCAACCTAATATTAAATTAACCCAGCTGCAACAAATAAAATGCCCTGCATTAATCATCGCAGGCGACCATGATGTAATAGTTGATAAGCATACCCGCCTCATTCAAAGTAATATACCGGGATCGGAATTGTGGATAGTGCCTAACTCGGGGCACGGTACATTGATAGAACATGCCAATGAATTCAACAAAAAAGTAGACGGGTTTTTCGAAAAATAGCGGGTTTTGTCACCGTTGCTTCATAAGTTAAGTGTTTAAACATTTAATTGTTCTAATCCCAATCCTTTATATATCTTTGGATCGTAAAAAATATTTAAACACAATTTTAAACAAAATGAAAAAGACCTTATTATTAGCCGCTGCCGCATTATTAATGCAAACGGCTGTATTTGCACAAACCACCTGGAAGAATGATAAAGCACATTCGCATGTAACTTTCACCATCACCCACTTAGCGGTATCTGATGTTGACGGTACTTTTAAAGATTTTGATGCAACTATTGTAGCTGCAAAGCCAGATTTTAGCGATGCTAAAGTTTCTTTTGTAGCACAAACCGCATCTGTAAACACAGAGAACGATCGCCGCGACGGTCACCTGAAAAGCGAAGATTTCTTCGACGTTGCTAAATATCCAACCCTTAGCTTTGTAAGTACAGGTATTGCACCTGCAGGCACTGGCAAATACAAATTAACAGGTAACTTAACACTGCACGGTGTTACTAAACCGGTTGTTTTTGATATGGTACACCGCGGTACCATCACCAACCCAATGAGCAAAGCGCCAGCAGCAGGTTTCAAAGTTACCGGTACTATCAAACGTTCTGATTTTGGTTTCGGTAGCAAATATGGTTCGCCAATGCTGAGCGACGAAGTTGAACTAAGCGCAAGCGGCGAATTTGGCCAGGCTAA
This sequence comes from Mucilaginibacter sp., assembly GCF_039925265.1. Lineage (GTDB taxonomy): Bacteria > Bacteroidota > Bacteroidia > Sphingobacteriales > Sphingobacteriaceae > Mucilaginibacter. Next base: position 3,377 of record NZ_JBDSZG010000026.1, read on the forward strand.
GTAATGAATTTTCAATCCACATATAAAAAGCGCCCCGGGATAACCCTGGGGCGCTTTTGTAGTTTATAGCGTTTAGTTTTGTTGCTGTTAAATACGGTTAAACGTCATGGTTTTACCAATGAATTTAAAGTGCCAATAGCCTTTTACCTTTAGTGCGCCATCCTTATTTATATAAGCTGAAGAATTCCAGTGTTTGCCGTTTTGGGCGTCGTATATCATGCCATCCTCCCAGGAGTTGCTGTCACGGTCGTAAACCAGTTTTTCCAAAACATTCATGCCTAATAATTTGCGGCTGCGCAAAGTAGGGTCGGGGTTGTGCTTATCTGTCCAGCTTTCCATTGCCTTATTGCCTTCGCCATTATTAAACCAAATGATTTTTGCTTTAAACTCGCGGTCTTCCTTATACACCTGCACCACTAAATTTTTTTCCTGGTTTTGCCATTTACCGCAGATCTGCTCGTCGGCAGCAAGTGTGGCAACCGGTGCTTTGCCGCCGTTAGCGGTGAAGAGCAGCAGGCTAAAAAAGCTTAGTAAAAACGAATTACTCATAAAAAATAGTTGGCTAAGATATATGCTGTTGCCGGTACAAAAAAAATGCCAAAGAAAGTAGTGGCGGATGCAGTTCTAAATTAAGCATTTTACGGCATTGTTTTAATACATCATACGCAGAAACGCTGCCGGGTGATACTGTTTGTTGAACAATGGTGCTGTTAATTGTACACACCTAAACAATTTTGGCCACTTGGTTTTTGCCAGGGCCTATTTCGAGGCCCGGTGCGCCATCGCAAACGTTGTAGTATAAAAAGTTTCTCGTTGAGGTACCGGCGCTTAACTTTCTTTTATATTTGAGATGTAAACCAATACATCTCCTTTTAATGAAAAAACCACTGCTGCTGCTGTTGCTGCCATTCCTATCGTTATCCGCGTCGGCCCAACAAAAAAACATATACCATAAAGGCTGGGTAGATTTTAACAAGAACGGCAAAATGGACGTTTTTGAAGACCCATCGCAAACCATCGAAAAAAGGGTGAACGATCTGCTGAGCCAGATGAACGTTGAAGAAAAAACCTGCCAGATGACTACCCTCTACGGCTATAAACGCGTATTGAAAGATGAAATGCCCGTTCCCCGTTGGAAAACCGAGATCTGGAAAGACGGTATTGCCAATATAGATGAAGAGCTGAATAACCTTACATCCACCACCGACGATGCGCCTACACAATATTCGTTCCCCTTTAGCAAACACGCATCGGCTATTAACACCGTGCAAAAATGGTTTGTAGAAGAAACCCGCATGGGCATCCCCGTAGATTTTACTAACGAAGGGATCCATGGTTTAACGCATGATCGTGCTACCCCGCTGCCCGCCCCGATATCCATAGGCGCTACCTGGAACAAACAACTGGTGCGCCGTGCGGGCCAAACTGTTGGTCGCGAAGCAAAGGCTTTGGGTTATACCAATGTATACGCGCCGATATTAGATCCCGCGCGTGATCAGCGCTGGGGCCGCGTGGTGGAATGCTACGGCGAGAGCCCATTCCATATAGCCGAGATGGGCAAGCAAATGGTATTGGGTATCCAGGAAGAGGGGGTAGCATCTACCCTGAAACATTATGCCGTTTACAGCATCCCAAAAGGTGGCCGAGATGGCAGCGCCCGTACAGACCCGCATGTGGCCCCGCGCGAAATGCACCAGGTATACCTGTACCCCTTTCGCCGGGTGATACAGGAAGCCCACCCCATTGGCGTAATGAGCAGCTATAACGATTATGATGGCGTACCTATCACCGGTAGCTATTACTTTTTAACCCAGCTGCTGCGCCAGCAATTTGGTTTTGATGGCTACGTGGTATCTGATAGCGAAGCGGTAGAGTTTTTGTACTCTAAACATAAAGTAGCGGCTGATTATAAAGAAGCGGTAAGGCAGGCGGTAGAAGCCGGGCTGAACGTGCGTACCAACTTTACCATGCCGCAAACGTTTATTTTACCCCTGCGCGAGCTGATCAAAGAGAACAAGATCTCGATGAAGGTGATAGATAGCCGTGTGGCAGATGTGCTGCGGGTGAAATTTCGCCTCGGGCTGTTTAATGATCCTTACGTAAAAGACCCTAAAGCAGCCGATAAATTGGTTCATACCGAGGCCGACGAACAAATGAGCCTGCAAATGAACCGCGAGAGCATGGTACTGCTAAAAAATGAAGGCAACCTGCTGCCGCTGGATAAAAGCAAACTGAAGAATATTTTGGTTACCGGCCCGCTGGCGGTGGAGTCTAATTACACCATCAGTCGCTATGGTCCCTCGCATAACCCTATCATCAATGTTTATGATGGCATAAAGAAATACGCGGGTAGCAGTGCCAATGTAACTTATGTAAAAGGCTGCGATATTGTTGATGCTACCTGGCCGGAGAGCGAGATCATAGAAACGCCGTTAACGGCCGCCGAACAGGCCGGTATTGACTCGGCGGTTGCCCAGGCCAGACTGTCGGACGTTGTAATTGCAGTAGTTGGCGAAGATGTGCGCAGGGTAGGCGAGAGCCTCTCCCGCACCGGGTTAAACCTGCCGGGCCGTCAGTTGAAACTGATCCAGGCACTCCAGGCAACAGGCAAGCCGGTAGTAATGGTGATGATAAACGGGCAGCCGCTTACCATTAACTGGGAAAATAAGTATGTGCCAGCCATTTTAGAGGCATGGTTCCCCAGTGTGCAAAGCGGGCAGGTAATTGCCGAAACACTTTTTGGCGATAACAACCCCGGCGGTAAACTGGCCATTACCTTCCCAAAAACCACAGGGCAGATAGAGTTTAACTTCCCCTTTAAACCAAACTCGCAGGCCGGGCAGGGCGGTCAAAACAGCTGGGGCAAAACCAGTGTGAACGGCGCGCTTTATCCCTTCGGCTACGGCTTAAGCTATACCAAATTCGAGTACAGCAACCTAACGGTATCGCCCGAGAAAGGCAACTCGCAGGGTGATGTTACAGTAACGGTAGACGTTACCAACACCGGTGCCCGCAAAGGTGATGATGTGGTGCAACTGTACCTGAAGGATAACATCAGCACCGTAACCACATACGAGTTTGATCTCCGTGGCTTCGAGCGTATTGCCCTGGCACCCGGCGAAAAGAAAACCGTACAGTTCACCCTTCACCCGGACGACCTCGCCCTGCTGGATAAAAACATGAACTGGACCGTAGAGCCAGGCACGTTTACTGTAATGATAGGCGCGTCGTCGGAAGATATTAAGTTGAAGAAGGAGTTTGTGGTGGAATAAGGGGAAGATGTTGAGGTAATATATTTATTACTTTTATTTGTTTTAAGTAATAAATATATTACCTTTGATTATTAACCCTAATTAGATGGCATCTTTATAATAATGAAAACAAAAATCAAAGAAACGAATGAAAAGCTCAGAGCTTTTAAGGATTCTCCATCGGGATGGGTGGGTAAACAAGCGGCAAAAAGGTAGTCATATAACTATGACTCACCCTACTAAACAAGGCGTAATTGTAGTAACTGACCATGGAAGCGCAGAAGTTGGTAAAGGTCTTGCGAACAGTATCTTAAAACAGGCAGGGTTGAAATAAATGTACTGTTTCTTTATTCTTATATTTTTTATCATCACAAAAGTTTGAAAAGATGAAAAAAATTAATCTTATAGTCGAAAAGACTTCAACCGGGTTCTCTGCTTATGCAGAGAACTATCCGGTTTATACTGTTGGTGCCTCAATGACAGAATTGAAATCAAATATTCTGGAGGCGATGAATTTATACCAGGAAGAAACCGGGGGAGAGCCGGTCAAAGAAAGCGATATTAATATCACGCTTGACCTCCCTCAATTCTTCGAATATTTTAAAGTTATCAATGCCAAAGCATTGTCTGAACGGGTTGGCATGAATCAAAGTCTGCTGGCACAATATGTTGGCGGGCAAAAAAAGCCATCAAGTAAACAGGTGGAGAAAATTCTACTTGGGATCAGGGAGCTTGGCAAAGAACTGTCTGAACTTCAATTGGGATAGGCAATTCACCACAAAAACATTTCTCCCCCAAATCCCTTATACAAGCATGAATAACCACTTGATACTGGAAGATAACTGGACGGGTGCCGAAGGCTCCAACGCCGAGGGGATACCCGTGATGGTGCGTTACCGCCAAAATCTCCGCGGCTTTATTGACAGCGGCGATTACCCCACAAAAATAGAGATCCATTGGAAATATGATACCGACGAAGCATCCGAAATGCCCGCGCCCGGCGAAGCAGATATCATAGATGATTTTGAAACAGCGCTGATCTACGCCCTCGAAGACGACCGGCAAAGCATCCTAACATCCGTAATAACCGGCCAGGGCGAAAAACGCTGGGCCTGGTATACCTCCAATGCCGACAGCGCGCAGGAACGCATCGATACCGTCCTGCTCGATTTTGAGCGGCTCCCCATCACCATCACCAAAACAGAAGACCCTAACTGGGATGATTATTTTGCTTTTATTGCCGATTTCGGCGGGGCGGCGTAGTTAAGTCAAAAGTCAAAAGTAAAAAGGACTACGGTGTTTACGGTGGGCTGATTATATTTGACGAAATTGGTTACAATCTGTGAAATCATAAAATAAAATCGGTGTAATCAAAAAAATCAATGAGTACTATTACTACCCGCGAGGCTACTTTGGCTGATATGGATGCGTTGCTCCAGTTTGAGCAGGGCGTTATAGAAGCCGAGCGCCCTTTCGACTCGACTATCAAACCGCATCCCACTAAATATTACGACATTGATCTGATGGTGACCGCTCCCCACATTCACCTGGTAGTGGCCGAGCTGGATGGCCAGCCCATTGGCAGCGGCTACGCCCGGATACAAACCTCCAAGCCTTTTTTAAACCACCCGCAACACTGTTATCTGGGTTTTATGTATGTATTGCCGCAGCATAGGGGCAAGGGCGTAAATAATTTAATAATGCAGGCATTAAAGGATTGGGCCATCAACCAGGGCATAACAGAGCTGCAGCTGGAAGTCTATTACGATAACGCCCCGGCTGTAAAAGCTTACGAAAAAACCGGCTTCAGCAAAAACATGATCCAGATGCGCATGGGGCTTTAAATACTGCTATTGTAAATTTACCGGGCATCAAATAGTATCAGGCTGATATGTAATATCTTTACACTACAGCACTAATTTGAACCTCACATGAACTTCGCAAAATTTGCTTTTACCGATGGTATTAAGGCCCTGCAGCAACAATACGGCAGTCGCGACTCCTACGCCCGCATGGAAAACCGCGACGATACAGACGGACTAACCGAAGCGGAAGCCGATTTTATTGAACAACGCGACAGCTTTTACATGGCCAGCATTGGCGAAAATGGTTACCCATACATTCAGCACCGCGGCGGCCCGGCGGGTTTTATCAAAGTGATAAATGCTAATACGCTTGGCGTGGTTGATTTTAAAGGGAATAAGCAATACATTTCTGTAGGGAATGTGCTTACTCACCATCAGGTTTCTTTATTCCTGATGGATTACCCGCATAAAACCCGTTTAAAAATATACGCAGATGCCCGCATTGTAGAGTTGGCTGATGAGCCGGCCCTGTTTAAATTGTTGGACCCCGCCGATTACAAGCACACGCCCGAGCGCATGATACTGTTTGATGTAAAGGCCTTCGATTGGAATTGCCCCCAGCACATTACACCCCGCTATACCGAAGACGAAATAAAACGCGCCTTTGCCCCGCAAAACGAATACGTGTTAAAACTGGAGTATGAACTGGAGAAACTAAAAAAACAACTGGCCGGCAAATAAGCGGTTTATTGCTTAACGAAATATTGCGTACGGATGTAATGCACCCGGTAGTTTTTACCGTTTATACTGTAACCTGAATTGGTAATAATAGTTCCTTTCAGTTGCAGATCGGGGCCGCTCAGGGCCACTATCTCGTAATCAGTAGGGTTTATACCTACTATTTGGGTGCTGATGTAATTGCGTCCGTTCTCGCTATGCAGGCTGTAGGTATGTACGAGCGAAGTATTATACTGGGTATCGAAGGAAGTTACCGAGCCTGCGCCATCGAAAGTAAGGTCGGTCTCCAAGCCGTGGAGGTAGCTTACCCGGGTAAGCTCAATATCTGTGGCGTTATCAAATACCACATCTGTAGTTAAGTTAGATTTCCAGGAACCTTTTAAGCTGGCATCGGTGCTTGGCGCCGCGTTTTCTTTTTTGCAGGAAAATAGGGTGCCCGATAGGATAATTACAAGAAAGATCTTCTTCATCGGGCTGCGTTTTGGCCTTAATTGGTAAAGTAAATATACCATTATTTAATTAGGCGCTATACTTATTAAAATTAGCGGTGCTAAATGGCTATGTTATCAACGATGATGTTGTACTTTACCGCATTATTTATAATTTTATCAAATTATAAACCCCTGTTAAATAAAACCCGAACATTTATACTGAATGGAAATAAAAAGTAATGGCGTTAAAAGCGGCTGGTTAAAAAATATGATCATTAAACGCTTGTATTTTGATAATGCAATGTCGTGTGCCGGCTTAAGCCTGCTTTTTGATAAAAGCATCCCCTCTATAACAAAGGCCATAAATGAACTCATAAAAGAAGGCTTTGTGGTGGAAGAAGGGTATGCGCCCTCCAGTGGTGGCCGCCGCCCGCTGATGTACAACATCAATGCCAAGGCCATGTATATTTTAGCTGTGGCGATGGACCAGCTTTCGGCACGCCTGCAACTTATAGACCTGCAAAATAACCCGGTTGCCGAAATGGCCACCGTTGATATAAAACTACTGAACAACGAAGACGCGCTGCCAACGCTTATCAGCAGCCTTAACAATTATATAGCCGAGAGCGGCATCCCAAAAAATAAAATTGCGGGTATCGGCATTGGTATGCCTGGTTTCATCAACGCGGTTGAAGGGATCAACTACACGTACCTGGATGCCGGGGGACAATCGCTAAGCGATTATATTTCGCAAAAGACCAGCGTTGCCACTTACATTGACAATGATAGCAGCCTGATTGCGCTTGCCGAGCAAAAATTTGGCATCGCCAAAACGCAGCAGGAAGTAATGGTGATAAACCTGGGCTGGGGCATAGGCCTCGGGATGATCATTGATGGTAAGATCTTCCGCGGCTATAACGGTTTCGCGGGCGAGTTAAGCCATATCCCGTTATCAGACGATGGCGCGCTTTGCACCTGCGGCAAACGCGGCTGCCTGGAGGCCGAAGCCAGTATGCTGGTAGTAGCCGAGAAAGCTGAAGAGGGCATTAAAGAAGGGCGGGTAACCAGCCTGAAAACCACGCAGGGCAACTTTAAGCTCATGGGCGATGCCCTGATGGATGCCGCCAACCAGGGCGATCAGTTTGCACTGGAACTATTGTCTGATGCAGGTTACAAAATTGGCAAAGCCTTAGCAATCCTTATCCATATCATGAACCCGGCGAACATCGTATTAAGCGGCCGGGGGGCAAAGGTTGGTAAAATACTATTGGCACCTATACAGCAGGCATTGCACAAATATTGTATTCCGCGCCTGGCATCCGGCACCGAACTGCTCATATCTTCCTTAGGTTTCGACGCCGAACTGATAGGCGCTGCCGTATTGGTGATGGAGAATTTTGATAAGGAAGTAAAGGGGAAGTAGTTGGGTGGTGAGTGGTGAGTGGTGAGTAGTGAGTGGTGAGTAGAAAGTAGTGAGTGGTGAAAGTTGCTTTATTAAACCGTTATGCTATCACCTGGTTCGTATATCTCTATAAATTCGATGCCCGATTTTGCGAAGTGTTTAGCGTAGTTTTGAAAACGCGACTTTACGAAGAATGGCTTCGCGAACCCATCATGCACAGGCAAGATCCGTTTTGGTTTTACTTTATCGCCAAAACCGGCAATCCGCAATTCGTTTGCAAAAGGGGCCATGGTCACCAGCAGTAAAAGTTCTATGCCCTCGTATTCGGTGAGTTTATTTTCCATTGAATCTACCGGGTGCAGCACTTTATCATTAATAATAAAGCCGGTCATCTGCGGTATCGGGCTATCCAGTAAAGGTTCGTGTACCACAGGAATAGCCTTTAGCTTAAAAGGCCCTATTTTGTAAATACCCTCTTCTATCAGGTTATAATTTAAGCCCGATTTTTGGATAGCGGTCCCTACTTCCATATTAGCGTATACCGGGGCCTTGCTCAGCGCTACTATTTTCTTCAGGTTTTCAATATCCAAATGATCCGGGTGGGTGTGCGTGATAATGATGCTGTTAACATCGGCAAACGTTTCAGGCGTTACAATCCCCTCTGCAAAAGTAAAGTTCCCCGGGTCGAATAGCAGTTTGTGCCCGTCCAGTTCAAATAATAAGCAGGAGTGGATGTATTTGGATATTTTCATAACAGCGTTAGCAAATTTACCCAATAAACCTGTCTACATAAAAAAGGTTTGTAGTTAAAGTATCACCTTTAATTCCTCAAAGTTGTTTATGGTGGCAACTTGCCCGCTTTCTACCACACCAAACCCATAGGATGCAAATATGAACGGCACGCCGGCTTTGGTTGCGGCATCGTAATCGCCCATGGTATCGCCCACGTATACCGGTGCTTTCAGGTTATTATCGTTCACAATATCACGGATATTATCTGCCTTGGGGTTGCCTTTAGTACCAAAACACTGGTGCGCCAAAAAGTGGCTGTGCATGTTATTCAGATCTAAAAACAACTCTATGTAGCCACTCTGGCAGTTACTTACAATGTACAGTTTGTATTTTTCTTTCAGATGAATCAAAGTTTCTTCCAGCGTAGGGTATAGCGTACCACCTTGTTTGTGCAATATTTCCAGTTCGCTTAGCGAGCATAGTTTTTGCACTTCGGCGCGCTGGTCCGCAGTTAAAAATGGGAACAGTTTTTCAAATATCGCATCGTAGGTCATCCCCGTGATAGAGCGCACCCGCTCGCGGGTCATCACCTCGTGGCTCATGTAAGGCGCTTTGTTCAGCGCGGTTTGCCAGGCGCCGGTGATGGTATCGGTACTATCCCAAAGGGTGCCGTCGAGGTCGAAAATTATGCTGTCGTATGTGTCTTTTAGTGTGCTGTCCATTTTTGCAGTTTGTGCGGCAAAAATAGAAGTTTATTTTTAGGGAGCGTTTCTTATAACGATTAATTTATTGGGAATTGGCCTAAAGTAAATAATGCGGTTAAAGCGGGCACGGCCAGTATAAAAAATACGTGCGCCATTTGTACGGTATCGGCATCGCCTTTAACTAATACACGGTAAAGGTCGCTTTTTATGGTTGATAGGGTAGTTTTCATGTTTTAGCAATTAACATTCTTGTTGTTGTATTTCTATTATTTCGACGGGAAATGGGAGGGAAGGTTTAATGAGAGTTGGGAATTTGCAGCAGGCAGTTACCCGAAAAGCGTAATTCCGTAGCTGCAATATTTGAACGCGGTTATGCTCGGAATTTTTCAAAATATTTAATAAATTTGTAATGATTTGATTAACAAAGCATCAATGGGCGATAAACTAACACTTGCTAATAACGCATTAACCACCGGTAGTAAAACGGACGGTGGTGTTAAGCCTGTTAATAAAAAATTCAAATCTCATTTTGTAAAGGTTACTATCGAAGAAATTAATTCTATCAGACCATCTGTTTACAAATACCTGCTCCCTTAAGTGTTCAATTCTTATTACATTTTTCATAAAGTAGGGGTGGTAAAGCCACTTTCCAATAAGTATCTTAAAGAAATAATTACTTACAATTTTAAGTCTGAAAGCAACTATTATTTGGTTGAAGTTGAGCATTACGAACTTGATATTTATATTATTAAGTTCTATTTGAAAAAAGACAAGCGCAACAGTGATAAATATAACATCCTAACTAATGAGAATAAGTGTTCGAGAATAATCAATACTTGTATTAAAGTAATGCTCGAAATTTATAGCAAGGATAAGCTAGCAAGTTTTGGATTTGTTGGCGCTAATACAATAAGAAGAGACATCGGCTTTGAAGAACCAAAAGAGCAAACCAAGCGGTTTACTGTTTACAAGAGGGTTATGTATGCGCTATTAGGCGTACAAACTTTTACACATTATTACGACGCCTCAAATAGTACATATTTAATGTTGAATAACAAATCGGAATCTGTAGATCAGAAATTCGAAAATGCTAAAAAGATGTTTGAAGAGATATTCCCAATTCTATCGTAACTATTGCTGTATAGTTTTGTGCGTAAGGAAGACTCCCTTTTCAACTTTTTTTTTGGCTGATAAATTTTTATAGGTTAGGTTTGAGAGAAGTTAAAATCCCTGCGAATATTTATGAGTGCTGAACTGATACTGGAAACCATATCCATCACCAAAAACTTTTTTGGCGATAAATCTACAGGGGTAAACAACATCACCATTTTTATACCTAAAGGGAAGATCACCGCTATTGTTGGCGAAAGCGGCAGCGGTAAAACAACCCTGCTTAAACTGCTCAGCGGCAGCATGAAACCCGATTCGGGAGACGTATTCTTTCACTCGCAGGTATTAAAACAGCGGAGCGAGGGCTTCGCGCCCGAACATGCCGCCATTGCCATAGTAACGCAGGATAACCGCGATATGGATATGGGCGAATCTGTTTGGTACAACGTAAGCGCGGGCCTGCCCACCGGAGATATTAACTACCAGGTGCAAAAAACTACGCAGGCGCTCAATCTATTAGGTATTTACGGACTAAAAGAGCAATCGTTCGGTAAACTGAGCGGCGGCGAAAAACAACGTGTTACCATTGCCAAAGCCCTGATAAACCGCCCCGAAGTATTGATGCTGGATGAACCTTTTAACCAGGTGGATGCCAATTACCGGGACGCGCTGCAGCACGATATTCGCCAGATTGTAAAAGAGTGGGGTGTAACTGTAATACTGGTTTCTCACGATCCGGCAGAGTTGTTATCCATGGCTGATGAACTTATCGTGATAAAAGAAGGTGAGATTGTGGAGCATGGTACGCCCGAAAAACTTTATCACTCGCCCAAACTCTTATACACTGCCAAAATATTGGCGGCTTGCAGCGAATTAACCGCTGCGGAAGCTGCGGTTTGCGGCATCAAATCAAAGCGCGGTACCGTAGTTATTTATGCCGAGAACATCAGCATAAGTGGCATCGGCGCAGTCAAAAAATGGACGATCAAGCAAGTGCTGTTCAAAGGCTTTTTTGAGGAATTGGTTATCGAGCGTGATGAAGTTTCGCTCCGTGTGCTCAATTACAACAGTGCCAGGTACAAGGTTGGCAGTAAAGTAGGCATCAAAGTAGATAAGTACTACGAATTTGGCAAATGGCTCTCTTAGGGAGATAGAGTCAAGAGATAAGAATCAAGACGCAAGAGTTAAGACACAAGAATAATGCTCGTACTATTCAAATTCGAAATTGAACATTCGAAATTCGACATCCCTTAAATCTTAATTATCCGGCCGTCTTTCTTGGGTTTTGAGGTGTGATTCTCCGGTTTGGGGATATTGCGAACAATAGTAACCAGCGCGCTGCCGATAACTGCCATAGCCTTCACCCCGAAGCTTAAAAATGGCTTCATTACTTCCAACGCGTTATGGTTGTTACTCCGTGCTGCTTGGGCCTTGCCACTACCTATTTTCTTCTTTTCCATAATGGAATAAGGCGAAAAGAGGTGGAATTGTTTTCGTTTTCTGCGTTAGCTACAGGCTTAGCGGCACCGTTTTTAATCGGCCTTGGCCTGTTCGGCAACCACAGGAACTGAAACAGCATAACCATTCATAGAACAGGGCGCAGCTGAGAGTTTTTTCTTTGGTTCGTTTCTTTTTAGCGGAAAAAAAGAAATGAACTTCCACAGGCCTGACCTTACGCACACCCGTTGCTAACGGAGCACAGCTACGCCACTTTCTTCTTCAATGTTATCACCGTAATCTCCGGCCAAATACCCAGCCTGCCCGAGAACGCTAAAAAGCCGAAGCCGCGGTTTACGTACAGATAGCGGTTTTGGTGGTTGATGAGGCCGGCCCAATCCAGGTAGCGGTATTTAACGGGGCTCCATTTAATGCCCGCCGTTTCAATACCAAACTGTGCGCCGTGGGTATGGCCCGCCAGGGTCAGGTGAATATCGGTAGGGTTGTAGCGTACTTTTTCTTCCCAGTGGGTAGGGTCGTGCGATAGGAGGACCTTAAACGCGTCTTTATCCACACCGCGCAAGGCTTTTTCCAAATCGCCCATCTGTATAAAACCTTTACCCCAGTTCTCTACACCAATGAGCGAGATCTTTTGTCCGCCTTTTTCTATTACCACGTTTTCGTTAAGTAATAAGCGGTAGCCCAGCTCGCCGTGGTGGCGTTTTAGCTTTTGCAGGTTAGCGGCTTTTTCTTCAGGACTCGCCCATGGGATGTAGTCGCCATAATCATGGTTACCCAGGATAGAGAATTGCCCGTAAGGTGCTTTTAGCTGACTAAACCTGTCTATATATTGCTCAATTTCCCAGGCGGCGTTGTTTACCAAATCGCCGGTGAATACAAACAGATCTGATTTTTGGCTTTTAGCAAGGTCTATCCCGCGTTGCATGGCCGTCACATTATCAAAACTACCGGAATGGATATCAGACAGTTGGGTAATGGTGAAACCATCAAAAGCCTCGGGCAGGTCGTCATAGTAAATGGTGGTACGGTGTACTTTATAATCGTACTTACCCCTTATCATGGCGTATAAAAAGCCGGTAAACGGTACAGCGGCTATCAGCAACGCGGCCTGCACAATAAACTTGCGCCGCTCCGGGAAGAATGGCTGGTCTTCGGGCTTATCATTCATGATGTTATCGCCAACGCCATATAAGAACCTGCCGAGATCGCCCAGTGAAATAACGATGATGAAGAATAGTTTGGTGATGAAAAACGTGAGGAGCAGGCTCAGCATCCACTCGTGGAAGGGTGTCATCCCTTTTGCAGTGCTATAACTGCCAAAGCCGGCCATAAACACCACTGTTACGCCTATGGAAATAACCGCGTAACCCCAAAGTACAATTAAGCGCCATGGGCGCGATTGCCAATCGGCTGTTAAGCTGCGCAACCCGTGGATCACATACCAATCCATCAGCAGCGTTATTGCCGCTATAATTAAAAATACATTTAAAAAACCACCTCTATGCATAGTATAACCGGGTAAGGCCGCAAGATAAACAAGCTAAGGTAATTAGGGTGTAAAATTGAGTGGCCTATTCCGGGTAAATTCCTATTTTTAACCGCCAATTTAAATTTATGAAATACAACCTGCTCATCTTGTCAGCTTTATTGCTGTTCACCTCTGCATCCATCGCGCAGCAAACCCAAAAGGATACCCTGTTTTTTGAAGACTTTAACAGCAAAACCCTCAACCGCGGCAAATGGAATGTAGAAGTTACCGGGCAAACCGTGAACGATGAGCAGCAAGCTTATGTAGATTCGACCGGTACTATTTACATGGCAGAGGGCAAAACCGAAGGCGCGGCTAATGGTGCGCTGGTATTAAAAGCGGTTTACAAACCCGGGCATACCAGCAAGCAGCAAAAGAAATATGATTTTGTATCGGGCAGGATAAACACGCGCGATAAAATGATGTTCACCTATGGCACGTTTTCGGCAAGGATGAAGATTCCGGCGGGAGCGGGCTTATGGCCGGCGTTTTGGCTGTTAGGCAAAGGCAAATGGCCCGATTGCGGTGAGATAGACATTATGGAAACCGTGGGCGACAGCAGCTGGACGAGCAACGCTCTGCACGGCCCCAACTACTTTGGCGATACACCGTTGGCATACCGCGCGTTTTTCCCTAAAGGGGTTGATGTAACCCAATGGCACGTTTATACGGTTGAATGGACCGCCGCCAGCATTGTTTTCAAGGTGGATGACGTGGTGACCTACACCGTAACCAAAGCCATGGTAGAAAAATATGGCCGCTGGGCGTTTGATAACCCCAAGTTCATTATCCTTAATTTTGCGCTTGGCGGCGGCTATCCAAATGGGGTTAATAAGGTAAAACAACCTTATTTTGGGCTGTCGCAATCATCTGTAGATAAAATAAAGAGCGGAGATGCCAAAACCTATGTAGACTGGGTGCTGGTAACCAAATAAAAAACAAAAGCGCTCCCGAATTGCTGGGAGCGCTTTTGTTTTATGTAGAGGCGCGATACTTCGCGTCTTTTTTTATGGATTCTGTTAGCAGACGCAAAACATTGCGTCTCTGCGGTTATTAATAATGCCTAACCACTACCCGTTTGTATGGACGATGGTAAGCTACGGTTCTGCGGTATGCAGGGCGTGTAACTACCACTGCGCGGCGATATGGGCGGTGATAAACCACCGGGCGGGTTGCCACTACGGTGCGGCGGTAAGCATGGCGATAAACCGGGCGCGTGGTTACTACGGTACGTTGATGAACCGGTGCGCCTGCGCGAACTCTTACTACTGCCTGGGCTTTTGCGCCTTCAAAAGCGAATAAAGCGATGATAGTTACGGCTAATATTTTAAGGTATTTCATGATGTTTTTATTTAATTGTTGAATTTATTTGGGTTGATTTATTAATAGTTGTTATGGTTGTAACCGCCGTTGTTGTTATTGTCGCGGTTATGATAGCCATCGCGGTTATTATCGCGGTTGCGGTCGTGGTGCCTGTTGTTATTATACCTGCGATGAGTGCGGGTGTTGTCTATTGCACAGCTGGATAATGCGGCGGCTCCGAATAAAAGCAGGGCCATCATTTTTACTATTTCCTTTTTCATGGCGTTTATATTTAATGTTAATTTCTGTTTCTTTTATAGGTTAAACTAAGCCCGGAAGGCAAAGTTTAGTCCACAAAAACAGTATCACATAAACGTTACAAAAGGAAATAGGGGCGCGAGCCATAATCAGGAGAGTGAAACAGCCGGGAGATTAAAGCAGATAACTATGTCCCAAAATACCTGTTTATCAGTTTGGCAATAAAGATATACAGCATATCCATTATCAGGAACACAATGAGCAGACCCCCGATATTCAGGGCAACTTTTGGGTACCCATATTTGCCTGTATCTAAAAAGAAATAGGGGTAAAGGCCGCAAATGGCACCTCGTATTAAAATATACGCCAGGTAACATGCCGGGTACCAAAGCCAGGAAAAACCATCTTTCCAATTAATGTTATCCTTGGGCACAAACGCCAGCCAATAAATAATAAACAGTGCCGGTGTTATTACATGCACCAGCTCGTTGCTCAGGCTGGCTAAACCAACCGGATGATAGGTGGAGCGTAAAACCAAATTGAAAACAAGCGCAACGATGCTGATGTTTACGGCACCCGAGGTTAGCGTACCTCTCCGTTTAAAAAAGGCCGTTTGCGAATAGCCTACAGCTATCGCAGTAAAACAGATGGCTGCCAGTATATTGGTTTGGATGGTAAAAAAGCTGAATAACTCGACCAGTGTGCCGACTAACGTGCGTCCTTTTGCGAGGTAAGCAGGCACCGAAGTATAAAACTGAGAAATAACACCAAACCAGGCAACCATGCTTAATATTGCTGCCAGTGTTTTAATGTTTTTTACGATTGCCATGCGAGGAGTTTGCGGTCCGAGGTTTACATTACTAAGATATCCAAAATTGGTATCCATAAATATTTGCAAGTGTATTTGTTACAAATAAAATTATGAGATGGGCGCTGGTGCGTGTATATTTAGCGCATAAACCACCCGTATACCCATGCTTATAACCAATCGCCCTCAAAGTTTAAAGGTAAACGCTTTTAAAGCTGTTATCATATGTGTTTTTTGCTGTTTGCCATTTATAAGCCAGGCGCAAACTACATTTAACCACGCTGCGCTTTGCTCTGCCAACTTAAAGGTGAGCAATAAGTTTTATACCGAGGTGCTGCAATTAAAGATCATCCCAAATCCTTTTAAAGATACCGTACACACCTGGTACAGTATTGGTCCCAACCTGCAAATGCATATCATCCAGGCCAATTGCCCCAAGGCAGATTACCCCCGTGGCGTGCATTTGTGCTTTAGCGTACCATCCATTACCGCATTTGTAGCCCGCCTTGGCACCATGAACATCCCCTACAGCAACTGGAAAGGCGAAACCGGTAAAACCGAGCACCGCGTAGATGGTGTAAACCAAATTTACATTAACGACCCCGACGGTTACCTCATAGAAATTAACGACGCTAAATAATTAACAGTTGCTTCACAATTAATTTCCGTGTAGCACAACCATGCGGAGTGATTGTTGCGTATACATGAGTATGAAAGGCTACGTTAACATCCCGAAGTCTGTTTATTGCAAACCTTGCCGTGAATGCGGCGCGCCCCCCCTTATTGCGCACGCGGGTATTGAAGGGTATGTAGTTAAATGCCCCAATAACGATAATCATTATCAAACCACTCCCGGCATTATTGATATTGAAGACTGGAACATCCACAACACCCTGCTGTACGATAATGATTACGACCTGAAAATGATGAGTAGGTAGTTGATATTTTATCTATTAAATAATTTTCTAATATTGATAATAAATTAATCAATATTAAACTATTCCGGTTCTGTACCGTCAGAACCACCTGATTACCAATTAATAAATAAGGTTATGAAGGGTTATATCAACGTTCCGGAATCATTTAAATGTAAAGGATGCAAGCATTGTGGCTCGGCCCCAATCATTTCCCTTGCAGAACATGGGCTGTACCAGCTTAAGTGCCCTAATAGCGACAATCATTACCAAACCAACCCTGGTGAGATTGATATAGATGACTGGAACATCCACAACACCCTGCTGTATGATCATGATTACGACCCGAAAATAATTGCTGGAGATAATAACATCAGTCTCTAATTTTTATTATTGCAGGTTTAACATTCGGCGTGCTACATTTTAAACCGATCTGTTGTATTTAGGTAACTTAATTTGTTCAGGTTGCAAACAATTTCCCTGTAAACTGCATTGTCCACATTAATCAATGTAAACCTCAAAACCATGAATAGAACAATCGGAATAGTACTTATCGTAATTGGCGCGGCCATGCTGATATGGACAGGTTTTACCTATACCAAAAAGGAAAAAATAGTAGATGCGGGCCCCATCCAAATCTCGGCCGACAAACAAAAAACTGTAAACTGGCCACCATACCTGGGCGGTATTTTATTAGTGGGTGGTATAGTTATTGTGGCTACGGCAAAAAAATCGTAACCACGCTGTATCTTAGCCGCGATGGAACCAATCTTTTTTAAAACACAGGAGGAATTTCGCGCCTGGCTACAGCATAACCACGCTAACCACACCGAACTGCTGGTAGGTTTTTATAAAACCGGCAGCGGCAAGCCCAGTATTACCTGGCCGCAATCTGTAGACCAAGCGTTGTGTTTTGGCTGGATAGATGGCGTGCGTAAAAACATCAACGAGGATAGCTATAGCATCCGTTTCACCCCGCGCAAGCCCAAAAGTATCTGGAGCGCCGTCAATATCAAAAAAGTAGCCCACCTTACCGAAAACGGCCTGATGCAGCCCGCAGGCATTGCCGCCTATGCCAAACGCGAAGAAAAGCGTTCGGCTATCTACAGCTTCGAGAACGATGAGATGCCTTTCTCGCCCGCTTACGAAAAACAGTTTAAAGCCAATAAAATGGCCTGGGAATTTTTCCAGTCGCAGGCACCCTGGTATAAAAAACAAATGCAACACAGGGTGATGAGTGCCAAACAGCAGAAAACGCAACTGAGCCGGTTGGAGAACTTAATAAAAGCAAGCGAAGAGTGGAAAAGGATCGGGTGATTTAATTGGCAGCCTTATTTACAACAACTTACCTGTTTGCATTGCCGATTGCAGGGTGCGTACGCGCAATTTTGGGGTGTACCAGTGCTCGGCCAGTTGCTTTACCCAACGGCGTTTGTAGCCAAACAACATTTTAAGCATATTCACTTTAGCAGAGCCGGTTGGGTAACCGTATTTATACCAGGTAAAACGGGTGGCGTCTATTTTAAAATGTTCGGCAAATTCGTCTATAAAGAGGTCTATTTCAATGTCGAAGATATCCAAATCAAGGTCTATACTGGTATCCTGCGAGAGGTTTTCAACATCCACGCGCTGCACCTTATACTTGCTACAGTAATCAATAATGAAATTTTTTAACTGTGGGTGTATCTGCTCCATGCATGCGTCTTATATACTATAAGATGCATTTTTTGGAAAGAGGTTGCATCTAAATTGGAAATTTTGAAAAATTTCGGTGAGGGCACCGAAATGGGGGGGCGAAATTTTCGAAAGTAAATAAAATTAAACTCGCCTTTTTTGCGGTGTCCTCACCGGAAAACCCGTAAAGTACTTATACCGCCTTTTCCAGCTTAAACATATCCAAAGGCTGTTTCAATACACCAAATCTTTCGGGGATATCCAGGGGTACTATCTCGCCGGTTTTTTGGTAACCACGTCTTTCGTACCAGGCTAACAGTTCGGTGCGCACGGTAATAACCGTCATTACTATCGTGTGTATTCCTATTTCACGAGCGTATTCTTCGCCGGCAGCCAAAAGTTTTCGACCTACACCCTGCGCCTGCAGCAGGGGTGAAACGGTAAGTGTGCCCAGGTAAATTTTTTCGTTTTGTTTTTTGAGGTAAACGCAGCCGGTTATCGCGCCGTTGTCATCAGTATGTTTTAAGATTACCGCTTCCGGATCCGTCATTTGTTCCATCAGGTCGTCAGGCCCAATGCGCTGCCCATCTATCATATGGCCCTCTGTGGTCCATCCTTTCAAGGAAGTTTCTCCACGGTAGGCGGAGTTGATGAGTGCGGTAAGTTCGGGGATATCGGTAGTAGTAGCTTTAGTAATTGTAGACATAAGGCCGCAAATTTAACTTATCGCTACAATAATTTAAAATCTTCTCGCGGTGGACTAAATAGATCTATCAGTTTACAATCAGTTATAGCCAGCCCACCGTGCGGCACATTTGGCGGGATAATGGCAAACATGCCCTTCTCCATTAATTGGGGAATGCCGTTTACGGTGAGCTGAAATTGCCCTTCCAGCACAAAAGCGCATTGCTCGTGGATATGCTGATGCGGCGGCACCTCGCTGCCTGCATCCACCTCAATAAAATTAATAGTGTTGGCAGCCGTATGAATTATTTTGGAATGATAACCAGGCGCTATTTCCTTGGTTTCGATATCGTTAAAGTGATGAAATATAGATGTATCCATAAATTATAGCTCAAAATCTCTCTTAAGGTAGAGGCTTGGTTTGAAAATTCTGTTTATTCTAAAATCCTGAAAATCCTGATTCTGAAATTACCCCACAATATACTTGCTCCCCGGCAGGTACGATAATATTTTGATGAGCACATAGGTAGTAATAAAAGTGCTTACCGCCAATACCGGTATCACCAGCATACTATTATTGTGCAACCAGTTGTTTATAGGCCCAAACAGTACCACCAGCACCAAAATGTGCGCAAGATACATCCCATAGGTAAGTCCCGATACATTGGCGAAGAATTTCTCCAGCCCCGGGTTTTTAATTTTGATCAGGCTGAACAAGAAAAATAAGCCCGTTGCCATGCAGGCCACATTAATTGTTGGAAATGCCCAGCTCAGTTCCAGTTCGGGGAGATCTTTAGCGAAGGGTAGCTGGTGCGCGAAAACGAAGTGAGTAATAACATAGCCAACCACCACCAGCAACAAGCCAATTACAGCGGTTGCCGCTTTGGATAGGCGCACATGATCTTTAATATAATGCCCCAATATTAGGTAACCTATATAGCCGGAAAAATAATGCACGGCTGAGAACTTGTTCCAGAATGCCTCGCCCATAACCTCAGAATAAACCGTGCGGATGTAGGGGATAAAAAGCGTAAATACCCACACAGCCAAAAAGAAAAGCTTAAAGTTTTTCGATGCGGTTTGCACCCAGGGAGATATTACCGGGATAAACAGGTAAATGCCGATGA
This sequence comes from Mucilaginibacter sp., assembly GCF_039925265.1. Classification (GTDB taxonomy): domain Bacteria; phylum Bacteroidota; class Bacteroidia; order Sphingobacteriales; family Sphingobacteriaceae; genus Mucilaginibacter. Next base: position 23,303 of record NZ_JBDSZG010000026.1, read on the forward strand.
GCATGTAAACAAACCACAGGTGCCCGGCAGGCCCGTTAAAGTTCAGCGGGATAATGTATAGCCCCTGCCACATCTGCTGCAGAGTAAACTCGCCTTTAAAGTAAGGTACAATTGCATACATGGCCGACCAGAATAAAAAAGGGATAAGCAGCCTGGTAAAGCGTTTTTTGTAGAACACCTCCGGTGCCTCCTTTATCGGCAGAAGCAAATAGCCCGATATCATCACAAAAAGTGGCACACAGGCCCGCATAAAACTGCCATAGTTATTTACCCAAATATGGTGCGTACGAATAATGTTGCCCACCGGGCCTATGTAGAAAAATTCGCCGCTGTGTACCGTTAGTACCATTAAGCAGGCAAAAATTCGTAAAAGGTTAAGGTAAGCAGTGGGGCTGGGTTTAAACCCGGTGCGGGAATTAGTGATCGTAGTCATTACAGGGAATTGGTGCCGTAATTTATATAATCTTACCGTAACTTGGTACAGAATTTAAAACTTACTCCGCTTTTACAGGTTTAAGTTAACAACCTTTATTGCCATGGCTTTTATAGATTATTACAAGATACTGGGTGTTGGTAAAACCGCTTCGGATAAGGACATTAAAAGTGCTTACCGTAAGCTGGCCCGCAAACACCATCCCGACCTGAACCCCGACAATACAGAATCGAACAAAATATTTCAACAGCTAAACGAGGCCAACGAAGTTTTAAGCGATCCCGAAAAGCGTAAGAAGTACGATAAGTACGGCGAAAACTGGCAGCACGGCGAAGCACATGAACAAGCCCAGCGACAACAACGCAGTCAAAATAGCTACAGCGGTGGTGGCGCGCAAGATTTTGGTGGCGGCGGCGATTTTTCTGACTTTTTTAATTCTATGTTTGGTGGCGGGCCGCCGGGGGGCGGCGCAGGCGGCGGCAGGCAACAGCAGCGCTACCGCGGGCAGGATCTGAACGCTACCTATCAAATGAGCCTCCGCGATGCTATGGAATCGAAAAAGCAAACGCTCACCGTTAACGGTAAGAACATCCGCCTAACCATCCCCGCAGGGATAGAGAACGGGCAAACCATTAAAATAGCGGGGCATGGTGCTGCCGGTACAAATGGCGCACCTGCCGGCGACTTATATATTAAGTTTACAATACCAGATGATGCCGAGTTTAAACGAACAGGCAGCGATCTGCATAAAACGATTAACCTTGACCTGTATACCGCTATTTTGGGCGGAGAAATTACTGCCGATACCCTCACGGGTAAAGTGAAACTGAAGGTAGCCGCCGGGACGCAAAGCAATACCAAGGTTAAGTTGAAGGGCAAAGGCGTGCCGGTTTATAAAAAAGACGGACAAATTGGCGACCTGTACATCACCTATAATGTACAATTACCTACCAAGCTGTCTGCAAAACAGCGCGAATTATTTGAAGAATTAGCAAAATCCTGAAAAAAAATTTAAGCCAATGAAAACCGAGAACTTAATAACCGTAACAGATTTTTGTTTGTACCACAACGTGGAGTACGACTTTATAGATCACCTGCAGGAGGCCGGACTGATAGAGGTAACCATTATTAACCAAACTACTTGTATACCAGTGGATGAGATAAGGAAGGCAGAGCGGTTGGCCCGCTTGCACACCCAACTGGATATTAACGAACCGGGCATTTTAGTGATAGACAGCCTGCTGGATAAGGTGGAAAATATGCAACAGGAATTGGCCGTTTTACGCAGCCGTTTGCGGCTTTATGAAGGCTGATCTGAAAAAAAAGTGGCATAATTTTTAAACCCTTGGGGTTGCAGAGAGTCTTACCTGCAAAACAAACAGGAATTAGTAACTAATAATTACACGTCATGAAACTAATTAAATTTTCGATAATAGCCCTTGTATTAACCGTGTCGGCTCAGTTTGCAAAAGCCCAGGTAAGGGTAGGCGCAAGTATCCATATTGGTTATAACCAACCCCGCAGGGTAGTATATCCTGCCTATTATGAAGAACCTGCACCCGTTTATTACGAACAGCCGGTGTATGTTAACCGTCCCGTTTATTATCGTCCGGCTTATCGCAGGGCGTACTACAGGCCACAATACCGCAGAGAGGTTTATCGCGAAAATTATTACGAAGGCCGTGGCCGGGGTCGCGAGGATTATTATGAAGGTCGTGGCAAAGGTCATGGCCATGGAAACGGTTGGGGCCGTGGTGGCAGAAGATGGTAGTTATAAATTAGATAAAATATGTAGCCCCTCGGTTGAGGGGCTTTTTTGTTTTAGTTTCATCCTGAGCGATAGCGAAGGATCTAATAACGAATATGCATATCGGCTACCTGCTTGTCGGCGATCAGATTCTTCACTATCGTTCAGCATGACAAAGTGGGGCGATATCGAAGCATCTAATCCACACAAGGTTGATGTGTAATTTCCTTACTTCTTCAAAAAGCCATTTAAAGCCTGTTGGGTAAACTCCGATAGCACCAGTTCGCCACTTATTGCTGCACGGTCTAATAAAAGCTGATCCCAGTTTTCGGTGCCTTCCCAGAGGATCTGTTTTAGCCCAACAAGCGCCTCAGGATGATAGGAGGCCAGTTTTTGGGTTAATGATGCTATTGCTTCGTCAAGTGTCGGGATATCGACGCAAACCTCGTTATAAAGCCCTTTTTCCTGCGCCCATTGTGCCGACTGGAAATCTACCGCGCGTATGGTCAACTGCGAAAACGCAGGTAAGCCTATTTTGCGAATCACCGCTGGCGATATCACAAAAGGGCCGATACCTATGGCCAGTTCGCTTAATTTAATGGATGCCGCCTCGGTAGCCAGGCAATAATCTGCGGCTGCCGCTAAGCCAACACCGCCGCCAACGGCTTTGCCCTGGATGCGGGCTATGATGATCTTTGGCGATTTACGGCAGGCGTTTATCACATTGGCAAAGCCCGAGAAAAACTCCGCTCCCATTTGCTTGTCTTTTATCTGTAACAACTCATCAAAACTGGCCCCGGCGCAAAATGTGCGGTCGCCCTCGCTTTTAAGGAGGATAACACGGCTTGTGGAATCGACACCTGCAAAAGTTATCATTTCTGCCAGTTCCTTAAGCAGGCTTGCGGGCAGCGAGTTTTGAGCGGGGTGGTAAAAACTGATGGTAGCTACCCCATCATCGCCCAGGGTTAACGATACATTGCCATTATCGGTGTTGCTCATAATTGTTTTTTATGAATGTGTGAGGGCAATATCAGCAAATTTATGTTGCCTGCCAATTGTTGGCCGCAAGCCGGGATGCTTCCGCAACTGCGAAGGCAAACCAGCTTATCCCACTACCAGCGGCAGCTCCACATAAAAGGTGGAGCCTTTGCCCAGTTCGCTGTCTACACCGATGCGCCCGTTGTGGTTTTGAATAATTTCGTGGGATATATACAGCCCCATGCCCAATCCGCTGGTCATGTTCTTTTTATCTTCTACGCGGTAAAAGCGTTCAAATATTTTGCTTTTTTGGTCGTTGGATAAGCCAATACCCTGGTCGGTTACTGATATGCGTACATATCCATTGCGCTGCTCGGTACCTATAATTACCGTCTTGTTGACGTAGGAGTATTTTACAGCATTGTTCACCAGGTTCATCAATACCTGTTCCAGGCGCTCCTGGTTGCCGTATATTTTGTAGTTTTTGTCGGCCTGGTTCTCAAAAGTGTATAGTGGGTACATGTGTACCGCGTTTTCCATACACTGGCCCACAAGGTCGTTAGTATTTACGTCGTCAACGGCATATTCCAACCGGCCGGCCTTTATTTTACTTACATCCAGCAGGTCGTTAATAAGCGATTGCAGTTTGTTTAAAGACCCGCCCGCCTTGGATATGTAGTTTTTTATTACAGGCGGCAACTCCTCCTTGTTATATGCCGAGATTAATTGCAGGTAACCTTTCAAGCTGGTTAACGGAGTTTTTAGCTCATGGCTGGCTATCCCTATAAATTCATCCTTGCGCTCCATTTCGCGCTTTTGGTCTTCAATATCGGTAGCTGTGCCTACCCAAAAAATAATTTCGCCATTATCATTTTTTAGCGGGTTTGCCCGGTTCAGGTGCCAGCGGTAAACACCATCATGCCTGCGATAGCGGTTCTCTACCTCAAACATTTCGCCGCTTTGTAAGGAATGGTTGAATTTTTCCACCGTTTCAGCCAGGTCGTCAGGGTGCACCACTTCTTTCCAGCCAAAGCCACCTGTTGCCGCAAAGTTAAGCCCTGTATAGTCATACCAGCGTTGGTTGTATGAGCTAAATTTACCATCGGGCAGGTTGGTCCAGGTCATCTGCACAATATTGTTGGTAAGCAACTTAAAGTGCTCGCGGCTTATGGTGAGGTCGTGTGTGCGCTCCTTAACGGTAACTTCTAATGATTCATTCATCGTTTCGGCGGCTGTTCGGGCCTCCTCTAACTGGTCGTTACGCAACTTCAGCTCCTGTTCGGTAGCCTTAAGGATAGTAAGATCAGTAATGATGAGGCTAAGCGCGGTTCCACTATCCAAATCAATGGTATTGCAACTAAACATGCAATGCATATCCTTGCCGCCACCGTCTTCTAGCGTTATCTCGTCTTTACAATCCCCGTTCCAGCTCTTATCTATAAGCTTTTGCAGCCTGTCGCGGGAATCACGTGGCACAAAGGATAGTATAGGCATACCAATAGCCTCTTCCAGCGGAGTATCGGCCATATTGGCAAAGCGGGTATTGCAATACAGCACAATGCCTTCCCTATTAACAGTAACGGCACCTTCGTTCATTTTCTCGATAAAAACGCGATAGGTTTGATCGGCGGTTTTAAGGGTATATAGCTGATGGCCACCAGTGTCTTTAACCACCAAAGCATCCACCTGCCCAGTACGGATAGCGTGTATGGTATCGGTAGCCTCTTCCAGTTGTTGGCGCAGCTCTTCAATTTCGGCTAAAAAGCTGTTATTTGAATTTTTTTGCTCCATGATGTTTAACTTATTTCGGGCAGGCCAAGCCCTTTTAAAACTTTGTTGGTATCGCTCATATCGCCAATCATGCGCCTTTCGGTGCCGGGGGCCTTTTTTATGAGCAGGGGAAGGGCTATAATATCTTCACCCTGCGCCAATTCCGGCTGCTGGTGTATATCCACAATTTTTAGCTCATAATTACCACGCAGGTACTTTTCGCAAAGGATATTCAGATTCTCTACCGCGCGGATAGAGTTGGGCGATGCGCCTATGATAAACAAACGTAATACGTAGGCCGAAGCTTCCGCATTACCCTCATAATCGGTAAAATCTTTTTCTTTATCGGCCATGGTTATTATTCGAACAACTAAGCTGGGCGAATGTTCAGCCCTACCAGTACCTTTTCTTCGTTACTCAGGTCGCCAATTATTTTACGGATAGGCTCGGGCACTTTGCGTACCAGCGTGGGGATGGCCAGGATCTGGTCGCCCTCGGCCAGTTGCGGTTGTACCAGCAGGTCTATCACTTCTATGCGGTATTGGCCCTTAAGGTGTTCCTCGCAATATTTTTTGAGGTTACTTAGCGCCGTTACCGATTTTGGGGTGTTACCAGCTACATATAGCCTCAGTTCCCATTTTTTATCTTCTTCTGTTTCAATTTCCATTTTACTTTCCTCCGGTGGTTTTAGCTTGGGCAATTCCCCCTCTGCGTATGTTAGTTATCTCTTCCCGGTTTGTTTCTAAAATTTGTTTTTTCAGTTCATCTTCCAGGTAAACTTTGTTCAGCTCTTCCTCCACCGATTCGTATTCGCTGTTCAGGCTGGCAATTTTTGCTTCCAGTACTTTGCGTTTGCGCGCTATCTCGCGGTCTTTACGGCCAATGGAGTGGGCTTGGATGGCTTCGCCGGTTTGCTCCAGCAGCATTTGCTGTTTACGTGCCGAACCAGTGAGTACACCTTCGGGGCCCAGATAAACGTCTATCAGGTTCAATCCCTCATCAGATATTACAAACTCGCGCACCTGGTTGGAGTGTTTCATGCCCCGGGCCTTCATTACGTAAAGGCCACGGTTACGCTCGCCGTTAAACTCGATATCGCGCACCAGCAGCCACGAATCTACCAGGGATGATACCCCCTCGTCGGTTTGTTCGTTTACAATTGTATTGAGCGAGAGGGCGGTAAACATTACCGAGACCTGCTCATCCTGCAGGAAATCTATCAGACGCACCAGCATGTTCTTCACCTCGCTTACCGAGCCGATATTGATAAAGTTGGTTATCGGATCCATAATAACCACCTGTGGTTTGAATTTTTTGATGATCTTGTGGATGGCCACCAAATGCATCTCCAACCCATACATGTTAGGGCGCGACGCGTTGAACAACAACAAGCCTGAATCTACGTGCTTCTGCAGATCTGCACCTATCGAGCGCATGTTGCGGATGATCTGGTTGGGGGATTCCTCCATGGCAAAATATACACAGCGCTTGCCCCTGTTGCAGGTTTCGTTTGCAAAATAGGCCGAGATGCTTGTTTTGCCGGTGCCGGCTGTGCCCGATACCAGGGTACTGCCGCCCTTGTAAAAGCCTTTGCCGCCCAGCATTTCATCTAAAGCCGGAATACCAGTAGGTACCCTTTCGGTAGATACTTGTTTGGCCAGCTTTAAAGAGGTTACCGGTAAAACCGATATGCCGTCCTCGTCGATCAGGAAGGGGTACTCGTTGGTGCCGTGTACCGTGCCGCGGTATTTGATAATGCGCAGCCTGCGGGTAGAGATCTGGTTGATCACCCGGTGATCCAGCAGGATAACGCAATCTGAGACATATTCTTCCAGCCCCTGGCGGGTAAGGGCGTTGCCATCGCCGCGCTCGCCGGTGATAATGGCTGTTACGCCTTTTTCTTTCAGCCAGTGAAAAAGCCTGCGGATCTCGGCACGTAGCACCGCCTGGTTATTAAGGCCCGAGAACAGGTTCTCCAGTGTATCCAGCACAACGCGTTTGGCGCCGATGCTGTCGATAGCATAGCCGAGGCGGATGAATAGCCCCTCGAGATCGTATTCGCCGGTTTCTTCTATTTCGCTGCGATCGATGTGTACATGATCTATGCGTATTTTTTTGTCTTCCTGTAGTTTCTTAAGGTCGAAGCCTAAGGATGCTACGTTCATGGCCAGTTCGTCGCTTTTTTCTTCAAAGGCAACAAAAACGCCGGGTTCATTAAATTTCATGGCACCGCGTACGATAAATTCTATCGACATCAGCGTTTTGCCGCAGCCAGCCTGGCCGCATATTAAAGTTGGCCTGCCCGTAGGCAAACCACCCTCGGTAATTTCATCAAGCCCTGCTATGCCCGTTGGGGTTTTTGGCAGCGCGGGATAAGCAATGCTTGTGTTTTTTTTGGTGTCGCTCATTTTATTGAGTATTGTTTTTAATTGGATAGTTTCATGAAAAAATAAAATATTCCCTATGAAGCAATCTTATGGTTTAGTATCGGCTCGTTATATGTTATAATGTTGTTAATTTCTCTTATAAATTATTGACCAATAACTTCACAGATTTGCAATTGTTTTGATAGTCATATGCTTTTTACAATAATGCTGCCCAAATTAACTACCAATAAAATAACTTAAATGAAGGTTAGGGGAGGGGAGTTGTAACGCAATTTAGCTCGCATAAAGCCTCCAGTTTTTATTTTATGGACGTATTGTACGCACATGGACACCCCGTGGCGGGCTATTTGCAACAATGTGGTATTTCTCACAAAAAAAGTCTTTTTATCGAAAAATAAATAAGACACTCATTCGTGATTATATAATTTGGGCCTTAGGCGAAACTAAAAAAGCGAAGACGCATGTTTGCATCTCCGCTTTTACTGCCTGCTTAAAGGGGCATCAAATAAGTTTGGCGTTAGCAAGCTCACGCCGGCATTATTGTTCGCCGTAAGTGCTCCATTGGGCTACGCCTTTTGGTTCAGCGTTTTTAACTTCTGCGCTCTTTACTTTACTCATTTCTTTGTTTTGGGTTTCTGTTGCTTTTAATTCCTTGTCAAAATTTTGGGGCAGTTTGGTTTGCCCTTCGGTTTCCTGCGCCTGGGCCAACGGGTTCTCTACATAAACAAAATCCTTGCCCATACCTTTTATTTCGCCTTCATTCCATGGTCCACGAACGGTACCGTCAGATAAGTTATAAGCGTTTTGCAGGTAACGGGGATCTGCTGCCAATACGCCCGGAGGGAAATTCGGTTGAATGCTTTCCAACGCCGCCTCGAACATTTTGTAATGCGTTACCTCGCGGGTCATCAAAAACGAAAGCGTTTCGTGGATGTACGGGTCGTCGGTAAATTTCATCAGGTGCTCGTAAACCAGCTTTGCCCTCGATTCGGACGCCAGGTTGGTGCGCAGGTCAACGGTAAGGTCGCCATTAGAGTTGATGTACGATGCGCACCACGGGATGCCCTGGCTGTTACGTGGTGTTGGCCCGCCGCCAGTGATGATGGGGAACTGTGGGTTGGCAGATAAAGCTGCATGGATAACGCTTTCCTTTTCAGCCTTACCGTTCATGGCAACCATTATCTCGCTTTGTTCTGCAGCGTCCTTCAGGTCGCCGTTAACACCCTTCAATAACATCTGGATGGTGGCACCCACTATCTCCAGGTGGCTAAATTCTTCGGTAGCAATATCCATCAGCATATCGTACTTGTCGGGGTGTGGTTGCTTAGCACCAAAAGCTTGTGTAAAATACTGCATCGCGGCAGCAAGTTCGCCATTTTCTCCGCCGAATTGCTCTAATAAAAGGTTAGCAAAACGTGGGTCGGGGCTTGATACCCTGGCATTAAATTGTAGTGATTTAACGTGGTGGAACATAAAATAAGTTTTAATAAGTAAATGAAACAGTTGAGGATGGGCTAAGAAAAGGCGGGATCGGGTGTTTCTAATACAACTAAAAAGGATGCGCAATGTTTCAATTATAAATTAATAATATTTCTTATTTTTCAATTAAAAAATAATTTAGTTTCTATTTAGCTGTAATTCATTAAGTTTAAAATTAACAAAAAACAATGCAGGCATGGTAGAGGTAGTGGAGGGATTTATTTTTAATGACGATAACTCATCAGTTTTGGATGTAACTAATGTTTGTTTAACCGTTAATTTTTTTGGGAAAGAAAGGCAGCGTTACCCTGGCCCGATGGACGGAACTTAAAATGCTGCATGCTTATTATTAATATCGGAAAAACGAACCGCTTGTTTACCGTGAGAAACGGTGTAAACCAACTAAAGGATAGTGATCTTGCGCGGGGCAGGCAGTGAGTTAAACAGCAGAACTGTTGAGCAATTCATTCGAAAGTGCTCAGCAGCTCTATGTTTACTTTTGCAAAAGCGGCAATGATACAAAAAATGAACAGCCCAGATTTTTGCCTTGGCTTTCGGCCCAAATTTTACCGTTGTGCAGTTCTACCAATATTTTAGCTATGGAAAGGCCAAGGCCGTTACTGGTTTCTTTATTGGTGGGGATAGCGCTTAACCGGGCAAACTTGGTAAACAGCTTTTGCATATCCTCATCGGTAAGGCCTTGGCCCTGGTCGCGGAATTCTACAATAAGGTTGCCATCCTTTTCTTCCGAACAGATGGTTATTTCGCTATCGGTGTAAGCGTATTTTATGGCGTTGCTCAGCAGGTTTTCAAATACCTCCTGTATACGGTGTTTATCAAACCGGGCGGTTTTAAGGCAGTTAAGCTGTAAGGTAATCTTCTGGCGCTTTTGATTAGCCAGTATTTGCAGTTCGCCTACCGCCTTGTTTATCAGCTCAATGGTGCTTACTTCTTCAAAATGCAGCATCATTACGCCGTTATCTATTTTGGCGAGGCTAAGCAACTCGTTCAGGTCCTCCAGGATGCGTTTGCTGGCGCTTGTTATTTTGGTCGCCATTATTTTAACGGGCTCTTCTGTACTCTTCTGCTCTATAAGCTTGGCGTACAGGGATATTGCCGTAAGCGGGTTTTTAATATCGTGCACCGCAATATTCATCAAGTCAGTTTGCACACGTACAATGTTGCGGGTGGTTTGGCGCAGCTCCAACTCGTCTATAATGATCTCGGATAGATTCTTCAGCATCTCCAGCTGCTTTTTGGTTGCAACGTGTGGCACGGCATCAACTACGCTCACCGTACCCAACAGGTGGCCATCCAATGTTTTTATAGGGGCACCGGCATAAAAACGCACCACGTTATCGGGTACAACAAGCGGTGTGTTTTTTAACATTGGCTCCTGGTGAATGTCGCTAAAAACGGTAGTATCGGCGCTTAATACGGCAAGGGTGGCTATGGTAGCTTCGGGTAATTCGGACAGGCCGGCAACGGTGCCTATTTTGGCTTTAAAAAATACGCGGTCCTGGTCCACAAAGCTTACAAAAGCGCTGGGGGTATCAAAAACTTGGGCGGCAAGAATGGCTATCTTGTCGAAGGTTTTATCGGCGGGTGTGTCAAGTATTTCATATTTATACAGTTTCCTTAGGCGCTCTTCGTCATTTAGCGGGATAAGGGATACCTGTTTTAAAAACGGGTCCATAGGGTATAATCAAAGAGTAACTAAGTAGTATAAAAAAAGGTATATAAATGTACTGTTAATAAAGTTGGTATTGTTATAATTAAATTGTTTTAAATAAATAATGATTGTTGCTTAAACATGAGCTTTGTAGTTATGTTAATTTAACATGAGCGTTTTTACTTTGCATAACCAATAGCCAAAGTTTTTTCTATCCGATAATGGACCGCCAGTTATCAGCAGAGCCTTCAAACCGGGAATGTTTTTAAACCCTGGTAGAGGAATAGCCAGGCCCGGTTGGCCTTCTACGTTGGGCGCGAGCTGGTGATACGTCTGGTAAACAAGTGGTTTTGCCCAACGGCGAAGCCCCGTCCATTATAAATCCCACAAAAAACTTTTGAAAAAATCCTTAAGTTAACGGCTATGGTGACAACCAACAACGCCCAAACACCAATAACGGCAAAAAACTCCCCCTTCAGGGGGCTGGGGGGCTACGGCTCCCTTGTCAATCCTTTATTTTTATCTTCGCTTCTCCAAGCTTCATAATTAAGGCCGGGTGTAAGCCAGTAGAGCAACACCACCCGCGAGTAGCGGTAATTAAACGGCGACAATACAAATATCACCCCCATTAAAATACCAACGTACAGCCATGGCGAATTGGAGCCGGTAAGGAGGTAAGTAGCTACCGCGAAGGTGACCATTTGGGCCACGTTAAAAGCGTAGCTTACAAACATGGCTACATACCAGTATCCCGGTTCGCGTTCGTAATGCAGGCCGCAGTGCGAGCAGTTCTCATGCATTTTTTGCCCAAAAAGCTCGTAAGTACTGGTAGCAAAGATGTCGCCGCGGCGGCACCTTGGGCATTTGGCTTTTAAACAGCCTTCAAGGGCGGAGATGGGTTTGGCGGGTTTTATATTACTGGTTTCCATGAGTCAGGGTTTGTTTGCGAAATTCTTCGGGTGTTTGCCCGGCGTATTTTTTAAAAAATTTGGTAAAGTAGGAGTTGTCGGCAAAGTTTAGCTGGTCTGCAATAGCTGTGATGTTCAGGTCGAGATTTACCAGCAGGCGTTTGGCCTCCAGTATCACCCGGTTGCGAATCACTTCGCCCGCCGGGATACCCAGCATATCGTTACAAAGCGCGTTGAGGTGATTGGGGGTGATGTACAGCATGGCGGCGTAATCTTTTGGCAGCCTCAGCGTGGCAAAATGCCTATCGGTTAGCTTGCGAAAGCTTTGCAGCAGGGTATAGTTGTAGTTGGGTGTAATAGCCGGGTTGCTGTGCTCGTTTTGCCGGGCTATTAAAATAAACAATTGCAGCATCAGCGCCTTTATCATATCCATACCCAGCCGGTTGATATTGCCGCTTTCCTGTATCAATTGCTCAAACAAGGCGGTAACCGACTGATGGATATCATGTGGTAAATTAATTACCTCATCATCTATGTTCCCGCTAAAGAAGGGCAGGTTGTCCAAATAATCGGGCCTTAGCAAAAACGATTGGAAGAAGGAAGCTGAAAAGTTGATGATGTAACCATCTACCGGACCTTCAAAGCTCCAGCTGTGCACCTGCCCGGGTACCATAAAGTAAATTTGGTAGGGCCTCACCGCGAAGGTTTTAAAATCGATAGCGTGTGTGCCGCCGCCTTCGGTAAAAAACACCACATGGTAAAAGCTATGCTTATGCGCCATGCTAAGGTTTTGATGCTTTTGCAGGTAGGGCGCAAAACGGCTTATAAGCAGGTCATCGTGCTGGTGATCGCTGAGGCTGCAAATATCATAAACCGGGAATGCCTTTTTCATGAACACAAAGATACCTAACAAACACAAGTACCAATGGTGATATACATCACTTTTGTGGTGTTTTTTACTGATTGTAATATTTTGAGTGATACTGGGCCAAAATATTTAATTTCACCGGCACAATAACCCGTTATGACAAAACCCGACAGCCTTATTTTTGATATGGATGGCACCCTTTGGGACGCCGTTGACACCTATGCACATTCCTGGAACGTAATGTTCAAAGAACTGGGCATCGATAAAAACATCGACCGCGCCCAACTGGCCGGTATGGTAGGCTGGGAAGGCAAAAAGGTGATAGAAGTAATGATGCCCGAGTTTGAACCCGATAAACGCTGGGAGATCTACGCGCAGGTGAACGAAAAGCGGAAGGTACTGATCCCCGAGATGGGCGGCATATTGTACCCGGGCGTGCTCGAAGGGCTAAAGCAGCTTGCCCAAAAGTATCAGCTGTTCATCCTGAGCAATTGCGCGGCGGGCGTTATCCGCCAGTTTATTGATTGGGCAGGGATAGATGAGCACATAAAGGATGAAATTGCCTACGGCATCAACTTTATGCCCAAGCAGCATAACATCAAATTACTGACTGGCAAATACGACCTGAAGAACCCAGTTTACGTAGGCGATACCGAAGGCGATGGCCACCAAAGCCGCCTGGCAGGCATACCATTTGTGTTTGTAAGCTATGGGTTTGGCCAAACGGATGATTACGACTTGAAGTTTGATGATTTTAACACGCTTACTGCACATTTTTTAAACTTATAAGCGGCAGATGCGTTAGCTTTACGTACACAAAAATACATCGCAATGAAAGGCCGCATACTCACCATTATAAGTTTAGTGCTGATACTCGTTTTGGTTGGGGTAGTTTACTACCGCTACTATTTTGTTTTTGGCGAAGGCACCAAAGCCGGTACGCTAAACTATTTTGTAAAGAAGGGTTATGTGTTTAAAACCTTTGAGGGCAGGCTGATCCAAAACGGGATCCGTACCCAAACGCAGGGTGGCATCGCTTCCAATGAGTTTATGTTTTCGGTAACGGACGAGAAAGTGGCGGATAAGCTTAACCACAGCGCCGGTGCGATGATGGATCTCCATTACAAAGAATACCTGCACACCCTACCATGGCGCGGTGTAAGCGTATTTGTGGTTGATAGCGTAATGTCTATCTCGCCGATAACACCACCTACCCCGTAATACTGAGTTTTCTTAATGTTGCTATAGCGTACCGTCAGTCGAAACCGACGGCAAAGAAAATCCGTTTAAAACAGCGGGTCGGCCTTGCCGGAATTTTGTACCAGTATCTTACTCAGGTTATACTGGCGCTCCGGCTCATCGTCTCCTTTTATCAAGCCTTTATTAAACAATTGCGTAAGTATTTCTTTTGCTATCTGTTGATGGGTGCTTAAGGGCAATTCCGGATCGAACTCCGCAAGTTTTTGGGCAACCTCAGGCGCGGTAGCATATTCCAGTTGCGCAAGCGCATATACTACATTATCCTGCACCGAAGCCGCTGCATCGTACTTATGCGGTACGTGCAGGGGCTTGTAATCTTTTAAAAAATCCTGATCGGGGCTATCCATAATTATGCCTCCTGTTTCTCCTTTAAGGCGGTAGAGTCGCGGAGCGCTTTAATAGCATCGTGGGCCATTTTTAGGCCGTTTAGGTGGTTGGTAAGCAAGTTAACCACCTTTTCATCTTCCCATATCAATTCTTTATCATCCAGCGCTTTGCGGTACGAGCCCTTGGCAACGTCCTCTCCATATTCGCAATCGGATAATATAGAAAGGCTGTCTTTTTTGCTGAAAGCGGATTTTACGTCTATCCAAGCATGGTAAAACTTACCAGCCAGGGTGGTGCCGTCGGCAGGTGAGCCGCCTAATAGGAGGATATAATCGTTCAGTTGGTTTACGTAGCCCTTGCTTTGGTCGGCATAGCCTTCAAAAACAGTTTTAAGGCTGAAATCCTCAATGCCCTCAATGGCTTTCTGGTAGCCGGCAATACGGTCGTTATTAATTTTTATCAGGTCGTTTAGCGCTGATATCTGGTGTTGAATATGCTGTAATGTCCCCATTGTTACGTTTGTTTTGATTAAATAACATAACGGCTTGGTTAATTGTTTTTACTTAAGGTAAAAATTAGGCGGCGTGCCTGGCCACGTGAATCACGGCGTATTTATTCACCTTTCGGGCCCGGTAAGGGGTTAAGTTTCTCACGTTAGCATCACCAGTACCAGCTTTACGGGCACGTTCGCGGATGAGGCGGCTGCGGCGTGCCTTTAAAACATACCGGTTTCCCCAATGATCATAGGTACCGGTAAGGGCGGTTATGCAGCCAACAAGAAAAGCGGCCATCATGGCAACAACAAACAAGTGGAGGGCGATTGTTAAGTAGTGTGCCATAGTTTTAATTAAGTTAATTATTCTATGACTACATGCAATAGCCGTGCCGCTTATTGCCAATTGGCAGATTAGCTCTTTATATTAAAACAACCTGTTAGCTATAAAGCGTTTGTTCTTCGGTATAATAGGTCTTCCTGGTACCTTCTTTTATGAGTATGGGAGCGCCTTTTGGGCTGTGTTTCTTTTTGGAATTATGGATGTTCATAAAATCGCGTACTTCGCCGTTGATGATATCGGGGTTGGATTTAAGGATCTCCTTTTCAGCGTCTTTTAAAACAGAATGGATAGAACTTATCAGGTCCTTTATCTTGTCCTCAGGTAGTTTATTGCTTGCCGAAAAGGGCGAGATGCCGGCGTCCCACAAAATTTCGTCGGCATAAGCATTGCCAATACCCCGGATGATCTTTTGATCGAGCAGAACGGTTTTTACGTTGGTTTTTGTTTTGCCCAATCGTTCTTTAAGATAGGCAAAGCCCGCTTTATCGTCCACTGCATCGGGCGCTTCTTTTTCTGCCGGGTTGAGGGTAGGGGTAGCAATTCCCTGGAAATCGGTTAGCACCAGCCCGCTGTCATCGGTAAATACCAGTTCAATAATGCTGTATTTATTGCTGTTCTTGCCCTCAAATAAAAACAGCTTGCCATGCAGCATCAGGTGCAGTGCTAAAATATCACCCTCGCTAAATTTGATGTAAAGTTCCTTACCGTTGCGATAAACTTCTTTCAACTTTTGTTTTTCCAGCTTCGCCCGCAGCTCATTTTCGCTCACGTTGAGTTTTTTGGCATTATGGATGATGACTTCCTTAACCGTTTTACCGGCTAATTTTTTATCGAGATTACGGCTGAAGGCCTGCAGGTCGGGTAGTTCGGGCATGGTGGTAGCGTTTATTTTACAAAAGTAACCAGCTTAAATATGATTTACTAATTTTAAAAAAATGTATATTTGATTATGGTAAGAACAATTATAAAATCTGCGACAAAAAGCATTTTAATTGAAGTGCCTCAAGAATTTGTTGGCAAAGAAGTAGAAGTTATTGCATTTACTACAGAAGAAACGAATCTGAAAGATACAGCAGATTCAATTTTAACTCATTTTGCCAGCGAAAAAGTGTTAGCTAAAGATTGGCTTACCCCCGAAGAAGATATGGCATGGCAAAATTTGTAAAGGGTGACGTAGTTATAATACCGTTTCCATTTTCTGATTTGTCAGGCTCAAAAAGACGCCCGGCCTTAGTGCTTGCAGACTTGCCGGGTGACGATGTTATTTTGTGTCAGATAACCAGCCAACAAAACACCGATGCCTTTGCCATACCCTTGGTTTCGGCCAATTTCGTTACAGGTAACTTACCCATTGCATCCAATATAAGACCAACGAGGATTTTTACAGCTGATAAAAACATCATCATTCGGAAAACAGGAACGGTAAATAATGCTATCAACACTAAAGTTTCGAAAGTACTTGGCATGATTTTTTCGTTATGATGCCCATCCAATTCAATAACATCTTCCTTAACTCTTTCGAAACCTATAAAGTGTTCGATAACTTGCTTGTGGAGGAAGCAGATCCGAAAGGTGCGCCCAAAACTATCTGGCAAATATTAAACCACCTGATAGCCTGGCAAAAATACCAGTTGGAAATGCTAAAAGGAGGTGATCAACTTAATATAAATGAGCAAGATACATGGATAGCCGAGGAACATCCTGCAAGCCAGGGGGAATTAGAAAACGCCGTTGCCGTTTTTTATAGCCTTATTGATGAAGTAAAAGCCGAAATAAAGGCTTTTGAGACAGAGCACTCCAATCTCAACCAAAAATTAACCATCGTACAGCAACTGTCTATACACCTGTCCTTCCATGTGGGTGAAGTCGTTTTGATGAGGCGCATGGCTGGTACTTATCCAATGCCACATCAAATGAGCGCTTTTTTAGCTGATTAAAAAACCTTCAACCCAACAAAAGAGCCATCCCAATTACCTCGGGATGGCTCTTTTAATACCCATAAATTCAGCTTATTGCTCCATTCGCATCAACGATGCAAACTTAGTTTCGTAAGCTTTCAATTCGGCCGTTAATGTTTTGTGCAGGGCGTCCTGATGGCCTTGCAGGGTGTATTCGGTTAAGCCGTTAAGCACCTGCATGGCTATCTGTACATCGCGCTGGTTTAACAGTCGCTGATTGTTTTGCAGGTTGTAGTAGTTAAAGTCCAGTTGGTCCTTTAGGTGATCGTTTATCTCGTTGGTGAATTTATTACCCAGCGAAATATCGCCCAAACGGTAAGCCATTTGTGCCATATACATTTTGCGGCCGGCCACATCTATATAAGGGTACAGGTTTGGCAGCTCGTCATCAAATTTATGCAGGGCTTTCAGGGCTAAATCGCCGTGGCCTTCGGCCTCCAGGTTGCGGGCCAGGTCTAAAAACGTGGTCATCATTACCGGGTAAAACATATTAACCGATTCATGATCCAAATACCTCGCCTTTTTAAAATTACCGAATTTAAACTTCGTCATCATGTTGTTGTACATCACCATGGTGTTGGTTTTGCTCAACTGATCGTGGTTGGCAGTATCGGCTTTAAAGGGGATCAGGCGGTAAGTAAAACCCTCCTTATACAGGTATGGCTGCAGGCCTATGAGGTTTTCGTTACCAATGGTGGTGGTGAAACAGATAGGGCGTTTCCAGTTGTTATGGGCCAGTATATCAAATATGGCCAGGTTCTCTTTGGTAACGTAGTTGGAGGTGTAATTCCACTTCATTACGGTATCCAGCTTGCCTATTTGGTCGGGCGTAATTACGTTGTTCTTTAAAACATCCTGGGCATTTATATTTAGCTTAAAGCTTTTGGTAGGCAGGTAGTTGGAGTATTCGCCGCCCTGCGTCTGTCCCTGCATAGCGTGGTCGTCAGATGTAATAAAGTCGAATACTTCTTTAATAGAAGTATAACCAGGGATCTTGCTGTCGCTGTAGTAGATCACATCGCGTACGCCTTCTTTATATTTATCAAAAGGCATGGTGATAGGTAGCGGGGCGCTTTGGTTCATAGGGCGCTGCATCTGGCGGATGTACCAGTCGCCGGTGAAAAGGCTCAGGTTTACTATCCGCACATCGGGGCGGATGCCTTCAACCTCCTGGTCGTACCATAAGCTGTAGGTATCGTTATCGCCGTAGGTAAACAAAATAGCGTTTGGCGGGCACGAGATAAGGTAATTGTAAGCCATATCGTGCGGCGTCATTTTAGTAGAGCGGTCGTGCGCCTTCCATTCCTGTTTGGCCATTAAAACCGGGGCAACAAGCAGGCAAACACCCGTAGCTATCAGTGCCGAGGTGCGGGCGTTTATCTTTTTGCTCAACAGGTCGGCAATGGCAATTACCGCGAGACCAATCCAAATGGCAAAGGCATAGAACGACCCTACATAGGAGTAATCCCGTTCGCGGGGCTGTACCGAGGGTTGGTTTACGTAAAGCACCACCGCAATACCGGTGAAAAACCATAGCAGGGTAATAATAAGGGCGTCGCGTTTTTTACGGTTGAAATGATATATCATACCCACCAGCCCTACAATTAAGGGCAGGGCGTAAAGTGGGGTGTAAGTGGGGTTATTCAGTACCGATTTGGGCAGGTGTTTACCGCCGTCGAACAGGCCACTGGTCCAGTTACCATCTATACCTTCGGTGCTTTGCTGGCCATCCTCATCGTTGTAGCGGCCCACATAGTTCCATAAAAAGTACCGTACGTACATCTGGTAGATCTGCCAGCTGGCCATCCAGCTGATGTTGTTGGCAAACGTTGGTTTTTGCCCTTCGGGGATCGCCAGCCATTGCTTGTAAAAATTCACATCGTTGCCATCGGTACTGTACATCCGGGGTAAAAAGGTGGTATGGTCGTACACATAGTTCGGCCTTTTTCCGGCCACTTCGTATTTCTTTTCGCCTTTGCGGTAAATAGTGTTGCCTTCGGTTTGGTCTATCACCTGGGCATCATAATATTGGCCAACCAGCAGCGGGTTTTCGCCGTACTGAATGCGGTTTAAGTAACCATACATGGTAAAGGCGTTATCCGGGTGCGAGTTGTTCAGGTCGGGGTTGGCTGTGGCGCGGATAGGAATATAAGCGAAGGAGCCGTAGCCGAAGTAAATAACTGCCACGCAAAGCATCACTAAATTCAGCGTAGGTTTCTTTTTGCGGATGCTGTAAACGATACCCGCAACGATGGCCGCTATCAGCAATACTAAAAAGAAAAGCGCGCCTGTACCAAAGCCTAAACCAAGGGTGTTTACAAAGAAAAGATCAAAGTTGGCGGCGAACTTAACCGTATAGCCACGGATACCGTATTGCACTACGCCCAAAATGACAACGCTCACCAAAAAGGCCACGATAGCGCTTTTGGTAGTAATATTTTTATACCTGCGGAAGTAGTATACCAGCGCGATAGCCGGGATAGTTAATAAATTTAATAAGTGGATCCCGATAGAAAGGCCCATCACATAAGCAATGAAAACGATCCACCTATCGGCGCCGGGCTCATCGGCGTGGGCCTCCCATTTCAATATCGCCCAAAATATAACGGCGATACAAAGCGATGATAAGGCAAATACGATGGTTTCTACAGCGGAGAACCAGAACGTATCGGTATATGTAAAAGCTAATGCGCCTACCAGGCCCGAGCCCATAATGAGCAGGGTCTGTGCATCGCCAAATTCTTTTTCGCGAGCGGCTACCAATTTTTTAGCCATAGCAGTGATGGTCCAGAACAGGAACATTACCGTAGCGCCACTGGCAATTGCCGAACCAATATTGGTAAAATAAGGCACTTTGGCGTTATTACCCATAGATAGCAGCGAGAAAACCTTGCCCAGCATGGCAAACAGAGGGTAACCCGGCTGGTGCGAAACCTGTAAACGGAAAGCGCAGGAGATAAATTCGCCGCAATCCCAAAAGCTTACGGATGGCTCTAAAGTTAAAATGTAAGTTGAAGAGGCTATAACGAAGCAAAGCCAGCCTAAAAGGTTGTTAATTTTGTTGTATTGCATGTACTAAATGGTAGCTAATTAAGCGCGGCAAATATCAGTAATTTTATAAATTATTCTAACAATAAAGGCCTTAGGTTAACAAATTTAACACAAATTAACCGTTTGGGCTTTTTGGAACCTCATCCCAACCCTTCTCCAAAGGAGAAGGGCTTAAAAATGCATAAATAACCGTTTAGTAATCCAAGTCCTCTCCTTTGGAGAGGATTTAGGTGAGGCTTACGGAACTATTAACATTTAATTGCCGCTTGTATTTTAATGTTACAATAAATAATACTTATTTTGTTGCGATGCAAAAAAACCAACCCCTGTTACCAGGCAAGTTCATACTCATAATTGGCTGCCTGTTGTTTTGCGCCGGAGCGGCTAAGGCTCAGTCGGTTTACCTGCCACAATCCTACCAGTTTTATCAAAAGTTTAACGGGGAGGTTTATTCAAAAAGTAATGGGATGCACACTTCCCTGCGGCCATTCCTGATAGACAGCTCGCTGACCACCAGGTATAATGAGCTGATGAGTGTAGGGGTAAAGAGCGACCGTAAAAATTGGTTTGGCCGTAAATTATTCAACGAGCACTTGCTTGATGTGCAAACCAAAGAGTATACTTTTTACGCCGATATATTGATAGATAACATTTTTGGTAAAGATTTTAAAGACGGCAAAAACGCGCCATCGGTATTTAAGCCATTTGGTTTTGGACTGAAAACACCCTTAGGCATCAATACACGCGGTTTCCAGGTAGGAGGTACTATTGGCAGCAAATTTTCTTTTTACACCAGCGCTTACGAAAACCAGGCCATATACCCAACCTATTATAACGACTATGTAAACGCCAGCGGCTTTGTGCCCGGCCAGGCTTATGACCGTAGCTTTGGTAAGGCACAAAAAGATTACTCATATGTAACGGCCCTGCTATCCTACACCCCATCGAAATATTTAAATATTACCATGGGGCAGGATAAAACCTTTATCGGCGATGGCTACCGTTCGTTGCTGTTATCAGATTTTTCCGCTCCCGCACCATTACTTAGGGCTACCGCCAACATTGGTCCCGTGCAATACATGATGATGTGGACCTATCTGCAGGACCTGAAAGCACCAAAGTTTGACGATTTTGGCAGCAACCGCCGCAAGTACGCGCTGTACCATTATTTAGACTGGAACGCAACCAAGAGCCTGTCCTTAGGTTTCTTTAACGCTGTAGTAACCCCCGAGGCCGACGATCAGGGCAAGCGCCACGGCTTTGATGCCAACTTTATAAATCCCTTGTTCTTTACCGGCGGTGGCAACGCGGCAACTCCTAATAATGTACTATTTGGCTTTACCGGCAAGTACAAAGTGTTTGATAAAAACGCGTTATACGCGCAGCTGATCCTCGACAATCAAAAAACGGCAGCTGGCGCAAGCAAAAGCAGCAATGGCTACCAGGTGGGTTTACGCGGCGGCGACGTGGCCGGTGTAAAAAACCTTAGCTACCTCGTAGAG
The DNA here is from genome assembly GCF_039925265.1 of Mucilaginibacter sp. GTDB lineage: Bacteria > Bacteroidota > Bacteroidia > Sphingobacteriales > Sphingobacteriaceae > Mucilaginibacter. The sequence continues at coordinate 44,479 of NZ_JBDSZG010000026.1, forward strand.
TTTAACACGGTTAAACCTTACACCTATTCCGATGCGCAGCCACTAAGTAGTTACACTTTTTATGGCGATCCTCTGGCGCATCCGCTGGGCGCTAACTTCAGGGAATTTGTGGGTCTGTTGAACTATTCTATCGGCCGGTTAGATTTTCAGGGGCAGCTTAACTACGCCAAATACGGGCTGGATGCCACCACCGGCGAAAACAGCGGTAAAAATATCAACGCGCCATACACTGTTACGTCACCAGCATCAATCGTAGGGCAGGGCTTAGCTACAAATATGTATTACGCCGAGGGTACCGCATCTTTTCTCATCAACCCCAAATACAACCTACGGCTGGAACTGGGCGGCCTCTACCGCATAGAAAAGAATGCACTTGGCGAGCGAAAAAACGCCGTGCTAACTTTTGGCGTGAGGACCACCTTTAGGAATTTGTATAAGGATTTTTAAGGGACACGAATTGAGTGAACACGAATTTTACGAATTGAGCGAATTTCTCACAATTATTTGTTTTTTTGATGGTGTTCGAGAGGGCTTCGCCGTTTCACGAATTTGACTTGCAGGAACTTTATTTCACGCAAAGACGCATAAGCCGCAAAGCAAGGAAAAAGGAATTTCCCGTGGTGCCCTTGTTGGGTGTTGTCACCCACAAGCCCATGCATTTAAATTGAAACCAGCGTTTATCATCCTTTAAATAAATTTAAAATGATGCTATCGGAAATAAAAAGTATAGGAGTTTATTTGCTGTATTCGCCGAGTTATAACGAGGAGTACACGTTCTTTGAAATTGTAAAAGGGATGCCTCTGGATCTTAAAGACTATGAAGTTTCTAATTTTTGGGGAGTTGATGGTGGTATTGAAATAGTTGTTAATGGCTATTGCTCAATTCATAAAAATACCGACTTTCATTATTTAGTAGAAGCAACCAATTTTCTTATACGCTCATTATACTGGTTGCAAGGAAAAAAAAGCGATCGGTTTGATGTTGATGATGATTACCCGAATGATGTAGTGGTGCGAACAACTGGTAATAAATTACTGTTACTTAAAGATATTAATGAAAGAGAAATATCATTATCGTTCACTTCATTAGAAAATAATGATGTTAACGCAAGAGGAGTAAGATATTTCGAAAATATTTTGATAGCTAAAAGTGATTGGAGCGCCGCTGTTAAATTAGCTCTAAGTGAGTATTTTGAAGTTCTGTTAAAGGTTGTTCAAAATAATCCTAATGATAGTACCAGTAAAACTATGATGAATTATTATAACGATTGGCGGGTAGTGGCGTAGGTTCCGCATTTTGTTAATGTCGATTCTTTGCCCTTGTTGGGTGTTGTCACCAACAAGCGGTTCATTTAATAGGAGCCGACCGATTTTTATGTTAACTTGCAAATTTTAACTTATTGATTATTAAATTTTTATAAAATAAAATGATGTTTTGTGTTAACCTTTGTTAACCCATTTTTTTGCTGGTTTTACAGTTACCTAATTTCATCCTATCATTTTTTAAGCCTGTAGAAAGAAAACCACCAGGCCGGAGTAGGGGGCCGAGCGGCGGAAGAACTCGTGCCTAATCATAAACCCCAAAAAGCTAATATTTTGAGCATTTCTCCACAATGGCGGTTTTAATTCGTGATATTCGCCTTAATTCGTGAAATTCGTGTCAATTAATAATTATGGCTACAGAAGTTAAGTGCCCCAGCTGCGGACATGGTTTCCCTATTGAGGAAGTTATGGCCGAGGAATACAAGCAGCAGCTAAGGCTGAAGATGCAGGATTATACCCGCCAGAAAGAAGAAGAATACCGCAAAAAGGAAGACGATTTCAGCAACCGCGAAAAGCAGCAGGCTTTAGAGTTTGAGCAGCGCCTCACCGGCGAAAAAAAAGCCTTGCAGCTTACGTTGGAAGAGAACCTGCGCAAAAGCATCGCTTCTGATTTTGAGAACCAGCTGCTGATGCTGCAGAATTCGGTAAACGCCAGCGCCGAAAAGCTGAAAGAATCGCGCCAGAAAGAACTGGAGTTTTTGCAGCGCGAGCAATCGCTCAAGCAAAAAGAGGAAGAGCTCGAGCTGTCTACCCAGCGCAAGCTGCAGGAGCAGCGTGCCGAACTGAGCGAGCAGATCCGCAAGCAGGAAACCGAAAAATACTCCATCAAAGATACCGAGCACCAGCTAAAGGTAAAGGAGATGGAAAAACAACTGGAAGACCAAAAGCGCCTGGTTGATGAAATGAAACGCCGCGCCGAACAAGGCTCGATGCAGTTGCAGGGCGAAGCGCAGGAACTGATACTGGAAGAATTATTACGCACCTATTTCCCGTTTGATGTGATCAGCGAGGTGGGCAAAGGCGTGCGCGGGGCAGATTGCGTGCAAACCGTGCGCAACCAGTTTGGGCAGGAATGCGGGCGCATCATCTACGAAAGCAAGCGCACCACCGCTTTCGGCGGGGATTGGATAGACAAGCTGAAGAAGGATATGCGCGCCCAGGGCGTTGATGTTGCTGTAATAGTTACCCAATGCTACCCCAAAGGAATGGACTGCTTTGGCGAACGTGACGGCGTTTGGATCTGCAGTTTTGATGAGGTGAAAGCGGTAAGTTACATCCTGCGCGATGGGGTAATAAAGCTGGCCAATATGGCCAAAGCGCAGGACAATAAAGGCGATAAAATGCACCTGCTGTACGATTATTTAACCAGTAGCGAGTTTTCCGAACAATGGAAGGCTATCCGCGAAGGGTACATGAGTATGCGCCTCTCCATTCAAAAAGAGCGCGACGCTATGGAGAAACTTTGGAAGGCCCGCGAAAAGCAACTGGAAAAAGTATTGCTGAATGCCGCCCACATTAAGGGTTCGATAGAGGGGATAGCAGGCAGCGATATGATCCATTTAAGCCTCGGCGATGAGGACGACGCGCTGCTTTTAGAATAATTAGTTTTTAGAGGCAAGCAGTGGCTCAGCACCACAATTAATAACGTTGTTTATTAGTTAAAAGCTGTTGGTGTTTATTTGTATATTTGTTTGGCTGCAAAAAATAATCATCACCCGGCAAGCATTTTTATTTAGGTGTTTAAGAATTAAGAAATAAAATGCTTAGCAATACAGGTATAAATAAAGTGATATTGTTAGGTACGGCGAAGGAGCCGTTCCGGCAAAGCGCTGAAAAGGGCCAGTCTTTCCTTTGTTTCAACCTGGTTACTACTGAGTTCATCAGGAAAGGTTACGAACAAACAGAGCACCACGAATACCATAAAATTAAAGTCCCCGAGAAACTAATAACGCAGGATTCGCTGCATCTGGCAGAGGGGCAATCGCTTTTTATAGAAGGTAAGATCCAAACCAGCTCTTACTACGATGAGCAGCGTGTAAAGCGTTATTCGCTGGAGGTTATTGCTAACCGGGTAGATATTCTGAGTACGATAGACATCAACGTGCTGAAATAATTCCAGTACTGATGGTAAAATATCACGCCCCTGCCTTAACACATTCTTAACGTGCGCCCGGTTGTGCCCTGTCATAAAAAACATTAATTTTGCCAAACATCATCGGGAGTATTCACCGGCATCTATGGCAGATATAGCAACTTTGCAGCAACAGGCAGTAACACTGCTACAGCAATTAATTTCGATACCATCATTTAGTAAAGAGGAAGACCGCACAGCCGATCTGATAGAAACTACCCTGCAGCAGCACGGGGTAAAAACGCACCGTAAACTCAATAATATCTGGGCCTGGAACAAGTATTTTGATGCTTCCAAACCCACCATCCTGCTCAATTCGCATCACGATACCGTTAAACCAAACTCCGGCTACACCCGCGACCCATACGACGCTAAAATAGAAGGCGATAAACTTTTCGGCCTGGGCAGCAACGATGCCGGCGGTTGCCTGGTTTCGTTGATCTCGGTGTTTTTGTATTACTTTGAGCAGGAGAACCTTAAATATAACTTTTGCCTGGCTACTACTGCCGAGGAAGAGATTTCCGGCGTAAACGGGCTGGAATTGATCATCCCCGACCTGGGCCAGCTTGATTTCGGCATCGTAGGCGAACCCACCCTGATGGACCTCGCCGTTGCCGAACGCGGCCTGATGGTGCTGGATTGCACCGCCCACGGCAAAGCCGGCCATGCCGCCCGCGAGGAAGGCGAGAACGCTATATACAAAGCTTTAGCGGATATCGAATGGTTCCGTAATTTCAAGTTTCCGAAGGAATCAGAAGTGTTTGGGCCGATAAAAATGTCGGTAACCATTATTAACGCCGGGTCTCAGCATAACGTGGTGCCCGCTACCTGCACTTTTACGGTAGATGTACGGGTTACCGATGCTTACCGCAACGAAGAGGTGCTGGAGATCATACGCCAGCATGTGAACTGCGATGTGAAGCCACGCTCTATTCGTTTAAAACCATCCTCGATAGATAAGAACCACCCTTTTGTGCAGGCAGGTATCGCATTAGGCAGAACGCCATATGGATCGCCTACCACGTCCGACCAATCCCTGTTGGATATCCAGTCTATAAAAATCGGCCCGGGCGACAGCGCCCGCTCCCACATGGCCGATGAGTTTATTTATGTGGACGAGATAGGGAAGGGGATAGCGCTTTATATTGAGATGTTGGACAAGATAGTTTAACTTGAAAAGCAAATCCGCTCTGCTAACTGGCCACAAGCCGGGGACGCTTGCAGCAGCGAAACAATTTTTCTTAACCCTCTTTCCGAAGGAGCGAGGGTTGGGCAGCGTAGCGTACCCGGGGTGAGTCAAAATCTCCGCCCGGCTTCTCAAAACATTCCATTCGCCAAACCCCATTTAATTTTATATTTGCACCATGAGCAAGTTATGGCAAAAAACCACCAATGTAAATCAACTGGTAGAAAATTTCACCGTCGGCCGCGACCGCGTGCTGGATAGGGAAATGGCCGCTTTTGATGTGCTTGGCTCTCTTGCTCATACCACCATGCTGGAGAGCATCGGGCTGATGAGCGCGGAGGATCTCGCCCTCGTTCAGCAGGAGTTAAAGGCCATTTACGCCGATATCCAAAACAATAATTTCATTATTGAGGATGGGGTGGAGGATGTGCATTCGCAGGTGGAGATGCTGCTTACCCAGCGCATTGGCGATGCCGGTAAAAAGATCCACAGCGGCCGCTCCCGTAACGACCAGGTGCTGGTAGATCTTAAACTTTTCTTTCGTCATAAATTAAAGGAAGTTGTTGAAGAAGTAGAAAAACTTTTCCACCAGCTGATAACGCTAAGCGAACAGCACAAAGATGTTTTGCTGCCCGGCTATACGCATTTACAGGTTGCTATGCCGTCGTCATTCGGTCTTTGGTTTGGCGCTTATGCTGAAAGCCTTGCCGACGACCTGGAAATGGTGCTTGCCGCCTGGAAGATCACCAACAAAAATCCATTAGGGTCTGCGGCTGGTTATGGCTCATCGTTCCCATTAAACCGCACTTTAACAACCGAACTTTTAGGCTTCGAGAGCCTTAACTATAATGTAGTTTACGCACAGATGGGTCGCGGTAAAACCGAGCGGATCATCGCGCAGGCCTTGTCGTCGGTAGCAGCAACCATGGCTAAAATGGCTATGGATCAGTGCCTTTACCTGAGCCAGAACTTCGCTTTTGTAAGCTACCCGGAAAACTTGACCACCGGCAGTAGCATTATGCCGCATAAAAAGAATCCCGACGTATGGGAAATTATGCGGGGCAAATGTAATCGACTGCAAGCCCTGCCAAACGATGTGGTCATGATGACCACCAACCTGCCATCGGGCTATCATCGCGAACTGCAATTGCTTAAGGAACTGTTGTTCCCAGCCTTTGCAGATCTGCTGGACTGCCTCGGTATGGCCACCTTTATGCTGCAAAACATCAAAGTAAATACCAATATTTTAGACGACCCCAAATACGCCTACCTCTTCAGCGTAGAAGAAGTGAACCGCGCTGTGCTGAACGGTACCCCTTTCCGCGATGCTTACAAACAAGTAGGCCTGGCCATAGAACAGGGCGGTTTTAACCCCGATAAAAACATTAGCCACACCCACGAAGGCAGCATAGGCAACCTGCAAAACGAGCAAATAAGCGCCGCGATGCATAAAGTGCTGGGTAGTTTTGGGTTTGAGAAAGTGGAAGCGGCTATAGGCAAATTAATTCGCTAATCGGTGGAATCAAAATAATCAGTGAAATCGGTGCAATAATATGAACGGACAAAACAGGGCAGATATATATCCCGGACTCGAAGTAGACATCATCTTAAAAAAAGATCAGCGCAGCGGCAAACTAACCCGCGGCATTGTAGAAAAACTGCTTACAAGTTCCGCTTTCCATTCCCGCGGAATAAAAGTACGTTTGGAAGACGGCCAGGTAGGCCGCGTGGCGGAGATAGTTGAAGATTAGTTCATGGTTGATTGATCATAGTTCATGGCAGAAAATTAAACCTGTCTTGAACATCGAACCAAACGCTCAAATTCAGTCGTAGCTACCATGAACCATGAACTATCATCTATGAACCATTACGTAAAAGAACCCAAAAAATACCTCATCCTTCGTTTGGATGCCCATTACCGTTTGTACATCTCGTTGCTGATCGGACTCTTGGCATTCCTGTTGGCGCGGCACATCCCATCGGTTCCGGCAGTGACGTTAATTGTTTGGATAGCCGTTGCGTTGAGCATTATTATATTGGACTGGATCGTTATTTTATGGGCGCATCCCAGGGAAATCCGTAAGCTTGCCAGCCTGGAAGACAGCAGCCGCTACCTGATATTTTTGTTCGTGATGACGGCATCCCTCGTGAGCCTGGTGGCCATGTACCTGCTGCTGAAATCAACCAAAGGCCAGTCTGAAGAAACCGTGAGCGCCTACATATTTCTGGCGATGGGGGCAGTGGTAGTATCCTGGTGGATGGTGCATACGGTTTATACCATGCGCTACGCCCATTTATTTTATGCTGATGAGAGTGGCACAAACGGTACTAAAGCCGGGCTCGAATTCCCCAAAGACATCAAGGATCCGGATTACCTCGATTTTGTGTACTTCGCCTTCGTTATCGGCATGACGTTCCAGGTATCCGATGTCCAGATCACCTCCCGCCGCATCCGGCGCATTGTATGGGCACACGGGTTGATATCTTTCGCTTTCAATACGGCTATTGTTGCGCTAAGTATTAACGTAATATCGGGATTGGTGTCGAAATAAGAATCGGGATTAAACCGATTTATGCGATTTTTTGAATTTTGATTTGAATGGGAAGAGCCTCACCCTGCCCTCTCCAAAGAATAATAGCCCATCATATGACAGGCGGGTAATTCATAAGACGTTCCGCTGGAACGTTAGAGGGTTCTTTGGCATTTTCTACCCATAAAACCTCCCGAAGGGATGAAGAAAAACAAAATCGTTCCGGAGGAACGTCTCATGGGTAGAAACAATAACGGCAATTTTTACGTTCCAGCGGAACGTTTTATGGAATCTGTCTTGTGATGGGCTATTCCTCTCCAAAGGAGAGGGTTCTAAATGTATAACCATAGATCCTAACGAGAACCTTCTAAATCGGCCTTGCCCTGTTCGGCAACCACAGCAACTGCCTCGGCACAACCTTTCACAGAACAGCGCGCAGCCGGGAGTTTTTTCTTTGGTAACTTTCTTTTTTGCGGAAAAAAAGAAAGTTACATCCACAGGCTCGACATAACTTACAGCCGCACCTCACAAGGCTACAGAACAATAACCAATCACCCCTGCACTTCCTCCTCAATCTTCGAGTGCTTCTGCGTGTCATTCATCGTAATATAGATCACTAACGACACCATGATACAAAGCGTAACATACCAGTAAAACCATTCCTGGTGGCCGTTTAGTTTGAAGAGCAGGGCAATGGGCTCGGCCGTGCCGCCGAATAGGGATACCGCGATAGCATACGGGAACCCAACCCCCAACGCGCGGATATGCGCCGGAAAAAGCTCGGCCTTTACCACCGCGTTGATGGAGGTGTAACTGCTCACGATAAGCAATGCCAACATAATCAGCCCGAAAGCAACCCATTCGTTTTTGGTATGACTAAGGGCTATCATAATAGGCACAGTGGTAAGCGTACCCAAAATACCAAAGGTTTTAAGCAGCGGTTTACGGCCTATTCTATCAGATATATAGCCGTACAGGGGTTGTACCAGCATAAAAACAAACAGGGTAAGCGTTGATACCAACGTAGCCGTATTTTTGCTGAAACCGCTGGTGTTCACCAAAAACTTTTGCATGTAGGTAGTAAACGTATAAAAAGCCACCGTACCGCCCAGCGTAAGCCCCATAACGGTAATTACGGTGCGCGGATGTTGCAGCAATGCTTTGATGGTGCCGCGGCTGTCTTTCTTCTCCTTATTTTCTTTGCTTGTGAAGGTAGCAGGCTCGTGCAAGCTACGGCGCAGGTACATGGTAATTACAGCCAGTACAGCGCCAATAGCGAAAGGGATACGCCAGCCCCAAAGGCGAAGCTGCTCTTCGGTGAGGAACACACGCTGAAGCAATACCAGCACCCCAAGAGCGACCAGTTGCCCCATAATGAGCGTAACATATTGAAAGCTGGAATAAAAGCCCCGATGTTTTTTGGATGCCATTTCGCTGAGATAGGTGGCGCTGGTGCCGTATTCGCCGCCAACGCTAAGTCCTTGAACAATCCGCGCGAAAACCAGTAATATGGGTGCGGCTATGCCAATGTGGTTATAATCGGGCGTTACGGCTATAATTAATGATCCTGCGCTCATCAGCAAAACAGAGTAGGTAAGCGCTGCTTTACGGCCTTTTTTATCGGCAAAAGTACCCATCAGCCAGCCACCCAGCGGGCGCATTAAAAAGCCAATGGCAAATACCCCCGCGGCATTTAAAAGTTCCACCGTTTTATTGGCAGATGGGAAAAAGGCCGAAGCAAAATAAAGCGAAAATGCGGAGTATACATACCAGTCGTACCACTCAACCAGGTTCCCCAACGAGCCCCCCACAATAGATTTAATGCGGCTTGATGTTGTAATAGGCTGGGAGGTAGGTGCGGCGTTCATGATGCAGAATGGGTGATTTAGCTAAGCCAAGATATAAATAATAAACCGTTTTGAAAATCGGGCAGATGCCGCAGGTGCTTTAGCAACATTAATGTTATAGTATCAATATGTTAACCTTAATTATATATTTTTGAGGCAGCAGTATTATCCCCAAATGAAAAAATACAGTATCCTCGCGGCCCTCGTAATGTTTTGTTTAAACAGCCTTTGCCAGTCGGTGCCGGTTATAGACACCACGCAGAAGGTGATCGCCGGGCGTAAAAACAGCATCGCGCAGCAGCAAAAACCTTACTTAATATTAATTTCTGCCGATGGCTTTCGCTGGGATTATACCGATAAGTACGATGCGGGGAACCTGAAAAAATTCAGGGCGGCGGGCGTGGAGGCTCAGTCAATGGTGCCTTCTTATCCCTCGGTAACCTTCCCCAATCACTATGCTATGGTAAGCGGACTGTATCCATCACACTCGGGGCTGGTAAATAATACATTTTACGATAGAAACCGTAACGAGAGCTACAGCATGAGCAATAAAGTCAAAGTCGCTGATGGCACCTGGTATGGGGGCACACCACTTTGGGTACTGGCCGAGCAGCAGAAAATGCTGTCGGCAAGTTTTTATTGGGTAGCCTCAGAAGCGGCCATAAAAGATACCCGCCCAACCTACTATTACATTTACAACGAAAAGATAGAAATGAACAACCGCATTGCTGCGGTAGTTAACTGGCTCAAACTTCCCCCGGAAGAGCGCCCTCACCTTATTACTTTTTACCTGCCGCAGGTAGACCATGCCGGGCACCTCTACAGCCCCGATGCGCCCGAGACAGCGCACGAAGTGCGTTTTTTAGATTCGGCGGTGAACGAATTGTATAAAGCCGTAAAAAAAACAGGACTGAATGTGAATTTTGTTTTCGTGGCCGACCACGGTATGACCAAGGTTGATAACAAGAATCCTTTAGGCGTACCCGCTGCTATTGATACCGCCAAATTCAAGGTGTCGGGCGATGGCATCCTGGTGGAGCTGTACGCAAAAGACAAAACAGCCATCCAAAGCACATTTGAGGAGCTTACCAAAGAGGCCAAAGACTACAAGGTTTATTTAAAAACCGATATGCCGGCCAAATTCCATTACGGGGCAACGGATGACTGGCACGACCGCATAGGCGATATACTGCTGATTCCCGAGTGGCCTAAGGTGTTTAACCTCAATAACCGTAAAAACACCAACCCCGGCTGGCACGGGTACGACCCAACCGTTATAAAAGATATGCACGCCACCTTTTACGCCTGGGGCCCGGCGTTTAAAAAGCATTTAAACATTGCCGCGTTCCCCAATGTTGATGTATATAATATGATAGCCGAGGTATTGGGACTGAAGATCACCGAGAAAGTAGATGGCACGAATGCGCTGGCTAATAAGATTTTGATCAAAAAAACCGTTAGAAGAAAAAGAAGAAATGAAATTAGCTATTAAACTTACCTTATTGCTTTTATTGCCTGTCGCGCTTTACGCGCAGGATACCACTGCTGTTAAAAAACAGGCCAATATTGTAGCGGCGGCTTTAATTGCCGGTAATTACAGTACCGTAATAAATTACATGCACCCAAAGGTGTTAAAAATGGTTGGCGGTAAAGATAAATTACTGCAATTGATGACAAACGGCATGAAGCAGATGAAAGCCCAGGGGATAACATTCCAGAGCGCGACTATTGGCTCGCCTGGTAAATTTTACAAGGCCGGTACAGAGATCCATTGCCTTGTGCCAGAAAATGTTACCATGAAGGTTGGTGCAAACACTCTCCATTCGCAGAGTAACCTGCTGGCTGTAAGCAGTGATAAAGGCAAAAATTGGACATTTATAGATCTGAACAAAAACACTATAGCGCAGATACCAAAAATGTTCCCCAACTTTAATAAGGATCTGAAGATCCCCGAGCCTAAGCAAATGGGCATGTAGTCCAGGTATTTGATGATCATGAAATTTGTTCGCGTCCTTTTTTTGCTTCTTCTTCCGTTTGGCCTCCATGCGCAGGATATCGCTACGATAAAACGCCAGGCGGGCTTGTTCGCGCACGCTACATTTAAGGGCGATGTTGCTGTAATTATAGCAGGCACTTATCCCAAACTCATCGAACTTTCGGGCGGTAAAGAGCAAATGCAGCAGCTGATAACCGAAAGGATGGAAGAGCTGAAAAAGCAGGGCATTACCAGTTTTGAAGGTACGGTAGGTACGCCCGGTGAAATTTACAAAGCCGGTACGCAGCTGCATTGCCTTATCCCCGAGGAGATCATCCTTAAAACTGCTGTGGGGCGTTATCGTGCCCGTTCGTACCTGCTTGGCGTGAGCGATGATAAGGGCGAAAGCTGGACGTTCTTAGACGTGGGCAATATGCCTGCCGATGTGCTGCGCCGTTTACTGCCCAATTTTAACGAGGAATTGAAGATTCCCGCGCCGGTAAAACCCGAATTTCTGGCGAATTAATTATGCTTGCTTAAACGCTTATTATTTTTCTTAAATTGGGATGCATTTCACAACATCCCTCAACATGCAACGAAGAAACTTTTTAAAAACAGGCACCTTAGCCGGCTTAACCTTAACCACCCTGAGCGCTGTTTCCTGCTCGCAACCATCTGCAGATCCAAAAACGGATAGCACAACCTCGTCCGCAGATGATTTTGAGCTAAACGAAGTAACCATAGATGAACTGCAAAAGAAAATGCAGGATGGTACCTACACCTCCCGCTCCATTACCGAATTGTATTTAAAAAGAATTGAAGCAATAGACAAAGGCGGCCCCAAGCTAAATTCCATTATAGAATTGAATAAAAGTGCCCTGGACATGGCCGACGCGCTGGATAAAGAGCGAAAAGCAGGCGTGATCCATGGGCCGCTGCATGGCATTCCTGTTTTAATAAAGGATAACATCGATACGGGCGATACCATGCACACTACAGCGGGTTCGCTGGCACTGGCCGACCATTTTGCCAAACAGGATGCTTTCATCGTACACAAACTGCGCCAGGCAGGCGCCGTAATATTAGGCAAAACCAACTTGAGTGAATGGGCTAACTTCCGCTCATCGCGCTCCACCAGTGGCTGGAGTTGCCGTGGCTTGCAAACAAAAAACCCCTACGTATTGGATAGGGGCCCAAGCGGTTCAAGCGCAGGCTCGGGCTCTGCTGCGTCGGCTAATTTATGTGCAGTTGCCATTGGTACCGAAACAGATGGTTCGGTGGTATCACCTTCTTCAGTTGCAGGCCTCGTGGGTATTAAGCCAACAGTAGGCCTGTTAAGCCGGAGCGGGATTATCCCCATCTCGATAACCCAGGACACCGCAGGACCCATGGCGCGTACCGTGCGAGATGCCGCAATCTTATTAGGTGCATTAACCGGTGCCGACCCTAACGACAGCTATACCCTAAAAGCCAAACCCGAAAAAGATTATACCAAATTTCTGGATGCGAACGGCTTAAAAGGCAAGCGCATCGGTTTCGAAAAAATAGAGCACGCCAACGATGGTACGCTTAATTTAATAAAAGAGGCTATCGAAACCCTCAAAAAACAGGGTGCGGAAGTGATTGAAGTAGAGGTATCCAAAGCGCTGAAACCAGCCGATGGCGCGGAGTTCCAGGTATTGCTGTACGAGTTTAAGGATGGATTGAATAAATATCTCAGCACCGCTGGTGCCGGCGTAAAAAACCTGGCCGATGTAATTGCTTTCAACAAAACCAACGAGGGTAAAGCAATGCCTTTTTTTAAACAGGAAACCCTGATAGAAGCGCAGGGGAAAGGCGATCTGACATCCAAAGAATATACCGATGCGCTGGCTAAATCAACCGGTGTAAGCCGTAAAGCGATTGATACCATCATGGCAGAAAATAAGCTGGATGCCATTTGCGGCCCTACCAACGGTTTCGCCAGCTGCATAGATCTGATCAACGGTGATTATGATAACGGTTTCTCCTTCTCTACCCCGGCGGCTATGGCGGGTTACCCCCATATTACCGTACCCATGGGGGCCTGGCACGATCTGCCGATGGGGCTATCCTTCTTCAGCACCGCCTGGAAAGAAGGAGAACTGTTAACGCTGGCCTATGCTTACGAACAGGCCTCCAAAAAGCGTAAAAAGCCGGAGTTTAAAGAGAATTTGTTTGGGTAATCTCTCTTGTCCCTGTTTTAAGCAGTAATAGCCCAAGATTGAAAAGACGGGTAATTCATAAAACGTTCCGCTGGAACGTAAAAGGTTTTTCGGCACTTTCTACCCATAAAACATCCCGAAGGGATGAAGAAAAATAAAATCGTTCCGGAGGAACGGCTTATCGGTAGAAAAAGAAACGGCAATTTTTACGTTCCAGCGGAACGTTTTATGGAATCTGCCCATTGATGGGCTATCATTTTCAAAAAGGGGTTACTGTGCTCCTTCTTTCTTTCTCCGTCCATCAATTCCCGCCAGGTGGTTAAAATAAAGCCTTTTCCTTTTAAATGGGCTTTAAGCTTTGGGTGGCACCGCTTTTTCACCCCCTCTGCTCCGCAAAGAAGTGAAAAGTAGCGTCATTGGTTGAGTCAAATCGACGAATCCCGTCCTAAACCCTGATATATATCTTCCTGCTATCCAAAATCTTCCCAACGACCCAGCAAATAAGCATGTAGCTAATGGCAAACAATAGCGAGCCTATGGCACCGGGCGCTATTGTTTGGTAAACCGAGTGATTTATCCAGTCGAAAAAGCTTACTTTCCCTACCGGGATTATCCAAAAAGCAATGATGAGGATCTCCGAGAGGATGTAAATAGCCAACGGATTTTTACCCACGGTGGTGAAAAAGGAGGTCCAGTTAAGGGCGTTCCATTTAAGCACTTCAACAAGGTAGATGAGCGAGGAGATGATCACCATATCCAGCCCAACGGTAAGCAGCGTGAACGGGCTCGACCATAATTTTTTGCCTATCGGGAAGTTCATGTTCCACGCAAGGGCGATGAAAAGGAAGAGGCAGCCAACCAGCAGCAGCTTAGCGATGGATTCGTAGCTTTTGCCCTTCTCCTGTATAAATTTACCGGCGTAATAACCGCATATCACGTTTACAATAGCAGGCAGGGTGCTCAGGATCCCCTCCGGGTCGAAGGCCACACGTTCGCCGTGGTAAAGGTGCCCATCACCTAAAATAAATTTATCAAGGTAGGTGCCCGCGTTGGTCAGCATACTGTAAGGGGCAACCGGGTCGCCAAACAGCAACAGCAAAACCTGGTAGCCCACCAGCAGCAATACGCTGATGATAATAACCGCCCTTTTTGATTTGATGAAGTAAACGATAAGCGAGGCAAACAGATAGCAGAGCGCGATGCGTTGCAGTACACCCATCACGCGTGTTCCGCTGAAAGGCCTGAATGTCCATACGCCATCAATCCGGTCGAAAAAGGGGAACCAGTACATGAGGTAACCCAGCAGGAAAATGATGAATGCGCGTTTAAAGATCTTACCCAAAACAGAGCTGGTGCTCATTTGTGCGAATTTGGCCGAGGTAAAGCTCATGGCGTTGCCCACCGCGAACAGGAAGGATGGGAAAACCAGGTCTGTAGGGGTAAAACCGAACCAGGCGGCGTGCTCCAGCGGGGCAAAGGGTGCCGCGCCGCTGCCGGGTGTATTTACAATGATCATAAAACAAATGGTCATTCCGCGAAACACGTCCAGCGAAAGAAACCTGTCGGGCTTTTGGCTCATAATTCAATAAAAGGTTTAAAACTTGTCAGGGGAAACAATGGTACAATATATAAATAATTCGATACTAAAAATAGTACTGCTTATTTCGTTTCTAAAACTATATAAAAGTTTTTAAAATATTTTAAGAAGATGGTTTTTATCTTGCACAATAGTGAAAAAACATGCCGGTAATTATTCATCTAACCGGTAATTATTCTATTTTTGAATGCCATGCTTACGATGACCAACCACACGCTGGAGAAACTGGAACTGCTGTTAAAAACAGCCGGTTACCGCGTGCGTTACGAGAAAGGCAACTTTAAAACCGGGGCCTGCCTGCTGCTAAGCAGCCGTATGGTAATGGTGAACAAGTTTGCCAACCTGGAGAGTAAGATAGCGGCCATTGCCGACCTGGCTCGCACCCTCGAAATAGACCAACACCTGCTCGATGAGAAACAGGCTGCATTTTTGCATCAACTAAAACAAACAACACTGCAGCTGTGACCATAACATTTTTAGGAACCGGAACATCGCAGGGCGTGCCTGTAATAGCCTGCGATTGCGAAGTATGCACCTCTGCCGACGCGCGCGATAAGCGCCTGCGCACCTCCATTTTAATTGAAAGCCCGGGTAAAACCGTAGTGATAGATTCGGGGCCCGATTTTAGGTACCAGATGCTGCGCGCCGGTGTAAAGCACCTGGATGCTATTGTTTTTACGCACGAGCATAAAGATCATGTGGCCGGGATGGATGATATCCGCGCGTTTAATTACAAACAGCAGGGCGCTGTAGATATTTATGCCGATGCCCGCGTACAACTGGCCCTTCGCCGTGAGTTCCCCTATATTTTTGATGATAAAGGATACCCCGGTATCCCGCAGATAGACCTGCATAGTATCGATCTGAATCCTTTTGATATCGGCAGTATCCATTTTACCCCCATTGAGGTGATGCATTACAAACTACCTGTACTGGGTTTCCGGATAAATGATTTTACCTATATCACCGATGCCAAAACGGTGACGGAAACCGAAAAGCAAAAGATCCGCGGCAGCAAAATATTAGTGATAAACGCCCTGCAAAAACAAACCCACATTTCGCACTTTACGCTGGAAGAGGCTATTGCTTTCGCGAAAGATATCGGTGCCGAAACCACCTATTTTACCCACATCAGCCACCGGCTGGGCAAACACGCGGTAATTGCCGAAGAATTGCCTGCAGGTATCAAGCTGGCCTACGATGGCCTGAAGTTGGAAATTTAAGTTCTCCCTCAAAATCGCATCTTTAAAACATAGCGACAAGCATTAGCGCCATTTTAATACAGCTCGATATAACTCACCTGGTTAATAGTGCCGCTATAAGCTTTTTGGTGGCCTTTAAGTAATACATCTACCTGGCCTCGAATAGTTACCATGCGGTTATTCATGTGGGCGGCACTGCCATCCTCTGATGCAAAAAAGCCTTGCTGGGTTCCTTTTAAATAAAGGGGACAATCCTGCGTAAAATTCACCCAAAGGGTCCGGCTGTTGCCATGGTCGGCAAACAGGCTGTCGTTTACCAGCGCCGACAGGTTTTTACCTTCAATGTATTTGCCATATACCTCTACGTACTGTTTATCGTAGTACTTAATACTATCAACCAGGTTGGTGTAGCTTACTTTTTTAAAGGTTATCCCCGCGCTGCAATCGCTGGTGTAAAGCTTTTTGCTATGTGCACAGCCGGAGTACAGCCACATAGCCGAAATTATTACCCATAAAGCATTTACTTTACCCATTTGCCGGCCTTCAAATCAATGGTCTACAAGTTAGGTAAACGGGTGATGACAAATGGTTTATTTAGTGTAATAAATTAGTGATGTTTATTTATTCAACTCCCGCAGTAACTTCCTGATGTAAAAGCCCGCATCCGTCAGTTGTTCATCCCTCCAGCCTCCGTTTGGAGGTGCGCCGGGCTCTAAAATAGCGGTGGTTTCGTCTTTATCGGTCAGGTTCCAGTTGGCCCAGCTTAGCTGGTTTGCCGCCATCCAGTTTACCCACAGCTTTGTTTTCGTTTTGCTGAACTGCCCGTTACCGTTGGCTTCGCCAACGCCCCATTCGGTTATCATCAATGGCAGGCCGAGTTTAATGGCTTTATCACCCTTTGCCCGTAGCCTGTCCTGGTGGCCTTTATCTGAAGCATAAAAATGGAAGGAATAGGCGATATTGCTGAAGCCGGTCACCGGGTTGGCAGCGGCGATATCTACGTCCTGGTCCCAATGCGGGCTGCCTACAATGATGAGGTTTTTAGCATCGTACTTCCTGATCTCGGAGATCACCTGCAGCGCGTAGTTTTTCACCGTGTCCCAGCCAATCCTTTCGGGCTCGTTCCATATTTCATAAATAACATTGGGTACGCCGCTGTATTTTTTGGCCATCTCTGCAAAAAAAGCCTTGGCTTCGGGGGTATGCAGGTGGCTGTTATGGTCGTGCCAGTCTATCAGTACATAAATGCCGTTTTTAATGGCCTGGTTTACAACGGTTATCATCAGCTGCTTTTGCAGGGCTGGTTCCTGCAGGTAACCGTGCCGGGGCTGCACACCCATTGCCGGGCGGATGATGGAAACCTTAAAATCCCTGGCCAGCCAATCAACCACCGCTGGGTTATAATACTTCTTACCCGCCCATAAGCTCCAGGAAAGGCTGATACCCCTTAGCTGCGGCGGAACACCATTTTTATTTACAATTTTACTACCCTTAACGCTTAAAGCACCGTTAACAGCAACTGGTGAACCGGCTGGTTGGCCGATGGCTACGGATAAAACGCTGAGCGTTATCAGAAGCAACAAAACAGATTTCTTCATCATCAGAACAATGTAGGGCAAATGCGCCGCGTAACCTCATGATTGTAATAAATTCATAAGAGTATGCTGAAAATTTAATACACGCTAAAATTAGTTTGCCAATTAATTTAGCAAAAATTGTATATTGAACCGTCTTTAAAAATAACCTGCAACCCGATACCATGCTTTTCACCGAAGACTTTTTGCATTACGTATGGAAGTTCCGCCTGTTCGACAGGCTGAACCTGCGCACAACCGATGGCGAAGAGCTGGAAATTTATTCGGTAGGCCTGCACAACACGCACGCGGGGCCCGACTTTCAGAACGCACGCATCCGCATTGGCGAAACTACCTGGGCGGGCAATGCCGAGCTGCATTTAAGCTCGGCCGACTGGCAGCGCCACGGACATACAGATGATAACGCTTACGACAATGTGATACTGCACGTGGTGTATAACGATGACGCGCCCGTAACGCTGCCGAGCGGCCGCCGTGTACCTACACTGGTGTTGAAGGATCGTATCAGCGCCGACCTGTACCAGCGCTATCACAACCTTGTTTTCGGTAACCAAACCATTATCCCCTGCGAGGCCGGTATTGGCAGGATAGACCCGCTAACGATGCAAAACTGGCTTACCCGCGTGCTGGTGGAGCGCCTGGA
The DNA here is from genome assembly GCF_039925265.1 of Mucilaginibacter sp. Taxonomy (GTDB): domain Bacteria; phylum Bacteroidota; class Bacteroidia; order Sphingobacteriales; family Sphingobacteriaceae; genus Mucilaginibacter. Next base: position 62,692 of record NZ_JBDSZG010000026.1, read on the forward strand.
AAAACGCGCCGAAGCCGTGAACGCCGCTCTTGCTAATAACCGGGGCGATTGGGAGGAAACGTTTTATCAATATCTGGCCGCTAACTTTGGCTTTAAAACTAATGCGCTACCTTTCGAGTTGCTGGCGAAATCGCTTCCGCAGAATATCCTCGCGAAGCATAAAAATAACCCGTTGCAAATTGAAGCCCTGCTATTTGGGCAGGCCGGCTTTTTGGAAGGTGAATTGGTGGATGACTACCCGCGCAACTTAAAAAAGGAGTACCATTACCTGCGGAAAAAGCTCGGCCTTGTGCCGATAGAGAACCACCTTTGGAAATTCCTGCGGATGAGGCCACAAAACTTCCCTACTATCCGGCTGGCGCAATTTGCGGCGTTGGTGGTGCAAAGCAACCACCTGTTCTCGAAGATACTGGAGGTGAAGGAGGTGAAGCAGCTGCGGGCACTGTTTGCCGATATTAAGGTGAATGATTATTGGGAAAACCATTATCGGTTTGATAAGGACTCTCCGTCTTCAGCCAAACATTTCGGGCAGGCATCGGTAGATACTATACTGCTGAATACGGTAGCTTTATTCCTGTTTAGTTATGGCAAGCACATGCAAACAACCTACTTTACCAGCCGTGCTTTAAAACTTTTAGAAAATATACCTGCTGAAAATAACCATGTTACGGCAGATTTTGCTAACTTAGGGGTGAATATTTTTACAGCGTTCGAGTCGCAGGCATTGCTGGAACTAAAAAATAATTACTGCGATTATAAGAAATGCCTGCAATGCGGCGTTGGAATTAAAATACTAAAACCCGGCTGATATGCTACAACGGATCATCACCTTTTTTGAGCGCTACTCCTTCGGGGTGTGCACTTACCTGGGCGAGCGTTTCAACGTTTCCATCGCCAAAATAAGATTGTTCTTCATCTACTCGTCTTTCCTGGCGGTAGGTTTCCCGCTCATATTTTACTTCTTCGCAGGTATCGTACTGGATTTTCGCAACTATATCAAACGCAGCAGAACGCGCGCTGTGGATATGTGATGTTACAGCTATAGCCTGATATTTTCTTTCGGGTGATTTACTTTATAGCGTATTCGTAGGTAATTGTGTGTTTAAAACCGGTATCATCGGTATACCAGGCACTCTTAGGGAAATCTGCACCGTTATAAGTGAAATTCAATTGAACACCGCCGCTAAATTTTAGCGATAATCTATTGTTAATGGTGTTTGTGGGGAAATTGTTTATAAAGCAGGTATAGTGCGGATTTATGCCTATTACATTCTTGAACGGATTGTTTTTATTATCGTAAGAAACAGGGTAAGCATAAGCCGGATCAAAGAGGGTTGGTGCACCAAAATACACTGTTTGCCCAAGCGCGTTATAAGAACACATACCCAAGTCGCCTAAAAATATGATTTGATTGGTTGCCGTTAACGATACCGGCCACATATATGCGGCTTTTCCATCGTCTGTAGTAGCAGGATAACCCTTTGTCGGCGTTGTTATATCATTATTATAGGAATATAATTTCACCTCGCCGGCTGCGCCATTTACTGTAAAATAAGCTGATTTTACTACTCTGTTTTGATCATCATAAGTATATCTGTAACTTTCATAAACACCCTGTAACGAATCTCTGGACCGATACTCGGCTAAGCGTTTTTTGTCGTCATAAACAAACTCTTCAACATTGGTACGGCTGTAACCTATTTTGGTAGTTATGCGGCTGACAAAATAACGCTCGGGGGCAAAAGTTTCCTCGGGCGTTACTGGTATAACGGGAGTTACCGGCGTAATAGGTGTTACTGGGGTAACGGGCGTAACCGGAGTAACCGTGCCTCCTTTTGAGCAGGATTGTACAGTTAGAAATACAATAAAAAGCAGCTGTAATAAGGAATAGGTTTTTTTCATGAGAGGCGAATATACCTGTTGATAATCAATGTAAGGCTGCCGATATTTTTTTTATTTAAACAAACCCTCGTCCTTGCTAATAAAAGTTGGTCTCATTAAATTCGTGCCCAATCGCTGGTTCAGTTTATCTATCACGTAATCGCAAAGTTCGGGGCTGTAGCGTTCATCGTGCTGGTGCATAAAAAACCAAACGGACTGCAGGCCAAGTTCTTTCCACTGCATAATACGGTCCACCCATTCATCGCAACGCGCGTAATCGGTAGGGTGCAGGCTGTTGCCTACAAAGCGGATAAAAGCGTGTGGCGTGGGTAGCATCATGTGCAGGCAATCGCGGCGACCGCTGGCATCTGTCAATATACTGCCGATATTAAGGCGCTTAAACAGGCTGAAAACGGCTTCCTTATTGGCTGGTACGGAGAACCATTCCTTATGCCTTAATTCCACAAATACGGGTACGTCGGTAGGCAGGCTTTCTAAATAAGCGGTAAGCTCGGGCAGGCTTTTGGGTGTGTAATTATCGCTCAACTGCAAAAACAGCGGACCAAGCTTATCGCCGAAAGCCATAACACCTTCGTAGTAACTGGTGGTTATATCTTCGGCGTTTTTTAAGCGGCGGATGTGGCTGATGCTCTGCGAGAATTTGGGGCAGAACTTAAAATCGGGATTAGCGTCGGCTTTTTCTTTCCATTTGCTGATGGTGGCCGGGCCGTATGTTTGGTAGAAGGTGGCGTTAAGTTCGATGCAGTTAAAGTGCTTTACGTACTCGTCCAAAAAGTTAGCGTCCTTGGTTTTTGGCGGGTAAATTTTGCCTACCCATTCTTTACGCCCCCATTTGGCGCAACCGGCGCGTACCTGCAATGGCCCGGTAGTATTTGCCGACTGCAGGGTTTCCACCGTAAAATCCGGATCGGGCGGAAGGCTGAAATCTACAAAATTGAGTTCTTCGTCGGTTACGCGGCCAAATTCCATATTGCTATAAATTTTTGGCAAGATAAGGCTTACCGGCAGGTTTAAAAAATAAAAGAGGAACGATTATCTCGTTCCTCTTGCCAAATTCAATGGTATTTAAGCATCCGTTACAAAAACATACCGCCCGAAGCTTCTATCCTTTGCGCGTTTATCCAGCGGGCATCTTCCGAGCACAGGAAGGCGATCACGCCGCCAATATCGTCCGGCTGACCGGGGCGACCCAATGCCGTGATGGAGGATATAAAATCGTGCATGCCAGGGTGGCTGTCGAATGCTTTTTTGGTGAAATCAGTTTCGATAATGCCCGGCGCTACCAAATTGGCGGCAATGCCGCGGCTGCCCAGTTCTTTAGCCAGATATTTGGTAAATACCTCTATGGCGCCCTTCATGGATGCATAAGCCGCGTAACCCGGCGTAGCAAAGCGGGTAAGCCCGGTAGAAAGGTTGATGATGCGCCCGCCATTGGCTATGGTGTTGAGCAAGGTTTGGGTTAAAAAGTATACCCCTTTAAAGTGCACGTTGAACAGGTTGTCAAAATCTTCTTCCGTAGTTTTGGCGAACGGCGCGGCAGCATCAATACCAGCATTGTTGATCAGGAAATCGAAAGTGTCGCGATTCCACTTCTCGGTTAAAATGGCGGTTAGCGCTGTTTTAAATCCTTCGAATGACGATACGATGCCCGTATCCAATTGCAGGGCCGCAGCTTTAAGGCCAAGCGATTCAATTTCTGCTACCACTTCGTCGGCTTCCTCTTTTTTGCTGCGGTAGGTTATTATCACATCGTTACCTTTCGACGCCAGTTTTAACGCGGCGTTTTTACCAAGGCCCCTGCTTCCGCCTGTTATGAGTGCAATTTTGTTTGTGGGTTCCATTTCCTTTTTTGTTTTTAGATGATGATACAAAGGTGCAGCAAAAACCGACGCAAAAAATGGTGACTACTTCAGATAAAATGGTGACAGTTTTAGTATTATTAGGGGATTACACCGATTAATGATGATTACACTGATTTTTAACTTGCAGTTGCTCCCTCAAACACCTGCTCTTTATATTCCTTTGGCGTAACACCTTCAAAGCGTTTAAAGAACTTGGTGAAGTTGGATGGATCGAAAGTGAGTTTGTAGGCTATTTCTTTGATGGCGACGTTTTCCTGCAACATGCCTTTGGCGATCTCCATTATCCTTTTTTCGAAAAAAAAGCAGGGCGCTTTGCCGGTAGTGAGTTTAATGGTATTGCTTAAATGGGTAGGGTGTATGTGCAGTATCTCCGCAAAATCGCGGATCTCGAACATATCGGTACGCTTGTCCTGCATAATATCATCCAGGTGCTTATCAATCTCCGCCAAAAAATCAGCGGTGATCTCGTGCCGGCGGGCTAGTATTTTTTTGGGAATAACAGGCGGCATATTGGTATACAGTTACTTTATCAAAGTTAATGATAAAGCGTTTCATTTTTGCAAGGGGAAGGAATGATGAGAATGACGGCGAATCTAACTACACGTCAGCCTTTAACAACCAGCGCCATGCCCAGCGGGTGGCGGTATTAAAGCCGCCCCAGCTGTTTACAAATGCCATAATATCGCCAAGGCAATTTTGTGTGAATTTTAATTTGAAGTTTTTGGATGCCTGTTTAAATACCGCATCAGGGTTTTGCAGGCCTATACGTTCATAAATTTCCTTACGCACATACATGGTACGCACAAAGCAAATATTCATCAATATCACAAAACTGTAAAGGCTTTTTTTGATATATCCTGCGTTAGCCGTGTATTTTTCTAATAAACCCTTTGTAAAGTGGATATGCCTGCCCTCCTCGATGTTGTGCAACTCGAAAACCTTACGCAGCACCACGTAAATTTCTGGTGCACGGCGAGCCGAATTACCGTACATGTCGGTGATCAACTCTACCGAAAGACTGCCCATGAAGAGGTAATCGGCAGGCAGATATTTGGTGCTTATTGTACCCGAAAGTTTGTGCAGCATATTTTGTTTAAGCGGAAGCCCGTTTACGCGTGTTATCGTTTGCGCAAACATCTCCTGGTGGCGGTATTCCTCAATAATTTCGCGTATCAGGAACCGATGTTCCGGACTATCTGGTGGAAGTTCTAATAAGAACTTTGCCATAAAAACACAAAAAAGTGCCTCGCCCCAACCGTAAGAATACAGCACTTGTACCACCTCGTGACGGCCTAAATCAATTTTTTGTTGCCGTGTAAGTTTATCATAAAGTGGTAAGCCCTGCAGAGATGTCAGGAATTCGGGCAGATAGAGGTCGGTCTCCTTTGGCTCCTCTTTCCAGGGCACATAAGTTTCGGGCATCAGCGGGTGCTCTCTGCTTATTTTTACCAGCCTTTCTATTTCCTCTGCCCGCATAGTACGAAGATAGAACAAAAAAAATAGCGATGAATTTCATTTTCATCACTATTAGTAAATTCTTTGAACTTGTGCTTAACTACCTCAAATCTACCAGTTCCGCGCCGGGGTGCGCTTTTTTATCGTAGCTGAAAGTAGCATCGGTTAGTTTGGTAACCGGGGCAAACGTTTTTAGCGTGTAGGTATAACGGCTGCCGTTTTTATCAAATATCATAGCGCTATATAGCTGGTTTTTAACTTTATCCACCATCAACCTCACTTTAAAAAAGCTGGCTTTGCTGTCTTCGGGGGTAAGGTCTATTGCCTGGTAGGTTTTACCGCCGGCTTTTTGCAGGCCTGTGTAAATGTATTTATACCCCTTTTCGTACATGGTGAAGATCTTGGCCGGGTTAAAGCCTTCTTCGCTGTTATCGGCATCGGCTAACTGTACTTCATTGGCATCTTTGAGATAGGTCCACTGGCTTTTGCCATCGCTGATGATCTCCTGCGAAACAGATTTTCCTGTTTCGTAGATAGTTACCTTGTATTTATTGGTTTTCGACCGCGCGATGAGCGTACCCGTTTGCGTTTGTTTGATATTGGCCTGGGCATTATCTACCAGCAAAGTAAAGTCGGTTTTTACGGCATCGTAACTGCGGTATTGTTTGCTCAGCTTGTTTAATATCAGCTTGGCATCGTTGTCTTTCTGGGCAAAGGCACCTGTAAAAGTAAATGCCGATGCCAGTATCAATAGTGCTAATTTTCTCATTTTTGGCGTGTTTGTAAACTTCACAGCATTAACCGCTGGGGTTAATAATAGTTTAGAGTGATGTTATACAATTTAGTTTAATCGCGTGGTTTTTGCAGGCTTTCCAGGTGGCGTTCGAGGCTGTATTCATCGGGGTAAAGCACGTCGCGGGCCTTGCTGCCTTCAAACGGACCAACTATGCCGGCTGCTTCCAGCTGATCGATTATACGGCCGGCGCGGTTGTAACCCAATTTCATTTTACGCTGGATAAGCGAGGTGGACCCCTGCTGGTGCAGAACGATCAATCGGGCTGCTTCTTCAAACATCGGGTCGCGGTCATCCGGGTCGTATTCTTTGGAACTGCTGCCTGCTTCGCCTTCACCTACATATTCGGGTAGCATCATGGCCGAGGCATAACCGCGCTGGTTGCCAATGTAATCAGATATACGCTCTACCTCGGGCGTATCTACAAAGGCGCACTGCAGGCGTATCAAATCGCTGCCGGTGCTGAGGAGCATATCCCCGCGACCGATCAGCTGATCGGCACCGCCGGCATCTAATATGGTGCGCGAATCTATCTTAGATAATACCCTGAAAGCTAAACGGGCCGGGAAGTTGGCCTTAATAGTACCCGTAATTACGTTTACAGATGGGCGCTGCGTGGCAATTACCAGGTGGATGCCCACCGCACGGGCCAGCTGGGCAATACGCGCTATCGGCTGCTCTACTTCTTTACCGGCGGTCATCATCAGGTCGGCAAACTCATCTATGATGAGCACAATGAAGGGCAGGTAACGGTGTTTCTCCGGATCGCTTATTTTGCGGTTTACGTATTTTGCGTTGTATTCTTTTAAGTTACGTACCTGTGCATCTTTCAGCAGGTCGTAGCGCTGGTCCATCTCAATACAAAGCGAATTGAGCGTATTCACCACCTTTTTTGTATCGGTGATAATAGCGTCCGCCTCATCGGGCAGTTTGGCCAAAAAGTGCCTTTCTATCTTGCGGAAGAGGGTGAGCTCTACTTTCTTTGGATCTACCAGTACAAACTTCAGTTCGGATGGGTGCTTTTTGTACAGCAGCGATACCAAAATAGCGTTGATACCTACCGATTTACCCTGTCCGGTAGCACCGGCAACCAGTAAGTGGGGCATCTTGGCCAAATCGGCAATAAACACTTCATTGCTAATGGTTTTACCCATGGCGATAGGCAGGTCCATGGTGTTCGTCTGCCACTTTTCGGTAGCCAAAACCGAGCGCATCGACACCATCTCCGGGTGCTGATTTGGCACCTCGATACCGATAGTACCCTTACCCGGCATCGGTGCGATGATACGGATCCCCAAAGCCGCGAGGCTCAGGGCGATATCATCCTCCAGATTCTTAATTTTAGAGATCCGCACACCCGGCGCGGGGATAATTTCGTACAGCGTAACCGTTGGGCCAATGGTGGCTTTTATCTTATCAATCTCAATATTATAGTGGTTCAGCGTTTCAACAATTTTGTTTTTGTTGGCCTCCAGTTCGTCGCTGTTTACGGGGATCTTGTTAGAACCATAGTTCTCCAGCAGGTCCAGCGTAGGATATTTGTAAGATGCAAGCTCCAGTTTATGGTCGTAGGTGCCAAACTGGTCTACCAATGATTGTGCTTTATCGTCGTCGCTTTTCTCAATGTTTAAAATAGGGGTAGGGCGCACCACGTCAATGGTCAGCGGGATTTCGTTATCCTCTTCCGGCTCGCTGGGCGTGTACGAGGTTGGCGTAAGCACCAAAGGCTCGTGTTTGGGTATATTTTGCTGCATCGGCTGCTGCCTTAGCGGCTCGGGCGCTACCGTGGTAACCACATCCTCATTTAATACATTATTCCTCGGGCGGTTACCTTTTGGCCATTCTACCGGCAGGGAAATATCTTCGTCTTCCATATCCACCGGCTCGGGCGAAACTTCATCAACCTCAACCGGGTTAGTCGTCCGGTTACGGGCGGGGAGTTTAAAATCGATATTATAGGCTATTACCAGCACGGTTAACCCGGCAAATGCCAGGATGCCGCCGGTGCCCGCATGGCCAACCTGCACACTTAATAGCCGGTTGCTCCAGTAACCAAACTCACCCTCCAAAAAGTGGGGGTAATCTATGATCATAGCGTGGATAAAACCAATGGTAACCGACAGGAATATCATAGTAAAAATGCTGTATGCCAGCATTTTAGTTATCGATAAAAGCTTTACCTTAAATACCAACCTAAAACCGATAACAAAGAAAATAAACACGAAAATAAACGATGCCACGCCAAACCATTGGTAAATAAACTGGTTGGCCAGCAGCGCGCCGAATATTCCCAGCCAGTTATCAACCGGGTTGGTAATGCCGCTTTCTATGAGTTCTTTGGAGGATTTGAACATGTTATGCCAGCCGCCGTTTGCTGCCGATACGTAACTTTGGTCCTGCTCCCAGGTGAACAGGTAGGAGGTGAACGCGATGAGGAAAAATACCGCGAGCACCAAAAAGAAAAGCCCCGCTATTTTTAAGATCCGGCCATCCTGCAGATCAAAAATGGGCAGGCGCTCTACCTGCTGTTTTATTGTTTTTGGCCTTTCGGCTTTAGCACCCGGCTTGCGCGGCACTTCTTCATCCTTAAAACTATTAGTCCTGAACTGGTTTCCTTTTACTGGCATCCTGCTTTCTCCGCACGTTTAATTGCAAATATAAAGTTATTAGAATTAATTCGTATTAACGGGATTGGGGAGATTTTTTTGATTGGGGAGATTTAGCGTGGAGTAGGGAGTGGTGAATGGTGAGCAGTGAGATGAAATAGCGAGCAGCCATGCTCCTCGTTGCCCTAAACAGGGTGTACCATTTTAAGTATGGTACAGAATGGTACAGCGTGGGACACTTTTGGTACATACCTCCTCTCATCCAGGCAAGTGTGGGCACTTGCCGCGGTGGTGTGTTTTTGTAACAGACGCAATATTGCGTCTCTACTGTGAATGGCATTAAAAAAGCCCCTCGCTATTAAGCAAAGGGCATGTCAATAAATTGCAGCTCAGGTTTTACAAACCAAATCCATAGGCTATGCGCAAGCCGAGTACGCCATAATTTTGGCCCTGGCCCGAAAAGCTTTCGTAACGCAAGCCAATATCCCATTTTTTGGAGGCGTAACCGATGGCCGGCGATGCGATCAGTTTAGAGTTCCCTCCGCCGTTATCAACTTCAAAGCCTGCACCAACCTCCGCACCCACATATAGGTTTGATGATACAAACGCCTTAATTCCGGCTTTAACCGGGATGATATCAAGGTCGTTTTGCATTCTTTCACCGGCACCCAAAACGCCCTGTGGCAGGTAAATTGGCTTGGTGAAAAAATGGTAAAATCCGGATGTAAAGGTTAGTGCCACGTTATCGGCAATGCCATACTGCAAGCGTGGTGTAAGGCCTATGCCAAAGTTTGCAGCATCGGTGAAACTGCCAACAGGTAAAAGCCCATCTACACCAATGCCGAAGCGTAATTTACTTTTTGAAATAGATTGGGCGCTGGCACTTGTGCCGATAAATAATGCTAACGCGACGAAGGTTGCCGCTACTAATTTTGTTACTGTTTTCATGAAAAGATTTAGCGTGTAAATATCGCATTAACGGCAAAAACAGCCATTCCCGTACAATGCCGGGGAGAAATTGTAAGTGTTATTTGTTATCTGCTTCATTTGCTTTAAGTTAAAATGTTATTGCGTTCGGGTTAATAAGGCTGCCTTGCCTGGCGGCGCTTTGCATTAAAGGGATATTTCTTAATTTTAGTAACATAACAAGGAATGCCTAATCCAACCAATATAATCCCCAAGTATTTAGCAAAATGATCAAAAAAATACCTACCTTTTTATTGCTGGCCTTAGCGCTTAGCCGTGCCGTTAACGCGCAAACCCTTAACAAACCCAAACTGGATAGCCTGCTGGATGTACTCGCCGCCAATAACAAAACCATGGGCAGCCTGGCCATATCAAAAGATGGTAAGCTGATTTACCAAAAATCGGTTGGCTACAGCTCGGTTGAGGCAAAAACGCCAGCTGATGCGCACACCAAATACCGTATCGGTTCCATTAGCAAAATATTTACCGGGGTGATTGTTTTTCAATTGATAGAGGAGGGTAAACTATCGCTTGATGCAACGCTGGATAAATTTTACCCGCAGATGCCCAACGCCGCTAAAATTACCGTTGCCCAAATGCTGAGCCACCACAGCGGCCTCTTCAATTTTACCAACGACCCGGGCGTGGTGGCTTACATGACCAGCCCGCAAACGCATGAGCAAATACTGGCCCGGATGGTTGCGCAAAAGCCATCTTTTGAGCCTGGTGCCAAATACCAGTACAGCAATACCAACTTTGTAATGCTGAGCTACATCATCGAAAAAATTACCGGCAAGACATACCTCGAAGAGGTGAAGAAACGCGTCATATCTAAAGCAGGTTTAAAGGATACATACTACGGCGGCAAGATTACGGTGGCTGATAACGAGGCGCAATCTTACAATTTTGCCGGCAGTTGGAAGCTGCTGCCCGAAACGGATATGAGCGTTCCATCGGGCGCGGGCGCCATGGTATCTACCCCGGCCGATCTGGATAAATTTATAGAGGCGCTGTTTGCCGGCAAGCTCATTAGCATGGCAAGTTTAGAGCAAATGAAACCGACTACCGAAAATTACGGCAAGGCCATGCATAAAACGCCTTTTAAAGATAAAACGGGCTATGGGCATGGTGGTGCTATAGATGGCTTCCTGTCTTCGCTGGAGTATTTTCCTGAAGACAAGCTCGCCATTTCGTACACCAAAAATGGTGGCAATTACTCCCCGGAAGAGGTAGTGACGGGTGCGCTCTCCATTTACTTTAATAAACCTTATACCATTCCAACTTTCGTAACTTTAAAGGCGGAAGGACTGGAAAAATATACCGGTGTATACGCCAGCCTGGCTTTGCCGCTTAAAATAACGGTAACTAAAGATGGGAACACACTTATTGCGCAGGCAACAGGGCAGGGCGCATTCCCGTTGGATGCAACAAGCACACCCGACAAGTTTGTTTTTGAACGCGCGGGCGTGGTGATGGAGTTTAAGCCAGCCGATGGCCAGTTCACCCTGAAACAGGGTGGAGGCGAGTTTGTATTTACTAAAGAGAAGTAGTGAGGGTGGGTAGTAAGTAGTGAGTAGTGAGTAGTGAGTGGTATATTGCGGCAAATGTACGCACTTGCCGCAATGATGCGCTGTACTTTACTCGAACTGTAGTTCCCATTTATCTTCGCCGGCGTCCACCACCCTGAAAATGGTTTTTTCTACCGATTTGTTACCATCTGCCGATTGCAGGGTAACGGTTTCGTGGTCGTGATACTCTTCGGATTTGGATACCATAATGGCGGTCATGCCTTCGGGGCTGCCTTGTATTGTTATCGTTCTCATATTGCTGGGGCTTTTAGTTGTTATGATAACAACGGGCCGGCAAATAAGTTTCTGTACAGCATTCCTATTAACTATTCACCATTCTCTATTCACCACTCACTCAAACTTCCGCATACACATCTCGCAATAATAACTGGTGCGGTGCGATCTCCCGGTATCTCGTTTAATGAATGGCACCTCGTCCCTCGGACAGATCTTTTTATCGTAAGCCTTCCAGTTTTTTTTAAGCTTACCGGTCTTCTTCTGCTCCAGAAATTCGAAGCTGTAATTAATAGACTCCGCTATCAGCTCTTTTACTTTTTTAACAGGGAGAGCGCTCACTAAACTTTCGGGATGGACACGAATACGGAACAGTACCTCGTTTTTGATGATGTTGCCCACGCCGGCAAAAAGGTTTTGGTCCATCAGCGCATCGCACACCAGCAGATGGGGGAGGGCTTTCATCTTTTTAACGGCGTTTTTGGCGTCCCAGTTGGTGCTCATTACGTCAGCGCTCCAATCGTAGATCTCGTCCAGCGGTTCGTCAATTAGCTTTAACTGGCTGGCGTAAAAATTCAGCTCGCCGCCGTTCTCAAATTGCAGGTGCAAGCGGGCGGGCTTTTCGGTATGTGAGTTGATGCGGTAGGAGCCAAACATCATCATGTGTACCCTCACCGTTAAATTTGGGAAGCATATTAAAAAGTGCTTGCCCCAGCTTTTAATATCGGTTACGGTTTGGTTTACCAGCAGCGCCGCATCTATAGCGCGGTTGTTGCAGCTTGCGGCAACAATTTTTTGCCCTTTAAACTGCATTGCTGCTTCTTTTAAAATAACAATAATTGGCCCTTCAGGCATAATATCATCAAGCTCCCTAATAGGGGAGTGTTTAAAGAAACAATTACGCGGCGGAAAGTTTTTTGCGGTTGTTACGTTTATAAAGGCTTTGCGGATTTTTGGTGGGGACACCAAAAATAGGGGAAGGGAGGGCGTGTTAACTCTGCAGCTTATTTTGCCTCAAGTGAAGAAGCAACCTCATCGAATATGTACTAACAATAATTAGTAGTTTTGGCTTTGGTTTTTCTATTGATGCAACGGTGAATATTGGAACTTCACATTATACTGGAGACGTAAGTAAACTGATCCAAGCATGCTGTCGACCCAGTCCGCCAAGGGTGATCATCCTGACGTCTGGATAAGCGGGGGCATAGCCACTGGGGGTAAGTAATACCTTTATCATTGGGGGAGTTATAAATAGTATGAAAGTTAACAAAAGCAAAGTAATTATTTACGGATTCGGTATTTTATTATTTGTTGTGATAGATCACTTTGCAGGTATTGACAATGGAAATAAATTCCGTCAATTCTACAACACCGATATATCTGGGCATATTAGCGAAATTAGCCCACATAAAGGAGCCGTTGATATCACGGTACGAGGTAAGACCTTCACATTTAGTCCGACTTTTGTTGACAATAAAACAGACTTTCAGTTTTTTGCAAAAGTTGGCGATAGTGTATTAAAAAGTGCCAAATCCGATACATTGAAACTTGTTCGCAATGGCAAAATATATCCATACACGTTCAGTAAATTATAGCCAATAACAAACTTGCATCATTTTGTTCCATTGGCCTAAAGGAGTGGGTCAGCCTGGCTCGAGTATGCCGCGTAGGCCAAGTATGGAGAGTACACCGGCAACCAGCTGTAATCCGTAAGCGGGCTCATTACCGGTATTTACACCTACGACGCCAACGGCAATGTATTGTTTGATGCCCGCAATGGTAAAACGAATACCTATAACCTGTTGAACTTGCCGCAAACGGTTAGCATGACGTTTGGCTCGCAAATCAAAAACTCCCCCTTCAGGGGGCTGGGGGGCTTACCCTTAATGTTTTTTCTTCTTCAGCAATCCACCGGTGGTATCATCCACGCTTTGCTGTACAATAAAGGCAGCCGGGTCTATCTTTAATATTTCGCGTTTAATAAGGGGGACTTCCAGGCGGGTTGCTACAGTGAAGATAATTTCGCGGGGCGAGTTGATATGACCATCCTTGCCGTAGCCGCTTTTGCCCTGGTAAACAGTAACGCCCCGGCCCAGGTTCTGGGTAATAGCCATCCTGATCTCTTCGCCTTTGGCGGATACTACCGTCATACCGGTGTATTGCTCCAAACCGTTTAGTATCAGGTCTATCATTTTAGATGCGGATAGGTAAGTAAGGATGGAGTAAAGCCCTTGTTCAACACCTAAAACAAAAATTGCCGCTATAAAAATGAATACGTTCAGTGTTAATATCACATCGCTTACCCGCACTATTTGTGTGCGCTTGCTTACCAGCACGGCGGCTATTTCGGTACCATCCAACACCGCTCCGCCACGAATGGCGAGCCCGATACCCGCGCCAATGAACACACCGCCAAAAACGGCCGTCAGCAACTTATCGGGCGTAACATCAGGGAATTTTACAAATGCCAGCACCAGGGCCAGGCCGCCAATAGCCAGCGCACTGCGCGTTGCAAAACCAAGGCCCAGTTTGCGGTACCCTAAAAACAGGAAGGGCAGGTTAATTACAAATATTAATATGGATAGGGGTAGGTGGGTAACATCTGCCAACAGGATGGAGATGCCGGTTACGCCCCCATCAATAAAATGGCTGGGCAGCAAAAAACCTTTAAGCCCCATCCCTGCGGATAGGATACCTAATATAACGAGGGTGACATCTACAATGTATGATCTGTATTTCATGGCATCGTAATGTAGCGAAAAGTTTGCGGTTTGCCGTTCCCTGGTTGCTGTAAATGGTGGTTTTTACCTAAATATTATACTTGGGTCCGTAAGGTAAACCGCTATCGGCTTGCCGACTACCAGCCGCTCTTTAAACCTTCTTTTAAAGCTGCCTGGTAGTTTTCCAGGTCGAAGGAGTATAAATAAGGCGCCTTATGTGCACCGCCTTTGCGGGTTTGGGGCAGCTTATTTAAAATACCAAAGCCAAGCATCCGGCGCTGAAAGTTACGCCTGTCAAGCTTTTTGCCAAGGATGGTTTCGTAAAGTTTTTGCAGTTCGGGCATGGTAAACTCCTTCGGCATCAGGTTGTAGCCGATGGGCTGGTAACTTAATTGTAGGCGAAGGGTATCCAGCGCGGTAGTAAATATCAGTTCATGATCGAGTAGGAAAGGGGGCAGGTCGTTAAGGTCGCGCCAGGTGCAGATCTCGCTGAATTCATCCGGTGTGGGGATAGCGTTAAAAAAATCTACCAGGGCATAATAGCCTATTGATATAAAGCGGTGCGCGAAGAAGTTTTTCTCTTTGGCTACCAGATCGGCATACATCTCGTTATGCTGGCGGTTCCGGTCGGGGGCGCCAAATACGTGGAACTGCTGCAGAAATACTTCGTCGATACCGGTACGGGTTGCCAATATGCGGTTGGCGGCCACATCAATAGGCTCCCTTTTTTGCACAAAGCCACCGGGCAGTTGCCAGCCGTCCTCGTTTTTGCTTTTCAGCATCAGCACCTTCATTTGCCCTTCATGAAAACCAAATACCACACAATCTATAGAAATGTGGTCGAGGTAGATCTCGATGGCTTCGGCAGAATATTCTTCCAGTTCTTCTTTAGTCAGCATTTATACTATTATACGAAAATACTTTGAATGTTTAAATTTAATATCTACAATTGTGTACCAATTACACCCATTGTTTGCATTTTTTTAACAACCAATTATAACCAATAAGTTTTATAAACTTTAATAATGGTAAAATTTACCCTGTTTATTGGTGTTGAAGTAAACATATAACCCAGTTTATTCAAAATGATAAGTTTTTTCACAAACAAACCTCTCTTTAAAATAGCTGCCGCCGCAATGTTGGTATTGCCGTTGGGCAACGCCGTGGCGCAAACCCAACCCGATGCCAAAATGAATGTATTTGTAAGCGGGCTGATGAAAAAAATGACCATTGACGAAAAGATAGGTCAGCTTAACCTGGTTACCAGTGGCATGGCCATTACCGGCTCGGTTACCAATAATGGTGTAGATAATGGTATAGCCAAGGGGCAAATAGGGGGGATATTTGGTTTATACGGCGTAGAAAATGTACGCAAAGCACAGGACCTGGCTGTGAAGAACAGCCGCCTGCATATACCTTTAATATTTGGACTGGACGTAATACACGGGCACCGCACTATTTTCCCGATACCGTTAGGAATGTCTGCAACGTGGGATCTGGATATTATTCAAAGATCTGCCCACATTGCGGCCAAAGAGGCAACAGCCGAAGGCCTTAACTGGGTGTTTTCGCCTATGGTGGATATTGCCCGCGACGCTCGTTGGGGTCGTATCTCTGAAGGCAGCGGGGAAGACCCCTGGTTGGGCGGCAAAATTGCCGGCGCTATGGTAAAAGGTTACCAGGGAACAAGCCTTAAAAATGCCGACGCGGTAATGGCCTGCGTAAAACACTTTGCCTTATACGGTGGCGCCGAAGCCGGCCGCGAATACAATACTGTTGATATGAGCCGCCTGCAAATGTACCAGGATTACCTGCCGCCGTACAGAGCCGCGGTTGATGTCGGCGCTGGTAGTATCATGAGTTCGTTTAATACGGTGGATGGGATCCCATCTACAGGTAATAAATGGTTGCTGACCGATCTGCTGCGCAAACAATGGGGCTTTAAAGGTTTTGTGGTGAGCGATTATACCTCGCTAAGCGAGATGAGCAACCACGGCCTTGGCGATCTGCCGCAGGTATCGGCCTTAGCGTTAAAAGCTGGGCTGGATATGGATATGGTGGCCGAAGGTTTTTTAAATACACTAAAAAAATCGTTACAGCAGGGCAAAGTAACACAGGCCGAAATAGACCTGGCCTGCCGCCGTGTGCTGGAAGCAAAATACAAGCTGGGTTTGTTTGATAATCCATACAAATCATTAAACGCCGAAAACGAAAAGAAAGACGTTTTTACCGAAGAAAACCGCAAGGCAGCACGTTTAGCTGCCGAACACTCTTTTGTATTGCTGAAGAATGCCAACCAGATACTGCCGCTAAAAAAATCGGGTGGAACAATAGCCGTTGTTGGCCCGCTGGCTGATAATAAACGCGATATGCTGGGCACCTGGGTTATTGCCGGCGAATGGCAGAAATCGGTAAGCGTATTAGAAGGTATAAAACACGTGGTTGGCGATAACGTAAAACTGGTTTACGCCAAAGGCGCCAATATTACGGATGATACCGAGTTTATGAAACGCCTGAACTTTGGCCCGGGCATGGTTAGCCTGGATAGCCGTTCGCCCGATGATATGATCGAGGAAGCTGTTAAAGCAGCAAAAAAGGCGGATATTGTTGTTGCCGTAGTAGGCGAGAGCCAGAGCATGAGCGGCGAATCATCGAGCAGGTCGGATATCGACGTGCCCGAGAGCCAAAAAAATATGCTGAAAGCGCTGGCAAAATTGGGCAAGCCTATGGTAATTGTATTGTTTAACGGCCGCCCGCTTACCTTAACCTGGGAAAATGAGAACGCCGCTGCTATATTAGATGTATGGGCACCGGGTACCGAAGCAGGCAACGCCATTGCCGAAGTACTGTTTGGCAACTACAACCCGTCTGGTAAACTTACAACAACCTTCCCGCGTACGGTTGGGCAGATACCTATATATTATAACCACAAAAATACAGGCCGCCCTTATAATGACGGGCCAACCAAATTCAAATCGAATTACCTGGATATTTCTAACGACCCGTTATTTCCGTTCGGTTATGGCTTAAGTTATACCAGTTTTGGCTATAGTGATGTAAAACTTAGTAAAACAAATTTAAAAGGTGCCGAAACTTTAACAGCAACGGTAACAGTAACCAACAAGGGTGCTTACGCAGGCGAAGAAGTGGTACAGCTTTACATCAGCGATCCGGTTGCGAGCATATCGCGTTCGGTTAAAGAATTGAAGGACTTTAAGAAGCTTAATTTGCAGGCAGGAGAGGCTAAAGAAGTAAGTTTTACCATTACGCCAGAGCAGCTTAAGTTTTACAACAGCCAGTTGAAATACGACTGGGAACCGGGTGAATTTATCATCCAGATAGGCACAAATTCGGCCGATACGCGCAGCGCTAAAGTACAGTGGAAAAAATAAACCCGTGCTGTAATTGTTAAATTACAGTTATACAAATGATAAGCTAATGTGCCGTAGGTTAATTCTAAGGCACATTTTTTTTATAAAACCTATAAAGTAAGGCTTTTATTGGCTGCCGTAATTTGCCGGGCTACCCCCACATATTACGGGCACTGGCGTTAACAGGTAATTAACAAAAAAATAATATAGTGGTAATCTATACTGCCCCGATGCTGGCCTGGCAAGTCGCCAAATCGCAAAAAAAATGTCCGAAAATGAAAATTTCATCCATCATTAAACAAAAACAGCATGTTTTATAATAAAAAACGCTTTATAACAACTTTTTTACATTGCTAAGTTTTTATAAAATAAGCGGTATTGTTAACATGTATTTAAAATAGTTTTTAAAATTTATAAATTATTGTGTGAAACTTCTTAAAAAATAAATAATTCATAATTCTATAATATTGGCTTGTGTAACCTATACACTCTATTTATATTAGATGCATTACCAATATAAACTTTTCCGTGCGAGGAAAAGCACAGATTTTCAGGAACAAAACACGTGTGCCAAACGAGTTACACCATTAATACAAATAGGAATAAAAATTTTAAGCAGGATAGTTTCGCTATATGATAAAACTTTTACATTTTTTTCTTTTTGAACACTTCATGTATAAAGGGAATCTCACCCCTTTCTCAAAAGGAACTTTGTTAAAGTTTTCCTATGCCACTGTCTACGGCAATTATTATCACCGCACTTAGGTATGAAATAAAATCTTAAATCAAATATATTAATCAACTAAATCTCAATCTCATGTTTAAAAGTTTACTCCTTAAAGGAAGAGTACTTTGCCTGCTATTATGCTGCATGGTATCTTCACTGGTAGTTACAGCCCAAACAAAACACACCGGCCGTGTTATCGGCAGCGATGACAAGCTGCCCGTAGTAGGTGCCACAGTGCGCGTTAAGGGTACCACTACCGGTACACAAACAGACGTTAACGGTCAATTTACACTAAGTGTAAGCGCCGGCAACGTTTTGGTTATTTCTTACCTTGGGTACACCACCCAGGAAGTAACCGTTGGCTCGAGCGACAACATTAGTGTTACGCTACAGGCCAGTAACAACACGCTGAACGAAGTAGTAGTAACAGGCTACACCTCTCAGCGTAAAAAGGACATCTCCGGCGCGGTTGCAACGGTAGATGTGGCCCAGGCCATTAAAGTTCCTGCAAGTAGTTCAGATCAATTACTGCAAGGCCAGGCATCAGGTGTTACTGTAGTTACCCAGGGTTCTCCGGGTGCAGGTGCACAAATTCTTGTTCGTGGTATCTCTAACTTTGCAAACTCTTCTCCATTGATCATTATTGATGGTGTGCAGGGTGGCGATTTAGGTAACGTTAACCCTAACGATATCGAGTCTATCTCTGTATTGAAGGATGCTGGTGCTGCTGCTATCTACGGTATTGCCGGCGGTAACGGTGTTGTTATCGTAACAACCAAAAAAGGCAAATCGGGTAAATCTACCGTTACCTATGATGGTTATTACGGTACACAAAGGCCTTTAGGCGGTAATCCATTCAACGTTTTAAACGCCAGGGATTACTTAACATTGGTAAAAAAGGTTGACCCAAAAAACAGTTTATTTTTGGCCGACGGAAGTGTTGCCGCTTATGGTGCACAAGGCCCGGGTGTAAAGGGTAATTTTGCAGCAGGTGCTGCACAGGTTGATCCTACCAAATACAGGTTTGATGTATTCAACCCAAACAATGATTATCTTATCCAAAAATACGATAACGACCAGGGTACCGATTGGTTTCACGCGGTATTCAAACCGGCGTCTATGCAGCAGCACACTATTAGTGCGCAGGGTGCAAATGATAAAAACGCTTACTACTTCTCTGCCGGTTATCTTAATCAGCAAGGTACGCTAACGAATACCTATTTCAAAAGAGCTACTACACGTATCAACACTACGTTCAATATCAAAGAACATTTCAGAGTAGGCGAAAATGCTTCCTTGTTTTATACGCTTTCTCCAAATGGCCAGGGTAATATCCCGGGCGGTAACCAGGGCGAAGGTAACTCGATATCTGAAGTTTACCGTATTCAACCGCAAATCCCTATCTACGATATTTCTGGCAAGCAATATGGTGGTACCTGGGCAGGCCCTACTTCGTTAGGTAACGCGGTTAACCCGGTAGCTACCCAAGACAGGCAAAAATACAATACCGTTAAGAACTGGAATATCCAGGGAACTGTATTTGCCGAAGCTGATTTCTTAAAGCATTTTACTGTACGCACAGCGTTTAGCGGTACTGTTAACAACCAGGAAAATTATTCCATTGGTTACAGGCCTTATGATAGCGGTGAAGGACACGGTGGTACAGAAAGTTTTAACGAAAATGCCAGTTATTATAATAATTACAACTGGAGTAATACTTTAGTTTATAACCAGATCTTTGGGAAACACAGTATTAATTTCTTAGCTGGTTATGAGCAAAGAGAAGAGTTTGGCCGCGGTGTTGGCGGTACTGTTGTGAGTTTACCGTCGCTTGATCCGGCATTCGTTACCTTATCTGGCGGTACAGGCGCGTTAACTGCTTACAGCTATAATGCACAGCCTATTACACACCAGTCTTTCTTTGGTAAATTAGACTATATTTATAACGATAAGTATATATTATCAGCTACTATCCGTCGCGACGGATCATCAAGATTTTCACCAGGGCACAACATAGGTTATTTCCCATCTGTTGCATTGGCTTGGCGTGTAACCCAGGAAGACTTTGCTAAAGGTATCAGCTGGTTAAACTCGTTAAAAATACGCGGTAGCTATGGTGTGGCCGGGTTTGATAATAACGTATCTCCATCAAATGCATTCTCATTATACAACCTTAATAAAGGTTCATCTTTCTATGATATCGGCGGTACAAGTAACAGCATCCAGCAAGGTTTCTTCAATGCAACCATTGGTAATGCTGCAACTACCTGGGAGCGTGATTATATTGCCAACGTAGGTTTTGATGCAACATTATTCAACAAGTTAGATCTATCAATTGAGTACTACCAAAAAAGATCTACAAACTTATTATTTGACCCTGCATTGCCTGCAACTACAGGTGGTGCCCGTCAACCTTTCATAAACACTGGTGAAGTGCGTAACAAAGGTATCGATGCATCATTAAATTATCGCGATAAGATCGGCAGCGATTTGGGTATCACTGTAGGGCTTCAGTTTACTTCATACAAAAACAAAGTTTACGATATACCAAATCCTTTACAGACAGTTGGTAGTCGTATCGGTACCATTGCTCGCCAGGCAGAAGGTCATCCTATCGGATCGTTCTACGGTTATGACGTAATTGGTTATTTCGCTTCTGCTGCCGATGTATCAGCTTCACCTACACAGGCTGATGCTGCTCCGGGCCGTTTCAAATATCGTGATGTTAATGGCGATAAGAAAATCAACGCGGATGATCGTACCTATTTTGGCGACCCGAACCCTGACTTTACTTATGGTTTAAACTTGGGCTTAAATTATAAAGGTTTTGATTTGAGCGCTAACTTCTACGGTTCTCAGGGTAACGACAACTTTAACTACACTAAGTACTGGACTAATTTCTACAGTTCACTAACCGGTAACAAAAGTAACGACCTTTTATTTAACTCGTGGACCCCAACTAACCTGAACCCTAAAGCTCCTATTGCGGAAGCTGCAAGTACATTCAGTAGTGCTGGTGTTGTTAACTCTTATTACCTCGAAAACGGTTCGTTCTTGAAACTACGCCAGGTACAAGTGGGTTATACTTTTAAAGGTGGCCTTAAACAAATCGGTGCTGATAAATTAAACGTATATATACAAGCTGTAAATCCATTCACAATTACAAAATACACCGGTCTTGATCCTGAATTGCAGGCTGTTACTGGCAACAGTAACGGTGTGGATTTTGGTAACTATCCAAGCTCCGAGCGTAAGTTCATCCTGGGTGTGCGTGTAACATTTTAATTAGAAAGAATTTAAAAGTTTTAAAGATGAAAAATTTAAGTAACAAAATGATTGTTGTGGGGTCCATAGCCACGCTTGCCTTCTCTATGTCGTGCAAGAAGTTTCTGGAGAAAACCCCCACAGGGTCGCTAAACCAGATAGTTTTAGCGAACAAAGCGGGCGTTGATGGTTTATTAATTGGCGCTTACGCACTGGCTGACGGTGTTTACAACGGCCAGGCAGGTGCTACCTGGTCTACCGGTACAGACAACTGGATCTACGGTAG
Source organism: Mucilaginibacter sp. (assembly GCF_039925265.1). Taxonomy (GTDB): domain Bacteria; phylum Bacteroidota; class Bacteroidia; order Sphingobacteriales; family Sphingobacteriaceae; genus Mucilaginibacter. Next base: position 84,446 of record NZ_JBDSZG010000026.1, read on the forward strand.
TGTGGGTGGCGATGATGCGCACAAAGGTTCTACCCCGGGTGATCAGCCAAGCGCGGCGGACATTGAGGCTCGTACACAGAATGGTGTAAACGATTACCTTGACCCGAAATGGAGAATGAACTTTGCGGGGATACAGCGCGCAAATGATGTAATTCGCGAGATTCCTTTGGTGAAAGACGGATCGATGTCTGCGGCTAATATAGCCCAGGCAACAGCCGAAGCACGTTTTCTACGTGGATTCTATCATTTCGAATTAGCTAAATTATGGAGAAACGTTCCTTACGCTGACGAATCCATCACTTATGATGCCGGTAACTATAACGTTGGCAACCCGGGCCCTATATGGGATAAGATAGCTGCGGATTTTTCTGCTGCAGCAGCAGTATTGCCAGAAACACAGCCACAGGTTGGCCGTGCCAATAAATGGGCGGCTAAAGCTTTCCAGGCTAAAGCATTGATGTACGATCATAAATATGCCGAGGCGCTTACTATCTTAAAAGATGTAATTGCTAATGGTAAAACAGCTGGTGGTGCTAAGTATGCACTTGGTAAATACGCTGATAACTTCAACCCATCTAAAAAGAATGGCCCTGAAGGTGTATTCGTAGTACAAACTTCAGTTAAAGACGGCGCTAACGGCTTAAATGGTAATGCTGGTAGCACTCTAAACTTTGCCGCCGGCGGCCCGGCATCATGCTGCGGATTCTTCCAGCCATCGTTTAGCTTTGCTAACGCGTTTAAAACTGATGCGGTTACAGGTTTGCCATTGGTAGATACTTACAACGATACAGATTTGAAAAATGACCAGGGTATCAGCGAATCAGCTGCTTTCACTCCGGCAACTGAAACAATAGATTCACGTTTAGATTGGTCTGCCGGTCGTCGCGGTATCCCGTACCTTGACTGGGGAATTCACCCGGGAAAAGCCTGGGCTCGTGACCAGGATGACGGTGGCCCATACAGTCCTATCAAAAACGTTTACTACCAGGCAGCACAAGCTACTACCTCTGATACTTATGGTGGTTGGGCGGCTAACCAATCAACATCTAACAGCTACAATGCTATCCGTTTTGCCGATGTAATTTTATGGGCAGCAGAATGCGAAGTTGAAGTTGGTACGCTTGAAAATGCACGTACTTATGTAAATATGATCCGTACCCGTGCGGCTGATGCTACAGGTTGGGTACATACCTATGTTGATGCATCTAAACCTACAGGCGGTTTCACAAGCACTCCGGCAGCTAACTACAAAGTTGGATTGTACCCTGCAGGTTCGTTTACCGATAAAACGGTTGCACGTAAATATGTATTTTTCGAACGCAGGCTTGAACTGGGTATGGAAGGTCACCGTTTCTTCGATTTACAACGTTGGGATGCTATCACAGGCGGCCCAATGCCTGCGGGTTTCATGGGTGCTCAGATCAATTTTTATCTTGATCACGAGAACCATGTGCCTAACTTCCCTATTTTGCTGTTGAAACAAGCTAAATTTACCGTAGGTAAAAATGAGCTTTATCCTATTCCACAGGCTCAGATAGATATTACTGCAGGTAGCATCAAACAAAACCCAGGTTACTAATAGCCAAAGTTTTTTTATAAAGAGGAGAGGGTTTTTATCCTCTCCTCTTTTTTTATTATAATATATTCCCGTACTATTGACTTTATGAGACCTCTGAAATTTTTACTTCCGCTGCTGCTTTCTGTCGCGTTGTTCTCGTGCAAAAAAGCTACTCTTTTCCAAAAGATAGATTCCTCACATTCAGGCGTAAAATTCAACAACCTCATCGTTGAAAACGACTCGATAAACCCGCTGGATATGCTTAATATTTACAACGGAGGTGGTGTAGGCATTGGCGATTTTAATAACGATGGCAAACAGGATATTTATTTTATAGGCAACGCGGTATCAAACCGCCTGTATATAAATAAAGGCGAAATGCGGTTTGATGATGTTACCAAGGAGGCCGGTGTGGGCGGCAAAGGCGGCTGGGGCAGGGGTGTAGCGGTTGTTGACATAAATAACGACGGATTGCCGGATATTTATGTTTGCAATACGCTGTTGAACAGCCCCGTGAAGCGCATGAATCTGCTTTACATAAACCATGGTAACAACAGCAATGGCGTGCCGGTATTTAAGGAAGAGGCCAAAGCATACGGGCTTGATATTAACGTGCACTCTACCATGGCCTCGTTTTTTGATTGCGATAACGACGGCGATCTGGATATGTACCTCACCGTAAACGAAGCCCAGTCTACCGATAATACAAGTTCTTTTAGGTACCTGTCTACAGATGGCTCGGCTAAAAGCACCGGCAGGTTGTACCGCAATGACGCCAACCCCGGCCTTGGCCACCCGGTTTACACCAATGTATCTAAAGAAGCGGGTATTTTGATAGAGGGTTACGGCCATGCTACCAGCATTGTAGATATCAATCGCGATGGCTGGAAGGATATTTACGTAACTAACGATTTTTTACCAAATAACATCCTCTACATTAATAATCACGACGGTACGTTTACAGATCGTACTAAGGAATATTTTAAGCATACCGCCACCAGCGCCATGGGCCAGGATATACAGGATATTAATAACGATGGCCTGGCCGATGTTTTTGAACTGGATATGGACCCCGAAGACAACTATCGTAAAAAGATGTTTATGCCGGGTACCTCGTACCAGCTTTTCCAAAATTTTGATAGATACGGTTACCAATATCAATATAATCACAATACCCTGCAGTTGAACCAGGGCCCGCGCGTTGGGCAGAACGATTCCATTGGCGCGCCGGTATTTAGCGAGGTTGCTTTTTTAAGCGGGGTTGCCCAAACCGACTGGAGCTGGGGGCCTATGATAACCGATTTTGATAACGACGGCTTTCGCGATATTGTGGTAACAAACGGCTACCCGAGAGACGTTACCGACCACGATTTTATCACCTTCCGCAACGAATCGTACGCCATAGCTACCAAAAAGCAGGTGCTCGATCAGATCCCCGTTGTTAAAATTGCCAACTATGCTTTTCATAATGATGGCAAGCTTGGCTTTGAAGACGTAACCAAAAACTGGGGGATGGATATCGCGTCGTTCTCTAATGGCGCGGTTTATGCCGACCTGGATAACGACGGTGCCATGGATGTGGTGATCAATAATATTGACGATGAGGCTTTTTTATACCGCAATACATCGCGCGATAAGGACAAAGAAAATAACCATTACCTGCAGGTACAATTTAAAGGCAATCCTCAAAATAAAGATGGCATAGGTGCCTGGGCCGATATTTATTACGATAAAGGCAAACACCAGGTATACGAGAATACGCCGTTCAGGGGGTACTTATCAACCATTCAAAATATTGCCCACTTTGGTTTGGGGAATATAAAACAGCTTGATTCTGTTGTTATAAAATGGCAAAATGGCAAGCAGCAGGTACTTAAAAACGTAGAAACCGACCAGGTACTGAAAGTTGATATAACCAACGCTACGCAAAACTATAGTTTCGGACTGCCCGCCGTGAACAACACTTCGCTGTTTGCCGAAGTTACCCGGTCGCTTGGAGTTAACTATATTCATAAGTCCGAAGATTTTATTGATTTCAACGTACAGAAACTACTTCCGCATAAGCTCTCAGAATACGCCCCTGCGGTTGCCGTAGGCGATGTGGATGGCAACGGATTTGATGATATGGTTGTTGGCGGTACGTCGCAATTCCCGGCGCAGATGTTTTTGCAGCAGGCTACAGGCAAATTCGTACAGCGAAATTTACTGGACGCCGTTGCAACCGCCGATAGATATAAAGACGAAGGCCTGCTATTATTTGATGCCGATGGCGACAGCGACCTGGACCTGTACGCTGCCAGCGGCGGATACGAGGATAAATCGGGTTCAAAATCTTACCAGGACAGGGTTTACGCTAACGATGGCAAAGGGCATTTCATGCTTCAGCCGAACGCGTTGCCGGTGAATTTTACCAGCAAACTATGTGTAAAGGCGGTGGATTACAATAAGGATGGCTCTTTAGATCTGTTTGTATCGGGCAGGGTAGACCCCTGGAATTACCCTAAACCGGTATCAAGCTTCGTGCTGCGTAACGAGAGTAAAAATGGGCAGATAAAATTCACGGATGCCACACCATCGGCCGCAAAGGCCTTAACCAAAATTGGTTTGGTATGCGATGCCACTTTTAGCGATTATGATAATGATGGCTGGCCCGATCTGGTGATCACCGGCGAATGGATGCCGGTCACCTTCCTGAAAAATGACCACGGCGTATTTAAAAACGCTACCGAAACAAGCGGTATCTCCGATAAGCTTGGCTGGTGGAACACCATCGCCGGTGGCGATTTTGACCACGATGGCGATATAGATTATGTGGTGGGCAACACCGGTACAAACACCTTTTACAAGGCCAGCGACCAGTACCCTATGTACATTACCGCAAAAGATTTTGATAATAATGGCAGCTACGATGCCTTCCCATCATTGTTTTTAAAAGACCAGGAAGGGCAGATAAAGGAGTTTCCGGCGCATACGCGTGAGGATATTGTGAAGCAGATGATCAGTATGCGGGTCAGGTATCAGAATTATAAATCTTTCGCGGTTTCAACCATGGATTCGGTACTTACGCCAGCCATGCGTAAAGATGCTATTCGCTTAAAGGCCAACATTCTGCAATCGGTATACCTGCGGAACGATGGTGGCGGCAAATTTACAATGATGCTATTACCGGTTGAAGCGCAGATGTCCCAATTAAGCGGGATAGTGGTTGATGATTTTGACGGCGACGGCAACCTGGACCTGGCATTGAGTGGAAACGATTACGGCACCGAAGTGAGCACCGGCCGCTACGATGCCTTTAACGGCCTGATGCTGAAAGGCGACGGAAAAGGAGGCTTTAAACCGCTTACCATTATGCAAAGCGGCATTTATATTCCCGGCGACGGCAAAGCGTTGGTAAAATTACAAGGCGCAAATGGCAGGTACCTGCTTGCTGCAACTCAGTATAAGGATGCCATGAAAATTTTTGAACTGAAAAAGGAAATGCACACCGTTAAACTGCTGCCAATGGATATGTTTGCCACCATCAGGTACAAAAACGGGAAGGCCGCAAAACAAGAATTTTATAATGGGCAATCGTTCTTGTCACAGTCAGGTAGATTTTTTAATATTGACAGTTCAATGGCTGCTGTTACCATTACCGATAATGCTGGTCATAAAAGAGATATACCTGTTAAATAACCTATTGCCAATTAAATTATGAGATACTTTAAAGTATTAATTGCCGTTGCCTGTAGCCTTGCTATTATTAGTTGCGGCCAAAAGCCAAAGATCGCTCTTAAAAAGGATGCCGATGTATTGCACGAGAACGTAGACCAGTTAACCCAGGTAATTATATACGATGTTTTTACCCCGCCTGTCGCCGCGCGCATATACGGCTACACCTCGCTTGCAGCTTACGAGGCTATGCGCCACGCCGACACTAAGTACGCCTCAATTGTAAGCCAGCTTAAGGGTTTTAAATCCATGCCCGAGCCGCAAAAAGGACAGAAGTATAACTACGCGCTTGCAGCTACTAAAGCATTTTTTACGGTGGCCCATAAGGTCACCTTCTCTATAGATACCCTTAAAAAGTACGAGACCAAAGTTTTTGCCATGTACCAGGATAACCTGGATACCGCCACGTTCTCGCGCTCGGTAGATTTTGGGGAGAAAATAGGCAAGGCCATTTTGGCCCGGTCCGCTTTTGACAATTACCCGCAAACCCGTGGTAAACCGCGCTTTTTAGGCAGTACCGATAACGGCAAATGGCGCCCAACCGCACCCGATTATTTGGATGGCGTAGAATACTGCTGGGGAACCATGCACACTTTTGCTATAGATACCTCCACCCAGTTTAAATTGCCGCCTCCGCCTGCTTACAGCGACGACAAAACCAGCGAGTACTTCAAGCAAAATGTTGAAGTTTACGAGCAAAGCAAAAATCTTACCGCCGAGCAAATACAAATTGCACGCTTTTGGGATGATAACCCCTTTGTTATTCAGCATAACGGGCACATGATGTTTGTAAATAAAAAAATTACCCCGGGTGGCCACTGGATAGGTATTACCGCCATTGCCTGTAAAAAAACCAAGGCCGATGCGGTTAAAACGGCACAGGCTTATGCACTAACGTCGATAGCCTTGTTTGATGCCTTTATAGCCGGCTGGCAGGTAAAGTACGATACCAAATACATCAGGCCGGTTACCGTTATAAACGATAAGATAGACCAGAAATGGTTGCCAATGCTGCAAACGCCGCCGTTCCCTGAGTACCCGAGCGGGCACAGCGATATCAGCGCGGCTTCGGCAGTGATATTAACGCATCTTTTTGGCGATAATTTTGAATACGATGATACCAGCGATCTGCGTTACATAGGTATGCAGCGCCATTTCAAATCGTTCCTGAAGGCTTCAGACGAAACCTCCGTGAGCCGTTACTATGGCGGCATACATTACCTCAACAGTGTTAATGCCGGTGCTGCGCAGGGTAAGCAAATTGGCGAGTATATCTGGAATAAATTGAAATTGCAGAATTAAAAAGAGCAAGCGTTATTTTTAATATTGAAAATGAAAAGGACCTTTTTACTTACCTCCTGTATACTATCAGGGGTTGTAATATTATCAATAAGCACCATAATTAATGGCTGTAAAAGCACAACCGCTCCCGGCTATGCTTTAACGGGCGATACCCTGGCCGATGGTAAGGCGCTGGTGCAACGGCATTGCACCAAATGCCATGCGTTGGTACCGGTAAATGCGCTTACAAAAGATGTTTGGACAGTGCATTCGCTGCCCGGCATGGCAGCGTACTTCGCTATAAAAACCTACGGTATAGAGTATTATAAGGAGGATAAGGATACCAGCGGCATGTCGCTACAAAACTGGCAGGCCATTGTTTCGTACTACAAAAAATTTGCGCCCGATACCCTGGCTGCTGCCAAAGCACCTGTTCCCTTACTGAATGACTGGGCTGGTTTTACGCTTAAAAAAGCGGCACGCAGTAATGATATCTGCTTTACCACAATGGTGGCCGCTAACCCCAAAACCGGTAAAATTTATACCGGCGATCTGGTGTCTAATAACCTAACTGAGTGGGATAACCAGTATAAGATAGCCAATGCGTTGAAACTGCCATCTGCAGCCGTAAACCTTAACTTTTTGCCCGATTCGGCAGGTATTCCACAGGCCATCGTTTCGTGTATCGGTCGTTTAGATCCTGTGGATTTTCCCAACGGGAGAGCGTTTAAAGTAAACCTGTCCGGCAACTCACAATTAAACCTGGTGCAATCTGAATTAGCAAGGCCGGTACAAACCCTGAGTGCTGATTTTGATAAAGACGGGCAAAATGAAATTGTAGTTTGCGCGCCGGGGAATTTAAAGGGAGGCGTTTACGTGCTTAAGTTAGATGCCGCGAAGAAAAACTATAAACAAACCCCGATAACCGAGAGGCCGGGTGCCGCGCAGGCGGCAACAGGTGATTTCAATAACGACGGATGGGCCGATGTAATGGTTCTGTATGGCTCCGGCGATGAAGGCCTTGTGATGTATTTGAATAACAAAAAGGGTGGGTTTGACGCCTGGGAATTGCTGAAATTCCCTCCGGTGAACGGCTCTTCCAGTTTCCAGCTGGCTGATACCGATCATGATGGCGACCTCGACCTGATCTATACCAGTGGTTATAACTTCCGCGATTCTCGGATCCTGAAACCTTATCATGGCCTGTACATTTACAAAAATACCGGTAATTTTAACTTTAAGCAGGAGTGGTTTTACCCGATAAATGGGTGTACGAAAGCAATAGCTGCCGATTTTGATGGCGACGGCGATCTGGATATTGCTACCAGCGCCTTCTTTGCCGATATGAAGAACAAGCCCGCTGAGGAATTTATTTATTTTGAACAGGATAAGGCGATGCAATTTAAACCGCACGCTATACCGGTTAGCCAAAATGGCCGCTGGATGAGCATGGATGTGAGCGACATTAACCACGATGGCAAACCAGATATATTGCTGGCCAATTACGCCAGCGGGTTTTTATTTCAGCCTAATTTTACACCAAATTGGGACGAACACACGCCATTCATCGTGCTGGAGAACCATACCAAGAAATAGAACAAAAATCGCATACCTGCGGGGAGCGTGAATTGATGTTGAAGAAAAACAAGGTATCTGCTAATAAATTGGCCTTAAGTATAGCTGCGGTTGTTACCGCGGCTATACTTCTTTTTAATGGGTGTGACACCGCACCGCATGTAAATACCTCTGCCGAAAATATTGCTGACGGGAAAGCGCTTTCTGTTAAGTACTGCAAAAGCTGCCACCAATATCCCGACCCCTCTTTACTGGATAAGGCAACCTGGGAAACCGGCGTGATGCCGCAAATGGCCCTGAGGCTGGGTATACAGCAGGAGATGGGCCAGTATTATGTAGACCCGCGATCGGCAATGAGCCTGGCCGACTGGCAAAAACTGTGCGACTATTACAAAAGCGCTGCACCAAAGAAACTACTGGTCCCCAAACCTGACACCACTACAGATTGGGCCATTTTCTCACTGAAATTGCCGCTTGGAGTAAACCGCAAAGGTTCACCCGGCATGACCACCATGATAAAACTTAACCCTTTTGATAAGCTGCTTTACACAGCGGATGCAGGCAACAACCTGCTAACCTGGGATACAAAGCTCAAGTCTACACTGGTTGCGAAAGTTGAGTCGCCAGTTTCTGATGCGATTTTTTTTACGGCACCCGATGGAAAAAATACCGGTTTATTTACTGGCATCGGTGTGTTGCCGCCCAACGATCTTTTAAAAGGAACTTTAACGCAATTCAGTCTTGGCACAAAAAAGGCAGATACACTCTTGCTTGCCGATGACCTGCCCCGGCCGGTATTTACCGCCCCCGGAGATTTTAATAAAGATGGGCTTGCCGATTACATTGTTTGCGGCTATGGCAACACCGAAGGTGGCTTATTTTTGGTAGAACAGGAGGCCGATCATTCTTATAAAAAGAAGCTGATCAGGGCCGTTCCCGGCGCTATACAGGTGGAGGTTGGTGATTTTAACAACGATGGCTGGCCCGATGTAATATGCCTTTTTGCCCAGGGGGATGAAGGTGTATGGATGTTTTTGAATGACCATAAGGGCGGCTTTACCGAACAGAATTTAATGCGTTTCCCGCCCGTTTATGGCACTAATAGTTTCCAGTTGGTAGATGTAAACAAGGATGGCAAAAAAGATATCATTTACACCTGCGGCGACAATAACGATTATTCCAGCATATTAAAGCCTTACCATGGCGTATATGTTTTTACTAACCAGGGCAACTGGCGGTTTAAGCAAACGTATTTTTACCATATCAACGGAGCATCCAAGGTAATGTCGGCAGATTTTGATGGTGACGGCGACCTGGATATGGCGGTTATAGCTTTTTTTGCTGATTTTAAATACAGCCCTGCCGAAGGTTTTACCTATATGGAGCAAACTGCCCCCGGTAAATTTAAAGCCCACCAGGTGCCGGTTAATAAATATGGCCGCTGGATCTCTATGGAAGTAGCCGATATTGACCAGGATGGCGACCAGGACATCGTACTCGGTAATTTTTCTATCTACGCCGATAAGCTGATCAACCAAAAAGATTTTAAACCTAACTGGGATATGTATAACCCCATAATAGTGCTGGAGAATAAAAGTAAGTAGTGAGTGGAGAGAGTGGACTGTATAAAGTGTTGATTGAGCTAAAAAACACCATCACGTCATGCCGGAATTTTTTCGGCACCCACGTGCAAGGTAAACGATATGCACGGTAGCGACCTGTCGTGTAGGGTCCTGAAACAAGTTCAGGCCGATTTTTTATCCAACAAATTGTAAATCTATTGTGTTCTCTCATCGCTTAGTTATTGCGGTGAGGACACCGCAATGAGGTTTCCTTCTCCCCCCCAAGGCGGTGTCCCCAACGCCGTTTGCACACTTTTCGCGTTTGGGATTGGCGTGGATACCGGCCATGAGCCTAATACCTTGTGCGCGTATGAACCGCCTGGCCCGCAGGGAACCGCCCATATTTACCGCAGCTACCATGAACCATCAACTTCATCCTCCCCGCCCTAATAGTATAACTAAATGATAAATAAGTACACCTTTTTAGCTGGCGCGGAGTGTAGTTTTACCTCGCTAAATATTAAGAATGAAGAAACTTATTTATACCGCCGCTTTAGGTTTTATCATCAGTGCCTTGTTGTCGGCAAACTCAATGGCCCAGCAGGTAAAACAGGTGAAGCTGGTTAATTTCGATTTGCAATCCTCCTCGTTAATTAAAGAGACCGGGGCCGAGCTTTCGGCAACCAAATACCATTCGGGCGTATACTGGTTCCCGGTAAAAGTGCCTTCTACGGTGCTTACAGGCCTTGTTGCCAATAAAATTTATCCCGACCCATACCAGGGTTTAAATAATATGCTGATTCCCGATGCATCGGATCAGTTCAACAAAGAAAATAACCTGGAGCAGTACAGTCACCTGCCAAATGACCCCAATCCCTGGAAAAAGCCCTACTGGTACCGCACCACGTTTAAAGTGCCTGCGGCCGATAAAGGCAAATTTTTTCAGATGATATTTAAAGGGATCAACTACCGCGCGGCTGTATGGGTGAATGGTAAACAAATTGCTGATTCGACCCAAATGGCAGGCATGTTTGCCGAGCATAACCTGGATATCAGCACGGCCATCAACGCCGGCGGAGATAATGCCCTCGCGGTAAAAATATACCCGCTGGATTACCCGGGCTACCCATCAAAAGAACAATTGAAAGCCCTCGGCCCATTCTATGAGAACGGCGGCCCCACGGGTGATATCGGCAAAAACGTAACCATGCTATGCTCCGCAGGCTGGGATTGGATCCCGCCGGTACGCGACCGTAATATGGGCATCTGGCAACCGGTCTTCCTGCGCACCACGGGTGCGGTAACCATCGGTCGCCCAAAACTGGTAACCGATTTGCCTAAACTGCCCGATACCAGCGTTGCTAAGCTATCACTGAACCTGACATTATTAAACCATAGCGCAATCGCCAGTACCGGTAACCTTACAGTAAGCATTAAACCGGAAAATTTTACAGGTGCGGCGGTATCTTTTTCGCAAAGCTTTTCGGTGCCTGCTAATGGGGGCAAGTCTGTTGAATTGAATGCTGATAAAATAAGCCAGTTATTAATCCGCCAGCCAAAATTATGGTGGCCAAATGGCTATGGCAGGGCTAATTTATACCGCATCCGCCTGCAATACGGCAATGGGGCGGCAATTTCTGATGATACTACATTTGTGTTCGGTATCCGGACGGTAAGTTCTAAAGCCGATATGGTGAATGGCTTTGCGCGACGCAGTTTTTTTGTGAACGGCAAAAACGTGCACCTGGTAGGAGGAGCTTGGGTACCTGATATGATGGTGAACCGTGATTCGGCCCGGTACGATTACGAACTGCACCTTTGCCGCAATGCCAATGTGAATTTGGTGCGCATTTGGGGTGGCGGTATTACCCCGCCCGATGCTTTTTGGAACGCCGCCGATAAATACGGCCAGATGGTATGGTCGGATTTTTGGATCACCGGCGATACCCAGGGTGAGTTTAAAGGCTCGCCAGACTGGCCGCTGGAAGGCAACGTATTTATTAAGAACGTAGAGAGCACCATATATCGCGTGCGTAATCATCCGAGCTTATTAGTTTGGACGGGCGGCAACGAGGGCCACGCCCGTAAAGAACTATACGATGTGATGCGCAACGATATCATTACGCTGGATGGCACGCGGCCGTTCATCCCAAGCTCATCCGGTTTTGCTAAACTGCCCGCCGGCTGGAAAGCCTCCTGGCCGGATGATATGCCGCCGGGCGTGTACAGCGGTGGCCCTTACGAATGGAAGGACCCTAAAGATTATTACGCACTTGCCAATGCAGGTAAAGACTGGGTTTTTAAAGACGAAACCGGCCTGCCGTCGCAGCCGCCATATACTACACTGCCAAAGATTATCCCTAACCTGGTTTGGGATACTAAATTGCCTTTCCCGCTGAACGACAGCTGGGGTTACCACGATGCAGCTACAGGCGCGGGTAGGTACGATAAATACATCAACGAAATGGTGAAACGCTATGGCCAGCCCAATACCATTGTAAACTTCAGCGATAAAATGCAGCTGATGAACGATAACGGCTACCGCGGCATTTTTGAGGCTGACGGGCATAAGCTGAACGAAACAGGCGGCGTAATGCTTTGGAAACTGAACTCTGCCCTGCCAAGCGTTATCTGGCAGATCTACGATTGGTACCTGGAGCCAAATGCGGGTTACTACGCCATGCAAAACGCTTGTGAGCCACTGCACATCCAGTACAACTATGATAACGGTAGCGTGGCTATCATCAACCGGATGCACCATGCAACAGGAAGCCTAACCGCCACTGCTGATATATACGATGTAGATAGCAAACTTATCAAATCCGTCAAAGTAGCCAACGTAGGCATGTCCCAAACCGGTGTGCAGGAAGTAGCGCAATTGAAGGAGCTGCTTGCCGCCAATAGCGGTGTTAACTTTGTGGTGCTCAACCTGAAGAATACTGCGGGCAAGGTGCTTTCGCATAACGTTTACTGGCTATCGGCAACGGATGATTTTAACGCACTGAATACGCTGAAACCAGCTACGGTTATCGCTAAAGTTTTAAAAACAGAAAAAGGCGCGACCGAAAATAAATGGACGATTGCCTTCACTAACACATCTGATAAGATCGCCTTTTTTGTACGCCCGCAGTTGATGAAGAACGGCGAGGAAGTTATGCCAAGCTATTGGACGGGTAGCTACTTCTCGCTTGCCCCGCACGAAAGCTTTACCGTATCGGTAGGGGCACCCGCTGCCAAATTGGGCAGCACAACGCCAACCGTGCTTTTAGAAGGCTGGAACCTGCAAAAGCAGGTAATTACTTTGCAGGTTAAATAGTTTATATAGTAATTGGAAAATTGGTTAAAGCCGGGCAGTACGCTGCCCGGCTTTTTTATATTTCTAACTTTCGATAAATTTAATATGTTGATTATGTGTAATTTAAATTAATTATGACAATTTAAATAGTACCATGTATTGCATAATACCATGTAATGTTTATTTTTGTTATATAATTAAAATAAAAGCAAAATGAATATTTATAAAAAAATGCAAATAGCGGTGGTTGGTGTAGCACTTGCCTCAATAACAGCCGCTTGCCACTATGGCCGTGGCACCACCATTATCTCATCAGATGATAACGGCTCCACTAAACGCATAGAGTACGCTGGTAAGGTGGTTTTTAGTAAGGATAAAACGGGGATAGATTACATCTCCGAAGGCGGATATGTGAAGTTTGAGCGCAATGGCAAAACAATAGAAGCCGAAGGAACCAGCAAGGGCAAAATTATTTATGATTACGACGGCGGCCATGGTGCTACCGAATTGAACGCCGACGGAAAACAATTTTTAGCGGAGGCTGTGCAGGAGATAAGCCACCAGCAAGAGAAAGTAAAGGCAGAGAAGAAGTAGGGGTCGGTCATGAAAGGGATATACCTCGCTATATTATCTTCTTAACGCGTCATTGACGGTGTGTTGAGTAATGACTGAAACACTGACAACACCTATTTCACCACATCCATTGTATGGCTCAATTGCTCCACGCCGCCGGCCCAGCCCTGGTGGCCGGGGATAACATATTTCGCATGCCCGTACCGCTGCATCACGTTTTCTATAGCGGTGCTCCATTGTTTCATATTGGCATCGCCGGCATAGCCTTTGCTGTTGGTATCTAAGCTTTTGACCAGGCAGCCGCCCACCAATACCAGTTGCTGCGGAAACCATACCACAATATTATCGGAGCTGTGTCCTTCTCCGGGGAAAAAGGTTTTTAGACTCACGTTGCCAACAGTAAAGGTAGTATCGCTATCGAAAATGAACTCGGGCAATTTGCTTTTATGCTGTTTGGCCAGCGCGTAAGTTTGCTTACTGGTGTAAGTTTTAGCGCCGTTTTTCCGCAGCACATCAAAGCCTATAACGCGGTCGTCGTGAAAATGGGTGGCAATGCAAAGCACAATTTTTTTATGGAAATCCTTTTGGAGCCTATCTATCAGTTCCTGGGTTTGCACTTCGCTCCAGGGTGTATCAATCAAAATAATCCCTGTATCGGTCACCACAAACAAACTATTAGCCGGGAACGGCGGCTCATCCTTGCCCGGGTAGCCGTAAGAGGTAGCCACGTAGTAATTACCCGTTAACGGCGTAATCGTCATTTTTGGCAACGGCTCTTGCTGGGCGAAGACAACCGCTGATATCAACACAAAAAAAATAAAAAACGCAAACTTCTTCATCTCCAAATTTTTAACCCTTACAACTTTTTCAACCCTTCTAACTTCTCCTAACCTCCCTACAACTCTTCCAACATCTCCAGCGTAAACTTATCCAGTCCGCTCACTACCACATCCGCTTCGGTAAGCATTTTGGGCGTGCCAATGCCCACGGCTTTCATACCGGCGTTCAGCGCTGCTTCTATCCCGGCAACGGCATCTTCAAACACCACGCAGTCGGCAGGGGATACGCCCAGCGCTTCGGCTCCTTTTAAAAATACTTCGGGGTTGGGTTTCGCCTTGCTCACGCTGTTACCGTCAACAATGGCATCAAACAATTGGGTTAACTGTAGTTTGGCCAGTATAATAGGCGTGTTCTTACTTGCCGACCCAATGGCCGTTTTTATCCCGGCATCGCGACACGCTTGTACAAATTCGCGCGCACCGCTCAGGATCTCGTCCGGCGTCATTTGGTTTATCATATCGGTATACCATAGGTTTTTGCGGGTTGCCATTTCCTCTTTTTCGGCTTCGGTAGCGCCTGTAACCTGGCCCCAGCCTAATATCAATTCCAGCGATGCCATGCGGCTTACGCCTTTTAACTGCTCGTTTTGGTGCTCGGTAAAATCGAAGCCCATTTCATTTGCAAGGCGTTTCCATGCTTTATAATGGTAAACGGCGGTATCAACAATAACACCGTCGAGGTCGAATATGCAGGCTTTATATTTCATGTCAACATTACTAAGCCGCTAATTTAGTTGCTTGCTTGTTAATAATCATTATAAATAATTACTAACATTATTTGGATTAATTATAAATAATGCCAACATTTGTACCATAAACATGGTTACACAACTTCAAACGCAAGAGCTTTCTACCTGGACTAACGTATTCAGCACCAAACAGGGCGCTATTTACCAGTGCGATGAAGAGCGTTGCTGGTATGTAGATTTTGCCGGTAAGCTTGCCAAATTTGATTACCGCTGCCTGCTGAAGCTAAAGAAAGCGGTTTACCATGTTGATATTGAAGACCGCCTGCTTAACAGCGGTAAATCTCCGGATGTAGAGATCATCTTTATTTGCGCCTGCGACCATACGTACGTGCTCAACTTGCTGCAAATCATCGCCCTTAAAGAGATCCTGGAAGGCACCTTTGTGATGTTCCAGCTCAACAATATTATCCAGGATACACTGTACCGCCTGCCCTTATAGGTATTTAGACTGATTTCGAATTATCAATATTTTCTTTCTTGCCGGTTTTATAGCCGTATATTGTATTACTGCTTAAACAGGCACGTTTGTTGCGTTGGTTTAGTGGTCCTAAAATAATTAACATGAAAGATCTTATCCGTATCAAAAGCCTGATCTCTGCAGAAGTGGAGTCGCTTTTAAATCAGCAGGTAAAAAAAGAAGCATATTCTTCGTCGGTATATTTAGCTATGGCATCGTGGTGTAACCGCAACGGTTACGATTTTTCTTCGGAGTACTTTTTTAAACAGGCCGAAGAAGAGAGGCTGCACCAATTAAAATTCTACAAGTACATCCTGGATATGGGTGGCAACGCCATATCGCCAGATGTAACAGGCATCAAACAAGAATATAACTCTTTTCGCGAAGTGTTTGAAGAAGCATTAGACCAGGAGATCAGTGTTACCCAATCCATCAAAAATATTTACGCCCGGTGTTTAAAAGAGCAGGATTTTGTAACCAACGAATTCCTGAACTGGTTCCTGAAAGAGCAACGAGAAGAAGAATACAAAGCACGCCGCGCGCTGGAACTGTTTGAAGTTATTGGCGAAGAAGGTACCGGCAGGTGGCAAATAGATAAGCACGTTGGCGGTATTAAATACGACAGCGAAGCATAAGAAGCCTCATCCCAACCCTTCTCCTTTGGAGAAGGGTTGGGATGAGGCCCCGTGAACCTCCTCAGTCCCCCAACAATTTCAAAACTTCCTTTGGCGAATATTCTTTTAACCAGGTATTCCCCGGCGATATGGTACATACCGGTGCATAATCACACCGGTCTGTGCATTCTATCCTAAATACTTCAATATCATCTTTAGCGTGTTTGGCAAATTTATGGGCAAGTTTATACATGTCCTTTCCGCCGCGTTTTGCGCATTTGCTGCCGGTACATACAAATAAAACTTTATCGGGTACGGTAAACTTGCTCATCTTATCCTCCTTGGTGTCAAATAATTCAACACACAAATAACGCGTTTATTTTTTAATTGTATTTTAGGCTGCAATTATTACAAACCAGTTATTGTTATGCAATCAATAGAAATTATCTCCATCCCTGTTACTAACCAGCAGGTAGCCAAGGAGTTTTATTTAAAAATGGGTTTTAAGCTAATAGTGGAGAACCCCTTCCAGGGCGATAGCATGTGGATCCAGTTGGGCTTGCCCGGTGGCGGAACAACAATCACCCTGGTAAACTGGTTCCCTAATCTTAAACCCGGCAGCATAGCAGGCTACGTGATCAAATGCGCCGATTTGGATAGTGATATTAAAACCCTTACCGACAATGGCATAGTTGTAGGCCCTGCAGATAAAACTCCTTGGGGCCGTTTTGCAACCGTAAAAGATCCAGACGGAAACGCCTGGAGTTTGCATGGGTAATAATCTGAATCAGAATTTACAGAATTTTAGAATGAACAGAATTTATTGATAAGGCGTTACCAAAATTGGTAGTGCGTTTAGATTTGCAGTTTTTATCCTGAAAATTCTCGAATACAGAAAATCCTGAGTCAGACAAATTATGGCGTTGCCTATGGCCCGCGCTATCTGCTCATACTGCACAGGCATTAACCACGGGCCGGTATCCGCGCCTATCGCTAACGCAGGAACAGCTTAAATTAAATCTTCGCGCCTTTTGCGCTATAGTCAACCATACCACTCTGCGATTCGCTGTATTTTTTCTCTGTGTTCTCTGTGGCTAAAATCACGGCCAAGTTTTTAAATTCGCCCATGCCAAAAAAACTACTTGCCCTTTGCCTGTTCATCCTAACCTTCGCGAGCGCCTGTAACAACGACAAGAAAGAAGAAGCTTCCAACAAAGAATACATTTACCGCGTGGTAGGGGTTAAAGACGGTGATACCATGGTGTTGCTCTCGCCAGACCATCAGAACATTACCGTGCGCCTTGCTGAGATAGATTGCCCCGAAAAAAGCCAGGCATTTGGGCAGGCGGCGAAGAAATTTACGTCGGATCTATGCTTCGGCAAACAGGTAAAGCTCATTGGTACCACCAAGGATAGGTATGGCCGCACCGTAGGGCTGGTAGAACTGGCCGACGGCACCAACGTGAATTACAATATCGTGAAAAACGGCTACGCCTGGCAATACCGCGCCTACTCCAAAGATATGGCCCTCGCCCTGATAGAGCAGCGCGCCCGTGAGCAACGCCTCGGGCTGTGGCAGGATGCCAACCCAACGCCGCCATGGAATTTCCGTAAAGAGGCGAAAACCAACCGGGTACAAAACAAGGCACCAAAGACCAACAAGCCAAAGCGCCACTATAAAAAGCGTAAGCCAAAATATAGCGATGAGGTAGGGGGGTAGGGCGGATTACGGGTCGGCGAGTTCACTCACCCCGCATACGCTCCGCTGTCCGACCCTCTCTACTTCTTAAAGAGGGTTAAGAAAGCTATAAGAAAGATAAAAAGAACGATCCACCATGTCACCTCCTCTTTGCGTAGCAGAGGGGGGCGGGGGTGAGTAAACTCGCCGATTAACTATTTGCGTTGGATATTAATATGCCTTTAGCCTTTTCTTAACTTCAATTCCCTATCTTGCTTACCCATTCCCATCACTGATGAAGATAGTTAAAGCATTTTTTTCCTTAGCGATAACGCTGGCGCTTATTTGGGCGCTACAGACAAAATTTGGCGATATTCCGCCCATAGGTAAGTTTTTAAACCCAGCCACCGGTTTTTGGCAAAACGCCGAAAGTAAGAATATCAACGCTGCAGAACAGCTTAAATTAAAAGGCTTGCAGGGTGAGGTGACCGTAAAATACGACGAGAACCGCATCCCCCACATCTTTGCCGAAAACGAGCACGACCTGTATTACGCCCAGGGCTACATCACCGCCCGCGATCGCCTTTGGCAACTGGATATCCAAACCCGCAGCGCCTCTGGCAGACTGTCTGAGGTAGTTGGAGCCAAAGCACTTGATGTTGACCGTTACCACCGCCGAATGGGTATGGTTTACGGCGCCGAAAATACGCTGAAGGGCATGATGAAAGACCCGGTAATGCGGGCGGTAGTAAATGCCTATACCGAAGGCATCAATACCTACGTTCGCCAACTCTCTAAAAAAGATTACCCCATAGAGTTTAAACTGTTGGATTATGCGCCCGAGGAGTGGAAGCCTATTAATTGCGCCTTCCTGTTAAAGCTCATGTCGGAAACGCTGGCCGGCGGCACCAACGAGCTGTCCATGACCAATGTGCTGAACAAGTTCGGCGCGAAGGTTACTAACGATCTGTTCCCCGATTACCCCATGCACGAGAGCCCTATCATCCCGGTAGGTACCAAATGGGATTTTAAACCGCTACCCATACCCGCACCCCCAGCCGCTTTTAAAGCGCAGATGCTGACAGGGATGAAAATGAAGGATAGGGTGGAAGGCATTGGCAGTAATAACTGGGCCATTAGCGGCAGCAAAACCGCGTCGGGCTACCCCATTTTAGCTAACGACCCCCACCTCGATCTTACTTTCCCGTCCATCTGGTACCAAATGCAATTATCCGCCCCTGGCGTAAACGTTTACGGTGTAACGCTGCCGGGTGCGCCGTGTGTGGTTATCGGTTACAACAAAAAAATAAGCTGGGGCGTAACTAATGTGGATGCCGATATTTTGGATTGGTATCAACTGAAATTTAAAGACGAAAGCCGCAACGAATATTGGTACAACAACCAATGGAACAAGGTTACCTACCGGATAGAAAAAATCGCTATAAAAGGCCAGCCGGATCTCATCGATACGGTGCGCTACACCCGGTTTGGCCCCATGGTTTATGATAACGCGAAGATGGGCGAAGGGCACGACAACATCCCTATCGGCAACGCGCTTAAATGGATAGCGCACGATGAATCTAACGACATCAAAACCTTTTACCTGCTTAACCGCGGCAGCAATTATGCCGATTACCGCGAGGCCTTGAAGTTTTACAACGCCCCGGCCCAGAACTTTGTCTTCGCATCGGCAGATAATGATATCGCCATTACCCCGAATGGCCGGCTGCCTTTAAAGTATAAAGACCAGGGTAAATTCATCATCGATGGCAGCGACCCGGCTAACGACTGGCAAGGCTTTATCCCCTTTGAACAAAACCCAACGGTAAAGAACCCGCCGCGCGGCTTTGTAAGCTCAGCTAACCAAAGTTCTACCGATCCAACTTATCCGTACTACATCAACTGGCAATTTGCGCCATACGAACGTGGCAAGCGAATTAACGACCGCCTCGGCGCCATGCAAAAAGCCACCGCAGATAGTATGCGCGTTTTACAAACCGATACCTATAGCATCCGCGCGCAGGATATTTTGCCCACGATGCTTAAATACTTAGATGCCAGCAAACTGGATGAGAACCAGCTCGCCGCTCTCGAGATCCTTAAAAAATGGGACAAGTTTTTTGATGCCGATTCCGAAGGCGCATCGGTATTCGCCAACTGGTGGACCCGCTTTTACCGCGCCACCTGGAACGATAACTTTTCGGACAAACAAATGCCCCTCAACTGGCCGTCGATGGATAGAACAGAAGAACTATTGCTGAAAGAGCCCAATTCGGCTTGGTTCGATAACAAAAAAACACCCATGAAGGAAACCGCCACGGACGTACTGAGCCGAAGTTTTAATTTAGCGGTAGATGGGCTAATAAAAAAACACGGTAAACCCGGCAACTGGCAGTGGGGCAAAGTGAAAAAGTTTGAAGTGCGCCATTTGGCAAACATCCCCGGCTTTGGCTCAGGCAACTTCGCCAGTGGTGGGACAGGCTCTACCGTAAACGCGCTTACCGAAGGGCACGGCCCGTCATGGCGCATGGTGGTACAGCTTGGGCCACAGGTAAAAGGCTACGGCATTTTACCCGGCGGACAAAGCGGCAACCCCGGCAGCTTTTTTTATGATGACATGCTGCCTACCTGGAAGGATGGAAAGCTGAAAGAACTGCTGTACCTGCAATCGCCCGCGGAAAAATCGGCACGGATAAAAACAACCTTAACCCTTAGCAAATAAACTATGTTATTAGCACTCATACTATTGCTGGCCATAATAAGCGCATACATTTTACCTTGGTGGGCGGCTTGCATTTTGGCTTTTGGCGCTGCACTGCTTTTGGGCAAAACTTCCAAACAGGCATTTTGGTCGGGTTTTGCAGGCTTGGGATTGGCCTGGCTGGCATTGGCCCTGCTAAAAACATTCCCTAACGAAAATATACTGGCCACCCGTGTGGCGCAAATGTTTCAGCTGCCTCATTGGACGCTCGTGCTTTTAATTACCGTTTTAATCGGCGGCTTGGTTGGTGGCATGTCGGCGCTTTCGGGTTTGTTGGTGAAGAGGGTATTTGAGAAATAAGCCTGTTTCTTATGCCAACACTATCACCAAAAGCTAAAAGGAATATTTTTCGCGTCATCCCCTTTAGTATTATGTGGCTGGTATCCAGTCTTGTTTACACTTTGTTGGAAAAGGGTCTGCTTGGCGATCTCAATTATTATCCTTCCACAGGAAATCCGTACGCTTTTGCGAGGAATATTTATACAACACCGCTTGCCTCGCTCGTAACCGGTACCCCTGATGGGCGTGCTTGAGATTTTTTACTTCAACAGGTGGTTTATCAACAGGAGTTTTACCCAAAAGATCCTATATAAGTCTTTTATATACCTCGTTATCATTTTATTTTTTCTTATCATTCTCTTTATCGGAACGGCAGATGGGATGGCCGCCGCGGTAAGCCGAAAAGCGTTTTGGGGCTATGCATGGGCTTTTTTTACCAACTACTCCATGTTAAGCGTTACGATATACATTTGTTCCATTATTTTGGTTACCCAATTTTATACCGAGGTTAGTGATAGCATAGGTCACGCAGCCTTACGTAATTTCTTCTTAGGAAAATATCATCGCCCGGTTCAGGAGGAAAGGATCTTTATGTTTTTGGATATGCGCTCATCTACCACCATAGCGGAGAGCCTCGGCCACGTTAGATACTTTGAAATGCTGAAGGAATATTTCTCCGACCTGTCGGCACCCGTTATTGATCACTCCGGCGAAATTTACCAATACGCCGGCGATGAAATGATTATATCCTGGAGGCTGAAAAACAGCATAGAAAACAACAATTGTATACGGTGCTTTTTTTCGATGAAGGAAGCTATCGGTCGGCGCGCGACCAACTATGAAGACAAATTTGGATTATTACCTGGCTTTAAAGCCGGGTTGCATTGCGGAATGGTAACTACAGGGGAGATAGGCGTGTTGAAAAAAGAGATCATTTTCACCGGCGATGTACTGAATACCGCGGCCCGGATACAGGGCTTGTGTAATCAATTTGACGTGGATATTCTTATTTCCGGAGATCTGGTAAAAAAAATTGACTTTGAACCTATTTTTCAAATAAAATCTTTAGGTGAAAATATTTTAAAAGGCAGGGGCGAAAAAATGGAACTATTTACAGTGAGGTAATATTTATAAAAACCTATGCTAAACAAAAACGCCGCCGGGCTTTGGTCCGGCGGCGTTTTGTTTAAAAATATCGCTGCTTATTCAAAAGAATTCAACGTTGCTTTTAATTCGGCAATAGCAGGCTCTTTACTCGTAGCCCTATCAAATATAGATGCTGAAGTTACACCTTCGCCATAAAAATCGGCGTTGAGGCTTTTGTTAATGGCCAGGTTGGAGCCGTTAACGCTGATACCTGCAAACAAGCCTTTGCTGCGCGAGTAAGAGTAGATTTCGGCTTCCAGTTTATGATCTGTACTGGCGGTTGAGCTGCGGCCAACGGGGCCTGCTGCTGCCGATATATCACCACCAATGGTGAAATCGCCGTTTTTAACTTTGGTGAGTACACCTTTGTTTTTGAATACTAAAACCAAGTCGACAGATTGTACACCTATTTGTAAGCCAAAGCTGCCGCCGGTGAGGGTAACAAAAACAGGGTCGCTCCATTTGCCGCCTGGTAGTTTTACCATGGCAAGGCCTTGTCCGCGTTTACCGCCGATGCCGAAGCCCGCGTTGATGAGTTTAGGCACTATTACAATGCCTTCATACTCTTTCAGCAAGTCGCTGGGGATGCTTTCCTTCATCTGGCCGAAAGCTTTTAAAACGTTGGTTGCCTGGTGTATTTTTTCCAGGCCTTTTTCGGTAGAAGTGGCGGATGCCAGTATGAAAAATGCGCTTAACAAAAGCGGCAATTTTAAAAATTTAATGAGTTTCATGATGGGTCTGAATGAGTGTAAATTATCGTGTTGTTTTTGTAAATAAACTCCAAAACGGAATATTTGTTACACAAAAGGCCTATTATTTGATGGCCTGCGTGTCACGTTTTCCAATTTGCGCGCTTCATCCGCACATCTGAAATCTGCACATCTTATACACATCTTCCGTATCTTTGCGGCAGCATGATAAAGCCGGGCAAAGAAAAAATATTCGCCATCAATAGCAAAGCAGAATTTGAGGAAACCGCGCTGCAGGTATTCCAATACCAGGCGGCAAATTGCGCGGTTTACAAAGCTTTTATTGAAGGGTTGAAGATGAGTCCGGCCCTTATCGCCTCTATTGAGCAGATACCGTTTATGCCGGTTGAGTTCTTTAAATCGCATAAGGTAGTGACGGGTGAGAGCGATGCAGAGGTTGTATTCACCAGTTCGGGTACCACCGGTATGGTTACCAGCAGCCATACAGTTACCGATGTAAGCTGGTATGTACAAAGTTTCCGCAAGGCCTTCGAGTTATTTTATGGCGATATAAAAGGCTATACGGTGCTGGCTCTACTGCCCGCGTACCTGGAGCGGGAAGGATCATCGCTTATTTACATGGCACAGGATCTCATCACCAAATCGGTAAACCCCGATAGCGGGTTCTTTTTGTATAATCATGAAGAACTTTTCGGTATCCTACAGAAGCAAAAAGATTCGGGCAAGCCAACCCTGCTGATAGGTGTAACCTTTGCCTTGCTCGATTTTGTGGAGCAATATCAAATATGTTTTCCCGAATTGGTTGTGATGGAAACCGGAGGCATGAAAGGCCGCCGAAAGGAAATGATCCGCGAGGAATTGCACAGCACGCTTTGCGCGGATTTCGGTGTAGATGCTATCCACTCGGAGTACGGGATGACGGAACTGCTCTCGCAGGCCTACTCAAACGGAGAGGGGATATTCAACTGCCCGCCCTGGATGAACATCATCACCCGCGATACCAACGACCCATTCACGCTGGTGGGTACCGGGAAAACCGGCGGCGTAAACATCATCGACCTGGCTAATATCAATTCCTGCTCGTTCATTGCCACGCAGGATCTTGGTAAAGTTTATGAAGACGGTTCTTTTGAAATTTTGGGGCGTTTTGATAATTCTGATATCCGCGGGTGTAATTTATTGATAGCATAAACTTATATTTACAGCAGGCATAATTTTACTATTTTTGCCCGCGATCCTAATATCAGAAACATGATAGAGAAATTTTTAAAGGAAGAACAAGATCCCAAAGCGGTTGAACGCATTTACGGCCGCCTGGTAGACCTACTTACCACCGGCGAGGAAATACTATACATTGCGGTTCAGAAAAAACCGATAGTGAACCTGTTCCCTGACTGTATTGCTTTAACCAACAAGCGCATCCTGTTTTTTACCCCGGCAAACCTTGGGCTATCTATCAAATTTGTTGATTTTGTGTGGAAGGATATTGTGGATGTTTACACCAAAGAAGAAATTATAGGGGCCGTTTTTAGCGTAAAAACCACTAACGGTGCCGAAATGGGGGTTGATTATCTGCCCAAAATACAAGCACGTAAACTATACCAATACGCCCAGGAGCGTAAAGAGGCCGAGCGTGAAGCCCGCCGCCTGCGCGATCTGGAAGAAAAACGCGCCGAATCGGGATCAATGCAGATAGGCCATGCCAATGAGGTTGCCTTTCAGCCAGCTCCGCCTGTAGTACAACCACCGGTTGCTGTAGTAGCCCCGCTTCCAACTCCGCCGCCTGCACCCGTTGCAGCGCCTGTAGTACAGGAAGAACCTAAGAAAGATGAATTGACCGAGAAATTGAAAAGGCTGAAAATGCTTTTCGAGAATGGGTTGATATCTCAGGAAGAGTATAACGCTAAGAAATTGGATCTGCTGAGCGACTTCTAAATCGTTCAGTAGTTCATTGGTATTTGCATAGGGTGCTTAATGTATTAAGCGCTCATCGAAACTGAACGGCTTCGTTCGTAATACCTTTACACTTTTTATTTCCGGGTGATCGGGGTTTAGGAGGTAGTTAAACTCTTGTTCCACTATAGATGAGGGTGCCTTCAATAATAAATGTTTGCCGCCTTTTATAAACTTATTGCCTATTAGTTTGATTGTGGCAGGGGGAGAGACATCTTTCCAATTTTTCGGCAGGGTGGCTGTGTTTATTTCGTGGATGCCGTTATCCGGTACTTCAATTTCGGCAATGCAAAAATCTTGTGGGATAAGCAATGGTTGCAGGTGTACCAATACTTCCAGCATTGCCAACGCCCGCGAAGATGCCAGGTAAACCATGGCATGTCCTTTACTATTCCAGCGGCCCCCGTATAAACGCGCGCCGACTCCATCAAGGCTATTAATATATTTACAGGCAGAAATACGGTAAAGTATCATTTAAGCAAAAATACCATGCTCGATGCGCCCCAATTCGTTAAAAACCATATCGAAACCGGCAGAGGTATCTAAAAAACTAACCGGCGCTTCACCATTAAATACCAGGCTTGGCGCTTTTACCCAAAGCTTAAATTTATCTAAGGAACCAAAAACTTCCTCGCCACGGGTGTACAAACGGGCAAGCTCTACGGCTTTTTCGGCATACTCTGTTTTGATAATGGCATCGTCCTCGTACCGTTGTAAAGTACGCTCGGAGATATGCAGAATGTTGGCTAACTCCTGTATGCTTAAAGATATCTTTTTGGCTAAGGCAAGCAAGGCTTTTTTGGGGAAGCCTTGCCTGGCCAGTTTTACCATGTCAAAATCAGAAGAAAATGCAGCAGCACCGCCAAATAAATTATATAGCGGCATCCCTTGGCTGCGAGTGATGTATGCAACCATCGGCTCTTTAAACTCGTTTTTTACTTCGTCTTTCATCTTGTACGACATTTGTACAAATATAAATACCATATGTCGTTTTTGCAAGCTATTCCACAATAATTAAAAAATAATTCCTTTTGCCTTTTTGTACCACTAAGTATTTGTTATTGATGAGGTTGCCTGCGTTGTACACATCATCTGGTGTGCCAACTTTTTCTTTGTTGATAGCAACACCACCACCCTGTACCATCTTTTTAGCTTCGCCTTTTGATGGGAATACGGTTGTCTTGGCCGCAAGCAGATCGGTTACTGGTATGCCTGCCTCCAACTCCGCCTTATCAACGGTAAAATTGGGTACGCCGCTAAATATGGCCAGTACCTCTTCATCGTTTAGTTCGCTTAAAAACTCGATACCTGTATTGCCGAATAAAAACTCGGTTGATTTAATGGCTTTGATGTATTCTGCTTCGCCATGTACACGCAAAGTGATATCCTGGGCCAGTGCTTTTTGCAAAGTGCGCAGGTGAGGGGCGGCAGTATGCTCGGCCTCCATTGCCTCAATAGTTGTTTTATCAAAGAGCGTAAATATCCTGATATAAGTTTTAGCGTCGTCGTCGCTGGTGTTTAACCAAAACTGGTAAAATTTATAAGGCGATGTTTTTACTGCGTCCAGCCAGATGTTGCCACCTTCTGATTTTCCGAATTTTGTCCCGTCGGATTTTTTGATGAGTTGCGTGGTTAGCGCAAACGCTTCGCCACGGCCTTTGCGGCGCACCAGTTCGGTACCGGTAACAATATTGCCCCACTGGTCGCTGCCACCCATTTGCAGGGCGCAGTTACGGTTTTTCCACAGGTAATAAAAATCGTAACCCTGTACCAGTTGGTACGAAAACTCGGTAAACGACATACCCGTATCGCCGTTGATACGGTTCTTTACCGAATCTTTAGCCATCATATAATTAACGGTGATGTGCTTGCCTACATCGCGGATAAAATCCAGAAAGTTATACTCTTTAAACCAATCGAAGTTATTCACCATTTCGGCGCTGTTGGTGTCGTTGCTAAAATCCAGGAAACGTTCCAACTGACCTTTAATGCCGTTAAGATTATGTTGCAGGTCTTCTTCGTTCAGTAAGTTGCGCTCCGCCGATTTACCGGATGGGTCGCCAACCATGCCGGTGGCTCCACCAACCAAAGCAAACGGTTTATGGCCTGCACGCTGGAAGTGTATAAGTGTCATGATCTGGGCAAGGCTGCCCACATGCAGCGAATCTGCGGTTGGGTCGAAACCGATATAGCCCGATACCATCCCTTTATTCAACAGCTCTTCAGTTCCGGGCATAATATCGTGCAACATGCCTCTCCAGCGTAGTTCTTCTACAAAATTCATTTTTTAATATTGAGGCAGCAAATATAGAAGAATATTTACAGCCGCAATCGGCGGTTTGCCTATAAAAACCAATGAATGGTGATATCGCGGCTAAGCCGGCGCCTATTTGCCTGATGCGGAATTGCGGTTTAAAAACCGCCTGGCCTGGTTTACCAGTCCTTGTTCTACATATCTGTTGAAAATTGCAGCCAGCGGTATGCAGAGCCCAAATCCTATTATTAATATTACTGCGGCCGGCAATTGATTACGAAGGGCGAAGTATAGAAAACCTAATACCGGCGAGTGTACAAGGTACAAGCTATAAGATATTTTTCCAAAAAATAGCGGTACAGGGCGCTCGAGTAAACTTTTGGTGTTATTAATGCTTATGGCAGCAACAATAAAATAAAAGGAGGCCAACGCAATTATCAAATCCTCTATTAAAAAGCGGGATCTCATCAATAGGGGGATATAAATGCTGTTGGCGATTGCACTGGTGAACATGTGCGCATAAGTGTAAAACAATACCGCTATTATGGTAATGATAACTTTTTTCGCCTTGTTTAAAGATTGGAACCATGCCACCAGCGCCGACTGATTTTTAGCGATATAGCCACCAGCTAAAAACATATAAATGTAATAGGGGGTAGCAAAGTAGCCGTTGCAATCCTCGTATTTAAAGTAAGTGCAGAGCATCAGCAGGCCGGCTGATACCAGTGTAATTATAATTAAGGTACCCACCATTTTAGCCGGCCTTAAGTTTAAAATCCATAGTAGCGGGGGGAATAGTATCGCGAAGCGCATTTCATGTACTAACGACCATATAACAGGGTTTAAAACACTGGTGTTGAAATTGCCTACAAGTAATATATGGCCAATAATACGTTCGGGAGTTAGGGGTAATTGCCATAATTGGCTCATGAACAAATTATTTGGCTGCCCCGGCTCAACTATCTGCATAAGAATTAAGGCTAAGGCTATTGATGCTATGTAGGGGATATACAACCTGAAGTAACGCAGTAATAAAAACTTACCGTAACTAATTTTTTCTGTTAAACTGTACTGGTAAACCAAAACATAGCCACTAAGCATAAAGAAGAATATTACAGCTTCGTGCCCGGCCCGTGTTATATAAAACGGTGTGTTATCTATCAGCTTGGCAAAGTAAAAACCGCCGGTGCCGTGCCCAAATACTACCGATAGAGCCGCAAACCCCCTTAACGAGTCCAGTGTTTTTATTCTGCGGTGGCTAGGGTTATTGTTTGCGGGCATGTGTTAATCAGAAGCAATTATATCATTAATTAATTACACATTTACAGCTAATAATGGTTTTACGCTATCAAAACCGTTAGGCTTTTAAAATAATTGGTGTTATATTGCAGTATATCGCCTATGAATTTTTTGTCGCACTATTATTTCGACCGGGACACAACCGACAGCTACTTTATCTTAGGCACCGTACTGCCCGATTTGTTGAAAAATGCCGACAAAACCATCATCCTGCATCCCGAAAAATTAATACACCCCAACCCAAACGTTAACTCCATTATTGCCGGCTGGAACAAACACTTATTGGTTGACAAATACTTCCATACAGCGGAGTTTTTTTTGCATCATTCGCATACGCTCAAAAAGCTGCTTGCGCCTGCCATTGTGGGTTCGCCGGTAAAACCGTTCTTTTTGGGGCATATTGGCGTAGAGCTGATACTGGATAACCTGCTCATCACCACCAATAAAATAAGCGTGGATGATTTTTACTATCACCTGGATAGTTGCGAAATGGAAACGATAAACGAGTTCTTGGTTTTTGCCGGGATGAAGAACCCGGGAATTTTCGCAAAATTTTACGCGAGTTTTAAGCAGAGCCGTTACCTTGCTACCTACGTTAACATTGGGCAGGTAACATACGCCCTTAAACGTATTTGTATGCGCATATGGCGCGACCCATTTACCCCCGAACATGAAACCGCCATGAGCGAGGTTATACTCAGCTACCGCGAGGGTTTGTTAGGTAGCTTTATGCAGATATATGAGGAGATAGGGGATAAGCTTTGATCTGCTGTTTACTTGACAATGGATTTTGAGTAGACGGATGTGTTTCTAATAATATTTGCTAAATTTGTTTATGGAAACAGTGATTGTGCACCCCAAAAACGATGAGCAATTATCTGCTTTAAAGGCATTCGCTAAGGCCCTTAAAATGGATTTTGAAACTACCAAAAGCCCCTACAATCCCGATTTTGTTAAGAAAATCAAGCAAAGTAAAAAGCAAGTTGAGGATGGTAACTTTATAACGTTGGATCCCAATAAATCGATATGGGAAAATTTAGGGTAATTATCTCTGATAATGCCGCTAAAGATTTGTTGGCGATAAAACGGTCAGGGGACAAGGCCTCAATCAAAAAAGTAAGCGTCATTATCTCTGAATTATATACTAATCCCGAAACAGGCACTGGAAAACCAGAAAGGTTAAAGCACGATCTGGCCGGATATTGGTCCAGAAGAATCAATAAAAAAGACAGGTTGATCTACATTATTGAGGATGATATAATTACGGTAACCGTGGTTTCTGCAATCGGTCATTACCACGATAAGTAATTTAATTTCTGCTCATACTCTCCAATTTTGAGATGAATCACAATTCCCCGCGTTAGCGATAGTAGTGGAAACCCCGGAATGTAATGCTGCTTCTATCAGCAGCATGGAATGAGGAGTTGGAACGGATAGCGCGGGCCGCAGGCAACGCCATACCCCTGATAATAGTAAGTAATGGATTCGAAATTAATCAAAAACCAACGGGTTTAATACAAAAAGACCCCCATTCGCCCACTGCCACCTGTATTTCGATCAAAAAACCACCTTAAAACCACTATTTAACATTAATTTAATTTTTATCTATAAAAATTATATCCGTACCTTTGCAGTCCCAATTAAGTGTTGGGAAAAAGGAGTAAAATTTATTAATGGCAAAAAAACAAGAAGCAGAAAAAGAATTAACAGCTAAGGAAGCGGAACTGGGTACAGTTACTGCAACCGCAGAAAAAGAAACTATTGAATCAGAAGCTGATTCAATCTCAATCGAAGAGATCAAATCTAAGATCGCAGTTGCACCTCTCGAAGATTTCGACTGGGATGCAGATGACAAAAAATTTGGTAACTACAGCGATAGCGACCGTGAGAAATTGGAGAAATTGTATGATGGAACTTTCAGCTCTATCACCAAAGGCGAAATTATCTCTGGTATTGTTGTAAATATCAATAACAAAGATGTTGTATTAAACATCGGATTTAAATCTGACGGTTTGGTATCGGTTTCTGAGTTCCGTGATACACCTGATCTGAAGATCGGTGATTCAGTTGAAGTATTTGTTGAATCGCAGGAAGATGCTAACGGTCAGTTAGTGCTTTCACGTAAACGTGCTAAAACTCAAAAATCATGGGAGCGTATTAATTCGGCACTGGATAACGATGAGATCATCACAGGTTTTGTAAAAAGCCGTACTAAAGGTGGTTTAATTGTTGATATTATGGGCGTTGAAGCCTTTTTACCAGGTTCACAGATCGACATCAAGCCTATCAGGGATTATGATGTGTACGTGGGCAAAACAATGGAATTCAAAGTTGTTAAGATAAACCACGAGTTTAAAAACGTTGTGGTATCGCACAAAGTGCTTATCGAAGACGATTTGGAAAACCAAAAAACAGAAATTGTTGCCAAGCTTGAAAAAGGCCAGGTATTGGAAGGTACCGTTAAAAACATTACCGACTTTGGTGTATTCATCGACCTTGGTGGCGTAGACGGGTTACTACACATTACCGATATATCTTGGGGCCGCATAGAGCATCCGAGAGAAGTATTAGCATTAGATCAAAAGATCAACGTTGTTGTGCTTGATTTTGATGATGAGAAAAAACGTATCGCTTTAGGCTTAAAACAACTTACCCCGCACCCTTGGCAGTCGCTTGATACCGAATTGGTTATCGGCTCTAAAGTGAAAGGTAAAATTGTTACCGTTGCAGATTACGGCGCGTTCTTAGAAATTATCCCGGGTGTTGAAGGTTTGATCCACGTGTCAGAAATGTCATGGTCTCAAAACCTGCGTAACCCACAGGAATTCCTGAAAGTTGGCGACGAAGTTGAAGCACAAGTGTTAACACTTGACCGTGACGACCGTAAAATGAGCCTTGGTATTAAACAATTAACTCCTGATCCTTGGCAAAATGCCGGTACCAGGTATGCAATTGGTACTACGCACGTTGCTACAGTTAAAAACATGACCAACTTTGGTGTGTTTGTTGAACTGGAAGACGGCATCGACGGTTTGATCCACATCTCTGACTTATCATGGTCTAAAAAAGTAAACCACCCTAACGAATTTACTAAGGTTGGCGAAAAATTAAACGTGGTAGTATTAGAGCTTGATATTGATAACCGCAAACTGAGCTTAGGCCACAAACAGTTAGAAGAAAACCCTTGGGATACTTTCGAAACTATCTTCACTATCGATTCGATACATGAAGGTACTGTGTTGAAAGTAACTGACAAAGGTGCTATCGTAGCTTTACCTTACGGTGTTGAAGGCTTTGCCCCAACTAAGCATTTGGTAAAAGAAGACGGTAAATCTGTAAAAGCTGAAGAAGCTGCTGAGTTCAAGATCATCGAATTCAACAAAGAGAACAAACGTATAGTTATTTCACACTCACGTATATGGGAAGAAGCTCGCGCTGACGCTCGTGTTCAGGAATTTGAAAACCGTAAGAAAGAAGCAAAATCTGCTAACAACGCGGTTAAGAAAGTGAAAGAATCAGTAGAAAAATCAACTTTAGGTGACCTTAGCGTATTAGCTCAGTTAAAAGAGCAAATGGAAGGTGCTGAAAGCAAAGCGGCTAAAAAAGCGCCTGTTGCTGCTGCACCGGTAGCTAAAGCAGAACCAGAAGCTGCTGCAGAAACTGAAGAGACCGAAGAAGTTTAATCTTTTAAGGAACATATTACAAAGCCCTTCCGAGCAATCGGGAGGGCTTTTTTTATTAAATACAAATTTTAACGAATTGAACCGAATTTCACGAATTTGATGATGTGGCGTTTAATTGTAGAAACGCAATATTTTGCGTCTCCCGCGCGCAGGTTTGATGATTTACATGTAGTTATGCATGGTGATTACTGTAATGCAGGCTAAAAGCCCATAGGATTACGGCTGTTTTTTGGCGGCTTAGTTTTGTTATTGCATACGGTCGGCACCGAAAAATGTGAGTAGGAAAAAGCAAATAACAAGAGAAATAAAGGCCAGAGCGGCGGCCATAAATATTGTTATTAGGTTTGTTTTCATATCACTTATTTAATTCTTACCCATTTTTGTACCTCTTTTAGGCATGGGTTACTTGCTTAGCGGTTTTTACTTGCCGCTGTGAGGGGGGATATCACTACCTTGCTGGTTTGCCGTCCAAAATTTCCGTTCATATCCGTCCCTTCAATAATTAAAGTATAGGTGCCCGGTTTATCGGCCGCAAAAAAGGATAGCGTGGCTTTGCCTGTTTCGTCGGTTATTATATTGGGTTCCCAATGCAGGGTTGGGCGGGGCAAAAGAGGGGCGGTATTTTTTACCTCGTACCTTGGGCGATAGAATTGCTTTGGCAAACAAAACGGTACAGGGCGGTAAGAGAGAATATTAAACGCCCGCCTCGTGAAAATCCCGTTGCCGCTACGGGTGGTTACGGTTATGAATAACCTCATCCCTTCGGCCATCTTAATGTCTTTTACATCATCCGCTCCTATGCTTTTCATAAAATCAATGGCAGTTTGCGGGTCGCCTACGGGGTCGATACTGGTGTTGATACCGGCTATGACACTCGTGCTCATACCATCAACAATAATATCAGACACCATATCTACACCTACAACCAGCGCCGGTTGGGGATGGTAAGTAACTTTGGCGAACACTCCATCTCTATAGCTGTTCCCGATACCAAAACCGCCTATCTTGCTGGATAGCAAGTCGAACAGGGTCGTCTTCCCGGCCTCTACCAATTCTTTCTCAAATATCTCTTTTTTTACAAAACCATTATAGCCCGCTACATTCACGTGTGGTTTATCGGCTTTTATCTTTACTTCTTTAAGCAGTTTGCCTTTTACCTCACTCATATCAATTCCATTATAGCGTATTGGCTGCGGGCGGTTAAAATAAGCAAGCATCAGGCTATCAGAGGTATGAACGTACCATGGCATCAGGCGGATCTCGCTCTCAGCAATTGCTGCGGGCTTAAAAAGATCCATGATAATATCGGCTGTTGAGGCTTTATTTTTTTTATTATTTACCCTTAATGTGTAGGCTATGGTATCAAACAAGGGCAGGTTTTCAAAAGCAAATTCGCCCTTGGCATCGCTAAGGGTATCCAACACTATCAGCCCGTATTTTTTACTTATAGAGAAAA
Organism: Mucilaginibacter sp.; assembly: GCF_039925265.1. GTDB lineage: Bacteria > Bacteroidota > Bacteroidia > Sphingobacteriales > Sphingobacteriaceae > Mucilaginibacter. The sequence continues at coordinate 117,882 of NZ_JBDSZG010000026.1, forward strand.
GGTTTAGCCGCGAGTCCTTTGCCGGTTTGTTAAACAGGCTGCGCAACCTGCCGGTTAAACGGTTGTTAAGCTCTGCAATAAATTGGGGTTTTGTAGCTGGCAACATCGCTTTTTCCCATTCAAAACCGGTCCAACCCTGCGTAAGCATCAGGTCGTCCATCGCTTTTGCGGTATTGCTATCATTGGAGCTGAAATACCATCCCGGGTTTTCGATGTGACCCTTAAGTTCTGATGTTAGCAACAGGCGACTAACTATATTATCGGCGTCAGCATCGTTTTTGATGAAAGCGTCATCGGTAACAGCGACAGAAAAACTGCCTACAACCGGCTGCCCATTTGCATCACAGGCGTGGATGTTCAGGGCAATGCTATCCTGGGGGTTGTAAACAGCTTGTGCATTGGCAATTTCGAGGTTTAGCCTGTCGCGATGGTCGATGAAGATCCGTCGTTCGCAAAGCGGGTGGTTATCGGAATCAATAATAGTAAAGCTCACAATGCCCGACATCAGGTAGCTCTTCTCCAGCGGGATATTATTAAATCCCCGGCCGATCTTAAACGATAAGCCCAAATAAATTCCACCTGCAGATTGTACGATCAAACTGTACGATTTATTTGCAGCGGCTATCTCCGGTGTGGCTTTGATATGAATATAAACCGAATCTGGTGAAGACAGGTTATCAACCCTTAAAGCTAAGCCCGAAGGTTGGGCCAAAGGCAGCGGTACCGAATGGCTGGTGCCGTTCAGCTCAAATTTGGCGCTGTAGGTTTCGGTTGCTTTTGGCGACAAGGTAAAACTCCCCATCCCGTTATGCGTGGTGGAAAAACTGCTTACTTCCTGCCCGCTATTGTTCACTATATGGCCATTAACGGCTGTTCCTAATCCGTCTTCGCCAATGGCTTTAAAGGCTACGCGCGAGGAAATGCCGTTTACCAGATTGCCGCCCTCTGGCATAAATTGCAGGTCGATGTTTTGTAGATAACCACCGGGATAAAAGGGGAAAATGTATTTGTTTTTTGTCGTTTTATCGGTAATAAGCAGCGAGAGCCGATGTGTTTCTGTTTTTTTTTGGAGCATGAAATTGGCGGTGATATTGCCCTCCTCTGTAGTTAGATAATTGTTTTTTACCAGCGTTTTTTTGCCCTCGGTAAGCCTCAGTTCGATGTCCCGGTAGGGGATAACGGCATTTGTAAGGTCGGTTAGTTTTAGCGCAAGGTTTGCCTCGTTGCCTTGCGGCGTGGCCTTAATGTTGTGCTGTTCATTCACCAGCCAGCTCCCCTGGGCAGATGGTTTGCCTATGTAGAATTGCTTACTAAAGTAGGCATCTTCGCCAAAGTTTTGCATCCAGTTGGTGTATGCCCGTACGGTATAGGTACCATCGCTTATTTTTTCGTTAAGTATGATATGGCCCTGCCCTAAGCCGGAGCTCATTGGTATGGCAAAACGGTTAACCACGCTGCTGCTATCATTTATCAGTTCGATGTATACCTTACTGCTTAACCGCGATGGCGAGTACGTGGCGGCGTTAAATAAGTAAGCCTTAAACCAAATGGTATCAAAAGTGGTGTAATTTGGTCTGTCGAACTGGAGGTAAAGCTTTTCTGCGGGGAAGCGTTCCCGCTGGTCCTGGTCAAGGCGGATAAGCTTTTTTACGGCACCGGTGTCCTGTGCTGTCGCATCGAGGTGTAAAATAACCAGGCCTATGCAAATACAAATTTTGCATACCTGTTTAATGAGCCGTGAAGATTTACCGCAGAACAGCATAGGTAGGGCTGGATGGTTTTTGTAAATGTAGGCAATCGGGTTTGAAAATCAATAGCTTAATGATTTATATTGATTTTTTCCGGAACGGATCCCGCACTCAATTATGTGTCGAAGAACGGGGTTCAAAAAAAGAGCTTGTCTCTTTCATCAAAAGACAAGCTCCATTTTATGCACGCGCTTAGGTTAAATGCTCCGCAGCCAGTATGCTATTTTAAGGCCGGGAATTTACCTGCGTCGAATATGCTTTTTTCAGCTGCTACCTTTTCAATATCCTGCCATTTGCGTGGGGCATCTATAGATAAATTGATGCCTTTATCCTGACCTATTTGGATGTCGTCTTCTATGCGTACGCCAATGTTCCACCATTTTTTATCGCAGGGGCTGCCCGCTGGGATGTAAATGCCCGGTTCAATGGTGATCACCATGCCAGCTTTCAGGTCGCCGCCATAACCGCCTTTATCATGCACGTCAAGCCCTAAATGGTGCGATACACCGTGCGGATAGTATTTTCGCAATTCTTCCTCATCTTTTATGATGCCCAATTTTATCAGGCCTGCGGCAAGCACTTCGCCTGTTTTGGCTTCCAATGCACTGTATGGTACGCCTTCCTTACAAAGCGGGAACACTGCTTCCTGCGCATCGTACACCAATTGGTAGATGGCTTTTTGGGCCTCCGTGAATTTGCCGTTTGCCGGGAAAGTGCGGGTAACATCGGCAGAGTAGCCATGGTACTCGGCACCTACATCCATCAATACCAGTTGGTTTTGTAAAGCGGTGGCGTTGTTTTCTTCGTAATGCAAAATACAGCCGTTGCCGCCTGCACCAACAATTGGTGGGTAGCCTTCATCTTCGGCACCGTATTTTTTGTGAACGTAAAGCATAATACCTTCCAGTTCGCGCTCGCTCATTTGCGGCGTTACGGCGCGCATCGCCTCGGCATGGGCCAGGCTGCTTATCTGTACCGATTTTTTCAGCAGCACTAACTCCTCGGGCATTTTTACACCCCGAAGCTGCATCACCGCGTCGTCGTATTGTACCATTCCGCCCATGGTGCCGCCTATTTTTGCCTTAAAATCCATTAGTGTTGCCGAATCGGGCTTGGCAACCAATTGCTGTAGCAGGGCGTTGTTCTTGTATGCCTCCTGTGTCATTTTTGGTTTCAGGTAGGTCATTATTCGGTCGATGTTTTTTGGGTTGCCGCGCTGGGCAATCAGGCTGAGGTCGCTCATCAGGCCCCTATCCATATCCTTTATTTCGGCTTTGGTTTTAAAGGTGTTTACCAGGTCGCTCAGGCTGCCTTTTGAAATATCCGCGCCAACATCACCCGGTACACCATCATACAAAATAGTAGTGAATTTTTTAAAATCGACAGGGAAGCTGGCGAAATCCGCGCCGTTGAATGCCATTTTAAAACCAAGCTGGCCTTTAGCGCCTTCTACACCAAGGCGTTTGCCGGTCCATTGTTCCTGGGCGGCATCGCGTTTTTGCACAAATATTACTTCGTTGTAGGCATCTGCACCGCTGCCCTGCATCTCTTTAAACACTAATAGCATCGAGTTTGCTTCTTTATAGCCCGAAAAGTAATACAGATCGGGGTTTTGATGGAACACGTAGTTTACATCATTGCTGAAAACTTCCTCCGGGAATGCGAAGATCACCGCTACAGAATTGGCGGGCATTTTATCACGAAGCGCCTGACGCCTTCCGGCATGGAACTCTTTAGTAAGATAATCGGTAGGGAGTTTTTCGGTAATTTCCGTTTGTGAAAAAACGGGTGCGGTGGCTGTGCAGGCAAGCGCCGCAACCAGCGAAAGTTTATAAAAAAGTTTCATGTGTTGATAATTGTGATTGATCAATAAAGCGGTTCAATATAAAGATAAAATCGAAAAGGATAATGTAACAAGGATATTGTTTTTTGAGAGGATGTGGATAGTACTTTGCAGGTGGGGGACGCAAAATATTGCGTCTCTACAGCAAATCACCCTGCTAAATTCCAATTCCGCCACAAAATAACTAATCGCGCATTTAACCTATCACTAATCACTAAGCAATAACTCATCACACAAAACTCAAAACTATTTACTACTTTTGCCCAAATCCACCCAAACGATGCAAAATTTAACGCTGCTCGACGGTCAGAAATTTCAAATTACTATACAGCGTTTATGTCGTCAGTTAATTGAAAATCATAACGATTTTTCCGACTCGGTATTGATAGGCATACAACCCCGCGGCATTTATTTAGCTTACCGCGTTGCCGAAGAATTACGCAAGATACTTCCCGAAAGCAATATACTCCAGGGCGATCTGGACATTACTTTTTACCGTGACGATTTCCGCAGGCGAGATAGCCAGCTGGTGCCAAATCAAACCAAGATAGATTTTATTATCGAAGGCAAAAAAGTGATCATGATGGACGACGTGCTGTGGACGGGCCGCACCATCCGCGCCGCTATGGATGCTATGCAGGCATTCGGCAGGCCGCAAAAAGTGGAGTTGTTAACCTTAGTTGATCGCCGTTACTCGCGCCACATACCGGTAGCGCCCGATTATGTAGGCATCGAGGTGGATTCCATCACATCGCAAAAAGTGGTTGTAAGCTGGAGAGAAACCGACGGCGAAGACAGGATTGTGCTGGTATCGGAAGTGAAAGAAGAATAACTCACGCGTCATTGCTTCGTACCTCGCAATGACGGGGGAGGATAAAGAAGAGAATAAAAAAATTCGAAATTGAAATTCGACATTCGAAATAAAAAATGGCATTAAGCACGAGGCATTTACTGGGGATAAAAGATTTAAATGTTGACGATATCAACCAGATATTCGAAACCGCTGATAATTTTAAAACGGTGCTGAACCGCCCGATAAAAAAGGTGCCTTCGCTGCGCGATGTTACTATCGCTAATATTTTCTTCGAGAACTCTACCCGTACCCGTTTGTCGTTCGAACTGGCCGAAAAAAGGCTTTCTGCCGATGTAGTAAACTTCTCAGCGTCATCCTCATCGGTAAGCAAAGGCGAAACGCTGGTAGATACCGTGAACAACATCCTGGCCATGAAAGTGGATATGGTGGTGATGCGTCACCCATACGCCGGCGCCGGGGTATTTTTAGCCAAACACGTAAAAGCCCAAATTGTAAATGCCGGCGACGGCGCGCACGAGCACCCCACACAAGCCCTGCTTGATGCCTTTTCCATCCGCGAACGCTATGGCGAAGTAGCCGGCAAAAAGGTGGTAATAGTAGGCGATATTCTGCACTCGCGCGTGGCGCTTTCCAATATCCTTTGCCTGAAACAATTGGGTGCCGAAGTAATGGTTTGCGGGCCAACTACGCTGATCCCGAAATACATTGGCTCGCTTGGCGTTAAAGTGGAGCATAATTTGATAAAAGCACTTAATTGGTGCGATGTGGCCAACATGCTGCGCATCCAGTTGGAACGCCAGGACATTAAATATTTCCCATCCCAGCGGGAGTATACCATGCTTTATGGTTTGAATAAACAGATCCTGGACGGGCTGGATAAAGAGATCACCATTATGCACCCCGGCCCTATTAACCGCGGTGTAGAGATCACCAGCGATGTGGCCGACAGCAAGCAATCCATCATCCTCGACCAGGTAGAGAACGGCGTTGCCATCCGTATGGCGGTGCTTTATTTGCTGGCGGGGCAGGGGGCCTAGCCCAACGGTATATGTGGTTGCTTTGCCGGATGATTTATCGATATAATTAAACCTTATTCACGCGCTGTCCTGATGAACATCTTCCTGATTGCCTTTTCCGTCTTATTGATTTCGTTTACGTTGCTTTCCATTATTAAACACCAATATTGGATTTTCAGGGTGTTTGATTACCCGCGACTGCAAAAATTGGTGTTATCGGTTGTTTGCTTTGTGTTGTTCGCATTGTTCTTTAAAGGTAGCGCTGTTTTAGTTTATACATTTTTAATATTGCTTCTTTGCAACATTGCTTACCTTTTAACACAGATAATTCCATTTACAATCCTGGGCCGAAAGCAAGTACTCAAAGCCAATAAGGATATTCCCAATCAGTCGCTTTGTATCATGATCGCTAATGTTTTCCAGGATAATACCAATACCAAAGGCTGCCTTAAAGAGATTGCCAAATACAAACCTGATATAGTGTTACTGCTCGAAACCAATAAACGCTGGGATAACGAGACTTCCGAACTTGCCGAATTTTATCCTTACGAAGTAAAGGTGCCGCTGGAAAACACCTATGGGATGCTTTTATATTCTAAACTTAAGCTGGAGGGTGCTGAAGTAAAATATATGGTTGAGGACGATATTCCTTCTATCCATACCGTAATTGTGCTGGATAGTGGAGTTAAAATCAGGTTGTTTGCCGTACACCCAACTCCACCGGTACCCAATGAAAATCCGAGATCTACTGAACGCGATAAAGAACTGTTGCTCATAGCCGATCTGGCTAAAGCCTCTGATTTGCCGGTTGTAGTTATAGGCGATTTGAATGATGTGGCCTGGAGCTACACCACCGAGCTTTTTTTGAAAATGAGCGGGCTTATAGATCCGCGGCGGGGTAGGGGATTTTATAACACATTTCATGCACATTACCCAATTATCAGGTTCCCGCTGGATCACGCTTTTATTTCTACGGACCTGAAGCTAAAAAGCATGAAACGCCTCTCCAACTTTGATTCGGACCATTTTCCCATCTATATAAGTTTGCAATATGAGATGGCCGCCGCCGGTCAGCAAGAGCCTATGACGCCCGATTTGGAAGACATTGAAATGGCAGCAGAAAAAAAAGAGGCGATGATGTAGCTCTTTAAAAGACAACCTGTTCGATTTTGTAAGCCCTCCTATAATTCGCTTCAATTAGGCCGTCTTTTATTAACCATCAAACGTTTTTTCCTGGCAAAAGAGGGTTAACATAACTTAACACAATTCAAATAAATATTTTTTAATTATTTGATAATCAATAATTTGTGAAATTGGTGGGTTAACATTTTTATTTGAATAATAGTGTCACTGACCCGTCCTGAAATAGCTATACAGATTTTGAGTAAATCCTGTAAAACCTATACCTTATAGCTTATTAATCCTAAAGGAACTATACAGGTCTTTTTTTTAAAGATAATCAAT
>NZ_JBDSZG010000027.1:0-83117 GCF_039925265.1 Mucilaginibacter sp.
GTTTCATGGCAATGTAGTCGCCGGGCAGCATTATTTTATCCACCTGGTCGTATATCTCCGGTTCGTTCTGCTTTACCCAGGCCAGTTTTGATGCTGTGAAGTTGCCGGGTGAGTTGAGCATATGCGATAAGCAGGTCTCGTGCCCGATGTCTTCGAAGGCTTTATCCCCAATTTCTACCGCGCGGCTGTCGCACCAAATGATGCTGTTACGCAGTACATGATGGTTTTTGTCGACCAAAACGAGTCCATGCATCTGGTAAGCGATACCTATGGCAGCAATATCTTTTGGGTTGTAGCCGCCTTTTTTATGGCAAAGAGAAATAGCCTGGCCAGTTTGTTGCCACCACATATCCGGCGACTGCTCGGCCCAGCCGGTTTTCAATGCAATGATAGGCGATTCCTGTTCGGGATACTGCGCTGACGCGATAATTGCCTGTGTTACAGAATTAACAACGCTCACTTTTACAGACGAGGTGCCAATATCAATGCCTAATAAGAGCATGTTATTTTACTTTATAATTAGCGGACAGTTATAATTGGTATAACAACAACGAATTTAAATTAATTTTTGAATTTGAATGTATTTTGCTGTGAATTAGGCGATAAAACTTATTATCAGATAAATTTTTAAAAAGCACTTGTGTAAAACAAAAAGAGGCGTATATTTGCAGTCCCAAACGGAGTGGTAGTTCAGCTGGTTAGAATGCCTGCCTGTCACGCAGGAGGTCGCGGGTTCGAGTCCCGTCCATTCCGCTAAAAGGGTAACAAAACCCTCTAAAAGCGCCTAAATCATTGATTTAGGCGCTTTTTTTATGTCAAAAGCGCTCGTTTCATACCGCCTTTATGACTCATTCGGTGATCTATTCGGTGACCAGTTTTAAGTCGCTAATTTAGTCACCGAATTAGCTTTTAATAAGTTGATTTTAAAGTGCTTGTATTGTTTTGTTGAGCTTAAAGCAGCTCATCTGAACTCAAAATTAATGCGATTAGGTAACTTAAAAATTAATGTGTTATGAAAACAACCCAAAGATTATCAGTTCTTATTTGGGCCGACAAACGAAAAACAGATGCCGCTGGACTGGTGCCTCTCTATGCAAGGGCCAGGAAACGCACGCGGCGCATACCTTCTGCGGCAACAGCGGTATGGTAGCCCTTTGCGATTTTAAGATCCATGGTAACTGCCTTTTTTCAGGGCCACGCGTTGCCGCACAATCGGTATTTGCGCATTGGTAGTCAAATAAATAAAAAGCAGCAGAGTGGTTGTTGCAAGGCGGGATAGCATCGTTTTTCTTTGCAGCAATTTATCAAAATAAAAGCGAAAACGAGGGAGTCCGCGACAAGCATTTTTAAATATAAAAATGGGGTTAATTCACCTTTAACCAACCCGTAATGCTCATGCGCGATTTGGTGGTAACCATTACCTCATGCGCCATCTCGTTGCTTTTAAAAAACACGCTTTTACCATTGGTTGGTGAGATACGTTGCTCATGATTGGAGTGGTGAATGCATAGCTCGCCGCCGTCTGCCAGCACCCAGTCGGCATTCAGGTACATGATCATGGAGTAGGCGCGGCTGCCATTATTTTGAAACTGGTCGATATGCTTTTTATAGAAGGCACCCTTTTCGTACAAAGTATAATGGAACTCATAGCCGGTAATGCCGGTGTAGCAGGTACGATTAAGGTATTCGATAAAACTGTCCATCAGGTCGAAGAACGCGTTTTCGTGCGGGTCGTTATGCTCGCGGCCCAGCCAGTAAATGCTGTCGCCCCGTACCAGTTTATTATGCACTATTAGTTTATCGTTCCCGGTGCCTGCGGCAAGCATCAGCTTATCTTTAAATAAACCAATGAGGTTGTCCTTTAGGTGGCCGGATAAGGCGAGGCTCAAAAAATCTTCGGAGATACCCACCTGGGTATCCAGATAGGTGTCGATAAGATCGCTGAAGGTTTGTTCCAAGGGGGTGCATCGCAAAGCGCGATCCTGCATTTTGGTGAAGGTAGTTTTAATAAACGGTATTGCTGGTATGCCCGCCGGTTCAAACCATTTGCGTTTCAGGGAGTTGTTTACAGGTATGCAGTATTCATCCAAACAACAAGCCACGCCCATGATGATTGGTGCGGAGGTTTTTATAGAGCCGGGGCAAACGGCTGAAGAGATAGATACCTGGTTTTTGCGGCTAAAGGAAGCGGGGATGGTAGTTACGCGGATCCGCCTCTTTGAAACCTATATGCACCAGTCCAATGGGGTTTGGCACTACAGTCTGTTTGATGTGGCCTACAAAGCAGCCGAAAAGTATGGCATCAAAATATATGGTAACCTGTTCCCTGCTACCGGTTTTACCGACCTCGGCGGGTTGAAGTTCCCAAACGATGAGGCGCATTTGCATTCGATAGCTAACTACATTAAAAACGTGGTGAGCCATTTTAAACAGTTTAAATCATGTTACGGATGGGTGCCGGTTAATGAGCCGGGCCTGGGGCATTTTCCGCAGGAACAGTTCGCCACAGATAGATACGGGGAATGGAAGGCCGAGCAGGCAAACCCCGAATATAACAGTAATGGGTACGATCATTTTGATTTTGCCGGCGAGCGTTTCCACCTGTATTACAATACCTGGTTTTTGCAATGGCTTACTAAGGAGATCCATCAGTATGACGCGGGCAGCATTATCCATGTGAATAACCACGCCATATTTAAGCATGTAGCCGAGTACGATTTTACGGCCTGGCGGGATTTTTTAACCAGCCTGGGCGGTTCGGCGCATGCCAGCTGGCATTTTGGTTATTTTAACCGGCAACAATATGCATTAGCTGTGGCGGCTAACTGCGCAATTATACGCTCCGGCGCGGGAGGGATCCCCTGGTTTATGACGGAGTTACAAGGCGGCAACAACACCTACAGCGGCTTTTTATCGCTCTGCCCAACCGCTTCAGAAATAAGCCAGTGGCTGTGGATAGCAATCGGCACAGAAAGCAAGGGAGCTATATTCTGGTGCCTTAACCCGCGCTCCTCGGGCATCGAGGCAGGTGAGTGGGCTATGCTGAATTACCTGAACGAGCCCAGCGACCGGATGCTGGCGGCAACCGAAATTATAGACGTAATTAACGCCAATAGTGAATTATTTGAACACGCTAAGGAGGTCGAATCAGGCATTAATATCCTCTACACCCGCGAATCGCTTTGGGTGGAGAAGAAACTGCAGATAGGTGGCAAAAGTTATGAAAGCCGGGATGAGGGTGGTGTGATGAAATCTGCCCTGGGCTATTTTGAAGCGTTAAGCGAATGTGGGCTGCAGGTAAATTTTAAAGAGATAAGTGAGTTTGATTTCGCTAAAGACGATTATAGCGGCATCAGTATTATCCTTGCGCATCAAATAGCTATCCCATCTAAATACTGGCCCCTATTGGCTGCCTTTGTACAAAAGGGAGGCAAATTAATTGCCGATGGGTTGACGGGCTATTACGACGAAAACGCGGTCGGCACCATGCGCCTGGGGTTCCCCATGAGGGACATATTTGGTGCCGATATATTGGAATATAAAGCCATAGAGGATGTGCAGGATATCACTATTGAAGGCATTACATTACCCGCATTTGGCTGGGTAGGGCTACTGCGCCCAACAACCGGCAAAGCGATAGCAAACGAGAATAATGCTACATTGGCCATAAAAAATAACTATGGCAAAGGGACTACCTGGTGGCTCCCCACATTGCTGGGGCTTGGCAGCCGGGTACTGGAAGATTATAGCCATTTGAACCGGTTCCTGAAAAAGGCGCTGGATCATTCCACCAAACACAGTCCTTTTACCTTCGATACCCAGCAAAAAAATATGCTGATGAAAACGATGCGGAGTGGCGATAGTATTGTTACCATCATCGTTAATAAATCGGCCGAGCGAAGGGAGGTTAAATTGTTGACGCAGGTTGCATCCCCGGAGCCAACGGTGCTGTTTGCCAATAAGGGAGGTAAAACTGGGGGCAATCATATCAGTATTGATACAGAAGAAACTATGGTGATCAAATGGGAATAATTTTAATTTAGCATTTTGATTTTCTCCCGATATGAAAAAACTACTGCTGATCATTGCCTGTTTTATAAGTGCGGCCGCCGGTGCCGATACGCCAAAGATCATCATCCCGCTTGGCGGCAATGCCTGGGTAAATGGTAGCGCGCTTATAACCGACGATGGGCTTATGCAGTGGACGAGCCCAAAATCAACCGCTGATATTTATTTCGGGGTGCCATCCGCGCAGGAGCTTAACTTGTCCTTACGGCTGCGTGTGCCGGCTGGTAAAAGCACCATCAGCATTACTATTGGCAAAACGGTGTTCACAAAAGAGTTAAGTAATACCGCTTTCGATACGATAGCTATTGGCAAAGTAAATATCGCGCAAGCAGGTTATGTAAAAGTTAGCCTGAAAGGATTAAACAGAACGGGTGCCCGATATGCGGATGTAACCGATCTTATCCTTACAGGCGCGACTGACGCAAATAAGTTTACCTATGTAAGAGTGGGTTCCTCGTACCATTTTGGCAGACGCGGGCCATCGGTGCATTTGCGATACGATATCCCGGGAGAGATAAAAAAAGAAGTAAAATGGTTCTATAACGAGATAAGTGTGCCCGAAAAAAAGGATGTGGTTGGCTCGTACTTTATGGCTGATGGTTTTAGCGGCGGCTACTTTGGTATGCAGGTAAATTCCCCAACAGAGCGCCGCGTTTTGTTTTCGGTATGGAGTCCTTTTACTACCGATGACCCTAAAAGTATCCCCGATAGCCTGAAAGTAAGCCTGCTGAAAAAGGGTGCTACCGTACACGGCGGCGAGTTTGGCGATGAAGGCTCGGGCGGGCAAAGCTATATGCTCTACCCGTGGCAAGCCGGGAAAACGTACGCGTTCCTGCTCCGTGCCGAACCGGATAAAGCCACTAAACATACCACCTATACCGCATGGTTTAAAGATGTTACCGCGGGTAAATGGTTGCTGGTAGCCAGTTTCAGCAGGCCGCAAACTACCAGCTATTTAACCAGCCTGTATTCCTTTGTAGAGAACTTCGAACCCGATAGCGGCAACCAGATACGCCTGGCAAACTTTAAAAACCAATGGCTTGGCGATGCAAGCGATAACTGGCACGAAAGCACCGGCGCAACCTATACCGGCGATGCTACCGCGAAGGCAAACTACCGGAAAGATTACGCCGGCGGCAGCAATGGCGCGATGTTCTTTTTAAAGAATGGCGGCTTTTTTGACGAATTGGTGCCGTTGAACACGCCGCTTAAAAGAACTGCAAGCGGACAGGCGCCGGTTATCGATATAAAGAATTTGCCCAGCGAATAATACATCCCTTTGGCAAATATTATACCCGGTTTTCACGCGTTACGCTAAGTGTTCCACTTGGCAATGTGGAACACTTATTTTTAAAACAATATTGACTGTCAGTATTTTACAGTTTTTTGTGAAACACTTTGGAACACCCCTGTTGTTTAAGTAATTACCACAATTGCCTTATTATTAAATAATTAAGCGAAAGTGCAAATTCGACTGAAAACAAGGTGGAACACTTTTTTGGCACACCTGTTTTGGCGTTTTATATTCCCTTTTACACTATTGTTAATTAATGGTCGGATATGATCATTCCCGGCACCGGTTTCTTCGCCTTTAGTACAAATAGCAGCAGCGGTAATGCCAGCACGAATAGCAAGCCTATCAGCATATAGCTATCCAGGTAGCTCATCAGGGTTGATTGTTTCACGATGGCGAGGTCGAGCAGTTTAAGGGCCTTTAACTTTGCATCCTGCAAACCAATACCGTGGCTTTGAAAGTTGGCCGCGTAGGCGTTTAGCCTGTCGGTAACCTTTGTATTGTCGGCGGTGATGTGTGTAATGAGGTCGACCCTGTGCGATGCAATGCGTTGAAAAGCGTAAGTATTGACGATGGAGATGCCGAACGAGCCGCCCAATTGCCTCATCATGTTATTTAAGGCTGCGCCCTGCGGCACATCTTTAGCCGCCAGCGATGATACCGCCAGAGCCGTTAGCGGAACGGTAAGAAAGGCCAGCCCCAATGCACGGAAAACAAGCGTGTAAGTAATTTCTGCCGCCGAGGATTCCAGCGTGATCTGTGCCATGCGCCAGTTAAAGTAAATGAAACAGAAAAACCCTACAGCAATGATGGCCACGGCAGGCACACCCTTTTGCAAAAGCGTGCCCGATATCATGAGCCCAACAATAGCGAGAATAGCACCCGGCAGCAACAACAAGCCCGTTTGCGATGGTGTAAAGCCAAGCAGCCTTTGCGCTACCACCGGGGTTAAAAATACCGAGGTGAATAAACCGATACCTGTAACAAACGTGAGTATGGCCGCAATGCTTAATGTTTTACTTTTAAGCACCCGCAGGTTTACTACCGGGTGTTCTGTCTTCAGCTCCCATATTATAAATGCCGTTAAAGCAATTACAGCTATCACCGTAAACCAAATGATATAACCGGTTTCGAACCAGTCTTCGGTTTCGCCGCGTTCCAAAACGGTTTGCAGGGTGCTTACGCCAATCGCCAGCAGGGCAATGCCCGTCCAGTCGATACTTTTAACCACTACTTTGATGGGGGCCTCGGTCAATAAGAAGTAACAGGAGATGCCAGCCGCGATGCCTATAGGGATATTGATGTAAAAGATCCACGGCCAGGAGATGTGTTCGGTAATAAATCCACCCAGTGTTGGCCCGATGGTTGGTCCCAGGAAAACGCCTACGCCAAACAATGCGCTTGCCACACCTTGTTTCTCTTTAGGGAACAATTCAAAAACTACCGCCTGCGATACCGACAGTAAGGCGCCGCCACCCAATCCCTGTAAGAAGCGGAACAGCACCAGCGTCCATAAGCTGCTTGCCTGCCCGCACATGAGCGAACAAATGGTGAAAAGTATGATAGAACCTATGTAATAATTCCGCCTGCCAAGTTTGGCGGTGAGGAAGCTGGTCATGGGGATGATGATAACGTTAGCTATGGCGTAACAAGTGATCACCCAGGAGGTGTCTTCCAGCGTGGAACCTAAATTTCCGCTCATATACGATAGCGCAACGTTCACTATCGAGGTATCTATCAGTTCCATTACCGCGGCCAGGATAACGGTGAAGATGAGTAATTGTCTTTTTAAAGGCGACATGGCATTATACCAACCGGTATTTTTTAATTCGTGAGTGCTTGTGTTTTTTATGCCGCCACTTGTTTTGCTTTGGCGATGCAATAGTAGGGAATAAAATATACCAATCGGTATATTTTATGTCAAATTTTTTAAGCCTTTATCATTTTAATAAGCAGCTCGGCCGTCTTCATTATTTGGTTTAAATTATCCTGGCTATCAGTAACTTTGGTTATCATAATGCCACCTTCGATAAGTGCGATGAGGGATAATGCGATGCGTGCGTCGTCAACGTCATATTTAAATTCTTTGGCAGCGATGCCTCCCTGGATCAATCCCTGAATATTTTTTTTCCAGTCCAGTATCGCTTTGGCGGCGCGCTCTTTTAAAAGTCCGTTGGTATCGTCTGCTTCTATGGCTGTGTTTAAAATTGGGCAGCCACCCCGCGGAAAGTAATTTAAACGGGTAAAATGGTCATAAACCTCCACATAAACCATTAATTTCTCATGATAGGTGGCAGCTTGCTGGATGCGCTGCTGGATCACCTTGCGCACCTTAGCGTGGTTATGATCGAAAACTGCGAGCGCTACATCCTCCTTATTTTCAAAATTCCCGTAGATGCTGCCCTTGGTCAGGCGGGTAGCGTCGGTAATATCCGACATGGAAGTACCTGCATAACCCTTTGTGTTAAAGATGTCTGCAGTGGTTTCTATAATGAACTGGCGGGTTTTTTCCGCCTTGGATAATTTGCTTTCCATTTTGCAAATATACCAATTGGTATGCAATTTATTTGTGGTTTTTATTCCAGCCTATTTTAAGCTTGCCCTCTTCCTCGTGCGCACGGATGTGGAGAACGATCCCTTTAAAACGTTTCTTTTTCAAATCCTCTTTATCGATTATCTGCGCGTCGTTTTTTGGGTTGCGTAATGGTACATCCAAAGCTATATCCGTGCCATTGGTAAGCCCGTAAACCCCTGCTACATCCATATTTAACACGCTGGAACTGATCTCCATAGGGTTAATGGTGATCCTGTCACCCATGATATCAAAGTCGCCGTTTAGTGCCGAGAGGGTGATGTTATCAAGGTCGCGGAAAGGAAAGGCAAACTTACCAACGCTCTTAATTGGCTTAAAATTTAAAAGCGCACCGTCTTTTAAGTTGATCAATACTTTACCTCTTATAGAGTGTTTTACAATGTCGCCGGTATTGGTGATAGAGCCGGTAGTGCTTGTTTTAGCCGAAAGCAAGCCTTTTAGATTTTGACTGGTCAGATCTGTTAACCCAAAGTTATCAAAAGCATAAAAGAACTGGCTTACGTTTACATTGCTGATGGTGGTTGCCACTATAAAATCGTTTACTTTGTTTTTTTGCACCAAATTGCCATTTAGTTTTAACGAGCCGCCAGCTGTTTTAAGGCTAACCTGGTTAATGCGGATGCCGTCCTCAGACAGCAGCAGATCTGCATTTACATTGGTGGCCAAAAATTTGCGGTAATGCAGTTCGTTGATCCGCATGTGCATATCTGCCTTGGCGTTGTTAAGTACCGTAGCTAATTGTTCAATCACGTTATCACTGTTTGCGCGTTTAGCCGGTTTGCCCGATGGTTTGGCAGTGTTTAAAAAGCCCAGGAACTCCGCCAGGTATATTTGCGGACTGGTTACCTGCCAACTGATGAGTATTTTTTCGGGAGCGCTGTAGTACAGGTTCATAAAGTTTTTTACCTGGCCCTCCATTCGCACAATACTTTGCCCGCTTTGCAGGCGAATATTCTTCAGCAGTAGATCGTTACCTGTAAAATTCAGCGAGATGGACGAATTGGTTAACTTAAGATTGCGCGGAATATAGTTGATACCCACGTTCGTCAGGTCGATGGTTCCGCTTACTATCGGCTTATTTAGCTTAAGGTTTACGATATCGGCTTTGTATTTTAGGTTCATTTCGGCATTGCCCCGGGTAAATTTGGCCACATTGCTGCCCAGTAAGTAATTAAAGTTGGTAACCGGAAACTTCGATCTGAAATTGCCCGTAGCTATCGGTACCTCCAGGTTGGTGATGCTGCCCGTATCTATCGTAAAAGGTAAATGGCTGTAGCTGCCTTTAAATTTGTTCAGGCGGATAATGGAGTTCGCATCAGAAAATCCCTTGCCTTTGATATTCTCGTTGGTAAATACGGCGTTAAAGTTACAGTCATCAATAATCGCCCCCGGTATAGTGAGCCGGTTATCATTCACCACACTGGTTACATAAAAGTAAGGGTCGCCGCCACCAAAACTGCCGGAGATAATTGCTTTAACGCCGATGGGCTTATCTAAATTGAACTTATTTAACGTAAGCTGTATATTGGGCGCTAACAAGGCCGATGCCCTGCGCCAAAGCAGCTTGTCGTTTGTTAAATGGAAGGCAAAATTATCATCGCCTTTACCGGTAATAAACAGGGCATTCAAGCCAAACACATCGCCGCCAATATCAAAGTCGTTTGATCTTACGCTTATTCTCCCGGTTTGTTCATTAAAGCCGGCATCCAGATTGGTGTTTATTTGTTTGTTCTTGATAAAACTGCCACGTTTGGTGTTAAACGCGAGGTTTTTGGCTAATACGTTTAAATGCACATTGGCGTGCCAGCCGGTATCCGGATAGGTCATTTTGCCGTTCAGGTCATTCACGGCAAAATTGAAGAGCTTATGGTTTTGTTGATTGTTGATGGTGAAATTCACATTGCTCAGGCTCAACCTTTTTAGCTGGGTTGATGAATTACTCTCGTTGGCATCTGCTTTAACGCTATCTTTTTTCCCTTTTTTGAAAACGGCAGTGTTACTATAGCCCGTACTATCGGTGTATAAGTCTATGGATGCGTTGTTGATGCCGATATAGTTGATGCTGATAACGCCGCGGAACAAAGCGCCGGCATTTACAGACACATTAAAATCTTTAGAATCGAGCAATGTATGATGATGTTTGGAGAATTGCCGGTCGCGGATAACAACGTTCTTAAGCGCCAGCGAAATATCCGGGAAGTTAGAGAAGAACGATGGCTTGATATCGCCTACGGTTAAGGTGCCATCTAAATTCTCATTTAGTTTTTTGATCACCTGCGCAAGCACCTTTTCTTTATTGTTGGCTACATAAACAGATACGCCTACGGCCAGCAGGATGAATAGCAGGATCAACGCTCCCAGTACTTTCAATGAAATTTTTAACCACTTAGGCATCACGAATATTTATCTTACAAAGGTTATAGGGCCATTTTGTTTTAGTTTATGCCGTGGTAACTAACATATTACGTTATTTATGCGCCACTATTAAGAATAGTGGCTCAAAAGGGCATAAAAAACGAGGCCGCCAGATCCTGACAGCCTCGTTTTTATCACATACTCCGTTACTATTTTACCGATGTTATCCACCAGGTATTGCCAAAGGGATCGCTTACGCCGCACGTACGGCCGTAATCCTGGTCGCTTAGTTCCATTACCGTGGTAGCGCCGTTTTCAGTGGCAAGTTTGTAGGTTACATCCGCGTCGTCTACATAAATAAAAAGGTTAGCATTGGCTACGGCCCACTGGTCGCTGGCTTCGCAGAACATAATGGTGCAACCGCTGATCATGAGTTCGGCGTGCATAATGTTGTCGGTGTCATCGCGCAAGCGTTTCATGCCGGCATCGGCGTTAAATACCGTTTGAGTAAAATCAATAAACCCGGCTGCGTTCTTCAGCATCAGGTAAGGCATAATAGCCTGGTGTACTTTTGGGATCTCCATTGTTTTTTGGTTGATTAATTAAATAATACATCAAAAGTAGCCTGCCCCCAATAGCCAGAATTGGAAAAACGCGACATCATTCCGCCTCTTTCCATTCGGTGCCCTCGTTATTGCCCGAGAAATATGTTTTGGGATGATAGCCCGAAAATTCCTTAAAGTCGTGAATGAAATGCGATTGGTCGTAATAGCCGCAATCGTAAGCGATCTCGGTAAGCGAGCGGTTTTTGTCCCGATACTTTTCTATAGCCGCCTGGAAGCGGATAATGCGCGAATACAGCTTGGGACTGAAGCCCGCAAACTCCTTAAAATTACGTTCGAACTGCCGGGTGGAGAGAAAATGTTTTTGCGCGAGTGCATCTACCGTAACCGTGCCCTTACTTTTGATGATATAGCCGATAGCCTTAAAAACCGGGGGCGGTTGTTTATGACAACGTGTTAGCTGCGATTCGAAGAAAGCGGTTAAGATGGCCGCACGTTCATAATTATCAGCTGCCAGCATCATTTTTTCTTCGATATCCTTGCCGGCCTGGCCTAATAAAGCTGGTAAGTGCACCTGTTGATTGGTAATTGCCGATGCCGGGATGCCACACAGCGCGGCAATAGCATAGGGATACATATACACACCAAAAATGCCAAATGCTTCTTGTGTATGAAAGCGGCTGAAACTTTGGGATGGACCGCCAACACCCGAAGTGAAGGATGGGCTGGACGAACCATCAGCTGCAATATCGGTAAAGCGCCCTTTGTAATGGAAAACCAACTCGCAGCAACCATCGGCCATGGAGCGGTGGGTATAGGGTTGGGCCGGGGTAACACAGTCATGCTCCAGCACCCAAAAAAAGCGCAGGTATTGCGACAAGTTTGGTTTGCAGGGAATGGTGTAATAGTTCATTGAAATGCAGATGCTTATACGTTATTTGTATCAAATATAAGCATCTGCTGAAAAGCAACCATGTTTATTTCGCCAGTTCTTCAAATAGCTCATCCAGGCGCCAGTGCGAATCTTTAACGCCGCGTTCCATGCCCGATTGGATCATGCCATCTCTATCGGCAACGGATTGAAAAATAGATTGCACGACCACCCTGGTACGGCCGCCGGGCAGTTCTTCCAGCCTTGCGGTTTCTAATGATACGTGGCCCGGTTCGGGCATCCCTTCAAATTCAAAAGTTTGAATGATGCGCTCCGGCGCGGTTACCTCGTGCATTACGCCATGAAAGCCGTAGGCATTACCCTGCGCATCAGAATGTACGTAACGGTAATGGCCGCCGCTGCGGGCATCCCATTTATCAATTTTCATGGTTAGTTCGCGCGGGCCAAGCCAGCGGGGAACCAGTTCGGGATCGGTAAATACTTTGAATACCAGTTCGCGCGGAGCATCAAACTCGCGGGCGATAAACAGGTCCTGTTTGCCGGGTTCGGCTTTAATGGTTGTTTCGTTTTTGCTTGCCATAGCGGTATTATTTAGTTTTTGTTGGTTCTTTTAAATTTTCGTTCAGGCGGAATTCAGCGATCCGGGCAATAAGGTCCAAAGGCATTGCTTTATTTAAAGGGAATTGTACCGATCCTTTTGCGCTTTTGTAGCCGGCAATATCGGCGGCAAAAACCTCCACAGCTAACGAGCCCGGGTAAAACCCGACGTGATTTTCATAGGCGGCAAAATGCGCCAGCAACCCCTTATATTTATAGGTGGGGATGGAGTAGCTGATGCTTTCCTCGGCCTGCGGCACCACTTTCAGTATGACGTCTTTCACCTGGCTCATCGCGTCCTGTGTTGTCTGCGGGAACCAGGTAAAATACTCTTCAACATCTTTTGGGGTTCTCATGATGGCTATTTATCATAATAAGCGGCCTCCAGCGCGGCCACGTCTATTTTTACCATCTTCATCATGGCCTGCATAGCACGTTGTGCCCCTGCAGGGTCGGCACCACCAAGGCACTTGCCCAAAGCATCAGGGATGATCTGCCACGATACGCCGTATTTATCAGTGATCCAGCCGCATTGCATTGGCGTGCCTTCTTCTTCGAGTTTGTCCCAAAGCTCGTCCACTTCGGCCTGGTCCTTGCATTTTACAAAAAAGGATATGGCCGGGCTCTCTATCTTATAATATGGGCCGCCATCCAGTATCATAAACTCAACGCCCTCCAGCTCAAAGGTGGCAGTAAATACCTTGCCTTTCTGCCCCGGGCGTTCATCAGGATGGTTGCGCACATCTTTGATCTTTGAATTTTTAAAAACAGAGGTGTAAAAGTTGATGGCTTCTTCTACCTGGCCATCGAACCATAAAAACGGTGTGATCTTTTGCATAATATTTGGTTTTATATTGTTATCAAAATTACTGTCGTTCGTTTACTCCCGCGGGTGGTAATGCGACCATTTAACGGGCTGAAAGCGCCGCGCCTATTATTTAGCCTTTAGTTCATCTAAAATATCGTCCATCCGGTCGAACTTATCGGCCCAAAGTTTGCGGTATCGCTCTATCCACTCCGATACCTCGTTTAATTGTTCCAGCTTTGCTTCGCAGTACCGCTCGCGGCCCTGTTTTTTCATTTCTATCAGCCCGCATTCCATCAATATTTTAATATGTTGCGATATGGCTGGGCGGCTCACCTCAAAATTGTCGGCTATGGTGTTTAAATTTAGGGGTTTATAGGCTATTAAATTTATAATGTCTCTTCGGGTTGGGTCGGCAATGGCCTGGAAAACATCTCTTCTCATCTTATCCTCATTATGTAAGTGTTCGCTTACAAATATAATGCGTAAGCATTTGCTTATGCAAATTTATTTTCAAATATTTTTGACTTAGCGCCTCATGCAACCAAGCGTTTTTTATTACTAATTTTATGAACTATGAAAAACATACCAACCTTGTACGAATGGGTGGGCGGTAATGAGACCTTAGAAAACCTCACCAAAGTTTTTTACGATAAAGTACTGCATGATGATCTGCTGGAGCCGGTGTTTAAAAACATGTCGGAAGCGCATACCAAACACGTGGCACATTTTATAGCCGAAGTTTTTGGCGGCCCCCCGTTATATACGCAGGTCGATGACGGCAGCCACGCCAAAATGGTGGCGCACCATGTAGGTAAATTACTGAACGAGGAGCAACGCCAACGCTGGATAGCCCTGTTGCTGCAAAGCGCGGATGAGCTGCAACTGGCCGATGACCCGGAATTTCGCTCGGCATTGGTGGCTTACCTGGAGTGGGGTAGCCGTATTGCCGTCATCAATTCAAAATTAACCGATAACCCTTTACAGCAGGATGCACCTATGCCCCGGTGGGGTTGGGGGGTACCCGGCGGCCCTTATATACCAGAGGAATGAACGACGTAACCTTAGAAGAATTAAAGGCCATCCCCGTATTAAGCGAGGTGCCCGAAGAGCAATTGCAATGGTTTATTGATGCCGGGGAAACTATTACCCTGGAAGAAGGCCAGCGAATGTTTGAAGTGGGCGAACCGGTAAATATGACCACCATAATATTAGAAGGCCGCATCCGCATGTGCGTTATGCAAAACGGCAAGCTGCGCGAAATGGCGGTGATAAAGGAGCAGGGCATTACCGGCTACCTGCCATTTTCGCGCGCCAAAAAAACGCCGGGCTTTGGCGAATGCGTAAAAAAAGCGCGGATATTTAGGGTGCCGGCCGAGAAAATAAAGGAGGGTACCCAACTGCATTACGAATTAACCGAAGCGCTGGTACACACCATGACGAGCCGGATCCGCGATTTCACCTCCCTGCAGCAGCAAAACGAAAAGATGTTTGCGCTGGGTAAACTATCCGCAGGGCTGGCGCACGAGTTGAATAACCCTGCCGCAGCTATCAGCAGGGGGGCATCATCTTTAAACGCGCAGATACAAAACCTGCCGGCAATGTTTAAAGCTATAGTAAGCCTGAACATGACCCCCGAAAAGGTGGATACCATAAACGAGTTATTGGTTACACGCGCAAACCAAACGGACAGGCCGGTATTAAGCATGATGGATAAAGCCGACCGCGAAGACGATTTGGCGGATTGGCTGATGGACCACGAAATAAAAAAGCTGGAATTTGCAGAAAACCTGGTCGATTTTGATTTTAAGCCGGAGGACCTGGACCACATGAATGCCTGTACCCCCGTTTCGCAGCAATTAGAGATTGTTTTGGCATGGGTAAACAACTACCTGTTGGCGACTAAAATGATAGCGGATATTAAGGAGTCGTCGCAGCGGGTATCGCAACTGGTTACCTCGGTAAAGAATTTTACGCACATGGACAGGGATAGCGATAAGCAACTGCTGGATATCCACACCGGCATCCGCAACACCCTTACCATGCTGGATTATAAATTAAAGAAAGGCAATATTAAATTAGTCGAAAATTTCGACCTGAACCTGCCGCAGGTAAAAGCCATGGCCGGCGAACTGAACCAGGTTTGGACAAACGTAATTGATAACGCTATTGATGCCATGGAAATAAACAACGGCGGCACACTGGAAATAAAAACCCGGCAAGACAGGCAGTTTGTGGAGATAACAATCAAGGACGATGGCCCCGGCATACCCGAGGAAATGCAGTCGCAGATCTTCGACCCGTTTTTTACTACAAAGGACATGGGCAAGGGCACCGGCCTGGGGCTGGATGTGGTTACCCGTATTATCCGCCAGCACAACGGCACCGTAAAAGTACATTCGGTGCCCGGGAATACAGAATTTGTAATATGTTTCCCTATTAACGACGATTAAAAAGAATTTTAAATCAACATGGATCAACCTATCATATTTGCTATAGATGACGACCCGCAGGTACTGCGGGCCATAACGCGCGACCTGAAGAACCATTACCGCCAGGATTACCGCATCCTGAGCACTACATCTGTAAAAGAGGCGTTGGACAGCCTGCTGGAGTTAAAAAATAAAGGCGAAGTGGTGGCAATGTTTGTATCAGACCAACGGATGCCCGAGATGGAGGGGATAGACTTTTTGTGCAAAGCCCTAACCTTTTTCCCGCATGCTAAACGGGTATTGCTTACCGCGTATGCCGATACGGATGCAGCCATTAAGGCCATTAACGACGTAAAGCTGGATTATTATCTCACTAAACCCTGGGACCCGCCCGAGGAAAAATTGTACCCGGTAATTACCGATATGCTGGAAGATTGGCAAGGCCATTATCGCCCCGACTTTAAAGGTATTAAGGTTATTGGGTACCAGTTTTCGCCAAAATCACACGATATTAAAGAGTTCCTTTCGGGTTATCTGGTCCCATACTTGTGGCTGGATGCGAATTCGGAAGAAGCAAAAAAGCTATCCGGCTTAAACAAGCTTGACGCTAAGGACCTACCGGCGATAATCTTTGCGGACGGCACCTTGCTGAAAACGCCAACGGTAAAAGATATTGCTACGAAGATAGGCCTCAGCCAATCTGCCAAGAATGAGTTGTATGATGTGGTAATCATAGGCGCCGGGCCGGCAGGGTTGGCGGCCTCTGTTTACGGCTCATCAGAAGGATTGAAAACTTTGCTGATTGAGCGCAAAGTACCCGGCGGGCAGGCGGGCACCAGTTCGCGAATTGAGAATTACCTTGGTTTCCCGGCAGGCTTAAGCGGTGCGGATCTGACACGCAGGGCCATTACACAATCCACCCGTTTTGGCACCGATTTTTTGTCGCCCCAATCCGTAAAAGAAATTAAACTGAAGGATAACTACAAAACCGTTGTGATGGATGATAATACCGAGGTGCTAACCAAATCGGTCGTGATCACCACGGGGGTAGATTACCGCCAGCTCACCACGCCCGGGATAGAAAAATTTACGGGCGCGGGTATCTACTACGGTGCCGCCATGACGGAGGCCGCCAGTTGCAAAGATGCCAACGTATACATTGTAGGCGGTGGTAACTCCGCCGGGCAGGCGGCCATGTACCTATCCAAATTTGCCAAACAGGTTTTTATAATGATAAGGAAAGAAAGTTTGGCCGCTACCATGTCGTCTTACCTTATCGACCAGATAGGCGGGGTAAGCAACATCACCTTAATGCCCTGCACCGAAATTACCGAAGCCAAAGGCGAAAGCCGTTTGCATCAATTGGTTATCAAAAACCTGGATAATGGCGAGAGTAGCACCGTCGATGCCGATGCGCTATACATTTTTATAGGTGCCAAGCCCTTTACCGATTGGCTTGGTAAAGCGGTTATCAAAAACGACAAAGGCTTTGTAGAAACCGGGCGCGACCTAAACAGCTGCCAGGATTTTGAAAAGATCTGGAAATCAAACCGCGACCCGTACCTGCTGGAGACCAGCATCCCCGGTATATTTGCCGCCGGTGATGTACGTGCCGGTGCCATGAACAGGGTGGCTTCGGCAGTAGGCGAGGGCTCCATGGCTATTAGTTTTGTGCATAAATATTTGGCGGAGATATAGGCCAGTTTTTGCGGCTTTTTATGATGCCTAAGGTAACCCCAACAACAAATGCTCCGTTAGCGGGGCATTTTTATTTAACCGGAACTGTAATAAACTTTCCGGGCTAAACGGAGTTATTATGATGCTAACTTAAGGCCTGCTACAATCGCCTGGCAATTATAAATTTTTTAGACGATCCTCAAATTTGTTTTTAACTGATAATTAAGCAGACAATGCTTTGCCTTAAATTTATCGTCGTTTTAACATTTTATATTTTTTATAATATTAAACTTGCATTAATTACCCTATTATTTTCATAATTTACCAAAAAAAATGCGAGTTTGATATGGTTATTCATTATAATTACGATCGTATAGCCTGTTTCTGTGATATTTTTATGCAATAAGGAGAAGTTTTATGTACAAATCGCAACATTTTGAAAAATATAATCTAATAAATGGCGTATGGGACGAAATGTACAATCAAAACAGCATTGTTCGAGACCATTATCAGAAAGTAATAGAATACCTCGCCCTGGAATCGCCGGATGACCTCAATAAAAAAGAGGAACTCGCAAAAAGGCTCTTCATGACCCAAGGTATCACCTTTACCGTTTATAATAGCGGAGAGGGTATCGAGAAGATCTTTCCATTCGATATTATTCCCCGCATCATCACAGCAGCGGAATGGGAGTTTGTAGAGCGGGGTATAAAACAGCGCCTTACTGCGCTCAACTTATTCCTGAAGGATATTTACCACAACCAGTTTATTATTAAGGACGGCATTGTGCCGATAGATATTATATACTCCTGCCCGCATTTCCTGCGCGAAATGTACCAGCTGGATGTGCCTTATGATGTTTACGTTCACATTGCCGGTATCGACCTGATCCGGGATCACGATGGTACTTTTTATGTGCTGGAAGATAACCTGCGCACCCCATCGGGCGTAAGCTATATGCTGGAGAACCGCGAAATAACCAAACGTTTGTTCCCTGACCTGTTGCCTAATTGTAATGTGCGTAGTGTTACCGAGTACCCATCCATCCTGTATAAAAACCTGTTATCGCTTTCGCCAAGGCAGATCAGCAACCCTACTATTGTATTACTGAGCCCGGGTATTTATAACTCCGCTTACTTTGAACATACCACCCTTGCCCGTTTAATGGGCGTGGAACTGGTAGAAGGCCGCGACCTGGTGGTGAACAACCATAAGGTTTATATGAAAACCACCACCGGCTTGCAGCAGATAGATGTGATCTATCGCAGGGTTGATGATGAGTTTTTAGACCCATTGGTATTTAACCCCAACAGCGTTTTAGGCGTAGCCGGTTTAATGGGAGCCTACCGTAAAGGCAATGTGGCCATTGTAAACGCGATAGGCAACGGCGTAGCAGATGATAAGGCGACGTACATTTACGTACCCGATATGATCAAATATTACCTTAACGAAGAGCCTATACTAAAGAATGTACCTACCCATCGCCTGAGCGACCCGGACGAGCGCGAACACGTTTTCAAAAACATCAACACAATGGTGGTGAAGAAAACCAACGGTAGCGGCGGTTATGGCATGCTGATGGGCCACGCATCTACGGAGGAAGAAATTGAAGACTATAAGCTGGAGATATTAAAGGACCCGCGCAATTTTATCGCGCAGCCAACCATTAGCTTATCGGCGGCGCCGTGTTATATCGGCGGCATATTACAGCCAAGGAGGATAGACCTGCGCCCCTACGCCCTTTGCGGCCCGGACGGCATCGAAATAGTGCCGGGTGGTTTAACCCGCGTGGCACTTACCGAAGGTTCGCTGGTGGTAAACAGTTCGCAGGGCGGTGGAAGTAAGGATACGTGGGTGCTTTCCTAAAAGAAGCGAGAAATAAGAAGCAAGAATAAAGACAAAAAAAATCCGAAATTGAAAACTCGATATTTGAAATCAAAAGATCAATATAAATCCGAAATCGAAAATTCGACATCCGAAATAAAGAAGATATGTTAAGCAGGGTAGCAGCAAGTTTTTATTGGTTAAGCCGGTACATCGAGAGGAGTGATGGGATCTTAAGGATGCTGAAGATCAACTATAATTCCTCCCAGGATTCTACCGAGGGGTTTACATGGGCGCCCGTTATCCGTATATCTTCGGGTTTGGATGAGGAGTTGGAAGAAAAATTGGGAAATGATAGTCGCACGGTTTTGCGCTATATGATTACCGATAAGAGTAACCAGAACTCCATTCTCAATATAATCACCTTTGCGCGTGAAAACGCGCGCAGTGTGCAGGAGCATATCCCGAAGGATCTTTGGCAATGCCTTAACGAGTATTACCATACCGTTAAAGACCCTAAACTGGACATCCGCCTGCAAAAGGAGGACCCTATTACGGTGCTGGATGTAATCATTAAGCAGGTAATGCTTTACTATGGTACTGCCGAAATTACGATGGAGCGTGGCCAGGGCCGCAGTTTTATGAACATTGGTAAGTACCTGGAGCGCGCTATCCAAAGCATCGATATCCTGGATATCAAATACAAGCCTACCAATGCCAACCCCACGTTATTAACGGATATTACATATTGGAAACATCTTTTACTATCTATAGGCGGATACGAACTGTACCTAAAAACATACCGCGACGGTTTAGAAGCACAGAACGTAATTGAGCAGATTATCTTAAATAACGACTTTCCGCGGTCCGTTATTTATTCGGTAAATAACATCCAACGGTATTTCGACAGGTTGAAGAATAACAGCAACGTGAATGATTACCGCGAGATCTCCTTCCAGATAGGGAAGCTGCAAAGCAATATCAAATACAGTTCGGTAAAAAGTATTACCAACCAGGGGCTGCATCAGTTTTTAACGTTGATAAAAGATGACCTTTATAAAATTGGTAATTCGCTAAACGAATACTACTTTGCAAACTCCTAATTAACCAATTTGAAAATGAGTTGATTTGAAGATTTGAAAATGCCTTTTGCGGGGTTCATTTCAAATCTTCAAATTGCCAAATTTTCAAATTAAAACATTGATAAGCTATGCCCGAATTTAAGATTCAGCACATTACAAAATACTCGTACGATAACCTTGTAAGAGATAGCGCCAATAAGATCATCCTTTTCCCAATAGTGGATATTTACCAGGATGTGCTGAAGCACGACCTGATCATTACCGGGCACCCGCAGATTGATACCTATGTGGATTATTATGGTAACGAGGTAGGCAGCTTCACCTATACCGAGCCGCATAATATGCTGGTGATCAATTCGCAGGTATCGGTAAATACGCATCCCCGGCCTTTGCCAACAGATGCGGTGGATTCGGTAACGCAATGGGATGAGCTATACAGCATTAAATACATTGTGCCTTACATCGATTTTTTGAAGCAGGAATACTTTGAAGGCTTGAGCGAGCTGTTCCCCATAGTGGAGAGCGAACGCCAAACCAACGATACCCCTTACCGGGCCGCATTAAAATTTACCGAATATGTTTACCGAAATTTTGAGTATATAAAAGGTGTAACCACGGTAGAGACCACTCTTGATGAGATCTGGGCGCTAAAAGCGGGCGTTTGTCAGGATTTTGCCCACTTATTAATGGTAATGCTGCGCCTGGTTGGCATCCCGGCTCGCTACGTGAGCGGTTACATTTGCCCCAACCGTGATGGTATGCGTGGCGAAGGTGCAACCCATGCCTGGGCCGAAGCTTACCTGCCGGGTTACGGCTGGCTGGGTTTGGACCCTACTAACAATTGCGTGGCGAACGAAATGCACGTACGCCTGGCAGTAGGCCGCAACTTCAGCGACTGCTCGCCTGTGAAGGGCGTGTACAAAGGCTCGGCGAGGCATATCCTGGAGGTTTCAGTTTCGGTAGGTTATCATGAAGAGGAGCATTTACCGCAGGAAAAAGATATATTTACCGTTTCAACATTTCCGGTAGCCGAACCCAAAACTGCATCGCGCAACAGTTATGAAAGGTATATGGAAATAATTCAGCAGCAGCAACAACAGCAGCAGCAATAAACGGAATTATAAATATATTTTTTAGAATGACTTACTGCTTAGGAATTAAGGTTAAAGAAGGATTAGTAGCAATATCCGATACCCGCATTACCACAGGGACAGATACTACCGTTAAGAAGAAGATCACCATTATTCAAAAAGAGCACTACTCGCTGTTTGTGATGACCAGCGGGCTGCGCTCGGTAAGAGACAAAGCCCTTGTTTATTTTGACGAACTGTTGGAGACCGAAGAGTTTGGCAAGCTTTACCAAGCGGTAAATGCTTTTGGGCAGCAGGTGCGGCGCGTAGCCGATGAAGACCGGGCAACACTGGAAAAGAACGGCTTTAAATTTGACCTCCATACCATTATTGGCGGGCAGTTAAAGGACGACGAAGAGCACAAATTGTTCCTGCTTTATCCCGAAGGGAATTGGGTAGAACTTGGCCTTGGCGCGCCCTTTGTAGTGATAGGCAACTCGGGGCATGGTAAGGCGATACTTAACCGTGTTTTGAATGAGGATTCGGACATGAAGCTGGCGTTAAAGGCGGGGTTTTTATCCTTCGACAGTACGCGTGTAAGCAGTAATAATGTAGATTTCCCTATTGACGTTGCGCTGTATAAAAAAGGTACTTTTGAACTTGTAGAACAGCGCTTTACGCAAAAAGAGATGGCGGCGATATCCGACCAATGGGACGAAGAATTAAAAAATGCCCTGGCTAATATACCGGGCGAATGGATGGATAAAGCGTTTAAAAAATTACCGGAATAGCACAATGAAATTTAAAGTATCGGCGGAGTTGGAATATGATGTAAAGGCGCCGAGCACCCTAATACTAAACATACACGCACTAAGAACAGCACACCAAACCATACTGGACGAAAAGCTGCTTATTACCCCATACATAAAAATTGAAGAACTAAATGCCATGAACGGCGAGAACCGTTTCGCGCGTCTGGACATCCCTGATACCGGCCTCATTAGTATTAAGTATGAGGCTTTGGTTGATAATTACTACGAGGTGAAAGATCACTCCAATGTAGAGGAGATCCCAGTAGCTAAATTTGATGCATCGGTACTGCCATACTTAAACCCCAGCAGGTATTGCCAATCGGACAAGCTGTACCGTTTAGCCAACAATACCTTCGGCAATATCCGCACTTCGTTTGAGCAGGTTTTTGCTATTACCGACTGGATCTATAAAAACGTAGAATACCTCAGCGGGTTCACCAATTCCGAAACATCTGCCTACGATACCGTTACCCAGCAAGCCGGCGTTTGCCGCGATTTTGCACATTTGGGGATAGCGCTTTGTCGCGCGTTAACCATACCCGCACGCTACTTTACCGGCTATGCTTACCAGCTTAATCCGCCCGATTTTCACGCTTGTTTTGAAGCTTATTTGGGTGGCGATTGGGTATTGTTTGATGCCACACGATTGATCCCCTTAAACGCCCTGGTTAAAATAGCCACCGGCCGCGATGCCGCAGATGCCGCTATTGCCAGCATTTTTGGCGATGTATATTGCACCAACATCCGCGCCTCCTGCCAATATGTAGACGAAGAAGTCTTTAAACCCATTTATTATACCCGCTCTATATTTGACGGGGTTACGTATTTGTAGGTTTGATTGCACCGATTTTATAAGATACGTCATGCCGAAATTTTTTCGGCACCCCACATGCAAAGTGAACGATATGCACGGTAGCGGCATGATGGCTACCTGTCCTGTGGGGTTCTGAAATAAATTCAGGATGATGTGGTGGAGCGGAATGGCTGACCGTACCCGGCTGCTATCTCACCAGGTCTGCTATAACCCCCTCTATCTTTCGCTGTTCTTCAGCATTCAAACACCGCGTTGCGCTTAAAAAACTTAGGGCAGTGATCAGCGTATTAATATCCTCATCGGTTCCTAAATTTTGCAGGTAGGCGGGTAATACCAGGCTCAATGGACGCAGTTCCTTTCGGTCGCACCAGTCATTTATAAGGGCATCTATGGTGGAATTGTAATAGCCTTTCAGCCCTGCCCGTTTTAAACCCTCGTTAATTCCCGCTTTCAGCATTTTGCCGTAACCATTATCCGGTAGGTGAACGGCGCTCTCAGAGGCCAACTGGTAATATTTCCCTGCGGAGGGAAGATCGTTCAATGTTTCGTACGATTTACCAATGTTGAGGTAAAGTGAGGGATAATGCGTTTTTAGCTCATCGCTTTCGATGGCATCGACATACTTTAGCGCATCCAGGTTCCATTGCAGGTTTACTTGCGGGTCGGGTTGGTTGCGGGCGCAGTAATGCGCGGCGGTAAATTTTTCAAAATTGTTAGTGGCTGCTTCCCAGGCTTGTTTAAAGCAATTGCCTGCTTCTTCAATTTTACCTTCAGCTTCTGCCTGCATACCTTTTGCGCATAGCCGTACCACCTTATTTTCCGGGTCGAAATTCATAACGTTATGTTTTCTGCAAGGATAAAGCTACCGAAACAGCTGCGCATTGACCTACATCAATAAATGCTTATCGCGATTTTATCCGGCTCAAGGTTTCGGGGCTGATATCCAAATACGAGGCTACAATTTTATTAGCTATCTGCTGCACCACCCTCGGGTTTTGGCTCAGCAGCTGTTCATAGCGCTCTTTGGCGGTTCGCATAACCAACCGCTCTATCAGGCGGTTGCTGTTGATGTAGGCATGCTCCAGTAGCTTGCGGTAAAAATCCTTCCATTCCGTGATGGTTTCGGTCAGCTCAAAAAAATCCTTACGGGATATCGCCAGTAATTCCGCATCATCCAGTACCTCAACAAATTCAAAAGATGCCTCACCGGAGATAAAACTCGCTAACGCAGTAACCACCATCCCGTCAAAAGCAAAGTACCTGGTCCGCTCTGCACCCTGCTCCGATAAGTAAAACACCCTCGCGCAGCCCGAATTAATAAAATAAAGCTTATCGCAAAGCTCGCCCTGCCGGTGCAGTGTGGTATTCCGTTTGAAGTTGAGGGGTTTGAATTTGGATGTTATTGCCTCCAGTTTCTCGCTATCGATGGTAATATTATGGGCGATATAACGCTTCAGTAAGCCTAACATGCTGTTTTAATTGGGGTTATGCCGGGTAAAGTTCGCGCTCCACCTGTTCTATTACCTCGCTTAGTTCTTCTGCGCGTTTGTCCCAGGTATTGCCTTCGGCTATAGCCAAACGGCTTTGGCGTTTCTCAGTGGTATCGGTGTTTATTTCTTCTAAAACGTGTTGAAGGAACCCCTCTTTGGTGCCCGATATTTTGATTGCGTCCTCAAAATCCGATAGGTCGCTAAAGTCGGTACTCACCACAGGCAGGCCCGCGGCCAGGTATTCGTTTATCTTCATCGGGTAAATCCCCTTGGTAAACTCATCTTTTATAAACGGGATAATACCAACCGAAAATTCTTTGGAATAAGCGGGCAGCAGTTCGGGGGCTTTGGCGCCTTTCAGTTTTACGTTTTTGTATTTCTTTAGGATAGCCTCGCCGCGTTCGCTGGTGATGCGGCCAACAAAAGTGAAGGTAGCATCGGGCATTTGGGTGAAGAGGTATTGTAATATTTCATAATCAAGCCGGTCGTCTACACTGCCTACATAACCTATCACCTTTTTATCAGGGTTAACCTCGGGGTTAAAACCCTGGCGGAACAGCGACGCTTTAACCGCGTTGTTTACTACATAGCAGCGTTTGGTTTCGGCGAATTTGCTGTTGAATAAGCCTTTTGAGGTTACAATAACGGCATCCACCATTTTCAGGAATATTTGCTCGAGCTTTATGCCGTGCTTACTTAGCCAGGGGTGCGCGCCTTTCACCTCATCATAACAATGATATATCAGGATTTTTTCTTTAAACCTTCGCCCCGTCATCACCCCCATGCCCGGGTTAAAGGATACGAAGTTGATCAGCTCGTGATTCATATCCAACTCCTTTAGCGCCTTTCGGATGCTCCTGCGTAGCAGCCAGCCGTTATAGTTAAGCATGGTCTCGTAAAACTTGCCGGGAGATAAAAAACTAACGGGGAAGGCGAGTGGAGGTGTGAGGATATAAACCTTGCCGCCATGCTCGGGGTGGATCTCGCTGATGCGGCTTTTAAGGCCAAGGGCCTGCACGTAATCTACCTTGTTTTTTCCTTTTACGCCAGCAAGGGCATCCTTGTAGGTGTAAGCATTCTCTACAAACAAAATTTTATTATCGGCAGATAAAACCTTCATTAATTCAACAACCGCCTTAATATAGTTACCATGCCATTCTGTGCCGCTTATGCATAGTATATTACGGTTGGTTAGCATGGTAATGGTTGTTTCTGCTAAACTACTCATATTATTTTCAAAAAATCACAACCTTTAAGTGTACACGCTACAATAACAATTAAATTTTCTGCTTTATTTATCAAATTCAATTATATTTAAAACGGCAAATAGTTTTTGCTTTTGACCATTAATTTACAGCATACTTATATAAAAAATGCCCATAGAAGAGAAAATATACGTGCACTATGGCTGCGGCCAGGCCGCCCCTCCCGAGTGGAAGAATTTCGATGTGTCGCCAACATTGCGTATTCAAAAAACGCCGGTTTTGGGCTTTCTAATGAGAAAGAGCCTGGGCCAGGTATTTGATGGCAATGTACGCTACGGCGATATCACAGAAGGGCTCCCCGGCATTAAAGATGGTACCGTTGATGGTGCCTACTGCTCGCACGTGTTGGAGCATATGTCGTTTGAGCATTTTCGTATAGCGTTACGTAATACTTACAACATGCTGAAACCCGGTGGCATCTTCCGTATTATTATGCCCGATCTGGAGGTTTTGATACGCGATTACATCAACGATAAAGATGTAAAAAAAGACCCGGAAGCCTCTATTACCCTTATTAAACGCATGATGATGGGTGTAGAAGTAAGGCCGCGTAATGTTATGGCGGTAACCAAACATCTTTTTGGCTACCTGGAGCACCTTTGGCTTTGGGATTGGGAATCTACCGAAAAAGAACTGCGCGATGCCGGTTTTACCAATATACGCCGTTGCGAATTTAATGACAGCGCCGACCCGATGTTTAAGCTCGTTGAGAATAAAAAACGCTGGGAGCTGGTGGTGAAATTTGAAGCCATAAAATAATTTAGCAAGAGGCAACACGAAAGGCTGCACCGTCCGTAAATGGATAGTGTAGCCTTTTTATTTTTGTGCCGCCAACTTTTCTATAGATGCTGCGTTTAAACACGATGGGTTTTGTAAATTAATATTCAGTATATTAGTATTGTATAAAACAACAATGGAGGCTGCAGACACAATGGAATACGGTGCCATCAACCAGTTATTGGATGATGCTTACAGTAACCGTGTCCACAATTTAAAGTACAGTGTAAAATTGGCCACCGAGGCCCTGCAGCTGAGCCGGAAACAAAGCCACAAGTCTCTTATTGGTAAAAGCCTCACCCAGCTTTCTTTGTTTTACATGATCCAGGGGGCTTATAAGCGCTCTGTACATATGGCCAAAGAGGCTATCCGTTATTTTGAAGAGTTGCAGGATGATCTGGGTATTGCCGATGCCAAGTACAGTATAGCCGGCGTTTACTACAAAACAGATAACTATCATTTAGGGCTCATCTGCCTTTTCGATTGCCTTAAAATATACCGCAAGTACCAGGATCACCACAACCAGGCACGCACCCTCAAATCATTGGGCACCATATACGAATACTTTGGCGACCCCAAAAACGCCGTCCGTTCTTACGAATCGGCCATAGAAGCGGCCCGTCGGGTAAAAGATCTCAACCTGGTATCTAACGCGTACAACCCCCTTTCGGGTATTTACCTTAAACAGGGCAAGGTAGAGAAGGCGTTTCGTATTGTGCAGGAATCTATCGCCATTAAATCAAAAACCGGCGATATACGCGGGCTGGCCTTTGCCTTATACGGGCGTGGTAAGGTTTACGCATTTACCGGCCGGTTGCAAGAGGCCGAGAATGATTTTAAGAATGCCATAGAGATCCATATCAACGCGGGCGAAAAATTGGGGTTAGGCATGGCCTATCAAAAAATGGGGGAGCTGTATATCGCTATGGGGCGGTTGGACAAAGCTAAACTCATCCTGCAAAAAGGCCTCGATTTTAGTAACAAGTATAATATTGCCATTATACGCTTTAAGTGCAACTACCTGCTTTACCAGATAAGCAAACTGGAGAACGATACCGTAAGATCATTAGAGTACCTGGAGCTTTACCTGCACCAGAAGGAAGCGGTTATTAATACTCAAACCCTTAAAGTGATAGAGAATTATGAGCTCATCACCAAAATGGAATCGCTGGAGAAAGAAGCAAAGCTGCAGAAAGAGCGTGAAGCCATTGAAGAAAAACAAAAGCGTGCCGAGCAAACTGCCCGGATGAAGCAGGAGTTTTTATCAACCATGAGTCATGAGATACGTACGCCGTTAAACGCGGTTACTACCATCTCCACCATGATAACCGCTAAATCTGCCTATGATGAGGAGTTGATGGACTCCTTAAAATCGGCATCAAATAACCTGCTGCTTGTAATTAATGATATTTTAGATTTTACAAAACTCGATTCGGGCAAGGTAGAGTTGAATAATCGCGCCTGTCCGTTTCAGGACCTGCTGGATAGTGTTATTAAAACCTACAGCAGCCTTGCGCACAAAAAAGGGGTGGAGCTATTGCTCACAAAAGACCAGGCACTGGCAGATTGCTACGAGCTCGACGAAACCAAGCTGTCGCAGATATTAGGTAACCTGATAAGTAACGCAGTAAAATATACCGATAACGGCAAGGTGGTTTTAAACCTGCGGAAAATAGCTGCCGTTGATGAGTTTGACAACATCCGCTTTAGCGTGGCTGATACCGGTACCGGTATTCCCGAGGAGCATTTTGAAGAGATCTTTGAAACATTTTCGCAGCCGAAATCTGTCACCACCCGCTCGCAAGGAGGCTCCGGTCTTGGCCTGGCCATCGTGAAAAAACTCACCGGGCTTTATGATAGTAATGTTACCGTGAGAAGTAAGATCGGCGTTGGCTCCGAGTTTACTTTTGATATAAAACTAAAACGGGCCAGCATACCCGGCAGGGCGGTCCCGCTGTCTGTAGAGGGGTTAAAAGGTAAAACCGTACTGTTGGCCGAAGATAACATGATCAACGCGATGGTTGCCCGCAAGCTGCTGGCCAACTGGGGGATCGTATCTGAACATGCCATAAACGGGATGGAAGCAGTGGAAAAATCGCAGTTAAAAGCCTTCGATTTTATATTGATGGATATTCATATGCCCGGGATGAACGGCTTTGATGCCACCGAGCAGATCCGCCATAATACAAACCCAAATACCGCTACCCCTGTATTTGCCCTTACTGCTGATATTACTGCCGAAAGTAACGAAGACTATAAAAACTACTTCACCGGTTTTCTGCGCAAGCCCATAGAAATTGACCGCCTGTACATGGCGCTGCTGCAAGTATCCTGAGCCGGCGGATAAAAAATTATAAATCTTCGTGCTTTGTTGCTAATATTACCGTTATCAATTTATCCTGTTTATTTACGCCAAAAATGAAAAACTACGGGCTTATCGGCTTTCCGCTTTCGCACTCTTTTTCTAAAAAATACTTTACAGAAAAGTTTATTACTGAAAAGATAACAGATGCGGCTTATGACCTGTACCCCCTGGAGCATATTGACGAATTAGTTAAGTTGTTGCATGATAACCCCAATCTTTGCGGGCTTAATGTGACCATCCCACACAAGGTAAACGTAATGAAACATCTCGACTGGATAGAGCACGATGCCAAAAATGCCGGGGCGGTAAATTGTATAAAAGTAATATCAGAAAGCCCGGTATCCGCCGCTTTCTCCGGCGAGTTAGGTATTAAAGGGCACGATTTCAGGCTGGAAGGATACAACACCGACATTTATGGTTTTGAGGGATCGCTAAGCCCGCTGTTGAGCAGTCATCATGATAAAGCATTGATATTGGGCGATGGCGGCGCGGCAAAGGCCGTTAAATGCGTGCTGCAAAACAAAGGGATAGACCACGTATCCGTAACCCGCAAACCCGGAAAGGGCAATATTTTGTTTAAGGATCTGACGGCAAAACACATTAAAGAGTACAAGCTCATTATCAATACAACGCCTATAGGCACCTACCCTAATGTAGATGAGTGTCCCCCCATACCATATGAGGCGATAACCAGCGACCACCTGCTGTTCGACCTGGTGTATAACCCTCCGTTGACCATGTTTTTAAAGAAAGGTGATGAACGCCGCGCTACCACCAAAAACGGCTACGAAATGCTGGTGCTACAGGCAGAAAAAGCATGGGAAATTTGGAACTCAAATGATTAATAAAGTGAAGTACCCGGCCCTTTTTATATTTGTTTTATTGATTGCTTCCTGCGGCGGTGCGCCTGACTATTCGCCCAAACCACGGGGCTTTTTCCGCATCATTTATCCCAAAAAAGAATACCAGGCGTATACCGAAGGCTGCCCTTTCACCTTTGATTACCCTAAATACGGAACCATAGAACAGGACAAATCGCGCGGGGCAAAATCCTGTTGGCAAAATATCCAGTTCCCGCAGTTTAATGCTACGCTACATTTGAGTTATCAGCCGGTAACCTCGCCTAAGGAGTTTAACGAACTGGTGGAGGATGCGCATAAACTAAGCTTTAAACATACCGTAAAAGCCACTTCTATAGACGAAGCGGCTATTGCTTACCCTGAAAGAAAGGTATACGGGGTATATTATACCATTGATGGCAATGCCGCATCATCGGCACAGTTTTTCCTCACAGATAGTACCAAACATTACCTGCGCGGCGCATTATACTTTAATTCCGAACCACGTTTAGATTCGATACAACCCGTACTTAACTTTTTAAAAAAGGATGTGGACGTAATGATAAAAACGTTTAAGTGGAAAAAGTCTTAAGGCCCTTGCCTGCTTGATGTAGACGCGAAGTATCGCGTCTTTACGGGGAATTTAAATTTTTCTCCTTTAACCTTAAACAAGTAGCTTTGCGCCATGGCAAACGTTCAGTCCTTTGTAAATAACCCTTACCAGGAGAATACCTACATTTTGTTTGATGATAGTAAGGAGTGTGTGATCATAGATCCCGGGATGTACACCGCGGCGGAGCAAAACACGGTTGTAAACTTTATAAAAGAAAACGGATTAAAGCCCGTTTTGCTGCTAAACACCCATTGCCACGTAGACCACGTGCTGGGCAACCGCTTTGTGTTCGACCAGTATGGGTTGAAGCCGAAATTTCATGAAGGTGAATCGGAGACCTTAGCTGCTGTAGTTGCTTATGCCCCGGCCATGGGTTTCAGATACGATGCCTCTCCTTTGCCAGATGAGTTTTTGCCCGAAACGGGAACCATCAGCTTCGGTAATACAAACATCCGGCTCATATTTGCACCCGGCCATTCGCCCGCGCATTTATGTTTTTATGATGAAGGTGCTAATATTTTAATTGGTGGCGACGTGCTGTTTCGCAACAGCATTGGCCGTACCGACCTGCCCGGCGGGAACCATAGCCTACTGATAAAGAACATAGAAGAAAAACTTTTTCTGCTGCCTGATGATTGTACCGTATATCCCGGCCATGGCCCCGAAACAACCATTGGTTACGAGAAACAACATAATCCTTACCTATAAAAATTGAACACGTCCATCTACATAGCCAAACGGTACCTGTTCAGCAAAAAACAGACGCACGCCATCAATATCATATCGGGCATATCCATGCTCGGGGTGTTGGTCGGCAGCGCAGCGCTCATCATTATTCTCTCTGTATTTAATGGCTTCGAAAAGGTGATTCTTTCCATGTACAGCGATTTTACACCCGAAATAAAAATAGAACCTCGGCTGGGTAAAACTTTCGACCCCAATACAACCTACTTAACGCAGTTAAGCAAGGATGGGCGGGTGTTTTCATACACCAGCGTTTTGCAGGAAAGAGTGCTGATAAAATATGGCGCTAAGCCCTTTATTGCCACCGTTAAAGGCGTAAGCGATGATTTTTTGAAAAACCGACAGCTGGATAGCACCATCCAGTACGGCTCTTTTACGCTGAAAGATAGCGGCTACAATTTTGCGGTGATCGGCACTACTTTACAAAGCAGCCTCGGCGTGAGCTTAAAAGACCAGTTTACGCCATTGCAGGTGTATTCGCCAAGCCGAAGCTCCGGGAACTCCACCAACCCGATGAACGATTTTATCTTTCGCACTATAATCCCCTCGGGCGTGTTTGGCATACAGCAGGAGTTTGATGACCTGATGGTAACCCCGATAGAGTTTACCCGTGACCTGCTCGATGAGCCCAAAAACGTGTCTTCGGTAGAAATAAATTTTAAACCCGGTACCGATGTAGACCAGGTACAGGACGAGATAAAGGAAAAAATAGGCGCCGACTTTGTGGTGAAAAACCGCAAGGAACAAAATACCGGGCTTTATAAAACCATTAATTATGAGCGTTGGTCCATATTTATGATCCTCACTTTTGTGCTCATTATCGCTATTTTTAACATTGTTGGCTCGTTAACTATGCTGGTGATCGACAAACGGAAAGACATCGCCATTTTAACCAGCCTGGGTGCCCACAAGAGGTTGATCCAGGGCATCTTCTTTTTTGAGGGGATGATGATATCGGCCATCGGCTGTATTACGGGCGTTGTACTTGGTACCATCGTATGTCTCCTACAATTGCAGTTCAACTTCGTTAAAATGGGAGCAAAACTCTCCGTGCTGGATGCCTACCCGGTAGCTTTTAAAGCGAGAGATTTTTTGCTGGTTTTTGTTACCGTAAGCGTTATCGCGGTTATCGCATCGGGCATTAGCGCAAGGCTAAGCGTGAAGAGACTGGATGAAATAAAGCAGGATTTGTAGGGAGTGGTAAATAGAGAGTGGAGAATGGTTCTTTAACGGCCGAAAGCAGGATGCTTTCGCCACGCGGACGACGAGTTGAAAACTCGCGGTAGCTACAAAAAATCAGCGTAATCAAAAAAATCATTTTAATCAGCGGTCAAATTCATTAGCTTTATCTTTTTGCCGATATATACATATTAATTCAAACTCATTTGCCTAACCGGCGTTATCAATCATCATGGAATCAAAACGTCAGCAAAAATTTGCCGGAGTAATTCAGGAGGACCTGGCCGCCATATTTCAACGCGAGGGCATGAATTACCTGCCCAATACCTTAGTAACTATCACCAAAGTACGCGTTACGCCCGATCTGGCCATCGCCCGCATATTTTTAAGCTTTTTTAACGGAACCGATAACCAGCACGCGCTGGCTGCTATAAAACTACACGCATCAGAGATCCGCTATAAATTGGGTGCCCGCATTAAAGACCAGGTGCGCGTTATACCGCAACTGGAATTTTTTGTGGATGATACCAGCGAATACGTAGAGCGTATGGACAAGATCTTCGACAAAATAAGCAAGGAAGAACGCCAGCCCGATACTACCGACGAAAGCTAAACCCAATGGGTGCTACCGAAAAATTAGCAGCATGCCTGGCCAATTACCAGGGCATTGTTGGCAAAATTGTGGATTTTCATCCCGCCGATGATAAACTGTTTCCGCTTGACCTAACCGCCGCCAATACCGAACTGGATGCGGATATGGTTGCCGATACCGAAGCTTTTACCGCATACATTAACCAAAAACTGGCAGAGAACCATTGCCGCTATGCTATTGGTGGTTACATGGAACACCGCACCATTTACGCCCGTAGCGCTCATTTCGATACGGAAGATGAACCCCGCCGCCTGCATTTGGGCGTTGATATTTGGGGAGATAGTGGCACGCCCATCTATTCGCCATTAGCCGGTACATTTCACAGTTTTCAGGACAACAATAGTTTTGGCGATTATGGGCCAACCATTATTCTGCAACATAATGTGGATGGATTAACCCTGTACAGCTTGTATGGGCATTTAAGCCGCGTAAGTCTGGATGGTTTAGCTATCGGGCAGCAGATTGAAGCAGGGCAGCAGATAGCAACCTTAGGCAATGCTACCGAAAACGGCCACTGGCCGCCGCACCTGCATTTTCAGCTAATGCTGGATATTGGCGATGCCAAAGGAGATTACCCCGGTGTAGGGAAGTACTCAGAGAAAGCGGCATTGATGCTGAATATCCCCGATCCTCAGTTGATATTGGAGCTGCCTGCTGCATTAAATACTTAGTGGTTTTTGTGACCACTTTATTATAAATGTGCCTAATTGCATTTTCCACATTTTGATTATATTTGCCATCGCAAAAAACTTCATTTTAAAAAATAATGAGAGAAATACAATTCAGAGAAGCGCTTAGAGAAGCCATGCAGGAAGAAATGCGCAACGACGAAAACATTTACCTGATGGGTGAAGAGGTTGCCGAATATAACGGTGCCTACAAAGTAAGCCAGGGTATGCTTGACGAATTTGGCGCTAAACGCGTAATAGATACACCTATCTCTGAATTAGGTTTTGCCGGTATAGGCATAGGTTCGGCCATGAATGGTTTAAAACCTATTATCGAATTCATGACGTTTAACTTCTCGCTTGTTGCTATCGACCAGATCATCAACGGCGCTGCCAAAATAATGAGCATGAGCGGTGGCCAGTTTTCTGTGCCTATCGTATTCCGTGGCCCAACAGGCAACGCGGGTATGCTAAGCTCACAGCACAGCCAGTGCTTCGAGAATTGGTACGCAAACTGCCCGGGCTTAAAGGTGGTTGTACCATCAAACCCTGCCGATGCAAAAGGCTTGTTAAAATCATGTATCATCGACCCGGACCCATGTATCTTCATGGAGTCGGAATTAATGTATGGCGATAAAGGCGAAGTGCCCGAAGAAACTTACTACATACCAATTGGTAAAGCCGCTGTAACTAAAGAAGGCAGCGATGTTACCTTAGTTGGTTTCGGTAAAATAATGAAAGTGGTTAACGCCGCTGCTGCCGAGCTTGAAAAAGAAGGCATCCA
Organism: Mucilaginibacter sp.; assembly: GCF_039925265.1. Classification (GTDB taxonomy): domain Bacteria; phylum Bacteroidota; class Bacteroidia; order Sphingobacteriales; family Sphingobacteriaceae; genus Mucilaginibacter. The sequence continues at coordinate 34,255 of NZ_JBDSZG010000027.1, forward strand.
CGCCGAGGTTATCGACTTACGTACCGTTCGCCCTATCGATTATCCTTGCATCATCGAATCGGTTAAGAAAACAAACCGTTTGGTAATTGTAGAAGAAAGCTGGCCGTTAGGTTCTATCGCTACAGAAATTGCCTTTAAAGTACAGAAAGACGCGTTTGATTACTTAGACGCTCCAATTCTGCGCATTATGGGCGGCGACGTGCCATTGCCTTACGCCCCAACTTTGATACAGGAATACCTGCCAAACCCGGAACGCGTAATTAAAGCCGTTAAAGAAGTAATGTACGTTACAAAATAATTGTAAAGTTAAATATTAGAAAGCCTCTCCAAATTTTGGAGAGACTTTTTTGTTTAATGGGGTAGACTGTAACCTAAAGCTACTCCGTTACCTTATAACTAAATTTTGCGGCACCGGCGGTACCGTTGTTATTGATCCCCTCAATAATAATTTGGTATTGCCCGGTGCCATCGGCATTATAAAAATCGAAGGAGGCGTTGCCGTTTTTATCGGTTGTGATCTCGGGTAACCAAAAGATGGTGCTGCGGAGGTCGGGGCGGGTGCGGTTATCTATGTAATCGTACCTGGGCGCATAAAACTCGCGTGCTTTATAAAACCCGGTAACCGTTAGCGGTAAAACGCCACTGGATATAATGTCTTTAGCAGTTGTCCCGGCACCCTGTTTTGTAGTAATTACCATTACACCATTACCGCCACCCATGCCGTATACCGTGGCACTTCCATATTTGAGTACCTCAATAGTTTCTATATCGCCGGGCCAAATATCATTAATGCCCACAGGTCTTCCAGGTTCTGAGGTGCGTTGTACGCCATCTACAACCACTAACATTGCGCTGCCATTGCCAATTTGCATTTTCGGTACCCCACCGTCCGGGTTATCGATGCTTGCAAAATACACCCCTCCAATACGGCCGGCAAGTAAAGTAGCCAGCATGCCGCTACGCGGCAAATCGATTCCTTTTATTAAAACATCTGCATTACCCGCCCCCGCCAGGCTTTGTGTGTAATAGTTAAACTTTTTTACAGCTTGTATCTTTACCTCTTTTAATTGAATGCCTTTGCCATAATATTTTAAATATTCAGAGTGCTGTTTTTGACTGTTTGCGAGGTACGCATGTATATTTCCAACATTAGATGTATCCGTACTGGCGTACAAAACAGGCGATATAGGCACTAACGGTTCGGGCTTGTAGGTAAGCGTTGTATTGTTTTTTCCCTTATCATTTACGGCGTTTAATACAAAACGGGTAGTATCATAAAATGCGAGGTTTTGAAAACTGAACGCCCCGTCCTCGTTGGTGTTCTCGCTTAACAAGCTGCCTCCTTTTGATGGGATAAGCGTAACGAGCCCTTTATTTAAAGGCTTCCCGCTAATTGATTTTGCACGTCCGTTAATGCTTAATGCTTTCTCGGGCCGAATGGCTGTAGGTGGCAGATCGTTATTGACAATATTTTTCCAGGTGAAGCGCCGGTAACCGTGGGTAAGCATAGCCAGGTCCAGGTCTTCGCGTTTTTTATTGTTGATGTTAATGAAATAGTAGCCCGGCTCTTCAATATATCCTTTAAGGTTAGAAGTAAGCAGTAGATAGGTGAGGATATTTTCTTCTTTATTTTCAATAATATCTACTTTACTTCTATCAATTACAGCTACCGAAAAATGCGCCGGAGACGTCTCAAGATCCGCAGTATTAATGTGGAGGCTTACTTTTATTTTTTCGCGCTGCTGATATTCCTTTTTATCTGTCGCGATACCCAGATCGAGTTTATCGTTGTTATCAATAAACACCAGTCGCTCGCATAAGGGAGTACCATCGGCTGCTAACAGCGTTATTTGTGTAATGCCCGTTTGCAGGCGGTTGCTCTCCAGGTCGAATTTCATCTCCCTGTTGGTTAGTTTATCGGTAAAAGTGGTGAGTTTGCCGCCCGAATAAAAAAGCAGGTTAAGCGGTTTGTTTTTGTTTGCATGAAAAAAGCCACCACCGGCATTAATGGCGATGGCAAGCTTACCGGGTAAATTATTCACGGCCATGGCTACGGCTGTACTGTCGGCTACAGGTAACTGGATGCTGCTTTTTGACCCATCGGCAAAGGTGATTTCGGCATGATAGCTTTTGCCGGTATGGGGTGTATAGCTAATGGATCCCATGCCCAAATGCGAGGTGCTAAGGTTAGAGACTGCCTTACCTGCGCCATCTAAAATCACCCCGCTTGCCGCTATGCCGGTACCATCTCCACGCAACGCCTTAAAGGCAATTTTAGCAGGAATGCCCGGCACCAGTTCGCCCCCTTCGGGAAAAAATTGAATCTCCGGCGCGATGGCTTGCATTGTTGCAGGAGCTTTTTTAACGGGCTTCTCTATAATAGCCGCTATGGGAATCGTCCTATCAAAAAACAACTCGCCGCCATAGTTCTGCATCAGTTTAGTATAGGCGCGTACGCGGTAGTTACCGGCAACCAGCGAATCTGGCAGCGCGAAATCTCCCCAGGCAAGGCCGCCAATTACCTGGAGTTTGATGGCGTTAATGATCTTATTTTGCGGGGTTATCAGGTCGGCGTATAATACACCGCTCAGGGGCGACAATACATTTTTCTCTCCTGCCACTACGTAAGCTTTAAAATATATAGTATCGCCCGCGGCATAATAGGGCTTATCAAAATGCAGGTATGCTTTCTCTATCTCATGCTGATCGAAAAAGGTTTTCAACCGGGCAGCCTGTTCTTTTAAGGACGAAGGTTTGGCCGTTTGAGCCATCGCATAGCAAACCGGTAATAAAACACAGGCAATGCAGGCTATCACTTTTTTCATAAGCAACGGAGTTTAGGTACGGTGAACAATTGGTTTCATCGGCAACGGGACTGCTGATTTTGAGCAAATTAAGCAATTAATATGGTAAAATGAAACGCGGCTAATACCCTGAGATTGATTTAAAGGTCGGCAGGGTACAGGACAGGCATGTTGAGGCAGGGGTTATAAACATTATGTGCTAACTTTGCCGGCATGAGCGATTTTATAGTAAAAGATAGCAACGGAAACCAACTGAACGACGGCGACAGCGTAACGCTGATAAAAAGCCTGAAAGTAAAAGGCGGCGGTACTACGCTAAAGCAAGGCACGCTGGTAAAAAAGATCCGCCTAACGGATAACGACGAGGAAGTGGATTGCAAAGTAGACGGCATGAGCATTGTACTGCGCACCGAATTTTTAAAGAAAAGGTAGTACCGCCATGCTTACCAAAATAGCCCGCAAGCGCTTCCTGGAAAAGTACCCTGAATTTGTGACAGCCGATTACAGGCGTGATAAATTCTTTTCGCCGGATGGTGTAGCATACTATATTCTTTACGTGGAAGCCCGGTCAACCGTTGGGTTGTGTAGTAAGATGGCGGCTGAATTGACCAACTTGTGTACCAGTATGGGCTACAGTGGCCTTAATTTTATGGGTGAAATTACTGCGGCATGGCGCTACCGCAACCACGATTATCCGCCTGTTAAAAAGGCGCTTGCTTATTTGGTAGCCAACAACATCAGCAAAAGCTTCAACGGGGCTATTTATGTACCACTTGCCCATCTCCCAGTATTCCTTAGGCATCTTTTTTGGCTGGTGAGATGTAATGGCGTTGTGTTTTTGCCGCATTTTAGCGATCCCGGGTTTAATATTATTGGCTCTCTTTGTAAGTACGGAAATTTGCATCTGACCATAATTAACAAAACCGCAGAATTATCTTTTGATGAGGTGATGGAACATAACGATTTGTTTTACCTACGGGAAGAAAGATGTGGCGGTGGCCGTATACCTGGCCGGAAAGGCACCTATACCGCTGGTAATTAACTTTATCTGTAAAATAAACATTAATTTATTCTAAAATTGTGTACCTTTAAATATGGCAACACCCGAAAACCGCAAACTGATAATCCCGCTGATGATCTTCATCGGTATGGTTGCGGTGGGTGTTAATACCATCAACAAGGCTATCGATTCGCACCAAACCTGGCGCTTAATTATAGCGGTTATTCCTACCCTGATGTTCAGCGCGGCTACAATTTTGGTAATTATGAAATACAAATACCAGGATAAAGAGCAGGAAGAAAGCTCCGAAAACAGGCTGGATAACTAATCCCCGCCGCTGCCTTTACATGTCGATCAGGATATTCTCGCCAAATTTTTGGGAAACCGTGGTGCGTTCGCCCCCCGCAATGCTGATCACCAGCGAACCATCAAACTGTATTTTTTCAATCAGCTGAATTTTTGTGCCGATGTTGATATCAAGCTTTTGCAGGTATTGCAAAAACGCGCTCGTGGTATCTTTAACGGCAGCTACGCGGCAAAGGGTACCGTGCTTAACATCGGCAAGGGTGGTAGAGTGGCGCTTTGCCATTTTGCCGTTTGCCTTAGGTATTGGGTCGCCATGCGGGTCGTACTCTGGAAACCCCAGGAATTTATCCAGCCTGTCGGCCAAAGTAGCATCTTTTATATGTTCCAGGTCCTCGGCAATATCGTGGATCTCATCCCAGTGGTAACCCAGTTTCTCCAATAAAAAAACTTCCCAAAGACGGTGCCGGCGAACGATCAGCGTGGCATCCTTTTGCCCCTGCGGGGTAAGTTCCACCCCTTTCTTTTTGTCATAAACAATTAATTGCTTATCGGTAAGCTTGCGGATCATATCCACTACCGAGGCGGGATTGTTGCCCAGCCATTCGGCAATGGCAGTGGGCGTTATTTTTTGCCCTCTATCCTGCCAAAGGCGGTAAATACATTTCAAGTAATTCTCTTCCGATTGGGTATTCATATTTTTATTGGTATTACAAACATAAACAAAAAACAAACTAAATAAATAAAATTAGGCAAGACTAATTTTATTTATTTAGTTTCTCAATTTTATTTAATACGTTTGTGCAAAATTATTATCAATGCGTTATCTAATACTTGCTGGGTTTTTATTATGTGTGTCAGCAACTTTCGCTCAAAGCGGGGGGTTAGCCGGCGTTGTAACTGCCGGCAACAGGCCTTTGGCTTATGCTACAGTTACCCTTGCCGGCACAAAACTTGGCGCTACCACAAACCAGCAGGGCGTTTATGAAATTAAGAACTTGCCCGCCGGGCAGTACACGGCAGTATTCAGCAGTATTGGCTATTATCCCGAAAGGGTGAAGGCCACCATAGCAGGTGCCACCACAGTAAAGCTAAATGCCGATTTAAAAGAAGGTAGCTCCAAACTGAACGAAGTAGTTGTAACCGGCGTATCGCGCGCTACCGAGTTGCGAAGCAACCCGGTGCCTATTGCAGTAATGACCAAAGCGGATATAGATCAGCATGTGAACAATAATATTATTGATGCGGTAATAAAAGGCGTGCCTGGCGTTACCGCCGTTACTACGGGGCCAAACATATCCAAGCCTTTCATTAGGGGTTTGGGTTATAACCGGGTTTTAACATTGTACGATGGGATTAGGCAGGAAGGGCAGCAATGGGGCGATGAGCACGGTATAGAGATAGACCAGTATGGCATCTCTCGTGCCGAAGTGATAAAAGGCCCGGCAAGTTTAACCTATGGCTCGGATGCGCTGGCGGGTGTTATCAACCTCATTCCGTACATTCCTAACGGCCCTGAGGGCAAGCTCAAAGGCGATTTTGCGACCGATTACCACACTAATAACGGGCTTTTCGGCTCCTCGTTAGGCTTATCCTACAAAAAAAATGATTGGAAATACGCTTTCCGCATAACGGGCAAGCTGGCGCATAACTACCAAAATAAGATAGACGGGCCGGTTTACAATTCTGCCTTTAGAGAGTACATCGCATCGGGCATGTTGCGTACCGATAAAAAATGGGGTTACTCGCAACTGGCAGCGACTATTTACAATAACCAGCAGGAAATACCTGATGGCAGCCGCGATTCACTTACCCGCAAATTTACCAGGCAAGTGGCCGAGGGGCCGAACGATAACATCAAGAACCGCCCCTTTGCCCCTGAAGATTTTCTAAGGTCGTACAGGATAACGCCATTGCACCAGCACATACAGCATTATCGCCTCTACAGTAAAAACGAATTTAAGCTGGGCGATGGGGTGTTAAATGCATCTTTTGGCGGCCAGCAAAGCGTACGCCGCGAATACAATCACCCTACGCAGCCACAGCAAGCGGGGCTTTACGTTACGCTGAACACACTTAATTACGATCTTCGGTACAGCCCCCCACTTTTTGCCGGCTTCGAAACCTCGGTTGGTGTAAACGGGATCTACCAAACCAACCGCAGCAAGGCCGCAACCGATTTTCCGATACCCGATTATAACCTGTTTGATGTCGGTGGTTTTTTCTTTGCGAAAAAAAGTATTGGCAAAGCCGATATCTCGGGTGGTATACGTTACGATACCCGTAACATCCATTGGGATGATTTTTATGTCGGCCCGAATGCCGCAAACGCCTTCGAGCAAAGGGTTGTGGCCAATACCACTGGCGGGCGGCTGCAATTCCCTGATTTCAACCACAACTACCACGGTATCTCGGGCAGTTTGGGTTTCACCTATAACCTAACCGAACGGGTTTTGCTAAAGGCAAACATAGCCCGCGGCTACCGCGCGCCAAACATTACCGAAATTGGTAGCAACGGGCTCGATCCCGGCGCGCACATTGTTTACCTGGGCAACCGTAACTTTGTCCCCGAGTTTAACTTGCAGGAAGACATTGGTTTCATTGCCTACCTGAAAGATGCCGATATTACCGCCGAACTTTTTAACAACCAGGTGCAAAACTACATTTACCAATCGCGGCTGGATGACGCCAACGGCAACCCGGTGGTCATCGTCGCGGGCAACAGCACCTACCAGTATCAACAATCCAAAGCGCGGCTGTACGGTGCCGAGTTTAGTTTTAACCTGCACCCGCATAATCTAAAATGGTTCAGTTTGAATAACAGCCTTGCTTATGTGGTTGGGTTAAACCAAAACGATAAGCTAATAGCCCAATCAAACGGTGCCGCTAAATACCTGCCTTTTATACCACCGCTGCATATCCGTTCGGTACTGGCCATAAAATTGCAGGGCACATATGGCATTTTTAGTAAGATAACTTTGCGTGCCGAGGCTGATATGTATTCCGCACAAAACCATTTCTACTCCCTAAACAATACCGAAACCGCCACGCCGGGTTACACCCTAATCAACACCGGCATAAGTACAACGGTAACCCGCAAAGGTGGCAAACCCCTGTTAGAATTGTTTTTGCAGACCGATAACCTGTTCGATGTAGCTTATCAATCTAACCTAAACAGGCTAAAATATTTTGAGTACTATAATTCATCGCCAAACGGCAGACTGGGGATATACAACATCGGGCGCAATTTGAGTTTTAAGGTGATTATACCGTTTTAGCTCCCAGCCACCTGATGGGTAGCCCCCGATAACGTATCAACCTTTATTATAGCGAGCAGTGGCAAGCTCATACCATCGCAGACTATAAACGTCCTCTTTTTTGTTAACAATCTTTTTTTGAATTTCTCCCCAAATACCCCCAACTTCGCATTTCCGTTTTATATCGGGGGGACTAAAATCAATGGAATCGCCCTTATCGGCGAAATCCAAAAAAACAGAAAATGGAATCATACAACCTTAAAATAGCGCAGGAACTTTCTGTTGGCAGCAAACAGGTAAGCGCAACTATTGCTTTGTTAGACGAGGGCGCAACCGTGCCTTTCATCTCCCGTTACCGCAAAGAGGCAACAGGCAGCCTGGACGAGGTGCAGGTAGCCGCCATCCGCGACCGCGTACAACAACTGCGCGATCTGGATAAACGCCGCGAGGCCATCCTGAAATCGCTTACCGATTTGGGTAAACTTACCCCGGTATTGGAGGCACAAATAAACGCTGCCGAAACGATGGTGTTGCTGGAGGATATTTACCTGCCTTATCGCCCTAAACGGAAAACCCGCGCAACCGCCGCCCGCGAAAAGGGCCTGCAGCCGCTGGCAGATGTACTGTTAGAACAAAAGAATTTCGACCCGGAACTGGAAGCCGGTAAATATATTGATGAGGAGAAAGGCGTAAAAAACACCGAAGAAGCATTGGCCGGGGCGCGCGATATTATTGCCGAGTACATTAGCGAACACGCTGAAACCCGCGCCAAAATGCGCGAGTTGTTTACCGAAAAAGGCACCTTCCAATCTAAGGTGGCCGATGGTAAAGAGGTAGAGGGCATCAAATACAAAGATTATTTCGATTGGACGGAGCCCGTTAAATCGGCACCATCGCACCGGATACTGGCTATGCGCCGCGGCGAGAAAGAGGAGATCCTTTGGCTGGATATTAAACCAACCGAGGACGATGCTCTTAACCTGCTGGAACGCGAGTTTGTTAAAAACCGTAACGCAGCATCATCACAGGTTGGTTTAGCTGTTAGCGACGGTTATAAACGCCTGCTGAAGCCATCAATGGAAACAGAGATCCGCCTGCTTACCAAAAAGAAGGCCGACGAAGAAGCTATCCGTGTATTCGCCGAGAACGCCCGCCAGTTGTTGTTAGGCGCACCATTAGGGCAAAAACGCATCATGGCTATCGACCCCGGTTTCCGTACGGGCTGTAAGCTGGTTTGTTTGGATGAGCAGGGCAAACTATTGGAGAATACCGCCATTTACCCGCATACCGGCGCAGGCCAGGCAAAAGAAGCGGAGAAAACCGTTCAGCACTTGTTCGGGCGTTATAACATAGAAGCTATTGCCATTGGCAACGGCACCGCCGGCCGCGAAACGGAAGTGTTTGTACGCAACCTGAACCTGCCGGGTGCTGTTATTGCAATGGTGAACGAAAGCGGGGCATCTATCTATTCCGCTTCGGAAGTGGCGAGGGATGAGTTCCCGGATAAAGATATTACCGTGCGCGGCGCCGTATCTATCGGTCGCCGTTTAATGGATCCGTTAGCGGAATTGGTAAAAATTGACCCAAAATCCATCGGTGTGGGCCAGTACCAGCACGATGTTGATCAAAATAAACTGCAAACCTCGCTGGATGATACGGTTGTTAGTTGCGTAAACGCCGTAGGGGTGGAGTTGAACACTGCATCCAAACAGATCCTGGCTTACGTATCCGGCCTCGGCCCGCAGTTGGCGCAGAACATTGTAGAGTACCGTAACCAGAACGGCGCTTTTAAACGCCGCAGCGAGTTGAAAAAAGTAGCCCGCCTTGGCGATAAGGCTTACGAGCAGGCAGCCGGCTTCCTGCGTATCCGCGGGGCTGAAAATCCTTTGGATACCAGCGCCGTGCATCCAGAGCGTTATGCCCTGGTTGAGCAAATAGCCAAAGACATGAACTGTAAAGTGCAGGACCTGATGGGCGATGACAAGCTTCGTAAATCCATTCCCCTGCAAAAATACATTTCGGACGCGGTAGGTTTACCCACCCTTAACGATATCATCGCCGAGCTGGCCAAACCCGGCCGCGATCCACGCGAGCAGTTCGAGGCATTCAGTTTTACCGATGGCGTGAATGGTATTAACGACTTGAAGGTAGGGATGAAACTGCCCGGTATTGTAACCAACATCACCAACTTTGGCGCTTTTGTAGATATAGGCGTTCACCAGGATGGTTTGGTACACCTGAGCCAGATAACCAATCGCTACATCAAAGACCCTAACGAGGTGCTTAAAGTGCATCAAAAGGTAGAAGTTACCGTTACCGAGGTAGATGCTAACCGCAAGCGCATTTCACTATCAATGAAAGAAAATGAAAAACGTGATGCACCTGCCGTAAACAAGCCACGGGAACAACAAAGACCTGCTCAAAAACCGTTTGTGCAACGCCCTGCCACTAAACCGGCACCAGAGCCTGAGATGGATATGATGAGTAAACTGGCGGCGCTGAAGAACAAGTTTAAGTAGGAAAATACAACATTGTCATTGCGAGGAGCGATAGCGACGTGGCAATCTCAGCATGCCCGAGTGCACAGCGGCTTTGCATACCGGTGCGTCCGATGAGGTTGCCGCGCTTCGCTCGCAATGACAATGTTTTTTTGGCCCTCCTCTATTCTTTACTTCTTTGTTGGCAACACTTTTATGCCTTTAGCGCTCTTAGCCGCGCGTTTTGCACGCATTTTAAGGTTCAGCATCTCTACCAATATAGAGAACGCCATGGCGAAGTAGATATACCCTTTAGGGATGTGCTGCTCAAATGCCTCGGCCAATAATGATACACCTATCAGTAACAGGAACGATAAGGCCAGCATTTTTACGGTTGGATGCTTGTTTACAAAGGCGGCAACGCTGTTTGATGCCCACATCATAATGCCCACGGCTACAACTACAGCGGCTATCATGATCTCTACGTGCTGCGCCATACCTACGGCTGTGATCACCGAATCTAAAGAGAAAACAATATCCAGCAACATGATCTGCACAATGGTGGCCCAAAACGATTTTGGTTTTACCTTGGCTGCGTCTTCTTCCTCACCCTCTATTTTGTGGTGAATTTCGGCAGTGCTTTTATAGATGAGGAATAAACCTCCGATGATCAATATCAGGTCGCGACCTGAGATGGCAAGCTTTTCAACCCACTCCGGGTCGGTAGCGCCTACCAGGCCGGCTATGCTAAACAGCGGGTCGGTGAGTTTCATTACCCAGGTAATGGAGAGCAGTAACAACACACGGGTAATCATGGCTCCGGCCAAACCCATGCGCCGGCCCCTGGCCTGCTGGTTTTTTGGCAGTTTATCTGACAGAATAGAGATAAATATGACGTTATCGATACCAAGAACGATCTCTAATACAGTAAGGGTGATCAATGATATCCACGCTTCCGGGTCGGTAAATATTTCCATGGGTAAAATTTGTATGCGCACTAAAATAACAAAACCCCTGCCTATTATGGCAAGGGTGCTGCAAAAAACCTGTTTTTGTGACTATTATGGCGGCTTAGTTGAAGCCAACATTAGTATAGCTTGCATTGATTACAATTTTGTTGGCAGAATTTGTACTGCCCACATATCCTTTGTAGCTTTTGGTAGACGACCACCCCCTGTCTTCGTCAGATGGTGATTTGGAAGTTACCTTTACCCTGTCGTCATCGTAATTAAAGTTGCCAAACTTGGTAGTTACGTCAAAGTTAAAGTTCTCCAGTTGTTTAAAATCAAAGTTGATCTTGGTGAACTGGGCGTCAACATTAATGTTCTTCACTGTTTTGTCGATAGTGCCTATGCGGAAACCGTCGCCGTATCTTACATTCACATCTGCCGAACCTTTAAGCCTGTCGATACTGATAGATGCGAATTTTATTTCGGCATCGATGTTATTAACGGTGCCTGTTTTTAATTTGCCGTACGATACTTCTATTTTACCACTGTTGAAGTTGGCAATATTTGCGTCGCCAAACCGCACATCTACTTCGTTCTGCGCATTAGAAAGGCTACCGGCAGTAAGCGCGCCGTACGATACTTTGATGAATGACTTGCCAGACAGTTCAGGCAGGATAACCGCGCCAAAGCGGTTGTTAATATCAATAGGGTTACCGGCAGGCATATACACGGTATAATTGATCTCAATACTTTGATTTTTGTTACGACGGTTAGAATCGTTATGGTACAGGTTAGTTTTAAACGATACTGTTGACCCAACCTTACTATCGCTAATGCTCGAGCCATTGATCATATCGTTAACAGCATCGGCATCGTCAGACCCGAATTTCATCTGTACATCAACCTTAAATTCGTTTTTGTTCCAGGTGTTTACGGTTATCTTACCAAAGCTGTTGCTTATCTGCAGCATATCGTTAGCATCCACGCTGTAGCTTTTGCTGTAATTTTTTACTTTTTCGATGATATCGCCGCTGGCAACCTTTTGTTTGTATTCGGCACTATCTGAATTTATATTGATATTGAAATTTTTGAAATTGCTGAAGGTGTTGCTCATATCGGGCACCATATCCTTAAAGCTGCCCGCAAAATTTTTACCGAAGTCTTTGCCGAAGCTCTTGCCAAAGTCCGCCCCAAAGTCTTTAAACTTCATTTTAAATTCGTTGTTGAACTTTTTTGAGGCGATAACCATCTTCTGCGTGCTTTTATCTATGCGCAGTTTGTTCATTTGCTTTTGCAGCTTACCCATCTGCTTTTGCAGATCGGTCATTTGCTTTTGAAAGGCTTTGTCGTCCAGTTGCTCGGTTTGAGCATCAGTGGATTGGGGGCTTACCGGTTTTGCCTGTGCAAATGCAGCGGTGCTGATGGCAATGCTTGCAATTAATGCAAACACCCTGTGGTTAAATATCTTTAGTTCCATTTTGCTGTTCCTTTTTGCTTTGATTGAATTGTTGTATTACACTTAATTGCTGATTAAGCACCTCGGTTTGTATTTGCAAGTTCCGGATCATTGCACGTAAAACACGCTCCTGGTTGGGGCTGGTGGCCAAATCTGTATTCAATTTTTTATAATTGGCCTGCATTTTTACCAGTTCGTTGTTAAACTCATTGTAAAGCTGCGGGTCGAATTTTGCTACTTGTTTTAATTCTATCTTTTTGGCTTCAATCAGCGATGCGTATTGCACCTGCTGCTTGGCGTAGGCAGGGTTAATGGCGGCGAGGTCAACGTCGCCGTTTGTTTTTTGGCTTTGTATATATATACCGAACCCGATGCCCATAGCCACGATGATCATGGCGGCCACTCTTAGTACAAAGCCAAGAGAAAAAGTTTTTGCTTCGCGCTTTTTTGGCAGCTGCTCAGCCTCCCAGGCATCCAGTTCTTTTGAGATGTTATTCCAGATATCGGCGCGGGGTTGCAGGTCATCAAATTCTTCCCTGTTTTCGGCCATAAAATCTTCTAAACGCTTGCTCATTTGGTTATTCCTTTTCTAATTAGTATCTCGTTCAATTTCCTTTTCGCTCTTAAAAACTGGGTTCGCGATGTGTTCTCGTTTATCCCCAGTACCTGGCCAATCTCTTCATGGTCGTACCCCTCTAACAAGTAAAGCGATAGTACCACCCGGTAGCCATCCGGTAATTCTTTCATGGCCTCTTTTACCTGGGCCACTTTGTATTGTATCTCATCATCGTCCCAAGGCTCCTCGTCGGCAACATTATCCAGGTGCCCGTCTTCTATCTCCACCAGGTCCAGCTTGCGTTTGCGCAACAGGTTAATGGAGCGGTGCACCACAATTTGTTTAAGCCAAAGCCCAAAGGTTGTTTCCTGCCTAAAATCCTTCATCCTGTTAAAAGCATCAGTAAAGGCTTCCTGCAAAACATCTTCCGCCTCGCCAACGTTGCCCACTATCCTAAAGGCAATGTTTAGCATCGCTTTAGAATAAAGTTTGTACAACTCGTAACAGGCTTTTTTGCTTCCCTGCTTACACTCAACTACCAGTTGATAATGCTTATCTACAAATACAGCTTCCAATTAATTTTGTGAGGTTTCAAGTTAAATGACGCAGGCTATTTAACAACGTTGCATGGAGTGTGACTTTTATTTGTTTAAACTGCAGTTTTTTTTGCGGATGATGAAATATATAGCGGAATAATCCGTTTATGGCGAAATTATTTTCGGTTAAGGAAGGTGTTCACAGCCGCCACGGCGTTATCATACCGGTCGTCTCCGGTGCCGGATATCAACACGTAATTCGCCTTCAACGCATCCAGTTCCTGGTACCAAACAGCCATAAAATGCTCGCGCATGTGCGGGAAATCCCGCAGGGGGTCCTCTTCCCAGGGGAGGTCGATATTTAGCAGTAAATAAAGATCGTATGGGTGTTTGGGCAATTCATCAAGCACTTCTCTGGGCGATTCGCCAAAAACATGGTCGCTCCAGATCTTTACCGTGATGAAGGTAGTATCGCAGATAAGCAGCTTGTTTGCCTGTGGTACAAACTCTTCCTCCAGGGCCAGTTGCCCGGTGAACATGTTTATCTCATCTTGCCAGGTAGGGGCGGCGGTAAGTTTTTCGCAATAACTGCGGGCGTACTCGGGAACCCAAACGGTATTAAAATGACGCGCCAAAAATGCCGACATGGTAGATTTGCCGGTAGATTCGGGGCCAACTACAGCTATTTTTATGATTTCGGAATTCGGATGTTCGATGTCGGATTTGTTCATTCTTTACAGTTTAACTCCTGCTCCCCCTTCAGGGGGCTGGGGGGCGTAGTCCTTGCGCCAGTCCACATACCCCATTATGGCAATACCAACGTATATGGCATACATCACCGCGGTAAGATGGAGGTCTTTATACAAGTAAACGCCAACGTATATCACATCTACAAAGATCCATATCAGCCAGTTCTCTATAACCTTTCGTGCTAAAAACACTTGGGCAACCAGGCTACACGCCGTGCAAAAACTATCCAGGTAGGGGAACGATGCCGTGGTATACTTTAAAATTGTACCCAAAATATAGGTGAATATAACAATTGCGCCTGCCGATATCAATATTTCTACCCTGGTTATCCGGGCAACCGGGATCTTTTTTTCCGAAGCAGGTTTATTGGCCCAGTAATACCAGCCATACAGGTTCACCACAAAAAAATAAACCTGCAAGCCCATATCTGCAAACAAATGCGCTTCAAAAAAAATAAAAATGTAAATGGTGACGCTGATCATGGCTATGGGCCAGTTCCAGATGTTGTTTTTAGCCGCCAGGTAAACACAGGCCAACCCGGTAATAACGCCAATTATTTCGAGCCAGGTTTGATGCTGCCACCAATCCTGTAGCAGGTGTACAATTTGCATGGTGTAAATATAAACAAGCAAATGTATTACAGTATGTAAATTTTATGTGGGGATGAGTTGTGTAAACACGCGCAAGGCTTTGCATGCGGGAGACGCAAAATATTGCGTCTCTACGGAAAAAGCAGAAGGGCACAAAGAAAAATCTCTGCGCCTCTCTGCGAAAATTCCGTGTGCTCTGTGGTTAAAATAACCCTACCAGATCTTCACCCGCTTAGCCGGGTCGAGCCACATTTTATCTCCTTTTTTAATACCGAAGGCTTCGTAAAACTCGGGTACATCGGTAAATGGCCCATTTACGCGCATAAACCCTGGCGAATGCACATCGCTAAGCAATTGGCTCGCTAATGATTCGGGCCTGTCATGCCCAAGCCAGCCGAGGGCATAGCCCATAAAGTAACGCTGCACCGGGGTTAAGCCGTTTATCGTTTTACCTTCTTTATATTGTTCAGTTTTTTTGAATGCATCCAGACCGATGACGATACCACCCAAATCGGCAATGTTTTCGCCCAGGGTTGCTTTACCATTTACATGCTGGTCGCCAACGTTATAATTGTTGAATTGCTCTATCAGCATTTGCGCGCGTTGCGCAAACTTTGCCGAATCTTGCGGGGTCCACCAGGCTTTTAGGTTGCCTTGTGCATCGTACTGGCGGCCCTGGTCGTCAAAACCGTGGGTCATTTCGTGGCCAATGGTTGATGCCGCCGCATAGCCGTAAACCACAGCATCGTCTATATTGGCATCTTTAGCGCCGGGGATCATAAATATGGCGGCAGGCAATACAATTTCGTTATTTGATGGGTTGTAGTAGGCGTTGTAGGTTTGTGGTGTCATACCCCATTCGGTACGGTCGACCGGTTTGCCCAACTTTTCGGCGTTCTCATTATGCTGAAATATGCTGCCGCGCATTACGTTCATGGCGTAAGAAGAGCGGTTGATAGTTAGCGAAGAATAATCTTTCCACTTATCGGGGTAGCCAACTTTAGGCATTACTTTGGCCAGTTTTTCGTAGGCTTTTTCTTTGGTGGCAGGGCTCATCCAATCCAGCTTTTCAATATGCTCTTTAAAGGTAGCTCGCATATCTTCTACCAATTTTACGTACCGCGCCTTAGCTTCTTCCGGGAAGTATTCTTTCACAAATATTTGCCCAAGCACTTCGCCCATGAGGCCGTTCTCGGTGTCTAAAACACGTTTCCAGCGCGGCAATTGCTCCTTTCGCCCGTATAGTCGCGTTCCAAAAAAGCGGAAGTTCTCTTCGTCAAAAGCTTTGCTCAAATACGGGCTTGCATCGCTCACGAGGTTTTTCTTGAGGTAGCTTTTCCAATCGGCAAGGGTAAAGGCGGTAAGCGCTTTGTTTACGGCACGGTAATACTCGGGCTGGCCAACAATTACGGTGTCTACATTTTTGTAGCCCAATTGCTCAAAAGTGGCTTTCCAATCTACCAGTGGTGCAATTTTCCCTAAGCCGGCAACGGTCATTTTGTTATAATTGTGGTATGGGTCGCGCAGGTCTTCCAGCTTACGGGAGCTATCGGCAAGTGCTTTTTCTATCAGGTAAGTTTTGGCTGTAGCGCCGCTTACTTCGCCGGATGCCATGCCCATTAGTTTAAATAGTATAGGTAAATGCTTTTGCTGATAATCGGTACGGATCTCAACGCTATGCTTATCGCTGTTAAAATAATAATCGCGGTTGGGCAGCCCTATGCCTGCTTGGTAAAGCTGCAGCATCATTTTGCTGCTGTTTTTATCATCCTGGCCAACATAAGTACCAATGGGGTTTGGTACGCCAATAGTGCCCAGATGTGCAAACTCCGCTACCAGTGATTTTACATCGCTGATGCGGTCTATCCGCTCCAGTTCTTCTTTAAGCGGGGCAATTCCTTGTTTTTCAATATTAACGGTATCCATCCCGCTGAAATAGAAATCGCCTATTTTTTGGGTATTGCTGCCTTTTTCGGCGTTGGCCTTTAGGGCATCCTCGTTAATTTTTTTCAGTTTTTCGCGTAAATCGTCCTGCACCACATTACCTATACCCCATGCCGAATAGGCCGCAGGGATAGGGTTTTCTTTTAGCCACTTGCCGCTGGCGTACAAAAAGAAATCGTCGCCGGGTTTAACGGTGGCGTCTATATTTTTAAAAACGCGGTCGTTCTCGGCATAAAGCTTAGACTTATCGTCTCCGGAGTTTTTGCAGGCACCAAGCAGCAACGCCGCAGTTGCCAAAGTTGTAATAATACGGGTGTTTGTTTTTTTGTCCATTTTTTAGCAGGTGTATGTAAAAAAATACAGGGGGTGTATGGTAAAACAGAAATTTTAATCCGGATAAATATACACAGTTAAATTAATTTCTAATTAGTTGCGGTTGGGCAACCTTTGTAAAAATTATTTTACAAATTCTTAAACACAAAAGTTGTAAACGTTTTGGTGCTGATGTTTAATTTTGAAACGCTTTTTTTATTTAAAGTGTTTATAATCAGTAAATAAAGTGATCTATTGCGTCGGTTAGACAGTTTTTAAAACTCAGTAAATATAAATTGGCGTTCAAACAATCATCTCCAAACGAAAAAAATTATGGCTTTAATTTTGTTAAAAAGTAGATAGTCCTGCATCATCCTTATAAAAACATAAATACATCTACCTATGTAAAAACGTTTTTCGATGTTCAGGCTTACTTGAATTCTCAGTAGCCCAAGTTGAGATGAATTGTTCTTTTTTTTGGGTTTAATCAATAGTTTAAATTAATTAGGGGAAAAGGGAGCTTCCAAAAGGCTCTCTTTTTTTGTGCGATAAATTTTGCTATGCGTGCATAATACTTTAATTTAGGCTCACCAAAATACCACCATGCAATTTGACCTTACCGAAGAACATTTAATGATACGCCAGGCGGCGCGCGATTTTGCACAAACCGAGCTAAAACCCGGTGTAATAGAGCGCGACGAACACCAAAAATTTCCCGCAGAACAAATAAAAAAACTGGGCGAGCTGGGCTTTTTGGGCATGATGGTTTCGCCGGAGTATGGCGGCAGCGGGATGGACGCCATATCGTACAGTATAGTAATGGAAGAATTATCCAAGGTGGATGCATCGGCATCGGTGGTGGTATCGGTAAACAACTCGCTGGTATGTTACGGGCTGGAGAAATATGGCAACGAAGAACAGAAACAGAAATATTTAGTGCCGCTGGCACAAGGCCAGGTAATTGGCGCCTTTTGCCTCAGCGAGCCCGAGGCTGGTTCTGATGCTACCTCGCAGCGCACCACCGCTATTGATATGGGCGACCATTACCTGTTAAACGGCACCAAAAACTGGATCACCAACGGCAGTACGGCATCTACCTATATAGTAATGGCGCAAACGGATGCCGCTAAAAAGCACCGGGGCATTAACGCGCTTATTGTTGAAAAAGGGATGGAGGGTTTCACCGTAGGGCCAAAGGAGAATAAGCTGGGCATCCGTGGTTCGGATACGCATTCGCTGATGTTTACCGATGTGAAAATACCTAAGGAGAACAGGATAGGCGAAGATGGTTTCGGGTTTAAATTTGCTATGGCCACGCTGGAGGGCGGTAGAATTGGTATTGCATCACAGGCATTGGGTATAGCAGCGGGCGCTTACGAGCTTTCCGTACAGTATGCTAAAGAACGAAAAGCCTTCGGCAAAACATTGGGCGATCTGCAGGCCATCCAATTTAAACTTGCCGATATGGCTACTGAGATAGAAGCAGCCCGCCTGTTATGTTACCGCGCGGCCTGGCTAAAGGATAACAAACTGCCTTACGCGCAAGCGGCATCAATGGCTAAACTATTTGCATCGGAAACCGCCATGCGTACCACCATTGAGGCCGTGCAGATACACGGCGGGTATGGGTTTGTAAAAGAATACCATGTGGAGCGCCTGATGCGCGACGCCAAAATAACGCAGATTTACGAGGGAACGTCCGAAATTCAGCGCATTGTCATTTCCCGTGAAGTTTTGAAATAGTTGAGCGCTTTTATTACTTTTGACAAAGTATATAGAACTAGTCGACTTTTTTATGATCAGGAAATTTCTAATCGGCGCGGCAGTATTCGCTTCGCTAACCCACATAGCTTCGGCACAAACAAAACTGGCTACAGGTATCTGGCGCGGGGTGTTAAAAACGGCCACCGGGAACGAGATCCCTTTCAATTTTGAAGTAAGCGGCAGCGGCAAGCAAGAAATTGCGGTGATTAACAGCACTGAGCATTTAAAAGTGCCCGGCGTAACCGGCAGCGGCGATTCGGTATTCATCAGAATGCCTTTGTTCGACTCGGAGTTCAGGCTCAAACAAACCGGACAAACCTTGCAGGGTCATTATATTAAGCACCTTGGCGTACGTGACGTTGCCCAGGAGTTCACTGCCACCGCCAATACTACCTACCGCTTTTTTAAAGACGCCGAAAAACCAAAACATAATGTAAGCGGTCGCTGGTCGGCTGTATTTGGTAAAGAGGTTGCCGATAAGGATACCACGGTGGGCGAGTTTAAGCAAACCGGCGCAAAGGTTACCGGCACTTTTTTAACCACCACCGGCGATTACCGTTTTTTAGAAGGCACCGTTTCCGGCGATCAGCTTTACCTCAGTTGCTTTGATGGCGGGCACGCGTTTTTATTCACCGCGAAAATTGCTGATGATAATACGTTAAGCGAAGGCAAATTCTCTTCGGGTTTAACTGGTAAAGATATATGGACAGCCGTACGGGATGAGAACGCCAAACTACCCGATGCATATTCATTAGCTGCTTTAAAGCCCGGATATAAAAAGCGGGCGTTTAACTTTAAAGACCTAAACGGTAACCCGGTTTCACTGGAAGATGAGCGCTTTAAAAACAAGGTGGTGATCATCCAGATCATGGGATCCTGGTGCCCTAACTGTATGGACGAAACCGCCTACATGGTGAATTACTATAAAAAATACCACAATAAGGGTGTGGAGGTAATAGGCCTGGCCTACGAGCGCACCACCGATTTTGCCAAATCGCAAAAAACGGTTGCACAGGTAAAAGACCGTTTTAACATCCCATATCCATTGTTAATAACCGGCTACACCAGCAATAAAGACGAAACGGCTAAAAGCCTGCCCATGCTTACCAAGGTGGTGGGCTTCCCTACTACCATCATTATTGATAAAAGCGGCGATGTACGTAAGATCCATACCGGTTTTAGCGGCCCGGGCACAGGGCACTACTATACCGAGTTTATCAGTGAGTTTGAGAAGTTGACCGATGATCTGCTGGCAGAGAAGGCGTTGTAATTAAAAAGGGGCAGGCGCTCGGCTCCAGCCGAGTGACGCTTATTAAGCAATGTCTCGCCGCGGTCTGAGGCCTCGTAATAGTTGCCACTCGGCAGGAGCCGAGCGGCGGCGAAAATGTTCTACTCGTTCAAAAATAAATTCTCGCTTATAAATGGAATAATGCCTTTCTCCAGCGCGGTATCAAACAAAAGCTTAATCGCTTTTTTACCCTCTTCGCCTAAATCCACGGAGAATTTATTTACATACAGGTCGATGTGTTTGTACATCACCTCTTCACTCATCTCCTGCGCGTGAGAACGGATGTATTCCAGACCCGATTTTGGGTTGGCAAAAGCAAATTCCACGGAGCGTTTCAACACCCGGTTTATTTTATGCTGAACATCCAATGGTAAATTACGGTTAGCAACTATTCCGCCTAAGGGTATAGCACATCCGGTGCGTTTTTCCCAGTAATCGCCAAGATCTATTAATTTCTCTAATCCCCTGTTTTGATAGGTAAACCTGTTCTCATGAATGATGAGTCCAAAATCGATGGTTCCATCTAACACAGAATTTTCAACCTCCGAGAATACAATTTCTATCTTGTTTTTAGCATCCGGTAAGGCAAGGCTCAATAAAAAATTGGCGGTTGTAAATTTGCCTGGGATACCGATTTTAGAAGAGTTAATAAAATCGGAAAGGTCAGTTTTCTCTGTAGTACCCGAAGTTGCGTCAAACAACGTAGTTACCCCTTTCTCGAGAAATCTTGTGTAAGGCGGCTTATAAATCAATAATGGTCCCACTCCGAAACCCAGCGCGCTGCCTGCATCCAGTAAAATGTATTTATCGGCCGCATACGCGAAAGCATGACAGCTCAGTTTGGTAATATCCAGTTCGCCGCGGAAAGCTTTTTGGTTCAGCGTTTCTACATCATCGTAAAACACCTCAAAATCCAAACCCTCGGTATCAATTTTATGATGGATGAGCGCATCAAAAATAAAAGTATCATTTGGGCAAGGCGAAAAGCCGATTGTAAGTTTCATGCCCCCTAACCCCCTGAAGGGGGGATTTTGTTTTAATGTCATTATTCAATTTTTAACTTCTGCTCCCCCTTCAGGGGGCTGGGGGGCTTGTGCTGCTATCCCTTTAGCGTATTCAGCAGATCGATGGCAAAGGTATCCAGATTTTTAACGGCCAGCCCTATGCGCCAGTTATCGCGGTTACGCTTTTCTACGTAATTTGACACTGCCCTGATCTGCATGCAAGGCACCCCAGCCTGGCGGCATGCGTAAAAAAAGGCTGCACCTTCCATGCTTTCCAATTGAGGATTCAGGCGGCGGATAATTTTCTCGATAGATTCGTCCTCGCCGTGCACGGTGTTTACTGTTATCGATCGTACCTGTTTCAGGTTTTTATACTTGGCTGCAGCTTTAGTGCCTTTAAAAACATTCGCGATTGTTTCAGATGCTTTAAAGGTGCTTTCGCCCAAGCCCATCAGGCTGATGGGTAAAAAGGAGTCGGCATCCTCGGCGCCAAGTTCAGATAGCGCGTCATCTACCACTTCTACCACTTCGCCCAGCGCGATGCTGCGGTCGAAACTGCCGGCGATACCGAGGTTTATGGCCAGGTCGTACTGGTTGGTAGCCAGCTCTTTACCCAAGGCAAAAGCGGTGGCAACCATGCCCACTCCTGTTATCAGCAGGGAGTTTGAGGCATCTGTTGCCGAACTGCTGGTTTTAAAGATGTTCTTCTTTTCCGAGTCGGAAATACGAAACCCAAAATCTAAAATAAACCCGCCTACCTCCATCCCGGTTGCCGCTACAAACAAAATCCGCATACTTCAAATTTTTTTTCGAGCACTAAGATAAAACAACTCGGCTATTTTTGTTTTGTATATTTGCACCATTAATTGCTATGATGATACATATTACGCGCAAAGAACATTTTAATGCGGCACACAGGATGTACCGCGAGGAATGGAGCGCAGAGAAAAACGCCGAAGTGTTTGGCAAATGTGCCAACCCTAACTGGCATGGCCACAATTACAACCTGTTTGTAACGGTGAAAGGCGAAATTACCCATGCAACGGGCTACCTGATAGACCTTAAAGAACTTAAGGAGATCATAAACGAGTATGTTATTGACAAACTCGACCATAAAAACCTCAACCTGGATGTTGATTTTATGAAGGGCAAAATGGCATCGACCGAGTTGCTTACCATTGAGATATTTAACCAGTTGAAAGCCCCGATAGAGGCTTACCCGGGTGTGTTTTTACATTCGGTGAGATTGTACGAAACCGAAAATAACTCTGCCGAGTACTTTGGCGGATAAACCTGAATAATGGATAATGAAAATAACATTCCCGACAGGGATGCGGGGATAAACGGCTACCAAAAGGTTGACCGCTACAACCCGGAGCTGATACAGCACCTGTCGGACAATTACCTGGATGTATTAAAGCACATAGGCGAAAACCCCGCGCGCGATGGTTTACTAAAAACTCCCGAGCGTATGGCGAAAGCAATGCTTTATCTTACCCATGGATATGATCTTAACGCTAAAGAGATACTGAACTCCGCAATGTTTAAAGAGGATTATAGCCAGATGGTGATCGTGAAAGACATTGAAGTATACTCGATGTGCGAGCACCACATGCTGCCATTTTTTGGCAAAGCACATATCGCTTATATACCCAATGGATACGTAGTAGGCCTGAGCAAAATACCGCGGATAGTGGATGTATTTGCACGCCGCCTGCAGGTACAGGAGCGCCTTACCAACGAGATCCGCGATTGTATCCAGGAAACCTTGAACCCGATTGGGGTTGGGGTGGTTATAGAATGCCGCCACCTGTGCATGAGCATGCGCGGAGTACAGAAGCAAAATTCGGTAACCACAACTTCTGCCTTTACCGGCGAGTTTTTAAAAGAAAAAACAAGGACAGAGTTCCTGAACTTAATATCATCTAAACTCAGCTAAGGGCGAATAGAAACAAGAGTCAAGAATCAAGAGACAAGAAAGAAGAATAAATCCGAAATCGAACATTCGAAATCCGAAATCAAGATGAAAGCATACATTTTCCCTGGGCAGGGCGCCCAATTTCCGGGTATGGGTAAGGACCTGTACGAGCAAAGCGAACAAGCTAAAGAGCTGTTTGAAAAAGCAAACGATATTTTGGGTTTCCGTATTACCGATATAATGTTTGATGGTACCGAGGAGGACCTTAAACAAACCAACGTTACCCAGCCTGCCATATTTTTACATTCGGTTATCATGGCCAAAGTAATGTCCGATTTTGAACCGGAAATGGTGGCAGGCCACTCCCTCGGCGAGTTTTCCAGCCTGGTTGCAGCCGGTGCCTTATCATTTGAGGATGGTTTGCGTTTGGTGGCCGCCCGTGCCAATGCTATGCAAAAAGCCTGCGAGATACAACCCGGTACCATGGCCGCTATTTTGGCATTGGATGATTTTACAGTTGAAGATATTTGCCACCAGGTAAGCGATGTGGTGGTCCCTGCAAATTATAACTGCCCGGGTCAGCTGGTAATATCGGGCAGTATTGCCGGTATTGATGCCGCCTGCGAAAAAATGCTGGCTGCCGGTGCCAAGCGTGCGCTTAAATTAAACGTGGGTGGAGCTTTCCACTCGCCGTTGATGGAAGCCGCAAGGGTTGAACTGCAGGACGCCATTTTACAAACCGAATTTAAAGCACCGGTGTGCCCGGTATACCAAAACATTGATGCCAAGCCGC
Organism: Mucilaginibacter sp.; assembly: GCF_039925265.1. GTDB lineage: Bacteria > Bacteroidota > Bacteroidia > Sphingobacteriales > Sphingobacteriaceae > Mucilaginibacter. The sequence goes on from NZ_JBDSZG010000027.1 coordinate 57,957, forward strand.
ATGCCGATGTTGAGGAGATAAAACAAAACCTGATTGCCCAGCTAACCGGCCCGGTACGCTGGACTCAAACCGTAGAGCAAATGCTGCGCGATGGTGCAACATCATTTACCGAAGTTGGGCCGGGTAAAGTATTGCAGGGCCTTGTTAAAAAAGTAGATAAAAATGTGCCTACGGCGGCGGCTGTATTATAAAATTTACAAACGAAACTAAATGCCCCTTATGTAGTTTTGTTTGTGACGATTTGATTAGCTTGAAAAACATTTGACTACCGCCGGAAAAATACGTGCTTTGCTGGCGCTCCTGTTCGCCAGCCTACTGATCACAGCAATAATTGTTGAGAACACTTATTCCCCTGCAAATAATTTAGCGCAAACGGCCCGTGTATTGGAGAGTAATCTCCATAAAAAGGAGGGCGACGTTTATGAGATACTAAATGACAAGAGCACTTTTAATCAAATAAAAGGCTTCCCGGTAAAACATAGCGAGGCACTTGCATTTATAAACGACTATACGCTTAAAAGAAATATCTGGCTCGTTACCTTAAAAAACGGGCGCATCAATTTTTGGAGCGGAGCCAAAATAATTCCTGATAACGCAGCCAGGATTAAGGACGGTTGTTCGTTCATCCGGTCGAATAATGGCTATTATGAGGTTATCAAGAAATCGGAGGGGAACTTCTCCGCGCTGTTTTTTATCCCGGTAAAAAATGCGTACGTGTTCCAAAACAAGTATCTCCAAAACACTTTTGCTACCGACCTTACCGACGATACCAATATCGATATAGCCGATTTTACTGATAAAGGTGTTTACGCCGTGCACGACCTTAAAAACACCTACCTGTTTTCGGTAAAATTGTTAAACGACGGGGTTAACAACAGGTTCTTTTACTTCGAGCTATCCGTATGGATATTGGCTATGATAAGCCTTTGCGTTTTTATACACGTCATGGTTACCTACCTGGCCAACAGGGGTATGGTGTACCTGTCGTTGTTGGCCTTGGCTGTTTTTATTATAGCATTCAGGTTTGTTAATTTGCACTATGGCTGGCCAAATTTTACCCAGCCGCTAAAGCTTTTTAGCCCGCAGCTGTATGGCTCCAGCTATGTTTACCCTTCCCTCGGCGATCTTTGCATCAATATCCTGGCTATTTGCTGGTTTGTGGCCTACATGTATACCCTGCGTGGCAAATTGATAAAACACATGCCGGGCAAAGCGCTTAGCTACCTCATATACGCTTTGTGCTTTGTTACCCTGCTGGTAACCTCAACCAGTTTACTGCATTTATTTTATGGCCTGGTAATCAACTCCAAGATCAGTTTTGACGTCAACAACGTGCTTAACCTTTCGGTATATAGCCTTATAGGCGTATTAATGCTCTGTTTTAGTTTTTTAGTATTTGTATTGCTTACCGAGGTTATTTTAACCATCTGCTTTAAACTAAGCTTCCCCATTGTAAAACAGGCTTTAGTATTTGGTTTAGGTATTATTATAACAACGGCACTTGTAACGTGGTACGTGGAGTTTAGCCTGTTTTATCTGCTATGGGCAGTATTGATTTTATCGCGCGGGTACAGCTATCTGTATAACGACCGGAAGTTCAACGCAGGGTCGTTCCTGCTCATTGTTTTAATCTGCGCAGCTATTTCATCCATAAAACTTTACCGGTTCGAAGGGGCAAAAGAAGAGTCGACCCGGCGGGTGCTGATACAGCGATTGGAAGTGCCTGATGATGTAACTGCCGATACGCTGTTTAAACAAATAGAAAAACAGATAATAAAGGAACCTGCTATTATTCAATATTTTAAAGGCAGCTCGCACACCAACGATTATTTAACCGCCCGTTTGCAAAAGCTGTATTTCGACAGGTACTTATCCAAGTACGAGTTTAAGATCCACGAGTTTGACGTACAAAACGAGCCCATATCGGCAGACAAAGACTACTCGCTGGATATTTTTAAGGATATGGTGCAATACAGCTCCTTTAAAGTGTCGGACAATTTTTACCGCGAGAACGAGTCGTTCGGTTTTCAAAGCTATTTTGCCATACTACCGGTTATAGATAACGACACCAGCCTGGGTACCATCGTTATCGAACTGAAGGCCCGGCCGCTTTTGGCAACAGGTACCTTTCCCGAATTGCTTATTGATAAGAGTGATAAACCGGAACAAGAATTTAAAGATTACTCCTACGCTTTTTATGCCGATGATATGCTGATAGGGCAGAGCGGTAACTATGTGTACAGCGTAAATAATAAGGAATTTAAAGGCGAGCTAAAAAAGTATACCATGCAGGTAAATACCGGCAGCCGCATAGGTTGGTTTGACCGTTTTACCAAATACAGCCACTTGCTGTATAAACCAAGCAACCGTAACCTTATTGTGGTAAGCAAAGAAGAAAATGCTGTAGCATCCATTATAACAGCTTTAACTTTCTTTTTTGTAGTGATACTGGCGTTTGCCTCGATAGTTTTATTGGTTAGGCTGGTGTGGATAAAAGTTAAGATCTTTAATATCAACAATAACCGCATCAACTGGAACTTCAAAATAAATTTCGACAGGGTGCTTTATAAAACCCGCATCCAGTTCTCCATGATATTTGCGGTGGTAATAACGCTGGTACTGGTGGGGATCATCACGTTTGTATCTATAAGCACCCAATACCAAAGCCAGCAGGATAAAAATATCCGTAGCAAAATTATGCAGATAGCAAGTATTTTGGAGGCAGGCCCTATAAACGAGTATGTTGGTAATATCAGCGAGGAGGGCCGTGTAGCATTTGACAAACTTGCCGACAATTACACCACCGACTTATCCTTGTACGACCTTAATGGCGTGAACCTGATATCCACCCAGCCCAAAATTTACGATTATGGCTTGTTGGCGCCCCGCATGAACGGGAGGGCGTTCATTGCTTTATCAGATGAGCAAAAATCGGAGTTTGTAAACGAGGAGCGAATTTCAAAACTTACCTATAAAGCCGCCTACGCGCCGTTAAGAGACTCTAAACACAATATTATTGCCTACCTGCAATTGCCCTATTTTGCCAACGAGGCCGATTATACCGAGCGGATAGGTTCGTTATTAAACATCATGATAAACGTTTATGCGCTGGTTTTTATAGCCATTGGCCTGTTTGCGGTGATCATTGCCAGGCAGATAACCGCCCCGCTAAACTTTATACAGTACAACCTAAGTAAAACCATTTACGGCAAAAAGAATGAGCCTATTAAATGGGAGCGCGACGATGAGATAGGCGCGCTGGTAAAGGAATATAACAACATGATAGCGGCCCTGGAGAACAGCGCGCATAAACTGGCACAATCTGAACGGGAAACAGCATGGCGCGAAATGGCTAAACAGGTAGCACACGAAATTAAAAACCCTCTTACGCCTTTAAAACTGGGCCTGCAGTTGCTTGATAAATCGTGGAAGGATAAGGACCCAAAGTTTGACCAGAAGTTTGAGCGTTTTAGTAAATCGTTTGTGGAGCAGATAGAAAGCCTCTCTAACATTGCTTCAGAATTTTCGGCATTCGCTAAAATGCCCGATACCCGCATAGAGAGTATTAACCTGTTTGAGATGCTGGGGCAGGCCGTTATAATTTTTAAGCAGATGGATAACGTGCAAATTTTAATGATGCCGCCGACTACACCATTCTTTGTAGCCGCCGACCGCGACCAACTGCTGCGCTGCTTTAATAACCTGCTAAAGAACGCCATAGAAGCTACTCCGCAAGAGCGGGACTGTTTGATAGAGATAAACTTTTTGATAACCAGCAAAAACGTGCTGTTAACCATAAAAGATAACGGCAACGGGATCCCCGAGAACATGCGCGATAAAATTTTCGAGCCAAACTTTACCACCAAAAGTTCGGGCACCGGCCTGGGGCTTGCATTTGTAAAAAACTCCATAGAAAACGCAAGCGGAAAAATATGGTTCGAAACCAACATCGGGGTAGGCACAACCTTCTACCTGAATTTCCCGGCAGAAAATGCCGGGGTGTAATTGGTTGGCCGGTTCCTGGCGGAGATACAAAATAAAAGCCTCCGGTATATATACCGAAGGCTTTTATAATTTAGGTTTATAATTTTAATTAAAAGGGCAGGTCGTCGGTATCGCTTATGCGGATGCCTTCATTATCGTTATTTGGTTTCAGGCCATTGCGTGGTTGGTTATCTCCATTCTCAAAATCTGTTTTACGGCCAAGCATGGTAAAGTTCTCGGCAACCACCTCTGTAGTATATTTCTTTATACCTTCTTTATCTTCAAAAGAACGGGTGCGTAATTTGCCTTCAATGTAAACTAATTTCCCCTTCTGTAAAAATTTAGCGGCTACATCTGCCAGTCCGCGCCACATTACAATATTGTGCCATTCGGTTTGCTCTACTTTGCGGCCGTCTTTATTAAACGTTTCTGAGGTAGCTAACGGAAAGCTGGCCACGGCTACGCCGCCCTCCAAATGCCTTACTTCAGGGTCCTTTCCTAAATGACCAACAAGTATTACTTTATTAATTCCAGACATGCCATAAATTAACGGAGAATTATTTAGAAATTAAAAAATTTTTTTATAAATATAAAAATTCGCTGAGGCATAGCTAAATTCTCTAAATTTTGCAACCCTGTGTAAAACCAATTCGGCTGCAGTTTTTCGGGCCGGCCATCTAAAATAATAAATTGGATGAATAAATGCTGGTGTGTAAGTACATGTTTTACCACTTCCGGGGTATTCCTGATCGCTATATTATTCCCAAGAACTTCTTTTACGTCATCGCGCTGAAATAGTTGTGCCGGCTCTATTAGCGTCTCGGTTTCTATCATTGGCAGGTCGTACATATTGGCCCATATATCACTTTCGTTGCGCTTGTTCATAAGTAACCGTTCGCCATCAAATATTAACATATAGTTAAAATATCTTTTCCGGATCTTTACCGTCTTGAGTTTTACCGGCAAATACGTAGTGGCATTGGTTTTGAATGCGGCGCATCCTAAACGCACGGGGCAAATGCCGCAGGCCGGGTTTTTGGGCTTGCACAGCATGGCTCCAAATTCCATCATGGCCTGGTTGTGCAGTGCCGGGCGTTGTTTATCCAGCACTTCATCTGCCAGTTGCTGAAATACCTTTTTGCCTTTTGGCGAGTTGATGGGTTCGTCAATACCAAAAAAACGGGCAAGTACCCGGTAAACATTTCCATCAACTACGGCGCGCGCTTCGTTTGCCGAGAAAGATGATATGGCAGCGGCGGTATATTCGCCTATTCCTTTTAGTTTGATAAGCTGCTCGTAGGTAGTAGGGAATTCACCGTTATATTGCTCCTGCACCAACTGCGCTGTTTTTAGCATGTTGCGGCCCCGCGAATAGTATCCTAAACCCTGCCATAGTTTTAGAATATCGTCTTCCGGCGCTGCCGCAAAGTGCTCGACTGTAGGATACTTCTCCGCAAAACGGTAAAAATATGGCATTCCCTGCTCTACGCGGGTTTGCTGCAATATAATTTCCGATAGCCATATAATATAAGCATCGGTAGTGCTGCGCCATGGCAGATCGCGCTTATTTTCCTCGTACCAGCTTATCAATTCTCTCGAAATATTCATCAAAAGCAAAGATACTTTATCCATTTCAGTATCATAATTTAAGCCCTAAAATGCTGTTTTGGGCGGTCTGCAAAAAAAATGTGTTAATTATTTTAATCTTTAATTTTAAAGCGATACTTTTGCAACCCCAAAACAGTTAAGTATTTATACATTTTAAATAAAGAAAACAGGATATGACCAAGGCAGAAATTATAGCTGAAATCTCTTCTAAAACAGGTATCGAGAAAGTTGACGTGCAGGAAACCGTTGAAGCGTTTTTCAAAGTAGTGAAAAGCTCAATGGTAGGCGGCGAGAATGTTTACGTAAGAGGGTTCGGAAGTTTTGTAGTTAAAAAGAGAGCAAAGAAAACCGCGCGTAACATTTCAAAAAATACTGCCATTATTATCCCCGAGCATTTTGTACCAAGCTTTAAGCCAGCTAAAACTTTTGTAGAGAAAGTTCGTACAGGTAATAAAACCACTGCAAGCAAATAATAAGCTATGAATAAAAAGCAGATAGCCGTTTGTGCAATAGTAATTGTTACTATGGGCTATTTGTACTGGCAACCTGTAAAAGGTTTGGTAAAATCTAAAGAGGTTGCAGCCAAACCAGCTACTACTGCCGTTGATGCCAATGCAAAACCAGCCGCTGGATTAACCGAAGCTTCGGTATCGGCACTGGCAAAGCAAAGCTTAGATGCAGAACAGTTAAAACAGGTTGAAGCGCTGGAAGGGCAGTTGCAAACAGCAACGATTGCCGCAAAGCCATCGGTGCAGCGCAGTTTGGCAGCCTTATGGGATGCAAACGTGCAGCCTGCGCCCGCAGCCTTTTATTACCAGGAAATAGCCCAACAAACAAACGCGTTTGATGATTGGGTAAATGCCGGTAACCGTTTTAACGAAGCTACCAAACGCTCGCAGGATGCTAACGAGCAGGTTGCCTTGAGTGCTAAAGCTTCGGAAGCGTTTTTAAATGCTACTAAGTTAAAGCCAGCAGATCTGGAAGCCAAAACCGGATTAGGCGTTGCCTATGTAAACGGTGGCGGTATGCCAATGCAAGGTATTGCTTTATTGCTTGAGGTAGTAAAGCAGGATCCTAAAAATCACTCGGCATTGCTCAATTTAGGCATGTTTGCCATGAAGAGCGGGCAGTATGATAAAGCGGTTGGCAGGTTTAAAACGATGATAGCCATAAAAGAAGAGCTTGAGCCCTACTTTTACCTGGCCGAAAGTTATAAGCAACTGGGCCAAAAACAAGAAGCGATTGCAGCTTATGAAAAATGCAAGCAACTAATAGGCGACCCTGCAGAGAGTAGCCGGATAGATGAGTTTATAAAGGAATTAAAAAAATAACCACACTTAAAAATTATTATCATGCCAAGCGGTAAAAAACGTAAGAGACATAAAATGGCTACCCACAAACGCAAAAAGCGTTTAAGAAAAAACAGACATAAGAAAAAATAGGCTATTGTAAATAGCTTGAGCCCCCTTATAAGGGGGCTATTTATGTTTAGTTTTTTCCACCCGGCGGCGCCTTGCGGTGCCGTTTTAAGAAATGGAGTAGCAATTGATAAAAGAATTAATTATCGATTCATCCCCCAACGGGGCTACTATTGCATTATTACAGGATAAACAACTTGTAGAACTCCACAAAGAGCAAAACACCAATAATTATACTGTTGGAGATTTGTATTTAGGCCGCATTAAAAAAATTATGCCCAGCCTGAATGCCGCTTTTGTGGATGTAGGATACGAGAAGGATGCCTTTTTGCATTATCTTGATTTGGGGCCGCAGGTACAAAGCCTGCTTAAGCTTACCAAACAAGTACGTAGCGGGGGATACCAATCAAAGCTTTTAGATAACTTTAAGCTCGAAGCTGATATAAACAAAGGGGGCAAAATCTCTGACGTTTTATCAAAGGGAGCGCTTGTGCCCGTACAAATTGCCAAAGAGCCCATCTCAACAAAGGGCCCGAGGTTAAGCAGCGACCTGTCTATTGCAGGCCGCTATGTTGTATTGGTGCCTTTTTCTGAGGTGATCTCCATCTCGAAAAAGATAAAGAGCAATACCGAGCGGAATCGCTTGCGTAAAGTTGTTGAGAGTATCAAACCAAAACATTTTGGCGTAATTATACGCACCGTATCTGAAGGGAAGGGTGTGGACGAGTTGCAGAAAGACCTGCTGGATTTAATCTCCAAATGGGAAGTCTTTGTAACCAAACTCCACAGTACCGAACCATCCAGAAAGGTTTTGGGGGAGATCGGCAGAACATCAACTATCCTGAGGGATATCTTGAACCCGGATTTTCAGCACATTTACACCAACGACCAGGGGATGTATGAAGAGATACGCTCTTACATACACGAGATCTCGCCTGAGATGGAGGGTATTGTGCGCCTGCATAAACACAAGGAGCCTTTGTTTGAGCATCATGGTATTGATAAGCAGATAAAAGGTGCTTTTGGTAAAACCGTTAACCTTGCCGGTGGCGCTTACCTGGTAATTGAGCATACCGAAGCTTTACACGTTATTGACGTGAACAGCGGGAACCGTACAGCTAATAAAGAGAACCAGGAAGAGAACGCTTACCAGGTGAATAAGGAAGCGGCAAAAGAAATTGCCCGCCAGTTGCGCCTGCGCGATATGGGTGGTATAGTGGTTGTCGATTTTATTGACATGCACAAGCCAACCAACCGCAAAGAGCTTTTTGATTATCTGAAGGCCCAAATGGCCGATGACCGTGCAAAACACACCATTTTGCCGCCGAGCAAGTTTGGATTGATACAGATCACCCGCCAGCGCGTAAGGCCCGAAATGAACATTGTTACCAGTGAGATATGCCCTGCCTGTAACGGTACCGGTACCATCCGCCCAACGGTGTTGCTGCTTGATGATATTGAGAACAACTTCAACTTCATCCTTGAAGAACAAAACGAGAAAAACATTACCCTCTGCGTACACCCGTACATTGAGGCCTACATTAAAAAGGGAATGTTTAACCGCCAGATGAAATGGTACTTTAAATATAACCAGTGGATAAAGGTGAAAACCAACCCGGCTTACCAGTTAACCGAGTTCCACTTTTTCTCCGGTAAGGATGAGGAAATAAAATTGTAAATGTGCGGATACGCAGATAAGAAAAGAGCAGATGTTTGAGAAAGCATCTGCTCTTTTTGGTTAGTTTTATATCCATGTTCATGCCCGCATCGGCTAAAAGTTTCTAATTGCCGGTCTGCGTTGCGGCTAATATTCCTCGTTTGTTTAATATTTCACAATAAAGTAACCGGTCCTCTTCTTGGTTTCCGTGCCTTTCTTGTACTCTACAGAGTAGAAGTAAGTACCCGGCTGCTGCAGAGTACCTTTGCTGCTGCGCCCGTCAAAAGCCCTGGCTTCATTATCATAGCCTTTGGTTTCGTATACCACGGCACCGTTGCGGTTTATAATGCGTACTGTGTTTTCCGGGAAAGCGTTAATACCCTCAATAGTGAACCGGTCGTTAATGCCATCCCCGTTTGGCGATACGGCTTGTTTTATGTTAATATCTTCAGGCTGGGCTTCTGCTGGTTGCCCGGTTTCCTGTACTATACTTATGCCCCCTTGCCTGGTTGTTATGGCTGCTATTACCGGCGGCGTGGCTTTGTTAACAATTACTGTTATAAAACGCCTGGTCATGCCATCTTCTGCTGTTACCTCTACCGGGATATTAGTTGTTGTTCCGGTAAGCGTAACAGGTGCCGAGGCAGTGTTTTGTGCGGTTATTATGCCGTTAACTTTAATGGTACCCGGGCTTTGGGTGCCCAGGGTTAGCTGTACATTGCTTATGGCGGTGCTTACCAATGCTGTCCAGGTATCTGTTGTGCCGCCCTGGCTAAGCGGGCCGGTATTAATAGCTATACCATTTAGCCCTGTATTGCTGGAGCCGTATTTATTTACTACAACGGTTATAAAACGTTTTGTTACACCGTCTTCTGCTGTTATCTCTACAGGTATAGTAGTTGTTGCGCCGGTTAAGGAGACGGCTGCCGTAACGGTATCCTGAGCGGTTGTTGCATTGTTTATTTTTATTGTGCCCGGCTCTTTAGTGCTCAACGTTAATTGCACACTATTTACGCTGCTGCTTACCGAGGCCACCCATTTATCCGTTGCGCCTTCGCGAACAAGCCCGCCAGAGCTGATAGCAATGGTGTTTAACCCTGTGTTATTAGAGCCCGCCCTCCGCACAGTAACGGTAATGTTGCGTTTTGTTACGCCGTCTCCTGCCGTTATTTCTAGCGGTATATTTGTGGTTGCACCTGTTAACGTGATAGCCGCCGAAGCAGTGTTTTGTGCTGTTACGATGCCGTTAACTTTTATTGTAGCCAGGCCAACGGTGCCAAGCGTTAACTGTACGCTACCAACACCGCTGCTTACAGATGCTGCCCAGGTATCGGTTACGCCCACACGGGTAAGCAGTCCGGCACTGATTACTATGTTGCTAAGCCCGGTATTATTTAAAGTTGTTTTTGTTACTGCTACGGTTAGTAAACGTTTTGTTATACCGTCTTCCGCTGTTATTTCTATCGGGATATTGGTTGTTGTGCCGGTGAGTGTTACCGGTGCCGAAGCAGTGTTACGGGCGGTTGTTACTCCGTTGATCTTTACGGTGGCAGGGTCCTTGGTATCAAGCGTTAATTGTACGCTTGTTGCGTCGCTGCTTACAACGGCGGCCCATTTGTCGGTTACAGCCACGCGGCTAAGCAAGCCATTGCTAATAGTTAAATTGTTTATCCCTGTATTGTTAGAGTTGGTTCTATTTACAACCACGGTTATCAAACGCTTGTTTACCCCGTCTGCTGAAGTTGCTTCCATCGGTATGTTTGTTGTTGTGCCGGTTAGTGCAACCGGTGCCGAGGCGGTGTTCTGCGCGGTTGTTATGCCGTTAATTTTAACGGTACCCGGTTCCTGGGTACCCAGCGTTAGCTGTACTTTGCTTATGCTGCTGCTTACCGATGCTGTCCATGTATCTGTTGTGCCTACTTGAGTAAGCGGACCCGTGTTAATTGCTATATTGCTTAGCAGCAGCAGCGGCAGCCTGTTTACCCTCACTCTATAGATTTTTTTAATGTCACCCGCTGAAACTTCTATAAACTGGTTATCGTTAGCTACACTTAGATTTTGAGGTGGTGACGGCACGCCGCTTACTACCGACGACGCACCTACTCTCATTGTTGCGCCGGCATAAAGTGGAGTAAGCGTAAATCTTACGCTTGTTGTTGAATTAAATACCGTTACTTTATAATTAAGAGTATCGCTGTTAAAAGCAGGGGTTAATGTTCCCTCACTTATGACCAAATTACTGAGGCGTAAATCTGCTAAGCGTACCACTGTAATGGAGTAAAACATTTCCTCACCAGTCGCTTTTCCTTGGACCCTGATACTAATGGTATTATTTCCAAGTTGTAAGGGTATGACGGCCGAGGTGCTACCGCTGGCTACGAAAGCCCTATTAACCGTAGAAAAAGCCGCAGTAGAGGTAAGTACCGGCAAAACTGTTATCGAAGAAACGCTGTCGGGTACAGTGACAGTATATGTAGTTTGTGATGGCTTAAATATCGGGCTTAAAGTACCCGTGCTTATGGTTATGTCGCTTAGCAACACTGACCGCACACGCATTACAGTAATGGTGTAAATTTTGTTGCCGCCGAGGTCTTCTGACTGGCTTATCACCTTAATGATATTATTTCCAATTATTAAAGGTATTGCGCTTGACGTGGCTCCGCTGGCTACTATATCGGTATTATTGCCGTAGTCAATTAGAGCTCGCCCGCCCGCAGTTCTTAGGGTTGGCACAACTGTAATTGAAGTAACGCTGCTTGGAACAACTACATTGTAGTTCGTGCTATCGGTATTAAACGCCGGCGATAAGGTACCCTGGCTAATGGTTAGGTTAGAAAGGTTTGCATCTGTAGATTTCTCCTGGGTGACTTTTACAACATAGGTTTGTACATATCCGGAATCATCGGTTGCCTGTATATTTATAGTATTTAGTCCTCTTTGAAGGGTTATTGCCTGGGAGGCTGTGCCGCTTGTGGCCGCCACGCCGTTTACCGTAATTGTTGTTCCTGCATTCGCAATTGTTGGGGTAACTGTAATGCTTGCGATTGTACTCGCCACACTTACATTATAGTTAGAGGTATTCCTATCAAACCCGGGGCTTATTGCGCCTGCGCTTAAAGCCAAGCTGCTCAGCAACCCTGCCTTAGCGCGGTTTACGGTAATGGTGTAAGTACGAACGGTAACGCCGTCTTCTGCTGTAACCGTTACTGTAATGGTATTTGCGCCAACCGATAAAGGGATACCTGCCGAATAGCCCATTGAGCTAACCATATTCCCGTTGACTTTAACCGTTGCAAATGCATTGTTTAGCGTTGGCGATACATTTACATAAGAAATGTTATTGGTAACAGATGCAGTATAGTTATAATTGATTGCGGCAAAGCTACCGAACCGGGCTTGCAGTATAATTAAATCCGTTAAGTACGCATCATTCTCGGCCGGTCTTGTTATTACCAATACATATGTCCTTACGGCGCCATTCTCGGCTGTTACCTCTATATTGAATGTGTTATTCCCTGGATTTAGCGTAACTAAGGCGCCGCCATTTGCAGGAACACCGTTCACTTTTGTAGTTTCCTTGCTGGCGGAAGTGTTAAATGATAAAGATGCTTTATGCTTGTCACTGGCTACCGTGGCAGTGTAATTCAGCACATTCTTGTTAAATGCTGGGCTGATACTTGCCGAAGCCAATGATAATGACATTAAGGTATTGTCGGACGAGATCTTGCGCTTAAAGATTATTGAGTAGGTTTTGGTTGTGCCGTCCGCAGCCTTAACCACAATTGGCACCAGGTTGTCGCCGACATTTGTGAAGTAACCCCTGATAGACCCGGAGGTTGCCGTCTGGCCGTCAACCGTTATCTTCGCTTGTGCATCGGCTACTGTTGGGGTGAAATACACTATCGTTTCACTTGAATCCACAGACACAACATATTGCAGTGTTGAGGAACTGAAGGCCGGGCTTAGCGCATGTCCGCTCACAGTTAAATTAGCGAGGTTGGCGTTGGAGGATGGCGGGTTGCTGATAGTGGCGGCATTAGCGGTAACATTTGAAGCGTTTTCGTCAAAATTACCAGCGGGGCCTGTTAAAGCCGTGTCCCGGTAATGAGCTGCTGTAAACTCACTCAATGTTAACGACGCCGAATGACCGATATTAGCAGAGGCATACAACGATGACAAAATAAACACAGCCAGGAGTAATAGTTTTTTCATTGGATAGGCGTTAGGTTAATTTGGATCAAATTTAAAAATTAAAAAGGATGAATATGGAACATAACATCGCATATCAGCTTGTCCGGAAACCGTGAACAAGCAATCCCCTGACAATTAGGAATTGCAAAAATAACGGGCAATTACTGCTACCATAAAGGGAAACGGCGGTTACATATAAATGTACAAGTTTTTATAAGCCAACGTGTTTTGTAATCGCTAACCTTCAGGTAATAATATTGTTACAAATAGCATGAGGATACAAATTCCCAACGGGCTCGTTCGGCTGTTCGCGCCCCATCCCGAACGCGAACAAGCAGAAATTAATTTGAATGATTGCCAATTAATTGCTAATTTTATTGGCAATTACAATCGTAAATCGTAATTCTAAAATCTCAAATCGAATTGGCTAAAACTAAGATCGCATATTTCTGCCAGAGCTGTGGCTACGAATCACCAAAATGGCTGGGTAAATGCCCGGCCTGCCAGTCGTGGAATACCATGGTGGAGGAGGTTTTGGAAAAAGCCAACGCTTCGGTACCCACTTGGAAAGCCAGCCCGGTATCCTCTGTGCGGGCAAATAAACCGGTGCAGGTTGCCGATATTACTTTTAAGGAAGAGCACCGCCTGCTTACCCCCGATAAAGAATTCAATCGAGTGTTAGGCGGAGGTATTGTGGCAGGTTCATTAGTGCTAATTGGCGGCGAACCGGGCATCGGTAAATCTACCCTGATGCTGCAATTGGCGCTGAACATGCCGGGCATCAAAGTGCTGTACGTATCCGGCGAGGAAAGCGACCACCAGATAAAAATGCGGGCGGAAAGGCTCACAGCCCAGCCCCCCCCGCCCCCTGAAGGGGGAGCTTTTGATTTGCATGGTACTTCTGCTCCCCCTTCAGGGGGTCGGGGGGCTGGGGACTCTTGCTACATCCTGACCGAGACTTCCACCCAAAATATATTTAAGCAGATAGAAGAATTGCAGCCGGATCTGGTTGTGATAGATTCTATCCAAACCCTGCATTCGGCCCACGTGGAATCTACGCCGGGGAGCGTATCGCAGGTGCGGGAATGTACCGCCGAGCTGCTGCGCTTTGCTAAGGAAACGTCCACGCCGGTATTTTTGATAGGCCATATCACCAAAGATGGTATGATTGCCGGTCCGAAGATACTGGAGCACATGGTAGATACCGTGCTACAGTTTGAGGGCGACCGCCACCACGTGTACCGCATACTACGAACCATCAAAAACCGTTTCGGTTCGGCATCTGAACTTGGTATTTACGAAATGCTGGGCGAGGGTTTACGCGAAGTATCCAACCCATCCGAGATCCTATTATCGCAACGCGATGAACCACTAAGTGGCATCACCATATCTGCCACGTTAGAAGGGATGCGCCCGATGCTGATAGAGACGCAGGCCCTGGTGAGTACATCGCCTTACGGCACGCCACAGCGTACCGCAACAGGCTTTGATACCAAACGTATGAGCATGCTGCTGGCCGTATTGGAAAAACGCTGTGGTTTCCGCCTTGGCGCAAAGGATGTGTTCCTCAATATTACCGGCGGTATCCGCGTAGAAGACCCCGCTATCGACCTCGGACTTGCAGCGGCCATCATCTCTTCGCATGAGGACATCCCCATCCCGGCAAAAACATGCTTTGCGGGCGAAATAGGTTTATCGGGCGAGATTCGGGCCGTAAACCGTGTAGAGCAACGCATAGCCGAAGCGCAGAAGCTGGGCTTCGAACAAATCTTTATCTCCAAATACAACATGCCCTCCGGCGCAAAAGATAAAAACCGGCTCGACCTCTCCCGCTACACCATCGATGTGAAAGTGGTAGGGAGAATTGAGGAGGTATTTGGGTTGCTGTTTGGGTAGAAAGGCGACGGTGGGACACCGCCGTTGGGGAGTTACTTTTATTCCCTTCTTGGGGAGGGGTTTAGCCGCGCGAATCTTACAAAGCCAATAAATTTCTCCCTCGTTGTTCATCAGCGAAGAAATCGCACCAGCACCAGCTTTTTATTCCTCCGTTCCGGTGTCCTCACCGGAACTATTAGCCAGGGCGCATCTCTACGATACCCTCACCGTAAGCAAGGTGATATCATCAATAGGTTTGCCCTTTATTACGGTGTTGATGTGGTTCATCATGGCTTCATTGAAATCGTCCGGCGTCATATCGCCGTTGGCAATTACAAACTCCAGCAGTTTTTCTTCGCTCCAGTTCTTGTAGTTCTGCAGCTCATGATCCATTAAACCGTCGGTATAGTTAAAGAAAAGAGTATTGGGATCAATATCTATCTCCCCTTCGTTTAAAAACGGCAGCTCGTCAAAAGCGCCTATCATAGTAGTGCCCAATTTCAGCGGGAACGCCTCGCCGTCGCAATATAAAATGGTGGGATTGTGGCCTGCGTTGATGTAGTTAAGCTTACGTGTTTTCTGATTAAAGCGGGCTAAAAACAGCGTGATAAACCGCTCGCCTTTGGTGTTATGAATAACCAGCTTGTTAAGCCGTTCAACAATTGTAGTGAGGTCGTCCTCAATGGCGGCCAGGCTTTGCAAGCTTGCCTGAAAATTTGCCATTAACAGCGCGGCAGAAATTCCCTTGCCCGATACATCGGCAATGCACCATAAAAATTCGTCCTCGTTGAGGCGGAAGAAATCAAAATAATCGCCGCCGATGTTTTGGTGCGGCAGGTATTTTGCGCCAACCTCTACGCCAACTTCTTTATAAACCCGTAGCGGGATCAGCATGTTTTGCACTTCAACCGCCAGCTCCATTTCGCGCTGAAAGCGTTCGGCCTGTAGTCGTTCGCGGAAAAGTTTTTTATTCTCCAACGCCACCACAATCACATTGATAAGTGTTTGAATAAACGTCAGATCATTATTCAACATCTCGCCCGAGGTGTGAAAGTCACCGATGAGCGCATAGGCGAGCGCCTTATTTTTATGATAAATAGGGATAAAGTAATCGTATCCTTTCAGTACAGGATTGGAATGGCCGGTTAGTACCGATGGCGATTTTATTTTGCTTAAATGCGCCCAGGTACCGTTAAGCACAATAGCCGACTCTAACGGCCCGCCATATTTAGAGATGCAGCTGTAAACATTGTCTTTAGCTATGAGGAAACGGAATTTCCCTATTTGCAGATAGTTTTGCAGGATCACCTCCAGCATCTTGATGAGATCGGGCGTGGAGGCGTTTTTATTTATCGCCCGCGTAATTTCCAGCAAAGCATTCAACTCCGACTGCCGTTTTAAGAGCAGCCGGATCAGTTCGTCTTCGCCTGAACTATCCTGGGTGTTTTGCATTATTATAATAGGTAGCCTAAAATAAAGAATAATTTATTCTAAACAGGATTTGTTTGCGCTTTCTACTGTTAAGTTGTAAGAAAATTAGCGAACGGTGCGGCCTTTCCATGAATATTTGCGCGTGTTGCCAATAAGCCCGACGTATACAAAGTAGATGATGTGTATGGGAATGAGGATGATAAGTAATCCCACAAGGTTGGTCCGCTTGAAAAAGGCAGCTATCGGCAACAGGAAAGCCACCTCGAAAATATATTTCAAAAGAACCTGCACGGCGAATAGCTTGAGGAAGAAAATATCATAAAAGCCCAATGCCGCGTTTACCAGCAGCGATAAGTTGAACAGCCAGATACATACCGCCAGCGCTACTATCCATTTGTCTTTGTACTTGGTAGATTTTGATGCCCAGCGGCGGCGCTGCTGCAAAAATTCCTGCAGGGTATGCTTGGCGTGGGTGTAAACAATAGCTTCGCTATTCTTTAAAAAACCAATGCGCTCCGGGTATTTAACGGCTACTTTTTGCAGCAGCAATTCGTCATCGCCCGATGCCAGGTCGTCTATTCCTTTAAAACCGCCCACCTCGTAAAAAACATCTTTACGGTAAGCCAAATTAGCCCCGTTACAGGTAGATGCCCTGCCGTTGCCTATAAAGGCCGCTCCAATACCGATGAGGTAAGAAAATTCAAGTGTCTGCAGTAACTCAAACAAGGTCTTCTCCTCAAAATAGGTAACCGGGGAGGAGATCATCACCGGGTTATGCGTTTCGTAGTAGCTTACAACCGAACGGAGCCAGTTTTTCCCCATGCGGCAATCCGCATCGGTTGCAACCATCAGCTCGCCGGTAGAGCGGGCAATGGCTTCGGCAATGGCTTTCTTTTTATAGGAGTTTAGCGGTTTGTCTTCCCGGAGCTGCATTAGTATAATACCATCGGCGGCATAGCTGCGAATAATATCGGCAGTGTTATCGGTAGAATGGTCGTCTACAATGATAACTTCTACCAAATGGCGGGGATAATCCTGCGCAATAATGTCTTCTATGGTGTACCGGATGCGTTCTTCCTCGTCGCGCGCGGCTATTAGGATAGTTACTCGGGTGGTAAGGCTTGCGCCATCGGTTTTGGGGCGCCTGAGTGCGGCCCATCCTTTAATAAGGTAAGCAAGTACAAGCAGGTAAAGGCCGGTTAGGAACAGGGAAATAATACTATGTGCGATCAAAGAATTTTAGTTTAAGTACAAATACCGACCCCATAATGGCCGGAATAATAAGATTAATAAGCCAGATAGATGATACCGACGCCATAATGGCAAGATGTTGGTTGGTAATATAGGTAAAAAGATAGGTTGCGGTGTAATTACGCACGCCGATGTCCAACAGATCCAGCGAGGGGAGTGCCGATTGGATAAAGATAAACACTACCACTGTAAGCATCATTGGCAGCAGAGGCAAGGAGGGCAACAGCAGGTGTATCACCAAATAATATTGAACAGAGAATACCACGAAGCGCGCCAGGCTATAGCCGATAACCACCAGCAGCTCCCTACTTTCGTACCGGCCCATGATATCAAAAAAGCGGTGATATTTTTTCAGGAACCTGATCTTATCCAGCAAGCTTACCAGCCATTTAATGTTGAAGTAAACTACCAGCAGCAACACTAAAAATGCAAGTGATAAAACCGTTATGCCCAAAAACAGCCAGGTGTTTAAGTGTAAAAAGCTGTAGATAAACCAAAGCGAGGCTAAAACACCCGCAACATTGGTGATCACATTCTGCGCGAATGCACCTACGGCCATGGCAAATACCCCATGGATGCGTTTACGGTTGGGCAGAAACATTACCCTGCCGCCAAATTCGCCGATGCGGTTGGGGGTAAAGATGGCCCAGGTTAATCCGCAAAAAACAGCCTCAATAGCTACCCATACCGAAATATTGGCTAAACGCTTGGAGAGGTATTGCCATTTAAAGCTTTCGAGCAACCAGTTGACGAGCATTAAAAACACAACAGCAGATAAGGTAATAACTACCTGCTGGCGGCTGATGCGGGTTATCAGATCTTCGAATTGTTTAAGATCGGTATTCTTCTTTAAAAACTTATGGTAAATAAAATAGAAGGCCAAAACCAGTATGGTGGCTTTAAGCAGATAAGAAAGGGCTTTTTTAGCGGTAGCTGTCAACAATTAAAATTTTTGCAAGTTTACAAAAAGCAAAAGCAAGCGATGCGCTCACGGGCAAATTATTCGGGTTGGGCCGAATGAATATGGCAATGTGTATACAAAATAGGAGGTGATTTTGTTTGCGTGTGCGGCGGCGGTGGGGACACCGCCGCAGGAGAGGTCTTCATTGTGCCGGTGTCCTCACCGGCACAGCTATGTTTGCCTTACCCCAATATTTCCTTAATATCTTCCGCCGAAAGCGACTTGATAAAGCTTTCTTCGGTGGTGATGAGCGAGCGCGCTACGCTTAGCTTACGCTGCTGCAGGGCCAGGATCTTTTCTTCTACGGTATCTTTGGTGATGAATTTGTAAATGAACACGTTTTTGGTTTGGCCGATGCGGTGCGTGCGATCTATAGCTTGTTGCTCTACGGCCGGGTTCCACCATGGGTCGAGGATGAAAACGTAATCTGCTTCGGTAAGATTTAAGCCGACACCACCTGCTTTTATAGAGATGAGGAACACCCTTGTTTTTACATCTTCCTGAAACTGTTTTACCACATCACCACGGTTTTGGGTGCTGCCATCCAGGTAAACGTAAGGGATATTATTCTGGTCGAAATGTTCGCGGTAGATGTTCAGCTGCTTTACAAACTGGGAAAATATCAGCACTTTATGCCCGCCGTCCAATACGTTGGCAAGGGTATGCACCACATTCTCAAACTTGCCCGAATCGCCCTCATACTCCTTGTCTATCATTAAAGGGTGATTGGCTATCTGGCGCAGTTTAATTAGCCCCTGTAGCACCTGTATCTGTGTCTTAGCATAGGTGCCATCCTCAATACTGCGGAGCAATTCATTGCGGTATTCAGACTTTACTTTGTCGTAAACCTCAGCCTGCTCCTCGCTCATCTGGCAATAGAACAAGTTTTCGGTTTTTGGCGGCAGTTCGGTGGCTACCTGTTCCTTGGTACGGCGCAATACAAAAGGTTTGATGATCGCCTGTAGCTTGCGGGCTTTTTCTTCGTCCTTCTTCTTCTCAATCGGCGTTACAAATTCATTCTGGAAATAGATCTGCGCACCCAGTAAGCCGGGGTTAATGAAGCTCATCTGCGTCCACAGGTCGTTAACCGAGTTCTCAACCGGCGTACCGCTCAATATCAGCTTAAAGCGCGATTTAAGCTGCCTTACCGATTGGAACGATTTGGACGATGGGTTTTTAATGTTCTGACTCTCATCCAATATCACGTAATCGAAATAATACGCCTTAAACATCTCAATATCTATCCGGCTGATGCCATAGGTGGTGATCACAACATCGTAATTGGCAAACACATCTGCCGATTTATAGCGGAACGCCCCGGTATGCACCATCAGCCTCAATTGCGGCGCGAATTTTTTAGCCTCGTTAAGCCAGTTGTATATCAGCGAGGTAGGCATGATCACCAGCGAGGTGGCTTTGCTGCCCGCCGCTTCGGTATCTTCTTTATGTTTTTGCAGCAGGGCCAGCGTTTGGATGGTTTTACCCAAACCCATATCATCTGCCAGGCAGCCGCCAAAATGGTACTCCTTTAAAAAGTGGAACCAGTTGTAACCGGCCTTTTGGTAAGGGCGCAGGCTGCCTGCAAAGTTTACCGGCATTGGTACATCCTCGGTTTCTTCGTAATTGGTGAGTTTTTGCAGCTTGCGGCTCATGGCGGTCTCGGCCATTTCACCTTCCAGGTCGTTCACCAAACCAATGTGGTGGCGGCGCAGCTTAAGGCTATCGCCACCCTCGCTAAAGTGCAGCAGGTTACCGTACTGCGAAAACCATTGCTCGGGGATTACCGCTATCTCGCCCGATGGCAGTATAAATTCCTTTTTATGGTTGAGGATGTGATTCTTCAGCTGGATGAACGGGATGCGGTACGGGCCGAAGCACACTACTGCATTGATATCAAACCAATCGTTACTTTCCTTTATCTCCAGATCTATTTTAGTGGTGCCGAAAACGTAGCGCTTTTGCCCGTCGGGCTGCTCCAGTTCAAAGCCTTTTTCTATTAGCTCATCGTGATGCTGGTTAAGCCACTCAAATATCGGGAAGGAACGGTCGCTCTCATCTTCTCCGTGCGCTACTTCCAAATTTTGAAAAAGTGAAGAAGTGGTTTGCAGCCCCAAGGCCTCCAACTGCGACAGTTTGCCTTTTTCCCAGGTAACCGAGCGCTTGATGCGATGAAACAGGTAATCGTCGCCGGTGCGTTCCATGCGTACCGATATATGCCTACCATCACCATATGGGAAAATGTAGCCCGCATATTTAAAATATAGCTGTAATTGTGAAGTGCCGCCTTCTACATATATCGGTTTCAGGAAGGCAGTAGCGTCGTATTTTTCGGTATTGATGGTAAAACCTTCGGCGTATACGTTATGCTTCTCTATCAGCGGGGCAACAAATTTTTCGAAATATGATTGCTCCGAAGATTTTGGGATAGATATAAACCTTTTGTTCAAAAACGGCTGCAGTTTTTTACCCTCTATTTCTTTATCAAAGTAGTATAGCGTATCATCCAGCAGCATCCATGCGGGATGGTTGCAAATAACTTCGGCATCTTTAAACATAAATTCGATGCGCATCCCCTGGTATTTAATGGTAGGGAAATAGCGGATCTCCTCCTCATTCCTGCGGAAGTGGAACAGTACTGAAGCCGGTTCATCAGCAATATGCACCTTACGGCCAGCGGGGTAGCCCTCCTTACTCATCAGGAACAGCTGTTTGTTGGCACTGCCAAGCAATGCCAGCGCCTCCACAATCTTCTTTTCTATTTTGGGCCGGATAACGTCAAAAAGCTGATCGTTAAACACCTTAGCGAAATATTCAAACGGGCGGATTGGTTTTTTATAGAACTTTTTAATGATGTTCCCCTGCTCCATATCCTCCAGTATTTTAATGAGCTTTCGGTCGGTATCATCAATACAGTGACTGAACTCTACCGCCGTATTGCTGAAAAGGCGCTGGTGGGTAAAAGAAAATTCTCCGTTGGGGTTAAGCTGCACAATATGCGGCTCTATCACGTACGACAGGAAGTCGTGCCGGGCAATGGCATAAATTATTTGGCACGGTTTGCTGCTGTCTACGCGTAACATCAATTTCTGATAAAAAATTAATGAAAGCTACATCAACAAAAAATTCAAACGTAAACTAAAAAACCGAAAAGGAAAAATTTTAGCGGCGCTTTTTATTAACAACTAAACTCCAAATCGTCTTTGCGAGGCACGAAGCAATCTCTACGCAGGAAACATCGCCATGCAAAGCCGCTCTGCTAATCGGGAGATTGCTTCGTGCCCCGCAATGACGGACGGTTGACGTGCAATTAGTTTATTTCTATCTCCCCATCAAAAACCAACTCCGCAGGGCCTTCTAAAAATATATTGCTGAATTTTTCGCCATCGTTATCAAAGCGGATGTTGCGATGGCGAAAAAACTTGATCGTGCTTAATTACTTTTCTTCCTATCCTTTGGGAGGCCGATAGTGCGTAGCATTTCATTGGCTTTAGCAAGTTTTTCTGGAAACAACACTACATTATCATACTTGTCAAGTGACTCGTCGATTTTAACAACGGGCACTTTTTTCTTGTTAAGCTCTTCTATCGTTGTCATATCTCAAATTTAAGCAATTTTCTTTGCACTATAAAAGCATCGTAATTTTCTCCTATAACAAATGGCTCCCATTCGCTATGAATTTGACCGTAAATCAAAAAATTACTTTTTGCTTCTTGAAAATATTTGGTGATGCCCATTCTGTATAATCGGGTTCTTGACTTCGAACTGCCCGTAGCGTAAATTGATGCATTGGGATATCGGTCTGTAAAAGCGATTACTGCTGCAACGACCGTAGCCAATACTTGCTCACTGTCTCCATTATTCGAGATAGCGATGTCATTAATTTGCCCAGTATCGGCATCTTTATCGCCAAAGGCAAGATTGTATAGATCCTTATAGTTAGTTGGTGTGAATTGGACAAGCTTTGGTATTAGTCCTTTCGGCCCTCGACTAACAAATTCGAAGGCGGTTAACTTATTCCCGGATGTCAGTTCGTAGCGGTCTAAATTCATCGATATTTGTAGCTTTACGCCCCTACCTCTATCTCCCCATCAAATACCAACTCTGCAGGGCCTTCTAAAAATATATTGCTGAATTTTTCGCCATCGTTATCGAAGCGGATATTGAGGTTGCCGCCTAAAACTTTTATGGGTGTGCTGATGGTACCGAATTGCCTGTTGTGTTTGGCCATGGCCAGTGCTACCGCGGTAACGCCGGTGCCGCAGGCGTAAGTTTCGTTCTCTACACCGCGCTCAAAGGTGCGCACAAAGTAGCCCTCGCCGGTTTTTTCGGCAAAGTTTACGTTGATGCCTTTGGCTTTATAGGTAGCATTGTTGCGGATGGCGTACCCTTCGTTATAAACGTCTTTTATGGCGAGGTCTGTAGCTATTTTAACGTAGTGGGGCGAGCCGGTGTCCAGCACATAGGCGTCCCCATCTTTGCTTATGTCGGCCACATCTATCATTTGCAGGCTCACCCAAGTGCCTTCTTCTGAAATTTTGGCATGATGAGGGCCATCTGTGGCCAGAAATTTTGTCGTATCATAAATAATGCCCAGGTGTTTGGCAAAGGCCACAATGCAGCGGCCACCATTACCGCACATGCTGCCCTCGTTACCGTCGGCATTGTAGTACACCATTTTAAAATCGTAGCCTTCCAGGTTTTCCAACAGCATTAAGCCGTCGCCGCCTATGCCGAAACGGCGGTCGCAAAGCTTGGCAACCTCCTCTTTAGTTGGCTGATTGACAATGCCTTCTCGGTTGTCTATTAAAATAAAATCGTTGCCTGCGCCCTGGTATTTGTAAAACTTTATATTCACTTGAAATTTATTAAAAAGATGGCCTCTGCTTTGATAAGACTAACATGCCATAACAAATGTTTGGCCTTGTTAATGTTTATTTAACAATTTTTAACAAAATTGCACATAACTTATCATTGTTTATATCGTCTATATGGTATTAAATTTGAATGCCGATAGATAATATCGTAAACATAAAAGAGAATTGAAGAAAAATATGAAAAAGTTTGGTTTAACACTATTGACCGCCTTCGCGGGCGGCGCCTTAGCCTTAGGTGTGTATAAGTTTGCCGAAAACAAGTACGACCAGGGCATGAGTTTCGAAGACAAGCAAAAGGTTTATTTTGCCAGCAACCGTTCAAACGCGCCAATGGTATCATCTGCCGGTGCGGCCGACTTTACACAGGCAGCGGCAGAGGTTACCCCGGCGGTGGTTTATATCCGTACTACTTATGCGGCCAAAGGCAGCGGCAACCAGGACCAGTTTGAGCAAATGTTTGGCCAGATGTTTGGCCAGCGCATGAGGCCGCAGGGCCCGCAAATGGCATCGGGTTCGGGTGTGATCATCTCGCCTGATGGCTACATTGTTACCAATAACCACGTGGTGGCAAAAGCCGAGAAGATCACTATCGTTACCAATGATCACCGCCAGTTTGAGGCGAAAGTGATCGGTACCGACCCTAATACCGACCTTGCTTTAATAAAAATTAACGCTACCAACCTGCCCATTGTAAAATTGGGTAACTCGGATGCGGTACGCGTTGGCGAGTGGGTACTGGCAGTTGGTAATCCTTTTAAATTAACTTCAACCGTTACCGCGGGTATTGTGAGTGCTAAAGGCCGCAGCATCAATATTATTGGTAAAGATGATGATGATGACCAGGAGCAAAACCCGTTTGGACCGGTTACACAACAAACCCCAACCCTGCGTAAGGGGATCGAATCGTTCATCCAAACAGATGCGGCTATTAACCCTGGCAACAGCGGTGGCGCATTGGTGAACACTGCCGGCGAACTGATCGGGATCAACGCGGCAATTGCTTCGCATACCGGCTCATACGAAGGTTATGGCTTTGCCATCCCTGTGAATTTGGCAAAAAAGGTATTGAACGATATCAAGAAATTCGGTTCAGTTAAACGTGGTTACATCGGTATCAGCTTTGCTGACCTGAGCGACCCGGAAGCTGCACAAGGATTAAAAACCGACAAAACTAACGGCCTTTACGTAAACTCCTTAGTTGAAGGTGGCGGTGCTGAGAAAGCCGGCATCCAACCGGGTGATATCATTACCAAAGTAGAAGGCAACACGGTTTACGAATCGTCTGACCTGCAGGAGCGTGTTGCCCGTTTACAACCAGGCGATAACATTAAAATAACCGTGCTACGTAACGGCAGCGAAAAGAATTTTGATGTAACGCTTAAAGCAGAGGCTCCGGTTGCTAAATCGGCAGCGCTTTCTAAATCCGCGTCGGAATTGTTTAACAAGCTTGGCGCAAGCTTCCAGCCGTTAACCGCGGCACAAAAAACCAAGTTCCATGTAAACTCCGGTGTGCTGGTAACCCAGGTGCGTGCAGGCGGGATATTTGATGATACCGAGATCCCGGTTGGGTCGGTTATTACATCTATCAACAAACAGCCTATCAACAGTGTTGAGGATATGGACAATGTGATCACCAACCTGAAAAACGGTCGATTGATCATCACCGGATACTATCCAAACGGTGGCAGCTTCAGCAACGTTTTCGAAATACAATAATTAAAATTATTGATTTTAATAGAAGAACCCGGCGATGAGCCGGGTTTTTTGTTTTTGCCTCACTCCAGCCTCTCCAAAGAGTAATAGCCTATCATTAGACAGATTTCATAAAACGTTCCGCTGGAACGTGAAAATTGCCGTTATTTTTTCTACCCATGAGACGTTCCTCCGGAACGATTTTGTTTCTTCATCCCT
>NZ_JBDSZG010000028.1:0-96333 GCF_039925265.1 Mucilaginibacter sp.
AAACATCCCGAAGGGATGAAGAAACAAAATCGTTCCGGAGGAACGTCTCATGGGTAGAAAAAATAACGGCAATTTTCACGTTCCAGCGGAACGTTTTATGAAATCTGTCTAATGATAGGCTATTACTCTGTCAAGAGGGGAATCGCAAGATGCCTATGCTCAGAAAAAAAGAGAATAAAGTTTAACACATCTCCTAAATAACATGAAGAACACTCTAAAAATTTGGATCCTGGCTGCGGCAGCCACTTTTGGCTCGCAAGCGGCATCGGCACAAACAAAAGCGGGCTACACCAGCCTGTTTGATGGTAAAACCTTAAAAGGCTGGAAAAAACTGGCCGGCAACGCGGAATACAGTGCTGCCAATGGCGTAATTACCGGCACGGCGGTGCTCAACAGCGGCAATACTTTTTTGGTGACCGAAAAGCAATACGGCGATTTTGTATTGGAGTTGGATATCATGACCGAGAGCAACCTCACCAACTCGGGCGTACAATTGCGCAGCCATTACAACCCGGCCGGCCACGAAGGCAAAGGGCTTGTATACGGCAAGCAATGCGAAGTAGACCCCAGCGAACGCAGCTGGACAGGCGGCATCTATGATGAAGGCCGCCGCGACTGGCTATATCCTATGGGGCTGAACGCCAAAGCAAAAATGAACTGGAAACCCGGCGTATACAACCACATTAAAGTGGAGTGCATTGGCAACGCCACCAAAACCTGGATAAACGGAACTGCTACCGCCTACGTAGTAGATACGGTAGACGCTAAAGGTTTTATTGGTTTGCAGGTGCATGCCATCAGCGATGCGGGGCAGGCGGGCAAAAAGATCTTTTTTAAGAACATCAGGATAAAAACCACCAACCTGAAACCACAGCCATTTGCCAAAGATGTATATGTGGTTAACTTGGTGCCGAACCTATTATCTGCTTACGAAAAGCAGGAAGGCTGGAAACTGCTGTTTGATGGTAAAAGCAGTGCCGGATGGCGCAGCGCAAGCAGTATGAACTTCCCCGCTAAAGGCTGGGAAGTGAAGAACGGAATGATCAGCGTGCTTGGTTCGGCAGGCGGCGAGTCTACTAATGGCGGTGATATTATTACTAATGATCAGTTTAAAGCGTTCGATTTATCGTTTGAGTTTAGGATGTCGACAGGTGCTAACAGCGGGGTGAAATACTTTGTTACGCTGAGCGAAAAAACAACCGGCTCGGCCATTGGGCTGGAGTACCAGGTGCTGGATGATGCGGTACACCCCGACGCAAAACTGGGCCGCGATGGCAACCGTACCTTATCTTCGCTTTACGATCTGATCCCCGCCAAAAAACAACCCCGCTTTGTGCACCCCATTGGCGCCTGGAACACCGGTCGCATCATCGTTTATCCAAACAACCACGTAGAACATTACCTTAACGGCATTAAAGTGCTGGAGTACGACCGTGGCTCGCAAGCCTACCACGACCTGGTAGCCATCAGCAAATACAAGGTTTGGAAAAATTTCGGCGAAGCTGTGCAAGGTCATTTACTGCTGCAGGATCATGGTTTTGATGTGAATTACAGGAATATTAAGATAAAGGAATTGAAGAAGTAGGAGAAGAGAATCAAGAGGCAAGATACAAGAGGCAAGATACAAGAAACAAGAAATAGGGTAAAAGAACGGCCGTGGGGATGAACTCTCCACGGTCATTTTGCTAATAATAAGTTGCGCCCCCGCCTATAACCGAACACCGCACCGTCCGAATACGAACAACCGTTCACTTTTAAATCTATATAAACATTTGATTGTCAAGTAATTATATAATTGGCATACATCTTATACATTGATGCTATAGCAAGCTTGCTATTACTACAATCAGCGTAATCAAGAGAATCATTAAAATCAGCGGTCCATGATAAAGAACTATTTAAAAATTGCCTGGCGTAACCTTATCAAAAATAAGGTGCATTCCTTTATCAATATCGCCGGGCTTTCGGTTGGTATGGCGGTAGCCATGCTTATAGGCCTTTGGATGTGGGATGAGCTTTCCTTTGATAAGGTGCATCAAAATTATAGCAGCATTGCGCAGGTAAAACAAAACGTTACCAATAACGGCGAAGTGCAAACCTGGGACGGGCTGCCATACCCGCTTGCCGGCTCGCTGCGCAAAAATTACAGCGGCGATTTTAAATATGTGGTAATGGCCGCCGGATGGGGCGACCATCTGCTGGCCCTTGATAATAAAAAGATCAGCCGCTTTGGTTTATTTATGGAGGCCCAGGGCCCTGATATGTTTACGCTGGATATGGTAAAAGGTAGCCGCAACGCCCTGGCCGACCCATCATCTATCATCATCTCTGCGGCAACCGCCAAAGCGTATTTTGGCGATGCCGACCCGATGGGGCAAACGCTTAAAATTGATAACCAGATCAACGCCAAAGTGGCCGGTGTTTACCAGGACCTGCCGCAAAACTCCACTTTGGCCAATGTGGGTTTTATTGCGCCATGGCAAATGATGTACGTTGCCAACGATATGAAATCGATGACGGAACCCTGGAGGCCAAACTTCTGCACCGTATGGGTACAAATGGCAGATAACGCCAGTATAACCTCCGCATCACTAAAAATAAAAGACGAGAAACTGCGCAACGTAAGCGCTACACTGGCCAAAAAGAAGCCTGCGCTGTTTTTACAGCCCATGAGTCAGCTGCATTTATATGATGAGTTTAAAGACGGTAAAAACACCGGCGGCCGCATCCAGTATGTATGGATGTTTGGCATCATCGGCGTATTCGTGCTGTTACTGGCTTGTATCAATTTTATGAATTTAAGTACCGCCAGGTCGGAGAAGCGCGCCCGCGAAGTTGGGATCCGCAAGGCGATAGGTTCGTTGCGCGGGCAGCTCATTTACCAGTTCTTTAGCGAATCGCTGCTGTGCGTGGCGCTGGCATTTTTGGTGGCGTTGTTGTTTGTACAGCTTGGTTTGCCCTTCTTTAACGAAGTGGCCGATAAACAAATGGCCATACTTTGGAGCACGCCAATATTTTGGGTACTCACCCTCGGCTTTAGCCTGCTTACCGGGTTAATAGCCGGTAGCTATCCCGCGT
This sequence comes from Mucilaginibacter sp., assembly GCF_039925265.1. Lineage (GTDB taxonomy): Bacteria > Bacteroidota > Bacteroidia > Sphingobacteriales > Sphingobacteriaceae > Mucilaginibacter. The sequence goes on from NZ_JBDSZG010000028.1 coordinate 3,079, forward strand.
TCTACCTATCTTCCTTCCAACCGGTAAAGGTGCTGAAGGGGACGTTCCGGGTGGGGCGTTTTGCAGCTATCCCGCGGAAGGTTTTGGTAGTGGTGCAGTTCGCGGTATCGGTGGTACTGATCATCGGTACCATCGTAGTTTTCCGCCAGATCGAGTTTGCTAAGGACCGCCCCGTTGGCTATACCCGCGACGGTTTGGTGGCAGTACAGATAGGCGGGGAGACCATTCATAAAAGCTTCGCCTCCGTAAAAGATGAATTGCTGAAAACCGGCACGGTGGTATCCCTGGCCGAAGGCGATGTGGCACCTACCGGCATGGCAGGGAGTACCAGCGCCATCGAGTGGAAAGAGAAAGACCCTAATCTGAGCGTGGATTTTCAGCAGGCGGGCGTATCCGCAGGCTATGGCGAAACAGTGGGCTGGCAATTTAAAGGCGGCAGGGATTTCTCTAATGCGTACCCCTCAGATTCGCTGGCCGTGGTCATCAACGAGGCAGCCGCCAAATTTATGGGGATGAAGAACCCTACCGATGAAAGCATCACCTTTTATGGTAATACTTTTAAGATCATCGGGCTGATCAAAGATATTGTGGTTAACTCGCCCTACGCTCCTGTAAAACCGGGCGTGTTCTTCCTCAACAAAGGCGCGGGCAGCACAGTCGTACTAAAAATAAACCCCAAAATAAGCGCGGGCACCGCGGTAGAGAAAATAGAGACCGTGTTTAAACAGTTCAATCCCGAGCAGCCTTTCCAATATAGTTTTGTAGATGAGGTTTACGCCCGCAAATTCGGCAACGAGCAGCGCGTAGGCAAACTGGCTGCATTTTTTGCCAGTCTGGCCATCTTTATCAGTTGCCTTGGCTTGTTTGGTATGGCATCGTTTATGGCCGAGCAGCGCGTAAAAGAGATAGGCGTGCGTAAAGTATTAGGCGCATCCATATTCAACCTGTGGCGATTGCTCTCCACCGATTTTATTATATTGGTAACCGCATCGCTGTTGATAGCCGCGCCAATTGCCTGGTACCTCATGAGCAACTGGCTGCAAAATTTTGAATACCGCTCCGGCATTTCCGTTTGGACGTTCATTATCACAGGCGCAGGTGCAATTACCATTACATTGTTAACCGTAAGCATCCAAACCATTAAAGCTGCTTTGATGAACCCGGTGAAGAGTTTGAAGAGTGAGTAGGGAGTAGTGAATGGTGAGTAGAGAGTGGTGGGTAGTTTTATTTCGAATTTCACCTTCTCATTTAGGATTTAGAATATAGAGTTAGAATTTAATCAGCATGATAAAGAATTACTTAAAAGTTGCCTGGCGCAACCTCATCAAAAATAAAATGCATACGTTCATTAACGTATCAGGGCTATCTGTGGGAATGGCGGTGGCCATGCTCATTGGGCTATGGATATGGGACGAGCTGTCGTACGACCGCTCCTTTGATAACCACAACAGTATTGTGCGGGTAATGCAGTACCAAACGTTCAATGGTAAAATTAACAGCCAGATCTCAATGCCTATCCCGCTGGGTACCGTATTGCGGAACGACTACAAAAGCGATTTTAAATACGTGGTGCTCTCCAGCTGGAATTACGACCATATACTGGCCGTTGGCGATAAAAAGATAAATCAGCAGGGCAGCTATATGCAGGCCGAAGCACCAGAGATGCTAACGCTCACCATGCTGAAGGGTACGCGCGCCGCTTTAAAAGATCAATCATCTATCATGTTATCTGCAAAGGTGGCCAAAGCCATGTTTGGCGATGCCGACCCCATGGATAAAACAATTAAGCTGGATAACAAAGTGTTGGTGAAAGTTACCGGTGTGTATGAGGATATCCCACATAACACCAGTTTTAGCGAGGTGAATTTTATTTTACCATGGGACCTTTACCCCAGCACTCAGGCATGGATAAAGCGCGCGGCAACGCAGTGGGGTAACAACTCTTTCCAGATATTTGCGCAGCTGAACCCGAAGGCGGATATAGCCAAGGTGGGTGCCCGCATCCGCGATTTGAAAAAGAAGAATATAGCCGCCCAGGGCGATAAAGTTGGCGCATCGTTTAACCCGCAGGTGTTTTTGCACCCCATGAACAAATGGCATTTATACGGGGAATTTAAAGATGGTATCAACACAGGCGGCGCTGTGCAATGGGTGTGGTTATTTGGCATCATTGGTGTTTTTGTGCTGCTGCTTGCCTGTATCAACTTTATGAATTTAAGTACAGCGCGATCTGAGAAGCGGGCGAAAGAAGTAGGTATCCGCAAGGCGGTGGGTTCGGTACGCGGGCAGCTTATCGCGCAGTTCTTCAGCGAATCGTTACTGGTGGTGGCCTTTGCCTTTGTATTTTGCGTGGTGTTGGTAATAGTAACCCTGCCCTGGTTTAACCAGGTGGCCGATAAAACTATGCATGTGCTTTGGGCAAACCCTGTTTTTTGGCTCATGGGTGTAGGCTTTAGCATTCTTACGGGTGTAGTGGCCGGTAGTTATCCGGCGTTTTACCTCTCGTCGTTCGAACCGGTGAAGGTTTTAAAAGGCACTTTTAAAGCGGGGCGATATGCTGCTTTGCCACGTAAAATATTGGTGGTGTTCCAGTTCTTCTTTTCGGCTACGCTTATCATCGGCACTATTATCGTTTTCAGGCAGGTGCAATTCACCAAAAACAGGCCCATAGGATACGAGCGTACCGGCCTGGTGCAGCTGAGCATGAAAACAGACGATATCCACAAAAATTTTACAGCCGTACGTACCGAACTGATGCAAAACGGCGCGATATTGGAAATGGCCGAATCGGGCAGCCCGCTAACGGATGTGTATTCTAACAACAGCGGCTACACCTGGAAAGATAAAGCGCCAGATCTGCAGGATGATTTTGCCTATATCCCCGTTACGCCCGAATTTGGTAAGACAGCCGGCTGGAAACTGATAGAGGGCCGCGATTTTTCGAGGGATATCCTGACGGATTCCTCGGCGATGATCCTGAACGAGGCATCGGTAAAATTCATGAATTTGAAACACCCGGTTGGCGAGATCGTAAAAAGCGGCGATTATAAATATACAGTAATAGGCGTGGTAAAGGACATGGTGATGTCGTCCCCGTACGAGCCGGTAAAAACCACCCTGTTTGTGCGCAAGACAGATGGAGGCGATATGGTAGATATCCGCCTGAACCCCAAATTAAGCACCTATGATGCTTTGGCCAAAGTGGAAGCCACCTTTAAACAATACGACCCGGGCAGTCCCTTCGATTATAAATTTACAGATGAGGAATACGCCCGCAAATTTGCCACAGAAGAGCGCGTAGGTAAGCTGGCTGGCTTTTTTACCCTGCTGGCCATCTTCATCAGTTGTATGGGTTTATTCGGCATGGCATCGTTTATGGCCGAGCAACGTACCAAGGAGATAGGCGTGCGCAAAGTGCTTGGTGCATCGGTATTCAGTTTATGGCAACTGATGTCGAAAGATTTTGTGATGCTGGTATGTATCTCGCTGATGTTCGCCATACCGGTGGCCTATTACTTCATGGGCGGCTGGCTTAAGGATTATAAGTACCACGCCGAGCTTTCCTGGTGGATATTTGGCGTTACAGCCTTGGGTGCTATAGGTATAACGATGCTTACCGTAAGCTACCAAAGTATAAAAGCGGCTATAAGTAATCCGGTGAAGAGTTTGAGAAGCGAGTAGATTATAGGCTGGAGATAGGAAATTAGATTCAGGAAGCTGGAGGGTCGTCCCTTTAGCTTCTTGTTAACTACTCGGTGGCTATTGAACTTTAAGTTCTACCGGTTTGATTTTACGAACATCAAAAAATACATTGTTAAGATGGTCGAAATCGCTATCGGTGGTAATCAGCGTTAACCCAAGCAATGCTGCAGTTGAAGCAATCCAAAGATCATTTTTGCCCATGTTTCTCGGTGTTTTATGTGGGAAAGTGGTAAATGATGGATTCCTGCATTGCGAGTAGGCATCGATTTGAGCATAAGTATCAATCAGATTTTCATTGATATCAACTACTACAATTTCCTCTAATAGTAAGTCGATAATGTCAAGCCTTCTAACATTCCAGTTGTTCTGCAAAGACAGCGATCTTAATTCTGCAATTGTCGCTATCGATATGAATACCTTATTACCCTCGGGGTTAATTTTTTGAAGTAGATTTGACCGTTGGTCTTTCGTAATATGAAACAGGATGTTCGTATCGAATAAGAATTTCATTTGTTATTCCTTAACATTTCCAACGCTGCGGTGGCTTCCTCCTCGGTTAAAAAAGCTTCTTTGGGAAGAGCTTTGAGACGGGCTATAAGCTTTTGAGGGTCTTTTCCCATTTTCGTGGCAAAAGCCATAGCACCTCCGGCAGCCATGATTTCTGAAACGGAATAAGATTTGATTTTGGAAAAGGAATTTTGTTCTTCTGTGCCTGTTTTGATAACTGCTTTATCCATTTCTTTTTCCTCCTTCTAACAAATTTACAATTTATTATTATAAATAACGCTGACCAATCCCCACCTAATATTGTTTAGTAAAGGCTGAGGCGATTTTATTTACGTAAAAAGCCCGGCGAAACCGGGCTTTTATAGTTTTTGACAGGGAGGGCAACTAATCTCTTACCTCTACCCTCTAATTAGCAATATTCGTCAAATGCACCCATAAGGTTATCAGCAATCATTTGTGCTGGGCGGCCTTCAATCTGGTGGCGCTCGATGATGTGCACCAGTTTACCATCTTTAAACAAAGCCATTGATGGCGATGATGGAGGGTAAGGCAGCATCAGGTTACGGGCGGCGTTAACAGCTTCGGTTTCCATGCCGGCAAAAACGGTCACCAGGCGGTCCGGGTGTTTTGCGTTGGTTGACGCCATACGTGCAGCAGGGCGTGCATTGGCCGCAGCGCAACCACAAACCGAGTTAACCATCACAAATACAGTGCCTTCGCTTTTTATGGCTTTGTTAACTGCATCGGCATCTTTTAATTCTTCAAAACCAACTCGGGTTAATTCTTCCCGCATTGGGGTAACTAAATATTCTGGGTACATATGTATGTTAGCTTAATTCTAAATTTTCATACAAAAATACCAAATCATTTAACAAAAAATATACGTACAAAGAATAAACCCGATTAATTGACGTTCGGGTTATAATAGCAGTGTTAACCGCCAATTAAAAATTATTTTTATATTGCGTTGTCGGTTTACGCTGACCCCTAACTAATTAACTAAAGAAAAAACTTAAAAACAGAACATTTAGGTAATGGGAATATTTACGCAAAAAAATCAAAACCAACCCCGGGTAGTACAGGTAAGAGCAAAACACTTTAACAGCCTTAAACTGGCCATGGCCGCAGGCTTTATCATTGTAATGGTGTTAATGACGGCCATTATGAGGCTTAACAGCCAGGTGGCTGAGCAAAGCCACGAAAACACAAGGTTACATTCACAAATAGCGACTCTACAAAACGAAGTAGATAAAACCACCGAGGATGCCTTGCTTGCCAACGCCGAAAAAGATGGTAACCGCAGCCAGGCGGTTGGGTATATAGAAAGCATCCAATCTAAATTAAAAAGCATTAATAACTACTTAAGCAAGCGCGGGTTGAGAAGCATTGGCTTTAAAACCGTGAACCTGAGCAGCAGCAAAGCGAAAAGCGACACCAAAATGTACAGCGAATTTAACGGCTACCTGGATAAATTGGTGAACAACATTGCCTACATGCCTATGGGCTACCCACGTATCAGTTCGTTCACTTCGTTCTTCGGGTACCGTGGCAACCCATTTGATTTTGGGAACAGCGAGTTTCACCCCGGGCTTGATTTTAAGGGTAATAAGGGCGATGCTGTAAAATGCACCGCCAGCGGCAATGTAATATACGCGGCACGCGCCGGCGGCTATGGAAACTGTGTGCGTATTAAACACCCCAACGGACTGGAGACCTGGTACGGCCACCTCTCAAAAATAAACGTACGCGAAGGGCAGCGTGTTACCGTGGGCGATGTAATTGGCAAAGTAGGCTCTACGGGCCGCTCAACCGGGCCGCATTTGCATTACGAGATCCGCAAGAACGGCCGCCCCGTTAATCCAAAACAGTATTTGAGCCTGAATATGTAGGGTGAATAGTGAGTGGTAACACAGGAGAGTGATTACCTGTGACGATATTAAAAGCGATGGGTTTACTGGTCGCTTTTTTATTTGGCGGCGATTGGGACGATTAATTAATTGTAAATGTAAGAGTTAGCGTAATGTTAATTTGATTATTTGAAGTACGTTGATTACTTTGCAATCCCAATTAATTAAACTGATGACCCCGAAGACATCTGATGTAAGTACTATTGTGATATTAAATCGCAGCCAGCAAACGCAGTCGTTGCAGGTAAAAACCAAACATCTTAAAAGGCTTAAGCATTATGCCGCCGGTATAGCGGGCATTTTTGTGGTACTGGCCGGTTCCATTTTTTACCTGCGGGCCCAAAACGCCAGGCAGGAAAAAGAGAAAATGCAACTACTATCGCAAATTGTAAAACTCAAAGGCGAGATCCCCGCCAACCTGCAAAAGGCAGGGGAAGAGCATTCCGCTCAAAGCTACATCCAGCAAATAGAAGGCAAACTTAAAACCATAAACGATTACCTGCGCCGCCGCGGCCTTAAAGGCTTCAGCACCAAGGGGACAGGCGGCGATAATAACGCCGAAGGTAAAAAGCTATCTGATAAAGAAGTTTATAGCCTGTATAACGATTACCTGAACCAGCTGATGGGGAACATCGCCTTTACGCCGATGGGTTACCCCCGGATAAGCGGCTTCTCCTCTTTTTTTGGCTACCGCAGCGATCCATTCAATTCCGCCAGCGCCGAATTTCATCCCGGGATAGATTTTAAAGGCAGCCGGGGCGATGAAGCTAAAAGCACCGCTAACGGTAAAGTTATTTTTGCAGGCTGGTTTGGCGGCTACGGCAAATGCGTGCGCATACAGCATGGCAATAACTTCCAAACGTTGTACGGGCATTTGTCGCGCATAACGGTAAAGGTTGGGCAAGAGGTAAGCGTTGGCGAGAAAGTGGGCGAAGTAGGCTCTACGGGCCACTCTACCGGTACGCATTTGCATTATGAGGTGCGCAAGAACGGCCGCCCGGTAAACCCTGTTAACTTTTTAACGCTTAATAAATAGGGTGGTGAGCGGTGAGGAGAGAGTGGTGAGTGGTTCTTCGAAGCTACCAATAACTTTTAATTCAACCACTCTCTACTCACTATTCACCACTCACTATCTTCCCCCATGGCAATATTCAACAAAAAAGAAAAAGTGGCTTTAGACTTGCAAGCCATATCAACCCTCATCAGCGAAGGTTCGGTACTCGACGGTAACCTTAAAGCCCCCGCCTTTGCCCGCATAGACGGGACGGTAAACGGCAATATCACCGTAGATGAAGGCCTTATCCTCGGCGAAAAAGGCCTGGTGAAAGGCAACATTGTTACCAAAGAGATCATTGTTTACGGCAAGGTTACCGGCAATATCAATGCGGCTTCCCTGGAGATCCGCAGCACCGGCAACATCACCGGCGATATTAAAACAGGTGTGTTGCAGGTAGAAATGGGTGGTGTGCATAACGGTAGCTTAAGTATGGCACCGGTTGTAGCCGGAAAGACGATTGGGGAGAAAGCGGCGTAGGTTTGTGCAATGAGAATTTAGGTTCTGTTGTGCTTTTTGTGAGCGTTAGCCTGCTCATTGCCGCAGGGGCTACTTCTTTTCTCTTGAAAGAAAAGAAGCAAAAGGTCAATCAGTAATTAGGCTTCTTTGCCGCACGGGCCTTTCCTCTGCAAATCGGGCATAACCACGGGCTGCAAAATCTTGCGCCTGCTTCGCCCCGCAAGCCCCACCCTTCTGCAAGTATTGCTATGCCCTTCCCGCCGCACTGCCCACCACGTTCTGCCCGCTTTCGCCCGAAGCTGAGCTGCTGAACCGGGTTTTATGAGATTTATACGATTAACAGGATTTGATTTGCAAGCGGGAACAACCTTAACGAAGCCCGCTCCTAAATCGGCCTCGGGAATGCACGGATGGCACAGGCTCTGAAAACTCACTAACTTTAATGGGGCTTAACCAAGCCGAGAGTTTCTTTTGGTTACTTTTCTTTGCGGAAAAGAAAAGTAACATCCACAGGCTTGGCATAACTTACACCCGCACCTAACGAAAAACTGCAAAGCTCTCATCGGCCCTAAAAAGGACAGCCATAGAGAGAACCCGCATTAGGGATGGGCGCGGATACCGGCCTGTGGCTAATGCCAGTGCAGTATGAGCCCGGGGCCGAAGGCAATGCCGTTCCAATTGCCCTATGGCAATAAAACCAAGCCTCCTTTCATTAAAAAAATTATATTCTTTACTTTTGAAGAAAAAATTAGGAAAGCTATGTCGACAGTACAAACTGCATACGTTAAAAGCAAAGTGAAGGATCCTTCGCTGGCGGCCTGGGGCCGTAAAGAGATTGAGTTGGCCGAGGCAGAAATGCCGGGCTTAATGGCATTACGCGCCGAGTACGGAGCTGCACAAATACTAAAAGGTGCACGTATAGCCGGTTGTTTGCACATGACCATCCAAACCGCTGTTCTTATCGAGACGCTACAGGCATTGGGTGCAGAAGTTACCTGGTCCAGCTGTAACATCTTCTCTACCCAGGACCACGCTGCTGCTGCAATTGCTGCTGCTGGTACTTCTGTTTACGCCTGGAAAGGTTTGAACGAAGAAGAATTTGACTGGTGTATTGAGCAAACGCTTTTCTTTGGTGAAGACCGCAAACCGTTGAACATGATATTGGATGATGGTGGCGATTTAACCAACATGGTTTTCGATCGTTTTCCTGAGCTTGCCGCAGGCATCCAGGGCTTATCAGAAGAAACCACCACTGGTGTTCACCGTTTATACGAGCGCATGAAAGCCGGCACTTTATTGGTGCCTGCTATCAATATCAACGATTCGGTTACTAAATCAAAATTCGATAACAAATACGGCTGTCGTGAATCATTGGTTGACGCTATCCGTCGTGCTACCGACGTGATGATGGCCGGTAAAGTAGGCGTTGTTTGTGGTTATGGCGACGTAGGTAAAGGTTCTGCAGATTCTCTGCGTAATGCTGGTGTACGTGTTATTGTTACCGAAATTGACCCTATCTGTGCTTTACAGGCAGCTATGGAAGGTTTTGAAGTGAAAAAATTAGGCACCGCTATTGCCGAGGCTGACATCGTTGTTACTGCAACCGGTAACAAAAATATCGTTCGCGAGCAGCATTTCCGCGCGTTGAAGGATAAAGCCATCGTTTGTAACATTGGCCACTTTGATAACGAGATTGACATGGCCTGGTTAAACGGTGCTTATGGCGATACCAAAATTGAAATTAAACCACAGGTTGATAAATACACCATCGACGGTAACGACGTTATTGTTTTAGCCGAAGGCCGTTTGGTAAACCTTGGTTGCGCTACAGGCCATCCAAGCTTTGTAATGAGTAACTCATTCACCAATCAAACCTTGGCTCAAATTGAGCTTTGGACAAACGCTTCTGCTTACAAAAACGAAGTTTACACTTTACCTAAACACCTCGACGAAAAAGTTGCCCGTTTACACCTTGCCAAAATTGGTGTTGAACTGGAAGTTTTAGACCAGGACCAGGCTGAGTACATCGGCGTAACTGTAGAAGGTCCGTTTAAACCGGAGTACTACCGCTACTAAGATTTATAAGTTTTGAGTCTTAAGTTATAAGTCTCGGAAAAAGAGAAAAGGGATATGGCGATGAGCTGTATCCCTTTTTTGTTGCGTTGGTGCGAGAGAGGTAGCCTTGCTGGTGGTTTTCCCCGTTATTATACCAGCCTAAATAAGGGTGTTTTCACTGCGTGGGATATAAGGCTGCTGCTATAACTTTATTATAAACGATTAAGTTATGGAGAGCAAAAATTCTACAGTGAAAACCCTGATACTATCGGGTTTTTTTGCCGTACTCGGCACGGTCGTGGGCGGCGTGGTGCAGGGATACTGGACGGTGCGGTTGGCCGAGCAAAAGTACCAGTCGGACCTGGTGCTGAAGGCATTGGAATCCACTTCCGCGCAAGAACGACTATTGACATTGAAGATGCTGGTTCACACCAATTTGTTAACGCTATCGGGCGTTCGCGATAGTGTAAGCAGTTACATTATTGAGAAGGAGAAGGACCCGGAGAGCATCCCGCAGGTAAAATCCGTATCAGGGCAAACGCTTGACGCACCTATAGTTGATAATGCGCGGGTGTACCTGCTTACCGGGGATAAAGCAAAAACAACCAGCTTTGCCGATCTGGGCGTGAAATTGAAAACAGCCGGGTATACGGTAATGAACGCGCGCTATATTGTTGACCCGGGACGTAAGGACCCGCCGGAAATAAGATACTTTAACCCAAGCGACAAGGAGCAAGCAGAAAGACTGGCCGAATTTATGCGTTTTAATTATGACAAGGCCTACACCGCCAATATGCTGCCCGACGCTAAAGCTAAGCCTGGGTATATAGAAATATGGCTGGGTAGGTAGGTGTTTAAAAGCCAGAATATTAAGGCAGAATAAAAAGAGAAAAGGGATATGGCGATGAGCTATGTTCCTTTTTTGATATGCCTAATCGCCATCCCGAATTTATTTCGGGACCCCATTTGCAAGGTGGCGAACTTTGCAACCGGTTTTGCATGTGGGGTGCTGAAATACGTTCAGCATAACTTTGGGGCTTCTCTTTATTTCTTTTTCCTATACCTTATCGTTATCAGTTCACTGGTTAGGGTGAAATAGCGTTCGATGCTTTCATCAGATAGGGCGGTTATAGTTTTGGTGCGCTCTTCTCTTACGGTTGATTCATCCCGTGTGCTGGGTTGTTCCTTAGAGTTTTCGGCAAATGCCTTGCGATCCTTTAGTACAAATGCTTTGGTAGAATCCGCAAGTTTGTTTTCTGCTAATAATTTGTTTAGCAGGCTGTCTCCGCGGTTGGTACTCAATATATTTAACACAACGGTAGCATTGTGCTTGCCGGTCGCGTTGCCGTTTCCAATTATGTTGAACAGGTTATTTTCGGCTGCTTTAATGCTCATGAGGTTGTATAGGAATATGCTGGCATCAATAGCACTCAGGTCTATAGCGTGCTGAACAAGATATACATGTGCTTTTGGCGTGCTGATCAATTTTTCAGCCAATGCGCTGATATCCTTCCCTTTTTTTCCTAAAAAGAAGGCAACCCTTAAATACGGCTCTCCCTGTAAGTCTGCAAGGTCGGCTTTTTTCACCGCCTCTAAAACTACATCGAGGTATTGTTCTTTTTTGTCAAGCGTTAATATAAGCGAAGCGGCATCGAAACAAAAATAGGGGTCCCTGTTTTCGGCTGTGACCATATCCTTTAAGCATGGCAATGCAGCTTCTGGGTTGGTTTTGGCAAGGTTCCAAAACTTGTCGAGCTGTGCCGATTTGGCATCGGTTTGTTTGGAATTGAGCGACGAGGGATTGAAACCATAATACTCCGTTTTTAGCTTTGCCAGTTTTTCGCAAAAGGTTTGTGCCGAACAAATGGAGGTTGAGCATAGAAGTAAAAAAGCAAAAAGGAAACGAGCCATGTGATAACGTTTGGTTATGATTTTTAAATATAGTGTTTCGCAGGGAAATGTAAAGCCTGTTTTGGAACATAAGTATCTCACAATAACTCATAAGAATCCCTCACCCAGCTAAACAGCTTGGGGCGTAGCTCGCTTACATCGCTGAGGCGGATGTTGTTTTGAAAACGGCCGGCGGTGGCTATGCTTTTGGAAATTGGCGGGCCTTCCAGTTTATCGGCAGAATAAAACTTAATATCCAGCACCTTTTGCATGGGGCGGATAACAAAGAAGGTTTGCCGATGCACAAAGGTGATGCAGTTTGGTGTGGTGCCAACCAACACATCGGGCCAGTCGGCAACTTCGGCAAGGAGTTTATCGAACAGGAGAAGCAAGTCGGGAGATTTGCCTTTAAAAAGGCTATCCAGACTTACTTTGGCGCAATAATGCCGCTGGCTTTCGCTGGTTAACTCACGTTCGCATTTGGGGCAGGTGAAGGGCATGGGATAAATTTAGCATATATCATGCTAAACTGCAATGACGGAGAGGGTTCCTTTAAAACACTATCGTAAACGTGGTTCCCACATTAGGCTCGCTTTCTACGGTGATCTTTCCGCCGAAGGTTTCTATCTGGGTTTTGGTCATAAACAGGCCTACGCCTTTGCTGTCATAACCTGTGTGGAATACGCTGTTCAGCTTAAACATATTTTGGCCGTGGCGGCTCAGGTCTATACCAAGCCCGTTGTCGCTAAATTGGAGCACTACGCGGCCATCAACAATTTTTGAGGAGATGTTTATTTGGGGCGCAACATCGGGTTTGCTGTATTTAAGCGAGTTGCTCACCATATTATAAAATATACTTTCGAGGTACATTTTAGGGAATTTCATGTTGGATATCTGCAGGTCGGTAGTTATGGTGGCTTTTTTTGCAGCTATCTGTCCTTTTAGCATGGCGTCGGTAACGTTCACCATTTCGGGCAGGTAACACAGGTCGTACGTCATGTTTTTATTATTACGTACTTCCAGCACCTTCATCAGTTCGTTCAGGGTTTCGTTGAGGGTGAGGCTGCTGGTTTTCAGCATACATAAAAGATTCTCTTTTTCGGCGGCGTCATCTTCCCCGGCTACCATATCCAGCAGCATACCAATGCTCCCCGCCGGGCCGCGCAGGTTATGGGCAATAATGCGATTAAAATCTTCAAACTGGCTTATCTTACTCTCGAGGTTAAGCGCGCGTTTATATTCATCTATATCCGTGCAGGAGCCAAACCATTTTACAACTTCGCCTTTGTCGTTCTTCATAGGCAGCGCACGCGACAGATGCCAGCGGTAAACCCCGTCAGATTTGCGCCTGAACCTCACCTCCGATTCGTAGGGGGTACCCGTTGCCAGGCAATGATGCCAATCGTTACCGTCTTTCTCAATATCATCCGGGTGCAGTACCGTTGGCCAGCCAAAAGCTTTGGTTTCTTCCAGGGTAAGGCCGGTATAATCAAACCAGTAGCGGTTGTAATAATCCGTGCTGCCATCCGGGTTAGATGTCCAGATGATCTCGGGGATAGAATCTGCTAAAAACTTAAATTCCTGGATATCCTGTATGGTTTTATCCTGCTTTTGCACCAGGCTTGCCTGCACCTTCAGCTCTTCGTTTAGCTGCTTTTCAGTATTTATTGCATCATTCAGGGCCATTTCGAGCTTGATCTTTTCGGTAACATCGCGGCCAATGCCAAAAATATTACCGGTGGATGCCTCCGGGGTTGATGTCCATTGGATGGTTCTGTATTCGCCGGTAATGCTTTTAAAGCGTTGCAAAAAGTTAACAGTAGGCTCGCCTTTGCTTAGCTTCTCCAATTGCGTAATCGTGCCCTCAATATCGTCCGGGTGAATAAAATCAAAGGTGGAGTTATGTAAAAGGTGGTCTTCTTCCCAACCCAAAACGCGCTTAAACGCCGGGTTTATTTTTTTAAAAAAGCCATCCTCGCCGCCTACAAAAACCAGGTCGTTTGATAGGTTAAAGATCTTTTCGAAGCTTTGCAGCTGTTGTTTTTTTCGGCGCTCCACAATCAAAACAATTACCTCTTCGGCCAACAACTGCATGGCCCGCTTTTGTTTTGCGTTAAGTTGCCTTGGCTCACGGTCGATAACACAGAGGGTACCCAGTGCGTGGCCGTTAGGGTCTACAAGCGGGTAACCGGCATAAAAGCGAATATCAGGGGCACCGGTAACCAGTGCGTTGGCTTTAAAGCGGAGATCTTTTGTCGTGTCGTTTATCTCCATCAGGTTGGTATCCATAATGGCATAACGGCAAAAAGAAATATCGCGGGAGGTTTCTCTTACATCAAGCCCCAAAACAGATTTAAACCACTGGCGTTTTTCGTCAACCAATGATACCAAAGAAATAGGCACATCGCAGATGATAGAGGCCAGTTCGGTAATACGGTCGAACTCGTTCTCACTCAGGGTGTCTAAAATCTCGTAATCATCAAGCGCTTTAAGGCGCTCTTTTTCATTAACAGGAACTGGGCTATTGGTCACAGGAGTATCTGGGTAATAATTATTACGAATATATTAAATAAATACTTTCTTAAAAGCATGAATTTCAGTTAGTAATGAAATTTATTTTAATATTTGTAACAAATATTGCTGTTGGTTTAAAATGCAATCGGTTGTGAAACTACAGGTATGTAAACTCGCCGCATGGTTATTAAGTGCTTTTTGCCGTGGTGTTACTTATTGCCATATGTATTAACTTTGCGCCATGGCCCGTTTATCTGTAAATATCAATAAAATAGCTACACTGCGCAATTCGCGGGGTGGCAATAACCCCGATCTGTTACAAGTAGCAAAGGATTGCGACCGTTTTGGCGCGCAGGGAATCACCGTACACCCCCGGCCCGACGAAAGGCATATCCGTTATAACGATGTGTTCGAACTGAAAAAGATAGTTACTACCGAGTTTAACATAGAAGGCAATTGCGAGGAACAGAAGTTTGTGGACCTGGTGCTGGCCAGCAAGCCAGAGCAGGTTACCCTGGTGCCCGATATTTTGGGGCAAATAACCAGCAACCACGGCTGGGATACCATAACTAACCAGGCTTATCTGCAGGATATTATCAAGGTGTTTAAAGATGCAGGTATCCGCGTTTCGATATTTGTAGATCCGGTAATAGAAATGGTAGAGGCTGCCGCCACAACCGGTACCGACCGGATAGAACTTTACACCGAGGCCTACGCTACGCAATATACCCAAAATAAAGAACAGGCAATTGCGCCGTATGTAAAAGCGGCAGACGTAGCGCACAAACTCGGCCTGGGCATAAACGCCGGCCACGACCTCGACCTACACAATCTTAAATATTTTGCCGAGAACATCCCCGCGTTAGATGAGGTGAGCATTGGCCACGCGCTGATAAGCGATGCCCTGTATTATGGTTTGGAGAACACCATACAAATGTACCTGCGCCAGCTGGCTTAGCGAAGAATGGTAACGTTACCAGACAGTATATCGCCCCGTTTTAGATTGATCATGTAGTAGTATACGCCAGCGGGCAGTGGTTTGCCATTATAGGTGCCGTCGAATGGCTTGGCGTACCCCGTAGACTGAAAAACAGATTTTCCATAACGGTTAAATATATTTACCGTGGCATCGGGATAAGTATCGAGACCTTTGATCACCCAGTAATCGTTTATCCCATCGCCATTGGGGGTAAATGTGTTTACTATATCACCTGTTAGGGCGCTTAAAAATACTTTAACTTCCGTACGGTCGCTTTCGCAATAACCATAGGTTAGGGTTATGAAATAACTTCGGCTTTCGGTTACGGTAACGTTAAACTTGCCGCCGCGAACTTCTGCAATAGCATCTGGGCTGGTTTGAGTATCGTACAAACGGTAAATGGCCGTTTCGAAAGGAGCGGTTACTACAATAGTCCCGCTTCCGTTACCATAAACTTTAATGTCTTTTGCTTCGGGAGTAGTAGGGGTAACCGATTCTTCTTTTACCTCGAAATCGAGGTCGCCGGGGGCGCAGGTGCCGTCTTCTATATGCAGGCGATATTTGCCTTTGGCTACATTGCTTATAGACGACTGTGTTTGGCCAGGGAGCGCGTTACCCGCCTCATCAAACCATTGGTAAGCATAACTTGCCGAACCGCCTGTAAACACTGAGGCACTTATGCTGCCTGTACCCACACCACACCGGATGTTGGTTGGCGTGCCTGGCTTGGCCACCAATTGTGGATATTCCCCAACTGTAAACTCTTCCGGATACAAGTAGGGGCAGTTGTTTTGGTTGGTAAGGATAACCTTATACTTGCCTGGTGAAAGGTTGTTAGCTGTTCTGGTGAAGGCCACGTCTTTACCCTGCGCGTTTACCCAGCGATAGGTAAATGGTTGCTCGGGTGCATTATCGGTGTTGAGCGATATACTACCATTATTAAGCGCATAGCACGATTTGGTAGGTGTTGCAATGAAACCTGTAAATATGGTGGCCTCGCCGGAAAGTATTTCGAAATCTGAATAATTGCTGCATGTGGCGTTGCTATAGGTTAACCTGTAGTGGCCACCTGCTACGCCTACCAGATTGAGGTTGTTGCCGGCTGTTGTGTTGTTATCGGTATTAATCCATAAAAACGTAGTGGCGCCTGGAGTTTCCAACCCAGTGATCTCGCCCGTGTTTTTACCGCAAAAATCTGTTTTCTGTTTATAATTCGCACCTCGTATTAACTGCACACCGTCATCGCTGCCAACAACAATAGGATCGCTTTGTACAGCAGTACACAGGCTGCCTCCACTAACAGTAAGGGTATAAGTGCCCGCCTGCACAAAAGAGAGGTCTTTTAAGTTACCCTTTACTTCGTTCCGCTCATTGGTCCAAACGTAAGTAAAGGGAGCTCCGGTTGGTGTAACGGTAACGTTTTTAATGGAGCCGTCGCCGTTTTCACAGGTGGCATTCTTCACGACTTTATTGGCGATATTGATCGTGATGTCATTTAATAGCGGAATGGTAATAGCCGCCGTAGAAACAGGGTCGCATTGTGTTTCATCCGTTACTGTTAAAATGTAATTGCCCGGTGGTTGGTCGGTAAGATCGGCACGTGTTCCTACTTCTGTATTTTGTTCGTTCTTCCAGCTGTATATTAGAGTGCCTGTGCCGGTTGCTGCGATTCCTGTAATACTACCGGTAGTTTTGCTGCAGGCAGAAGGATTAACCGCCTGGTTAGCTTGGATTATGGCGGGGCCGTTGGAGTTTGTTAGCGTGACAGGGCCGTAGATTTTTTCGCATCCATTAGCGCCTTTCACATGCATCGAATAAGTGCCCGGGCCCATACGTTCTAACGATATGGAGTTTGATGCTACCTGCCCCGTGTTATCATTTATCCATTGTATGGTAACGAGGGCACCCGACGGGGTATTTACGAGAACGTATCTAACGTAGCCGTTGGCAAGTCCGCAAGAAGGGTCAACTATAGTCGGGCGGCTCCCGTCGATAGAAAAACTATTATCCCTTACCTCGTAAAAACCCGTAACCGAAGAGCAGGTGCCGTTATCAACCCTTAGCCTGTAATGCCCCGGCGGTACGTCAACCAGGTCTATATCTGTCCCAACAATAGCGCCGTTAATATCAAGCCATTGTATGTTTGTGGCATTTGCATAGGCAAAGCCCGTTATAGAGCCATCCGCCCCGCACTCCGCAGGGCTTACCACTGCATCTTTGGTGATTACGTTAGGTGCAGAGAAAGGCGAGGTTGCGCCCCGGCTGGTAGCCGTGCCAACCACCGCGCCGGCCAATGGGCCTGTATAGCTCCAGTTGCCGGCGGCATCTGCTGTAACGGTAGCTATATATGTTTTACCCTGGCAAAGCTGGCATTCGTCGGTATAAAATAACTCAATATCTGCGTTCGGCGTGGCCGTGCCCGATATTTGTGTTGAGCTTTTATTGGTTACATTGATAGCAGGTATGGGCACCGGGCTATTTTGGATACTGATGGGTTCTTTAATATTGCAGAAGAAACTGTTTTGCGAAAGCGTTACGGGCTGGCTGTTGACCATAATTACGCCGTTTTCGTTATAGGCAATAATGTTATTGCTTATAGTCCCTTTTGCTGTAGCATTATAAATAGAGATAGCAACCCTATTGTTTAAATTTGCGCCGGACGATACGCCCACACCGAGGCGGTTGTTGGATATAATATAATCGGTTTGTATGCCAAACACTGCAATGGCGTAACCCAGCCCTGATAGTACATTGTTTGTAATGGTGAGATTGTTGGTCACATTAGCAGATATGCCATAGGCCGAAAAAAAGTTTCCAATAAAGGATGGCCCAACAACGGCATTTCCGGTATAATCTGTCCCTAAAAAGTTGCCCAGGATATTTACGGTTTGGCACCTGGTCAAGAATATCTCCCCTTGCCCGTAATCTGTAAACACGTTACGCTCGCCGGGCAAAGTGCCGCCTATGCCTATATTGGTGCAATCCGTAAAATTACTGGCTGCGTAGTTTTTATAGGGTGTAAGGCCGTCGTATTTTAAACCTGCCATATTGCCCCGCAGGTAAATACCGGCACTCCCGGTGGCTATAATACCGTTTCTTAAATTGCCGAATAAGTTACCGGTGCCTGAACCTCCGATGGTAATTGCGCTTGAGTTTTGTATCGAAATACCGTCTACATCGTTAGGGGGAGTACTGTTTAACCAATTGCCTTTGAATGATACACCAAATATTTCAACGTTGCTTACATTGATAAGTTTAAGCAGGGCGCGTAAGGGGTTATCAACATTTAACGATAGGATGACAGAGGCATCGCTCACACCAAAAGGCCCACCCAACTGCGTTGCAGCGTTTATTTCCAGGTTAGATGATACATTTGGTAATTCGGTTTGCAGTATTATCGTCCGTCCCGCCTCGCTCACATCAGGCAAATTAAAATAGATAAAATCCTTTTCGGTGCTCCCATTCGCTGCCGCCAGCGTTAAAGCCTCCCGCAAAGTCCCTGGGCCGCTATCGGCATTGCTGGTTACGGTAAACACCGCAGCCTTTGCACTGAAAGCACATAAAAAGAGAATGATAAAAGTAAAAAGCCGGTTATAGTACATTAATTATTCAACCTGCAAAATAAGGATTACAGGAGCAATAAAATAATTTAATGCAGAATAGTTAGATTGCCGCTTATTTTGTCAAAACATACCTGCTGCCTAAGGTCTATCATGTAATAGTAAACACCAGCTGGCAGCTGCCGGCCCTTGCTTTGCCCATAAAATGGGCTGCCGTAGCCAATAGAGCTAAAGACCATTTGGCCATATCTGTCAAATATCTTAATATCGGCGTAAGGAAAGCTTTCTATACCGGTGATTTTCCAATAATCGTTTACACCGTCGTTGTTGGGAGTAAAGGTGTTGGGGATATTAACCGGGAACACTACGGTTTCAACTATTTTAGTACGCTCGCTTTCGCACTCGCCATGTTTGCGTGAGATATAGAAATCAGTTGTTTTAGTAATGGCGCGGTAAAATTCACCCGTGGCGTTACTGTCTATCGCTACACTTTCCTGTTCGGATGCGTAAAGTTTAAAAATGGCGGCCGTATCGGGGTTAGTAACTACGATGTGAACAGTGCCCGGCAGGCAAAGGGTAGTGCCGTCTGCCTTTGGCGGTATAATAGCCCACGAGGTATTAGTAATGGTAAATACGTGCCTGGCAAAGCAAGTAGGTGGCAGTTCCACAACAAATTCATACCGGCCTTCAGCAGCATTTGACAATCTTTTTAACTGGCCTACAACCTTGCCGGTTGCAAGATTGGTCCAGGTGTAGGTTATTCCTTTCGGAGCGGCGGACGGGAGGCCAATTAAAACAGGGGTCACACTGCCGCGATGTTGATTACAGCGGTCGTTAAAAACGCTGCTCTTTTCAACGTCTATGGCTAATTCGGTTACAGTTTCGGGAAACGAAGCCAATTTTATCGGACATCCCCCGTCTGTTTTTTTTACATAAAGGCTGTAGGCACCCGGGGGGGCGTTTTTGAGTTCGGCTGTGATTGGGCTCATATTGCCGAACAATCGTCCCTCTGATGCTATTCCAATGTTATCGGTTAAGCCGTAATACCAGGTAAGTTCTGGCCCACCCAAAGTAACGCGAAGTTTAACAGCAATGTTAGCTGTTTGGCTGGAGCAATTAGGAGCGGCTATTGTAAAATCGATAATATCAGGAAGCTCAAAATCAGGTCTTATGATGTATGGCTGGGTCATTTTGGCACAAGCAGCTTTGTCGTTAGATGCCGTAAGTATATAAGTACCAGCCGGGCTGTTAAAAAGATCAGGCGTGATGGTTGATGTGTACTCTTTGTTGGTTTCGGTGTTTTTCCAGGTGTATAGCGTTGCGCCGGTAACTACCAGGCCTTTAATAAAACCATCGCTGTTACAGGTAGATGAACCTACTTCTGCATCGCCATCAAATATTTTTATGACGTTTAAACTCTCCAGTACAAAATCTCTCGAATACACAGGGTCGGTACAGCCGCTGTTATCGGTAACCTCCAGCCGGTAGGTACCCTGGCCAACGCCCGTAAGGTTAGAGGCTCGCGAAACTATATTGCCCGCCTTATCGCGCCAGATGTATGACGGTTTAGTACCTTCGGATTGTGCTGTAACGCCCAAAATACTCCCATCATTGTTTCCGCAATTGGGTTGCACTATATTCAGGTTATCATACAAGATAACGGGGCAATCAAAAGCTTTTATTTTGGGCGCGGCGAACGTGTTTACCTGCATAAAAAGGCACCATATACATAACGAACCCATTGCGTAGTTTGCCGCTTTCATAAAACTCTTGCGAAGTTAAATATACAATTCTTTAACCATTGTAAATGCCTTGTCAATATCATGTTACTCAATTGTTACTAATGACTAAAATTGTACCTTTGCACTAAATTTAAGGGACACCCATTTGATGAAGCTGAACGTAGATTACCAGGAAAAATTCCAGCACAGGCATATAGCGCCAAACCAGGCAGATACCGATAAAATGTTAAAAACTATTGGTGTGGAAACGCTTGACCAACTGATAGATGAAACCGTACCGGCTAAAATAAGGCTGAAAGCGCCATTGAATTTACCTGCCGCCAAAAGCGAGTTCGATTACCTGAATACGCTAAAAGTAACGGCATCAAAAAATAAAGTTTTTAAATCGTACATCGGCCAGGGTTATTATGACGTGATCGTTCCGGGTGTGATACAGCGTAATATTCTGGAAAACCCGGGATGGTACACCCAATATACACCCTACCAGGCCGAGATAGCACAAGGCCGCTTACAGGCGCTGCTGAATTTCCAAACCATGGTTATTGATTTGACCGGGATGGAAATTGCCAACGCATCCCTGTTAGACGAAGGTACCGCCGCTGCCGAGGCCATGTTTATGCAATACAGCCTCCGCAAAAACCAAAAAGCCAACGTGTTTTTTGTGAGCGAAGAGGTGTTCCCGCAAACCATTGATATTTTAAAAACCCGCAGCGAGCCTTACGGTATTAAGCTACAAATAGGAAACCACAGCAATGTGGAATTAACCGACGATATGTTTGGTGCTATTGTACAGTACCCTGCCGGCAATGGCGAGGTGTACAATTACAAAGGCTTTGCCGATCAGTTGCACGAAAAAAATATAAAATTAACCGTTGTTGCCGATATTATGAGCCTTACCCTGCTCACCCCTCCGGGCGAATGGGGAGCGGATATTGTAGTAGGCAGCACCCAACGTTTTGGCGTGCCAATGGGGTTTGGCGGCCCGCATGCTGCTTACTTTGCTACTAAAGAAGAGTACAAACGCTCTATCCCGGGCCGTATTATTGGTGTAACCATTGATGCCGCCGGTAACTACGCCCTGCGCATGGCCCTGCAAACCCGCGAGCAGCACATCCGCCGCGATAAGGCAACCTCCAATATTTGTACCGCGCAGGCTTTACTGGCTATTATGGCCGGTATGTATGCCGTGTACCATGGCCCTAAAGGGGTTAAATTGATAGCGGAGCGTATCCACGGCTTAACCGTGCTACTGGCTTCGTCGCTTAACGAATTAGGTTACGAGCAACTGAATAAAGTTTATTTTGATACCCTGAAATTCAACCTTAGCGTATTAGCCGGTCCGATACATTCTGAGGCGTTAAATAACGAATCGAACTTCCATTACAACGGTACTGAGGTTACCATCTCTTTAGATGAAACTACTTCGCCTGAGGATGTGAAAAACATTGTGCGTTTCTTTGCTAAAGTGAAAGGCAAAACATTAACTGATGCCAATTTCGATGGGCTGAAGGAAAACGTTGAATCGGTGATCCCTGCAGATCTGCAGCGTACATCGGCTTACTTAACACATGCCTTATTTAATTCGCATCACAGCGAGCACGAGATGCTGCGTTATATTAAATCATTAGAAACCAAAGATCTTTCGCTTTGCCACTCGATGATAGCACTGGGTAGTTGCACCATGAAACTGAATGCCACTACCGAAATGGTACCCGTTACCTGGGCGGAGTTTAGCAAAATGCACCCCTTTGCACCAACCGACCAGGTAGGCGGTTACATGCAATTGTTTGATGAACTGAACAAATGGCTGAGCGAAATTACCGGCTTTGCCGCAATGAGCTTACAACCAAACGCCGGTGCGCAAGGCGAATATGCCGGCTTAATGGTTATCCGTGCTTACCATAACGATAGGGGCGATAGCCACCGTAACATTGCTTTAATACCATCATCTGCACACGGTACCAACCCTGCATCTGCAGCGATGGCCGGGATGAAGATCGTGGTAGTAAAATGCGACGAGAACGGCAACATAGATGTTGAAGACATGCGTGCCCGCGCCGAGCAATATAAAAACGAACTAAGCTGCCTGATGGTGACTTACCCATCAACCCACGGCGTATTCGAAGAGTCTATCATCGAGATCTGCGAGATCATTCACGCTAACGGCGGCCAAGTATATATGGACGGCGCTAACATGAACGCGCAGGTAGGCTTAACCAGTCCCGCCAATATTGGTGCCGATGTTTGTCACTTAAATTTACACAAAACGTTCTGCATCCCACACGGTGGTGGTGGCCCGGGCATGGGCCCAATTGGTGTTGCAAAACACCTGGTACCTTACCTGCCGGGCCATGCTGTGGTTGATATTGATAATGGTAAAGCTATCCACGCGGTGTCATCGGCACCATGGGGTTCTGCATCTATCCTGATCATCTCTCACGCTTACATCGCTATGATGGGCGGCGACGGTTTAACCAACGCTACCCGCTACGCCATTCTGAATGCTAACTATATCAAAACCCGCCTTAAAGCACATTATAACGTGTTGTACACCGGCAGCAAAGGCCGCTGCGCGCACGAGATGATCCTGGATTGCCGCTCGTTTAAAGCTTACGGCATCGAGGTAGTGGATATAGCCAAACGTTTGATGGATTACGGTTTCCACGCACCTACAGTATCTTTCCCGGTTGCGGGTACGGTGATGATAGAGCCAACAGAATCGGAACCAAAGCATGAGCTCGACCGTTTCTGCGATGCGATGATCTCTATCCGCCACGAAATTGCCGATGTGGAAAGCGGGCTTTCAGATAAAACAGATAACCCGTTGAAGAATGCACCACACACCTCTGCCGTAATTACCGGCAACGAGTGGGAACATTCATATACCCGTCAAAAAGCAGGTTTCCCGCTGCCATACGTAGCCGCTTACAAATTCTGGCCATCGGTTGGTCGTGTAAACGATACCTACGGCGACCGTACATTAATATGCTCATGCCCGCCGCTAAGCGATTACGAGTTTGAAGAAAGCGAAGTAACCACGCCGGAATACGGAACGTGAGAGTAGATGTGCAGATGTGTGGATAAAATGCTTAGATTGAGGCTCCTGTTTTAGGGGCCTTTTTTATAGGCTACAAATGAGTTGTTATTGATGCAACATAGCAAGAAAACGATAGTCTTTTGAATAATAGCATGGCAGATATTGAAGATATTTATATAGCAATTGAATTTTCGAAGCGAAATGAAACTGTAGAGGCATTTACTCAAAAATATTTGAAAGGATTTAAGGAGTCAGCCACTTACTACGAATACCCACGTTACAAAGGTGAAACCGAATTTGAAACAGACGACTACAAATTAATGATGTCATATGTATTAAAACGGGAGAATATTGAATTCAGATTTTATTTTGAAAATAAGACTAATAAAGAAACGTCCTTCGCCATGATTTTTTTTAACAAAGATGGGTCGGTGTTTTTAGGGCTCGGGGTTGAACGCAAGTTTATGTCGAAATATGAACATCAACTTAAACATGACTTTAATTCATCGTTAATTATGTTTTGTTATCATACTGTGCCGCCTGATAATTTGGCTGAGTTTAAATCCTTAATTCTAACTAAATGAACGGCTATATTACGGGTGATCTGTTTATTCTATTTGCCGACGTTATTCTGCTAATCCTCAAATCCTGTAAATTCTGATTCAGACATTTTATCCCAACACAGTCATCATAAACTCCACTGCCCCATCCGAATGTAAAGCCGCTGTAGATTGCATCGTCATATCCGCTGTTTCGCTTGCGCGGACAAGCATTTGCTTTTCGTAGATCGAAATGGCAGACAAGGTATCCGCAAAATCCTCACTCAACAAGCATTGCGACAATTCCAAGGCATCCAGCATAGCCATGTTTACACCTTCGCCGGCATAGGGCGGCATCAGGTGGGCAGCATCGCCCAGCATGGTGAGGTTTGGGAGGGTTTCCCAGGTTTGGTCTAACGGCATACAGTATTGGGGGCGGGCAAAGAAAGGGCCGCTGGCGTTTTCGAATAGTTCCAGCCAAATCTCGTCCCAGCCTTTGTATTCGGTTTTAAACCAGGTAAGCACTTGTGCTTTGTCTGTAAAATCTATCCCGCAATCGCTCAGCCAGTGCTCATCACAATTAAAGCCGGGATAAAATACCAGGCTGCCATCGCCTTTGCTGCTTACAATAAGCGTTTTTGCATCGCCAAAGGCGAAGACCTTCCCCCCGTTTAGCAGTTTGTGCATGTTCGGTATCGTTTCGGCAGAATTATAAACCGCGCCTTCTATAGCGGTAACACCGGCGTAAAAGGGCTTAATAGGGGTAAGGTACGGGCGCAGTTTGGAGGTAGCGCCGTCTGCCGCTATTACCAAGTCGGCATAGATGGTATCGCCATTTTTAAAGGCTACATTCCAACCGTCGCACTGTGCAGACAGATTTACAAATTGGCTGTCCCAAACCACCGTGCCCGGCAATAGCGATTCAAGCAAAATATTCTGTAAAGGGCCACGGTCTATTTCGGGGCGCACGGTGTCTCCGCGCGGGCTTGCGTCATCGTCGTGCAGCAGGTTGGCGTGTTTATCTGCAATGCGCAGGGCATCCGCACCGGGGCGAAAGTTGGCCCAAAAGGCTTCCATCAGTCCGGCTTCATCCAAAGCCGCCAGGCCCGATTCTTCGTGCAAGTCCAGCGTGGCACCTTTGGCCCGAGCATTTTTGTGCGCGTCGCGTTCGTAAACTTTAATATCAGCGCCATTCATTTGCAAAAGGCGTGCAAGGGTTAGCCCACCGGGACCGCCTCCTATAATGGCTATTTTTTTATTGTTGATGTTATTCATGTTTTAAAAGCGGTCTGTTCATCCGCTTATCAGGGTAGACGAGTAAGCAAGAGAAACATTTTAAATAATCTGCAGAAAACAAATTTCAGATGTGTAAAACAATGTCGTTTACTTAAGCTATTTAGTAGCCTCACCTAAACCCTCTCCAAAGGAGAGGACTTAAAGCCCTTCTCCTTTGGAGAGGGGTTGGGGTGAGGCTATGCAGCAAACCAACCCTTAAGTAAACGACATTGATGTGCAAATGCTTGTGGTCATCGCCTTAGATTTTTCCATCTGAAATCCGCACATTTGCATATCTGCAGATTAATACATTATGATAGCTCAAACCCCGCAACCGCCTTATTATGCTGCTATATTTACTTCGATACGAACCGCCGGTGATGACGGCTATGGAGATATGGCCACCGAAATGGGTGAGCTTGCCGCCCGGCAGGACGGTTACCTCGGCATAGAATCTGCCCGTAACGAAACCGGAATCACCGTTTCTTATTGGGCCAGTTTAGATGCTATTAAAAACTGGAAAGCCGTAAGCAGGCACCAATTGGCACAAAAATACGGTCGCGATAAATGGTACGAAAGCTATAAAGTGAGAATTTGTTTGGTAGAACGTGATTACGAATTTTAACAAGCCCGTTCATTACAAATAGCGAGATGTTCGCGATGATAACCTGACTGGAGTTTTAACCAATCAGCCATATTTAGTACAACAGATTTTTGCCTGTTTTTAGTTCAATTCACGGGTGGATTTTTTGCCAAATTCATAATAATGCCCGAATTTGTAACATGCGGTGCCGCACACACGTAACATTCCTACTATTAATGCTATACAACTGTAAGTTTTAATTACTTTGCACTACTTCCGGAAAGTTTGTAATAAATGTATATTTACAACTATTAGGAGTAAAACCTTTTTAATTTTATTTCCGTATAAGGAACAGATATGAGCCCTAATAATACCAAAGCCGTAAGCGTTTTGTTAGTTGATGATGATGAAATAAACAACTTCATCTCCATTAAACTGATAAAGAAAGCGTTAACTAACACAGACATCATGGCATGCCTGAATGGGAGATTTGCGATCGATCAGCTCGCAGAAATTCAACGGAAGGACCCAAGCAAATTACCCGACTATATTTTGCTGGATATTAACATGCCTATAATGAATGGCTGGGAGTTTTTGGACGAATACAAGCGCATCAACCTCGATCCGCTGGGCAAAAGTAAAATTTATATCATTTCTTCATCCGTTTTCAGCAACGATATCAACAAGGCGCGCTCATACCCGTTGGTAAAAGATTTTGTTTCGAAGCCGCTTAACGTGGAAAAAATAAAAGAACTTTTTGGGGTTAAAGAAGAGGCGTAACCGTAAACTGTTCGTCCTGGTAACTTATATTGCCAATCGCGTTAGCCCTTGCGTGGTAAAACAGGCATGTATATCCTTCAGCTGCTGCTTTTTTTCCATATTGTATCCGCAGTTCTGCCGATCGGTGCCCATCGTAATCGTATTTAGCTACAAATTTTCTGATCAGTTGCTCCGGTTCCGGTAGTTCGTCTCCGCCAAAAAAAACTTTGCTGCCTTCTGTATCAAACCAAAATACCTGGTGGAATTTGCTATGTCCACCGCTCCATTCATAAGTGATGCCGGGCTTAAACTCGCCAGCGCCTTCTACCAGCGTCATTTTTACTTTATCCTTCAGCCCTTCAAAAATATCTTTATGGTAGGATGATGACGCGCCCGTTAAAGCAAACTCCCATTCCTGTTTATTAATAACATGCTCTGCATCCGGGAAACTTGGCTCCAGCTTACCCCCGCGCTCTGCTACCAATCCGCCGGAATGGTCGTAATGCAGGTGGCTCATCAGCACCAGGGTAACTTCCTCTGGGTCGAACCCGGCGTTGCGGATATGCTGATGAAGCAAAAGTTCGTCGCGGGTATCTTTATAGCCAAGGCCTGCGTCAAGCAAAATGAGGTCGGTATTGGTTTTGATGAGGAAAGGGTTCACATGGATAAACAGCGAACCGGGGCGGTCGCGCTTGTTATCCGTCTCCGGGTTAAAAGGGATAAATTTTTTGGTACTATCAACCGAATATGAGCCCTCGCCTAAAGCAAAAATTTCCATGTGCAAATATAAAGGGATAATTGTAACGGTTTAGTCATAACGTGTGTCTATTAGATGGCGGGTAATTTGTAGCTAATTATAGCCAAACAGTTAAAAACTGTTAAATTTTTTATAAAACACTTTGATATACGAAAACTATCGTAGATATTTGTACGAAGGAATTCGTAATAAAGAGAACATGGAACTGAAACCAACAGAAAGCGAGCTGGAAATTTTACAGGTAATTTGGAAGAAAGGCCAGTGTACAGTACGCGACGTGCACGAGGAGCTTGCCAAAAGCAAAGAATCGGGCTATACCACTACCCTGAAACTGATGCAGATAATGCACGAAAAAGGCCTGGTTGAACGTAACACCGACGCCAAAACTCATTTGTATAAAGCGGTGATCACCCGCGGCGAGGCGCAGCAGGGCGCATTGGATAAGATCATATCCACCGTGTTCAAAGGCTCCACTTCCGACCTGGTTATCCAGGCGCTGGGGCAGCACCGCGCATCAAAGGATGAGATAGACGCCATTAAGAATTTCCTCGATCAGTTTGATAACAAAGCGTAGAGGTTGGAGGTAAGAGATTAGTCGGAACTGTCAGCGTTAGTTTTTAGGATTTAGAGCTTAGATTTTTGAATTTAAAAATATGGAAAGCCTTTTTTATAACATCAGCCAGGTTTTAGGTATCGCCATTCTGCATTCGTTATGGCAGGGGTTGGTGATTTGGTTCCTGTTACGTGTGGTGTTCAGCACGATGCCATCACTGTCAGCCGTAAAAAAATACAATATGGCTGCGGCGGCTATGCTGGGTATTGTTGCCTGGTTTATGGTAACCTTGTTTAACGAGGCCGGCAATTTTAACTGGTCGCCGGTAGCCAATGTGCCATCTGCAGGCTTTGTGCCGCAGGCGGGGCTGGTAAACCAGCTTTCGCCTTTTAAAGCGGAGGCAGATAGGTACTATTATGTTATAGCAGGTTACTTGCCCTACATTTCTGTACTCTACCTAACGGGTTTAGTGGTAAACCTGCTTAAGTTGAGTTATTGCAGGGTAAAGTTGTTCCGTATTAAAAAAGCACTGTTCCCGGCGGGGGACATGCAGTGGCTGGTTGACGATTTTTCGGAAAGATTGAATATCCGCCGCTATGTTAGCGTAAATTTCAGCTCGCTTGTTGATGTGCCCTGTATGATAGGTTACCTTAAACCCATCATCCTTTTACCAATTTCTTTATCTGCAAACCTCTCTGTGGCCGAAACAGAGGCAATTTTACTGCACGAACTCGCCCATATTAAACGTAACGATTATTTGGTAAACCTGCTGCAGCAGGCAATAAATTCCTTATTGTTCTTTAATCCTTTTGCCCAAATGGTTAACCGTTTAATAAGCGCCGAGCGCGAAAACTGCTGCGATGACCTGGTAGTGGAAACTACCAATAACCCATTGGTATACGCCCGTGCATTGTTAAAACTTGAAGAAAGCAGGCACGCAAACCTACAGCTGGCTCTGGCCGCCAGCACCAACAAACATTATTTATTAACCAGAATTGAACGCATCATGAAAACCCAACAAAAAATAGGCAATATACGCCACCTGGTGCTTGCCATATTACTTTTAGCCGGCAGCTTAAGCAGCATTGCCTGGTTAAACCCCGAAATTAAGAATGGTAAAGTAACCGTTAACGCGGTAAAACCTGTAGAAGTTATTAATAAATTAAATAGCCTGTTTGCAGATACTACCCGTAAAAAAGCTGTTAAAGCAAAAACTGCAAAAGCCAAAGCAACAAAACTTTATAAGGAGAAACTGGACAAGGAGCAGGACGGCTTTAATTTTAATTACGGCCCCAGCGACCCTGAACTGGAGCGCCTGAGTGCCGATATACAAAAGCAAAGCGAAATACTGAACAAGTATTACGATAGCCCCGAGTTTAAGACCATAACAGACGATATGGAAAAGCGCGGAAAAGAAATAGGCGATTTTTATAACAAGGACGAAATGAAAACGCTAAGCGCCGATATGCAAAAAATTGGCGAGGAGTTTAGCAAAAAGTACAGCCACAACCCCGATGTTGAAAAATACAGCCAGGACATGGGCGACCTGGGTAAAAAAATAGAGAAGTATTTTAGCTCGGCCGAATTTAAGGATATGAACGCAGCGCTGAAGAAAAAGTACAGCATCACCAAGGATTATAACGACAGCCGTGACGAGAACTATAAAAAATACCAGGACGAACTGCATAGCAAACTCCCTACAGAAGTAAAGCAACAAACCGAGCAGATGCGTACCCTCGGCGAAAAAATGCGCGGCTTTTACCAGTCGGACGATTATGTTGCATCGCGCGACAAAATGCGTACCGTAAGCGATAGCATGCGGCAGGCGTATAATAACCCGGCTATTAAAGAGCAGCAGGCAGAGATGCGTAAGCTAAGCGAAAAGATGCGTAGTTATACTAATAGCCCCGAGCTTGAGCAGGCCAAAAAAGCGATGCGGGCCGCTTCAGCACGTATGCGCGCTTACACGCAATCGCCGGCTTTTAAGAAAAAGATGGAATTGTACCGCAAAAGCATGAAATCGTACAACTTCAACTATAATTATAATAATGACGAGCGCGTAGAAAAGCCGGAGAAACCTGAAAAGCCGGAGAAGCCTGAAAAACCGGAAAAACTGGAAAAGCCAGAGAAACCGGAAAAAGAAAGTATTGAGAAGCCTGAAAAACCGGAGTCGCCGGAGAAACCATAGGCGTCGACCTTAACGCCATGCTGACTTTATTTCAGCATCCCACACGGCGGGTTGTGAACTGTGCTATAGAACAGTGCATAGTAGCTGCCTATATGATGGGGTGCCGAAATAAATTCGGCATGAACTGTGTTAGGCTGAAACTGCAAACTGACAAAAGCTATTTTTTTTAGCATTTTAACACAAAACGCATACAGGTAAGTATCTTTTTGTAATTTAGTACTTTCAAAAAAAGAGGGTACTTTTTTTATGCTTCAAAAGCTAACCATCCAAAATTACGCGCTGATAGATAACCTGGAGATCAGGTTTGATAAGGGCTTGAATATATTAACCGGCGAAACCGGTGCCGGTAAATCTATCATTTTAGGGGCATTGTCGCTGATATTGGGGCAGCGTGCCGAGAGTCGTTACTTTTTTAATCAGCAAAAGAAATGTGTGATAGAAGGCTCGTTTAAAATTGCGGGCTTCCACCTCAATTCATTTTTTGAAGACAACGACCTCGACCACGAGGACGAAACCGTGCTGCGCCGCGAGATCTCCAGCGATGGTAAATCCCGGGCGTTTATCAATGATACCCCTGTTAACTTAACCCAGATAAAAAACCTGGGAGAGCGCCTGATAGACATCCACTCGCAACACGCCACCCGTGACATAAACGACCCTGAATTTCAGCTTTTAGTGGTTGATGGCGTGGCAGGGCACCACGAGTTACTGGCCGACTATCAAACCAAATACAAAGCTTACCGCAAATCGCTAACCCAATTACAAGCTTTAATTGAGCAGAACGATAAAGCAAAAGCTGATTTAGATTACTACCAGTTTCAGTTTGATGAGCTGGAGAAGGCGGGCATTGCCACCGATGAACAGGAGGGTTTAGAGAAGGAACTCTACGCCCTCAACAACGCCGAAGAAATAAAGCGCAACCTGAATGGCGCGCATTTTCTGATGCATGAGGGCGAAACCTCGGCCATTATTCAGCTTCGCGAAGCCGGGCAACAGCTATCTGTAGTGGAAAAATATGATAGCGAAGTAGAAGCACTGCATGAACGCCTGAAAAGCACGCTCATTGAATTGAAAGATATCGCTGCCGAGATAGAAATTATTGAACAGCGCACCATCACGAACGATGCCCGTGCCGAAGAAGTGAACACCAGGCTGAGCCTGCTTTATAACCTGCAAAAAAAGCACCGGGTAAACAGCAACGAAGAATTGCTGACCATACAGGCAGATCTGTCCGAAAAAGTAGCGCAGGCTGTTTTTGGCGACGAAGCGGTTGAAAAATTGCAGAAACAAATAAGCACTGCACAGCAGGAGCTTGAAAAACTGGCGGCTCAACTATCGGCTAACCGCAAAAAGGCTATCCCGGTGATCATTCAAAAAGTGCTGGTCAACCTCACCGAAATGGGTATGGGAAACTCGGCGTTGGAGATAGAGCAAAGCGCCATAGCCCCCCAGCCCCCTAAAGGGGGAGCAGGAGTTGGTATTGGGTTGGGAGCAAACGGGTCGGACTTGATCCGCTTCCTTTTCTCTGCCAACAAAGGGCATGCTTTGGCCGATATGAGCAAAGTAGCATCTGGCGGTGAGTTGAGCAGGTTAATGCTCAGCATCAAATCAATTATTGCGGAGTATACTGCATTGCCGACTATTATTTTTGATGAGATAGATACAGGAGTGAGCGGTGAAGTAGCCAATAAAGTTGGCCAGGTGATGGAACGCCTTTCGCAAAACCTGCAGGTAATTACCATAACTCACCTGCCGCAAATTGCAGGTAAGGGCAACAGCCATTACTTTGTTTATAAGGACGATTCCGAATCGGCTACCAAAACCCGTATTAAAAAATTAAGCGACGACGAGCGCGTGATGGAAATTGCCAAAATGCTCAGCGGCGATAAGCCGGGTGAAAGCGCGCTGCAGAACGCAAGGGAATTATTAAATTTATAATCTGTTATGCGTAAATTGATCATTATTTCTGCAATTGCATTAGCCGGCTTAATAACTGGCGTAGTGGTCATTAACAATACGCACCCTATTTTATTGAGCCTTGCATTGGGCACAGCCAGAAGCCTTGGAAAGCCGATACCTGCCAGTGTTTATACGGATGGCCGTTTAGATAAGGGTATATTGGTTTACCGGGACAAGGATAATGGTTATGTGCTAAGCTTAAAAGACTTCGATAACGACGGGATGTTGCATTATATCCAAATACATACTAAAGAAAACTGGGTTGGCAGACCCGTTGGGAGTAATATTGAATGTTATGACGTGATAGGCGCCCGCCTTATTCAAAGCGAAGTGGGACAAAACTCGGTGGATTTTAAAGACGATATGAAAGGCTTTGATATGGACCCGCATTTAACGGTTGCCGGTAACACAATTGCATTTACAGTTCCGTACAGGTATCTGAAGTATAATATGATTAAGGTAGCACTTAATTAACTACCGGCGTTTAGTACACTTTTTGCTGTTAAATTTACATGAGCTGCGATAGGGATAGGAGCGGAAACCCCGGAATGAAGCCCCCACTTCTATCAGTGGGGACGAAATGAGGAGTTGCAGCGCAGAGCCCGGGCCGCAGGCATCGCCATTGTTTGTCTGAATCAGAATTCACAGAATTAAAGAATTTTCAGAATACCAACCTTCCTAAATCCGCTACCGTGAGTTTCCAACTCTCCTGCTGCCGCGAGTTTCCAATTCGTGGTGCCTTAGTAGGGCAGCTTTCAGCTGCCGTTGGGCGAAAGCAGGATGCTTTCGCCATGCCATACCACGAGATACGCTTCGCTAATCTCGCGGCAGCGGTATGGTGAAGAGAGATAGTCGCCTTACATTAACCACTCCAAATTCACAATCGAAACTTTCCAACCCCTTCAACCACTACAACTTTTATAACTTATTACAACCCTTTCCAACATTTTCAACCTCTCCAACACTTTCCAACAAAAAAATATAACTTTGCCCCATTATAAAACCAAGAAAACAATGGCTTACAATTTATTAAAAGGTAAAAAAGGAATTATTTTCGGAGCGCTTAACGAGCAGTCGATAGCCTGGAAAGTGGCTCAACGCTGCGTTGCAGAGGGTGCCGAAATAGTTTTAACCAACTCGCCGCTTGCACTGCGCATGGGCGAACTGAATAAACTTGCAGAGGAATGTAATGCCCCCGTTATACCTGCTGACGTTACCAGCAACGAGGATGTTACCAACCTCATCACCAAAAGCATGGAGCATTTTGGCGGCGGTGTTGATTTTATCCTGCACTCGATAGGGATGAGCGTAAACGTGCGTAAAAACATCCCATACACCGATAATAACTACGATTTTACCCACAAAGGGCTTGATATATCTGCACTAAGTTTTCACCGCGTAATGCAGACAGCCATGAAACTGGATGCCGTAAACGAGTGGGGGTCGATCATCGCGTTAACCTACATTGCCGCGCAACGCGTATTCCCGGATTATAATGATATGGCCGATAACAAGGCGTACCTGGAAAGCATTGCCCGTAACTTTGGCTACCAGTATGGTGTTAAAAAACACGTGCGTGTAAATACCATTTCGCAATCGCCAACCCGCACTACTGCCGGTAATGGTGTTAAAGGTTTCGACGGTTTTGTAAACTACGCCGAAAAAATGAGCCCGCTTGGCAACGCTGATGCCGACCAATGTGCCGACTACGTTGTAACCCTGTTTAGCGACTTAACCAGAATGGTTACCATGCAGAACCTGTTCCACGATGGTGGTTTCTCTTACACAGGCGTTACCCAGGCTGTGATAGAGCAGATGGAGAAATAGTAAGCCCCACCCGGGGAGGAGATAAAAGGAAGGGAAAGCAGAAAGAACAAATGCCCGTAATTATATGCTTGGCATTCTGAGAATTCTAAAATTCTGTAAATTCTGATTCAGACACAAAAAAGGCACCCAACCGGTGCCTTTTGCATTTGAAAATTTATTGATCTATTTGGAAACCTCCTTTTGAAGGGAGATTGGAGGAGCTTATTGATTGGAGTCTACCAGCACTATCTTCACGTTGCCACTGCCCGGGTTGGGAGTGGTTAGGTTGCCGCTGTAAGCTTGCGCGTATATGGTAAGTAAACCGCGTTCGTGGATGTAGCTGTAACTAACACCGTTAAAAACTTCAGGGATCTGCTCGTAAACGCCGGCGGTGAACGAGAGGTAAACCAATACGCCGGCATTGTCGTTGGCGTAACTGTCCAATTCGGGTACGCTAATGGATTGTTTCCAGGTTTTGCCGTTATCCAGTGTGCTCCACCCGTTGGTGCTTACACTTGTAAGAATAGTAAGGTTGTTATTCGGCGCAACCGAGTTTTCCGTTTGGCAGGATGATGCTGTCAATATTACGATTGCCAGGCATAAAATAGATATAATTCGTTTCATATTATGGTGTGTATATATCAGTAGGAATATTTTTAAACGCAAAGGTTTAACAGCCCCGGCAATTATTATATTTGGGTAAAACGCCATCAATGAAAAAACTGCTTTACCTGCTTTTATTCTTCGCTATACCTTCCCAGGCCCAAACATTTCGCATCACTATCGACGTGTCGTTACACACAGGTCCGCTGGATGGCCGGTTGTTACTGCTATTTGCTAATAACGACAAATCCGAGCCGCGTTTCCAGATAGGGGATAACCTGCAAACGCAACAGGTTTTTGGCGTGGATGTAGAAGGTTGGCAGCCAGGCACCAGCTGTTCTGTAGATGTACAGGCATTTGGTTACCCGGTAGAACGGTTGAAGGATATGCCAGCAGGCGATTACTATGTGCAGGTACTGCTGCATAAGTACGAAACTTTTCATTTAAAAACCGGGCAAACGGTAAAGCTGCCGATGGACAGGGGCGAGGGCCAGCATTGGAACATAGCTCCTGGCAATATCTATTCGCAAACGGTAAAATTGCATATCGACCCGATGGCGAATAACGAAATTGCGTTAACCATCAGCAAGATCATCCCGCCGATAGCATTACCTGCCGATACTAAATACATTAAACACATCCGCATCCAAAGTAAACTGCTTACCGAGTTTTGGGGCAGGCCGATGTATTTAGGCGCGAATATTTTGTTGCCCGGTGGCTTTGATGAGCACCCGAATGTAAAGTATCCGATGGCCATTTTCCATGGGCATTTCCCGGCAGATTTTGAGGGTTTCCGCACTACGGTGCCAGATGCTAATTTAAAGCCCGATACCTCGGCACGTTTCCACATCACGGGTTATAACCGGATTGAACAGCAGGAGGCTTACGACTTTTACAAACAATGGACCGGGCCAAAGTTTCCCCGCGTGCTTGCGGTAGAGATACAACATGCCAACCCGTATTACGACGACTCCTACGCGGTGAATTCCGCCAACCTTGGCCCCTACGGAGACGCTATCACCTATGAACTGATCCCTGAGATAGAGAAACGCTTCAGGGGTATTGGTAAAGGCTGGGCGCGCTTTGTTTACGGCGGCTCTACCGGTGGCTGGGAAGCACTGGCCGTACAGGTTTTATATCCCGATGAGTATAACGGCAGTTACGCCGCCTGCCCCGACCCGGTGGATTTCCACCATTATACTACCATGAACATCTACGAGGATAAGAACGCCTACTATCCCGAAAGTGATTTCAAGAAAACGCCCCGCCCCGGCGAGCGCGACTACCTTGGCCATATACAGGCTACGCTAAAAGAAATAAACCAGCGCGAACTGGCCTTAGGAACCCGCAGCCGCAGCGGCGACCAGTTTGATATTTGGGAGGCCGTGTTTTCGCCGATGGATAAGGATGGTTACCCTAAACGGATCTATGATAAATACACCGGCGCGATAGACAGCAGCGTGGCTAATTACTGGCGCGATAACTTCGACCTTACCCATATCATCAAACGCGACTGGCCCAAAATCGGCAACAAGCTAAAAGGGAAGATCCATATTTACGTAGGCGATATGGACACCTATTACCTCAACAACGCCGTTTATACAGCAGAGGACATGCTGAAGAACCTAAGCAACCCGCAGTGTAATTGCCAGGTAGATTACGGCGACCGTGCCGAACATTGCTGGAACGGCGACCACACCCAGCCCAACTACATTAGCCGCCTGCGCTATCACCAAATGTTCATCAAAAAATGGGCGGGCGAAATAGCCGGCCGCGCACCGAAGGGTGCCGACTTAAAAAGCTGGCGGTATTGAGCGTGTTCGCGTTCGCGGATGGGTGCGAACATCCCGAACAAGCCCGAACACGCGTGATTTGCATGCCGCTGGGTCCGAATAAGGACGGCCATCGGCTTTTAAAACCGAGGTTATTAAACCTTTATAGTGATCTGTTAGTCTGAACTAAAAATGAAGTACCACCTGCTGCTCCTTTTCCTTTTGCCGCTTGCCGGTTTCGCACAAATAAAAATTACCGGTAATGTGGTAAATGCTGCCGATGGTAAACCCGTTGCCAACGCCAGTGTGTTTTTAAGTAATGCCACCGTGGGCAGTAAAACCACTGATGATGGCGCGTTTGTGCTGAATTATGTAAAACCCGGGCAGTATGAATTTGTGGTTTCTGTGGTAGGCTTTGAAACCTACCGCCAAATTGTAATGGCGGGTAACGAAAATATCAGCCTGCCCGGCATCAAACTATCACCCAAAACCACTTCATTAAAAGAGGTGAAAATAGTGGCCAGCAGCGATTGGGAAAGTAATTATGCAAAGTTTAAGCAGGAGTTTCTCGGTACATCTGTTGCCGCCGAAGATTGTAAAATAACCAACAACGATGCGCTTACGCTTGAATATGATAAAGAAACCCACAGGTTAACAGGCTCATCCACCGACTTTTTGGAAATCGAAAATAAATACCTCGGGTACAAAATAAAATATATCCTGAAAACTTTCAGTAAAGATGAAAACACCGGGATGCTTTATTTTGACGGTGCTGCTTTGTTTGCAGCAATGGATGGCTCGTTATCTCAAAAACGCAGATGGCAAAAAAGACGTAAGCAAACTTACGAAGGGTCGAGTATGCATTTTTTTAGATCATTACTACAAGATACAACAGAATTGGAAGGTTTTACGGTGCATAGCATGATCAGAAAACCTAATCCGTTGTGGATAGGTGAAAGCGCCTTTGCAAGTAAATACATTCAAACATTTGGTAAAAATAAATTAAAAGCCGTCGACTTGTTGCAGCGAACAGATCGGGACGGCTTGTATGCAATAGCGTTTGGCGACTTTTTACATATTAAACATAGCAGCGCTCAACGGGGCTCTGTAATGAGCATCAACGGTCCTTACGCCTATTTTGATACCAACGGCATCATCGTTAACCCTGCCATGGTTATTTTTGAAGGTGTTTGGGGACGCAACCGAATGGCTGAGTTGCTGCCGGTAGATTATGAACCGGTGGTAGCGGCAGATAGATAATAGTCCATTAACTTATATTTACATGATGCTTTTAGCTTTTGATTCTTACTACTATGCCGACAAGGCTAAGACTGTGTGTTTTATATTTGACGAATGGACAAGTGTTGAGCCTAAAGATGTAATAATCGAAATAACTAATTCTGAAGCCGGTTATCAATCGGGCGAATTTTATAAAAGGGAACTGCCATGTATATTAAATGCGCTAAAAAGGGTTGACTTAAATGATATTGATGCCATAATTATCGACGGCTTTGTTGTTCTTGACGATTTTGGGAAATTGGGATTAGGAGGCCATCTTTATGAGGAAAGGAATAGAAGCATCCCCGTAATCGGAATTGCCAAAAATGATTATAAGAGCCTAATAGACAATAAAAGAGCTGAATTAAGGGGTAAGAGCACGAAGCCCTTGTATATAACAGCGTTGGGTATAAATATTGATGAAGCAGCGGCCTATGTTAAGATGATGTCTGGAGAATATAGGATTCCAACCTTGCTAAAACAGCTTGATATTTTAACTAAGCAAGATTTAACCATTAAGTAATGAACACATCATTTGCACAGCTTCAAGATGCTGAAAAAGAATTAAATGCCTTTTTGCAGTCTCTTAATTCACGACAGGTTGACCTTATTAAGCGTGAGCATTATAAGTATGTGTATTCAAAACGTGTTAAAACTCCGGCCTCCGTGTTGGATGTTTTTGAAGGAGCTCATCATGTAAAATTGCCTGAGGATTTTCGTTATTATTTGAAAGATATAGGCACTAAGGGAATTTACTATTTTAATCATGCCAGTTTTTTATACTGTCTTAAATTAGCCGACCCGACCTCAGCTTATGAAAGCCCGATAGAAGCTTTTTTAACTACCAAATTTTTAGAATTATTGGTAGCCGAAGGCTTTAGTGTAGAAGAAGTTGAAGAATGTAGTTATGACCATATAACTAAAACGTTCGAGAATGCAAAAATTGGAGAAATCTATCGGACCCAAGAGAATAAAGAGTATTTATTGACCTTTGCATTGATACTTGAACAGGGTGGCTGTGGTGCATTTGTATACCTTGTACTTAACGGTCTTGATGCTGGGAAGATCGTTTATGACCAGGGGCCTACTTATAACGACAGGGTAATTGGAGACACAGAAATTAGTGTTTTTGGGTATATTATTCAGAATGAGAATATTTTTGAGCTTTTAACACATTATGTAAAATATACGATTATAGGTTTGAACAAGATAATTGGTGATTCAAGTATCGATGAAAGCTTGAACATCAAAATCGATGATATTGACCTTGATCAATCTACAAAAAAAGCCCCCGGATTTTTCCGGAGGCTATATGATTTATTTAAAACTTAGCGCTTATTGTTGTTGCTCTTCTTCGGGCGTTTTGTCTTCGCCGGCGGCTTTGTTTTTGGCTACAATTTTCACCTGGTCGGCTTCTTTGTCGTAGTCTACCTCCATAGTATCGCCTTCTGTTAATTCGCCTTTCAGGATCTCTTCTGCAATTGGGTCTTCCAAATATTTCTGGATGGCGCGTTTTAACGGACGTGCACCAAACTGCGAGTCGTAACCTTTTTCGGCAATGAATTCTTTGGCGGCTAAGGTCAGCTCAATTTTGTAACCCAGGCTGTTCACTCTGCCAAACAGGAAGCCAAGCTCGATATCGATGATTTTGAAGATCTCGTCTTTACCCAATGAGTTAAACACGATCACATCATCAATACGGTTCAAAAACTCAGGAGCGAAAGCGCGTTTTAACGCGTTCTCTATCACACCACGTGAGTGCGAATCTGCCTGTGTGGTTTTTGCAGCGGTGGTGAAACCAACACCCTGGCCAAAATCTTTCAACTGGCGTGCGCCAATGTTCGAGGTCATGATGATGATAGTGTTCCTGAAATCAACCTTGCGGCCCAAGGAATCGGTCAGCTGGCCTTCATCCAACACCTGTAACAGGATGTTGAATACATCCGGGTGGGCTTTTTCAATTTCATCAAGCAATACAACGGCGTATGGTTTACGGCGCACCTTTTCGGTCAGCTGTCCGCCTTCTTCGTAACCTACGTAGCCCGGAGGCGCGCCCACTAAGCGTGATACCGCGAATTTCTCCATGTACTCGCTCATGTCTATCTGTATCAGGGCATCCTCAGTGTCGAACATAAAACGGGCAAGCTCTTTAGCAAGCTCGGTTTTACCAACACCGGTAGGGCCTAAAAATATGAATGAGCCAATTGGTTTTTTAGGATCTTTCAATCCAGCGCGGGTACGCTGAATTGCACGGGTCAGCTTTTTAATGGCTTCATCCTGGCCTATGATCTTAGTTGCAATAGTGTCGCCCATGTTCAGCAGTTTCAGGCTGTCTGCCTGGCCAACGCGCTGTACCGGGATGCCGGTCATCATGGCAACTACCTCTGCAACGTTATCTTCAGAGACGGTGTAGCGTTTAGATTTTGTTTCGGCTTCCCAAACAGATTTCGCCTGATCGAGCTCCTCTAAAAGGTGTTTCTCGGTATCGCGCAGTTTGGCTGCTTCTTCGTATTTCTGGCTGCGTACAACCTTATTTTTCTCAATTTTTATCTGCTCTATCTTCGCCTCAATATCCAGAATCTGTTGTGGTACATGGATATTGGTCAAATGCACACGGGAGCCCGATTCATCAAGCGCGTCGATCGCCTTGTCAGGTAAAAACCTGTCGGTAATATAGCGGGTGGTTAAGGTAACGCAGGCGTTGATGGCTTCATCGGTATAAGTTACACCGTGGTGCTCTTCGTATTTCTCTTTAATGCGGTTCAGTATCTCTACCGTTTCGGCAGGAGTTGCAGGTTCTACCATTACCTTTTGAAAACGACGATCTAAAGCGCCATCTTTTTCGATGTACTGGCGATACTCATCTAAAGTTGTTGCGCCGATGCATTGAATCTCTCCACGGGCCAAAGCCGGTTTAAACATGTTGGATGCGTCAAGCGAACCCGAAGCGCCGCCTGCGCCAACAATAGTGTGGATCTCATCGATGAACAGGATAACATCCGGAGATTTTTCCAACTCGTTCATTACAGCTTTCATACGCTCCTCAAACTGGCCGCGGTATTTAGTACCGGCAACCAATGAAGCAAGATCCAGAGTAACTACGCGTTTGTTGAACAGCACGCGCGATACTTTGCGCTGTACAATACGCAAGGCCAAACCTTCGGCAATGGCACTCTTACCAACACCAGGCTCGCCTATGAGGATAGGGTTGTTCTTTTTACGACGCGACAGGATCTGCGATACACGCTCAATTTCTTTTTCGCGGCCTACTATCGGGTCAAGCTTGCCTTCTTCGGCAGCTTTTGTCAGGTCGCGGCCAAAATTATCCAGCACCGGGGTTTTAGATTTAATATCTGATACCTTTTTAGGCTGGGTAAAGTTGTCGTCTTCCTTAAAATCGTCGTCGCCACCAGTTGATGAACCCGGCATTTCGTCGGTAACATCGTTTTTATGCGATTCCACTTCGCTTTTAAATACTTCGTAGTTCACGTTAAATTGCATCAGTATCTGCGAAGCGATGTTGTCCTCATCACGAAGGATAGAGAGCAGCAGGTGCTCAGTACCAATAACATCGCTTTTGAAAATTTTCGCTTCCAGGTAAGTGATTTTTAATACTTTTTCGGCTTGTTTGGTTAACGGGATACTGCCTATATGTACGTTGGTGCCAATGGTGCCTTTCACAGCATCTTCCACGGCGCGGCGTAATTTGGCGGTATCAACAGTTAGCCCTTTTAATAGTTTAATTGCCACGCCATCGCCATCGCGAATAAGGCCAAGCAAAAGGTGCTCCGTTCCAATATAATCGTGGCCAAGGCGTAAAGCCTCCTCCCTGCTGTACTGTATCACATCTTTAACCCGCGGCGAAAATTTAGCTTCCATATATACCTTTCTGATTATGATCGTCCTAATCTATAAAATTGTTTCTATTAGTCAAGGCGATAGTTTTTACATTTATCAACAATGTTGCCAGTTTTCTGCCTTTATTGTAAACAGACAATTTGATGATATGCCGCCTGTTTAAAAGGAATAAAATAAACCTGCCTTTTGTTTTTTAAACCTGAGAACCGCCTGATTATTACTATAAATACGACAAAAACTTAATATTTAGATGAGTTTTTGTGAGATTAGTTTAAAACACTGAGAACTAACCCGGCCTTTTAATATAAGCAGGGCAAATAGTCATTCCCTGTATGACAATACGGCATAAGCTATTTTGCTTGCTGTAGTTGTCCTCTATCGAAAGCAAACCAAAACATTTGCATTGTAATATACAAGTTATTGAATGAATTTTAAATGAAAATTATGGAAATGCCCTTGTATTGGGCAGAGACGCAATATTTTGCATCTTTACGGTGCATCAATGTGGGTTATATTTCCTCAACCTTACTACACCGCCCTGCCCTGCACATAAACGGTCCTTGCCCTGCCCAACCGCTCTTTCACTATTTCCACATCCCGCACATACAAAGTATTGTGCTCGGTATTCAACTGTGCATCTTTCAGTTCGCGGTTAAAGGGTGAATAGCGCATGGTTCTAAAGCCTTGGCTCAGGAGTAAGCGGTGGATATCCTGATCATCAAACCCGTAGCGATTGCCGGCTCCGTTAAGTTCAATAATAATTGCCTTAAGCCCCAGCGAGGCGAGCGTATTAGCAGCGCCATTTAAAACTTCCGTTTCAAAACCTTCTACATCTATTTTTATAAGTGCCGGAGTTTCACCGGCCAAAATGCTGTCCAGCGTATCTACAGGTACTTCGGTAACATCGTGGTCTTCATCGGTTGCTACATGATTGCCGGTATCGTGTGCCCTGGTGAATTTTAAAATGCCTTTTTTACTGCCGATGCCAATGTTCAGCACGTTTACCTTATCGCCAATATTATTGAGCTGGATGTTTTGCACCAGGTTTTTAAAAGTGGCTGGCAGGGGCTCAACAGTTACCGACCGGGCACCTATTTCGGCAGATGCGAGCATGGTGTAACTGCCAATGTTGGCACCTATATCGGCGAACAGATCGCCGGGGCGCAGGAAATGCAGCAGGAAGGCCATATCCTCAAACTCGTGCAGGCCGCAATAAATGTTGCCTGTAGCGCCGGTAAGCCCTTTCCAAACCATTAGCTTGCTATTTTGAGTGAACTGAAACTCGACAGGTTTTTTATGCAGCCG
This sequence comes from Mucilaginibacter sp., assembly GCF_039925265.1. Classification (GTDB taxonomy): domain Bacteria; phylum Bacteroidota; class Bacteroidia; order Sphingobacteriales; family Sphingobacteriaceae; genus Mucilaginibacter. The sequence goes on from NZ_JBDSZG010000028.1 coordinate 45,720, forward strand.
CGAGGTGAGTTGCCACTTCAACAGTTTAGCTATCCCGGCCAGCCTGTGCCCTTTGGTAAACGGATGGTTAAGCACAAAGCTTAAGGTTCGCTGCATGGCGCAAATTATAAATTATAGTGTTATATAAATTCAAACATCTTGTGTTAATTTCTCTTTTTAACAGATATTTGCCACCACTAATTATAACGCTACATGGCTGACGAAAAGATCATATTTTCTATGGCGGGGGTAAGCAAAGTTTACCCGCCTCAAAAAACCGTACTAAAAAACATTTACCTCTCGTTTTTCTATGGCGCCAAAATTGGCGTTATCGGTTTAAACGGTTCGGGTAAATCGAGTTTGCTGAAGATCATCGCCGGTATCGACAAAACCAACATCGGCGAGGTTGTATTTTCCCCGGGCTATACCGTAGGCTACCTGAGCCAGGAGCCGGAACTGGATCCCAACAAAACAGTAAAGGAAATTGTGGAAGAAGGCGTGGCCGCAACCACAGCTTTACTTAAAGAGTACGAAGACATTAACGAGAAATTCGGGCTGGAGGAATACTACGGCGATGCCGATAAAATGGATAAGCTAATGAGCCGCCAGGGCGAATTGCAGGACCAGATAGATGCTGTGAACGCATGGGAACTGGACGTGAAACTGGAGCGTGCTATGGATGCCTTGCGCTGCCCCGACCCGGATGCCAAAATTTCGGTGCTATCGGGTGGTGAACGCCGCCGCGTGGCTTTATGCCGCTTGCTTTTGCAGGAACCTGATGTTTTGTTGTTGGATGAGCCTACCAATCACCTGGATGCTGAATCTATCGACTGGCTGGAGCAACACTTAAAACAATATAAAGGGACGGTAATAGCCGTAACACACGATAGGTACTTCCTGGATAACGTTGCCGGCTGGATACTTGAATTGGATCGTGGCGAAGGTTTACCATGGAAAGGGAATTATTCCTCATGGCTTGATCAAAAATCTAAACGATTGGCCCAGGAAGAGAAAGGCGAGAGCAAACGCCAGAAAATATTGGAGCGCGAGCTGGAATGGGTACGCATGGGGGCCAAAGGCCGTCACGCAAAATCAAAAGCCCGTTTATCTAACTACGATAAATTAGCCTCCGAGGAAACAAAGGACAGGGAAGAAAAGCTGGAGCTGTTTATCCCACCGGGCCCGCGTTTGGGTAATATCGTTATCGAAGCTAATAACGTTACCAAGGCCTATGGCGATAAGGTATTGTTCGAGAACTTGACCTTCTCCTTGCCCCCTGCAGGTATCGTGGGAATCATCGGCCCGAACGGTGCGGGTAAAACAACCTTGTTCCGTTTAATAACCGGGCAGGACCAACCCGATGCAGGTACTTTCCGGGTAGGGGAGACCGTTGCCTTAGGCTATGTTGACCAGATGCATGACGACCTCGATCCCAATAAATCTGTTTGGGAAAACGTAACCGGCGGGCTTGAAACCATTATGGTGGGTAACAAACCACTCAATTCCCGCGCCTACGTATCGCGCTTTAACTTTAACGGCGCCGATCAGCAGAAAAAAGTTGGCGTACTATCGGGTGGTGAGCGTAACCGCGTGCATTTATCCATCACGCTTAAAAAAGGATCGAACGTTTTGTTACTGGATGAGCCTACCAACGATATTGACGTAAATACACTGCGTTCCTTAGAAGAAGCTTTAGAAAACTTTGGCGGCTGTGCGGTAGTTATTAGTCACGATAGGTGGTTTTTAGATAGGATCTGTACCCACATCCTGGCGTTTGAAGGCAATTCGCAGGTTTACTTCTTCGAAGGTAACTACAGCGATTACGAGGAAAACCGTAAGAAACGTTTAGGCGATGTAGCGCCGAAACGCATCAGGTATAAAAAACTGGTAGAGTAGAAGACACAAGACTTTTAGAATCAAGAAGCAAGAAAGAAGTATAACTACAAAAGCCCGGCAACCGCCGGGCTTTTGTAGTTTATTACCATCCCGTCATTGCTGTAAGCAATCTCTGAACTTTGCATGACCGCAAGACAATCGCCGATCTGTCCTATCGGGAGATTGCTTCGTTCCTCGCAATGATGGTTTTTTATAACGTAGCTGTTGCCGGCGGCACCACTACGAACTTTTTCCTATAAACCTTATACATCATCCACAACCCAATTCCTATCAGTACAAATATCCAAAGATTGGCTAAGCCAAGTATTAACTCTGTAAACATCAACCAGCCGTTGACGATAGCCATCCCCAGGCGTTTAAAGAACGGTAATTGGTAGCTCGAGGGGTCGTCATTGGCAACCATCTCCTTTACAATGGTATTGCTTTGGTAAAAGTTAAGGCTGATGTTACTGTATTTCACAGCAGCGTCTATCCGCTGGTTATTTATCTGGCCGTCAACCAGGTCGTCTTTCAGCCAAAGGACGGCTTCCGGATTTTTGATTTTGATCTGGCCACTTTTTTGCTGGGCAACCAATTCCCTGCGATTGTTCGTTTTCATTTTTTCTGAAAGGAAATCGAGCGATTTATCTTCGATATCCATTTTGCGCGAGGTGATGTACATGCCCATATGGCTCACTCTGATCATAAAATCCTCCAGTTTGTCTGATGGCACTTTCACAGTCATATCGGCATTGGTATTAAATGCAGAAACATGCATCACCGAGTCATCGCTCAGGCGGATGTCCTGGCTGTTTACAATGTTCGAGCTCATTTGGTGGTGCATCACCATGCCGCCATACCGGTTAGTGAGGGCAGAGACAGAATCGCCGGTTCTCTGCACATTTTTTACTTTGAAGGTCATGTCGGCAGTTTTTACCAGCTTGGCAGCTTCCGCAATGATTGTATCAGCTGCTATTCCTGCTGTATCCGCTGCAGCGCTCTTTGCATTAGCATATTCGTATTCGCCAGGGTGTGATTTTCCTTTACAGGCAGCCAGCAAAGCCAAGCCCGCCAGCACAATTAAGATTTTTATTTTCATGATGATTTATTTGGTTTAGTATTGATACCCATCACCACGAAATAGTAACCCTGCTTTTATAAATTTTATTTTATTTAAACGATTGATTATCAAATAATTAATTAAACACAGAAGGCCCCCGGCTAATTTGCCGGCGGCTAAAAATGAATACCTGTCAACAGAGCTTTAATACCTCTTTTAAAATTGAAGCCGATAACGCTGTAGTTTGATTTTCCTGATGATTTAATTGGTTTAGTATTGATACCCGTCATCCATAAATAGTAACCCTGTTGATAGGCTGATAATTAAAATGTTACAAACGAGGAAGAGAAGCAAGAGATAAGAATCAAGGGACAAGACAAACCATCGCAAATGTCTTAGCGGGCTTGCCAGGCATTATCGGCTTTGCATAGTGCATGGTCTTCGACAAGCTCAGACTGACAAAACTTTAATAAGAGGAGTGGATGAAGCTTTACTCCGGGCAGTTATCCTTACGGCGTGTATCGATGATGTACACGATTTTCCAGCCGGTGGCAGTTTTCATCAGTTGGAAAAAGTCGATACCGCAGTGACTAAACGTTTTGCCGAGGTAGAATTTGTAGGGTGTCCATACACTCGCCAGCGGGCCATCTACTTTAATATCGCCAAAGGTGATACGTTCATCCCAAATTTCTTTGTGAGGTGTGCCCACGGCTTTTATAAATCCATCAGGTTTTTCATTCTCAAGCACATTTGTACCATCAGGTTTTGTATTTACACCCTGGAAAGCCAGCCCATCCGCGAAAACTGATTTCAACATGGTACTGTCGCCTTTGCGCATAGCATCAAACATGGTGTTGATGGCTTTCTTGATGTCGTCTTTATCGGTTTGGCAAAAGGCGGGGATGGAAGAAAGGGCCAGAATTGCAACGATAAGCAGTTTTTTCATGGTGGTAAAAATTAAAATATCAATTACTAAGATATTCAAATTATATTCAACCTGTAAAACCTTATCATGAAAAAACTGGCAATCCTAATAGCCTTCCTGTCTATATACTCCGTAACCAAAGCGCAGGGCGACTACGAACCCAAAATGGTGATATTAGCGCCGTTTGCCACCACTATAGACCCGAACCTCAAAGCGGAAACCGACAAGCAAACCGAGGCGCTAAAAAGCTCACCAATGGCAACAGGACAACTACCGGCAGACGGTGGCAAGCCCGAAAATATAAAATTGATGGCCAAAAGCACCTTCAGCTTTTTTAAACGGGTAAGTTTTTCTAAAACGATATCACTGACAGCACAGGATTACCTGATCTACAAATTTTATGAGCATTTCGAAAACTGCCTGATATTGCTGGGCAGTGAAACCTCGGGCGGAGAACTGGCCGACCTGCAAAAAATAGCCGTTAAAGAAAATACCACTTATGTGTTGAATTTCCCCAAGGTGTCATTTTACAAAGAGAACAAGCAAACGGTTTGCAAAATACAGGTGCAATTGTACGATGTGCAATCCAACCAAATATTGTTTAACAAGGAATACACCGGCGGGTGGAACAACCCGGGGTTTGAGTTTGCCTGCGAAACAGGCACCATTGGCTGCACCATAAACAATGCTTTGGCCCCGGCTTTTCAGGAGGTTATTCGCGGGGTGGCCAGCACCAATAAAACGATAGTGCGTGCAAGAGAATTGGCAGAGCAACGGGCAGCATATATAGAAAAAAGTGTTTATCCGAAAACCTTTGACGCATTGTTGGTTAAAGATGTTGTTAAGGATTCCACCGTTAACTTCAATAACCTTTATCAAAATTTTTACAGCCCGGATAGAGCTAAATTTGTAGCATTTTTTATCACTACGCTCGATAAAAAAGATGCAAAGCCGCTATTGGCTGCTAAAAGTGACAACAATGTTAAGATCATTACCTCTAAGAATATTAAGTATTCCGGGTATCTTGATCAACGCCCTCAAACGTACGCTTATATAGTAACGGGGATAAACTACCTGGGAAAATGGTATTACAAAAAATCTGAAGCAACTTACTTTGACGCTGATGACGCTAAAGCGGGAAAGCTGGAGTTTTTAAACAACTTGCAGGGCTGGGATTACTTTGCAGATAATTCCGCCGAACCAAGCGACGGCTTTTGGGACGGGGAGCTGTTTAGAAAGGTACAAGATAAGCGCAAGGACCCCGATTGGGAGAAATATAAAAAAATGTGGGCCGATGACGAAAAAGAGAACCGGGAATACGTGGGGCAGTACGAGTTGATTGCGGATGAGTTAAAAGCCGGGAAGCGAGAGGCAGAAAAGAAATTCAGGCAGCGATTGGTTGACCTGATACTGCCGCATTACGAAAACATGGTTAAATCCAAATTGAATCACTTCGCTAAATTGGGGGCCAATTATCAATTTCTTAATTTGATATATCCGGCGAGCGGCGATGTTGTTTTAAATCCGTTTAAGGTTGTTGATGAAAACGGAGTAGCTCGCATTCGGTTCTTCGTACTTATTCCTAAAGATAACCAGTTGTACGAATGGACGTTGCCAAAACCATATGTGTTGAAAAAGGGAGAGTATACGGATGAACCTATTACCAACACCATAAAAGCGTTTACGACCTGGAATTTCGCAGACGAAACTTTGGAAGATGATGCTTTTTGGAAGGAAAAGATTTTATTGAAGGATGGCGGCAGCTATAAATATTTAAAGCTGATTCGATAAACCAAAAAAGCCCCGCATTCGCGAGGCTTTCAAAATATGTTTTCGTGTCGGTTTACGACATTTTCAGTTTCTTTTGTATATCGGCTACGTAGCCTTTGAATTTTTTATCGGTATCAATAAGGTCTTCTACAGTTTGGCAAGCGTAGATCACGGTAGAGTGGTCGCGGCCGCCAAAGAAGTTACCGATTGATTTTAGTGAGCTTTTGGTGTGTGCCTTGGCCAGGTACATCGAGATCTGGCGGGCCTGTACAATTTCGCGTTTGCGGGTTTGCGATTTTACCATCTCAATAGGTACCTCGAAGTATTCGCAAACCAGGCTCTGGATGTATTCCATAGAAATTTCCTTGGCTGAATTTTTTACAAAATTCTTCAGCATTTGCTTGGCCAGGTTCAGGTCAATCTCTTTTCGGTTGAGGGTAGACTGTGCCAGTAAGGACACCATGGCGCCTTCCAGCTCACGTACGTTGTTATCAATATTGTGGGCAACGTATTCTATTACATCGTTTGATAGTTCGATTCCGTCCTGGTAGATCTTGTTTTTCAGGATAGCCATACGGGTTTCCAGATCAGGGATCTGCAGATCAGCAGAAAGGCCCCATTTGAAACGCGATAGCAAACGCTCTTCTAACCCGGCCAAATCCTTAGGGGCTTTATCTGATGTGATGATCAGTTGTTTGCCGCTTTGGTGCAGGTGGTTGAAGATATGGAAGAAGAAATCCTGTGTTTTTTCTTTACCGGCAAAATTGTGTACATCATCCATAATGAGCACATCTATCGCCTGGTAAAAATTCACAAAATCGTTAATGTTGTTATGCTTTAGGGCATCTACAAACTGCTGGGTGAATTTTTCGCAGCTTACGTACAGCACCAGCTTATCTGGCAGGGTGCGCCTTATTTCGTTACCAATGGCTTGTGCCAGGTGGGTTTTACCCAAACCTACGCCACCGTATATCATTAAAGGGTTAAATGAAGTACCGCCCGGTTTTGCGGCAACCGCGTAACCGGCAGAACGTGCCAAACGGTTACAATCGCCCTCAACAAAGTTTTCGAAGGTGTAGTTACGGTTAAGCTGAGGGTCTACATTCAGTTTCTTCAATCCCGGTATAACAAAAGGGTTTTTGATGTCCTTGTTAATAGATATAGGTATTGGCATCGACTGGTTTTTTGATTCGGCGCCATTTCCGTTAGAGGGCATATTGGTAGTATACGGCTTTGGTGAAGATTGCTCCACAACAATGTTATACTCCAGCCTTCCTTCGTCACCCAGTTGCTTCTTTATGGTTTTACGCAGCAGACCAACATAATGTTCTTCCAGCCACTCGTAAAAGAATAAACTTGGTACCTGTATGGTTAGCACGCTTCCTTCCATCCGCAAGGCCTTTATCGGCTCAAACCAAGTCTTAAAACTTTGGGCCGGTATGTTGTCTTTGATGATCTGCAAGCAGCTATTCCAAACGTTAGTACAAGTTTTTTCCATAGTAGATAGTAGTAATTCTTTGATTTTCAGCGTCCCGGCAAGCAACTTTTTAGCCCGTTTCGGAACATCGAATATTCATAAAAAAAGCGGATTAAAAAAGATATTTTGAGAATATTTCCGAAATATATTTATCTAAAGCTTACCTTTTTTTAATGTGTAATTCATATTTAATGTTATCTTTCGCAAGCAAAAATATAATAACCGCCCGTACGCAACGTATGGGCATTTTTGTAAGTTTAAACAGCAATCCACTTCGCTTTTTTGGCAAAATATCCAGGCGTGCTTACTTCAATTTGCTCTAAGCTTATTATAAATTTTAACTGGTAATATTTTATTAATATTCCCCGAAAATATCGCGGAGCGTATCAGCTATTTCGCCCAAAGTAGCGTAGCATTCTACAGCGGTTAAAATGTAAGGCATAAGGTTATCGGTGCCTTTTGCGGCGGCGGCTAAATTTTGCAGCGCCACGCTTACCTCTGCTTTATTTCTTTCTTCCTTTAAACGAATTAATTGGTCGGTTTGTTTGCGCCTGATGGAATCATTTACACGAAAAACACTATCCGCCACAACCTCAGCCTGAATGAATTTATTTACGCCAACCAGCACCCGCTCGCCACTCTCAATGTCATTTTGGTATTGATATGCAGCTGCCGCAATTTCCTGCTGCATGTAGTCGTTTTCTATAGCTTTTACCGCCCCGCCCATCGCATCTATCTTATCAATGTATATCTGTGCGCCGGTTTCTATTTCGTTTGTCAGCGCCTCAATAAAATACGAGCCTGCCAGAGGGTCAACCGTATCGGTAACGCCGCTTTCAAAAGCAATGATCTGTTGGGTACGGAGGGCTATTTTTGCGGCGGCTTCGGTGGGAAGCGAAAGCGCCTCGTCGTAGCCGTTGGTGTGTAAAGATTGTGTGCCGCCAAGTACCGCGGCCATGGCCTGCATACCTACGCGCACAATATTATTCATGGGTTGCTGCGCGGTAAGTGTAGAGCCGCCCGTTTGGGTGTGGAAGCGGAGTTTTTGAGCACCGGCATCCGTAGCGCCAAGCTCTTTGGTAATGTGCGCCCACATGCGCCTTGCCGCCCTGAACTTGGCTATCTCTTCGAAGAAATTGTTATGACAATTGAAGAAGAACGATAGCCGTTTGGCGAATACGTTAATATCTAAACCTTTATCAAGCGCTGCCTTTAAATAAGTTTTGCCATTGGCCAGCGTAAAAGCCAGTTCCTGCACGGCAGTTGAGCCTGCTTCGCGGATATGGTAGCCCGATATGGATATGGTGTTCCATTTTGGTACCTCCTTGCTACAGTATTCAAAAATATCAGTAATGAGCCGCATGGATGGGGCGGGCGGGTAAATATAGGTGCCTCGTGCCGCGTACTCCTTTAATATATCGTTTTGGATGGTGCCCGAGATCTGCTTTAGATCTGCCCCCTGTTTTTTTGCTAACGCGATGTACATGGCCAGCAGGACAGAGGCCGTAGCGTTGATGGTCATGCTGGTGGTGATATCCTTTAGTTGAATGCCATCAAATAAGGTCTCTATATCCTTTAGAGAATCTATCGCTACACCCACTTTGCCTACTTCGCCTTCGGCCAATTCATGGTCGCTGTCATAGCCTATCTGTGTAGGCAGGTCGAAGGCCACCGAAAGGCCCATGGTGCCCTGGCTTAACAGGTAATGGTAACGCTTGTTGCTTTCTTCGGCGGTGGAAAACCCGGCGTATTGGCGCATTGTCCAGGGTTTGCCGCGGTACATATCTTTTTGGATGCCACGGGTATAAGGGAACTCGCCCGGCAACTCGGTCATGCCCGAAGGTTCGGTATACAGTTCCTTTACTTCAATACCAGAACTATTAGTGATCTTTTTACCAGCCATACGCGTTAAAACAAGTCCTCCAGGTCTTTCCTTAACAGCGTGATGGCAATATCGTAGGGGTTATCTTCCAGCTTGCTGAGGTGGTTTAGGATGATGCGCCCCAAATCAAGTCCGTTGGCACCTTCAGGCAGTGCTTTTACAGCGCTGTTCACTACGGCCAGCGTATCTTCTTTCACCCGCTTGATCACCGCCCAGGCACGGTCGCTCACATAAATTTGCTGCGTTACGTTATGCTGGTACTCGTTGCGTACCTCGTTCACAATAATAATATTCAATTCGGCAGCTGATAGGCTGTTGCCGTTTAGGCGAATGAGCAAATTTGCAGGATTTACGCGCTCTACCAACAGCACCAGGCGCTCATAGGCTTGCAGGCGTAATGGGAGCGTTTGCGCGCTAAGGCCTTTTTTTAACTCCAAAGCCTGCAGGTTTTGGGTTTTATCTAAGTAAGGCTTAAACAGATAGAACGCAACATAAACAACGCCAATACCGGCCATTGTATATTTTGCAATATCCATTAATATGCTGTAAAGTACCATGTTTTTTAAATGTTAGGCAGAGGTCATAAATAATAGGACCGCAACAAAAATCCGCATTTTACCTTATATTTGTATAGTTAATTAAAAATAAGATGAGCGCTATTGTTGAAACCCTAACCGCACCTGTTACTTTTACCCAGGGTGCCGTAAAAGAACTTTTTAAACTGAGAGATCAGCAGGAATTGAACGATGACTTTGGCTTACGCATTGGCGTTGAGGGTGGTGGCTGCTCGGGTATGAGCTACGTTTTAGGTTTCGACCAGAAAAAAGATGGCGACCAGGAGTTTTTAATTGAAGGTTTGGTAGTTTATATGCACAAAGCGCACGGCTTGTACCTGGCCGGTATGCAGATAGATTTTCAGGACGGACTAAACGCCCGCGGCTTTACTTTTAATAACCCTAATGCTGCAAGTACCTGCGGTTGCGGTACTTCGTTTTCGGTGTAAATTTCAGACTCAGAATTTCAAGATATTTAAACCCCGTCCCCATTGGATGGGGTTTTTTATTTTTGGGCCTTTAATTGCTTTATGGTTTTATCTATCCAAAATGGTACCGAACCTTCATTGTAGCCAAGGCTGTTAAATACGATAACGCCCGTTTTATCTACAACAATGCTGGCAGGGCAGGAGTCTACTCCGTAGTAACTAAAAAGCGGCATCGATTCGGGAATTACCTTGTATTTAAACGGTGAGACTTTTAAAAAGCGCTTCACGTCTTCTTTCTTGTCAAATGTGATTGCTAAAAAAACAATATCACTGCTATTTTTATAGCTATCTACAATGCGGTTTAATTCGGGCATCTCATAGCGGCAGGGCGGGCAGGCAATAAACCAAAAATTCACAACAACTATTTTGCCTTTTAAATCCTCGGCAGCTATTTTGTTGCCATTGGCGTCTTCCATAGTAAGCAATAAAAAGCTATTGCCTTTTTTAAAGAACGATGCGGGTGTTGGTGTCAGCGCTGCAAAGTCCTTGTGTTCGGTTTTCTCGTTTCTTAGGGTAAGTATAAATGCCGTACTATCGCTTTCTTCGTGTACCGGCTTAAGCTTGTACTTACCGGTAGCAAACAGGCTGTGCCACTCGGCGTATTTATAGGGTACACCGCCTGCATTGGTTACCACAGTGTTTTTATTGAAGCTGTACTCTTCTATAGGTTTAGTTATTTCTATCTGGGACAAGGCCCCGAAGTGGAGTATTAATGTAAGACTGGTTAAAAGCAGCAGTTTTTTATAAAATGTTGGCATACGGATAAGGTGCGTTGAATTTAAATAAGGTTAGTTTTCTGCTGTTACTTCTTCAATGGTTTTTTTGAGATAAGTTAAGCTTCCACCACCAAAGCCGGATGAGCTGTACCGGGTAACTCCTTTTTTATCGATCACTACATTGGTAGGGTAGCTGTTGATGCCATAGCGGTTGCAATCTTCTCGGGCATCATAAATTTGGCGGTAATTGAAAGGTGTGACTTTCAGGAAGTCTTTTATCTCGTATTTCAGGTCGAGCCCTATGCCTATAAATACCACATCGGGGTTATTGGCCACCAATTTATTCAACTCCGGTATTTCCTGTTTGCAGGGTTCGCAGGCAATAAACCAAAAATTCAGTACAATAACTTTACCCGCCAGCGCTTTAAAATCGACTTTGTTGCCGTCTACATCTTTAGCACTAAACAGCTCTTTTTTTTCGCCTATCGGGAAAGCAGGGCTTGGCGGAAGCATTACTGCGGGTAACCTGCTTCGCATGTTGTTGCGCCTCGCAATATCTTCGGCATTCATTTTTACCAGTGTCATGGTATCTGAATTTATCCCCTTGCTCCGTAGTGTATACCCGCCCGATATCATCATCTGGTGCCATTGCGCGTATGGAACTATAGCGCCGGTAGAATCCTTTACTATTTTTTGCTCCATGCTGCTGCTGCGAACCACCACGGTTTTGGAAACAGCGGTTTGTTCCTGCGCTTCGGCGCTAATTATTGATGCAAAGGTTAAGGTTATCAGTAGTACTATCTTTCTCACGGGAGCGGTGTTTGTAGCCATGAAATTACTACAAGTTTTTTATCCGCACAAGCTGTTTTGAAGTGCCGCATTAAATAGTGCGCCGGCTTGTAACAAATTGTGCTGTGCCATAGTCAAATGCAAACGAGTTTCTTAATTTTAAGCCATGCCGGTAAAAACTACCTACAAAGAAAATATAGCTATAGCGTTACAATCCATCAGTGGCAACAGGCTGCGTACATCGCTTACGGCCCTTATCATTGCCATAGGTATTATGGCGCTGGTGGGTATATTAACCGCAATTGAAGGGATAAAGCAATTCACTAACGATGCTTTTGCCGGGCTTGGCGCAAACTCATTCACTATACAAAACCGTGGCTCGGGCATTAGCTTTGGCAACGGCGGCCACCGTAAAATTTACCCGGCCATCAGCTACCAGGAGGCCGAGCGTTTTCAAAAGACTTTTAAGCTGCCGGTGCGCATCAGTATCGATTTTACGGTATCGGGCACAGCTATAGCAAAATACGAGAGTATCAAAACAAACCCCAACATAAGGGTTATTGGCAGTAACGAGAATTACATATTTATTAAGGGACATAAGATCGCATTCGGGCGTAATTTTTCTACGTCGGAGGTTGAACACGGCGCTAATGTGGTGATCATAGGCGATGAGCTTAGATCGAAACTTTTTAAAAACACCGACCCGATAAACAAACCTATTTTGCTTGGCTCCAGTAAATTCAGGGTGATTGGTGTTATCGCAGCAAAAGGGAGCAATAGCTTTGGTGGCGATAAGTTCTGCATCATCCCGGTTGTAAAGGCGAGGCAGCTGGCAGCAACCTCAAAACCATCGTTCGCCATTGTGGTTAACGTAGGCCAGCCCGAGGCTTTGGATGCCACCATTGGCGAAGCCACCTCGTTGTTCAGGAACGTACGGAGCCTGCATTTGGGTCAGGATGATAATTTTGAGATCTTCCGCGCCGATTCGATACAGGCGGAGCTTACCAGTAACTTAAATGGCGTTACTGCTGCCGGTTTTGCGGTAGGGATTATTACGCTGATAGGCGCCGCCATTGGCCTGATGAACATTATGCTGGTATCCGTTACCGAACGTACGCGCGAAATTGGCCTGCGAAAAGCGATCGGCGCCACACCATCCGTTATACGTAAACAGTTTTTAATAGAAGCTATTGTAATATGCCTCATCGGCGGTGTCGGGGGTATTATATTAGGGATGGCTGCAGGTAACCTCATCGCCGTACAAATCAGTGGTACTTTTGTGGTGCCATGGTTCTGGCTGTTTTGTGCCATTGGGCTTTGTACTTTTATAGGCCTGTCATCAGGGTTTTACCCGGCTAAAAAAGCAGCCAAACTTGATCCGGTAGAGGCACTAAGATACGAATAGGAACGCAGAATCTTTAGAGGCAAGAATCAAGAGACAAGAATCAAGATATAAGATAAAATGAGAAGCGGGATGATGCATTTGCATATTCCCGCTTCTTTTTCTTGGCAATTCTATTTTATTTGTCTTGCTTCTTGTCTCTTGACTCTTATCTCTGCTATAAAAGCATCCTGTTTTTCAGCGGATAATCGTCCAGTAGTTTTTCTATATAATTTGTAGTAAGCGCATCCTCAAAAGCGGCCGCATGGCGGGGGTGATGCATGTCGCTCGATATAAAATCAACTATTTGTTCATCTATCATATCCTCTGCCATTTTTTGAGTTGGCTTGCCGTAGTAGCCTGTTAGCGATATGGTGTTTATCTGCAAAGCGCAACCCCAGCTGCGGATAGCACGCATACGATCGATATTCATGTAGGCGTAACGCTCGGGATGGGCCAGGATAGGTTTGTAGCCCGCATCGCGCATCTTTTGTACCATTTGTATCACATTGGGCGGCTCGTTGATAAACGAGAGTTCGAACAATACAAAGTTATCAGCACCCATGGTCATCAGGCTACGCTCATCTATACGTTTCTCAAAAGTCTCGTCGAAATAGTGCTCAGCAGCAGCCTCAACGGGGATATCTATGTTTTGATTTTTGAGTTCTTCTTTAAGAACAGCAAGCGCGTTCATGATAGATTCGCGATCGTTACGATAATAATCAACCATCACGTGTGGTGTGGCAATTATTTTTTTAATACCCAGCTCCATCATTTTTTTGATGAGGAAAACAGATTCTTCGGGCGTTTGCGCGCCATCGTCTATCCCCGGTAGCACATGCGAGTGCATGTCAACCATAACCGGCCCGTAGTCGAGCGTTCTTTCTTTTTTTACTTGCTTTCTCTTAAATAATCCAAACATTCTTTAGCGGTTATTATATTGCTCACTGTAATATTCCTGGTAATGGCCCGATGTTACATCGCTAAGCCACTCCTCATTTGCCAGGTACCAATCTACAGTTTTTTCAAGCCCTTCTTCAAATGTTATCGATGGTTCCCATCCAAGCTCGTTTTTAAGTTTGGTTGCATCAATAGCATATCGCAGATCGTGCCCGGCGCGGTCGGTAACATAAGTGATCAGCTTTGCCGATTCACCGGCTTCGCGGCTCAGTTTTTTGTCTAATATACTACAAAGCAATTGTATCAGGTCAATGTTTTTCCACTCGTTGTGCCCGCCTATGTTATAGGTTGTGCCGGTGGCGGCCTGGTGAAATATCACATCAATGGCGCGTGCGTGGTCTTCTACCCAAAGCCAATCGCGAATGTTCTCGCCTTTGCCATACACAGGTACAGGTTTTTGCTGTTTTATATTATGGATAGCAAGTGGTATCAGTTTCTCGGGGAAATGGAACGAGCCGTAGTTGTTGCTGCAGTTGGATATTACCACATTTAAGCCATAAGTATCGTGGTATGCCCTTACAAAATGGTCGGAACTTGCTTTGGAGGCCGAGTAAGGCGAATGCGGGTCGTAAGCTGTAGTCTCCACAAACATATCGGTATCGCCAAGGGTGCCATACACCTCATCGGTAGATACATGGTAAAAGCGTTTATCGGTGTAGTTACCTTTCCAGATGGTTTTGGCCGCGTTCAGTAAATTTACGGTGCCTACCACATTGGTCATCACAAACTCCAGGGGGTTGGTGATGGAACGATCCACATGCGATTCGGCCGCAAGGTGGATCACCGCGTCAGGCTGCTCTACTTCAAATAAGTTGTTAATATAGGCCAGGTCAACTATATCGCCTTTTACAAAACGGTAGTTGGGCTCATTCTCAATATCTTTAAGATTGGCCAGGTTGCCGGCGTAGGTTAATTTATCCAGGTTGATGATCTGGTACTGCGGATAGGTTTTTACAAACCGGCGCACCACATGCGACCCGATAAACCCTGCACCGCCGGTAATAATAATTTTTTTCATTTCAGAAAGCTGTTTTCAACTAAGCCATAAGTAAGCCATAAAATGGCAATTAGCGGCATTAGCTTTATTGTATGTGCTTATAATGGATTTTTGGCCAAATAGTTTTCCCAATTCCATGCAGATGACATCATTTCGTTGATGCCCAGCCCGGTTTTCCAATTGAGTTCGTTGGTAGATTTGGTAACGTCGCCCCAAACCTGCTCCACATCGCCTGCGCGCGCGGGGCCTATCTGGTAGTTAAGTTTAACGCCGGTTGTTTCTTCAAATGCTTTGATCACCTCCAGGACCGAGGTGCCGGTACCTGTGCCAATGTTAAATACATCGAAGCCTTTAAAGCTTTCCTTCTCGGCCAGTTTTAAGGCGGCTACGTGCGCTTTGCCCAGGTCAACCACGTGTATGTAGTCGCGGATGTTGCTACCATCGGGCGTATTATACTGATCACCAAACACGGTAAGTTTTTCGCGTTTGCCAATAGCGGTTTGCGTAATAAAA
This sequence comes from Mucilaginibacter sp., assembly GCF_039925265.1. GTDB lineage: Bacteria > Bacteroidota > Bacteroidia > Sphingobacteriales > Sphingobacteriaceae > Mucilaginibacter. The sequence goes on from NZ_JBDSZG010000028.1 coordinate 61,086, forward strand.
GGCACCAGGTTTTGTGGTACACCAATAGGTAACTCGCCAATTAAGGCCGATTCGTGCGCGCCAACCGGGTTAAAGTATCTTAACGAGATGATTTTATACGTGCTGCCAGCGGCTATAACATCTTTTAATATTTCCTCGGCAATTTGCTTGGTATTGCCATAAGGCGATTGCGCTGCTTTTACCGGAGCATCTTCGGTTACGGGGAGATCATCGGGCTGGCCGTAAACGGTGCAGCTTGATGAAAATACAAAATTCAGCGCTTTACCCTCGTAAGCGTTAAGGATGTTTACTAACGAGAAAAAGTTGTTGCGATAATATTTAAGCGGAAGCTTTACCGATTCGCCAACGGCCTTAAAGGCGGCAAAGTGAATAATGCCACCAATTTCGGGCTCCTGCCTGGCAAAATTATTTACAGCCTCTTCATCGCAAAGGTCCAGCTTATAAAATTTTGGTTTGTAGCCTATTATTTTTGCAAGCTGGTCTAATATTTTAATGCTGGAGTTAGAGAGGTCGTCAATAATTACCGGCTCGTAGCCCGCATTTACCAATTCAACCACGGTATGAGAGCCAATAAAACCTAAACCGCCTGTAACTAATATTTTCATTTATAACACTTTTGGATAAAGTTAAGCCTTGCAAAGATATTTGCAAGGCTTAACAAAATTATTTGTTGTAGGTTGTAAAATCCTTATGTTCTACTTTTTCTATCACATCCTGCGGTAGCGATTTAAAGTAGTCGTAAGTTATTTTAAGGCCTTCTTCGCGCGATACCTTTGGCTCCCAGCCTAAAATGGCTCTGGCTTTGGTGATGTCCGGGCGGCGTTGCTTAGGGTCGTCGGTTGGCAGGTCTTTGTAAACCATTTTTTGCGAAGTGCCGGTTAACTTGATGATCTCCTCACCAAACTCTTTGATGGTGATTTCGCTTGGGTTACCAATATTCATCGGCTGCGCGTAATCGCTAAACAGTAAACGGTAGATACCTTCTATCAGATCGTCTACATAGCAAAACGAGCGTGTTTGAGAACCATCACCAAAAACGGTAAGGTCTTCGCCGCGGATAGCCTGGCCTATGAAAGCCGGCAACACGCGTCCGTCGTTTAGGCGCATACGGGGTCCGTAGGTATTAAAGATGCGCACGATACGTGTCTCTAAACCGTGGAAAGTATGGTAAGCCATGGTGATAGATTCCTGGAAACGTTTTGCTTCGTCATAAACACCACGCGGGCCAACTGTATTTACATTACCCCAATACTCTTCCGGTTGCGGGTTAACACTCGGGTCGCCATAAATTTCTGAAGTGGAAGCGATGAGCATCCTGGCGTTTTTGTGTTTAGCAAGGCCCAGCAGATTATGTGTACCTAACGAACCAACTTTTAAGGTTTGGATAGGTATTTTTAAATAATCGATAGGGCTTGCCGGCGAAGCAAAGTGCAGAATGTAATCTAATTCGCCAGCTACATACACAAATGTGGAAACATCGTGATTGTAAAATTCGAAGTTCTCTAATTTAAAGAGGTGTTCGATGTTGCGAAGGTCGCCTGTGATCAGGTTATCCATTGCAATAACATGAAAATCTTCTTTTATAAACCTGTCGCAAAGATGCGAGCCTAAAAATCCGGCAGCACCGGTTATTAAAATACGTTTACGCGTTGCCATTAATTTATTTAATTTAATTATTGAATATTTAAAAACCGAAGCCAATTATAGAGGATACCAGCCTTGCGCAGGTAATATAGCACGATACTTGTGATATAAGTTATTACTTTTACTGCCGACGAAGATAATAATTACAAATTTAAAAATGGTTCTACTATACAACATTGCCATCATTATATATTACTGCCTGGCGCATATTGTAGCTATTTGTTATAAAAAAGCCGGGTTATGGCTTGCCGGGCAAAAAAATAATACGGTTGAACCCTTAGCTTCCAGCATCTGGTTTCACTTCGCTTCGTTGGGCGAATTTGAACAGGGCAGGCCTGTATTAGAGCAAATGCGGCTGTTTTACCCGGATAAACCCATCATTATTACTTTTTTTTCGCCCTCGGGCTACGAGGTGCGTAAAAACACGCCGCTTGCCCAGGCTGTTTATTATCTACCGTTGGATACCGCCCAAAATGCCCGGGAATTTATCACGGCTATAAAACCGGCGATGGCCATTTTTACCAAATACGAGTACTGGTACCATTATTTTAACGAGTTGCAGGTACAACATGTGCCGCTTTACATTATATCGGGGATCTTCCGGCCCGGCCAGGTTTTTTTTAAATGGTACGGTGGCCTGCACCGCAAAATGCTGAAACTGGTTACCTGGTTTTTTGTGCAGGATATTGATAGCAAACATTTACTGCAGGGCCTGGGTAAATCAAATATCAGCATCAGCGGCGATACGCGGTTTGATAGGGTATGGGCCAATGCGCAGCAACCAAGGGAACTACCCGAAATTGCCGCCTTTAAAGGCGACAATAAACTATTCATTGCAGGCAGCACCTGGCCGGCTGATGAAAAATTATTAGCTGTGCTGATTGCCAAGCACCCCGACTGGAAATTCATCATCGCCCCGCATGAGATAGGGGAAGAAAAGATAAACCATTTAATGGGTTTACTCCCAAAAGATTCAGCCGCGAGGTACTCACTGCTCACTACTCACCACTCACCACTCACTACCCTCGTTATCGATAACATCGGGATGCTTTCATCCTTTTATCAATATGCCGATATCGCTTACATCGGCGGCGGTTTTGGCGCGGGTATCCACAATACGCTGGAGGCGGCGGCCTTTGGCATGCCGGTGATATTTGGGCCTAAATACGATAAGTTTAAAGAGGCAAAGGACCTGATAGAACTGCAAGCAGCATTCAGCATCAATAGTGAGGAAGAATTGTTAACTACTGCGGGCAGTTTAATGGATGATGAGATATTCAGGTATCGCACGGCAAGAACTTCAAAAAAATATGTGGATGAACATATTGGGGCAACGGATGCGATAGTGAAGTATATAAAGGAGAAGCATTAATACCCGTTAGCCATGCCGTTTACATTAATGTAAAGATAAATGGTTCGAAAGGATTTGATGAGTATTTTTCGCCGTAGAGACGCAATATTTTGCGTCTCCCGTTGGACGGGTAAAATATTTGCATCCCTGATTTGCGTGGGTGATTTGCATGCGGGAGACGCAAAATATTGCGTCTCTACAATTTTTCCTTAATATTGCCGCCATGGGTTTTTTGGACATCGCCGGACTGGGCAAGGCACATTATCACGAATATGGTAGCGGTAGTAAACCCCTGCTGGCCTTCCACGGTTACGGGATGACGGGCAGGCAATTTCATGTGCTACAAAAATCCATCTTAAAAGAATACCACGTTTACGGCTTCGATCATTTTTTTCATGGTGAAAGTAAACTTACAGATTGGAGCGAGAGCCAAATTGTAGCCGGTATGCCCAAAGCTATGGTAAAAGCTTATGTGGAGGAATGGTTTAAAATCTACGGCAGGCAACGTTTCTCGGTAATGGGGTACTCCATCGGGGCCAACATCGCGCTGATCCTGTTAGAGGAATATGCCGATTTGATTGACGACGTCATTTTGATGGCACCGGATGGCTTATCGGTTTACAAAGGCTTCCATTTTTTAACGCACCAACCGTTTGGAAGGGCTTTTTTTAAAACCGTAACCAAAAGTAAATGGCTTGCACCTGGTTTGATGAAAGGACTAAAAAAGGTTGGTTTTATTGATGAGAGCCTGTTCAATATCGCCTATAATGAAATTGATACCGAACAAAAACGGCAGGATGTGTATTATACCCTAAACCTCATCCGCTTGCTAAAACCCGATACCGCTAAAATTGCTCAACTTATTAATCAATATAATATCAAATGCCGTCTCATATTCGGCAAAAGCGATAACCTGTTCCCAAAATCGGCCGCGACGCCTTTTTTAAATACATTGGATAGTCCCGATGTACACGAAGTGGCTTTGGGGCACTGGCTGGTAGTAAAAGAATTGGATGAATATTTGAATGACTTAGGCCACACCTTGCCCAAGCCTCATCCCAACCCTTCTCCAAAGGAGAAGGGCTAAAAATGTATCATTTGGTTTTCAAAGTCCTCTCCTTTGGAGAGGATTTAGGAGAGGCTAAACGACGCAGCTGTAATAATCGCCAATCGAACTTGACATAAATGTTATTCAGAACAAACGTTATTTAGTAAATTTACCCCAATGATAGCCGCCCGCCGCAAAAAATTCCTGGCCGATGTATTTGCCAAATACATGCACTACCGTATGCGAAAGGCTTTTAATAAGCTGGAGGTGGTAAATAAAATCACCCCCAAACCGGGCTACTCGGTATTGCTGCTTTGCAACCACTTTGGCTGGTGGGATGGGCTTTGGGCAAATTATCTGGCTTATTGGCACCTCAATCGCAAATCGTACATTATGATGCAGGAAGATCACCTGCAGGCGCGCATGTGGTTAAACCATTGCGGGGCATTTTCTATCAGCCGCAGTTCGCGCGAGATGATCAAATCCCTGCAACATGCGGCGGATATTTTAAACGATGCCGAAAATATGGTGATCGTTTTTCCGCAAGGCGAACTTATCTCTAACCACACCACCGAAATTAAGGTGGAGAAAGGCATAGAACGCCTCATTAAAAACATAAAAGGCCCCTGCCATATCATTTATAACTGCGCTTTGGTAGAATATTTTGAGAGCCTCAAACCATCGGTATACTTCCACCTGTTGGACCTGGGCGTGGCAGGCGAGCTAAGCTTTGATGAGCTAACCGAAAAGATAAACACATTTCACAGGCAGGCTTTAAAAGACCAGGTAAACGTAGCGCACTAAAATGATCTACCCCAAAAACAACCGGTTGATGAAATGGATGTTCGACACCTACGTGAAGTGGTTGGTGGGCAACACTTTTCATCAATTTTTGTTTAACACGGTGGAGTTGGATAGCAATAAGTCGGTATTGTTGGTGGCCAACCACTTTAGCTTTTGGGACGGACTCATTCTGTATGTTTTAAATGATAAGCTGCTGCACAAAAAGTTTCATGTAATGATACTGGAGGATACCGCTAAACGCGAAGGGATGCTGCGCTATGCCGGAGCCTTTTCCGTAAGCAAGAACTCCCGCGATATGCTGGAATCATTAAATTATGCTGCCGAATTGCTATCCGAACCCGGTAATTTGTTACTGATGTTTCCACAAGGAAAGCTATATTCAAACTTTGTGAACCGTGTGCATTTTGAACAGGGGTTGTTAAAGATCATGAAAAAGGCCGAAGGGAAATTCCAGCTTTTATTCGCTGCAACTTTTATTCAGTACTTTAAGCATAAAAAGCCCTCGGTAACCGTTTATTTAAAAACCGAAGGTGAGCGTTATTCCGATAAAAACATTAATGAATTACAAAACGCTTACCAGCAGCACTATGATGCCGGCAAATTGCAACAAACTGAAATTGATATAAAGTGATCATAGCCCTGCTCATTGTTTTTATTTTTTTGATCCTGCGCTTTACGGTAACCCTGTTCAATTTCCTATCGAACCCAAAATTGCCGCGGATAGGCAAGCATTATACCGATAAGGTATCCATCCTTATCCCCGCACGTAACGAAGCTGATAATATTCTGCCACTACTTACCTCCATCCATCTGCAGGACTACGATAACTACGAAGTACTGATCCTTGATGACAACTCCACCGATGACACCTATAAAGTATGCCAGGATTTTGCCGCGAAACATCCCCGTTTTAAAGTGATAAAAGGCAACCCCCTGCCGGCAGACTGGCTGGGCAAGAACTACGCCTGCCACCAATTGGCACAGCTTGCCAATGGCAGCTATTATTTGTTTTTAGATGCAGATGAACAACTACAGAAAGGGCTCATCAACAGTGCCGTACATCGTATGAAATTACGGAGCCTATCGTTGCTCAGTCTGTTTACCAACCAAACCATGCTGAGTGTTGGTGAAGAAATGGTAGTGCCGTTGATGCATTATATTCTGTTAAACCTTTTGCCCCTTAGATTAGTCTACCTGGTGAAAAGCGCTTCGGTAGCCGCGGCAAGCGGGCAATTTATGTTGTTTGATGCCGAAGCTTATAAAGAATACCAATGGCACCAACTGGCAAAAAACAAAGTGGTAGAGGATGTGGAAATTATGAAGCTGGTAAAGTCGGCCAAGCTAAACGGGGAGGCATTATTAGCCAACGGGATGATCAGCTGCCGCATGTATAAGGGGTATAACGAGGCTATAAATGGTTTCGGTAAGAATTTTTTGGCAGCCTTTAATTATAACATCATCGGCTTTTTAATTTACCTGCTGCTCATTATTGGCGGGCCGGCCATTATTGTGATGACGATGAACCTCAACCTCATTTTTATTATGTTTGGGTTAATTGTGCTTAGCCGCATTATGATATCACTTGCTGCCGGGCAAAATGCCTGGATAAATGTATTTTTACATCCGGTGCAAATGCTTAGTCTGTTACTTATAGGCCTAACATCAATACAAAAACACCTCACCAAAACCACCGTATGGAAAGGCCGAAAGATCTCAGTATAACTCCGCGTACGGCCATTATTATAATCGTCCTGTTCCATTTTGTTGGGCTGGTAGGGCTATTAGTGCCTGCTACGCGACCCCTGTTTTTACAACTTGTGCCCTGGCACTTGTTGCTGATGCTGCTGGTAATTGTGCTGGCACATAAAAACTTCGACGGGAAGTTTGTCGGTTTCATGGCGCTCGTTTTCGTATCCGGGATTGTTTTGGAATGGATAGGCGTACACAAAAAATGGGTTTTCGGCGATTATGCTTACGGCGAAGTATTGGGGATTAAAATATTAGATATCCCGCTCACCATCGGTATCAACTGGTTCCTGCTGATCTACGCTGCCGGTGTTACCATGCAGCGGAGCAGGCTGATGAGTATTATCCCGAGAGTAATAGTAGGCTCTTTGCTATTGGTAGTTCTGGATCTGCTGATAGAACCCGTTGCCATCCGTTTCGACTACTGGCATTGGACGGACAACATCATCCCCTTTAAAAATTACTATTGCTGGTTTTTGGTAAGCGCGGTGATGCTTTTTGTATTTGAAAAATTCGGATTTAAAAAGCAAAGTATAGCAGCGCCGGTGTTGCTGGCAACTGAGTTTGTGTTTTTTGGGGTGTTGAGTTTAGTGGGGTTGTTGGGTAGTTAGCGTTCAGGCCATACCTATTCGGCAGATTTAAAACCACTAACGTCATGCCGAATTTATTTCGGCACCCCACACGCAAAGTAGCCGTTTGCAAGGCGGCTTAGCATGTAGGCGACCTGTCCTGTGGGGTCCTGAAACAAGTTCAGGACGGTTATTTATCTTCCGAACAGTTGTTGAGTTGAGACAAGCCACGAAACCCGCGATAGGGATAGAAACGGAAACCCCGGAATGAAGTGCTGCTTCTATCAGCAGCGCGAAATGAGGAGTTGCAGTGCATAGCCCGGGCCGAAAGCATCGCCATAATTTTGTCTGAACTCGAATTTAAGGAATTAAAAGAATTTCCGGAATTAAAAACAATCACTCCGTTGGGACATTCACCCTTCCAACCCTTCCAACCCTTCCAACCCTTCCAACCTTTTTAACCCTTCTAACTTTTTTAACTTCTCCAACTTCTACCAAAATAAATACCGTAAATTTGCATCAAATGGGTGAGTATCAACTACAGGTTACTATCGATGCAGATTCGGGCTTTTGCTTTGGGGTGGTATATGCCATTGATATGGCCGAAGAAATACTGGCCGAGGATGGTTATTTGTATTGCCTGGGCGATATTGTGCATAACGATGAAGAGGTTGACCGCCTGAAAGCTCTTGGCCTGCGCATTATTGAGCATGCCGACCTGGTAGACCTGCACGACGAAAAAGTGCTGATCCGTGCCCATGGCGAAGCGCCTGAGACTTACCGCATTGCATTAGAGAATAACATCACCCTGATAGATGCCAGCTGTCCGGTAGTGTTAAAACTACAGAACCGCATTAAAACATCGTACGATAATAACGAGAAGATCCTGATCTTCGGTAAGCACGGCCACGCCGAAGTGGTGGGTTTGGAAGGACAAACCAATGGCAACGCGCTGGTTTTCCAGGACATCAGCGAACTGGATAATGCCGACCTCCCTGCCAACTTTACACTGTACAGCCAAACCACCAAAAGCATGGAGAAATTTTACCATGTAAAGGACGAACTGCTGAGTCGTGGCTACGAAGTAAAAGCAAACGATACTATTTGCCGCCAGGTAAGCAACCGCGATAAGGACCTGCCCGCCTTTGTGGCCAAATTCGATAAAATTGTGTTCGTATCGGGCAAAAAATCCAGCAATGGCAAGGTGCTTTACGAAGTTTGCCGCAAGCATAACCCTAACACTTACTTTATTTCGAGCGTGAGCGAGCTGGATAAGAATATGTTTGCCGCGGGCGATAAGGTGGGCATTGCCGGTGCCACATCAAGCCCCATGTGGCTGATGCAAATGGTAAAAGCCGAGCTGGAAACGTATTAAACCTTAGCTATGAAAGCGGCGCTGATCATTGTTATACTTTTTTTGAGCGCCTGCCAGCCAAACCACAGTAATAATGATTATCTTTTTAGAGCGAACGATAGCGTAACCGACAGTTACGGATACCTTAATGCTAAAGGCGACACCATTATCCCTTTTGGCAAATACCTCATGTGCTTTACCGATACCTTTAAAACTTTCGCGTTGGTAACAGAGCCTAAACTGGGTTTTGTTGGCATAGACCGGCATGAAAAAATATTATTTAAAGTATTCCCTTTTGATAACGGGCCCGATTATGTTTCGGAAGGGTACTTCCGCATTATAGATAACAACAAAATTGGTTATGCCGATACTACAGGCAGGGTGGCCATTCAACCGCAGTACGCCTGCGCTTTTCCTTTTGAAAATGATACCGCCAAAGTGAGCAACAACTGCAAGGTAATTGCCGATGGCGAACACTCCAGCTGGCAAAGCGATAGTTGGTATTATATTGATAAAACCGGCAAACGCGTTAAATAGGGAATGAAATTTGCATAGTTCCACCTCAAACAATCCTGCCTTGCAAAAAGCTCCATCCTACACCGGTTTATTCATTGCCCTGCTGGTTATCGGCGCATGGGTTGCTTCCACATTGTTGCTGATGCAATGGCAGGTGAACTTTGCCAATCCCCTGCTGTACCTGTTTGTTTTGGTACAGATGCACTTGTATACCGGCCTCTTTATTACCGCCCACGATGCGATGCATGGCACCGTGGCGCCGAATGTGAAGCTTAATAACATGGTGGGGTATATCTGTACATTTCTGTACGCGTCGTTTTGGTACCCGCAGCTTTATACCAAGCACCACAAGCACCACAGCCACGTGCATACCGATGAGGACCCGGATTATCATAAAGGTAATTTCTTTGCCTGGTATGTGCAGTTCATCCGCAATTACCTCGCTATTTGGCAAATTGTGGTGATGGCCATTTTATTTAATGTATTTAAATTGTGGGTGCCGCAGCCTAATCTTATTTTGTTTTGGGTGGCGCCCTCGCTGCTGAGTACGCTGCAGTTGTTTTACTTTGGCACCTATTTGCCGCACAAGGGCGAACACGATAATAAACATCAGAGCCGTAGTTTTCGGCGTAACCATTTCCTGGCTTTTTTTAGCTGCTATTTCTTTGGATATCATTACGAGCACCACGATGCGCCATGGCTGCCCTGGTGGAAGTTGTGGCGGACGCAAGAGCCGCCAGGACCACCAGCAGGCCGAAAGGCCTGAAATTTAATATAAGCAAAATTATGGGCAAAAAAAGTGCAAAATATGTTAACCCTGTAAATATATAACTACTTGATTATTAATATTTTATAAAATAAATTTCTGAATTGTGTTAAGCTATGTTAACCCTAATCGGCGATTGGTTTGCAGCGAAAATGCATGCGGTTAGCTAATATATGATACTCATCATATATTTGTAATTTGTCTCTTCTGCGCTGCCGCAAGGCGTAAATTTTCTTATTTTTACCGACTTTTAAATTATGGCGAAAAAGGGAGTTTTACTGGTAAATCTGGGCACACCGGATAGTCCGTCTACAGCGGATGTACGCAAATACCTCGATGAGTTTTTGATGGACCCAAGGGTAATAGATGTTAACGCGGCACTGCGTACATTTTTGGTGAAAGCCATTATCGTACCCTTCAGGGCACCAAAATCGGCGAAGCTTTACCAGGCCATCTGGGACAACGAAACAGGTTCACCGCTAAAATATTACAGCATTCTACAGCAAAAAGCGCTGCAGCAACGCCTTGGCGATGACTATATGGTGGAGTTGGCCATGCGTTACCAAAGCCCCTCTATCGAATCTGCTTTACAGAATCTGAAGGATGCTCTCGTTAGCGAGATCCAGGTGATCGCCCTGTTTCCGCAATATGCATCGGCAAGTACCGGTTCGGTACACGAGAAGGTGATGGATCTTGTTAAGGACTGGCAGACCGTGCCCAATATCACGTTTACCAATTCTTTCCACGATAATGAGCTGATGATCGAGACTTTTGTGGATAATGCTGCGAAGCATCAGCCCGAAACTTACGACCATATTCTGTTCAGCTTCCACGGCCTGCCACAGCGCCAGCTAAAAAAATGCGACCATACCCAAAGCTATTGCCTAAAGGTTGATGGCTGCTGCAACACACTGAACGATACTAATAAATTTTGTTACTCGGCACAATCACATGATACCGCGCGGCTTATTGCCGCCAAAATGCAACTACCGGGAGATAAATATACCGTTTGTTTCCAAAGCCGTCTCGGCAACGACCCATGGGTGCAGCCCTACACCAGCGAGATCATTAAACAAATGGCCGAACAGGGAAAAAAACGCCTGTTGGTATTTTGCCCGGCTTTTGTATCAGACTGCCTGGAAACCGTTTACGAGGTAACCACCGAATACGGCGATGAGTTTAAAGCCCTCGGCGGCGAGCACGTGCAATTGGTAGAAAGCTTAAATGATTCGCCCAAGTGGATAGAAGCGCTGGAAAAGATGGTAATCGGAAATTAGAATCAAGAGACAAGAGTCAAGATAAAAAACTATGCCCACGCGCTATCGCGGGGCAGGAAGCTATCTCTAAGCTGTGCTCACCACATTGTCGGTAGTATGTTAAACCATTTCGCTTACTATCTTCGCCGATAACAAACAAAGTGGTATACCCCCTCCGGGATGTACACTTCCCCCGCAAAAGTATAATCCATTTACTTTCGACGATTTATTGGCATGCCTTAAAAATGCCGCGAACTGGCTGTTGGAACTGGTGCCATAAATGGAACCTTTATAGGAGGAAGTTTTGCTTTCGATGCTGCGCGGGTCCAAAATGCTTTCGCAGGCAATGAGCTTGCTGATATCCTCACCTAAAGCTTTGGAAAGCTTTAGGTGGATATTTTGCCTTGCATTTTCTATCAGTACGTCCCAATCCTGCCCGTTGTTAGCGGGTACGTTGATCATCACAAACCAATTCTCGCAACCATAGGGAGCGTCGTCTGTTTTTAGTTTGGAACTGATGTTGAGGTAAACGGTTGGGTCGTGATAGATATCTTGTTCTTGCCAAATATAGTTGAACTCTGCTTTGTAATCGGCACTGAAGAAAATGTTGTGCAGATCCAACTCCGGGAACTGCTTTTTTATCCCCCAATAAAATATTAATGCCGAGCTGCTGCGTTCCTGGCTTAGAATTTTCTTTGGATGCAGCGCCGGATGTTTTTGCAACAGGTTTTTATAAGTGAACCAAACATCCGTGTTAGATACAACAATATCTGCCACTACATTCTCACCTTTCACCCTGATGCCTTTCGCGATTTTATTGATCACTACGATCTCATCCACTTTGGCATCGTAACGGAATTTCACCCCGAGGTCTTCCGCCAGTTTTACCAAACTTTTGGTGATGCTATACATCCCCCCATCCGGAAAATACGCGCCGAAATGATGCTCGAGATGCGGTATGACATTAAGCGTGGCGGGTGCTTCATACGGGTTGGATCCATTGTAGGTAGCATACCTGTCGAAAAACTGCACCACACGCGCATCCTCAAAATAACCCGCGTTAGCTTGATGCATTGCCCGGAAGGCGTCTATACGTGGTAATTTAAATATCGAGCGAACGGTATCCCAGCGCAGGAAAGTTTGCAGGCTATGCAACGAGCGCTCTAAAAAAACATGATTAGTGATGTTATAAATATCGGCGCTGTTTGCCAGGTATTTGATAATGTTTTTGGCCGGTTCGCCCGTGGCGCGGTTGAGTTCTTGCGCGAATTTTTCTGTGTCGGCGTAGGCATTGATGCGAGTGCCATCCTCGTAAAAGTAATGGCAAACCACGGCCAGTTTTTGGTAACGAAAGTAGTCGGCAGGGTTTTTATTGGCAAGTTGGAACAGTTCATCAATATATTGCGGCATGGTGAGCAGGCTTGGCCCGGCATCAAAACGGTAGCCATTTTGCTCAATTTCCGACAGCTTACCACCGGGATAACTATTCGCTTCAAAAACCTCCACAGCGTACCCTTTTACCGCCAAACGGATAGCCGCTGCAATACCTGCAATACCGGCACCTATGATGATGGCTTTTTTGTGAGACATGGCACTAACCGGCTATATGCTTTACCGCGTAATTGATGAAATTTCCTGTTAGTCCGTTATCCTCGGTCCCTTTGCGGCGGATGAAATAAAAATCGCGGGTTATTTTTAAGCCTTCTATGGGTACCTCTATCAAATCGCCCTCGGCAAGCTGGCGGAGGATAGAGGGGCGGGGCATAAAACCGAGGCATTGATCGGCCAACAGGAAATTCTTGAGTGCTTCTGTACCGCCGAGGCGTATTTTAACAGATAGGTCGGCAGGTTTTATGCTGAATGCCGCGATGGCTTTAAGCAGGGCCGTAAGCGTCCCCGAGCCACGTTCGCGCAAGGCGAGCGGTGTTTTTACAAATTGTTTTAAGCTAAGCGATCTTCCCGCCAGCGGGCTTTTCGCCGAACAAACCGGGATCACCTCATCGCTCATAAAATGAGTGTAAGTAACGGTAGTGAGTTTGCTGTCTGCTTCGATAATGCCGAGGTCAACCTCATGGTTCAACAGGGCGTTAAGGATATATTCGGAATTGCGGTTAACCAGTTGTACGCCCACATTGGCGTATTCCCGTTGAAAACCCGAAAGGATATAAGGCAGAATATACAGCGCGATAGTAGTACTGGCGCCCAGTCGCAAATGGCCCGCAGCGTTGGCCGCGTTGCTAAGGATAGAGAGATCGTATTCCACTTTTCGTTCAATTTCGGTGGCCTGTTTCAGGTAATCGTTGAGTTTAATGCCGGCTTCGGTAAGTAAAATGCTGTTGCCCTTGCGCTCGAACAGCGGCAATTTGTACTGGTCCTCCAGCGCTTTTACATGCTTACTGATGGCGGGTTGCGTAATAAAGAGCACCTGTGCCGCCTTGCTAAAACTAAGGTTGGCGGCAACTTCCATAAAAACACGGTGCGAGAAAGAGATCATTTGGCTAAGTTAGTTACCTTTTCGAAATACTTGCCGGTGAATTTGTAGGTGATGAACTTTTTGGTGACTCTGCCTGTAGCCGTAACTAAAGGTATTTTTATAGTGTGAGTTACGGAATCAAATGTAACTACAGGCCTTTTATAATTAACGGAGCCAAAATCATACTCATAAGAGATTTCGTTTTTTAACCCCGATTGCGTTTTAAGAAGTTTTACCTCGGTATTTAACTGACCATTTTCTATTGCGAATATCTTTATACCTGCGCCGGCATATCTTGACGATTCTATAAAACCGTAAATGCCAAGATAGTAGGTTTTATTGGCAGTTTTAAACATGTATAACTTAGTGTAATAGGGAATAAGCTTGTCCTTCACTTCGAAATCCAGCAGAAGTTTTGCCTTTGTTTTGCCATCCGTTTTATATTGAAACACGTTTGCAAAAAGCCGTATGGTGCCGCCGCCACCAATATCCCACCAATAAATGCGAAACAACCCGTCCGACGAGGTAACAATATCCAGCGAAGCCTTCTTTAATTGTAGAAAGGGCAAAGCAATAGTTCCTGGATATTTTTCTGCAACTGCCTTTAGTTTCGCTCCAAAAACATCATTGGCCTTATCTAAAGAATCGCCAGCGTTGAATGTTGTGTCGTTTAGCTTTTCATCCCAATAACCGATGCGGTTAAACGATTTTAGCAGCCCGGTTTCGATAGATTGAGGTGTTTGCGCGGATAAGTTGGCAGATGCTAATAAACAGCTGGTAAAGAGGAATATTTTAAAGGCTTTCATTTGAAATCTTGTTGCATAAAAATAGGGATAATCTCGCGATCATCCCTATCATTTATCTATGACCTAAGGTTAAAACTAATCTCAACCTTCAATCTCTTAAACTACGCTTCTACAGCCTGCCCAATCAAATGCTTAGCCACCAAATACTCGGCAATTTGCACGGCATTGGTTGCGGCGCCTTTGCGCAGGTTATCAGATACTATCCAGCAATTTAAAGTGTTCGGCTGGGTTTCATCGCGGCGAATGCGGCCAACAAAAACTTCATCTTTATCATGTGCGTCAAGCGGCATTGGGTATTTAAGGTTAGCAATATCATCAGTTACAATAATGCCCGGCGATTTGGCAAGTAAAGCTTTCACTTCCTCCACATCAAAATCATTCAAAAACTCAATATTAACAGATTCTGAGTGCCCGCCCATTACCGGGATACGCACAGTGGTTGCGGTAACTTTAATGCTATCGTCGCCCATTATCTTAACGGTTTCCTTCACCATTTTCATTTCCTCCTTGGTGTAGCCGTTCTCGGTAAATACATCTATCTGCGGGATAACGTTCAAATCAATGGTGTATGGATACGCCATTGGGCCTTCAATGCCTTTACGCTCGTTAAATAATTGGTCAACCGCTTTTACACCTGTACCTGTTACCGATTGGTAGGTAGAAACCACCACGCGTTTTATTTTATAAGCATCGTGCAGGGGCTTTAGGGCCACTACCATTTGTATGGTTGAGCAATTTGGGTTAGCGATGATCTTATCATCGGCAGTCAACACATCGGCATTCACTTCGGGCACAACCAGTTTTTTGGTAGGGTCCATACGCCAGGCCGATGAGTTATCAATAACGGTTACGCCGGCTTCGGCAAATAAGGGTGCCTGCTCTAACGAAGCACTGCCACCTGCACTAAACAGGGCAACATCGGGCCTTTGCTTTATCGCATCCTCAACAGAAACCACCTTATACTGCTTACCCTTAAAAGTAATTTCTTTACCAATACTTTTAGCGGAAGCTACGGGGATCAATTCTGTAACGGGGAAGTTGCGCTCCTCAAGGATCTGCAACATTTTAGTGCCTACCAGCCCGGTGGCACCTACTACTGCGACTTTCATTTTGTTGTTAAATTATGTAATAAACTAAACTCCAAATATGCGATTTTTTTGCCAAAACTCCAATTAAGTCTACCATTTTAGTATATAAACCTTTGTTTTTGTAAAGTTTAACTCATTTCGCTCAAATTTTTACCTTTGTACCCAAACCCGCATCTGCATGAGCGAAAAGATTTTAGTGATAGGTGCCAACGGACAAATTGGCACCGAACTGGTTACTGCTTTGAGGAATATTCATGGTGCTGAGAATGTGATAGCATCTGACATTAACAGCCCTAATTATGCCATCCGTAACAGCGGCCCGTTCGAGTTTGCCAACGTGCTGGATAAGGATAACCTGCACCATTTGTTTGATAAGCACCGCCCAACGCAGGTTTACCTGCTGGCGGCCATACTATCTGCGGTAGGCGAACAAAAACCTAAAATGGCTTGGGACCTGAATATGACCGGCCTTTTACACGTGCTTGATTTTGCCGTTGAATTTAAAACCGCGAAGGTTTTTTGGCCGAGTTCGATAGCCGTTTTTGGCCCGCATTCGCCACAATATAATACACCGCAATACTGCGTGATGGACCCTAATACTGTTTACGGTTTCAGTAAATTGGCCGGCGAACGCTGGTGCGAATATTACCATACTAAATATGGGCTGGATGTGCGTAGTATTCGGTATCCCGGTCTTATAGGCTGGCGCGCTTCACCGGGCGGCGGAACAACGGATTACGCCGTGCATATTTTCCACGAAGCACTGAAGAAAGGCAAATACCAAAGCTTTTTGCAGGAAGGTACCGCCCTGCCGATGATGTATATGGAGGATGCCATCCGCGCAACCATTACATTGATGGATGCGCCTGCCGAGCGTATTAGCATCCGCAGTAGTTATAACTTGGCAGGTGTTAGCTTTACGCCCGAACAATTAGCCAATGAAATTAAAAAGCATTTGCCTAATTTCGAGATGAGCTATGCCGATACGGATCCGCGACAGGCGATTGCCGATAGCTGGCCAAAATCCATAGATGATAGCCAGGCCTGGAAAGATTGGGGCTGGCAATTAGAGTACGACTTAGGCAGAATGACCAGCGATATGCTGGAAAATTTAAAGAAAGTAATTTAGAAGCCCCCTAACCCCCTGAAGGGGGAACAAATGGGCTTATGGTATAACAATAAATAAATATCCGGCTCCCCCTTTAGGGGGCTGGGGGGCAAAATGGGAAGAGCATTTGAATTCCGGAAGGAAAGAAAATTTAAGCGCTGGGCCAAAATGGCGGTTCAGTTTACACGTTTGGGTAAAGAAATTGTAATGGCGGTTAAAGCCGGCGGCGGCGACCCTCACACCAACTCGCGCCTGCGCACGGCCATCCAAAACTCCAAGGCGGTAAACATGCCAAAGGATAGGGTAGAGGCGGCTATAAAACGCGCCACCAGTCGCGATGAGAAAGATTACGAAGAAATAGTTTATGAGGGTTACGCGCAGCATGGTGTGGCTATTTTGGTAGAAACCGCTACCGATAACCTTAACCGCACCGTAGCCAACGTACGCAGCTATTTTACCAAATACGGCGGCACGCTGGGCAAAACTGGTTCGCTGGATTTTATCTTCAGCCGTAAATCGGTGTTTACCTTCGATCCGGGAGACCGCGACCTGGAAGAACTGGAATTTGAACTGATAGATGCCGGTTTGGAAGACCTGTTTGTAGATGCCGACGAAGAAGGAAACGAAATTGCCGTATTGCACGCCGCTTACGAAGATTTTGGCAAGATGCAGAAAGCATTGGAAGGATTAGGTATCGAAACCAAATCGGCCAAGTTGGAGCGTGTCGCCCAATCAAACATCGCCGTGACCGAAGAACAATCCGTTGATGTATTTAAGATCATCGACCGTTTAGAGGAAGACGATGACGTACAGGCGGTTTACCATAATATGGCGGAGTAAGTTTTAATTTGAAAATGAATTGATTTGAAGATTTGAAAATTCAACGCAGCTCATTTTCAAATCTTCAAATTACCAAATCTTCAAATTAGAACAATGCCACTAACATCAACCCGAAAACAGGAACAAAAAGTTAAGGTAACCTTTGCTAATGGTTTGCTATTTGTAGAGAAAGCAGATGGCAAGCAGCAGGCATTCCCACTGGAGTGGTTCCCAAAATTGATGAACGCTACCGACGAAGAGCGCGAGGATTGGGACCAAACCGATAAAGGCATCCGCTTTAATAAGCTGGGAGTTGAGGTGAATATCAATTAACCAATTTGACGATTGATAATTTGAAAATGAGCTCATTTTCAAATCACCGCATCATCAAATTTCAAATTACAGCATGACTTTCGAAGAGTTTTTTCAGAAAAAGAGGATCGATCTTACCAGCTTGCAAGTCGGTGAGCCAGCCTTGTTTTTTGAATTTAAAACCCACTTCGAGCAAATGGGCGAAAAGAGTTTCGACCATACCAAAAAGTACTGGTTCAACAAACTACGCCTGCTGTACCACCTGGCACCGGAACAAAAGCCGGAGAAAATGCACCTGGAGAACAGGCTGGCCGAACAAACCATTCTTGAAACGCTTACCGAAAGTATCCCGGAGCCATCGAAACCTGTTGAGTCGAAAGTTGAAAGTCAAGGGTCGAAAGGTGAGGAAACTGAAACTATCGCAGAGTCTTCTACGCCAAAACCAGCTGGCTTTAAACCAAGGTTTAACCCAAAAATGGTTGCGCCAAAGGCAGAAACAAAGGAGGGAAAAGTTGTTGAACCAACGCAACCCGGCGCCACTCCAGTTGCTGCGACACCTGTTTCATCTGCCGAGCCACTTGCCCCAAAACCAGCTGGCTTTAAGCCGAGGTTCAACGCGAAAGTAATGGCCCCTAAAACGGAAGCAGCGGAAGAAAAAGTAGAAGATACCCTGCTACCAGAAAGTACAGATCCAGAAGCATCTGCCGAACCACCTGCTCCAAAACCTGCTGGCTTTAAGCCAAGGTTCAATGCCAAAATGATGGCCCCTAAACCGGAGGTTGTAGAGGAGAAAGTAGAAGGAACATCTCAACCTGAAGATATAGCCCCTGAAACTCCAACGGAATTACCTGCGCCAAAACCTGCTGGCTTTAAGCCGAGGTTTAATGCCAAGATGATGGCTCCAAAGCCTGCAGAGGAAGGGCAGCCAAACCCTGAAATTACTGAACCGGTGGCGGAAACTACTGTAGCAATTGAAACTGCTGCAGAGCCAGATATTTCTGCAGATGAAACCACCCCAAAACCTGTTGGTTTTAAGCCGAGGTTTAACGCGGCTAAGATGAAGCCCAAACCTCCGCAGGAATAATTAATCGAATTAAGAATTTTCATTACATAGATCTATGGACCCCGAAGAGCTGCTGAACCAAAATGGCGGAGAACCCGATAAAGCAAAAAAGGAAAGCCCCCTGGTAAGCCTGGAGCGCGACCTGAAACTTTTTAACGAAAGCATCCGCGAGGTTGCGGTAGAAATTATGCTCGAAGGCTTATCCCTGCACCCCATATTTATTGCCCATCAGCACGAACTCAAACTCGGCGAAGTTATCCTCGACCGCAACGAACTCAATACCGAGTGGAGTATCCACGCCTCCACCATAGAGGAATTTACAGAACGCGGCATCATTAAGGCAGAATTAAAAGAACGCTTCCTCACTACCTACAAAAACCCGCACGATTTTATGTGCCTGTTTGTAGTAGTACCCGAAGGTGCGAATTTTGTGTACTATCCGTATGTAAAGGGTTAGATAATGAGGCAATCCATACTCGATGTAGCTCCCCAATTAGCCGAATACTTTATTGATGTCGAATTTGACCCTATTAGCGTTACAGCGAATAAAAAAATCGATGATAACAGACTTGGCAAGTATCGCCTTTATTTGGGATTATTACACGATAGTTGGATTTTAAAGACCACAATAAACCCTGATCGATTTTTTCTCCGACTTAATGATTTTACCACACATGTATTTGCTGACGCTTTAGTCGAAAAAAAGGGACTCAAAATACAAGAGGCTAAACTCGTTTTCAAAATTGATATTGACTTTCAAATTAGTGATATAACATTCAACAAAGTGGATGATGACGGTTATATTTATCACATAAAAGCCGTAACGATTGATGAATACTTGTATGAAGAAATTATTTCTGTTTCGCCTGAAGTAATGCAAGTTGCTTTAGTTGCTTGGGCAAACGGTAACGGTAGAAAACAAGGGAGCAAAATATTGATACTGATGGAAGTTAAGAGTATTGTATTAACAGAATATCTTGATAGCGATTGGGATTATATTTTTGGTAAAGATTATGACAAATACTATAAGCGTTTTAAATTAGAACTTTTGAATGGAACGTATTTATCAGATCAATCTATTTGCGGAAAATTAATTGATGAAATTGACCGAGATATAGTTAGTCAGCATTAATATTATATTTGTTGTAATTACATTTCAACCATGTCCGAAAAAAAGCTCCTCATATTAAACAGTACGCAAATACAGCAAAAGATAGATCGTATTGCTTACCAGGTGCTGGAAGATAACTTTGACGAAACGGAAGTGCTGATAGCCGGCATCCTTCCCCGTGGCAACCATATTGCTAAACGGCTAAAAGCCGTGCTGGATGAGATTGCGCCATTCAGCACCCGCCTGCTTACCATCGAGCTTGAAAAAGAAAGCACCAGCCTGAGTGCCCGCATCAATTTTGAGATAGAGGAGTGCAGCAATAAGGTTATTGTATTGGTTGATGATGTGCTCAACAGCGGCAAAACTCTGGCTTATGGCTTCGGTGTTTTCCTGGATGTGCCGTTAAAAAAACTCAGAACTGTAGTACTGGTCGACCGTAACCACAAAAGCTTCCCCGTAACAACCGACTATGCAGGCATAGCCCTCTCCACGGTTATTAAAGAGCACGTTAGCGTTGTGCTGGATGTAGAAGGTGAGGAGGATGCTGTTTATTTGGTGTAGAATATAGCTACCTAAAAACTATATCATCGACAGCGTGGTAATCATTCGCATACCTACAAATCTATTACCCCAGCCCCACAACCTCCACCAACCCCTCCACACTCATATCAATTCCGCTTACGTGGTGTGTTGCCTGTAGGTAAAACCCTTCGCGTTCGGCGAGTTTGTGCTCGATAAATTCCACCAGTTCGTCGCCTTTTTTGCCTTGCAGTACAGGACGTGGTGTTTTGGCGTTCTCCAGGCGTGAGGCAAGGGCTTTGGGCGAGAGCTGAATGTACAGCGTTTGTCCGTGTGCGTTCATCCAATCCATATGATCGAAGAAACAAGGCAGCCCGCCACCGGTAGATACGATAACGTTCTCGGGGTATTCTGTTTGCTTTAATACTTCCGACTCCAGTTTGCGGAAGGCTTCTTCGCCATGGCTGGCAAAGTATTCGGCAATGGTCATGCCTACCTGGGCTTCCAGTACATGGTCCAGGTCTATAAAATTATAACCTAAGCCTGCGGCGAGTTTTTTTCCCCAACTGGTTTTGCCGCAGCCCATAAATCCTATTAAATATACGCGGCTCATTGTTTGCTAAAATATTCTTTTACCAGGTCTTCGTACTTGGGCAAGCTGTGGTAATGCCATTTATTTACAACGGTGCCATTTTTCAACAACATAATACCCGGGTTAGAGCGCACCATGCTTTTCAGCGGAACGCCGTCAGCATAAAATAATTCGCTTACCAGGTTATTCTTTTTAGCAAATGCCTCGGCACTTTGTGCCGGATTGGAAGTAAGCAATATTACACGTGTGTTAAAATTTTTAATAAGGTCCGCTGATATTGCATTGATGCGGCCAATTGCTTCTACATTAGTTTCCTCCAGGTTATAGGCTACAATAACTAACGTGTAAAAGGGCCTGGATAGCAATTCCTGGTTATAATTATTGCCCTGGGCGTCCTGTATGTTCAAGTCGCGTATTTTGGGTTCGAAGCCTTTTTTTAGCAGTACGCTTTCGGGCGTGCCCACAATTTCCCAGTTGGTGTCTTTCCAGATGGCGGTTTTAAGATATTCCTTATCTGTCATCAGCTTGGTTTCCGCTGTTTTTTTGTTTTTGAGGTGATAGGTGATTTCGTAAACATCGGCAGGAGCGCCCGGTGGGGTCTTCATCTCCTCTAAAATATTCGCGCCGATCTTATAAGGCAGAAAATCAACCACCGGCGAAAAATTGTAGGTATATAAGCCAAACCCAAGCGACAGAACTGTAGCGGTAATCAATAATTTATCGCCCGTCTTCTGTCCAACCAGCGGTGTAATAGTTTTGCGGTTTACAAAAAGCACAAGCACCAAAAGCAGCAGCAGCATATCCTTGCTAAAAGATTGCCATGGCGTAAGCGGAATAGCATCGCCAAAGCAGCCGCAGGTTTGCACCACTTTAAAATAAGCCGAGTAAAATGTAAGGAAACCGAAAAAGATGATGAGCAACAATAAGCCCCAAATAACAGATACCGCGCGTGTTCCGACCAGCAGGGCAAAGCCCAAAAGCATTTCCAACGCGCAAAGGATAACCGCAGCGCTTAGCGCGAAGCCATTTAAAAACGTGAGGTGAAAAACCTCAAAATATTCTTCCAGCTTATAGGAAAAGCCAAGCGGGTCATTCGCTTTTATTAATCCCGAGAAAATGAATAACAGCCCAACGGCTATTCTGCAAAACCAGATCAAGCCGTTCTTCATGCTAATCCTAATTTTATCAGCGCGAAAACGGAGTAATTCAGCATGTCCTGGTAATTGGCTTTTACGCCTTCAGATGCCAGGGTTTTGCCTTCGTTATCTTCAATTTGCTTTACGCGGAGGATCTTCATCAGTATCAGATCAGTTAAGCTGCTGATGCGCATATCGCGCCATGCCTCGCCGTAATCGTGGTTTTTGGCGAACATCAGGTCCCGGGTTTCGGTAACTTTATCGTCGAATTGTTTTTCTACATGGTCAGCCGCAAGTTCATAAGCGGTTTCATCCGTACTGTCCAATTGCATCATGGCTATAACGCAATAGTTTACAATGCCAATGTATTCGCCGGTGATATCCTCGCCTACTTTAGATACCTGTTTTTCTTCGAGCGTACGAATGCGTTGCGCTTTGATAAAGATCTGGTCGGTGATGGATTTTGGCCTGAGGATGCGCCATGCGGTGCCATAATCGCGGGTCTTTTTCATAAAAAGGCCTTTGCATGTACCAATAACGGCGTCGTATTCTGCTGCTGTGTTGCTCAAAATTGCTGTAAATGTTATAGTTGTTGTAAAGGTTGTAGATGTTGTAAAAGTTGGTGAATTTTAACCTTTATAACACTTACAACGTTTCTAACCAAATGGTGGCTAAAGATACATTTTTTCAGAAAAAAGTAACCCTGAATGCTGGCGGTAAATTGATAGACCTGTCATCCCCTAAAGTGATGGGCATAATCAATATCACGCCCGATTCTTTTTACGCTGGAAGCCGTAAAACGGATACTGCATCGGTAATACAGCAAGCCGAAAAAATGCTCACTGACGGCGCTACCTTCCTGGATCTTGGCGCTTACTCCTCGCGCCCGGGTGCTTTGGATATTTCTGTTGATGAAGAGACCGGGCGCTTGTTACCTGCGGTTGAAGCCATTGTGAAAAACGTCCCTGAAGCTATTATATCCATAGATACTTTTCGCGCAAGCGTTGCCGAGGCCGCCATAAAAGCGGGGGCGCATATTATCAATGATATTTCGGGCGGTAGTTTGGATGCCGAAATGTTTGCCACCGTTGCCCGCTTGCAGGTGCCTTATATTTTAATGCATATGAAAGGTACGCCACAAAATATGGTACAGCAGGCGCAGTACGAAGATATTTTTGCCGAGGTGTTTGATTATTTTGTGAGGCGAATATACCAACTGAAGAAATTAGGCGTACATGATATCATCATCGACCCCGGCTTCGGCTTTGCCAAAACAGCAGAACAAGGTTATGCCTTAATGAGCCGTATGCAGGAGTTTAATCTTCTGCAACTACCGGTATTGGCCGGTGTCTCGCGCAAGCGGATGATCTACGGTTTATTAGGCCACACTGCCGAGGAAGCCCTGAACGGCACCACGGTTTTAAACACCATCGCGCTTACCAAAGGAGCGGGCATCTTACGTGTGCACGACGTGAGGGAAGCAGTAGAGGCGGTGAAAATTTGGGAAGCTTGTGAAAACGCTGTTTAGATTACAGCGCCATATTTTTATATTCTACGGCATCTTCTGCCGTAAACTTGCTGCGGTAGGTAAAGGCATAAGGTGTTTCGCCGTTAGCACGCAAATAGCTTAATCTTTCTACCCCATCAGAAGCAGTTAGGGTGTAACCTGCCGGAATATACCACATGGCCATGTGCATATCCTTCATTTGCTCAAACCATTTTTTGCGCTGCTTAAATATCTCTACGTGCATCGATCCATAGACAAAGCGATGCAAAAACTCCGCGTTTTCCCATACCGACATGTTTACGATAATAAAATCATCATCAAAAACGCGGATGGCGGTAGCGTTGTTTTCTTCGTCTTTTAACCTCCATACAAACCCTTCCGAGCCTTCGGCAAGGGTATTAATACCGTCAAGGTTTGCCACAAATTCTGCCATAACGGGGCTGTCTATAGGAGCAAGCATTTTAGCGATATTGATTTGTGCCAGTTTGTATTGCATTGCGACTAAAGGATTTGGCTCAAAGATATTTAATAGCGACTAAATAATGCAAGGCCTCACATAAGTATGGGCAACTTATTTTGAACGCACTTTAAAGTATTGATATGACGGGCCATCCGCTATAGATGTCCCTATAATGATAGACTGCGGCGTTTCTGTCCAGGCATCGCTATAGTCGGGATTGGTAAAAGTTATTCTGCCAAATTTCAATGTATCTCTTGTTTCGGTTATCTTAATGTTGAACTTACCACTGGCGGTAACCTTATTCTCCAGGTATTTTACGTACGTACTATCGCTGTTAAACTGGTACATGTTGCCGCTGTTGGTAATGGCCCTTGCTGGAGCAAGGCCGCCATGTACATATGCTAATTCCCATCTGCCAAACAGGCCAGGGGTAACCTGTGCGTTTTTTTCTTTTTTGCAGGATGCGAGGCCAATAACTATGGCTACAAGTAATAAGGCTTTTTTCATGTTAGTTTTTTATAATTTATTTTAGTTTAACATAATCTGATGCAATACCATCGGTTGCGGTTGTACCAATGGTTATAGTGTCGCCCTTTATGCGGAATGCTTCCGGGTAATCGGACGTATTGAAAGCGATGGTGCCGTATCGGGCACCTCCTTCGATACCGGTTATTTTTATATGGTATTTACCGCTTGCCGGAATCGCGTCGCCGGCGTACCGGTTGTAGGTACTATCGCTTTTAAACTGGAAGATACTGCCGTTGCCCGGGGGGAATTTATCGTAATGATAACTAAAGCCGCCATAGGTGGCGCGCAACTCGTATTTGCCAAATATACTTCCCTCTGGCATATCGGTTTTAGTGCAGGCAGAGAGAAAGCATACGGTAGCTATCAGTAGTAGAGCCTTCTTCATAGTTAACTTGTTTATTACTATTACGACAGGCGGTGACTAAACGCTACAAGAAGGGTATTTAATTCTTAGCCGATACCACAACACCATCCAGCATCTTCAGTATGGAATCTACGTACTCGCGGTTGTTGGCCAAGCGCGGTACCTTATGCTGGCCGCCAATTTTACCTTTGGCCTTCATCCAGTTGAAGAAAGTGCCTTCGGCTACTTTGCGTACGATAGGGCGGCGAAGGGCCATATCTTTAAAACGTTTGGCGTCGTAATCAGAGTTTACGCGGCGAAGAGTGAGATCAAGTAGGTCTACAAAACGCTCAAACTCGGAGGGTTTTTTTTCAAATTCTATCAGCCATTCGTGGGCACCGCATTGGTCGCCGTTAAAGTAAACGGGGGCGGCGGTATAATCGCGGATGATAGCTCCGGTTTGGGCGCAGGCTTCTGCCAGGGCACGTTCGGCATTATCGATGATGATCTCCTCGCCAAAAGCGTTTATAAAATGCTTGGTACGGCCAGTAATGCAGATGCGGTAAGGCACCAGCGAGGTGAATTTGATGGTATCGCCTATGAGGTACCGCCATAGGCCGGCGTTTGTGCTGATGATGAGCGCGTAGTTTTTATCGAGTTCCACCTCATCCAACGTAAGGGTTTGTGGATCTTCATGGTGTAACTGTTCCAGCGGGAGGAATTCGTAAAAGATGCCATAGTCCAGCATCAGCAGCATATCGCCTGGTTCCTCCAGATCCTGTATGCCGAAGAAACCTTCTGAAGCGTTGTAAGTTTCCAGATAGTACATCTCCTCGTTCGGGATCAGTTTTTTAAACTGTTCTCGGTAGGGGGTAAAGTTTACCGCACCGTGGAAGTATAGTTCCAAATTAGGCCAAACTTCCAGCAGGTTTTTTTTGCCTGTGATCTCCAGGATGCGCTTAAACAGCAGGATGTTCCAGGTGGGCACACCACTAATGCTCGTTACGTTCACATCCTTGGTGGCATGCGCCATTTTCTCTATTTTTTCTTCGAAATTATCCAGAAGGGCTATATCCAGGTGGGGGGTACGGTAAAACTCTGCCCAAAGCGGCAGGTTTTTCATGATCACTGCAGACAAGTCACCAAAGGACGTATCTGCATTAAGCTGACCAATTTGGTGGCTGCCGCCGAGGGTTAAACTTTTGCCGGTAAATATGCGGGCGTTGGGGCGATTGTTAAAGTAGATAGTAAGCATATCCTTACCGCCTTTAAAATGGCATTCCTCTAAGGATTCTTCGCTTACAGGAATAAATTTGCTGCGGTCGCTGGTGGTACCCGATGATTTGGCAAACCAGCGGATCTCTGACGGCCATAATACATTTTGCTCGCCCTTCAGCATCCGCTCGATGTATGGTTTTAGCGTATCGTAGTTTTGGATGGGTACCTGGCGTTTAAAATCAGCCAGGCTTTCGATGCTTTTGTAATGGTGCTTTTTGCCCCACTCGGTATTTTCGGCACCGGCAACCAATTGCTCAAACCACTCTTCCTGTACTTCATTTGGGTATTTCATAAAAAGCTCTATCTGGTGGATACGCTTTTTCATGAACCAGGTAAATACAGAATTTATAATGGCCATAAGAGGGGGTTAATGGTTCATAGATGATAGTTCATAGTTATCGGTTCATAGATCATAGGCCTGTTATGAACCATGATCTATAACCTATGAACTAATCAAATATATTATTTACGGAGCAAAGGTTTTTCTTTTCAATACAAAATTCGCGCCGAGGTAAACTTTACGCACCATTTCGTTGGCGGCTAATACCTCGGGCACGCCCGATTCCAGCAGTTTCCCCTCGAAAAGTAAATAGGCTCGGTCGGTAATGGAAAGGGTTTCCTGTACGTTATGGTCGGTAATTAATATGCCGATATTGCGATGTCTTAGTTTGGCCACCATGGCTTGAATTTCTTCTACGGCAATAGGATCTACGCCTGCAAATGGTTCATCCAATAAAATAAAATTGGGTTCGGCTGCCAGGGCGCGCGCAATTTCGGTACGGCGGCGCTCGCCGCCGCTTAGCAGGTCGCCACGGTTTCTTCGTACTTTATGCAAGCTAAACTCGTCTATCAGTTCCTCCAGTTTATCGCGCTGCTGATCTTTTGGCATTTTACCCATCTCCAGCACGGCTTTAATATTATCCTCGACCGATAGCTTCCGAAAAACCGATGCCTCCTGTGCCAGGTAGCCAATGCCTTTTTGCGCACGGCGATACATGGGTTCGCCGGTTATCTCTTCATCGTCCAAAAATATTTTGCCTTCGTTGGGTTTTATCAGCCCTACTATCATGTAGAACGATGTAGTTTTCCCGGCACCGTTCGGCCCCAGCAAACCCACAATTTCGCCCTGCGACACATTGAACGTAACATCGTTAACAACGCTGCGCTGCTTATATTTTTTTACTAAATTCTCTGCCCGAAGGATCATACCTGTAATTCAAAATTTAAAAGTCAAAATTCAAAAGTGTGCAAACTGCTAATACAACTCACATTCCTCTTTTTTATTCTGATCGTTCTTAATATTCTTCAAAATTAAATAGTTATGGCTTTGACTTTTTAATTTTGACTTTTAACTTATTCTTATCCCTTTTATATTCAACTGTATGGTGCGCTGTTCGCGCCATACGTTTTCTTCTATGGCGTAGCAAATATCAAAGGGCACGCCCGGCTTTAATTGTGGCAGGTATTCTGCATGGTTAAAAGCAATGCAACTAAACGCGGCCGAACCCGGTTGCATCACACTCATTTTTACGTGATTGCCGCCAACCAGGCCTGCATTGCCGCTAACATACACATTTTTGCTCAGGAATACCGGCGCCATGTTCTCCGGCCCAAAAGGCGCAAACTGGTTTAATATCCGAAAGAATTTTGATTCGATATCGGTCAAGTCAATCTCGGCATCAATCAAAATCTGCTGTATCAGTTGCTCATCGGTAATGGTGCTGCTGACTACCTCTTCAAACCGGGCAATAAAAGCGGAGACTTGTTCTGGCTGCATGGTAAGCCCGGCCGCGTATTTGTGTCCGCCAAATTGCAGCAGCAAATCGCTGCAACCGCAAAGCGCTTCGTAAAGGTCGTATCCCAAAACAGAGCGTGCCGAACCTGCCACATGCCCGTTACTGCGTGTAAGCACCACGGTGGGGCGGTAATATTTTTCTGTTAAACGCGATGCCACGATGCCGATTACACCCTTATGCCATTTCTCGTTAAAAACTACGGTTGACTTTTTGCTGATAAGGATGGCATCGTTATCTATCAGGCTCAGGGCTTCGTCGGTGATCTGCTGGTCGTGCCCTTTGCGTTCCTGGTTAAGTTCGTTGATGAGCAACCCTTGTTCTTTTGCTTCATCCTCATGGCAGGCTATTAAAAGCCGAACTGCATCTTTGGCATCACGTATCCGCCCGGCGGCATTAATGCGCGGGCCCAATAAAAACACCACATCGCTAATGGTGTAGGGGCCTTTGCGACCGGCAACCTCCATCAGCATTTTTATGCCGATGCATGGATTTTCGTTAATTTTTTGGAGGCCAAGATATGCAATTACACGGTTTTCGCTGCTGATGTGCACAATATCGCAAGCAATACTGATAGCAGCGAGATCGAAATAATTGCTTACTTCTTCAAAGGGCAGGTCATGTACCTCCGCATATGCCTGCGCCAGCTTTAGCCCAATGCCACAGCCCGAAAGTTCTTTATAAGGGTACTGACAATCGGCGCGTTTTGGATCAAGCACGGCAACGGCGGCAGGCAGTTCGTCGCCTGGTAAATGGTGATCGCAAATGATGAAATCTACACCCAACGTATTGGCATAGGCAATTTTATCAACCGACTTGATCCCGCAATCCAGCGCGATGATGAGGCTAAAGCCATTCGTAGCTGCATAATCTATCCCTGCGGTAGATATGCCATATCCTTCTTTGTATCGGTCGGGAATATAATATTCGATGTTAGCGTGGTGCTTTTTAAAGAAACTGTAGACCAGTGCAACAGAAGTGGTGCCATCCACATCGTAGTCGCCATAAATTAAAACCTTTTCGTTTGCAGCGATAGCGGCATCTATGCGGGTGATAGCCTTCTCCATATCCTGCATCAGGAAAGGATCGTGCAGGTGCAGAGCGGTAGGGCGGAAGAAGTATTTGGCCTCGTCGAAATTATTTACGCCCCGCTGAGCCAGCAGATTGCTCAAAACCGTGCTGATGTTAAGCTCCTGCGCCAGTTGTTGCACTATATTCTCGTCTGCCGCATCTTTTAACACCCACCGTTTGGCCATAAATATTTGTTAGATTTTTTAGGGTGTAAAGATAGGAAAAAGAGAAGCAAGAGGGCAAGATGCAGGAATCAGGAAAACAAATATCCATCGTGTCATTTCGATAGAGCGATAGCGAGGAGAAATCTTATACGAGTTGCATCTGGACTTTGCATATCGATTTGCGTGTTGCATAAGATTTCTCTTTGCCGGCCCGCTCGTTGCGTCCCCGCTCATTGAAAAGACATTGTTTGTTTTATATTGATGTAGAACTTACTTATTTTAGTTGACACCAATTGTTAACCAATTCCCAATGATTTACTACACCCAACTCATATTTATAAAACCCGGATGCGAGGAAGAATTCCACGCGTTTGAAGATAAAGTATTACCGCTTTTGCGGGAACATAACGGTGTGCTGGCTTATCGCATCAGGCCGGAAGCAAAGGCGTTTGTAGAAAGCACTGATGCTTTGCCCTATGAAATTCATTTGGTAACCTTTGGTAGCAAAGCCGATTTTGAAGGCTACAAAACCGACCCGAAGCGACTGGCTTTTATGGAAATGAAGGATCGATCGGTAGAGAAGATCGTTTTGATTGAAGGCGTGGCGTTATAAATTCAAATAAACAGTAAGGCTCACATTGCGGAAACCTCGCTGTTTATCAATACCAATTAAAATTTGGTGATCTCTTCTTTTTCTTCCGGCGTATCACCTTTGCGCTCCACGGTGATGGTGCACTCGGTTAACAATGCCGCTGCTGCGCCAACGGCTGCCAGCACGGGTGCCATTAAAAGGCCAACCAACCCATATGTAACCGGGAAACTCATCATTTCTTTACCATCGTGATTGGTGATGGTGATTTTGGTTACGCTGCCTTCGTTTATCAATTCCTTTACTTTTTTAACGATGCTTTCTCCGTTAATAGAGAATGATTCTTTTGTTGCCATGGTATTTAGGTGTTTGGTGATGTAAATGTTTAATAAGCTTTTAAGCTGTTTAGTATTGGACAGCAGAGGGCGGCAATTGTTACAGTGGGAAGAGAATCAAGATACAAGACAGGAGGAAGATAAAGAAAAAAGAATAAAGACAGGAAATGGTACAAAGGACTTTTTTCTTGTCTTTATTCTTATTTCTTGACTCTTCTTCACTTCAGCGTTTCGTACTTATTCCCGTTAGATGGGTCTGCCTGTAACAGTGTATTCATAGCCTGGGCTTTTTCGGGGCCGACGGCTTTGCTGAAGATAGAAACAAATTCATCATCCTTGGCTGTAAAAAAGGCAAGCGGCAGGTACGAGCCAATGCGCTTACGGTCTACCTGGGTAAGCTGTGGCAATATGGTACTGATGGTTTTACGTGCCTTAACGGCGTTATCAGCCATCATATCCAAGCCGTTGCGATGATAATCGTATATAAAGCTGCGCAGGTTGTTGTACAACTTATTGTTTAAGTTTTCTGATAGCCAGTAACGGTTCAGGTTACTGTCGAAAGCTTTCCATCCTTTAAAAGACGCGGTTTGGGCGTTTTGTACCACCGTTTGCGCTTGAGCGAAATACGGACTACCGCCATAACGCGAGAAGGAGTCGTAATCCATCCCCACAATAATATAGGCATAAAATGCCATTACCGAACTGAGGTTGTTTTGAAAATTTTGGTCGCTGTAGTCGATGGTTTGGCCTTCGGTGTAAGTGAAATCTACATCGCGGTCGTTAATATTGAGCAGGGTGGTAGTGTAGCTGGAGTTAAAAACAGGGCGCGAGGACTGCACCTGCATTTCGCAGCTGAAATTGCTGCCGCCATCCCAATTAGTAATATTCAGTACAAAATTGCAGTTGATGCGTTCGTTTGGTGCAATAACATCCGCAGCCCATTTACGGCCGTTCAGGAAATCCTTCATGGCGGTTTCCAGCGTGGTGAAAATACGTTTGTTACTTACCTGTATTTTAGGTGCCAATATTTTTACCCTTGCATTCAGATCCTGCGCTTGTGCATAGCAACAGTAGGTAAAAAGCAAAGTGGCGATGAGCAGGCAGCGTTTCATGGTTTTAGCAGTTGGATAAATTTAGCACAAATATCCTTTGCCACCTCATTTTTATTTTTCAGCGCGAAGGTGGTTTTATTCAACGCCTTATCAATCATGGTTATTTTATTAGTATCGCCTTTAAAACCGGCACCTGCATCGTTCAGCGAATTAAGGACGATCATATCCAGGTTCTTGTTTTTCAGCTTCGCGATAGCATATTCTTCTTCGTTATTGGTTTCCAGCGCAAAGCCAACCAATACCTGCCCCTCGCGCTTCTGCTGGCCGAGGGTTTTTAGGATGTCAGTCGTTTTTTTCATTTCGATGTTTAACCCGCCGTCTTGCTTCTTTATCTTTTGGTCTGCAACGGTAACGGGTGTATAATCGGCCACGGCAGCGCACATAATGCAGCCATCGGCTTTGCCAAAATTGGCCAGGCATTCGCGCAGCATATCGGCGGCGCTGGTAACGTCTATCCGTTTTACGTTTCTATAGATGCTTTTTTGCGCGGTTGGCCCTGCTATAAGGGTAACATCGGCACCCAAAACCGCAAGCTCGTCTGCAATGGCAAAACCCATTTTGCCCGACGAGTGATTGCCGATAAACCTCACCGGGTCTATCGCCTCATAAGTAGGCCCGGCTGTTACCAATACCTTATGGTTTACCAAAGGGAGTTTTTGTTTAATATCCGCTTCCACAAAAGCTACTATCTCCTCCGGTTCGGCCATACGGCCTTCGCCGTGCAGCCCGCTGGCCAGCTCGCCACTTCCGGGAGGAATTAAGATGTTCCCAAAGGATTGTATTTTGCTGATGTTATCTTGCGTGGCTTCGTGCTTCCACATATCAAGGTCCATTGCCGGGGCAAAGTAAACCGGGCACTTTGCAGAGAGGTACACCGCGGTGAGCAGATTATCTACCAATCCACCCGCCATTTTGGCCATGGTGTTGGCGCTGGAAGGTGCTATTATCATCAGATCGCCCCAAAGGCCAAGTTCTACGTGGTTGTTCCATTCGCCGGTTTCGGGTTTAAAGTATTCGCTATAAACCGGGTGTTTAGATAGGGTAGATAAGGTAAGCGGTGTAATAAAGTTGACAGCATCCGGTGTCATCACCACCTGCACCTGCGCGCCCGCTTTTACCAGCAAGCGCACCAGCGTAGCAGTTTTATAAGCTGCGATACTACCGCAAACACCCAGAATGATTTTTTTAGATTCCACCATAAAAGCCCCCAGCCCCCTGAAGGGGGAGCCGAATTAAAAGTTCAAATAAACAAAAAAACTCCCGTTAAGGGAGTTTAATATTTTAGCAAATCAAAAGCTCCCCCTGGGGGCTTCAGTTTATTGCTGTTCTTTGCTTGGGTTACGGTAGTAAACCTTATCTTCTAAAAATTCCTGCACAGCTACCAAAGTAGGTTTAGGTAATCTTTCGTAGTATTTAGAGATCTCAATTTGCTCGCGGTTTTCAAAAACTTCTTCCAGGTTATCATTTGCCGATGCAAATTCAGAAAGTTTTTGGTGTAACTCTTCCTTTATGTTGTTTGATATCTGGTTTGCCCTTTTTGACATAATTACAAGCGACTCATAAATGTTGTCGGTTTTCACATCCAGTTCACGCAGGTCACGTGTTACGGTGCTGCTGGCTACTGTTGGTTTATTTGTGTTAGTGGTGCTCATGTCTTTTAATTAAAATGCTTTATGTATTAATATGGTATTTTCTGGTTGTCTCTATCCTTAATAGAGGGTGGCTGTGTTGCTGTCGTATCTTTCTTAGCAACCTTTTTCGCCAAAGCAGGGTTGTAGGCAATCTCCGCTAAAATCTTTTTAGCTTCAACAATGCCGCGCTCGCTGTCCTTTTTATAGTCGGCAGCTTCTTTTAAGTATTTGCTGCCGGCGTATTTCTCCGTAAACTGGTCAGCATAGCTTATCACCAGGCCAAAACGCTCTTCCTGGCGTTGCTCACTGCTCACCTGTGCGTATTGGTACTGTGCTTTTATAGTTAAAAATTCAAGTTCCTCTGCATATTTAGTATCCGGGTAATCGCGCAGGGTGTTGTTAAACGCAATAGCGGCGGCCTGGTAATCGCCAATAGTTAAATACAACTTAGCGTTTTCGTAAGCTTTACGCTCCAATTTATCGCGCAGGTTTTGTATCAGCTTGCTCGCTTCGGTAACACGGTCGCTCTTAGGGTAAAGGTTAATAAACAGCTGCAGGCTCTCAATAGCCTTTGTAGTGTTCTCCTGATCCAGCGAGTAGATGGGTGAATCCAGGTAAAAACAGTAAGCGGCAATAAAGCGGCACTCCTCAGCACGCGGGCTGGTGGGGTACGTATCTGCAAAGGTTTTAAAGTGGTAACGGGCCGATGTATAATCCTTCAGCTTATAATTAGTATAAGCGTAGTAGTAATATAGATCTTCCGCACCGGCGCGGCCGCGGTAAATAGTAACCAGGTCTTCAAATAAACCAAGCGCCTTGCTGTAATCCTTTTTATTATAAAACTTTACTGCTTCAGAGTATTTCTTGGCGTTATCGTTACTGGCTTTTAGCTTTTCGTACTTGCTTTTACAACTGCCGAGCGCAATAATTAATAGCAGCAATACGCCCGAAATAATGTGTAGTTGTTTTTTAAACATTTTGCAAAGATAGTTGAATATTATAAATCAGTCAATTATTTATTTAGTGGACGAATATATAACGACGTTTTTGCACCTTATATATATAACGCGTGTATTTAACATCTTTTAACGTTGTGGAAGGAGGGGGAAGTTAATGGTTCATGGTAGGACGGAAGTTGATAGATTGGACGGGGTTATAGTTAGTAGTTCATAGATCATAGTTCATGGTGGGAGGAATTGATAGGCATAGTGGGGTTATAGTTAAAGGTTCATAGATCGTGGTTCATGATAGGAGGTGCGTGCCTGTCGCGCAGAGGGGATATGGTATATCTATGCATAAACCTACTCGGTTATGTAATGCAATAGCCGGGGATTTGGATAGTGCTTATTATATAGTATATATAGGCGGATGTTTTTGAGGTTGTATATACTATATATATGTTAGTGGGTTCGCGGTTTTGCTTTGGGTATTATATAGTATATATAGGTAGCTCAAAACTCGCGGTTCAGTTCTGCTAATAATTAATCAAATCTGGGAGCATCCAATAATCCCTTAAATCAGGGTTTGGATATAGTATTGGCGGTGCCGTTGGCCCGGGCTTTTCGCTCATACGCGCAAACGGCCTTAGGCGCTGGGCCTGTATCCGCTGCAATCCCTGCCGCAGGGTTTCGTTCTGGCCGTTCTTCGTTAGGCACGGCCATCGTTACGTCCATATCTCTTGCAAATCAAATCCTATGAATCGCATAAATCTCTTAAATCCCGGTTCAGCAGCTCAACTTCGGCTGAAAGCAACCATTTCAATTTTGCAGTAAAACGTACTAATCCTCCCTAATAGGCATTAGTTGATGGCTAAATCAGCACAATCCGCTGTTGATGTAGCACTAATTGAAAATATATTCTTCAGCAACAATTAATGATCAGATATTAAAAACAGGCCTAAATCACGCGTTTTACTATAAACTATCATCTATTACCCATTAATGCCTCATTTTTTCCTCCTCATCTACAGCGTGTTAAAAATACACTATGCAAATAGTTTGCAAAGCATTTGCAAAAGCAAAAAAGCTATGTACCTTTGCAGCCCGCAAACGAAATAGCGGGTTGTTCTCTGAAAAATAAGCAGCTAAAAATTAAAAAATAAAGTTTGCAAATTCAACAAAGGTTAATACCTTTGCAGCCCGCAAAAGAGGAAACGAAATTGCGATTGTACATTGAAAAGCAAGCTTAAATAATTAAAAAATAAAGTTTGCAAATTAAAGGAAAGTAACTACCTTTGCAGCCCGCCAAATCGGAAACGAAAATCGGGGAAAAGGTTAAGAAGTCGAGCTTAAAGAATTAAAAAAATAAAGTTTGCAAATAACAAAAAGGTTTCTACCTTTGCAGTCCCAAAACGAGG
>NZ_JBDSZG010000029.1:0-99269 GCF_039925265.1 Mucilaginibacter sp.
CTTCTACAGCATTTGCTACGCGTTTTGGTGGGTCAGTTTGCCCCGAAATGCCCTGGTCAGTTTGCCCCGAAACAGTGGGTCAGCTTGCGCCGAAATGGTGTGGTCTCATTCATCATAATCTCCAAATTAACAGCCGGGGAAAATCATTGTTTGCCACGGGGCGCGATTACTGTTTGGCCTTTATTTCGGCAAGCATCAACGCTGCCGCGAACCAGTTATGGATCTGAGTTTCGGGGATAGGGTTTTCCGGGAATAATTTGAGATGACGCATATTTTTACCGGTGCCTTCCAGCAAGGCCTGGTCGTCCGGCAGCGCGGTAGCGTTAAAAAAGCCAAGGTTGAGGTAGTCTTCCGACAGACTGTAAATAAAGCGATATTTATCATTCGGTAACTAAAGGTCAGTTGCTTCCATTTGATCGAGACCGTCAGTTGCGGAAAGGCGCACTGGACCATTTCCTGGAGCCGCAGTGCGGTCGGTTGTTGGCCAGTCGGCAGTCTTTCAAAATAAGCGGTGATCTGGTCATCCATTGCGGAGCTGATGGTTTAACAGGATTTATATGGTCGTGAAAGCTTGTACGCTTCCCGGTCATTAAGGAATGAAGGTACGGAATTTAGTTAAAAAGAAAAGGCCGCCGCGGCCTTTTCTTTCTTAGTTATTTGAGCTCGATCTGGCGGCTTGCCATTTTCGCTTCTTCTTTCTTGGCGATAGCGATCTTTAGTAGACCGTCTTCATAAGCGGCCTCGATACGGCCGGGATCAGCCAGTTCCGGCAGGGTGAAAGAGCGGACAAACGACGTATAGCTAAATTCCTTTTTGCTGTACTGTTTAGTTTCCGCCTTATTTTCTTTCTGCTCCTCCACAGAAATATTCAGCACCTGGCGGTCCAGGCTGATCTTGAAGTCCTGTTTTTTCACGCCCGGTGCGGCCAGTTCCAGGTGATAACCTTCGGCAGTTTCGCTGATGTTCACCGCGGGTACGCGCGCGGTCAGGCGGTCATTAAAAAAAGTGTCATTAAAGATCGATTCAAAAACGTCATTAAAGCCTGGCAGCAATGCGTTCGCTCCTTTGTTGTTGTTAAATTTTACCAGTGTCATGGCTCTTTTAATTTGATGTTTTAAATAAGTTTAAAATATGTTTTTATTCATTGCTTACAAGCCGGGTGCCAATTGCCAAAAACTGAAAAATTCGCAGTTACTGACTGAAAAATTTACAGTTAAAATGTCAGATTTTCAGAGGCTGAGGTTTTTGAACACGTCGCGGGTGATGACCCGCGCGTTATAAGCAATATCCTCCAGGGTGCAATGCCGGATCTCCATAGGCAAGGGGATACCATTCCGCATTTCTGAGAGGTCCATGTAAAGGACGGAATGCGGGGCGATATCGGGCGTGCCTTTTAACTGGTCAAAGATATCTTTGGCCCGTTCCCGGTCCCGGCCAAGGTCGAAAGTGCCGTAGGTTTCAAATCCTGACGGCGTTTTGATGTACAGTGATATTTGAAATAGCGTTTTCATCGATCTTTTATATTGTCTGAACAATCGTCATTCCAAACTATTCAGTTAACCGATGATGTTTGTTTTTTTTTAAAAATGTAACTAACTTTAAAGTATATCTGCCGATGCATACCCCATTTTAACATTAGCCTTCGCTTTCGTCAGGAGGTGGCCATTGATGAAAAACAATTGGACGATACCTTCCGTACCAATATCTTCGCTTATTTTCATTTCGCCAATGGAGCGCTGGAGTTTATGAAAGCCGGCGATAGTATCATCAATATCACTTTGGTAACAGCTTACCGTTCCTCACCGAACCTGGTCGATTATTCCTCCACCAAAGGGGCGATCACCTCCTTTACCCGTTCGCTGGCGACCAATATCGTCAAGAAAAATAGCAGGGTAAACGCGGTGGCGCCGGGCCCGGTCTGTACACCGCTGATCGTGGCCACTTTTGACCAGTCCAAGATCAGGGGATTTGGTTCGGAAACCGCCATGAAAAGAGCCTGGCAACCCTCGGAACTGGCACCGACCTATGTGTTCCTGGCCTCGGACGATGCTTCGTTCATTACCGGGCAGGTCATCCACGTGAACGGCGGTGAAGTGGTCAACGGTTAAATCCCGTAACTGGTTCCAGGAAACGGGATTGTCCCGGATACCGCTCAGCTGTTCGATCATTTCCCGCACCTGGTTACTGTCCAGGTCCTGTAGCCCGTCAGCCGTATAGGTGAATAATTCACCGGGCTGCTCAAAGGTGATAAAACCGTAATACTCCAGGTCGTCAATCTTTTCGAGGTGCAGCGTGCTTTCCTTACTGCGGCTCAACAGCGGGTTTCCCGCGCCGATATCACGAAAGATATTATAGGTCGGAAAACATGTCGCTTGCCGGCATGGTACTGGATTTTTACAAGCAGAATTTCTGGGATCCCTTAAATATTGATCTGTTAAATTCCAACCAGATCTCCCTTCAACTATTTGACATGAGTGTAAATTCCGGTACAGGACGCGGGGCTAAAATACTGCAGGAGGCTGTCAATCAACTCCGATCTGCAATCCGATTGCCGTTGACGGAAAAGAAGGCCCAGCCACCATCGGCGCTGCAAACGCGGTAGGTCACGAAGCTCTTTATAACCAAATCAATGCGCTACGAGCAGCATTTTATGAAGGTATAATTAGGCGTGATCCTACCCAGGAGCGTTTCCGCAAATCTTGGTTTACCAGGATCCTTGCTTTTCAAGCCGGAGATGATACAGCGGTTGCCTGAGAGCTAAGGTGAATTAAATTTTAAATAACAATGAATTGCAAGACTACCGCTCGGCAAACTATGTAAGATGGAATTAACGCCATGCTTACGAAAGCCGGATTGTACTTGCGCCGCGTGTGCGCTCACCTGGGCTATTCTTGTATGTTTATTAATCGTTACGATATTTCGTAAATTAGCTATAGAATTTACAGCTAAAAATGCAAGTGTGACATGAATCCGATAAGTTAGGTAATGCAAAGGTAATCAAGTGAATAGGAGAGTGGGTTCGAATCCCTCCCTCACCGCTTAGAGTACTAAACAAAACACACTAAAATGCTGTAAATGATATGATTTACAGGATTTTTTGTTTTCAGGCTTTTTTTTTGTTTGGAAATATACTTTGCGACAAGATGGTATAAACACCTTGATTGTTTTTTATTAATTGTTATTTATACAGTTAATATTTAGATTAGCTTCGTTATAAAATAAAACCTAAAGGCGTTCCCGATTATCTACTATCGGAGCAGCAGCAACCAATTAATGTTTTCGATCTTAAACAAATAGTAATGATAAACCCAACAAGCAGGAATTTTTTCTATAAAATTACCGGTGTAGCCTTAGTGCTGAGCAGTTTAGTTATTCCCGCTGTTAAGGCGCAACAAATGCAAATGTTCCCGCTTGCGGATGTGCGCCTATCAGATAGTCCATTTTTAAGTGCCGAGCAAACCGATCTTGCTTACATATTAAAGCTGGACCCCGACAGGTTGCTTCATCCATTTTTACGAGAGGCCGGGTTGAAACCTAAAGCTGCCAGCTATGGCAATTGGGAAAACTCGGGACTGGACGGGCATACCGCGGGACATTACCTGACGGCTTTGGCCCAGATGTATGCGGTTAACGGAAACGCCGAATGCAAACGACGGCTGAACTATATGGTGGGTGAACTGGCGCGCTGCCAAACACAAAACGGAAACGGCTATGTAGGCGGCGTGCCCGACGGTAACCGCATGTGGGCCTTGGTAAAAACAGGTGACTTTACCGAGTTTAACCGCAAATGGGTGCCCTGGTACAACCTGCATAAGTTATTTGCCGGTTTAAGAGATTGCTACCTGCTTACCGGGAATCAACAGGCGAAAGTAGTTTTTATTAAACTAACAGATTGGGCAGACGGGGAATTATCGGGGCTGAGTACCGAACAGGTACAACACATGCTTGATGCCGAGCACGGCGGGATGAACGAGGTAATTGCCGATGCTGCTGCCATAACCGGTAACCCCAAATATTTAGCACTTGCACGCAAGTTTTCGCACCTGGCTATTCTTCAACCCTTAGAACAACACAAGGATAAGCTAAGCGGCCTGCACGCCAACACGCAAATCCCCAAAATAATAGGTTTTGAACGCATTGCGGAATTGGATAAAGACACCGCTTACTTCTCGGCGGCAAAGTTCTTTTGGCACACGGTGGTTCGCAACCGCAGTATATCCATAGGTGGCAACAGCGTGCGCGAACATTTTAACCCGGTGGATAATTTTAGCCCGATGTTAGAATCTGCCGAGGGCCCCGAAACCTGCAATAGCAATAATATGCTTAAGCTTTCGAAAATGTTGTTTTTGGATGATAAGCAACGAAGCGAATACATGGCTTTTTACGAGCGCCTGCTTTATAACCATATTTTGTCGTCGCAGCACCCGGTAAAGGGCGGCTTTGTGTATTTTACGCCCATCCACCCCGACCATTACCGGGTTTACTCCACTGCCGACCAGGATTTTTGGTGCTGTGTGGGCACTGGTATGGAAAATCACGGTAAATACGGCGAACTCATCTACACGCATAAAAAAAACGATTTGTATGTGAACCTTTTTATCCCGTCTACGCTGCAATGGAAAGATCGGGGCATGGTGGTAACACAACAAACCAAATTGCCCGAGACGGAGAAATCGCAAATCATATTAAAGCTTAAAAGACCTCAGCAATTCTCCATTTATATTCGCAAACCAGATTGGGTTACAGCCGGGGAATTTGCATTAAGCGTGAATGGGAAGAACGAAAAAACCATTGATATGGCCAACGGTTATGCCCGCATCAACCGCCTGTGGTTATCCGGCGACCGTATTGCCATAAGCCTGCCCATGAAAAATTATACCGAATACCTGCCGGATCATTCGGAATGGGTATCTTTCCTGCATGGCCCGCTGGTAATGGCCGCGCCAACCGATACCAACAAATTGGTAGGCCTGATGGCAGATGGCAGCAGGTGGGGGCATATCGCGGGCGGGCCGATGTCTGCGCTGGCTCAATCGCCTTTATTGGCAACTAATAAACGCGACCTTTCGCCTTACATGAAAGCCATTGACAAAGGTAATGCCTACAGTATAAGCCAACTTATTGCACAGCCCGAATTTAAGCAGCTAAAACTCATCCCGTTTTATAAAGTGCACGATACCCGTTATATGATGTACTGGCCCGTTGCATCGGCAGATGGCGTGGCACAAAAACAAGTAGGCCTGCAGGCTCTTGACGACCACTACTTCAAACTGGCATCGCGCACGGCAGACGATGTGTCACCCGGCGAACAACAGCCCGAAAACGACCATGGTATGATTGAAGAACAATCCAAAACAGGTTATTTCCGCAACTTGCATTGGCGAAGTGCCACAGGCTATTTTAGCTACAAAATGCGGATGCGGCCAGATGTGAAAACCCTGGGCATTACCTATTATGCAAAAGAGGCTGGCTACGAGTTTGATATTTTTATTGACGATGTGAAAATTGCATATGTAACGGCCAAAGCACGAAACAACGATGAATTTGTAACCGAGGAATATGCCATACCCGATGCGGCCAAAAAAAGCGATAAGGTAGTTGTGAAATTTGTTGCATCAGCAGGAAACAAAACGGCCGCCATTTACGATGTAAGGCTGTTGCGATAGTTGATGCAAGAGCAAAAGTTTAAGATGTTTTTTGAAAGCCGGGGGGAATTCCCCGGCTTTTTTCCTTTTAATCGCTTACAGGTTCAACGCTGCACTTTAATAATTGGGGGGAGTGCCCGCTCTATTATACAATATCAACTGAAAATTGTGCAAAAATAA
This sequence comes from Mucilaginibacter sp., assembly GCF_039925265.1. Taxonomy (GTDB): domain Bacteria; phylum Bacteroidota; class Bacteroidia; order Sphingobacteriales; family Sphingobacteriaceae; genus Mucilaginibacter. The sequence continues at coordinate 5,826 of NZ_JBDSZG010000029.1, forward strand.
ACACAGGGGTTATTTGAAGTTAGCAACCCGAAAACCTATAATTTGCCGCCACCACCGCTCAAATCAAACGGTTCTTAATCGTCTTGTATTTTGAGCGTCCTACCGGCAACAATTCCTTATTCCTCAATAGCAAGTTATACCTGCCGCCCGCCTCAGCCATCAATTGATCAACTTCCGCCCAACAAACAATGTAAGATTTGTGTATACGCTCGAAATTAACGGGCAGCAGCTTTTCAAGAGCCTCCAGTGATTTGTCGTGCAGTTCTGTTTGATTATTTGTCAGATGTAATTCGGTATAGATCCCAGCCCCTTTTATATAGCGGATATTTTTGATTTCGATCAGGTTTATCCGCCCGCCTCTTTTCACGGCCAGGAAACGGGTTTCATGCACGGGCGGCCTGATCTCTTTATTCAAACGGGCAAAAGCCTGCCCCAATCTTATTTCATCAAAGGGTTTTGGTACAAAATCAAGTACACCATACGCAAAGGCGGTAATGGCTTTGTCGGTATAGGCGGAAATAATGATCGTATGAAAAGAACCCGCCACCATTGTTTGGAGTATGTCAAACCCATCCTCGCCATTGAGATTCAGGTCCAGCAGCAGCAGATCAACCGGATGCTGATCAATAGCTTTGAGCCCGCTTTGAAGAGACTCGCAAAGCAGGATCTGCGCAACCTCACCAAAGAAAGCGCGGGTCATCCGTTCAATTCTTTTGGCTATCCTCGCCTCATCTTCTATGATCAGGATATTCATGTTTGCTGAGTTATTTTAATGCTGCTTAACCAGCCATCTTCCACGGCATGAGAATCAAAGAGCCAGTTCTCCCCGTAACTTTCACTTAACCTGGCCCGGATGTATTGGAAGCCGGTTCCGCCGCCACGCGTTTGCCCGGGTTCTCTATTTTTGGCTATCGTCAATAACTGAAATTCTTTATGGTCTTCTTTCCTTAATACACTTAAACGAAAGGTGATGCAACCATGCTCCGGCGGCAGGCTATGGGTGATGCCGTTCTCTATCAGGGTATGCAAAGTGGCCGGGGGGATGAGGTCGTTCTCATCGACCCCATGCTCTTCCCAGGTATAACAGATCTCCTTTCTGAAAGACATTACTTCCAGGTGCTTGCGACACAGGTCAATTTCCTGCCGGATAGGGATGAGCTTTACTTCGGAGATCGCGTTCAGAATATCAAATTCATCTGCCAGCGAACGGATAAAGATAACGCCCTGCTGCGGATCTTCTTCCACCCAGTCTATCAGAGAGGTTAAAGTATTGCGCAGGAAATGTGGTTGGATATTCTTTTTCACCAACTCCAATTGCAATCGGGAGGAGCGCAGTAACGCGGCATGGTGGGCGTCTTCTATCTGCTTGCTGCGGATGGTATGCAAGTATAACATGCAAAGTACAATAATGGTAAAGGCGATGAACAGCCCAAAATCATATACCAGGAAATAATTGACTACCGCACTAAGCAGTAGGCCTGCCAGCACGATAACAGCGCCCGGCATCTTTCGGAATACGGACACGGCCGTAATTAGCATAGATGCTGCCCACATGGCATGACTCAACCGAATTGCCGTGATATCATAGTGGCGATAATTAACAATATAAACTGCTGTGAGGGTTGCCAATAAAAGCAGGAGCCAGGCCACCTTCTTATTCATTTGAAATTGCAGCATAAAATACCAGGGCACCAGCAGGGCTATTGTAAAAGTAAGCCAACCGATTACTTCCAGCCGGAAATAAAACCAGGTGTAAGGGATAGTTGTATAGAATTTGAGGTACTCGACAATGAGCAGGCTGAAAAAAAGTAAACAGATCCCTCCAAAGAGCAACACAGGCAAGGCCCTGCTGCGGCTGTTCCAGTAAAGCAGAAAATAGTAAATGGCCGCGATCAGAAATGCACCCGCCATCAGATTCATAAAAGACATTATAATCAGGGGCACTCGAAGCAAACGCTGGTAGCCTTCCGGTTTTACATCGATGCCTCTTTGCACGCCTGGGAAAAATGCCTGTGTTCCAACCAGCAGTATAACGTGGTCACCCAGGCCAGCCAATTGTTCAGGTATGGCATAATAGGTGGTTTCCGTTCCGGGAATTTCAGCTTTTCCGGTTTGGGCCTGTTGCCCGTTACTGCCTAATAAAACACCATCCCAGTACACATTAAAAGCGCCAAAGGCATTAACTTGTATACCCATTGCTTCGGTAGTGTAGCGTTTAAGCAGTTTTACGTTCATTTCCGCTCGAAAGGAATTGTTGGCATATTTTATCCTTTCTTTTTGCAGGATGCCTTTTTCCGACTTATACAATGGGTCAGTTACCTCATAGTCCACTTCCTGCTTACAGGACGACAGCAGGATAGGTATGAGCAGAATAAAAAACATCAATCGGTGCATGGAATAAAGGTAAGGGGATTATTGAATAGAATAATGCATTTCAAAAGCCGGTGGTGCCATTGGCATGTTTTATGGGGAAGTATGAACGCTGGCCGCCTAATCTTGTGGCATGAAATCAATAATCACCAGCTTCCTTATCCTTTTTTGCTTTTTGTTTGCCACCGCGCAACAGGCAACAGTTTCCGGTAAAGTGCAGGATCAAGCCTCTAAAACAGCGCTGCCCTACGTCACCATAGCAATTAAAAACAGCGCCTCAAAAATAGTGGCAGCTGGTATAACCAATGAACACGGCGCCTTTAGCCTGGATGGTATACCCGCCGGCGACCTCAACCTTACCGTTAGTTTTATGGGGTATAAAACCTTAACGCAATCCCTGGCGGTGCCTCTCGGTAAAGCAAGCCTGGATCTGGGTGTGCTGAAATTGCAGGCAGATGCTACGCAATTACAGGAGGTTAAAATAAGCGGAGAGCGGCCCGGTGTAAGTTTAAAACTGGATAAAAAGGTATTTGAAGTGGGTAAAGATGTTTTGTCGCAAAATGGCTCTGCCAATGATGTATTGAACGGGGTGCCATCTGTTGCCGTGAGCCCCACAGGTACGGTTAGCTTGCGCGGTAACAGCAGTGTACTGGTCCTGATCAATGGCCGGCGCTCTGGCCTGACGCAAAGTAATGCATTGGATCAGATCGCCGCAGACCAGATAGAGCGGGTTGAGGTAATTACCAATCCTTCCTCCAGGTATGATGCTTCCGGCTCTGCAGGAATTATCAATATCATCTTAAAAAAGAATAAAAAAAGCGGTTTTAACGGGCAGGTAAGATTAGTTGGCGGCTCTCCGAATGACAGCCGGATCAACCCGAGCATCAATTACAAATCGGATAAGATCAATCTTTTTTCCACCTTCGGTATCCGTTCTTCTGATTACGTGGGGCTTTACACCACTAACCAGTCGGCAATTAATAATGGAAAAACCGCTTTACTAAACCAGGTTCAAAACGAGAACCGTCACGACGATGGTAAATTGCTTTACATTGGAGCCGATTATTTTATAAACGAGCATCAAACCGTCACCGCTGCTTTTTTAAAGAACGCTACCCATGACCACGACAAAACACATTTACTATATAAGTACAGCAACCCCACCGGCAGCCAGGACAGCACTTTGAAACGCGACGGTGAATCCTGGGAGAAACGAGATTACAATCAGTTAGAATTCAATTACACCCAAACTTTTAAACAACCCACAAAGAAGTGGACAGTTGCTATGCAGTACGACTGGTGGAACAGTGATAAAAACTGGAACCTGTTTACAGAGCGATTAACGCCGGCAGCCTTGATGTATCCCGGGATCAGAACAAGTTCAATCGGCGGCAGCAAGGATCTCCTGGTGCAGACTGACTTTGTACAGCCATTGGACACGGTATCTACGCTGGAATTTGGAATAAAGGCTGAAAATAGAAAAGTGTTGAGCGATTTCTTAGCCGAACAACAACAGGGGAATGACTGGGCCATATTTCAGGGGATTGATAACCATTTGAAATACAATGAAACTATTACCAGCGCCTATGCACAGTTCAGTAGCAAAGCTGGACGATTGGCGTACATGATAGGTTTGCGAACCGAACTGACGCGCATTGCCATTACCGACGTTAAAAATACTTATAACGACCGGAAGGATTATGACCGGTTATTCCCGACTTTTAACCTGAGTTACCGCTTTAATACCGCTGCAACAATGCAACTGAATTACAGCAAACGTATTAACCGCCCGTCCTTATATGCTCTATATCCTTTTAATGAACTTACTGATCTGAATGCACAGTATATCGGCAACCCTGGGCTTAATCCATCTTATTCTGATGTGTTTGAACTGGGTTTTTTGAAAATATGGGACAGGCTAACTTTTAACCCATCGGTTTATTACCAGGCAGAAAGTGGCTATATTCAGGATTTTACCTATCGCCAGAATGCGGTATTTTTCTCTATACCAATCAATATTGACCGTGAAATACGCAGCGGCGCAGAACTTTCTGCTTTGTATAACCCTTTTAAATGGCTGCAGGTAAATGGTGAACTGAATTTCTATCGCTTTTCGCAAAAAGGGGTTTACCAACAAAGGGATTTGGGCTACAGCGGGCAAACTTTAACAGGAAGGTTGAGCAGTCAGGTAAAGCTGCTCTCAAAATTTAGTTTTCAATCCCGGTATAATTTTAGGAGTGCGCAAAGCAACGCGCAGGCCCGCAATGCCGCCTTACAATCGCTTGATATGGGCCTGAGTAAGGTTTTATTAAAAGACAAAGCTACGCTGGTTTTTGATGTGACCAATGCTTTTAATTTAAGAAAGAACCGCAGCACCGTTACCGGCAGCGATTATGTGCTGAACCAAACCAATATAACAAACGCGGCACGTTACCGCCTCAGTTTTGTTTATCGCTTTAACCTGAAAGATGCCGGTGCGATAAGGCAGGCTAAAGCAGCCAACAGGAATTAGCCGCACCAAAAACAAACGGTAAACTAAGGCTTTTAATGGGATAAACCTCACGCCAAATGAGCGCGTGAATCCGCGATGTCGATACGGATAAGTAGCTATAAGAACCGGAGCGGGGCAGGAGGGGAAGCTAACGCTGCGCCCAAGGGCACTGTAAACAAAAGCGTATCGGTTTATTGACTATACCGCTGTTGCAGCTCAGAAATAATATCAAACTCATCGGCTACTTTTGTTATCAGGCTTTCAAATACTTTAAAGTATTGAGCATATACCTGGTGATTTTCGGCATTCGGGAAATAGGTTTGATGCATAGTTACCGTTTTAGAAGCTTCTTCTAACGACGGATAAATGCCCATTTCGGTGGCGCTTAACAGGAAGGCCCCTCTGCCAATACTATCGCCATGGCTGAGTGTGCTCACCGGCTTGTTAAATATATCCGCGATAATTTGGGTACAAAACGGTATGGAGGCAAAGTTGCCATTGATAGAAAGGCCTTCAATGTGGCGGTGCTTTTCCAATGAGCGGCCTATACTATACATTTCGTACAAAATCCCTTCAATGGTGGCCCTGATGAAATGCTTGCGTTCGTGCCTTATGTTTACGCCAAAATAGCAACCCCTCGCATTAGGGTTCCAAATAGGGGCTCGTTCGCCATGCAAAAAAGGGAGAAAGATCAGGCCACCCGACCCAACTTCAACATCCGCAGCTTCCTGGATCAGCATTTCCATGGATTGGTCAATATCAAAAGCTTTTTGAAAATCGCCGAACTGTTTAGTGAACCAATTGAATATTACACCGCCATTGCTTGTTGGCCCGCCGGTAATAATGTGCTTTTCGGTAAGGAGGTAGTTGAAGATCTGCTGTTTAGGGTCCTCAATTATTTTATCGCCGATGATGCGGAACGCGCCGCTATCTTCAATGGTAATAGTGGCCATGCCATTATCCCAAACACCGGCACCAAGGGTGGCCAGGCAACCGTCGCTGGATCCGATAAGTATTTTTACGGTCGGCTGCAATTTTAAAACCCGTTGATATTCTTTTTTAAGCACTACGCCCGAGTAGAAAACAGGATGCAAAGCGGGCAATTCCTCCGGTGTGATACCTGCAAAATCCAGCGCTGCCTGGTCCCATGCTAAAGTGTGTATATTCATTAACCCGGTAGCCGATGCTATACTATAATCTATTACACAGGCACCGGTAAGTTGCTGAATAATGTAACTTTTTATCGGCATGAATTTTTTCGACAGCCCGAATTTCTCAGGCTCATTATTCTTCATCCAGGCAATTTTTATTAACGACGACATGGGGTGTATAGGCGTCCCGGTAGCTTTATATATTTCATCGCCAAGGGTACTCCCTCTAAGTTCGGCAGCCTCTTTTTTGCCCCTGTTATCGGCCCAGGTAATGGCGTTGCCTAATGGGATGCCGTCTTTATCTACCGCCAGCAGGCTATGCATAGATGAACCGAAGCAAATGCAGCTTACTGTATATTTTTTAGGGTATATCTTCTCTATGAGCAGGTTTTTTAATATATAAAGCATCGTAATAAACATCTGCTCCGGGTCTTGCTCGCTGTGGTCGGGCTGTTCATGAAAGGTTGGGTAATGGCCCTTTGAAGAACTTATTAAATTGCCGGAAAGATCGAAGGCAAAAACCTTTACTGCGGCAGTGCCCATTTCTATGATGATGATACAGTTCATGATGTATATTGATGATCTGGTGTGTTATTTTTTTTGAACTCGGTCGGCGTGTAGCCTGTAAGTTTTTTAAACGTGGTGGAAAAATGCTGCGATGAATAAAACCCCGTGTTTAGCGCTATGTCGGTAACATTCCGCTCGTTCCTTTTTAAAAGCTTGGTTGCTTCGGCTATCCTTATGTTTATCAAATAATTCAGTGGCGAAAAGCCCGAATAGTTTTTTACTTTTTCGGTAAAAGCAGTAGTGCCCATGCCAATCAGCGCGGCCATTTCTTCCACCGTCCATTGGTGAGCGAGGTTTTGCCTTAAGGTTTGTTCCAATTTTAAGAAAGTTTGCGGGAAATCTCGCCTCGAATTATTTTGCCTGATGAGCTGTCGGCTTATTAAGATAAAAAGTTCGTCGAGCAGTTGGTTTGCACGTGTATAAAAGCCTACCTCTTCGTTCTGTAATTCCGCTTGCAGATTATGCATCAGCGTGTGCGCCTCTTTCAGCTTTAAAACATGCTGCTCTTTATTTACCATCAAAATTTGGTTGATGGATAGTTTTTCCTTTTTGGTAAGCCCGCTCCACTTACCCAATAAAAGCTTGCCATTATCTTCGGTAGATATCTTTATCCAAAAAAGGGCACCAATATTTAATATGCTGCTTTGGCCGCCAATGCTTTGTCCTGGCAATACAATTGCAAAATCTCCTGGGTATAGGGTATGTTCCTGTAAATCAATTATCCATGTAAATTTTCCTTCCAAAACAAAGTACAGGCAAATGCAGCTCGTAACATTGCTGCTGAACGAGTTGAGTTGGATAATACTGTTCTTTTTGTGAGCAAATTCAAGAATATGCGGAAAGTGCGCAAGCTCCTTGGATGCCCCCTGCTGAAGTATCAGTTGATTCATTCAGAATAAATAATTGGTATTCCGTTACGGTAATTACAATACCGAAACGGGTATCAGGGCATCGCAGACCGATGCCTATAAAAAACAAGTTTACGCAATCTCAAACTAAGATTTGTACAAAAACCATCGCTGTTTTTTAATGGTATTTTTTGGCTTGGAATTTCCAATTCTTTGTATGCAATTATAACCTTTAGTATAAACCTTAAGCCGCGAATTAGTGCAATAACCCCGTTGCATCTGTTTGCGCAATAATTTATCTCATGAAAAAATGGCTTTCCTATTTCCGCGTTGCGGGTGTCGTATTGCTGCTTTGCAGTATTTTTTTTCAAACCGTATCTGCACAGCAGATCTCCAGAGACGAGCTGATATTTTTAACCCCTGAATGGAAGGGTGAGCGCTTTGAAGATGGCCGCCCCAAAGTACCTGATGCTATTTTGGCACGGATGAAAAAGGTAAGTATTGAAGAGGCGTGGGCTGTACTGAAAAATGCCGGGTATAGTTACCAGTTAACCGAAAATTGGCTGGTGATAAATCCCGACAGCGTTTTGGTGGGCCGCGCGGTAACCGCTGTTTTTATGCCCGCACGCCCGGATGTTTGGAAAGCGATTGATGAGAGAGGTAAAAAGCAAGGGAAAAAAGGACAAAATACCTGGCCGGTAGACCTATTGGTGAAAGGCGATGTATACGTAGCCGACCAGTTTGGCGCACATAAAAACGGCCCAACCATTGGCGATAACGTGGGTAATGCCATATATGCCAAAACCGGGAACGGTATAGTTTACAATGGAGCGGTAAGAGATATTCGCGGGCTAAAGGAGATGGGCGGTTTTACATCATTTGTAGAAAGCTACGATCCATCGTACCATAACCCCACCGGCGACCTGAACACGATGATCATCGGTATAAACCAACCTACAAGAATAAAGCAGGCAACCGTTATGCCGGGAGATGTGGTGCTTGGCGAGAACGGTGTTGTGATTTTTATCCCACCGCATTTGGCCGAGAAGGTGGTAAGCACTTCTGAAATAGTGCGGCTAAGGGATATGTTTGGCCACCTGCGCTTAAAAGAAGGTAAATATACCGCCGGCCAGATAGATGCCCGCTGGAGCGACGATATAGAAAAGGATTTTTCCGGCTGGCTGAACGCGCATATCAACGAGTTGCCGGTACCTAAAGAACAAATACAAAATATCCTCAAAAACCGAACCTGGTAAATAATATACAGCTAACCATAAACTTATGTCAAACCATCAAAACAGGCGCAGCTTTCTTACGAAGGCCTCGTTAGTAAGTGCTGCCGTACTGGCGGCACCATTAAACAAAACATTTGGCCAGGGATTGATAGACGCCAAAGAGCGTACATCGCAGGCATCATCCCCAACCGACCTAAAAATTACCGATGTTAAATGCGCGTATGCCGGAGGAGGGCTTTTTGTAAAGATATACACCAACCAGGGCATTTGGGGCTCGGGTGAAGGAGTTGATGCAATAGCAGGCACCTACTACCTGGTGCAGCGCATGGGGGCTATGCTTAAGGGCCGCAGCCCGTTAAACCCCAACAGGATAGCCGAAGAAATACGAAAGGCAAACTTTTTCGGGGGGGCGCAGTCTGGTATGTTCGTTGCTGTGCTTACTGCGGTGGAGGCTGCCCTTTGGGATCTTACGGGCAAAGCCCTTGGCATACCTGTTTACCAGCTATTGGGCGGCAAGTTTCGTGACAAGTGCCGGGTATACTGCGATACGGAATTATATACAGCTACGCATCCTACCCCTAATGATTATGCAAAGGCCGCCCGTGGTGCGGTTGACCGAGGGTATACTGCCGTTAAATTTGATATTGACGATGGGCGTGACCCCAATAAGTTTGACCGTTACAACTGGACAGCGAGCAACGCCGAACTGGACAGAATGTATAATGCCATTGCTGCTGTTAGGAAAGAAGTAGGGCCAAATATTGATGTGTGTGTAGATATGCATGGCCGCTATGATGCTACTACCGGCCGCAGGGTTGCAAAAATGATGGAACCCCTGAATTTAATGTGGTTGGAAGAACCTATCCCCGCCGATAATATTGACGTTTACAAAACGGTTACCCAGGAAACAAGCACGCCTATTTGTGCCGGTGAGAATTTTTACCTGGCGTATGGTTACGCCAAACTACTCTCTGAAGCAGGGGTAGATATTGTGATGCCCGATCTGCAAAAATGTGGTGGCTTAGGCGAGGGGCAGCGTATAGCCAATTTGGCCAACCTGTACTATGTGCCATTTTCGCCCCACATGGTGGGGTCCTTTTTGGGGGCCATGGCAACCGCGCACGTTTGCGCCTCGGTACCCAATTTTCATATTATGGAATGGCAAACCTTGAGCGACACCGAACCCAAATGGAAAGAAATAATAACGTACGATAAACCATTTATCGAAAAAGGGTTCCTGGTATTGTCTGATAAGCCGGGAGTAGGTGTGGAAATCAACGAGGAGGGACTGAAGAAGTACGCCATACCTGGTGTTCCGTTCTTCGCTTAAAATCAATTCAAACATGAGCGTTTTTTATAAAATCGTCTTTTCATTGACGGTTGCAGCACTTGCCTGCTCAATTTTAACGATTATGCTTAGTGGCATGGCGCAGGCAGGCCCGTATTTGCTTGCGTTTTTTGGTCTGCTTGCGCTTAGCCTGCAAGCATATCCACAAACAAAAAGCTTTTCATACACCGTGGTTATTTTTGCGGCTGCTGCTATGGCGCTTTACTACCCCGCGCTTTTTATTAGTTATGGCAGTTTCAAATACGCCACGCTAATTATCCCGCTTATCCAGCTTATCATGTTTGGCATGGGTACCTCTATGCACTACACAGATTTCCTTGGCGTATTAAAAGCCCCTAAAGGGATATTGATAGGGGTAGTTAGTCATTTTATCATTATGCCTTTACTTGGCTTTAGTATAGCTACCCTCAGCATAAAGTTAACCGGTATGCCTGCTGAGATAGCTGCGGGCATTATCCTGATAGGTTGTTGCCCTAATGGTATGGCATCTAATGTGGTATCCTACCTGGCTAAGGCAAACCTGGCTCTATCGGTAACCATAACCAGCATTTCTACAATTCTTTCGCCTTTGGTGACGCCTTTTTTGATGAACCTGCTTGCAGGCCCGCTTATTGAAATAGACCCCTGGCTAATGGTTGCGGATATTTTTAAAATGGTAATGATCCCCATTGCGTTGGGCCTGCTGTTTTCTTCAGTGGCCAAAGGGCGGGCCAACCCGCTAAAAAAAGTGATGCCCACGATATCTATGGGCGGCATTATCTGCATTATTATCATTATAACAGCTGCCGGGCGGGAGAGCCTGCTTAAAGTCGGGCTGGTATTAACCGTGCTGGTCCTGATACACAATATTGGCGGCTATTTGCTTGGGTATTGGTCGGCAAAGCTGTTTAGGATGGAAGAACGGGATTGCCGCACTATTGCTATAGAAGTTGGGATGCAAAACGGCGGTATGGCAGCGGGGCTGGCAAAGGGGATGGGTAAAATAGGTACGCTGGGTTTGGCTCCGGTTATTTTTTCAACTTTAATGAACATTACAGGCTCGTTACTGGCTTCGTATTGGCATAAAAAACCACCGGCCCATAGTGCAGAAGCCAATTGCAAGGAATCGGTACCGAATAATACCGCATAAGTGTTTTCCCATACAATTTTTGTGTAAAAATCATCGCTGTGGTTTTTTGGAAGATAGAGTAATAGGGATTAACATTCTTTGTAATGTAACCAACTGTAAGCGAACCAACGCATTTTTTGAATCAAACAACAAGTACCGTGCTAAACGCGGTATGCTTATAAACTGCTATGCATATTTTTAAAACGAACGATAAAGTTATTGTTAAATACTCGGGCCTGTTTTACAGCTCGCCGGAATGGAACTGGGATAGTTTTATAAACCGCGAGGCGCTGTATGTGCAGGTATTAGCCGACATCCGCAATGTGCCGGCCAACCCCTCATTATCGGCTGAGTTAGAACAGTTAAGCGCGCCTATTGCCAACCAGGAGATCTGGGCATCGGGTGTAACCTATTTGCGCAGCATGGATGCCCGCATGGAAGAATCTAAAGACGCTGGCGGCGGCGATTTCTATTCGAGGGTATACAGCGCCGAACGCCCCGAACTGTTCTTTAAATCGCCTGCATACCGCGCTGTTGGCAGTGGTGGTACTGTACGCATCCGTAAGGACTCCAAATGGAACGTGCCCGAGCCGGAACTGGTGTTGTTTATTTGCAGCGCCGGTACTATCGAAGGTTATATGATAGGTAACGATATGTCATCGAGAGATATAGAAGGCGAAAATCCCTTATACCTCCCGCAGGCAAAATCCTATGATGGCGCTGCAGCGGTTGGGCCATGCCTGTATGTGCCGGGCGAGCCTATCTCTCCCGATACAAAGATCCAACTGGAGATTTTACGTGGCGAAGAGCAAATGTTTGCCGACGAAATATTGATCAGCAGGATGAAACGTACGCACCAGGAACTCGCAAAATATCTTTTTATGGAGATGTCGTTTCCGGCAGGGGCATACCTGATGACCGGTACAGGCATTGTGCCTCCCGACACATTCACGCTGAACTATGGTGATGTGATCAATATCTCTATCAGCAATATAGGCACACTTACAAACCGGGTAGGGGAATAATGATGACAAACTTTGAAGGCAAGCAGCTGATAGACGGCCAAAGTATTGCAACGGGCACCGATTACTTTCATTCGGTGAATCGTGCGTTGGGAGAAGATCTTGAATTGCGATTTTTAAATGCCTCCCAGGAATATATCAATATGGCTGCTGCTGCGGCCCGAAGAGATTTTACCATAACCCGGGCTAAAACCGGGATTGAAAAAGCAAGCTTTTTAGATGCGATTGCTTCTGAACTTGAAAAAGTACGGCCGGAATTGGTTGAAATGGCCTGTTTGGAAACCGCGTTAGCCACAGCGCGGATAGAAGGCGAATTTGCCCGGACAGTAAATCAGATAAAATTATTTTCAACGCTGCTACGTGATGGGCATTGGGTAGATGCCAAAATAGATACCGAAGATTTGCAGCGCAAACCTGCGCCAAGGCCCGATATCAGGTCTATGCTGCGCCCGATAGGGCCCGTAGCCGTATTCGGAGCCAGTAATTTCCCGCTCGCTTTTTCTGCAGCCGGAGGGGATACGGTAAGTGCTATTGCCGCGGGGTGCCCTGTAATATTCAAGGCACATCCCGGGCACCCGGCAACCTGCGAAATTGTGGGGAGGGCCATAGTTGCTGCGGCGGCTGCGAGCGGTATGCCGCTTGGCTGCTTCTCGCTGCTCCAGGGAAATATTCCGCAGGTGGGTGCCGCCTTAACTGTTCACCCTTCAATTAAAGCAATTGGCTTTACAGGCTCCTACCGGGTTGGGCGGTTGGTACACTATGCTGCTGCCGAAAGGGCCGAACCTATACCTGTATTTGCCGAGATGGGCAGCTCAAATCCTGTTTTTGTATTGCCGCAAGCTTTAAAAGACCGACGAAACACTATAGCGGCGGGTTACACAGCCGCGCTCACCCTTGGTCTGGGGCAATTTTGCACCAATCCCGGCTTGTTGATCCATCAGTCCGGCGAAGAAGACGATGCTTTCCATCAAAGTTTGGCCGATAATTTAAAAGCTGCGATGGGTGGTGTAATGTTAACTCCCGCAATAGCACAGGCGTACAGCTCGGGTGTATCAGACAGGAGCACCCTTTACGGCTTACAAGTCCTCGCAAATGGATCTGAAACAGACAACAACGGGTATCACCAACCTGTACTTTTCAAGACTAGCCTTGCAGAATTTAGCCACCATCCGGAACTGGAGGAAGAATTATTCGGCCCCTCCGGAATAGTTATTACGGCTGGTTCACCCGCTGAGTTGACCGCATTTGCCGAAAGCTTATCAGGCCACCTTACGGCTACTGTACATGGTACAGATGAGGAGCTTGAGGCATGCAAAGGCTTGCTGGATGTGCTGGAAACTAAAGTTGGCCGGCTCATCATAAATGGCTACCCAACCGGTGTGGAAGTGGTTGCATCCATGGTGCATGGCGGCCCATACCCGGCTACGACTGACGCGCGAACCACCTCCGTTGGCACAGCGGCTATTTACCGTTTCACCCGGCCTGTTTGTTACCAGGGAATGCCACAGGCATTACTTCCTGATGAGTTAAAAGATGCCAATCCGCTTGGGATATGGCGTTATGTAAACGGCAATTTCAACAATACCTCTATATAAATTAATAATAAAAGAATAAGCGATGTCACAATTTAGAAGTTCGGGTTGGTTTGGTAAAACGGGTAAGATGGGTTTTTTCTACCGAAGTTGGATGAAAAACCAAGGGATGCCTACCGACCTTTTTGACGGCAGGCCTGTTATTGGCATATGCAACACCTGGTCGGAATTAACCCCATGTAACGCCCATTTTCGTGATATAGCAGAATCTGTTAAACGTGGCGTATTTGAGGCAGGCGGGTTCCCGGTAGAGTTCCCCATTATGTCGTTGGGCGAAACACTGCTTAAGCCAACCGCAATGCTTTTTAGGAATTTGGCCAGTATGGACGCCGAGGAGTCGATACGCGGCAACCCTATTGATGGCGTTGTGCTGCTTACCGGATGCGACAAAACTACGCCATCTACCATGATGGGTGCAGCCAGTGTTGGTTTACCAACCATTGTGGTGCCGGGCGGCCCTATGCTGAACGGCAAGTACCGCGGCACCGATATTGGTTCGGGCACGGCAGTTTGGAAATTGACAGAGGACCTGAAAACAGGTAAAATAACAAATGACGATTATCTTTTTGCCGAATCGTGCATGTCGAGAAGTGCAGGGCATTGCATGACGATGGGCACCGCTTCTACGATGGCATGTATGGTAGAATCACTTGGGATGTGCTTATCGCAGGGCGCTGCTACCCCGGCTGTAGATTCGAGAAGAAAGGTAATAGCGCAATTATCCGGCAGGCGCATTGTGGAAATGGTGAAAGAAGGGCTAACTATATCAAAAATACTCACTCGGTCGGCTTTTGAAAATGCAATTAAAGTAAACGCCGCAATTGGCGGTTCTACCAATTTCATTATACATCTCACCGCGATTGCCGGGCGCGTTGGTATCGACCTGAATATCGACGATTTCGACAGGCTGGGCAGCAAGATTCCTTTGTTGCTTAACCTTATGCCATCAGGCAAATATCTTATGGAAGATTTTTACTATGCAGGCGGCCTGCCGGTGATACTAAAAGAACTGAGTAAAGAACTGGATATGGGCGCGATAACCGTTACCGGTAAATCGCACGCAGAGAATATAAGCGATAACAGTACTTGTTATAATAATGAAGTTATAGCCGAATACAATAACCCCATTATCCCTGAGGCAGGCATAGCCGTTTTGAAAGGAAACCTGGCCATTAATGGCGCGGTTATTAAACCCTCCGCAGCAACACCGGCGCTGATGCAGCACACCGGCAGGGCGGTGGTTTTTGAAACGATGGAAGATTACCACGCCAGGATTGATGACCCGGATCTTGATATTGACGAAACCTGCGTAATGGTGCTGAAAGGCGTGGGCCCGGTAGGCTATCCGGGTATGCCCGAAGTGGGAAACATGATATTACCTCAGAAACTACTGGAAAAAGGTGTTAGAGACATGGTGAGGATATCCGACGGGCGGATGAGCGGTACTGCTTACGGTACCGTAATACTTCATGTATCGCCCGAGTCGGCCATTGGTGGCAACCTCGCTTTGGTACAAAACGGCGATTTGATTTGCCTTGATGTACCGGCAAGAAGAATAGACCTGCTGGTTGATGATGCCGAACTGGAAAGACGAAGGTTGCTATGGCAAAAACCCGCGTATCATACCAACAGGGGGTACGTATCCATGTATGAACGCCACGTGCAGCAGGCCGACAAGGGTGCCGATCTTGATTTCCTGGTAGGTAATTCCGGATCTGAAGTAAAACGCGATTCTCATTAATACAAAATAGAGCCGATTGGTAATGACCGTATTCCTATTGATCTTCTGTATCCTGGTGTTGGTAACGCTGATAACGTTGGCAAAGGTGAACGCTTTTCTTGCCTTTCTTATCGTGGCGCTGCTGGCAGGTTGCTTATTCGGGATGCCATTTTCAGCAGTGATTGCCTCTATAAATAAAGGGCTGGGCGATACGCTGGGCTCAGTTGCTATCATTATTGTACTGGGCGCTATGTTGGGCAAACTGGTTGCCGAAAGCGGTGCTGCCCAACGCATAGCTCATTTTATGCACGATTTGTTTGGTGCCAAATATGTAACCTATGCCATGGCATTAACGGGCTTTATTGTAGGCATACCATTGTATTACAATGTTGGCTTTATTTTGCTGATCCCTATCATTTTTTCGGTTGCTTACAGTTACCGTTTGCCGCTTTTGTATGTAGGGATGCCAATGCTTACCGCCCTATCGGTAATGCACGGCTTTTTGCCTCCGCATCCGTCACCGATGACGCTGATCGGCGTTTTTCACGCGGATATTGTAAAAACGTTTGGTTATGGGTTAGTAATTGCAATTCCGGCCATCATTATAGCGGGGCCATTATTTGCGGTTACGCTTAAAACAATAGGCCCAAACGGTTCAAAGCTTATTAACAGCGCCACTATTTTGCCTGAAAGTGAATTGCCGGGTATTGTAAATAGTGTATTGTCCTCGCTTTTACCGGTGATATTAATTTGCCTGGGGTATTTACTGCCGGTGCTTTTTGGTACGGGCGCAATAAGCAAAACTGTAGCGCAATGGCTTGGCGAGCCAATTATTGCTATGCTGTTCACCGTTATCATAAGCACTTATACACTTGGGTTAGCTAAGGGAAGGCCTTTAGCAAAAATTATGGATGGCTATGTGTGCGCCGTGAAAGATATAGCCATGGTGTTGCTCATTATTGGTAGCGCCGGTGCACTCAAACAAATATTTGTGGATAGCAGATTGAGCGATGCGCTTGCGGTTATGCTGATGCATAGCGCACTGCCGCCCCTGTTGCTTGCCTGGATGGCAACGGCCTGTTTACGCCTTTGCCTTGGCTCGGCTACTGTGGCGGGTGTGACTGCGGCGGGGCTACTGTTTCCCATCGCGCAGCATAACAACGTAAACGCGAATTTACTGGTGTTGGCCATAGGGGCAGGGAGCTTGTTTGGATCACACGTAAACGATACAGCCTTTTGGCTATGCAAAGAATATTTTGGCCTCTCTGTTAAGCAAACTTTACGCTCGTGGACGGTTATGGAAAGCCTGGTCTCAATAATTGGGCTTGCGGGGGTATTGTCGTTAAACTATTTATTGTAATACACTATATCAAAATATATAACCAATTTAAAAACTAACCCCTACATAAAATATGAAGAAAAAGATACATTAACTCAACAAGGGCGACGGAGTTGTCGCCAGGAAGGTCTCTTTAGCAATTACCAATTCTGCAAAAGAGATTAATTAAGAACTTATACCAATTGAATTTAACCTAACATTATGAAAAAAAAGATTCAGGCATCCGGAATGATGCTGTCTGTTCTAATAAGTGTCTTTTCGACACTAATTTTTACAACGGACGTAAGGGCGGGAAATACCGGCAATCCCCGTACAGACAGAGCAGTAAATGTGCAGGCAGTTACCGGTAAAGTGCTCGACGAGACAGGGGCACCGCTTGTTGGCGTGAGCGTAAGCGAAAAAGGAACCAATAACGGAGCCATGACCGACGTGAACGGTAACTACAAAATACAGGTTGCCGGCGATAACGCGGTTTTACTTTTTAGTTACTTAGGCTATAACGCCAAAACAGAAGAAGTAAAAGGGCGTAGCGTAGTTAATGTTACCCTGGAGCCAAGATCGAGCGCTATCACCGAAGTAGTGGTAACGGCTTTAGGCATCAAACGCGAATCTAAAAAATTGGGTTACGCTGCAGAGAATGTACGCGTAGGCGAAATTACCACCAACAGGAGCACAAACTTTATTAATTCACTTGAAGGAAAGGTTGCTGGTTTGGATATTTCACCACCATCAGCAGGCCCCGGAGGGAGTACGAAAATAAGGCTGCGCGGGCAGTCTTCTTTTACAGGAGACAATTCTCCATTAATTGTCATCAACGGCCTGCCTATGTCACAAAGTCCGTCGAGTACTAACGGGTATACCCAGTCGGTAGATCTTGGTGATAATATGCAGCAGATAAACCCAGACGATATAGAGACGATGACGGTTCTAAAAGGAGCTACCGCAGCAGCGCTTTATGGCTCCCGTGCAAGCAACGGTGCAATTATCATCACCACAAAAAGTGGCAACAAAAACACGGGTATCGGCGTTGAGTTTACCTCAAACTTTACCCAGAACCAGGCGCTTGATTTTACCGACTTTCAATATGAATACGGGCAAGGTGAAAATAACGTTCGGCCGAAAACCCAAGGCCAGGCTCAAAGCTCGGGTGCCTGGAGTTTTGGGGAAAAGTTTGATAACGCGCCTACCTTTCAATTTGACGGGGTACAACGCCCTTATGCTCCGGAAAGAAACCGTATAAGCAAATTCTTCCGGCTTGCAAACGCCTGGTCTAATACCATCGCATTCTCCGGCGGCAACGATAAAGGTAGCTTCAGGTTCTCTTATTCTAACCAGGATGCCCAAGGTATCGTACCTAATAATGATTATCATAAAAAAATCTTTAACCTGGGCATGAACTACAATTTTACTTCAAAGTTGTCGGCCCAGATCTATATGAACTACGACCACGAGAATAACAAAAATCCACCGGTAATAGGAATTCAGGGGTCATCGGTTACCAACTACATGTATCGTTATTCCAACTCGGTTGGTTTAGATGTATTAAAGGCAGCAGCGGTTGATGCTAACGGTAACGAAACGCCTACATCGCGTTTTACTACCCTTACTAACCCGTACTGGATAATGAACAAACAATTTACCAGGCAAACCAAAGATCACCTTTTGGGTACTGCAAGCCTGCGCTATCAATTTTTTGATTGGCTTTACCTGCAGGGCCGTGTGAATATGGAATACAGCACTTCGTTTTACGAGCAGAATTCGCCAACAGGCACCTTGGCGAACGCCGCTGCGCCTGCCGGCCTTTATAATGGTAGTTACAACTCAAATGATAATTCCTACCGATCGATAAATGCCGACTTTTTATTAGGTGGTGGCCACAAATGGGGAGACTTTTCTTTTGATGCCACTGTGGGTGGAAACAGCTTCCCTTCGTCATCGCCAGGGTATAACGTTTCGGCAACAAACTTTTATGTAAGGGACTTTTACACACTTGGTAATGGCGTAACCAACACAGCCACCTTTGGCGTTACCAAGTCGACGGTTAACTCACTCTACGGAACTGCGGAGTTTGGCTACAAATCGTATTTATTCATAAACTTAACAGGCCGTAACGACTGGTTTTCGGTGTTAAGCCCTGAAAATAATCACTATTTTTATCCATCGATAAGCGGCAGCTTTGTGTTTTCGGAAATGTTTAAGACGTTGCCGTCGTGGCTTTCATTTGGAAAGATCAGGGCCAGCTATGCCGATGTGGGTAGTGCAAATGGTGCCAACCCATATAGTAACTCCCTTACGTACACCGTTTCTCCAAACAGCTTTAACGGGCAGCCACTTGGCAGTATCAGTAACACCTCTACACCAAATCCGAACTTAAAGCCTTTTAGCCTTAAAGAAAAGGAGGTTGGGTTTGAGTTGAGAATGTTTAACAGCCGCGTGAACCTGGATGTTGCCGCGTATGAAAAGCGCACAACCAACCAAATTTTAGGTGTTGCAATTTCTAACGCATCGGGCTATACAAGTACAATTGTAAACCTGGGCGAATCAAAAACCCGTGGCATGGAGTTCCAACTGGAATTAGTGCCGGTGAAAACTCAGAACTTTACATGGCGCTCGGCGTTCAACACCGCCTTAAATAACACCAAAGTGCTGGCCTTGGCAAACGGGCAACAGCAGTTTACAATCGGTACAGGAGAGTTTTTTGGTTCAATAGTTCACCAGGTTGGCCTTCCGTTTAACCAGATATTGGGGTCAACCTATCGCAGAGATGCAAACGGTAAGATCATTGTATCAGGGGGTAAACCGGTGGCAAGTGCTACCCCGGTTCTTTTTGGCAGCGCATTACCTAAAGCTACAGGCGGTTGGGTAAATACCTTTACTTATAAAAAGTTTACGCTGTTGGCTCATATAGATTATAAAGCCGGTGGTAAGGTATTATCAAGTTCCAACCTGAACTTCCTGAGAGAAGGTTTATCAAAAGAATCCCTGGTTGGCCGGGAAGGCGGGGTGAAGTTTGATGGCGTAAATGCCGACGGTACGCCTAACACTACGGCTGTGAATGCTGAGGACTTTTATGCCAATTATCGTTCGCAGGGAATTCTGGATCCTTTTATTTATAAATCAGATTTTATTAAGCTGAGAAATGTTTCGTTAAGCTATGATTTTTCTAAGATGGTGAAAGCTAAATTCATCAAAGGGCTGGTGCTTTCCGCAGTTTGTCACAACGTACTTATCATAAAAAAGTTTACGCCAAATATCGACCCTGAGGCTATATCATCAAGCGGCGATCTTTTAGCCGGTTACGAGCAGAGTTCGCTACCAACAACGCGTACATACGGGTTCAATCTTAACGTTAAATTCTAAAAGAGTCAATTATGAAAAAGTTTATAAAAATTATATTATCTGCTGCTTGCCTGTTTTCTGCCGCAAGTTGCGATAAAGGATTTAGAGAGCTAAATATTAACCCTAATAACACAACCAGCCTAGATCCCGGAATTTTATTTTCCAACGCGGAGTTATTAACCTATGCGTCTTTAATGGAAACCGAGGCAACCGTTGTACAGCAGTTTATCGATCCTTTTGGAGGTGTTACTTCAGCGTTTAATTTCAATGTGCTGAATCAAACGTATACAGTAATTCGTTGGAATAATACATACCCAAATAGCGTAAAACTGCTTGAGCAGATCCTTTCACAGACTAAAGGTGATGCCGGGCGGTCTAACCTTTACAACGAAGCGAGGATATGGAGAGCCTATAATTATATGACATTGGTAGATACCTATGGTGATGTGCCATATAGCCAGGCCGGCCAAGCCTACTTAAACTCAATTCTTTTGCCAAAGTACGATAAACAACAGGATATTTATACCGATCTGGTAAACGAAATAACCACGGCAACTGCTGCCTTAGATGCTACAAAAGACGTAGTAAAAGGTGATGTTTTCTTCGGCGGAAACATTCCGCAATGGAAGAGGTTGGGCTACTCCCTATTGTTACGTATAGGGATGCGGTATTCTAAAACTGATGCTGCAAAAGCAAAAACTATTGTACAGGCTGCATTTGCAGGCGGCGTAATGCAATCCAATGCTGATAACTGTTACTTAAAATATAACAGTACTTACCCTAACCCGGTTACGCAACAAATTCAGCAATTAACCAACACCTATTACCTTGCAGAGCCATTTGTTACGCAACTTAAATCAACAGGCGATCCGCGATTGAAATACATTTCTGCAATTTACGCCGACCCCGGAAAGGCACTAACACTTGCTCCTGATACGGCATCTGCTAACCAATTTGGCCTGCCTATAGGGTACGATAGTGGTACTTTGCCATCAGCGCCCGGTTTTCGCGGTGGGAGTGGGTCTGGGTTTAAATATTCTCAGGTAAATTACAGCGTATTTGGTAAGATAACCGCGCCCCAGTTTTTTATAACGTATGCGCAAACTCAGTTACTATTGGCCGAGGCAACATTCAGGGGTTACATCTCTGGCACGGCAAGCACTTTTTATAACAATGGTGTTAAAGCTGCTATGGATCAGTTTACAACTTTTGATGCTGCTGCCGTTATTCCGGCCAGTACTCAGGATGCTTATCTAAATAGCCCGCTTAATGTGTATTCTGATGCAAATGCTTTAAAGCTCATTAATACGCAGTATTGGATAACTTCGTTTGGCAACGGTGCAGAATCATGGGCCAATTTCAGAAGGAGTGGCTTCCCGGCATTAGCACCAAACACTTACCCGGGTAAGCAAATTAAGGGAAGCTTTGTGCGCAGGTACACCTATCCGCAAACCGAAGCATCTATTAATGCCGATAATTACCGGGCAGCTGTAGCCAGTATAGGTGCTGACGACCTGGATACCCCGGTGTTTTGGGATAAATAATACCCCTCATTATATACTTCAACGCCCCCGTACCTTTAGGTGCAGGGGCGTTTTTAGTTGATGCAGATTGGAAGGATTGATCTATTTGACCTGATACTTGATTACTTGTTGTGTCCAGGTTGGGCCTGCAATAGTAAAAATGCCGTTCCTGAAAAATACCGGCTCTATACCCAACTGCGGTTTGGGTGCATAAGTCTCATCAGAAGCCTTAAACGTCATTCCGTTATAAAAGGTGTAATGGCACGAACTCCATAGTTTCCCGTCGGGTCCTTCAAAAAGGGCATTGTGGCCGGTTTCGGCATACGGGTCGTAAGAGTCATCAAACGGAGCCGCAACCTGAGCCGAAGATCCCCGGTAATTGGATTTCCTTGTTCCGAATATCGGTTCGGGCGAAGCTAATTCCCATGGGCCAAGCGGTGTTTTGGAACGTAAAAGCCCCACCTCGTAACCACGTGTCCAGGTAGAAAAGAACATATAATATATACCGTCCCTCTTTAAAACAAAGGGGCCTTCTATGCCGCCCCACATCCATTTTGGATTTTCCGCGTCGCGTGCTGAGCGGAATTGTTGGACTTCGCCCACTATTTTCCCTGTAGGGAGGTCTATTTTAGCTTGAAACAAACCGTTACCGCTGCAATACAAATAGGTTTGGCCGTCTTCGTCTTCAAATAAAGTAGCGTCATTATTATAACGCGATGTTAGCGGACCATTCACCAAAGTATAGGGGCCTTTAATATCATCAGCTTTAAATAGCCAAACGCTGTGCGTTTTCATCCCTTTCGGGTCATCGGTTGTTACCTTGCCGCTATTAACGGTTAACCAGTATTTGTTTTTTATAAAATGAATTTCCGGTGCCCAAAACCGGCCATTATAGGGGCAATCGGCAGGTAACTTTCGCGAATCGATGATCCACGATTCCTGTTTCCAATGGATAAGATCATCAGAAACAAGCAGCCTTACCCCGGGATTTTGTCCCGTCCAAACAGGAAGCGACGTTCCTGTGCAATACCACTTATTACCCACTTTTAAAATACAGTGGTCGCGCATGCTCATTGATGTATCGCTGATAATAGGGTTGGTGTATGTAAATACTTTCCATTGTTTTTTTGACGGGCTTTTTTTGCCCGTATTTGAATGGATAAAAGATGGCCTTTCATCTTTTGATACCGACTGCGCATTCAGTTTTTGCGTCGAATAAAGGAGCAAGAATGCAAAAAGGGTGCAGAAGAGGGCTTTGGTGTGGAAGCGTGTTAATTCACTTTTCATTTGTTTCGTTTAGCGTATTACTGATAAAATGCGGAACTTATAATAGCCGATAAGCCGAACTAAGGTTTCAAACGGGTGTGAAATTTAGTTCCGTCTTATCGGCTTGTTGTTTTAATCTTTAAAAAGTAGTGTGGCAAAACCATGCAGGCTACGGCGCCAGGTTTGCCATTCGTGGGCAGTTCCGGGCGATTCGTAAGAAGAATATTTAATGCCTTGTTTATCTAACATGGCCCGGAAAGCGCCAATTGACCCTGGAAAAGGGTTAGGTTCTTTTGAACCCCAACTTAGCCATAGTACTTTAAGCTGCTTGTTTATTGCCGCGCCGTCTTTATATTTACCGTCCAGAAAAGTTGCAGGATCAATAACATCCGAACTCGGGTAATTTGGAGTACCGCTGAAACCTCCAATGGCCGAAAATTTATCCAGGTTATTCATGATGATTCGCATGGTTTGATTTGCCCCCATGGAAAGGCCGGCTATTGCCCGGTGTTCACGGTTAGCGATGGTTCTGAATTTTGTGTCGATCATTGGGATGATCTCATTGATCATAACCTCTTCAAAAATCGACTGGGGGCGGGCGCTATTGTCAGCTGTTGCAGGTTGTGGTTTATTAGCATAGCCGTTATCTATCACAATGATCATCGGAACGGCCTTTTTATCGGCAATCAAGTTATCAAGGATGAGATTTGCCTTGCCTTGTGCTTTCCATCCGGTTTCATCTTCAGCACTTCCGTGTTGAAGATACAGCACCGGGTAACGGGTTTTGCTGTTTTGGTTATAGTCGGCAGGCGTATAAACAAAGCAACGCCTCCACGAATTGGTTAATTTGGAGAAATAAATTTGTTCGCTAACCATACCATGCGGTACATCCTTCAAAGCATAAAAATCACGATCATTGGCAGATATCTCAATTCCGCTTCCCCAGCGGCCGGCACCATAAAAGTAAAGGCTTCCCGGATCGGGAACGGAGGCACCATCAATATTGAGCTGATAATAATGAAAACCCTCATCCTGAGGTAGCGATTCGCCGGTCCAAATACCTTTTTCATCCTTTACCAGATCATACTTTTTACCACCTAAATCAAGTTGAACTTTAAAAGCCTGCGGGGCAGATATACTTGCCCTCACCCGGTTTTCACTATTCACCTGCGGGTATTGCCTGCCCTGCTGATTGGTTGATGCAGGCATAAAATCTTCCGAGTCCTTATTGGATTGCGCCATGCTAAAGCTGCCACTGGTTATGACAGCTATTAGCAGGATAGCTTTCTTAAAATAATTTTGAATTTGTTTCACGGTAATAATTTTATGGGTGAAAATTGCCGTTGTTTTACCCGGTTTTAAAAGTGATGTTGTATTATTTAATTTTTAAACAATAAAGGTGCAAGTTCATGCAGGCTTCTGCGCCAGGTAAGAAACTCGTGCGCGGTATTTTCAGAAACAAAAGAAACGGCGTTAAAACCGGCATCTTTTAGCGCTGTTGCAGCTTTATTTACACCAGTTGGGTTTTCCTTACTGCCGCAGCTAATAAAAATAAGTTTCGGTTTCGCTTTGCCGGCAAACTCGGCAGGGGAGTACAGGCCACCGCTGAGTAAGGCGTAGGAGTCAAAAACTTCCGGTTTATTAAGCGTGATGGTATGTGTTTCCATTCCGCCCATTGATAAGCCGGCCATAGCACGATGAGCCTTATCGGCCAGCGTATGAAAATTTGCATCTATAAAAGGAACTAACTCTTCGGTTAGAACGGTTTGGAACGGTTCTATTTTGAAGTTTTTCATTCCACCGAATTTAACCTCGTTCGTCATGCCGTAGGTCATCACAATAATGAAGGGTTTTATTTTACCTTCAGCAATCAGGTTATCCATAATTAAATTGGCATGCCCCTGGTTACTCCAGGCGGTTTCGTCTTCACCCCAGCCATGCTGCAAGTATAAAACCGGGTAACGTTTCGATTTATCGTTTCCATAACCGGGAGGTGTATAAACAAAGGCCCGGCGAGCGGTATTGGTACTTTTAGACGGGAAGAGTATCTGCTGAACATTGCCGTGGGGAACCTCTTTTACCGCGTAAAAATCCTGATCGTGTGCTGGGATCTCAATACCGCTCTCCCAACGGGTGGAGCCATAAAAGTTTAATGCACCCGGGTCGTTAAAAACGCCACCGTCAATGGTGAGGTGATAATAATGAAATCCTTCATCCATTGGTCCTTCGGTTGTACCGGTGAAAAAGCCATCTTCCTCTTTTTTAAGCCTGGTGCCTCCTTTTCCTCCCAGGCCAAGGCTAACCCTTATGCTATCTGCCTGCGGAGCCTTAATCCGAAATCGGGCATACCCCTGCGAGTTCACCTGGGGGTATTCTTGCCCTGGCTGGTTAACTGTGGATGGTTTGAAATCGTCCGATACAGCGGTTTGGCTGGTTTGAGCGGTGCAAATACCGCAAGTTAATGTGGTGGCTAAACTAATAGCTAAACATTTTAAGTTCATTTTTTGATAAATTAAGTTTATAAATTGATGGTTTTTGCTGGTTGGGCCTTGTGGCTGCATTGGTTTCAGCCACAAGATTAAATTTAACTAATAATTGTATTATTAACAATTATTTAGACTGTTCTTTTAGGCTGTATCCTCTATTTTTATACGTTCTTAAAGGCTGCAATTTCACCATGTTTTAGCTGGGATTATTTTTTAGAATTTAATCATAAAAAAAAATAAGGCAAACAACAAATGTCCATCTTAATAGCATGTTTGTGCAAAAATTAGGTGTAATAGCTCAAAAAGGATATAATATGCGCTGTTTTTGTAAATGGGGGCATAAATTGATAAAGTGCGTATGGGGCATTGCCCCGGGGGAGTAGATCGCATTATTTTCTTAAATGCACTTGCCAGTTTCAAAACTCCTGCTAAATTTGCTATTGTAAATATAAGTGTATAAAAAACATTTAATAAACCAAAAACCATAATTATGAAGAAGTTATGCACCGCTTTAAGCTTGTGCCTGTTTGTGCTTATCAACACCAATTTGAAAGCGCAGAACCCAAAGCTAACTCTTGATTTAACTAAACCTGGGGTAGACGTTAGCCAGCGGTTGTATGGGCTGATGACCGAAGAGATCAATCACTCTTACGATGGCGGTTTATATGGAGAATTGATCAGAAACCGGGTGTTTAAAGATAATTCAAAAACACCCGAAGCATGGAGCCTGGTCCAGGAAGGGGAGGCTAAAGCGTCCATCCATTTAGTTGGGTCAGATCCGGACAACGTCCCTAATGATCAACGCGGGCACGCGATAAACAGCTCGCTTACTACTTGCTTAAAACTTGTTGTAGAAAATGACGGCGTTAAAGCAGGGATTGCCAACGAAGGCTACTGGGGAATCCCGGTAAAGCCTAATACAGTTTACAAGGCTTCATTCTATATTAAAGGCTTAGGTAGCACGCCCGAACGCCGGCCGAATGGCTCGGCATCCGCTGCAAATTCTCCCGTAATAGAAAATAACACGGCAGGCCCCATAACCGTAAGCATAGAAAGCAATGATGGGAAAAGGGTTTATGCCTCTGGGGTTATTAACCTGGTGAAATCTAATTTCTGGAAAAAGTATGAGTTGCAATTAACCACTGCGTCTAATATAGCACCTACGGCAGATGCACATTTTGTTATTTCCACTAATCGCAAAGGGGTTTATTATTTTAACCTCGTGTCACTGTTCCCGCCGACGTATAATAACCGGGCTAATGGTAACCGGATTGATATTATGAAATTAATGGCCGATATGAAGCCTGCTTTTTTAAGGTTTCCCGGTGGTAATTTCCTCGAAGGACCTAAATTAATGGATGCTTTTCCCTGGAAAACTACGTTGGGCGCACTTGAAAACCGCCCGGGCCATAAAGGTTCATGGGGTTATCGTGCTACCGACGGCATGGGACTGCTGGAATTTTTAGAATGGTGCGAAGATATCAAAATGGAACCGCTGCTGGCTGTATTCGCAGGTTATGCGCTCGATGGCGATCACATAGACGCGGGCCCGCTATTAAAACCTTACGTGGAGGATGCATTGAACGAGATCGAATACATCACCGGTGATATTCATACTTACTGGGGGGCAAAACGCGCTGCCGACGGCCACCCGGCTCCATTTAAATTGCGCTATGTAGAAATTGGCAACGAAGATGGTTTTGATGCTTCGGGAAGTTACGATGGCCGTTTCGCGCAGTTTAACGATGCTATAAAAGCTAAATACCCTAATCTGAATTGTATTGCAACTATCGGAGGCAGGGATTATCTTGGAACTCGTGGTAAATTAACCATACGTAAACCAGAGATTGTTGATGAGCACTATTACCGTAATGCCTGGCAGATGGAAGAGGATGCCGCTCATTATGATAATTATGACCGGAAAGGTTTTAAAGTATTTGTGGGCGAATGGGCAACACGGGAAGGTGCACCAACCACTAACCTTAATGCGGCGCTCGGCGATGCTGCATGGATGACAGGTATGGAGCGTAATTCAGATCTTGTTATCATGTCGTGCTACGCGCCACTTTTTGTAAATGTTAATACGGCTACAGCTACTGCACCAAAGGCCTGGCAATGGGATTCGGATCTGATCGGCTATAATGCGTTAACAAGCTTTGGTTCCCCATCATACTACGTACAAAAAATATTCAGCAACTATATTGGCGATAAGGTTGTTCCTTTAACGGGTGCAAACATCCCAACGCAAACCAGGCCTGCAACTAAAAGAGACAGCGCGGATAACAAAATGCCGCAGCCCATCCCAGCCATGTTTTACGTAGCAACAAAAGATACAAAAACTGGTAAGCTGTTTCTGAAAGTAGTAAATACCACAGGTAAGCCGCAACAGGTGGATATTATATTGAACGGCGCTGTAAAAGTATCATCAGCAGGTACCCTCATCGTTATAAAAGGTGATAAACCAGAGGATACCAATACGATTGATAAGCCTGAAAAAATAGTCCCTGTTACGTCATCTGTGAAGGAGATCGGTAAAAAATTTACAAGAACGTTCGACCCATATTCGGTAAGTGTTCTTCAAATCAATACGATCAAATAAAATGGCTGGCTGCGCACCAACTGACCCCCAAAATTTTTAGCTATGAGATGTTTTCTTGCCCGATTTATTATTGTTGTAGCCGTGCTTTTTTTGCCTTTTGTAATTAAAGCGCAAAAGAAAGCCGTTAACCCGATCATCTACGCCGATGTGCCCGATATAAGCGTGATCCGTGTTGGCGATACTTATTATATGAGCAGCACAACCATGCACATGAGTCCGGGTGTGCCTATCATGAAATCAAAAGATCTGGTGAACTGGAAATTGGTTAGCTATGCCTCTGATACCCTTGGAAACATTGATGAGCTTACGCTAACCAACGGTAAAAGTACCTATGGCCGCGGGTCCTGGGCCAGCAGCCTCCGTTTTCATAACAGTGTTTTTTATGTTAGCACCTTTGCCCAAACTACGGGCAAAACCTACATATACACTACTAAAGATATTGAAAAAGGACCTTGGAAATCTGTATCGTTCAAACCTTCCCTGCACGACCACTCTTTGTTTTTTGACGATGATGGAAAAGTGTATATGGTTACCGGGGGAGGTAAATTACGAATAGTGGAGTTAAACGCAGATTTATCCGGCATAAAGCCCGGCGGTATTGATCAAACTCTGATCGAAAACGCTAGCCTGCCTTCCGGTAATAGCGGTGGCTTGCCTGCAGAAGGCTCACAATTGTTTAAAGTAAAGGGTAAATACTACCTGTTTAATATTACCTGGCCACGCGGGGCTATGCGTACCGTTGTGATCCATCGCGCGGATAAAATCACCGGGCAATACGAGGGGCGAATTGGCCTTCAGGATAAAGGCGTAGCCCAGGGCGGCTTAATAGATAAGCCGGACGGCACATGGTACTCATACCTTTTCCGCGATTTTGGAGCCGTTGGGCGGGTGCCGTATTTAGTACCCGTAAAATGGGAGGATGGCTGGCCGGTTATAGGCGTTAACGGGAAAGTTCCTGATACGCTCGATCTGCCGGAAAGTAAAGGCCTCATCCCCGGGATCGTATCTTCGGATGAGTTTACACGGAAAAGGGGAGAGCCTGCCTTGCCACTGGTTTGGCAATGGAACCACAATCCCGACAATAGCCTATGGTCGGTTACAGCGCGGAAAGGTTATTTGCGACTTATTACCGGCAGGGTTGATACTAATTTCCTGATGGCCCGCAACTCCTTAACGCAACGAACTATTGGTCCTGTATGCACGGGTGAGGTATCGCTCGACTTGTCGAACATGAAAGACGGCGATTTTGCAGGTATAGGCCTATTGCAAAAGAACTATGGCCTGGTAGGCGTTAAAATAAATGGTAAAAGCAAAACGATAGTAATGGTAAATGCTTCTACCGGTACGCCAATGGAGGTGCAAAATATCGCGCTTAACCAACAGAAAGTCTTTTTTAAAGCAGAGTGTGTGTTTACGGATAAGAAAGACATCGCCAATTTCTTTTACAGCCTCGACGGGAAGATATGGAAGCCCATAGGAACGCCATTAAAAATGGCATACACCTTACCGCACTTTATGGGTTATAGGTTCGCGTTGTTTAATTATGCCACAAAAATTACAGGCGGCTCAGCCGATTTTGATTATTTCCATATCACAGATAAAATTTCCGGAGAATAAATCGGGTAGAAAAATTGGTGTAGTCTAAGGCCTGTAACTCCAGATACAGTGGCTAAATGCCAATTAAAACCCCTTTGCATGACATTTGGTGTGTCATTTTGCACAAATGAGATATTGTAGCAACGGTGAGATGTATAGTTTTGAATGCTGTGTCAATAGGTGATACGCCGACAACCAAAATTATTAAACCGTTGATGCTTATAATGATGTTTATTATTTAAGCCGCGCGAGATAAAGCAAACACTTATATTAGGTAACCATTTATAAGCAAATGAAAAGGATTTTCTACTTATTTATTTTCTCTTCTTTTCGCGTATTGGCTCAAACCACCCCGGCTACTGATGCCAGTAACTATCCCCCGCAGGTAAATTTCACCTCAGACCAGGATAAAACTAATATGATGAAGCGGTTGGGCATCCGGGCAATGCGCCCCGGGCCAAGCGGCGACGAAAAAGCACCAAACCATGCCAATAACGATGAAGCACTGGCCAACCCTTACCCTAATTATCCCGATGTTTTAACTTTAAAAAATGGCAAAAAAGTAACAACTGCTGCGCAATGGTGGAAAGAGCGCCGCCCGGAAATTGTAGAAGATTTTG
The DNA here is from genome assembly GCF_039925265.1 of Mucilaginibacter sp. Taxonomy (GTDB): domain Bacteria; phylum Bacteroidota; class Bacteroidia; order Sphingobacteriales; family Sphingobacteriaceae; genus Mucilaginibacter. The sequence continues at coordinate 36,046 of NZ_JBDSZG010000029.1, forward strand.
AACGCGAAGTTTATGGGCGGGTACCCAAAGATGCCCCCCGGATAACTTGGCAAGTGAAAGTAACCGACCGGGAGTTTATGGGTTTTACCCCCATCATAGCAAAACAGTTGGTTGGCCATGCTGATAATTCAGCCTACCCGCTTTTAAATGTAAATATCGCCATGACTTTGGTGTTGCCTGCCAATGCCAAAGGCCCTGTACCTGTGCTGATGATGTTTGCGCCAAGCACACTCCCGGCCCCGGCACAGCCCGCCAAGGAAGAACTGGAACAAATTAATGAGGCTGTAAAGGAAATGCTCCTTGATAAACATCCTGAGTTGAAAACCATTTTTGAAAAATATCCGGCTTATAATTTAATAGCAGCTCAAAACTACGGCTTTAATCCGTTTGCACCGAGGCCCGCGGGAGACCCACCAGCTGCACAGCAATTAATTGCCGCCGGCTGGGGCTATGTACTTATCGACCCGGCAAGCATACAGGCAGATAATGGCGCGGGACTTACCAAAGGGATTATAGGTTTGGCCAACAAGGGGCAACCGCGCAAACCAGCCGACTGGGGGGCTTTACGCGCCTGGGCGTGGGGTGCGTCGAGAGCCTTGGATTACCTCGCCTCGGAACCTATGGTGGATATTAAGCACATAGGCATAGAGGGCGTCTCCAGGTATGGGAAAGCTGCTTTAGTAACCATGGCGTTCGACGAGCGGTTTGCTATGGGACTTATTGCTTCCTCAGGCCAGGGTGGAACCAAGCCAAGCCGCCGCAATTTTGGCGAAGCTTTGGAAAGCCTTACCGGCGGCGCGCACTATTGGATGGCGGGTAACTACATGAGATACGCTGCATCGGATGCCGATTTCGGCAGCAAAACTGCCAACGATTTGCCGGTAGATTCTCATGAACTGATCGCTTTATGCGCACCGCGGCTTACGTTTATCAGCCATGGGATCCCGTCGCAGGGCGATGCCAACTGGCTGGATCACCAGGGAAGCTATATGGCAACTATCGCCGCCGGACCGGTTTTTAAAATATTGGGAGTTAAAGATCTTGGCTTATCGAATGATTATAAAACTGAGAAGATGCCTGCTGTAAACACAGGTATTTTAGATGGGCGGCTTGCCTGGCGGCAGCATGATGGCGGACACACCGACGGGCCAAATATTAAATATTTTATCAGTTGGGCCAATAAATTTATGGCGCCCGCTGTTGCAGGCAAATAGCAGGTTAAGAGACTGGATAAAGTGGATTTGATGCATGATCAATTTTCACTAAAAGTAATTAACGGTTGTTATGAAGATACAATCGATTGTTTAAAATATATGCGAAAACTTATGAGGGCAAGCGGGCTGTTGAAACGATTTATATTTTTTATTGGGCTTTTGACCATCGCCGGCAGTGCTTATGCGGATAACGGTTATAAGCTGTGGCTCGGTTATCACGCTATTGCCGATAAAAAATTGGCCGCGCAATATGTGCAGCAGCTTCGGTACGTAAAAATCACAACCGGTTCTGCCACGCTTAACGCCGCGCGGGAAGAACTGCTCACCGGTTTTGAAGGTATGCTTGCCCTAAAACCTCAAATCGTTGAAAAAACGGATTACCCGGCACTGCTTGTTGGTGTTCCTTCGTCGTTAAATCTTCCAAAAAATACCATATCGCAAAGCGAGATCCAACAAGCCGGTGATGAAGGCTACCTCATCAAATCGGTATCTGTCAACAATAAAAAGTGCATTGTTATCACGGGGCAAACCGAAATAGGGGTGTTGCACGGCGTTTTTGGCTTTCTGAAATTGCTGCAAACACAGCAAGCCATTAGCGCCCTAAATATTTTGGAGTACCCACGCATCATGTATCGCGTGTTAGATCATTGGGATAACCTAAACCGTACCGTAGAACGTGGTTACGCCGGCTCGTCCATCTGGAACTGGCATAAGTTGCCTGGCTATATCGATCAGCGTTACATCGATTATGCCCGCGCCAGCGCGTCTGTTGGGATCAATGGTTCCGTGGTGAACAACGTAAACGCCAATGCCCTGATGCTGACGCCGGATTACCTGGAGAAAGTGAAGGCACTCGCCAATACCTTCCGGCCGTATGGTATAAAGGTATACCTGTCTGTCAAATTCAGCAGTCCTATAGAAATTGGTGGCCTCAAAACCGCCGATCCTCTGGATCCGCAGGTAAAGAAATGGTGGAATGATAAGGCTGATGAGATCTATCGTAGCATCCCCGATTTTGGCGGTTTCCTGGTGAAGGCCAACTCCGAAGGACAGCCCGGCCCGCAAGCTTACAAACGCAGCCATGGTGATGGTGCAAATATGCTTGCCGATGCCTTATCGCCGCATAATGGCATTGTAATGTGGCGCGCGTTTGTATATGATAACAACGTGCCGGATGATCGCGCCAAGCAAGCTTACAACGAATTTAAACCGCTCGACGGGCAGTTTAAAAAGAATGTGATCATCCAGGTGAAGAACGGGGCCATCGACTTTCAGCCCCGCGAGCCTTTCCACCCGCTATTCGAGGCCATGCCAAATACCCCGCTGATGATCGAATTTCAGCTGACGCAGGAGTACCTCGGTTTCTCTACAAACCTGGTTTACGAAGCGCCTTTATTTAAGGAATGTCTTGAATCTGACACCTACGCGATGGGAAAAGGCTCAACGGTGGCCAACATCATAACAGGTAAATTGAACCCTAAACTTATCACCGGGATGGCGGGCGTAGCAAATATCGGGTCGGATGTTAACTGGTGCGGGCACCCTTTTGCCCAGTCAAATTGGTACGCGTTTGGCCGGCTTGCCTGGAACCCGGCGCAAAGCTCGGCAACCATTGCCGCCGACTGGCTGAAGATGAACTTTAGCAATCAACCCGCCTTTGTTGCGCCAATGACACGCATAATGCTGCAATCGAGGGAGAATACGGTTAATTACATGACCCCGCTTGGCCTGCATCATATTATGGGCGTTAACACCCATTATGGCCCCGGCCCCTGGGTTGATAATGCCGGCCGCCCCGACTGGAACGCTACTTATTATCACAAAGCCGATTCGGCGGGGATAGGTTTCGACCGCAGCAGTACCGGCAGTAACGCGGTGGGCCAGTATCAGCCGCAGGTGAGGGACCTGTTTGAAAACCTTGCTACCTGCCCCGAAGCGTATTTATTGTGGTTCCATCACGTAAAATGGAGCTATAAAATGCGGTCGGGGAAAACCCTTTGGGATGAGATGGTGCATCATTATTATATGGGCGCAGATTCTGTTAAGCAAATGCAGCTTACCTGGAATAAAATGGCCCGCTATGTAGATAAGGAGCAATTCCAATCGGTTAAGCAACTAATGGCCGTGCAGTATGATGAAGCTACCAGCTGGCGAAATTCCTGCGTATTGTATTTTCAAACGTTTTCAAAAAGGCCCATACCGGAGGGGTACGAAAAGCCAGCGCATCCGTTAAGCTATTATATCAACAGGAAATACCTGCAGGCACCCGGCATAGGTGGAAACCAATAAGATCAATTAATTAAACCAAGCCATAAATTATAACACATGTATCATTCATTAATCAAAACAAACCAGTTTTTTATGCTGCCATTTGTTGTGTGCTCGCTTTTGGCCTGCAATTCGCCGGCCCAGAAAGTAAGCACCGCAAATGCCGACAGTACCAAAGTTAAATTCCTTGAAAAACCGCTTATCAGCAGTATCTACACCGCAGATCCATCGGCACATGTATTTGACGGGAAGATCTACATTTATCCTTCGCATGATATTGATGCCGGGATAAAGGAGAACGATAACGGCGATCATTTTGCCATGAAAGATTATCATATCCTCTCGATGGACAGCATCGGCGGTAAAGTAACAGATGAGGGTGTGGGCTTGGATATTAAAGATATCCCATGGGCCGGCCGGCAGCTTTGGGCACCCGATGCAGCCTATAAAAACGGTACTTATTACCTGTATTTCCCCGTAAAGGATAAGCAGGATGTGTTTAAAATTGGGGTAGCTACTTCAAAGCATCCTCAAGGCCCGTTTAAAGCCGAACCCCAGCCGATAGTGGGTAGCTTTAGTATAGACCCGGCGGTGTTCACCGATACCGATGGCAGTTCGTATATGTATTTTGGCGGTATCTGGGGTGGACAGCTGCAACGTTGGAACACTGGTAAATACGAAAGCGATGGCTCTAAAACTGATTTGAAACACGACGATAAACCGGCTATCAGCTGCAAGGTAGTGAAGCTAAAAGCCAATATGCTGGAGTTTGACGGCGCTGTAAAAGATGTAGTGATATTGGATAGCCTTGGCAAACCATTGTTGGGCGGAGATCACAACCGCCGATTTTTTGAAGGATCGTGGGTGCACAAGTACAACGGCAAATATTACTTCACCTATTCTACCGGCGATACGCACCTGCTTACTTACGCTATTGGCGATAGCCCGCTTGGGCCGTTTACCTATAAAGGCGTATTTATGAAACCGGTACAGGGCTGGACCACTCACCATTCTATTATAGAAGTTAAGGGCAAATGGTACGTATTTTACCACGATACCGAGATCTCAGGCAAAACACATCTAAGAAACGTGAAGGTGACCACGCTCGAGCACGAAGCCGATGGCTCTATTAAACTGATCGATCCTTTTGTAAAATAACAAATGAGTGCAATGGGCGCCACAAGGCTCAAGATACAGGACAGGTTTTTGTCTTGTATCTTGAGTCTTATTTCTTGACTCTTCGTCAAAACTAATTGACAACTGCAGATGAAAAAGAAGGTTTGGGCCTTTGAATCCTTTTACTGCTTAAGTATTCTGACGGAAGTACGCCGTACTTGCTTTTAAACGTTCGGGAGAAATAGCTTGGGGTACCAAAACCCGTCATATAAGCTATTTGGGCTACGTTATAATCACTGGTTTCTAACAATGCTGCGGCCTTTTCTAATTTCACCTGGCGGATGTATTCGACAGGTGTATATCCCGATAGTTCAAGCAATTTATTGTATAACGATCCGCGGCTCATCCCTACGTATTTACTCAGTTTTTCAACAGATAATTCGGGGTCGTTTAAGCCGTTTTCAATACATTCCATTACCTTGCTCATCAATTTAACATCAGCCGATTCTGATTCAATTTCGTTTACCTTGAATTGAATATGTTTGGAGTATGTCTCTTTCAAACTGTTATTCATAATGAGCAAGTTGCAAATTTTTGTATACAGGATCTGGAAATTGAACGGCTTGGTAAGGTAGTCGTTTGCCCCGGAGCGAAGGCCTTTAAGCTGCTCCTCTTCCTTTGCCATGGCTGTAAGTAATATAACCGGGATGTGGCAGGTGCGCTTATCCGATTTTATTTTTTTACTCAGTTCTATACCGTTTACATAAGGCATACCCACATCGCTTACCACCAGGTCGGGGTGGGCACTTAGTGCTTTTTGCCAGCCTTGCTTCCCATCGGCGGCTTCCAAAACGTGGAAATAGTGTTTTAAATGATCGGCAAGGTAGTATCGGAATTCGTCGTTATCTTCCACCAGCAAAACCGTAGCCATGTTTGGATTGCCTTCCCTGGAGTCTTCGGACGAAAGAATCCCTGTTGTTTTTTGCAGGGGATTATAAGCGTATTCCAGGCCCATTTCTGGTTCCTCGGCAAAAGGAATGGCAGGAAGCAATGGCATGGTTATGATAAAGTCGCTCCCTTGCTCACGGGCACTTTTAGCATGTATTTTACCACCGTGGAGTTCTACAAATTCTTTGGTGATGGAGAGGCCGATCCCGGTTCCCTGGTTCATCACCGAACTTTTTTGCGCTGATTGATAAAACCGGTCGAAAATTTTAACAACGTCATTTTCAGCCACGCCTATCCCGGTGTCCGAAACGGTTAAATTCAGTATAGGCTGCAATTCATCGGCATCGCAAATGTTAATTTTTATGGTAACGCAGCCACCGCCCGGGGTAAACTTAAACGCGTTAGATAACAGGTTGAATATCACCATTTCTAATTTGTCGCAATCGAATTGCGTTATCCAAACTTTTTGCGTGCTTTCTATATCAAGCTTAATTTGTTTATTATCCGCAATATCACGGAAAGACTCGGCACATTCAATAATGAAACGAATAATGTCTCCGGGCGTAAGGTTTAGCTTTAATTCCTGCTCCTCCAGCTTGCGGAAATCCAACAGCTCATTAACCAAATTAAGCAGACGTTTTGCATTTCTTTTGATCATGTTCAGCTGGCCAAAATCGTCGCCCTCAAAACCGCGGTTCATTAGTCTTTCAACAGGGGCGAGGATAAGCGAAATTGGTGTTCTGAATTCGTGACTCAGATCTGTCAATATTTTAATTTTTACCTGATCGAGCTCATGCAGGCGCTCAGCTTCGAGGCGTTCACGTTCTATCAACTGCTTAGCCTGTAATTTTTCCCGGGCCACTTCGAACTCGTTTCGCAATTTTCTAATACCCTGTCGGCGAATGAATAATAAAATGGAGACGGCAACCAACAGGTATACTATATATGCATACACCGTGCGCCAGTACGGCGGCAGCACCGTGATTTTTATTTGGCTGGTGGCGTTGTTCCATGAATTTTCGTTTTTGCTGGCCATCACCTGGAAAACATAGCTGCCGGGATCAAGGTTGGTATAATTTGCGGTTCGGGTTCTGTTAACAAAGTTCCATCCTTTATCAAATCCCGAAAGCTTGTAAGCATATAAATCCTGCCTGGGCGAGGTATAATCAACAGCTACATAGCTGATAGAGAAGTTTTCGCCATATTTAAGCGTGATCTCTTTAGCGTTGCTGATCTGCTCCTGAATGGGCGAGGTTGATGCAGGCGTAACCGGCACGTTATTCACCTTTAAGCCGCTAAATATAACCCTGCCGGGTACAGATGAGGGCGGCAACTTATCGGGATTGAAGTAGTTAAATCCATCCTGCCCTCCAAAATATAAATCGCCAAGGGAGGTTTTTATGGCTGCGCCGGGCATAAATGAGCCTTGTTGAACGCCGTTTTCTGCTGTGAAATTCCTGAATTTCTTTTTTGCGCGGTCGAAAGAGCCAATCCCGCGGTCGGTACTAAACCAAAGTAAACCGGCATCGTCTTCAATAATACTTTTCACAAAGCTGTTTGTCAATCCATCCGTTTCTTTAAAAGAACGGAAGCGGTTCTTTTTTGAGTCGAAATAACTGATGCCATCATTCGTACCCACCCAAAGCGCGCCATCTTTAGTGATGGTTAAAGTAGAAATGATGTCATCAGCCAACCCGCTGTTGGCCTTGGTGTAATGGCTTATGCTTCCGTCTGCTGGCCGGTACACCGCTATACCCGTACCTGTAGAACCTATCCAAACGTTGCCATTTGGAGCAGTTACCAGGGCGACAATAAAATCATTCAAGGGTAAATTTTGTTGGAACCCTATACTCGCTTTCCTGTGTAATTTAGAGAATGAATGGGTGAGAGGGTCGTAAATATCAACGCCATCCCCAAGGGTGCCAAGCCAAACCCTTCCTTGTTTATCTTCGGTTATAGCGGTTATGTTGTTTTGACTTAATCCTTTTGATGTGTTGTCCTTTGTAAATTGCCTGAAGGTTTTGTCGCGCGGATCAATACAAAAAACACCATGGTGATAGGTGCCGGCCCACAACTTCCCATTTCGAGCCATATGCATGGATAGAATTGTCGGCATTGCGGCTTCGTCAAGTTTACTGATCAACTTGCAGGGGGTAAGTAAACCGGTTTTGGTGTTAAAGAGCTCCAGCCCGCCGCCGTCTGTACCAACGAAGATGCTTCCATTTTTGTGCTCCGCAAATGAAGTTACAAATGGTGCCGAAAGGCCATACGGATCAAACGGGTTGCTTTGCTTCAAATTAAAAAGCGGTAGATGTTTATCATATTTACTCACGCCGCCGCCAAAAGTACCAACCCAGTAAATGCCTTCCGAATCAATAAAAAAGCTTCGGATGGATTTACTCTTCAGGCTGAACATATTGCGGGGGTCGGGCTTTAATTGCTTAAACCGGGCCGACGCTAAATCAAATATATTTACCCCATCCTCTGTCCCTATCCAGAGGCTGCCATCTGCGCTGGCGGTTAAAGAGAATACGGCATTATTGCTTAAGCAATTTGCTACCCCTTTTATACATTTATATACTGCAAATTTACCCGGTGAAACCTGTTTGTTAAGGCCATCGAAAGTGCCAAACCAAATATTTCGGTTGGAGTCTTCTGCAATTGATTTGATAACGTTATTACTCAGGCTTGTTGGATCAGCAGGATCATGGGCGAACCTTGTAAACTTTTGTTGACTACGGTTATAAAGATAGGCCCCGTTGTTGGTTCCAACCCACATATTACGGTTACTATCTTCCAATAGTGAAATGACCACAAAACTACCAACTTCGGTAGTTTTAGGGAATTTGATTGGTAAAGGAATAGATCGGCCGGTTTTAAGATCCAGCATCCTCAAATCGCCGTAAGTGCCAACCCACAGGTTCCCGTCGTGGTCTTCCAGTATAGTTCTGGCAGATATTGTGGGCAGTTCTTTCCAGCTGCCGTCACCTTTATATTGTTCGAACCTGTCGAACTTTTGATCGTAATAGCAAAGGCCGCCAGCCGAGGTGCCAACCCAAAGTTTCCCCGTATGATCCACGAACAACGCTAATACTTCGTTAGATGGAAGGCTTGTATTATCGCCCTGATGATGCCTGTAAATAGTGAAGTTACTGCCATCGTACTTGCTTAACCCGTTAGTGGTGCCAAACCATATCAGCCCATTATGATCTTTAACAATGGCGTTAACCGTGTTTGACGATAACCCTTCTTTTGCGGTGATGGATGTAAAATTGAAGTTGTCCTGACCAAGGCTAATTAGTGGTATACTAATTAACATCAAGCATAGCTTAAGGCTGCATTTAATTAACTTCAACATAGGGTGTTTTTAGACCAGGTAAATTATATCGGTTTTGGGTCGTCAGATATAAATCACAAAGGCGTTAAATAAGCAAATTATTGGTTATGGTAACAAATATAATTACTATGAATTAATAAATTCTACGAAAGGCTAATAATAAAATTGGATTTCATACAATCGATTGTATAACGTGCCGCCTTGTTGTCGGCAAGTGTGTTTTTGTTTGTTTTTCAACCAATATTTTCAGCTTATTTGTGAAAAATCAACAAATTGTTACCAAAGCTTGTACGCAAAATAAGAACGCCTTTGTATATTTACAATCGATTGCTTATTAAAGCGTTTCTGCTTTATTTAAGTTATGACCGAACCAATGTACCTGTTGCCTAAAAATAGAATAACCAGTTTATGAAAATATTGTTGGGAGTATTTACATGCATCCTATTACTGCTATTCCCTGGTTTACGTGCGAACGCAACCATACGACTTCCACAACTCGTTGGCAACGGCATGGTTCTGCAGCGCGACGCCAAAATTAAAATATGGGGGTGGGGTAGCCCCGCCGAACCGGTTAAAGTTAAATTTAATGGGAAAACGCTCAATGCCGTTGCGGGCTATGACGGCAAGTGGGCAGTGATCTTCCCGAAAATGAAAGCCGGCGGGCCATTCCAAATGGACATAAACGGCAGCAACCATATTCTTTTAAATGACATACTTATTGGAGATGTTTGGTTTTGCTCCGGGCAATCTAACATGACCATTAAAATGGAACGGGTAAAAGAAAAATATCCGGAAGAGATCGTCAACGCTAATTATCCGTCCATCCGGTATTTTTTTGTTACCACAGATGCCGACCTGCTAAAAACACACGATGATTATTTGCCCGGCCACTGGGTTACCACAACAAAACAAAACATACTGGATATTGGGGCGGTCGCTTACTTTTTTGCTAAAAAGCTATATGCCAAATACGGGGTTCCAATTGGTATAATAAATTCCAGCATAGGCGGTACGCCAATACAAGCTTGGATAAGCGAAGAGGGGCTAAAAGATATAGGTACTTACAGCAGTAGGTTGGCACAATTTAGAGATACCTCTTTTATGGCCGGTATTAGCCGGAGTAAGCTGCCAGCAGTCCCGGTTAAACCGCCTTTGCAAGAAAGCGATAAGGGCCTGGCGGGAGAGCTGAAATGGTACGACCCTAACTATGAGCCCAGAAACTGGCATAAATTCTGGTTACCAGGTTACTGGGCCGACCAGGGCGTAAATGGTTTAAACGGAGTTGTTTGGTTTCGGAAAGAAGTAACTGTTCCGGCTGAAATGGCCGGTAAGCCCGCTAAACTTTTCCTTGGGCGGATTATTGATGCAGATGAAACCTACGTTAACGGTAAAAAAGTGGGGAACATTACCTATCAATACCCACCACGCAGGTATGAGATACCAGCAGGCTTATTGAAAGCCGGGAAAAATTTAATTACCGTGCGCGTAACTAATACCGATGGAAAAGGCGGGTTTGCACCAGATAAGCGTTATGAATTAACAGACGGTAAAACCGTTATAGACCTGCGTGGCGATTGGCTTTACCAGGTTGGCTTAGTCTATCCACCACATAAGTCAAATTTTCAAAAGCCGGTACTATTTTCTGCCCAAAACGAGCCTGCCGCCTTATATAACGCTATGGTTGCGCCGGCTATACAATTGCCTGTTAAAGGGTTTTTATGGTACCAGGGTGAAACCAATGTTGGCACAAAAGATTACCATGAACTATTGATCGCTTTGATAAAAAACTGGCGTACTGCCTGGAGATCTGATTCTCTTCCGTTTTTGATCGTACAGTTGCCCAATTTTGGCGAAGTTGAGTATTCACCAGCTGAAAGTTCCTGGGCGGAGATCAGGGAAGCGCAGCTGCAGGCGCTCAGTTTAAAAAATACAGCCATAGCGGTTGCCATAGACGCCGGAGAATGGAATGATCTGCACCCTCTAAACAAAAAAGATGTTGGCGAACGGTTGGCCCTTGCTGCTGAAAAACTGGCTTACGCTGATCAACGAATTGTCGCTTCTGGCCCAATCTTTCAATCTTCTATAATAGAAGGTGATAAGATCACCCTAAATTTTTCAAATGTTGGAACCGGACTGGTATCAAACAACCAGGAACCACTTTCCCGGTTTGCCATTGCCGGGGAGGATAAACAATTTGTTTGGGCCACGGCTACGATAGTGGGCGATAAGGTAGTTGTTACGTCGCCGGCTGTTGAACACCCTATGTACGTGCGCTATGCCTGGGCAGATAATCCCGAGGGGGCTAACCTTTATAATCGTGAGGGGCTCCCGGCATCTCCGTTTCGGACAGACGGGTCCAAATAATAAACTATAGTGGTTTGTTAACGTAAAAAGGACAGCCTTGCGCTGTCCTTAACCAATTGAATTGAAACCAATAAGGCGAGAGCCCTAAAGAGATATTTGAAAATTTTCTCGGATTAAAATTCCCCATTTTTAAAGTAATAAGATAGCTGTGTTTACCATTTTTATACAACAGATGTATTACGGTAAATTGAACAAAGTTTAATGCACAGCGCTCTTTGCTGAGGAGTTGGGTCATTAACACGACTGAGAATAGCCTTAATTGACCATACTTTCGTCGGTTCATCACAAAAGGTGATTATATATGGGCTTTTGAATTGCCTAACCACATCAATCATCCTCACATTTATTTCCCCGCCGGAGTTAATAAGGCTCCTGATACCTGCTTATGGCGGCAACATTTCTCCTCATAAAAATAACTTACTGATTAGCATTGCGTAATTGCGACTGAAAGTGCTAATGCATCCGGTAAAAGCTATCCAAAGGTTGCAATTGCACATTTGTACGATGATTTTGACGATATGTGATATACAAAATATGCCAAACCGCAGAACTTAGCAGATGTCAAAAGGTGTAAAACCCGCCTGATAACCAAATTATAAATCAATAACCAAATTTTACTCAGACAACATTTTTCAGACTCCGCTTACGACTCATTTTGCAATCGATTGCTTTGGGTTTAACGGGTAAACTGCTTGTTTGATTTTTAAGCCTTATTAAACCAATTTAAATGAGCAACCTATGATGGTAACATAAATGAAAATCTAAGGGCACTTGTCAAGGACAAAATCTGCTCCCCATAACCAACTAACCAATATTCAATAGGAAAGATAATCCGCACGATTAGAATTAAAGAAATGGCTTTGCAAAAAAGGCTGCTCGCTACCATTCCATTGTCGGTTTAAATTCCTAATCCCTAATAACCAAATTATGAAAAGATCACTACTGAACATTTATAATAAAGCGGCGCTCCTATTGCTTTTTAGCATTTTGAGTTGTGCTACCGCTTTGGCGCAAGACAAGAGGCTCACCGGTACTGTGTTTGATGAACAAAATCAACCACTTCCCGGCGCGACCATTAAAAATAAATCCGGGCAAATAGCTGTAGGTACAGATGTCAACGGTAAATTCACCATTAGCGTGGCCAATAATGAACAAACGTTAATTGTTCACTTTGTAGGCTACGTAGATGAGGAGGTAAATATAGGCAGCCAAACCAACTTTACCGTCCGGCTTACGCCCAGCTCCAAAAATCTGAACGAGGTTATCGTGGTGGGTTACGGAACCGTGCGTAAGAAGGACTTAACGGGAGCTGTTGCTTCCGTGTCGGGCAAGACATTGGCAGAAGTACCCGCCCCAAACTTAATTGACCAATTAAAAGGCCGTACCGCAGGTGTGGACGTAGTGAGTAACGGTGCAACACCAGGCACAGGCGGCCAGATCCGTATAAGGGGTAACCGTACTATTACCACCGGTAATAATGATGGCCAGGATGGCCCGCTTGTTGTTTTAGACGGGATCCCTTACCCCGGCAGCATTAATGATTTTGCTCCGGAAGATATTGCATCTATTGATATCTTAAAAGATGCATCTGCTACAGCCGTATATGGGTCACGTGGTGCGGGTGGCGTTATTTTGGTTACCACTAAAAGAGGGCGTGCCGGCAAAACGGTTGTTTCTTACGATGCATACTACGCAAATGCCAAAGTGCTTGGGAAATATAACATTTACGACGGAGCCGGTTACGCCAAGCTTAAGGCTGATGCAGCTACCTATAATGCCGCCGCTCCGGGTACCAGCGCTTATCCTATAACCCCGGCCGAACAGGCGGCATTAACAGCCGGCGTTTCTACGGATTGGCAAGACCTTATTTATCGCACGGCACCAACCCAAAGCCATCAACTAACTGTATCGGGTGGTGGTGATGCCACCCAGTTTAATATTGGTGCAGGTTTTTACCGCCAGGACGGTATCATCGTTAACCAATACTTCGATCGTGCGGATCTGCGTACCACAATTGATCACCGCATTAGCAGCCGTGTTAAAATTGGATTGAACAGTATAAACACCTTGCGTTACACCAGCCTGCCGGGTGGTGGCGGCGTACCGGGTGGCTTGGTAAGAACCACGCCGCTTGCATCGCTGAAAAACGAAGATGGCACCGTAAATCTTTTCCCGCAAATAGGAAGCATTGATGCCGCCGCGGTAAGCCCTTATACTTTAATTACAAAGGCGAGTTCTATATATGACCGTACCCGTCGCTATTCCACATTCAATAGCTTTTATGGCGAGGTAAATATTTTGGATGGCCTTAAATACCGTTTAAATGTTGGTTTGAATTTTATACAGGAGAATGGTAACACTTACAACGGAACACTCACCTATGTAAATGGCAACTCATCATTAAATAACGCCAGCCTTTATAATAACGAGCAGTGGAATTATAATGTTCAGAACTTGTTATACTATAATAAAACGTTTAACAAGCACCGGATAGATTTTACCGCGCTTTACGAAATAACAAAGGATCATAACAAGAACAGCAATTTCGCCACCACCGGGGTACCAACAGATTATATCCTCAACTCTAACTTTAACCTGGCAAGCGGGGCTATAACCAGTGGCGGTAGTTTTAGCGAGCAGGGCCTGCTTTCTTACATGGCACGTTTTGCTTACAGCTATGATGATCGTTATATGGTAACCCTTACAGCGCGCCGTGATGGGGCATCTTCTTTAGCTCCGGGCCACCAGTGGTTCACCTACCCATCAATTGGCTTAGGCTGGAACATCAGCAACGAAGCTTTTATGAAGAACGTTACCCTCGTTAATAATTTAAAACTAAGGGGCGGCTTCGGGGTCTCGGGTAACCGAAATGTAGGTGCTTATGCCACATTGGGAGGCCTAACCTCAACAGCTTATAACTTTGGTAGCGGGGGCCAGCTGGCTTATACAGTTACGAGTTTGCCAAACCCGAATTTAGGGTGGCAGTCAACAGCGCAAACAGATATAGGTTTAGATATCACCATCCTGAATAACCGTATCACCGCCAATATTGATGTTTATCAGCAAAAAACAAAAGACATTCTTTTACAGGTTAGCCTGCCGCCAAGCAGTGGTACCGGCAGTACTTTCCAAAACCTTGGTAAAACCGAAAGCAGGGGTATAGAGATTAACCTATCTACAATTAACATTCAAACAAAAGGTGGTTTCACCTGGAGCACCGATTTTAGCTTTGCAGTTAACAGGGAAAAAATAACGCAACTGACAAACGCAAGCCAATTGAGCGACCCAGGCAACGGATGGTTTGTGGGCCAACCTTTGAACGTTATTTACGACGTAAAAAAGATAGGCATCTGGCAAACGGAAGATAAAACCAACGGAACGCTTGCAAAACAAACCTCTCCGGTACAGTTCCCGGGGCAAATAAGGGCACAAGATGTGAATGGCGATGGTATAATTAACGCTAACGACAGGCAGATCCTTGGCAATTTCCAACCAAAATGGGTTGGAGGCTTTACAACCCGCTTCGCTTATAAAGCGTTTGATCTTTCCGCGATTTTTTACGCTCGTATGGGTATGAAAGTACTGTTGCCTTATTTTACTGCTGATGGCGGTGCTGCTGGTTTCGCTTTCTTTAACCAGGGGCGTGTTAATCAACTTAAAACCAATTACTGGACGCCAACAAACCCAACAAATGAATTCCCGGCACCGGATGCCAGTACAGATCGTTTGTTGTTTGGCTCAACGCTTGGCTATTACGATGGCTCGTTCATCAAATGCCGCAGCATCAACCTGGGTTATGTGTTGCCAACCAAATTAATCAATAAAATAGGTTTAAGCAGTTTACGTGTTTACGCTAATGCTACCAATCCATTCATCGTTTACTCGCCAATAGTTAGAGATCATTTGGCACTTGACCCGGAAGGAAATGGATATGGCGGTTCGGTAAATAATACTGGTGGCAATGCCGCGGTGACCAATCGTGCTGTAAGCGTGAATCTTAATAACCCATCTTACAGGCAATTTACCGTAGGTGTAAATGCTAAATTTTAAACTTTAAAAGATATTGATATGAAAACATATAGAAAATTTGCCTGCGCTTTTTTAATATTAACGGCATTGGTAAGCAATGGTTGTAAAAAAATATTGGAGGAACACCCGCAATCCAGTATTGTGCCATCTTTTTTTAACACGCCATCGGGTGTCTTAGGTGGAATTGCCGGGGGATATGCGGCAATCCGCGAGTCGACCTATGGTACTGAAGGTTTCACAGCCGAAATGGATGCCGGTACCGATGACCATTTGGCAGGTGGTAGTGCAAGTGGTATTCAATTATATACGTACAACGGCATCAACTCAAGCGTAGGCGGCGCCGGCTTTGGAGATGCTTACCGGGCTATCAATACCATGAATGGCGTATTGGAATATGGCAAGAGTATTGATTTGGATGCCGCGACACGTAAACAATACCTTGCCCAGGCTAAGTTTTTAAGGGCATTTTGGTATTTTTTGCTGGTGCAAAAACATGGAGATGTGCCATTGCACACTGCCTTCATAACCGTTCCTACAAAGGCGGACACCCGTGCACCTGCGGCCGATGTTTACAAAGTAATAATACAGGATCTGACAGAAGCCGCAGCAGACCTGCCGAATACGCCGGCAGCACCTTTTACAGGTAAGGCGGCTTGCAAACCTGTTGCCCAGTTTTTACTGGCACGGGTGTATCTTACAAGAGGCTGGCTAACCAACAACCAGGCAGATTTTCAGCAAGCGTACGCTCTTTTTACGGATATTATTGCTAATAAGGGTACCTACGGCCTGGACCTATGGCAAGACTATGGTGATGCTTTTAATCCCGCCAATGACAATGGCAAAGAAACCATTTTTGTAAGCGACCATAACATCGATACCAAATACGGTATTTACCCGCTTGGGCAAGCCCAGGGTGGTGGTCCGTACAATCTGTTGCCATGGTTCACAAACTTTAATTACCCCAATTTAAGCGGTATAAATTCGTATGAAAGTGCCTCGGGGAGCCTGGTAACTACAGGTGCCGGCGGAATGGTGCGCGACGTTCAATACGGCCGCCCCTACACCAGAACAAGGCCCAATTCCGATCCTGTTAAAACTGGTGCCAATGCCGGGAAACGCTATGTATTAGACCAGGCCTTTGTTAACCGCGACGTTGATTCCCGTTATGAGAACACATTCTATACCGCATGGATCTCTAACGTGGCCACATCAAACACAGCCGGTGCTGCAAATAACAAACGTGGAATTTCATATACGATGGTACCTGGGGTAGATACCGCCATTTATATGCCGGCTACCAATATCGATGGTGCCCCGCAATTTGTTGGTACACGTCCTTTTAAAGGTATAGTTATCCCGCCTAAGTATTGGAATAACAACATCTTCCCGTCTGTAAAGAAATTTATGGACCCAAGCCGTGCCGCGGCAAACTTTAACGACCCTTCAACCCGGCCGGTGGTGATATGGCGTTTTTCTGATGTGTATATGCTGGCCGGCGAGGCTGCTTTTAAACTTGGGGATTTGGGAAATGCAGCCAAATGGATAAACGTAGTTAGGCAACGCGCGGCATTCCGTAAAACAAATACTGCCGTTCAAAATTCTGCAGCGGTTTTGGCTATGACTATTCAGCCATCAGACGTAACGCTCGACTTTATTTTGGACGAACGTAGCCGCGAGTTTTTTGCCGAATGCCAAAGATGGCTTGATCTGGTACGCACCCGCACCTTAACCGCGAGGGTAAAAGCCTGGAATAACGAAGCAGCAGCTTATGTAAAGGATGAGTTTATGCTAAGGGCTATTCCGCAAAACGAAATTGATTTGGTAACAGAAGGACCAAAGATGCCACAAAACCCAGGCTATTAGCCTTGTTAATGGTATCATCTTACTGTTGAGCCGAATTACAAAGAGGCTGTTCCATTTGGGACGGCCTCTTTTGTATAAAAGATCGAACTGTTCCGCCGGATTTACGTAGTTAATACAGCGACTGAACATTTGGTAGCCATATCAGGCGAATTGTTGTATGCTGATCATTATAAATTAGTCATTTTAGTAAAATTGAATCTTTATCATAGTTATATGAATTACTCTAAAATTAGCCGGATGCCAAAAAATACCTCCCTGGTAATTTGCCTTGCGATTTTTGCCTTTGCCCTTATAAGCTGGTCTTATATGCCCCATAGCAAAAGAGACGTTCGCCTTCGCGGCCATGTTACGAAAAGCGAAAAAGGGCTGAAAGATTATTATAAAAAGTATTTTTCTATTGGTGTGGCGGTTAATGTGAGGGCATTATCCGGCGATGAAGCGGATTTGATAGTTCGCGAATTTAATAGTGTAACTGCCGAGAACGATATGAAAATGGGGCCAATACATCCAACCGAAGGTACTTACAACTGGCGCAATGCCGATTCCATCGTAAACTTTGCTATTAAACATAAAATTAAGGTAAGGGGCCATAATTTGTTGTGGCATGCCCAGGCCCCTGCCTGGCTTTTTAAAGATAGTACAGGCAACCAGGTAAGTAAAGAGGTTTTGCTGGCGCGCTTAAAAGAGCATATTACAACAGTTGTTAAGCATTTCAAGGGTAAAATATACGCCTGGGATGTGGTAAACGAAGCCATAGACGATAAGCCGGAAAACTACTTTCGTAATACCTCATGGTATAAAATATGCGGGGAAGATTTTATAGCTAAAGCGTTTGAATACGCCCATGAGGCAGACCCTTCTGTCGCCCTGTATTATAACGACTACAACAGCGAAGATGAATCTAAACGCGAGAAAATTTACCGGTTGTTGAAAAGCCTTGTCGATGCAAAGGTACCTATCACCGGGGTAGGCTTGCAGGGCCATTGGAAACTGGATAATCCAACACCTGAATTAATAAGGAAAGCGATTGAACGGTATTCTTCCTTAGGCCTTAAAATTCAAATTACCGAACTGGATGTAACAGTGCGTAAGCCTATGAGGCCCGAAGACAGACCCGTTGGCACAGCACAAACGCCTATGGCCGTTGATTCTGGCTTGACACCGGATTTAGCCCGGTTGCAGGAACAGCGTTACCGGGAGATCTTCGACATCTTCAGGGCGTATAAAAATGTGATTACCAATGTTACCTTCTGGAATGTTTCTGACCGGTATAGCTGGCTTGATGCACGGAATGGTGGGATAGGAGGGGGAGCGGCTGCGAGCGACCCAACACGGCGGGTAATTAGAAAAGCCTACCCATTATTGTTTGATGAAAAGCTGCTGCGCAAGAAAGCGTATTTCTCGGTGGTCGATTTTTAATAGCAGAAAGAAATGTATTTAAAAAAGTATTGCACTACGGCTGGCTTACAAATAGTATTTACATGTTTGCTCCTCATCATATGGCCTGATAGCACATATGCGCAAAAATTGATGGCTATATACCCTGACACCATTCCTAATGTAAGGAGTGGGCACCTGTTATTGACCCAGAAATTAAACCCGGGCCTCATTTACAGCGTTTTGAAGCCCGAACTGGAGATGTTTTTGCCGGAAGAAGGCAAATCAACCGGGGCTGCTGTGATCATCTGCCCGGGAGGGAGCTACAAAGTTTTGGTGTATGAGGGAGAAGGGGTTACCGCCGCAAAGGCGTTTGCCAAAAACGGCATAACGGCATTTGTGCTCAAATACAGGCTTCCGGACGATTCCATTATGATCGACAAAACGATCGGGCCGCTTCAGGATGCCCAGCAGGCCATGAAATTTGTTCGCGGGAATGCAAAAAAATGGGGGATTGATACGAACCGTATTGGCGTAATGGGTTTTTCAGCAGGCGGGCACTTAGCGTCTACGCTCGCAACGCATTTTCGTAAACCACTCATTAGTAACACCGAAAAAATTAACCTGCGCCCCAATTTTTTGATACTGATTTATCCGGTGATCAGCATGCAGGACAGTCTTACCCATCCCGATTCTAAACGTAATTTGCTTGGCAAAACGCCATCCAGGGCAGTTGTGGATGCGTTCTCCAATGAATTGCAGGTGGATGACGACACACCTCCATCTTATATTACCCATGCCGGAGACGATAAATTGGTTGACGTGGATAACAGTATTGTTTTTTACGAAAAGCTCCGGCATCACCACGTAGCAGCCGAATTACACCTTTACCCAAATGGCGGGCATGGGTTTGTGCTTAGGCAACCCACCGAAGTTTGGATGGGCCCTATTTTTAAATGGATACAAACCTTAAAATAAATCGATAATCTGATGCTTATCAATAAAGTTAAAAAAATGAGAAAGTTAGTGCATTTGTGTTGTTTATTGATGCTGGGGGGCTACCAGTGTTACGCTCAAAACAACAATGCCGGTAGCGCGACATCCAATATGGCCAATACTGCAGGTGTGCCTGCAGCTACCAATATAAGGCAGGCAAAATCCCCTGTAATATTGCCCAATAACAGGGTAATGTTTAGCATAAAAGCGCCCGATGCTAAGAAGCTACAGATAGATCTTGGTAAGAAGTACGATATGCAAAAAGACAGCAGTGGTGTTTGGACAGTAACTACAGATTCCATAGGGGAGGGGTTTCATTATTATTCTTTGCTGATAGACGGAGTTGCCGTTGCCGACCCGGCCAGTGAATCATTTTATGGTATGGGGCGTATGGCAAGCGGTATCGAGATCCCTTTTTCCGGAGGTGGTTATTATGCGGAAAAGGATGTACCCCATGGCGATGTCCGCATAAAGAAATATTATTCAGCGAAAGCTAAGGCCTGGCGTCGCGTATTTATTTACACGCCGCCAGGATACGATTTTAAAACTGGTGAAAAGTTTCCTGTGCTTTATATTTTACATGGAGGCGGTGAGGATGAACGGGGCTGGGCAAATCAGGGTAAAACGGATGTGATACTTGATAACCTGATAGCCGAAAAGAAAGCAAAGCCAATGCTTGTAGTTATGCCCGATGCTAATTTTAGCGGTGCAGGCTTTTCAGAAGACTATTTATTAGCTGTTGAGGCCGAAATAAAAGAATCTATCATCCCATTTATCGAAAAAAATTATCACACTAAAAACGATGCTTTGCACAGGGCATTGGCGGGCCTCTCTATGGGCGGCTTAAATACGCTTTATACAG
This sequence comes from Mucilaginibacter sp., assembly GCF_039925265.1. GTDB lineage: Bacteria > Bacteroidota > Bacteroidia > Sphingobacteriales > Sphingobacteriaceae > Mucilaginibacter. The sequence goes on from NZ_JBDSZG010000029.1 coordinate 56,420, forward strand.
GGATAAAAAACAATAATATGTTCTCCTACCTGGGCGTATTCAGTTCGGGTTGGATAATGCCAATGCAAGATAAAATAGCGAGCGCACAATACGATTACCTGAAAAAAAACCAACTGCAGGTTAATACTAACCTTAAAAAGTTTTGGATAGCCATGGGCGGGAAGGAAGACATCGCCTATAATAACTGCCAGGCTATGCTTGCTAAACTAAAGGAATTGAACATTAACTATACCTATTACGAGTACCCCGGTGGCCACACCTGGCCGGTATGGCGTAATAACCTGTACCATTTTGCCCCGTTATTATTTCAATAGAACCCCAAATAGCTAAATCAACTACCGGTGGGGTTCCAAAACAGCGTTATATCAACTAAGTTTAGTGCGATATAAGTCTGTTTTGCTTTTATTTCTCAAACGTTAATTTCAGTTGCATCTTAGATAAAATTTTTAGTAAATTTAACAATTATAAACCACCAGTTTTTCTGTTACAGGCATCTTTTATAATTAATAGGCCATTAAGAAGATAGTTTTTATCAAATTTCTTTACGGTTTCATGGTAAAAGATTTAGAATTTATAGTGACACTATTCTGGAAAAATATGTTAACCCTGTATTTTTTTAACGTATTGATTGTCAAATAGTTAAAAAATAAATATTGAAATTGTGTTAAGTTATGTTAACCCTGTTTTTTTTGCACGCCAGGATGTTTGGTGGGTAAAAGATGGAAAATTGAAGCGATTGATAACAGGCCTGATAAAATTGAATAGGCTGTCTTTGAATAGGCTATAATTCTTTATGGTGAGCTTACTTAGAATGGAATTATCTTTGGGCAATATTTGCAATTGGTATTTTGATCCATTTGCGATGTTAACCTAAATCTGTCTGCAAGTAGTATGGAAATAACTTATACCCCCTTGTTTTTAAGTAGATTAGTGAAAATGCTGCAAGGGGTTAAACTGCGCTTTTGGGCCTTTTTTTTATTTGTTTTTGTGGGCAATGCAAATGCTCAGGAAATAAAATTTACAGCGGTAACTTCCAGGGATGGCTTGTCATCAAATACGGTTAATAGTATTTTAAAAGATGATGACGGCTATATGTGGTTTGCAACTCCCGAGGGCGTTGATAGGTATAACGGGCGGGACGTAAAAGGCTATGGTTTCAGCACAGGCAATCCGGTAACTATCCAGGCAAAGGAGACAACTTCATTATATAAAGACAAATCGGGCCGAATTTGGGTGGGTAGCATGGGTGGTGGCCTTTACTTTTATGATAAATTAAAAGACCAGTTTATAGCTTATTCCGTCCTTAATAACCCCGGCTCTGTAGCTAACCAATACATCCTATCCATATGCAGTGATTCTTTGGGAAGGTTATGGCTTGGAACTATCGACGGAGTTACAATACTGGATCTTGAAACAAAAAAAGCCTCGCGATTTTTGCCCTCAAAACAATCAAAGGGAGGCCAGGTCTCCGGGAATATCTTCTGTTTATATAAAGATAAAGCAAACAGAATTTGGATAGGCACAGGAACCGGCCTGCACTTATACGACAGCCGGTCGGGCAAGCTCTCCACTTTTACGCATGCTAACAGTAACCCCAATAGCCTTGCATTTGATAAAGTTAATACGGTTACCGAAGCTGATGACGGTAAAATTTGGATTGGTACTTCTAATGGATTAAGTTGCCTGGCACCGGACTTGAAAACGTTTAAAAACTTTAAATATAGTCCCGTAAATAATCAAACCTTAAGCGGGAATTTGATCTATAGTGTCGCAGTAGCCGATGGAAACCAATTATGGATAGGGACGGAAGGCGGATTGGATATTATGGATATGCAGTCGGGCAATGTAAGCCGCTTTAAACACGACGACCGCGAATTATTTAGTATAAACAGCAAATCCATCCGGTGTTTATATTTAGATAGGAATGGTATTTATTGGTTGGGTACTTATGAAGGAGGAATAAATAAATACGATAAGAGCCTTACGCTATTCAATCTGAAACAAAATAACGGGTACGATCCTAAAAGCTTGAGCGCTCCGGTTGTATCATCTATTGTGGAAGGTAATGGAGGTAATATATATGTTGGTACAGATGGCGGCGGGCTTAATTTATTCGACATAAAAAGCAAATTATTTACCCATTTTGACATCAAGCCAAAAGAGAAAATAAACTCTGCGGGCTTACCCATCCTGTGTATGGCGCTGGATGGCCGGCAACAGCTTTGGATTGGCACTTTCCAAAATGGCATATTTGTTTTCGACACTAAAACAGGTAGCTACAAACAGTTAAAAGCAGGTAAGAGTGCATCAGAGATAAACAGCAACGAAATATTCGCTTTAAAACAGGATAGCCGTGGCAATATGTGGGTTGGAACCAACGGAAACGGGCTAAATAAATTCAACCCTGAAACAAAGGAATTTCAAAAATACAACAATAGCAGTTCACCCAGCGGATCCGACCAAAAAAGCCTGCCGCTAAATGGGTATATCAGGGTTATTGAAGAAGACCGTGAAGGGAATTTGTGGATCGGGTCTATCGGAACCGGCATAGCCGTATTAGATCAAAAAACTCAAAAATTCAGTTTGTTGAATTTTGCCACTACGGGGGTAGCGATAGACCGGGTTTTTAGTTTGTTGGAAGATCACCTTGGAAGGATATGGATAGGGACCGGGGGCGATGGTTTATTTTGTTACGATAAAACCACAAAAAAAATAAGCTTTTATGGCGACCGCGAGGGGCTCTCAAATAACGTGATCCATAAAATACTGGAAGATGAGCAGGGTAACATTTGGGTGAGCACAAACAAAGGTATCTCGAGCTTTAACAGGCGGGAAAAAAAGTTCACCAATTATTCGCAATGCAATGGGCTGCAGAGGGCTGCATTTTATAATGGCTCCGGATTGAGGAGTTCAAAAGGCTGGCTGTTTTTTGGCGGGGGAGAAGGGCTTAATTATTTTGACCCCGCGCATGATGTGAAACTTAATAAAAATGCTCCCCCCGTATTTTTAACAGGGCTTCAGGCTGATAATAGAAATGTAAGCCCGGGGAAAGATGCTCCGATTGAAAACAGTATCGCGGTATCAAAAGTGATCAGACTTAATTACAAGCAAGATTTCTCGTTGAGTTATAACGCTATAAACTTTACCATTCCGCAACAAAATAGCTATGCCTATAAACTTGTAGGATTTAACGCAGACTGGAACTATGTTGGAGCTAACACCACAGCATATTTTACAAATCTAAATCCTGGCGACTACACCTTTATGGTTAAAGCAGCTAACAATAACGGGGTATGGAACAATGAGGGTGCGCAAATACGCATCGTTATCCGCGCACCCTTCTGGATGACCTGGTATGCTTATGCTACTTACCTGATGGTGATATTGGGGAGCTTGCTGTTTATTCGCCATTTGGGTATTAAAAAAGTTAAACGACAAATCGCGATAGAACAGGAGAGAAAGATTGCCGAGGATATGCACGAAGTAGATATGATGAAAGTAAAGTTTGTGACCAATCTTGGTCACGAATTTCGCACACCTATTTCGCTTATCATGGCACCTACGGATAAACTACTGGCGCAACAAAACGACCATCAAACCGCTAAACAACTGGCCGTTATAAAAAGAAACAGCCGCAGGTTATTAAATCTTGTGGATCAAATGTTAGACTTCCGCAAGCTGGAAGAGCAAGAATTGAAATTATGCCTCAGTGATGGCGAGATCACATCTTTTATAAAGGACGTAGTTGATTCTTTTCAAGACCTCTCCGAATCTAAAAACATCCAATTGAGTTACGAGGGTTTATCCCATCCGCTTTTCGTGAAGTTCGACGGCGATAAAATTGAGCGTATGCTTTTCAACTTGCTTTCTAATGCGTTTAAGTTTACGCCTCCGCGCGGAAAGGTAAATGTGGAGGTGCTTCAAGCTGCTACAGAAGGCTCTGAACCAGTAGTGTCGCTCATGATCAAAGTAACAGACTCTGGTATCGGAATTGAAAAAGAGAATGTAAACCTCATTTTTAAGCGTTTTTTCCAGGTCGGTGACTTGTCGGGCGGCCTAAACCAGGGAAGCGGTATCGGGCTGTCGATTGCCAAAGAATTTGTAGAAATGCACCACGGAACAATCGCGGTTGATAGCAAGCCGGGTAGCGGCTCCATTTTTACGGTAACGTTAAATTTAAAAACGTTCGAGCATCAGTTATCTACAGAAGAAGTAATTCCAACGGTGGGAGAATTCGATAACATTGATGGGCCGGAAGATGATTTAGCAGACGAAAGAAAAAAGCAAGGTGTTTTAAAATTACGTGTACTTATTATTGAAGATAATGAGGAATTGCGATTTTACATCCGCGATAATTTGAAACGAAACTTCAAAGTAGACCAGGCAGCAGATGGTAAAGAAGGATGGGAAAAGGTTCTGTCATTCCACCCGGATCTGGTGGTAAGCGATATCAGCATGCCCTATATGGATGGCATCTCGTTAACCACCAAAATAAAGGCAGACAAAAGAACCTGTCACATACCGGTGATTTTACTTACTGCGCTTACCGGCGACAGGCAGCAGTTGTTGGGGTTAGAGACCGGCGCTAACGATTACCTCACCAAACCGCTCAATTTTGAGATACTAAACGTAAAGATCAAAAATTTGTTGATCCAGAATGCGTTGTTAAAAACCACTTATTCCAAGCAACTTAAAGTAACACCGGATGGCGTGGAAGTTGAGTCGAGCGGAGAAAAGTTTCTGAGTAACGTGATCGCCTATCTCGAAAAAAACCTCACTAATCCTAAATTCTCTGTGGTGGAGCTAAGCGATCATCTCGGCATGAGCAGGGGGGCACTTTATAATAAGATCTTCGCGCTCACGGGCCAGCCTCCGGTGGAGTTTATCAGGTCGTATAAACTTGACAGAGCCGCTTTTTTATTGCTAAAAAGCGATATGACCGTTTCGCAGATCGCTTACGAGGCGGGTTTTGGCACACCTCACTATTTTTCTAAGTCGTTTAAAAATAAGTTTGATATCCTTCCGTCGGAATACCGGAAAACGGAATTAAAAGAAGAGACATCATTAGACAAAAGTGCTGTATAAATAGGCTTTAACCAACAACACCGCAAATTCCTAATACCGCCCGGCGCCGTAAACTTTGGACGTGCATCTGGCCAACTCTTACATATTTAAAGCAGCATCCGTTTGCGTACCTCTTGTCGTAATCTTCACACGGTCCTAAAAGCCGTTGTAACGTCCAAATTATACATTCCTTGCACTAACATGGTAAATAGTGTTACTCAAAACATATTGCTATGGATAATTTTGAACAGTTCAAGAAGATTTTAACCCGATTAAAGATCCAAATAAAAGCGAGAACCAGTTATGTTTTGGCGCAAGCCATTATATAGTCACGCTTGAAAATTTGATGATAGAACATCTGGTTAAGGCATCGCCAGTGTGGTTTTAAGGGTAGTACTGCTTCGCTGGTTAATCTTTTTCGAAACCCTTTTCTTGATAACTATTAATGATTAACACCCCAATATGAGGCATCTCTATAAGTTTTTTTTCTACGCCATTGCGCTGTTGAGTTGTAGCGTAAATTTGCAGGCGCAAAATAGGGCAACAGCCGATTCTTCCGCTTTTTTCTCCTCCGTTAAAACTTACGTTAACCCTGTTTTACCCGGTGATCACCCGGACCCCACCTTACTCAAGGTAGGTAACGATTTTTATTATTGCGGTTCAACCTTTCACTTTAACCCGTACTTGCCTATCTACCATTCAACCGACCTTGTACACTGGGAAGTGATCAGCAGGGTTTTGCCATCATCAAAGGCGGTTTGGGTAACAGATCGCCCCTCGGCCGGGATATGGCAGGGGGCTATTACTTATTTCTACGGTTCGTACTGGATCTATTTTTCTGCCGGTGGCCAGTGGTTTTGCAAGGCCAGTTCGCCGGCTGGCCCATGGTCTGTTCCTGTAAAGGTAAATTCAAACCCAACCACAGGCAACCTGGGCTACGATAACTCCATTTTTGTTGATGACGATGGCAAGCCCTACATGGTTATTAAAGACGGGCAAAAAGTAAACCGTATCCAAGGTTTGGGCGAAGACGGCCAGTTAATCGGGACTGTGATAAACATGGACTGGATAAACGCCAAATTGCAATACAGTTGGGCCGAAGGCCCGGTGATGGGTAAACGTAATGGGTACTACTATTATTTTCCAGCAGGCGACGTGTCTGGCGGGCAATATGTGCTGAGGGGCACAGCGTTAACAGCAGATTCCACTAAATGGGAAAGGCTTGGTGAGTTTTTTAAACCGATAACCGACTCGTTAGCGGGCTTTCGCCGTCCCAACCATATTGCAGCACCATTTCAGCTTTCAGACGGAACGTGGTGGACGATAGGGCAGAGTTACGAAAAATACAATGGTAACGACTGGTCGGGCACCGGCCGTCAAACCGCTTTATACCAGGTAATATGGGAGGGGGACAGGCCCTGGGGAGTGGCACCAACTTCTAAACCTATCCTGATGCCAGCACTGCCAAAATCCAGCATTCCGTGGCGAAGTGTCAAGACGGATTACTTTAATGACGATGAACTCGGGCCATGGTGGCATTTTCTGACGAAAAAAGCATCCAACAGCTATTCCTTAACAGCGAAAAAAGGATGGGTGAGGCTCACGCCAGATACTAACCGAACCCACTTGATGCAAAAAGAAACGGACCATTTTTATTCCGTAGTTACCAGAGTTTCGTCAAACGCGGCTACACCAGATGCCAAGGCGGGGATTTACTTAACCAATGGCAATCAGAAAGTATTTGCAAGCTTATCTTCCGGATACGAAAACGGAAAAAAGATCATATTTAAGTTAGACACCGCGACACGCGCTGTTGCAAACCTGGCTGGGAACAGCGTATGGTTAAAGCTGGTACGGGAACAACACCTGCTAACTGCCTTTTACAGCAGCGACGGAAAGAAATGGGTGAAGGTGGGTCAGCCAATTAGCGCGGTAAACCTTGATAAGGCGCAGCCTAATTTTAATTCGTGGGTGGGTACCAGTGTTGGGTTGTTCGCCGAAGGTAAACCCGCAGATTTCGACTTCTTTATTTGTAAAGATGGGTTATCTGCGTTACCGGCAGCAGGATATAGCAATTATTTTGGCGTAAACTTGGTTGATTCTAAATCGGGCAAAGTAGTAACCAATACATCGGCCCCTGGGGGATGGATGATGATCTCAGGAGTAGAATTAGGGGCCGTAGCTCCATCAGCAGTTGACGTAGCCGTTTCTTCTACTAAAAACGGGTATATAGAGGTGTGGCTGGATGATTTAAAAGGAAAGCTTGTAGCGAAAATACCTTTTACTGCCACCGGTCCAAGCAAGTGGAAGGTGTTTACAAAATCCATAAAAGCCGCCACCGGGCAGCACGATCTATTCATAAAACTCCCGCCGGGGCAGCCCAATAACACATTTATTAAGAGTATTAAGTTTTCAACCAAATAGCAGCCATAAGTATGAAAAAATTGTTGACTTTATTGTTCTGTATAGCCCTGTTACCGGGTTTGGTTCTTGGCCAAAATAAAAAGCAGGCTAATAGAATTAAAAGCAGGAGTCCCGGTGTGTCTGTTAATCTTTTCCGCGAAGCTGGGTATAGCCAGGTCGATATCGATAAAAAAGTTGCGAAGGCTTATTATGACGTATTTGAAGGTCCCCAACGTGTTTTTTTTAAAGTAGGGGACACAATGGGTTATGTATCCGATATTAAAAACCATGATGCCAGGACAGAGGGGCTCTCTTATGGAATGATGATAGCCGTGCAGCTAAATAAAAAAGAAGTGTTTGACCGGATATGGCGGTGGTCTAAAAAGTACCTGCAACATCAGGACGGCCCAAGGGAAGCTTACTTTGCCTGGAGCATAAACACGGCGACGATGAAACGTAATTCTCCGGGTTCTGCTTCAGATGGGGAGTTATATTACATCACCAGCCTTTTGTTTGCATCAAACCGTTGGGGGAATAACACCGGAATCAATTATTATCAGGAAGCGCGCCGGATATTGGATGCTATGTGGAAAAAGGATGGCACAGGTAACATTTACAACTTAATTAATACTGAGCATAAGCAAATAACCTTTGTCCCAGAGGGAAATAACTACAAATGGACCGATCCATCCTATCATCTCCCCGCGTTTTATGAAGCCTGGGCCTTGTACGCCAGGGACGGGCACGAGCAGTTTTACAGGGACTGCGCAGATACCTCGAGGGTCTTTTTTCATAGGGCCTGCGACTCTGTAACCGTTTTGAATTCAGATTATACCGAATTTAGTGGTAAGCCACATGCAACCCCCTGGATGCCGCCCGGTTTTAGGTACGACTCCTGGCGGGTGCCGATGAATATCACCATGGATTACGTGTGGTTTGGGAAAGATAAAAAGTGGCAGGAGCAATATTCCAAACGCTTTCAAGGCTTTCTTAGATCAAAGGGCATCAATACCTTTGAGGACCAGTTTAACCTCGATGGTTCGCGCCCGGAATTTATATTAAAGGCCGGGAGCGTCGAGAAGTTAAGGCACTCTCTTGGCCTGGTAGCTACTGCCGCTTCTGCCTCCATAATGAATAACGATAAAGCGAGCCTCGATTTTGTGCATGCATTATGGAACTCCAAACTCGAGCCTTATGATGATGGGTATTTTGACCCATATTATGATGGCTTGCTGTATGTTTTCAGCCTGATGCACCTCAGCGGAAAATATCAACTTATAAAACCGCAAATTAACTAACCATTCACTTCAAAAAAGAATTACAATAAACGAATATGAAAAAGTTAATACTAATTAAACGGGCGCTGTGCTTTGTGGCAGCCTTGTTGTTCGCGTCTTCCACTTTTGCTCAACAGGAGATTGTAAAACAGTCGCAGCCAGGTTTTGATGTTGTGCGCGCCGATATCCCTCATGGGAAAATTGACACCATCAACTACAATTCAAAAACCGTTGGGAATAGCCGCAAGGCACTGGTCTACACGCCGCCGGGCTTCTCGAAAGAAAATAAATATCCTGTGTTATATCTTTTGCATGGCATTGGCGGCGATGAAAAAGAGTGGCTCAACGGGGGCACGCCGCAAGTTATACTGGATAACCTTTACAGCCAGGGCAAGGTAGTTCCTATGATTGTTGTATTGCCTAACGGCAGGGCGATGAAAGATGACCGTGCCACCGGTAATGTTATGGCTCCCGACAAAGTAGCTGCCTTTGCAACTTTCGAAAAGGACTTGTTAAATGATTTGATACCCTTTGTTGAGCGTGAATTTCCGGTGTTGAAAGACAGGGAGCATCGTGCTATTGCGGGACTATCGATGGGCGGAGGGCAATCCCTTAATTTTGGTTTAGGTAACCTGGATAAATTTGCATGGGTAGGAGCTTTCTCGGCTGCCCCAAACACTAAAAAGCCCGAAGAATTGGTGCCCGACCCGGAAGCCACCAAAAAACAGCTGAAATTACTTTGGATCTCATGCGGTGAAAGCGATGGCTTACTTTCGTTCAGCAAACGCACCCACGAATACCTGGCCGAAAAAGGTGTGCCGCATGTTTACTATATCGAGCCTGGTGTACATGATTTTAAGGTTTGGAAAAATGGCTTATATATGTTTTCACAGCAGCTTTTTAAGCCAATATAGTTTGATTTTGCAGTGTTTGTAAAGACCTGTTAACGTGGTTGTTAATTAATTCTCAATTGGTTTTAAAAGGTTAAGAGCTATATATGAAAATCAGTTTTCGTTTTATTCTCAGTAGTATCTTCGTTCTCTCTACCCTTAACTGTTTCGCGCAGGATAAGGATTTTTATATTTTTTTATGCTTCGGCCAGTCCAATATGGAAGGAAATGCCAGGATTGAGCCGCAGGATACAACAGTGGACAAACGGTTCCATGTTTTTGAAACGGTTGATTGCCCTGTCCTGGGTAGAACCAAGGGTAACTGGTACACGGCAGTTCCGCCGCTGGCCCGCTGCAACACCGGCCTCACACCTGCAGATTATTTCGGCAGAACGATGATTGCTAATTTACCGGAGAAGATAAAAATTGGAATCATAAATGTTTCGGTAGCGGGCTGCCGAATAGAATTGTTTGAAAAAGATAGTTACCAGACTTATGTTCCCACGGTACCCTCGTGGATGGCAAATATGATTAAGGAATATGACGGAAACCCGTATGGACATTTAGTGGAGATGGCCAGCCTGGCTAAGAAATATGGTGTAATTAAAGGCGTTTTGCTACACCAGGGAGAATCGAACACAAATGATAGTTTGTGGACACAGAAAGTTAAGGGGGTATACACCAACCTTTTGCATGACCTGCATCTGAAAGCAAAAAAGGTGCCTTTGCTTGTTGGTGAATTGGTTAATGCAGATCAGGGTGGCAAATGTGCTAGTATGAACAGTATAATTGCCAGGCTGCCAAATTTGCTTCCCAATTCGTATGTTATTTCTTCGAGTGGTTGCCCCGCAAATGCTGATAAGCTGCATTTTACCGCCGAAGGTTACAGGATGATAGGGAAAAGGTATGGCGAAAAGATGCTTGCGTTATTAGGCTATCCGATTACCGGCATAAAATAAGAGGCTTTAATTTTGACTTCCGTTATTATTGGCCGGGTTTAAATGTGCAGTCCGGTACTCTGAAGGTAGTATCCCAAATTTAATTTTAAACGATTTTGAAAAATAATGAGCCGTAGCAAAACCGGCCTCTAAGGCAACTTGCGCTACGGCGATATTACTTTTGGTTAACAGGCCGGCTGCCTTTTCCAGCTTATACGATTTTATAAATTCAACAGGGGGCTTACCGGTAAGCTCGAAGATGCGGTTATAAAGCGCTACGCGGCTTCTTCCAAAATGCGCGCTTAACCCTGCTACGCTTAGTTTGTGGCTTTTAATGTTTGTTTCAATATAGCTCGCTGCGCTGATAAGAAATTCTTCTCCGCTTGTTTTTATGTTTATCTCACGCGGTATAACCACTATCCGTTTACTGTAAGTGTTTTTAAACATGTCGTTCAGGGCCAGTAAGTTCCTTATCTTAAGATTCAGAATATCGAAGTTACAGGGCTTGATAAGATAATCATTGGCACCCGAGTTTAGCCCTTTAATTTGATCTTCCTCGCGATTGAGCGCGGTTAATAAGATCACCGGTAAATGATGAGTTCTTTTATCAGATTTTATCATTTTAGTCAACCTTATTCCGTCTATCAAGGGTAATTTGACGTCAGTAATTATCAAATTTGGCTGGCACGACAGCACCTTATCCCAACCTTCCTGGCCATTAGCTGCATAAAATACCTGGTAGGTTTGGCACAGGCCATCTACTATATAAGCGCGCAAGTCATCATCGTCTTCAATTACCAATAAACGGAACTGTTGTTTTTTCATTTCCTATATCAGGATTAACCGATCATCAATCGGCACTATATAAATCACTACTCTAAATTTAATAAAATGCCTTTTTGGTTTATATGCAATGGCCGGGATGCGGGTGTTCCTTTGCATCTACAGCAATATAATCAAAAAATGAGCTTTTTTAAAGGAGCCGTTTTCGCAGGGATGTCCTATGCCTGAAAAGTATTAGGAAGTAATGTCCTAAATAGGCGTTAGTTTGTTGCGTTACAGTTTAAATTAAAACGCAACATTTTGTAAATGAATGATATAGATTAAACCGGATCTGTATTGCTCATTGGTTATATGAAGAGGGAACCATACTATTTTACCATAGTACTGAACAAATGTTGTCTAAATGTGGCAAAAAATTGCACCTCCTCTTTTCGCGGCAACGTAATTTTACTGTTACTATCGGTCGGCTTCTCAGAAAGTTCGACGAAGTGTAAAACCAATTTGCTTAATCAATAACAAAAGCTGAATAGTCAATTTAACAAGTAGTGTTTTGCGGCAATAAACTTGCAATCGATTGCTTTTTTAAAAATGAAAGGTAATTAACAGGTGAGGAGCGGCATAAACTAATTGATTGGAGTATAGAAAATCAACGGATGTAACTTAAAAGCTGAGTTGCGATCTCGCGGTACTTTAAAACGATTTGCAATTAAGAAAACCAATATAATTTAAATAACCATTAACAAAATCGACATGAGAAAAACCAGTTACTATTAAAGATCTACTGAAGATGATCCGGGATATCATTCTTCAGAATTGGGAAATGCATTACCAACAATCCCAAAAATGACTTATCCAATTTTAAATTTTAACCAAATTATGAAAAGAAAACTTTTACTTAATCACTGCATACGGGCAACGTTATTAATAACGTTGTTTGGTATTTTTACATTAACGAGCGCTTTTGCTTCATTATCTAATTCCAAAAATTCACCAGCTGGCGCGGCGGTGAAATTCTACAATGCGTTTACCATTACCGGACGCATTACAGATGAATCAGGAAATGGTATTCCAGGAGCAATAGTAAGGCTTAAGGGTACCACAACCGGAATAGCAACAGACCCAAACGGTAACTACAAAATCGTTGTGCCAAACGAAAGCGGCACGTTGGTTTTTAGTTTTCTTGGGTATATTTCAACTGATGTTGAGATTAACGGCCGGGCGGTAATTAATGTTCAGCTAAGGCCTGATACCAAATCACTTAACGAAGTTGTAGTAGTTGGTTACGGAACGCAGAAACGTGCAGCTGTAACCGGTGCCATATCATCCGTAAGCGGAAAAACTCTTACGCAACTTCCGGTAGGTGGTCTCGACCAGGCTTTACAAGGAAGGGTTGCCGGTCTTTCGGTTACCAATAACGGCTCACCGGGTAGTGCGCCAATTGTGGCTATCCGCGGTAACAGCTCTATTAGTTTCGGCTCAGACCCACTTTATATTGTTGACGGATTTCCTGGTGGCATTGGAGGTATCGACCCTAAAGACATCCAGTCAATCGACGTATTGAAGGATGCGAGCGCGGCGGCAATTTATGGATCGAGGGCTACCAACGGTGTAATTATCGTTACAACTAAAAAAGGCACCAGCGGAAAGGTGCAAATAGATTTTGATTCGTATGTAGGCGTACAAAGCGTAATCAAAAGATTCGATTTGTTAAACACAGGCCAGTACCTTCAGTATGAGCGTGCATTGAATGCCGGATCGGGAGTGCCACCAAGGTTGGAGTCGGCAAATTTCAATCAACCAATTTATGCAGGTGCTTCTCAAACTTTTGCCCAAACTAATACCGACTGGCAAGACGAGTATTTCAGAAACAACCAATTGTTGCAACAACATTCTGTTGCCATTAGCGGGGGAAATGAGAACTCTCATTTTTACACCTCTGCTGGCTATTTCGCGCAAAAAGGTATTGCGCAAGGGTTAGATTTTAACCGGAAAAACTTCCGGATGAACTCGGACCATAAAATCCGCTCGTTTTTAACATTTGGAGAAACATTTAACGCTTCGGTTTCTCATCAGCGTTTTGATATACCTGCGGGAAACCGTACTGCTTTAACCAACGTAATACGGATGCTGCCATATATCCCGGTTTATAATCCAAATAACCCAGGAGGCTTCCAGGGGCCGTTAAATAGTTTTGATGGATCCGATCCTACCAACCCGGTTGAGGCGGCGCTGATCAACCAAAATTATAACAACGGCTTCAACATCCGCGGTAATGCTTTCATGACATTGAAATTCACCGATTGGTTGAAATTTACTTCTACATACGGTTTGGATTACGGCTCAAATCTTAACGAACAGTACACCCCGATATACAACGATGGCGGAACATTGAGTTCGCCAACTGCCACAATTAATAAAAGTCGTGGATCTGGCACAACCACGTTGTATTCGCAACAACTTGCCTTCGATAAAACGTTCGACAAACACCACGTATCAGGCGTAGCCGTATATGAAAGCCAGGGTACAAATAACTCAAACCAGTCTTCCAGTGGCAACCAGTCAACCAATGCGGTTAAATCATTGAATGGTGCCACTAACCTGTTTACCAACTATACAACCGATAAAACCTTGCTCGTTTCGATGGTTGGCAGGCTTGCTTACGATTTTGACGGCAAGTACTTCATTTCCGGATCTGTGCGTCGCGATGGTTTATCTGTTTGGGCCCCAGGCCACAAGTATCAAAATTTCCCCGCTGTTTCTGCCGGATGGAAAGTAGACAGAGAAAGCTTCCTTAAAGATGTTACCGCTATAACAGAATTAAAGTTACGCGGTGGTTATGGCGTTACCGGCGTAAACGGTACCGCATTAGGCCCTTATCCGTACTTACAGGCTATATCCAGCAACCAGGCAACTTATCCTTTTGGCAACTCGCTTTCAGATCTTGGGAATGCCTCCTTTTATAATGGCTTAACCAATCTTCAGCTGGCTTGGGAAACTACCAAACAAACAAACATTGGGGTAGACCTTGGGCTTTTTGAGAACAAGGTAACCGTATCTGCTGAGTTATATAAAAGGAAGATGGACAAGTTAATAATAAACGTACCAACACCGCTAAGCTTTGGTTTTGGAGGTGCGGGAACGGTTGCTAACGTGGCATCATTAGAAAACAAAGGTTTAGAGCTAACTATCGGTTATCATCAAAATAAAGGAGATTTTAAATGGGATGTTACCGGTTTATTTAGTGTAGTTAGGAATAAGGTACTTCAGCTTAACAGCCCAACTGCATCTATTACTGCTGGTGGCGATGCAGATTTTGGTGGCGGTGGCCCTATTACCAATACTATTGCAGGTCAGTCTATTCAATCATTCTATGGCTATGTTGTAGAAGGCATCTTTCAAAATGCGGGCGAAGTAAGTGCCCATGCAACGCAACCCGGCGCTCAACCCGGCGACATAAAATTTAAAGACATCAATGGTGACCACATCATTAATGATGGCGACCGTACTTTCATCGGCAGCTATCTTCCTAAGTTCACCTACTCTTTAAATTATGCGGCAAGTTATAAAAACTTCGATCTAAGCATCTTTTTCCAGGGCGTACAAGGCAATAAGATCTTTAATGCCGAAAGGATTATTTTGGAAGGTATGCCACGTTTGTTCAATGCAGGTGTAAATGTTTTGAACGCCTGGACGCCGACAAATACCAGTACAGATATCCCAAGAGCTGCCAAAGGCGATCCTAATGGAAACGTTAGGCCATCTACGCGTTGGATTGAAGACGGTTCTTACTTGCGCTTAAAAAATGCGATCATAGGTTATAACGTGCCTTCATCATGGCTTAAATCAAAAACCAGCAATGGCTTAAGCAAATTGAGGCTATACGTTTCTTCGCAAAACCTGCTTACGTTCACCAAGTATTCTGGCCTCGACCCTGAAGTGGGATCTAAAAACGGAACACTAACTAACGGAATAGATTACGGACAGTACCCGTCGCCAAGATCATTCCAATTCGGTATTCAGGCAACTTTTTAATCAGTATTCACTAATAATTTTATAAATTATGAAAAATAAAAAATTTTATATCTGGTCTGCATCCTCTATACTTCTGGTAATGGCCACCACTTACTCCTGCAAGAAAAGCGACCTTGATACGAGTAATGTTAATGCGGTAACAACCGATCAATACTATAAAAACGCAACCGAACTTACTAAAGGCGTAAACGCCGTCTATAAATCCGCGCAGGGCCTTAACCTTGTGGCCAGGGAGTGGTTCTTTATACATGATCTCCGAAGCGATGAGGTGTCACCGGGTGGAAGCCAGTTAGAGGTGCCAAGGGCGCAAATGTTAGCCGGTACTTTCGATCCAACAAACAGCGTGTTAAACTCTGTATGGAATGGCTGGTTCCAGGTTATTTTCCGGGCGAATATTGTTTTAGACAACGCCCCGAGCGTAACAGACGATGTGGCAATCAAAGATAGAAGAGTAGGCGAAGCGAAATTCCTGCGTGCATGGGCCTATTTCGATCTGGTAAGCCAATGGGGCGCAGTACCCATCTATACAACTACCGTTAAAAGCCCAACCGGCTTTCAGCCCAGAGCCAGTGTGGCGGATGTGTACGCATTAATCATCAAAGACTTGCAGGATGCTGCAGCCGTATTACCAGGCAAATCGGGTACTGATAAAGGCAGGGCCACCAATGCAGCAGCCAATGCCTTATTGGGCAGGGTGCTGATGCAAAATGGCGATTATGGCGCTGCAAAAGCTGCTTTGCTAAAAATACAGACATCAGGGGCTGATGGTTACTCGTTAACCAGTCGTTTTCTTGATAATTTTGAAGAAGAAACTGAGTTTAACGCGGAATCGATTTTCGAAATGGTTTATGTTGATAAAGGCGACAACGGCTTTAACTGGGGTGGGGATAGCCCAACCGAAGCACAATCAACTGTGCGGAACCAGGAGTATAACCCAATTGCCTGGAGGAACCTGATCCCATCGAACAGGTTGCTGAATGAATTTGAAAATACAGCTACCGGTGCCGCTAAAACCGACCCGAGGTATTCTTTTTCGTTTTATCAAACCGGGGATTCATATAACAACGGCGCATCTGTGTTAACCGCCAGCGATCAAAATAACGAATCGTCTGTGGTAAACGGGGTAACAAAAAAGGTAGGCTTCCGCAAATTCATGATCATTTATAAAGAAGGCCTGCCGGCCGCATCATTCCACCCAGGTGGCAATAATCAGCGCATTTTACGCTATGCCGAAGTATTGATAAACCTCGCTGAGTGCGAGAATGAACTGGGTAATACCGCAGCTGCCGTAGCCTACTTAAACCAAATAAGGGCACGGCCAAGTGTTGCGATGCCACTTTACCCAACCGCTCAGTTTCCTGTTGGATCTAAGGCCGATGTAACTAAAGCTATTATGCATGAAAAAATGGTTGAAATGGCCGACGAACAAGTAAGAAACGTAGACATATTACGATGGAGGAAAAAAGGTTATTTCACTACAGACCCATTAACATATTTCAAAGCGAACAGAGACGAATTATTGCCAATTCCTACTGCAGAACTGGATAATAATCCGGAGATAAACGGGCATCAAAATCCTGGGTATTAATTGATTTTTGTAATATTACAACCGGAGGCCAAAGCGGTCTCCGGTTTTTTTTATATCCTGAAATGAGCTCATTTATGAAGAAAATTTACCTATACCTGCTATTGTCTTCGCTGTTTTTAGGGTGTAGAAAGGCTACTATGTTTAAGCAGGTGCCATCTGCACAATCCGGCATTCATTTTAATAATCTGATAACTGAAAATGACTCCATTAACCCAATAGACAATGCCTACATATATAATGGAGGAGGCCTAGGCGTAGGCGATTTTAATAATGACGGGTTAGCAGACATCTATTTTACCGGGAACATGGTTTCCAACAAGCTCTATCTTAACAAGGGTGATTTTAAGTTTGAAGATGTAACAATACCGGCCGGCGTAACCGGCTCCGGGCGTTGGGGGAGAGGTGTTGCGGTAGTGGACATTAATAACGATGGGTTGGCAGATATTTATGTCTGCAATTCACTATCTAATGAGCCATCTAAAAGGCAAAACCTGCTATACGTAAACCAGGGGCTGGATAAGGCAGGCGTGCCTGTTTTTAAAGAAGAAGCTAAAGCTTACGGGTTGGATATGCAGTATCATTCCACCATGGCCAGTTTTTTTGACTATGACAATGATGGCGACCTGGATATGTACTTAACTGTGAACAGGCCCGAACCGTCTGAATACCCCAACAGTTTCAGGCCGGTTAGCAGGGATGGCTCCGGCAGAAGCACGGGTAAACTTTATAAGAACGATTGGGACGGAAAATTAGGTCATGGGGTTTACAAAGATGTCTCTGATGCTGCAGGTGTAACTATAGAGGGTTACGGGCACGGCGCTTCCATAGCTGATATTAACCTCGATGGGTGGAAGGATATTTATGTAACCAATGATTTTCTCTCCAGCAATATCTTATACATCAACAATCATGATGGAACTTTCACCGACAGGTCGAAAGAGTATTTTAAACATACCTCGTTTAATGCCATGGGGCAGGATATTCAGGACATTAATAACGACGGTTTGGCCGACGTATTCGAACTCGATATGAATCCGCCTGATAACTACCGGAAAAAAATGATGCTCATGCCCAGTAGCTATCAAACTATCCAAAACTTTCAACACTACGGCTATCAATACCAATATGTACGCAATACGCTGCAACTAAACCAGGGGCCGAGAATAAATGAGCAGGATTCTATTGGGAGCCCGGTGTTTAGTGAGATCGGCTTTATGAGCGGGGTTGCGCAGACAGATTGGAGCTGGACACCCCTGATCGCTGACTTTGATAACGACAGCTATAAAGATATCATCGTAACCAATGGTTACCCAAGGGACGTAACGGATCACGATTTTATGACCTATCGTTCCCGGCCTTATCTCACCGCGACAAAGAAAGAGATCATCAAACAGATACCGGAAGTTAAAATTCATAATTACGCTTTTAAAAACAGCAAGGGATTAAAATTTACTGATGAAAGCAGCCACTGGGGCCTAACTGCGGTTTCGTTTTCAAATGGTGCCGTTTACTCCGATTTAAATAACGATGGCAAACTGGACCTGATAACCAATAATATTAATGATGAGGCTTTTGTATACCATAAC
Organism: Mucilaginibacter sp.; assembly: GCF_039925265.1. Classification (GTDB taxonomy): domain Bacteria; phylum Bacteroidota; class Bacteroidia; order Sphingobacteriales; family Sphingobacteriaceae; genus Mucilaginibacter. Next base: position 74,981 of record NZ_JBDSZG010000029.1, read on the forward strand.
TCGTCCGGCGAAGACAAAAAAAACGACGCTCATTTTTTTAATGTGAAATTTAAGGGAAGTAGCCAAAACCTGAATGGAATAGGCGCTTTTATACATATTTACTACGGCAAGGGATTAACGCAGGTTTATGAGAATAATCCCTACAGGGGCTATTTATCCAGTTTACAACCAGTGGCGCAATTTGGTTTGGGCAGCGTTTCATTGATCGATTCTGCCGTAGTTGTTTGGCCGAATGGCGCAAAACAGCTCATCACGAAACTAAAAGCAGACCAAACCGTAACGGTAAATATCGCAGATGCCCGCGATATGGTGCCAACGCAGAAAGCCAAAATAGTAAAGCCGATATTCACCAACATTACTTCGGCAAGCGCTATTAACTATTTACAAAAAGATTCGGATAGGATAGATTTTAACATTCAAAAATTATTGCCGCATAAGCTATCGGGCTATAGCCCGGCTTTGGCAGCGGGCGATCTAAACAGCGACGGAACGGATGATATTGTGATTGGCGGGAATTCTACTCAACCTGCGCAGTTATTGCTTCAGCAAGCAAACGGCAAATTCATACAAAGGCCATTGGTTGCTGCCGCTCAAAATAGTGCATTTTACCAGGATGGCGGAGTGCTTTTATTTGATGCAAACGGAGATAATGCGCTCGATATTTATATTGCCCGCGGTGGATATACCGCCGCACCCAATTCTGGTAATTACGAGGATAAACTATATATAAACAACGGTAAAGCTCTGTTTACTTTACAGCAAAATGCATTGCCCAAAAATTTTACGAGTAAACTTTGTGTAAGAGCATTTGATTATAATCAAGATGGGAAATTAGACCTTTTCGTGTCGGGCAGGGTAGAACCGTGGCGATATCCAAAGCCGGTAAGTAGTTTTATATTTAGGAATGATAGCCGTGGCGGAGTAACAAAATTTACTGATGTTACGGCTGAAGTTGCCCCAGCATTAAAAAATATTGGTCTGGTGTGCGATGCTATATTTACCGATTTTGACAATGACGGTAATACCGATCTTTTACTGGCAGGTGAGTGGATGCCGCTTACCTTTTTAAAATATCAAAACGGGCGGTATATCAACACTACGGCAACAAGTGGTGTGGCAGGTATTCCCGGTTGGTGGAATTCTATTGTGGCAGGTGATTTTAGGCATACAGGGCGTATAGATTATATTGTAGGCAACGCAGGACTTAACACATTTTACCATGCGAGCACAGAGCAGCCTGTTTATATTACAGCAAAAGATTTTGATAAACGCGACAGATTTGATGCCTTCACCTCGCTTTACCTCCCCGGAAAAGATGGCACTATGCAAGAGTACCCGGCAAATGTGCGCGATGATGCGTTTAAGCAAATGATAAGCCTGAGAATAAAATTCACAAACTATCACAGCTATGCCGAAGCTACCTTGAAAGATCTGTTTAGCGATGAACAGTTTGCTGGCGCATTGCGGCTTAAAGCAACCGAATTACGCTCGTGCTACTTTAGAAATGATGGTAATGGTAAGTTTACAGCAATACCTTTGCCAGAGCAGGCACAGATCTCTGCATTAAACGGTATGGCAGCAGATGACTTCGACAGCGATGGGAATATAGATCTGGTAGTTAATGGTAACGATTTTGGTACCGATGTATCAATTGGGCAATCAGATGCCTTAAATGGAATGTTTTTAAAGGGCAATGGTAAAGGTGGGTTTAGGCCGCTAAAAATAACACAAAGTGGCATGTACCTTCCGGGTGATGGTAAAGCGCTGATCAAACTTCAGGGTAAAAATAATAGCTATATGCTTGCAGCCAGCGAACATGCAGGCCCGCTGAAACTTTTTGCGCTGAATACGAAATTAAAACTCATAAAAGTTTCACCGCAGGACAAAAGCGCTGTTATAACTTACAAAGACGGGCGCATCACCCGCCAGGAGTTTTACTATGGCGACTCGTTTCTGTCCCAGTCAGCAAGGTTTATAGCTATCAATAATCACGTAAGTAAGATTGCAATAACAGATAACAAAAGAAACGTGAGGTGGATAAGGTTTTAAAAGCTACTTTTTATCTGTCCTCCCTTGCCACACAACAGTGCGGTTTCATCCTTGTTCTTTTAACACCGAATAAACTGTTGAGATTGAAAGAATGGGTGTTTGCCGGGATATTCTTCGAGATCATTTTCGCTTTTTTATCTAAAGTGGCGGTGTTTGGTTTTCCTGCCACCATAGATGCAATTGTCGCTTTTATTATGGTATCGGTAACCTATACCATGTTTCGAATGTTGTACCCGGCCAACTACGTCAATGCCATCAATTAACCAAGAGGTTAGGCGGATAAATAGGTATTTATTTGATAAAAGGAAAGGCCATGCGCACTGCACATGGCCTTTGGTATTAATTTACATCGAACCAGAGTTTGGTAGTTAGCACATCCGCCCCCTGATTGGCGACGGCTGCTTTATAACTCGCTCCGTTTAGCGATTGTTCCGTCCCCGGATAAATAAATCTCAGTGGTATTTTGCCACTGAGTGTACCGGCTACTGCCGGTTGTAACTGAGGGTAATCTAACCTGCGCCATTCGGCAAAGGCCTCCAATCCCTGCCCAAACAAGGCTATCCATTTCTGTTCACCTATTGATTTTTTAAAGTTTACCGCATCATATTGTACGGCAGGAAGCGCCGTATAGGTGGCTATAGCAGCATCGGTAACACCATATTGTTTTAAAGAAGCGGTAACGGCCTGGGTGTAAAGGTCGGCGGCGTTTTCGGCGGTAAAACCACGGGCGGCAGCTTCCGCGCGGTCAAATAATACTTCGGCATAGCTGATGATCACAGCCGGTGCGTTGGGTGTCAAAAAGTAGGTGCCGGGTTTAGATGTTTTGGTAAAACCCAGGTTACTGGCATCGCCAACCAGCAATCCGTTTGGAATACCAACATAAGTGTTTGGCGTAGCATCCTGCGTTTTGCTGGCAAATACAGGCAGGCGCGGGTCATTTAACGCAAATAATTTGTCAACAATAGTTTTACTGATGCGGTAGTCATCGCGGGTATCAAACAAGTTGCTTATCGGGTTTTGGTTTGGCGAGGCAAGGTAACCCAACTGTGCAGTCTCGCTATTCGCGCTAATATACCCGCTGCCTTCAGCTTGGATGTCGGCCAAAACCTGCTTTGCTTTTTCAGGCTCGCGATCGGCTATCCTCAGGGCTATTCTCAGGCGTAAGGAATTAGTGAATTTCTTCCACAATGAGATGTTGTTATTGTAGATGACGTCACCCGCAATCGCTTTTCCGGAGGTATTTAGTGCTGCCTGCGCGGTTTTAAGATCTTCCAGCAGGGCAAAATACACATCTTTTTGCTTGTCATAGGTTGGGGTTAAGTATTGGCTGATGTTAGTAGCCTGGGTATACGGAATATCTCCGTAGTTATCAGTTAATAAGGTAAATACCCACGCACGCAATACCAGGGCAACCCCCTTGTAATTAGGGTTAGCCTGCGCATCGGCGAGTTTAATGATCTGGTTAAGGTTTACGATGCTTTTGGCATAGCCCACGCTCCACAACTCCTGGAACGACGTATTGGTATAAATGTACCTGTCTGGATCGGTGTACTGGATCTTTGCCCAATGTTGCACAAACAGCAAACTGGCGTCCATATTATTGGCTGTGCCCCAATAGGTATCGGCAGTGGCTTTGGTGGCTGCGGTCAAAAGGTAATCAGGCTGTGCAATTTGAGATGCATTGGGGTTTGTATTGATCTTCTCCAGATCTTTTTTGCAGGAGCTTACCGTTAGTAATAAGACCCCGGATAGTAGTATTGTTGTATATTTAAGTTTCATGATCATTAGAATTTAAGGTTAACATTAAAGCCGATGTTGCGTACAGTTGGCAAGGTGAGGTCTTCCAGTCCCTGGCCGTTGCCTGTATTAAAGGCTGTCTCAGGATCGATATTTGGCACATTTTTATGGATGATCCACAGATTACGACCAACTAACGACACGGTGGCTGATTGCAGCCCGATACCTTTAACCCATTGCGATGGCAAAGTGTAGCCAATTTTTACTTCACGCAGTTTTACATAAGAGGCGCTGTACACAAATGCTTCGTCAACATTGGTGAATCCCTTGTAGTAAGATTGCGCCGGTAAAATGGTAGTGTTAGCTGTTCCATCGGTTTTTACGCCTTTAAAAATTACCCCGTCATCGTAAACAGTTTCACCAGCCGGAGCGCTTGCGCCAGCATTTATCTGTACAGCCGGGTTTGTGGTTTTATTTTGCGGGTAATAATAAGTTAAACCGCCATTAGCAGTTCCGCGTCCCGGAAGGGTAGAGGCTAAAACACCTGTATAAGTACCGGTTCGGTTTGTGTTTGAGTAGATAGACCCGCCGATGCGTGCATCCACCAGAAAACTCAGGTTGATACCTTTATAGCTGAAACTATTGTTAATGCTTCCAAGCCAGTCTGGTGTGTATTTACCTAAGTATTGTTTAGCTGGATTAATAACAGGTGTTCCGTTTGCTCCGATAACGATTTGCCCGGCTGCATCGCGTGTATAAGCGTTGCCAAATAATGTGCCGTATGGCTGGCCAACAGCGGCTAATACCTGCACGGTGCGGTTAGTGCCCAGAATATAGCTTTGTAACTGCCCATCATCATCAAGCGAGATCACTTTGCTCTTGTTGCGCGAGTAATTAACGGTAACATCCCAGGTGAAATCCTTTGATTTTATAGGCGTTAACCCCAATTGCACTTCCAGCCCTTTGTTATTGATACGGCCACCATTTATTAATTTTTGGCTGTAACCGGTGGTTTGGCTTACATCTACATTTAAGATCTGGTTAACGCTGTTGGTGTTGTAAACACTCACGTCTAACCTGATCCGGTCATTCAGAATGCCTGCCTCGAAGCCAGCTTCGCCAGACGTAGTGGTTTCCGGCTTAAGATTGGGGTTTAAACTGATGCTTCCTGCGCTTTGCTGTGGGTTGGTACCGAATGGCGCGGTGAAATTGTAGGTGTTGATCAGTTGGTATGGCGTAGTTGCTTTTCCCACTTTTGACCAGCCGCCACGAAGTTTCAAATAACTTAATACATCACTTTTCAGATCAAGCGCTTCAGAAAGCACCAAACTACCGTTTATCGACGGGTAGAAATAAGATAGATTGGCTGCCGGTAAGGTAGAAGACCAATCGTTACGGCCAGTTAGATTCAAAAATGCATAGTTTCTGAAACCAATCTGCGCCGAGGCGAAATAGCTATAGGTTTTTAATTTACCGTAGTAATTGGATGAGACCAGCGGGTCGCGCGAATTGCTCAACGTATATAGGCCGGCCACAGCAAGTTTCGGCGCTATCTGATCGTTTTGCTCGTTGAGGATAGTGCTGATGTTACCACCAACAAATCCATCGAACGAAAAGTCTTTGTTCAGCTTTTTAGTGTATTGTAAACGGCCCTCGGTATTGGTTTCATTAACAGTATAAGCGTCTTCTTCATACGAGCCCAAAGGCGTACCATTAGTGCCGTACGCTACTTTAATTTTACGCCTGTCGTTATAATAATCGGTACCGCTGCGGAAATTGGCAGATAAGCCATCAACTATCTTGTAGTTCAATTCCACACTACCGATGATGCGGTTTTTATGCTGGCCTACCGTGTTTTCATAAGCAATAAAATAAGGGTTGCTGTAATAGCTGTTATTCCAGTTAAAAGTATTGCCGTTAGCATCGCGATAGTTTTTTAGCTGGTTAACATCCACCTGGCGGCCAAACCAGGTAAATTGCAGCATGGTACTGGTAGCGCGCCTGCCGTAGGCACCCGGCAGGTTATCTGCATCGTCTTTTATATAATTGGCAATGGTGGTAATAGTAAGCTTCGGAGTAGGGCGGAATGTGGTGTTCAGGAGGAATGAATTACGGCCCTGCGATGAGTTTGGCACAACACCGGTTTGGTGCAGGTTGTTATAAGATAACCTGTAGTCGAATTTGTCGCTGCTACCTGCCAGTGCTACACCATTGTTAAGTGAAACGCCAGTATTGAAAAAGTCGCGCACGTTATTTGGATGCGCCACGAATGGTGCAGGCTGTCCGTTTGAAAAGAACTGCGGTATCAACCGGCCATCCAGCGCGGGCCCCCAGCTTTCGTCAACGCCATCATTAACACCGCCGCCTTTGCCATCAACATAGCTGAATTTGCCGTTAGAACCCTGCCCAAAATCGTTTTGATAATCCGGGAATACTTTAAGCGTGGCAAATGAAGTATTGGAGTTAATGGTAATGCCTAAGCCTTTTGCCCCCTTACCTGTTTTAGTTTTGATAAGGATCACACCACCTGCAGCGCGGTACCCATATAGGGCAGCCGCATTGGGGCCTTTCAACACACTGATAGATTCGATGTCTTCGGAATTAAGATCGGAGATCGCATTCGCAAAATCCCTTGAACCGTTGGTGCCCTGGAACTGGGAGTTATCTACAATAACACCATCAACTACAAACAAGGGCTGGTTATTACCCGATACCGATGTTTCGCCGCGGATAACAATACGGGAGGAACCCATATCGCCCTGGCTGCCGGTAACTTGTACACCGGCTATTTTGCCCGATAGCGCGTTGATCAGGTTGCTCTCTTTAGCTTCGGAGATATCTTTTGACTTGAGGCCCTGTACGGCATAGCCCAGCGACTTTTTATCCTTTGATATGTTGAGCGCCGTAACCACCACTTCGTTTAGTGAATTGGCGGCTTCCTGTAATACAATTTGCACAACCCCGCCATTATTGTTGCTTACCGGGATCTCCAATGTGGTAAAACCAAGGTATGATACCCGTAACACATCATTTGCGTTTGCGTTGATGGTGAATTTACCCTGGACATCTGTTTGGGTGCCGGTTGTTGAGCCTTTAACAGCGATGCTAACGCCGGGGAGTGGTTGCCCGTCGGACTTGGCGGTCACCACACCGCTTATTTTTACAGACTGGGCATTTGCCTGCTGCAGGGTTAAGAATAGCAATATAATTGCTAATAACGATTTGTAATTTTTAAACATGGTTTGGTACTATATGGGTCAAAAAAAATCAATACGAATACTCGTAGCACATGCCTGGTTTAAAAAAAAGGTGTTAAACGAGTGAGCTTATTGAATTGTAAAGAATGAATAACGATTTTCGCGGCTTAACAGAATAGCTTATGCCGGTAAATTTGCTGTAAGATTAACAGCAGCAACACATGGGCATGGAAGTAAGCATGTGGCTCTTGTAGCAGGATAATGAATTATTAATTCGCGGACTTCGGTTGGCTTGGGTAGGAGTTGTTTTCATATAATTTGAATTAATTTGATGTGTGGTTAGTTGAGTGCGGCAATAGGTTTACCTACAAGGTCGTCTATCGCTTTCACCATGTTTGCGAATTCCTGCTGATCGTATAGGCGGGTGAGGTAAGCTATCTTGCCATCCCGTCCGATCACCACATTACGGGTTACGCCGCTTTTTTTGTTAGCAAAGCGCCCAAAAATATCAGCACCGGGATCCAATGCAAGCGGATAACTGATATTTATAACCTTTTGAAAGGTGATGACCTTTTGTAAAGGTTCGTCGCGGTCAACACCTATCAGCACCACGCCTTTATCTTTGTATGCCTGCCATACTTCTTTTTCCAGGTGGGGCATTTCCTCACGACATACACTGCACCAACTGGCGGTGAATTGCAGAATCACGATCTTACCTGCTAATTGCTTTAGCGATGTTTTAGTACCGTCGGTAAGTTGCAGCTCAAAATCAGCGGGAGCCTGATCGCCTGTTTTTACGATGTAGCCACGATCAGGATCTGCTACCGCAGTAGCTGTTTGCGTAGATTGCGCACTGGCGAAAAGGCCGTTAAGCAATAAAAAGCTTGCTAAAAGTAAATGTTTGCTATTCATAGTTTTGTTATTCAGTGTTCCTGAATAATCAGCAATAAAAAGAGGGGAGGATGATGTAATGAAACACCTTTACAGGCATTGCAAATAATTTGCGAACATTATCTTTTCTGTATTGCTACAGATAGGAATTAGCACCTTTATACCTATGGCGTACAGGTTGCTAAGACATCATTGGGCCTTTCCCTCAGTCTTTCTTGATAATTATTAAGAACGATTACGCTGCAAATATAGAATTATATCTACTAATTCCATAGATGTTATATAATTTAATTGTCATATCGTCCATACCGGTTTTTTACGGAATATTAAATTGTCTTCCATTAGTCGGTGAACTTCTTTTTTGGTGGCTTAGACTCTTTAAGCATCAATTTTATTTAATTATATTAAATCTATAGGAATTATAGAATTAATTATATCTTTGCATCATTAGTTCGTTCTTTTAATAACTTATCCAGAAAGACAGAGGGAAAGGCCCGAAGACGTCTTAGCAACCTGTACCGGCTTTAAGCTTGTAAAAGGTGCTAATTCCTGCTCCATTTAATTGGGAGAAAGATAAGATGACAACAAATTAAAAGCTGTATCGCTTTATCACTGTGTCTTCTTTTTTTTGAGATAAGTTACTAAATCAACGTTGGTAACATTAAAAAAATAAAGCAATGAGAATTTATCTGGATAACGCGGCTACCACCCAATTGGATAGTGAAGTATTTAAAGCAATAACTCCTTACTTACTGGAGTTTTATGGTAATCCATCATCGCACCATGAGCATGGCCGCGAAGTAAGGAATGCGATTGAAAGGGCGCGTTCCTCTATTGCCGATCTGCTCAGGGCATCCCCAAACGAAATTGTATTTACCAGCGGTGGCACCGAGGCCGATAACATGGCTATCCTGTCGAGTGTGCGTTCTCATCATATAAAACATGTCATCACCACACCTTTTGAGCATCATGCTGTGCTGCACATGCTCGAAGTTTTAAAAAATAACAGCAAAATAAAACTAAGTTTTATTAATACCGATAGCCGCGGCAACCTGGATATTAACCATCTGGATGATCTGTTGAGAGACATTCCCCGTTCCCTGGTATCAGTAATGCACGCCAATAACGAAATAGGCAATCTTAACAATATTGAGCTTATTGGTGAGGTCTGTAAAAGCAGGGGGGCACTTTTTCATTCAGACACTGTGCAGACCATGGGCCACTACCGTCACGATCTGTCGAATCTAAAAATAGATTTTATCGCGGCATCTGCCCATAAATTTCATGGGCCAAAAGGTGTGGGTTTTTTATACTGCCGCGACGGGGTGCAATTATCGCAGCTGCTACATGGTGGGGCGCAGGAACGTAAGCTGCGTGCCGGCACCGAAAATATCCATGGCATCATTGGCCTGGCAAAAGCCCTGGAAATTGCTTACAGCGATATAGACGGGCACCGGGTATACATTCAAAAATTAAAAGACAGGATGATAGCCAAACTGCAGGAACAAATAGGGGATGTGCAGTTCAACGGAAACTCAGCGATTGCAGATAAAAGCCTTTACACCGTACTCAATGCAAGCCTGCCTGTTAGCTACGCAACCGGCGATCTGCTTGCTTATCTGGATCAACATAACATTTCGGTATCTGGTGGCAGCGCCTGCTCAACCGGTTCAGTCTCTCATGTTTTAAAAGCCATTGGTGCCGATACCTCGCGCAATAACATCCGCTTCTCGTTCAGTAAATTTAATACCGCTGAGGAAATTGATTATACGGCAGACAAGTTATCAGCTTTGTACAAGGCTGTAGCGGCATAACAATGACCATCTTGAACGCTGGCATTGTCTGGCCGATATTTTGGGTAAATGCACGGGTATAACAAGGAGCCGTACTCCTTAACAGGGTTATAGAATTGTGCGCGGCAATTATTAAAAAGTTGAAACCAAGTAGCATTATCACAACTTTTGGCTATATTTGGTTTACCAATTAATGCCTAAAGAGAAAGAAAAGTCACACTTTATTCTTTAAGCTATGGATAAATATAATCTCCCCAAAAAATTATCCGGCAAGCCATGTGTTTGCGGAACGGATAGCTGGTTAAGGGCACCACGACCTTCCCTTTTCAAAGCCTTGTTGTGGTGGCTCCCCCTTAAAATTTATAAATGTTATATGTGCGACCGCAAAAAGTGGGTCATAAGCCGATAGAAAAAGCCCTCTGAACACAATTGCTCAGAGGGCTTTTCGATGAAACTGATTTTTGGCGGCTAATTAAAAGCCACTGTCATCTAATGCAAACTTGTTTTTACGTTCCTTCCATTTACCCTTGGTGAAATCAGGAAACTCAACTGAGGCATTGCCTTCTTTTAAAGATTTTGTAGATAACGGTGTGATCACACTCATGGTAACCGAATCATAAACGTCTATAGGCGTTTGTTTCTTCTGCTTTACCGCTTCAACAAAAGCATTAAACACAAACCAGTCCATACCGCCGTGGCCCGCGCCTTCGGCTTCTTTCGCGTATTTCTTCCAAAGCGGGTGGTCGTACTTGTCAAACCACAACTGCGCGGGGTCCCAAACATCATCTTGTTTTGATTGATGCTCAATATAAACACTTTTGTTTACGTCCATCCAAATACCTTTAGTGCCCTGTACCCTAAAACCTAATGAATATGGGCGTGGCAAGTGTGTATCGTGGCTTAACAAAATGGTTTCGCCATTGGCACAATTGATCATGGTTGTAGTAACGTCGCCGTTTTTATAATTGATCTTCGCGTTTTTATGGCCGGGTGACTGTTCTTCTACGTAAGCCGCCAGGCCGCGTGCCTTCGAACTGAACGAAACCAGGCTGGTAAAACGGTTACCGGCGTTAATGTTAGCGTAATGCATGCATGGGCCTGCACCGTGGGTAGGGTAGATGTCGCCATCCTGGTCTATATTATATTGCGTGCGCCATTGTGCCTCGCTTAGGGCATTGTGGCCAAATTCAACGCCACCGCCGTAATATTGCTTGCCGTTGTTGAATAATACGCCTCTTAAATTATGCTGATAGCCGCCTTCGAGGTGAATGATCTCGCCAAATAGCTCCTGCCTTACCATATTCAGGGCCGCCATCACATCGCGTCGGTAACATACGTTCTCCAGCGTCATATAAGGCATCCCGGTTTTCTCAGATGTGTGTACAATATCCCAATGCTCGTCAACGGTTAAGCCTGCTATTACTTCGCAACCCACGTATTTGCCTGCTTTCATGGCATCAATAGATTGTTGGTAGTGGAAGGCCCATGGGGTAGCAATAATAACCGCATCGATGCCTTTATGGTCTAAAAGGCGTTTGTAGGCATCCAGTCCGCCGGTATATTCCTTTACAGGCGCGTGCCCTTTTTTCGCAATATATTCACGGCAGATCTTCAGCGAGCTTTCCTGAGTATCACAGATCGCGACAACCTCTACATCATCGCGCAGCAAACCTTCGGCAATGTGGCTCATTCCGCGTGCACCGACACCAATGTAGCCAAGCCTTACTTTGGCAGGAGCCGAAGCGAATAAACTGCCAGAGGGTAAAATAGTGAGCCCCGCAGCGGCGATCGCGCTATTTTTGATAAACTCTCTTCTTTCCATAATGAATTGTATGTATGCTAATTATTTTGAATTTGGATCGGTATCTCGTTTCTTGGCGATGCCGCGCCGCCCTGATTGATAATCGTGGGGGCGTACAGGATCATTTTTCAAATGTATAGATTTTATTGTGTGTTCGCACACATTCGATATTTTTTTGTAAATTTTCGTCGTTTTCTAATATTTGCATTAAAAAAGAGGTGAGGCATTTATGGCAACTCCACCAAATTTATTTGCACCATTTGCGCGGGCGGTAAAAGTGTTTTACATACACAGCTATATATCGAATTACTATATATTTGCAAGGGTACCAATTAGCTACTAAAAATGCCAGGCCAGAAAAACACAGTTGTAAGAATTAAAGATATTGCCTTAAAAGCCAAAGTATCAACAGGTACGGTCGATCGGGTTATTCATAACCGCGGCAGGGTAGCCGAAGATGTTAAGGAACGTGTGTTAAAAATACTGAAAGAGCTTAACTATGAGCCAAATATCATGGCCAGGATGCTGGGCTCTAAAAAACAGTACGTATTTGCTGCTCTACTGCCCGATCATACTTACGATGCGTTTTGGATGGCACCAAAACTGGGAATAGAGAAAGCCGAGCAGGACTTAAAGCAATATGGCGTACAGGTTGAACAGTATGTTTTTAACCCGCACGATCCGCAGGATTATGTGAAGATGGCTACAAAACTTACCAAAAGGCAGCCGGATGGTATCTTGTTATCTCCAATTTATTATAACGAAACGTTGCCGTTTTTCGAGAAATGGAACGAAGCTAAAATACCTTTCGTGCTGTTTAACACACAGATAGCCGAGTATGATCCGTTAAGTTATATCGGTCAGGATTCGTACCAAAGCGGCTTGTTGGCTGCTAAATTGGTGCACTACGGGCAGCCGAACCCGTGTTCTATCTTAATTGCGCATATTGATGAGGAAATCCATAATGCGCAACACTTGGTAAAAAAGGAGCAGGGCTTTCGCAATTACTTTATCCAGCACGACCTGACGCATCACTACAATATCATCAGCGTTGAGCTTAACCGGTCGAGCCAATCGGGCTTTATCAAAAAGCTGGACGAGATATTGGAAAGTACTTTAGACCTTAAACAGATCTTCGTGACAACGTCCCAAGCGTTCGATATTGCCAAATACCTCAAACAGAGGCATGTGAAGAATATTAAGCTGATAGGCTATGATTTAATAACGCCCAACCTTTACTACCTCGAAACGGGTGAGATCAGCTTCCTGATCAATCAAAACCCCAAAGGGCAGGGCTATTGGGGCATATACCAATTGGCCGAACACCTGGTGTTTAAAAAGGAAGTGCCTATTTTAAAATACCTCCCGCTGGACGTGGTGACCAGCGAAAATTTAAATTACTTCCGCGACGAAAAGGACGATACCTTCGTAGAAATTTAATTTTTATAAAATAAATTGTAGAGCCACTGTTTTCTATATATTTGTGTGCGTACACGCAAATGTCGATCACGATTATATGAAGCAGTTTAAAAGCCCTACGCTACCCGCGCATATTGCCGATAATGGCATGAAAAGCATTGCTTTTTTTTTAGACGGGGAGGAGCAACAGGATCTTGATTCTGCTCCCTGGCATCAGGCCGGCCATTTACCACAGGCTTCTTTCTCACTCGCGCATAATCAACAAGGCATCTATTTAAAATACAAGGTGAGCGAACAGCACGTACTTACACGTTACAAAAACATTAACGATCCGGTTTATAAAGATAGTTGTGTTGAGTTTTTTATTGCTTTTGGCGATGATAAGAACTACTACAATTTTGAGTTTAATAGTTTAGGAACCGCCCTTTGCGGCTATGGGGGAAGTAAGACTGATAGATTTGATCTGCCCGTTGATATTGCGGCAACCATAAATACTTTAAGTACTACCATACCACAGGATGCCGAAACCGGCTTATATAATTGGGAGCTTACCTTGTTTTTTCCATTCTCCGTTTTTGTGCACCACAACAAACTCGATCTTAAGGAGCAGGCTTGTCGTGTTAATTTTTATAAATGCGGTGATGATTTACCCGAGCCTCATTTCCTGAGCTGGGTGCCCATTGAACATCCATATCCTGAATTTCACCTGCCGGAACAGTTTGGGTCTGTGGTGTTTGTTTAAGCAATTCTCCCCATTAATTTAGTGTAATTGCAGGCGTTTGCGACCCGATTAATTCATAAAATAACAAAATATTAATAGATGTGTTCGAACACGCCTATAAAAATTAGATATTTGTAAACAGAAGCTTTTGATTGGATAACTATATATAATGCCACATAGTCAATGTGTGCAATTGTGATGCGTGCGCGAACACTTTAATGTTACATGGGATAAGTCGCTGACGCAAGTATAAAATATTCATCAAAATATAACCAGATCAATACACATAAAGTATGAGCGTTTTAAAACAAGGGAAAATATTAGTTACCGGCGGCACGGGCTACATCGGTTCTCATACGGTTGTAGAACTGCAGAACAACGGCTACGAGGTTATTATATGGATAACCTATCCACTGCCGGCGGGCGCGACCGATAATTACCGGTTCTTCGATGCCAAAAGCGCTAAGCATACACAGGTATTCGCGGGGCGCGTCTTCAAAATAAAACTTGCGCCTTACGATGTAAAGGTAATGGATACCAAACCATTTTAAATAGTTGGTACTTAATAGTATATAACACAAAGGTTTAGATAAATTGCAGTATAAATGCATACTAAAGGAATGAAATATAATTTTTCGGATATTATTGCGCAGTTCAGTATTCAGGCAGATTCTTTCGGGATAAAGCCGTTCGGTTCGGGCCATATCAATGATACCTACCGGGTTACAACCCCGACAGATGGGCGGGAGTTTCTGTTGCAAAAAATAAACAACTATGTATTTAAGGATGTGGACGGGCTGATGAATAATATGCTGTACGTTACCAATCATCTCAAGCAAAAAGTGTCCAAGGCCGGCGGCGATCCGGATAAGGAGGTTTTAACTCTTATCCCATGCAATAACGGCCTTTACTATTGCCAGGATGAACAAGGTGGTTATTGGCGGATGACAACCTTTTTGCATAACACCAAAAGCTACGACCTCGTCACTACCGAAAAGCAAGCTTACCAGGGTGGTGTGGCATTTGGCCGGTTTCAGTATTTGCTCTGCGATATGGGTGCCGATATACTGATAGATACCATCCCCGATTTTTTAAACATCGAATTCAGGCTGGAAGAATTTAACGAAGCCATTAAAAATGATGCTGCAGGCAAGCTAAATACTGTACAAACTGAGCTTGACTTTTTGCTAAGCCGTGCCGATAGCATGAAAGATATATTGCAATGGGGGCGTGCGGGTATACTGCCATTGCGCATTACACATAACGATACCAAATTCAACAATATTTTACTTGACGAGCAGGACAATATCCAATGCGTGATAGACCTGGACACAGTGATGCCCGGTTATTCGGCTTATGATTTTGGCGATGCTATCCGCAGCATCATCAGTACCGCCGCCGAGGATGAGGCAAGCCTGGGCGCTATACAATTAAATATCCCTTTGTTTGAAGAGTTTACCCGCGGCTACCTCAGCCAAACCATATCTTTTTTAAGCGAGCAGGAATTGAAATCGCTTATAAAAGGCGTGCTGTTATTGCCTTATATGCAGGCGGTACGCTTTTTAACAGATTACCTTAATGGTGATACGTACTACAAAATTCAGTTTGTCGGCCACAACCTGCAGCGTACGCTTGCCCAAATGCAATTGCTGAAAATGCTGGAACTAAATAAAGACAAACTCACCGCTATTATTGAGCGGGAATGGTTTGGATCATACAACACTCGCACCGCAGCCATGCAGCCAATTCGCCCATCGGGAGTGCAAACTCAGCGCCTTTAATTATCACACCAAAAAATTATATAATGCCACGTTTAAATCTTTTAGAAGAAACAAGGTTTGAAAAACTACCTGTAACGGTGTACCCCGATATGCTTACAGCATTAAAAGTTGTAGCCCGACGCATTGCCGGTATCATTAAACAAAAAGCCACAAAAGGAGAACAAGCCGTGCTTGGCCTTGCCACGGGCGCAACACCTGTCGCGGTTTACAAAGAACTGGTTCGCCTGCATCAGCAGGAGGGGCTGAGCTTTAAAAACGTTACCACCGTTAACGTGGATGAGTATTACCCCATGAGCGCTGCGGCTGCACAAAGCTACAAAGTATTCATGAATAAGCACTTGTTCGATCACGTAGACATCGCGCCGGATAATATCAACATCATCAACACGGGCTTTGCGTGATGTTACCGAAAACCTGGGCGGTGTTTATGAAGCGTCGGCAGTAGGAGACGTGAACGTGGTACCCAAATGAAAGCCGTAAATGCAGTAATTGGTGGCGAAGGCAATGGCGGTATCATTTACCCCGAACTGCATTACGGTCGGGACGCGCTGGTGGACATCGCCTTATTCCCTACACATATGGATATAGACGGTCTGCTAAAAGAAGTAGAAGCCAAATACAGCGACCAACCTTACAGCACTATTGATGGTTTGAAAATTGAGTTCGGCAAGCAGTGGGTGCACTTGCGTAAGTCGAATACCGAGCCGGTGATCAGGATTTATTCGGAAGCAAATTCCATGGAAAATGCCGATAAACTGACGCACCAGATCATAGCAGATATGAACACATTACTCACGGTTTAACACGCAGCTATATTTCGGCAAATTCACGCTAAATAATTTGAGCATCATGCTTATCGCATTGTTGGGCCTTGCCAATTCGCTGATGTGGCCAGCCATATTCCCGCTGGCCATTAAAGGTTTAAGCAAGTACACCAAAATTCGTTCGGCTTTGCTGGTTACGGGTATTGCAGGTGGTGTTATACTGCCGCAGGTGTATGCCCTGCTGGCAAAAAATATGGGGGCGCAGTCAGCGTTTTTATGCAGCATGGTGCCCTGCTATGTTTATATTTTTTACTACGCCGTGTCCGGTCATAGATCAGCTTCAAAGTAATCTGACAGATCGGCACACACCTATCGCATAAAGATGGTTTTTTATATTAGTTAATTGATTAGTTGTTTAAAGCAGTGGAATGGGAGATGGCTCAACATCGGGCTGTCTCCAAATCGCTGATCAGATCTGCCTCCCCTTTCAGGGAGCAATTGCCCATCAGCAGATAATGTTATTAAATTCCTTTACGGTTTTATAATAGAAGTTTTAGCATTTATGCTGATAAAAAAAAGTCTAAAATATGTTAACCCTGCTAAAATACAATCGATTGATTAAGAGATGATTGCAAAACAATTTTTGAAATTGTGTTAACTTTTGTTAACCCTGATTTTTAAATTCCGTCGGAACGTTTTATGATTTGTCTAATGATAAGGCTATTGCGCTTCAGGGCGCGCTAAATTTTCCGTTTCCTTATTTTTTCATAGCTTGCCTTACCAATTATAGCAGCATGAGACCAGCCTATCTATTCCTGTCCTTCATTTCCTTATCGGTTACCCTTTATTCCTGTAAACAATCAAATTCTGCGCCTGGTTACGACTATAAAGGATGGGGAGCCTACGCAGGTACCAAAGATGCGGCGCGATACTCTGCAAGCGAGGTGATCAATCTGCAAAACATAGTAGGTCTTAAACAGGCTTGGGTATACACCTCCAACGACCGGGACACGGCCAACCGTACGCAAAATCAGTGCAATCCTATTATGGTTGATGGCGTGCTGTACGGTTCTACACCAAAGCTTAAACTGTTCTCCTTAAACGCGGTAACCGGGAAGCAAAACTGGATTTTCGATCCTGCTTCGGTAGATACGGCTGCCAAATTCAACCCCATGTTTTATTACAAAGTAAACCGTGGCGTGGTGTACTGGCAGGATGCCGTTGGCGGCAACAAGCGGCTGTTTTATAACGTAGGTAACAAGGTGTATTGCATTGATGCCGAAAAAGGCGCCCCTGTTGCTAATTTTGGAAACGGCGGTTATTTAGATATGACCGAAAATGTTGGCCGCGAGATCCACTCTTTTGTGGCATCAACTACTCCTGGTATCATTTATAAAGATGTATTGATAATGGGTGTACGTGTAGCAGAGAGCGAAGACGCCGCACCGGCACCAATAAGGGCTTATGACGTACTAACCGGTAAACTGCGCTGGAGTTTTAACACCATACCACACCCGGGCGAAAAAGGTTACGAGACCTGGGAGAACAAGGACGCCTGGAAAAGCCTCGGCGGAGCAAACAACTGGTCGGGGATGTCTCTTGACGAAAAACGCGGAATCGTTTACATCCCTACAGGCTCTATAGGGGGCGATTTTTACGGAGGCAACCGCAAGGGTCAGAACCTATATGCAAACTCGCTGATAGCGCTGGATGCGGCCACAGGCAAGTATATTTGGCATTACCAGTTTGTACACCACGATCTTTGGGACCGCGACCTGCCTGCAACGCCGAATTTAGTAACCATAAAACACGATGGTAAAGATATTGATGCCGTAGCTCAGATAACCAAGAATGGTTATATTTTTATGTTTGACCGTACGAACGGGCAGCCTGTTTTCCCAATAAACGAAATACCGGTACCTACCAATGGCCTGCCCGGCGAACAACCGTGGCCAACGCAGCCCATACCAACCCTACCTGAACCTTTTGCCCGCCAAAAGTTCGGCCCGGAGGATGTAACCGATATTTCGCCGGAAACACACAAGGATATGATGGAGAAATACCTGAAAGTGAAGAACAGGGCGATGTTTAGTCCGCCAAGTAAAGATGGCGGATGGATCTTCCCTGGTTTTGATGGAGGAGGCGAATGGGGTGGTGCAGCAGTTGACCAGCAAACTAAAATAATGTACATCAACAGTACCGAACTACCATGGGCGCAAGTGATGATAGATGTACCTAAAACCGACAATAACGACCATACCCTTGCGGGTTCAGGGCACGCGTTTTACAACCAGCGTTGCATTGCCTGCCACGGTGCCGATCTGAAAGGCAACGGCAGCACCATTCCTTCCTTGCTTAACCTGGAGAAGAAGTATAACGAGCTCCAAGCCAAAAATATTATTGATAACGGGCGCAACATGATGCCATCGTTTAAAGCAATTCCCGAAGGGGAGAAGAAGGCTATATTAACCTTTCTGCTAAAAATACCGGAGAAAGAAGCTACCGGCCCAATCGGCAGGGGAGGGGCACAACCCGCGGTGCCTGAAACCAAAAGTGCCCTACCTGCCGCGCCATACACCATGGCCGGCTACAACCGCTTTGTTGATAAGGACGGCTACCCCGGCATTAAACCGCCATGGGGTACGCTTAACGCGGTAGACCTTACCAGCGGTAAATTGTTGTGGAAAGTACCACTGGGCGAATACGCCGAGCTAACCAAGCGTGGCATCCCGGTTACCGGTACCGAAACTTACGGCGGCCCGCTGGTTACCAAGGGCGGGCTGGTATTTATTGCTGCTACTAAAGACGAGAAGATCCGCGCATTTGATAAGAAAACGGGTAAGGTGGTTTGGGAAGCAAAATTGCCGGCTGCCGGGTACGCTACACCCGCCGCGTATGAGATCGACGGCAAACAGTATATTGTTATAGCCTGTGGTGGTGGTAAAATAGGGAGTAAGTCTGGTGATAGTTATGTCGCGTTCTCTTTATAAGAAAAGCAACATCTGTATGAACGCTACTATTTAATATGATGGGCGCTGTTGTAAAGATTTTTTAAGGATTGTATAAGCAGCTCGAGATTAATGGGTTTGGATAGATAACCATTCATGCCGGCCTTGTAGCAATCGCTTTCATCTTCTGTAAGGGCGTTGGCCGTCATGGCCAATATGGTGGTTTTAAGGCCGTATGTTTTACGGATAAGGCGGGTTGCTTCCAGTCCGTCTATGTTCGGCATTTGGATATCCATCAGTATAATATCATAGTATTTTTTGCTCATCATATCCATCACCTCCTGTCCATCATTAGCCAGGTCGGGCTGATAGCCTAACTTGTTTAATATCCTGATGATGAGTTTTTGATTCATTAAATTGTCTTCGGCTATCAGCATCCTGAAAGGGTAATCCACAGCGAATTGCTCTGACAACAGCGACTTTTTACTATCTACCTTCTTTATGGTATCCCTCCTTAATTCGGCCTGTACAACATCATATAAAGCCTGTTGCTTTACGGGTTTGGTAAGTACAGTGTTAAACAGATGCGGAAACAATTTTTTACTTTCATTCCCTATCGAACTAAGCAATATGATAGGTTGTAAGCTTGGCAGTGCTTTTATTTTAGCGCTTAAAGTAATGCCATCCATATCGGGCATCTGCATATCGGTAATGATGAGGTCTATCCCACTATCGGTTTGAAGTATTTTAAGTGCATCGTATCCCGAAGATACCGCAATTACGATCATTTTTAATTTCTCCAGCTGTATTTTCAGAATGCGGAGGTTGGTGCTGTTATCATCAATTATTAGCACCCGCTTGCCAAAACAAATCTTCTCATTCTCGCTTTCTTCCACAACAGCAATAGGGGTGCCTTTTTTGCAATCTATCTCAAAAGAAAATGTGCTGCCAAAGCCTGGTTTGCTCATCACCTCAATAGTGCCGCCCATTAACCTTACAAGCCTGTCGCTAATGACCAAGCCAAGGCCGCTGCCACCGTATTTGCGTGTTACCGACGAATCTATCTGGTTAAAAGCCTTAAAAAGGTGTTCGAAGTGTTCGTCGGCGATACCTATGCCGGTGTCCCGTACCGCAAATGAGAGCCGTAAGTTTTCTTCATCAACCTTAACACTTGTAACGCCAACATACACCTCGCCGCTATGCGTAAACTTTGTAGCGTTCCCCACCAGGTTCACCAATACCTGCCGCAGCCGCGAGCCATCGCAATGAATTTGATTAGGGATATTGTCGGCTATGTGATAAACGAGATCGATACCTGCCTGCGACATCTTTGAAGCGAAAAGTTCAAAAATATCCTCAATACATTTTCTTAGCTCAAAATCATGGTCGTCCAACCCAAGGTTGCCAGATTCGATCTTTGAAAAATCCAGGATGTCATTTATCACCGTTAGTAATGATTCGCCACTGTTGAGTATCGCATCGTTATATTCCCGCTGTTCATCGTTTAATTCTGTTTCCGACAGAAGCGAGGCCATACCCAAAACACCGTTCATAGGTGTGCGAATCTCGTGGCTCATGGTAGCTAAAAATGTACTTTTAGCTAAATTTGCCTTATCGGCCTCCAACCGGGCTTTTTCTTCCTGCTCTTTTTGTTTTTGTAATTCTTCTGATTGTAATTGCAATTCTTCCGACTGTGCCTGTAGTTCACTTGCTTGCTCCTGCAACTCGAGGTTAAGCGCTTTAAGATGTAGCGCCTGCTGACTTATTTGTTCCGTACGGTCTTCAACCTGTTTTTGCAGGCTCAGTTTTTGCCTCCTGAAGAAATTAAACCTCAGGATGTATAAAATATAGGCGATCGCTATAAATATTATTACTGCGAGCGTTCTAAACCACCAGGTCATCCAAAATGGGGGCAGTATAATTACCTTAAGCCTGGTGGGCGTGTTGTTCCAAATGCCATCGTTATTAGCTGCCTTAACTAAAAAAATGTAGGTGCCTGGGTCGAGATTGGTGTATGTGGCACTACGCTGGTTGCCTACATAACGCCATTCGGGATCAAAACCTTCCAGTTTATAGGCATAGGTGTTTTTTTGAGGGACGGTATAATCTAAAGCGGAAAATTTTATAGTAAATACCGATTGATCGTGATGTAATGTAGCCTCTTGCGCCGTGAGTATACTTTGTTTTAGCGGAGAGTTTTTTGAATACGTTTGTACCGGTTTATTAAATAATTCAAAACCGCTCAGTACTACATCGGGTTTATTTGAATTGAAGGTTATTTTATCGGGGCTGATGATATTGAACCCGTTTATACAACCCAGCGCGATTTGGCCGTTGGGCAGTTTGGCCCCGCTGCCCAAATTAAATTCCTGGCTTTTTAAGCCATTGTGAACGTCGAAGTTTTTTATCGAAGTTTTGGTAACGGGGTCAAAGCAGATGATGCCTTTTAGCGAACTGAGCCATAAATACCCCTTTGCATCGGATGTGATGTAATTTATGGTGTTGTTGATCAACCCGTTTTCTTCGGTATAATTTGTTATTTTTTTTGTTTTATAATCATAACAATTAAGCCCGCCTTCCATAGTGCCAATCCACATATGGCCTTTGTTATCCTCATAAAAACAACTGATCACATCGCTGCTAAGACCGGTGTTCTTGCTGTTAATGTGTGTGAATTTGTTGGATCGCGCATCGTATACCGATACACCATTGGAATAACCTCCGGCCCACATATTACCGTTTTTATCGCAGTAAAGGGCTTCAATAGCGTTATCGGCTATCGAGTTTGGGTTTTTATCATCGTGAAGGAATTTTTTAAAGGTCTCGGTTTTGGGGTCAAAAACATTTACTCCGCCTGCGTTCGTACCCATCCATATCTGGCCGTTATCGTCCTCTGCTAAAGCATATACCGAGGCGTTATTTAAATTGCGGGCGCCCTGGCCAATAGTGTAATTTTTAAATTGCCCGGTTTTAATATCATAACGGTCAACTCCGTTGCTGTAAAACCCAACCCAAACGGTGGTATTGGCCTTATTGATAAATATACATGAGCTGTAATTTGTTGTGATAGCATTTTTAGCACGGGCATTATGGCTATAAAGGGTATACTTTGCCCTGGCGCGGTCATAATAGGCCATGCCCGCATCGGTAGCCAGGTATAGGTTGCTGTTTTTATCTGCCGCTATTCCCCGGATGATGTTGGCGATAGATGGATTGGTATTAGCCGAGGCTTTATAAGCCGGGAACAGGTTTAGGTTGTTATCGTACTTTAAAATACCCTCGCTGGAAGTGCCTATCCATAAGGTTTTTTGCTTATCTATCCACAACGCGTAAACGCCATCGTTTGGCATATTATCTTGCTCCGCGGGCAGGCTGTTTATATTTATAAACACTTTTTTATTAATATCAAACAACTGCAATGTGGTGTTTGTGCCAACCCATAGCTTGCCAGCAAAATTGGGCGCTAAGCTGTAAATTGGGTTATCGCCATTTAATGTGTATTTATCGCGCTCATTGGCATACGCTGTAAAAGTTGAATCAGCATTTAATAAATTCAGCCCGTTGTAAGTGGCAAACCATAAATTATGGCGCTCATCTTCGGCTATGGAGGTGATAATGTTATCACTGATGCTTTTTTTATCAGCCTTATTGTGTGCAAAGCGGGTAAAGCCGTTGGTGCGTGTGTTTAACAGGTTTAGTCCTTTATCGGTACCTATCCAAAGCCGGCCTTTGCTATCCTCAAATATGGTGTAGATGGCAGAGCTGCTTAAACTGTTAGGCAGGTTGTTGTGATAGTATCGTTTAAAGCTATTTGTTTTTTTATCGTATAAGTTCAGCCCGTTATCGGTGCCTACCCATAAATTATTTTTACGGTCGCTATAAACGTAGCTGATGTTGTTGTTACTTATTGACGCGTTGTTTTTATTGTCGTGTTTGTAGTTTATAAAGCAATCATCAGCGCGGTTATACTTGCTTAGCCCACCTATACGGGTTGCCGCCCATATATTGCCTTCGGCATCTTCACAAATGGCCAGTACGTTATTGGCTGGTAAACTCTTGTTATTATTACGGAGGTGCTTATAAGTGGTGAACTCGTAGCCATCGTATTTGTTTAGGCCATCCTGCGTACCGAACCACATAAAGCCATACTTGTCCTGGTAAATACATTGTATAGAATTTTGCGAAATACCGTTAGCGCTGTAAATGTTGGTGAGTTGCTGAGCAATATCCTGTGCAGAAACGTGTGCTTTCGCGAATAGAATAATCGATATTAAAAAAAACAGCCGTTTAATATGCATTCAGATTGTCGGGGGGTCAATAAGGATTTGTACGAAAAATTTGTTTAAAGGTTTAAAAATGGTGTTTTTAAAGAGATATAACAACTGCTAAGTTAGATAGCTAAAACAGTAATTAATCGCTTTGCAAGAGCGACAACCAAATATCATCGGATCCGCAGTAGTTTTAAGCTTTTGTCGGGGTGGCAGAATGCCATCCCTAACGTCTATATTATTCACAATCAAAATAATAAACTTAATCGTAGTAGGGTGTTGATTAGGGCGTTTCATTCCTGTTAATAATGCTATTAATCTCAGAGATGTTAATCAAAAAAAGAAACACTTTTCAGGCTAAACAGCTAACACAAAAGAGTCTAAAATTGGCGGTCAGGGGATAATGTTTTGTTTGTCTGGTCTGACCGAGGATTATTAAAAACGAGTAACAGCTAAGTGGGGGGCTGGCTTAATGCTGACGTAATCCAATTATCAGTGTGATGTCAGATTTTGAAATCAAGATTTATAAATTTGTTTTATTGAACGGTGTTCAATACATTTGCAATGGAATAAAAGTAATCAAACATAACCATGAAAAAAGTATTGATCACAGGAGCAAGCGGAGGCATCGGGTTGGAAACAGCCAGGCTGCTGGCGGCTCAAAATTACCGGGTAACTCTGGTAGCCCGCAACGGGGCGAAATTGAATGATGCAAAAGCAAGTTTGGCTGGCGTGGGTCATCAGATAATGATAGCTGATTTAACTGACAGAAATGATCTTCAAAAATTGTCAGACTGTATGTTATGGAGATGTTGACCACCTGATTCCGGGCCAAACTGACCAGGCAATTAGCTGACGTGGGGCGTGCAGCAAACGCTATAAAAGCGTGTACAAAAATAGTTATTTAAAAGGTATTTTCA
>NZ_JBDSZG010000030.1:0-55691 GCF_039925265.1 Mucilaginibacter sp.
TGGATATTCCGCTCCATAGTATACCAGTGATTCCGCTACAAAAGGGACCAGTGATTCCGCTGCAAAAGGGGCCAGTCAAAAGATAAGAGGTTGCTAAAAGATCACCGGGAAAGGATGTTTTTTCCATCGGTCAGCGTGTAAAAGGGCTGACATTCCGGCAATAGTATACCACTTATTCCGCTCCAAAGTATACCACTAAGCAGGTTAACCTGCCGTTAATCATAGGTTTGATCAGGTCACACTAATCACCAAATGGAATGGCAAATAAGCTGCTTAATATGAATAAAGTACGACAACTGCTCCTGTTTTTGGAGCGTGGAGCTTCACAAAGATCAATTGCACGGGAAACGGGCACCAACAGGAAAACCATTGCTAACTACCTGGTTAAGTTTGCTCAAACGGATTTAAGTTTTAGCGAACTGCTGGCCCTGGATGACCGTAAACTCGACGAGATCGCAGGAATAAGCAAACCCCTGGCGGAAGAAACAGATCCCCGCAAGGTTCACTTTAACAGCCTGATCGGGCTCCATACGCACGAGTTGGCCAAAGAAGGCGTTACCCGTTTATTGCTTTGGGAGGAATATATTAAGGATTACCCGGAGGGCTTTCAGTATTCCAGGTTCTGTGAGCTTTTACAGGAACAACAGAAGCTGAACAGCGCGACCATGCACTTTGAGCACCAGCCGGGTAAACTACTGCAAGTGGATTTCGCCGGTGCACCGCTGCATTATGTTGACCTGTCTACCGGCGAGGTGATCGCCTGCCCGGTGTTTATTGCCGTGCTTCCCTATAGCGGCTATGGCTATGTAGAAGCCCTGCCTAACGCCAGACTACCCCAGGTAGTGAAAGCGCTCAACAACACACTGGATTACCTTGGCGGTGTGCCATTGGGGGTTAAGTCGGACAACATGAGGCAGTGGGTATCCAAGACCTGCCGGTATGAACCCCAGTTCACCGAAATGCTCCAGCAGTGGTCAAACCATAACCATATCGCTTTATTCGCTGCCAGGGCTTATAAACCCAAAGATAAACCGGCGGTAGAGGGTCTGGTCAGGATCACCTATATGCGCATTTACGCCAAGTTAAGGAACGAAACGTTCCATAGCCTGGCTGAACTCAATCAGGCCATATGGGCCAAGCTGGACCAGCATCACCAGATCAACTTCCAGAAGAAGACTTTTAGTCGTCAGGAGTTATTTACCGGGCAGGAAAAAGCCTTGCTGCAACCCATGCCCGAAACCGCATATTACATCCGTCACTATACCAAAGCGAAAGTTCAGAAAAGCTACCATGTCCTGGTCGGAGAAGACTGGCATTACTACAGCGTGCCGTTCCGCTTTATCGGCAAGGAAGTACGCCTCATCTATTGCCAGGACACGGTGGAGATCTATTACAGTGGCCAGCGCATCGCCCTGCATAAAAGGGATTACCGAAACCATAAGTACACGACCATCACAGAACACATGCCCGCCAGCCATCAGGCTCATTTGGTGACCAGGGGCTTTAGCTCGGCATATTACCTGCAAAAGGCAATGGAGGCCGGGCCCTGTACCCATGCCTTTTTTCAAAAGCTCATGGACAGCAAAAAGGTTATTGAACAGTCCTATACCTCGTGCCTGGGTCTGCTCAGGCTGATCAGTGCCTATGGCCCGGTGCGGATGGAGGCGGCCTGCGCGCGAGGATTAAGCGGCAGCAAGTTTAGCTATACCGCCATTAAAAACATCCTGGCCAACAATATGGACCTGATGGAAGAGCAAATTACCAAAGAATACCGCATCCCCATTCATGTCAACTTAAGAGGCCCGGAGGCATACAATGAAAACTAAAAATAAGTAAATCAAATGAACACACAAAACACTTTAGACCAGCTGAAATCGCTTAAACTAAGCGGTATGGCTAACCGGTATGAGGCAACACTATTGCTTCCCGTACATGAACTCCAGGACGTACACTCCCTGATCGGTATGCTCACCCAAGCCGAGATAGAGTACCGTGACCATGCCCGCACACAAAAGTACCTCAACTACAGCAAGCTCCGGTATCATGCCTTACCTGAAGATATTCTCTGCACACCTGACCGGGGAATCACCCGGGAGCAGGTGCTCAGATTATCTGATGGGATGTTTATCGCCAAAGGAGAAAATGTATTGATCACCGGTGCTACAGGTTGCGGAAAATCCTTTCTGGCTTGTGCCCTGGGGCGCAGTTCCTGCCTGCTTGGTTACCGAACCCTTTATTACAGCATGAACAAGTTTCTGGAATCACTGGCCCAGGCCAGGCTGGACGGCACCTATCTCAAATGGATCAGGGCTATCTCCGCTAACAAGCTTTTGATATTGGATGACTTCGGGCTAAAGGCATTATCTAACGATTCCAGGATCGCCTTGCTGGATATCCTGGAAGACAGGTATGGTAATGGCTCTACCATCATCACATCACAGCTGCCGGTAGATAACTGGTATAACTTTATTGATGAGCCAACGCTTGCCGATGCGATCATGGACAGATTGGCAGCTTCTGCGCATAGAATTGCTTTAACGGGTAAATCTATGCGGAATAAGAAAAATCACTAAGTTTACTGCAAATCACACTGCTTAGTGATGATGGAGCTTTGACTGCTCGTTTACACCTTAAAATGCTGGCCCCTTTTGCAGCGGAATGGTGGTATACTTTCCCCGGAATAATCATCCCATCTTGAATAACGACTGCAAAGATTAAACTGTTATAAACTGCTCGTCTACGCTGTAAATAAAAAATATTTCCCTCTTATCATCCGTTTGAAGCAGATTAACCTGCTCGAAAACAAACCCGTTGCCAATTTGATCATGGTACTCACTTGTCATTAGCGAAACGCATTCCCTATAAAATACCAGTTCATTCCTATATTGACCTTTGATTGCCATTGCAAGGGCCGGAAAAAGTATAACTGGATCAATCTGAGCAATATCGAATACTTCTTCCCAGCGATGCTTATGGATTTCATAGGTCAGGTGTTTGAAATCCGCATACGATTGTTGCTTGTCATAATCATATTTTTGCGGATTATCATAAATGGCCAGCTGTTTGTCCCATATCATTTCCCAGGCGCGGTACAGGTCGATGATAAAATTATCCGGGTCGATCACAATTTTTTCGGCTACAAAAATGTTCCAGATTGCAGCCGGTAGTTCAATATAGATCAAACTATGATCGATGTCGAAATAGCTTTTATAGGTCGCCATTAGATCGTTGAAATGAGATACCTGGTAAACATTACCTCCAAACTGTACAAGCATTTGGCCGTCCTTTGACCTGATATCAAAAGTATTTGGCTGTACCATCGCATACTGACCAAAAGCTTCGGCATATAAATTGAGTGGTAATTTGTTGGTTCCCGACATTTTAATGGACTTTGTATTACAAAATTGCAAAAAAAAGGATAAGCTACCAACCAATATAGTTCTGATCAATATAACCAATATTCTCCAATTTAGCTAAACACTACCCGGCACGCTTAACACACCTTTTTGATAATGTTATGGCTAATGCCTCGGAATACCAAATAGCATCCTGCTTTTTTTCTCATGGCATCCCCTTCGGGCGGGCTTTCCGCTATATCTTCTATCGAAGGATACGCTTCCAATCCCTGATGCTTCCCCCCACACCACCTCCCTTTTTAACACCATTTATTTTCTTTTGAGCCGTCACATATCTCAAAGCTTGAGTTCCTTTCTCCATGTCTTTTGAAACACTGATTGCCTATGGCTCCAATGGCATTTTTTAATTAAATCAATAATTTTTTCAGTCGAAACGGGTAAAAAGCGCAGCTAAAATCAATCCCGGAGCTGTCGTTGGGTTTGCAAGAGACTACGGCATAATGAAAAGCTCGTATCCTCGCTTTTCACCCTGCGGGACTTATTCCGTTTCCTCTTGCCCACTGCCGGGCTTTAAGATTTGCTTTCTTTTTTCCCTTTTTCTTTTGAAAAAAATCATCCCAAAAGTCACGGCGAGAAAAGGAAAACGAAACAAAATAATTATTCATTAAAAAATTAAAAATTATGCTATTCACAGGACGAGTAACCGCAAACGCAGAGTGCAAAGCGGTCAAAGGAGACAAACAGGTAATCAATTTTACCGTAGCCATCAACCAAAGATGGAAAAACAAGGCGGGCGAAAAACAGGAAAAAACCACATTCATTGATTGCGCTTACTGGCGAAATTCTGGCATTGCTGAATACCTCACCAAAGGCGCGGTTGTAGAAATTCAGGGCTGGATGGAAGCACAAGCCTACCAAAGCCAAACAAAAGGGTTGCAGGCGAGATTGATTTGCACCTGCGACACTATCAAGCTTTTTTCGCTGACCACTCAAACAGGACAAAAGGCGGACAAAAAAGAAACTGCAAAGGAAGTTGCAGGAGCAACAGGTACAGGCAAGGACGAAGACGATTTGCCATTCTAATTATTAGCAATCCTATTTATTTCAAAATCAAAATTAAAACATCATGGCACACAACATCAATTTCAACGAACAGACAGGACAGCACAGTTTTTTTAGCGTAAAGGAAAAAGCATGGCACGGATTAGGGCAAATCGTAGCAGACTACCCCACCAGTAAGGAAGCATTAGCTTTTGCAGGGCTTGATTACGAGGTTATCAAATCACCCTTATTTACCCAAAGCAGGGCAATGACAGTTGGCAACGCAGGGGAATTAATAGCAGGTATGGACATTGCCGTTCCTAACTATTATGCCACCATGCGCACCGATAACAATACCGTATTGGGCGTAGTAGGCAGGGATTACAGTATCGTACAGAACCGTGACGCATTCAGCTTTTTTGATGCTATAGTTGGCGGGGACGGGATGCAATACGAAACCGCAGGGGCTTTAGGCAACGGCGAACGCATTTTTATTACTGCTAAACTCCCCGGCTATATTCGTGTAGGAAACGACGATTTTATTGAGAAATACCTTTTTTTGACCACCTCGCACGATGGCTCGGGTAGTATCACCGCAGCATTTACCCCGGTTAGAGTTGTCTGCCAGAATACCCTCGGTGCTGCACTTCGTAACAGCTCCAATACGATCAAAATCAGGCATACCGCCAACGCAGAGGACAGGTTGAAAGAAGCCCACAAGGTTATGGGCATATCTAACAAAATGGCCGATGAACTGGATGGCATCTTTAACCAGTGGACTAAGGTACGCATCTCTGATAAAGAGGTAATGAGCCTGATCCAACAGGCAATGGCACCGAGCAAGGAAGTGCTGAAAAGCCTGAAAACAGGTGAAGAATTGTCCACCGTATTCAAAAATATCTGTGATAACGCCTTTATGTACGCTATGGCAAGCCCTACCCAACAGACCGAAACCACCAAAGGCACTTTGTTTGGCGCATTCAATGCAGTAACGGGCTACTTCCAGAATGTCAAGGAATACAAGGACGATGAAGCCAAAGTAAAATCCATCATAGGCGGTACGGGACAACTGCGCACACAGGCTGCATTTGATTTATGTACCAGCTATGCCAAAAGCGGAGCAGAAGCATTGACCCTCAACTAACATTCAATAGGGGGAGCGATCCCCCTCATTTTAAAATCATAACAGATGAAAACGATAACACTTAAACTATACAGTTTCAAGGAACTTACCAAAGAAGCCAAAGAAAAAGCCCTCACCACTTACCGGGACTTAAATATTGGCTTCGACTGGTGGGAGCATGAATACGAGGACTTTATCGAATTGGTTTCCCACCTCGGCATTGCCGTAGATAAGGACAGTATCAAATTCAGCGGTTTCTATTCGCAGGGTGACGGCAGCGCATTTTCCGCAAAGGTGGATTTCTCCAAACTTTTTAACGCCATCGCCCAACAATCATGGAAAGACTATGCGCCCCAACAGGAGTTCCCGTTCCAGTTGCCGACCATTGACCGCAGGGTACTGGAATTGGTCAAAAATGGCATCCTGCCCAATGAACCGCAAATCATAGGGAGGCAAAAGCAATACGATGTAACCGTGGATTTGGGGATTTATGTCGTTAACGAAAACGGCAGAAACCACGAACTGCTATTCGAGGAACTGGATAACCTCGAAATAGGATTGCGGGACGTGGCGAAACACCTGAACCAATACCTCTACAAGAGCCTTGAAAACCAATACGAGTTTTTGATAAGCGATACCGCTGTTATTGAAACCATGGTGGCGAACGAATACCTGTTTACTGCGGACGGCAGGTCGGCTAACCATTTAATTAACCTGAAAAACAACCCTAAAAATTAAAATTATGGCAAACTGGTGCAGCAATATGGTGGAATTTACCACCAACGACAAAGATAAATTAACCGCCCTGCAAACGCTATTTGAAGAAATGGCAGCGAAAGAAAAGGTAACGGAACACGGGCAACTTCCCCCGTCCAGTAAAGGGGATAGGGACTGGCTGTTTCAAATCCAATGGGATGGTGACATCCTTTATTATGAAACAAAATGGTCGCCGAACGTGGAGGTTATACAGGAAATAGCAGAACACTACGGAGTTGGTTTTCGCTTTGATTATTCGGAAACAGGCAACGGCATCTATGGGCAGTACACCTATGAAAATGGGGTATTGATAGATACCTGTTTGGAAAACGAAGACTTTGAACAATATAGCTATAACGAGGAAACGGACGACTATACATTCGAGGGGGAAACCTACGAAGCCGATTACGACATCCTCGAAATATTACTGGAGAGAAAGAAACAAAACGCCAACACTAAAAATTAAGAACATGAAAACGAACTTTTTTGAACATATAGCGACCCTGAACACCCCCGGCATTTGGAAACTGGCGATACAGGTAGATGCCAACGGCAACTTTACCGTATCGGAACTCTTTACCGCCCTGCATTGCGGGGACAATGCTGCCAAACTGATTATCCCCATGAACCTGTGCGGGACTGCACAGGATTTGGACGAAGGATTTTTTGACAAGGTGACCGAAGCCCTGCCTAAGACCTCCGAACTGTACACCAATATGGAAGCCCACCTGAAAAGCGTGGAAGCAGCCAAGACCGCCTCAAAAATGGAACAGGATAAGAAAAATAAGGAAAAGGCAAAAACCGCCACTACGGGAACTACACCGAAAAACGAGACAGACCAAGAGATACCCGAGCTGAAAGAGGACAAGAAAAAGAAGTATGAGGGCATTATGAAAAGCATTGCGGAACTGAACGACCGCTGCAAATACGAGGAAGCCCTCGACCTGCTGCCAACTGTGGAAGAATACCCCGAAAAGGAAAACGAACTCAAAAACAAACGGGCAGACCTCAACCGCAAAAAAGACCTGATGGCGCAAGCCACCCTGACATTTAATTCATAACCCTAAAACGTAAAGCCATGTTAGTCACAAAATTATTACCACGCATATTCATCCACTCCGAGAACGGACAGAAGATAAGACTGACCGACCCCAACGAGGAATTTAGCCCCGAAGCGGTTTGCAACCACTACGCCAACTTGTACGCTATCCTCAATAACGCCAAAATATCAGGCCCCGAGATCAATAACGACTGCCGGGAGTACGAGTTCGTATCGACCATCGGCACAAAAGGCTAAAAGATGAAAAAGGAAGATAAAGCACGCATCAAAACAAGAAACCCGCAGCAATGGAAACTACATCAGCAAATCGCACAATTCGCCCAAGACCTCGACAGGCTACCCGATGCACGGGAGGCAAGACTGAACAAACCACGTTCAGCCCCGCAGCACCTGCTGCCGATGGTTTTTTAAGGCACAGCTTTTTGCAGATGTACCAACCTGCGGAAGTATTGCCGGAACGCAAAGCAACCGAGCGGGATTTCTTTAAATCCCTCTCTTTTCTGAAAAAGCACTACGGTATGGACGTCACTAACCTGCGCAGCTTGCCCTATCCCTATAATATATTATCCGCAGAAAAGGAGGTCAACAAGCAGCTGAAAGTAAAGAACCGTTACCGGGAATTGCTGATAACCGAACAGGAGGACGGATGTACCTGCCTGTCCGTTAAGGAAAGTTTCGCCCGTGACTTCGGGCTGTATTACATCCCGGTGATGCCCCTTTACCAATTATGGAAGAACAGGGCGCAGAAAAAATGCGCTGAACTGCTCACCGCCGTTTGCGCTTACCTCTATATCAGGGCGGGGGTAGAAAATTATCGTGACGGGGACAATTATATGGCTTATACCTATGATATACTGAAAGACTGGATAGAAGACGATAAGGACAGTTTGGACAAAGCCGAATACCGTGCAAAGAAAAAAGCCCTGAAGTCTGCGGAAATACAAGGGGATTTTATACAGGCCAAAATGCTGCAAAAAGACACGCTGACAGGCTTTGAGGCATTGGCAAATGCTTTTATACCGAAAAGTACCTACGAAACCGCCTGTCTTCAACTTGCTAAAAAAACCTTAAAACTGTCGGCAGCCTATACCCATAACCACCTGTACCTGCATTGCAGCGAGCCAATAACAGATGAAAAAGAGGACGATTATTACCGGGATGATAACATCATCCGAATGACGGAATACATTTCCTTTATCGGGAGCGGGGACGATGCGCTGAGTGATGATGTATTCAGCATGGTGAACACGGACTTTAACGAACGTCCATCGTTCCAGGAGCCGGAACTCGTTACCCACTTTAACGAACCCAAAGGCAAATATGCCGATGACCTGAATTATGAATGTGAGGTCTTTGAGATCATCGACGACCTGTGTACCCTTTTATACAAAAAACCATGAAAGACTTAACCAACATCTTCGGACACCTCCATTTACCTGTAAAAGCGCTCGTGATCTACCAGCGTGAGAAAAAGGGTTACGATGATAAGAGCGACTATTATGTAGAAAGCTTCGATATGGACAAACAGGGTTGCCCCATCAACGGGCATCCTTTATCCATCAGAGAAAGCAACGCCTTAGCCAAAGCCCTGCAAGCCAGTCAAAAAAAAGCGTTGGGTTTTCTCAACCCGAAAGGTTTGCTGCCTCCAAACATCCTTTACCTGAAAAGTACCGTTGACGGCTATGCCGTATGGCGAACCGAACCGCAGCACGTTAAATTGCTGTTCACCGAAAGCCTCGGCATCCCCTCGGAAACCGCAGCGATACCCGCATTGATTTGGAGGGCAAGCCGAAACGCCTTGCAAATATTCGCCATCAAAGACGGGGTGGTAAGCGAAGAAACACCGCTTTGCCATGCCCCGTTCTTTAATGTGTATGCGGACGGCAGGGTTTGTATGGGCAATGTACAAATCGGTATCCCCAAAGACTGCGGTTTGGAACAGTTCATAAACCTATGGCAGGACTACTTTTTTAACAGCTATTTCAGCCACCTGTTTGGCGGCCATTCTCCAGTTACAGGCAATATCGTGCAACTATGGCAAAGCCTCTGCGCCACCAAAGCCAATTTTCCAACCGAAGTATTAATTGAAAACCGTTACCAACTCAAAAATCTCATCCAATGAACACGATAACACCCGTACATATCGCCCACAAATATTTAGGCAACCCAACCAACCCCGTAACAGTGAACCTTATTGGCACAGGCGGGACAGGCAGCCAGATGCTCACCTGCCTTGCCCGTATCCATCAGGCCATGCTTGCCCTGAACCATCCCGGCCTCCTAGTGTATGCTTATGACAATGATACCATAAGCGAGGCTAACCTCGGCAGACAGCTTTTTGCCGAAGCGGAAATAGGCTTGCACAAAAGTGTGGTACTCATTAACCGTATCAATCGTTTTTTCGGGACGAATTGGAAAGCGGTAACAGAACTGTATAATGAAGACCTATTACCCCAAGCCCCTAACGGGGGCAAAGCCAACCTCTTTATTACCTGTGTCGATACGGCTAAAGCAAGGTTTGAAATTTCCGAAATACTGGACGGCTTCGGAGAGCGCAATAACTATGACCGCAATCAGCCCTTATACTGGATAGATTTGGGCAACAGCCGGGACACAGGGCAGGTCGTTTTGTCCACCATCGGCAAACACAAACAGCCGGAATCTGAAAAGTTTGCGCCCGTAGGTAAGCTGCCGTTTGTAACGGAGACCTTTAAAGACCTGCTGGAAATGGCTGATACCACCGACAATACACCGAGCTGTTCCCTTGCCGAAGCCCTCACCAAACAGGACTTGTTCATCAACTCGAACTTAGCCAATATGGGGGCATCCCTGCTTTGGCAACTGTTCCGGGAGGGGTTGCTCTTTAACCGGGGCTTTTTTATGAACCTGCATGATTTCAGGGTGCAGCCTATCAAGGTTGCGCTTCCTTCAATTCCATAAATTACAGACCGACAATAGAATAAACTACTATGAAAATCAGTGACCTGAATGGAAAAATTATCGAAATAGACAATTTACCGCTTGCTATTATGCAAGCGGACGACTACCGCCATTACCAACATACCGACCCCGCCTTTCGCTCATTTGATGAAAGGCAACAGGCGTATTGGGAGGACGTTTACCAAAAACTGTTATCCCTGCAAAGTGCAGGTGAGGCCAGGCTTTAACAACAACACTAAAAACTCGACCATGAAAACATTCATCTATTTTATCGGCACCTGCTTCATTTCTACAGGTGCTTTATTAGGGGCTTTGAACGCAAAGAACCCGTTTCCCGCCTTTGGGATAGCCTTTGGCCTTTGGGCGTTATTCTTTTGGGGATGGAACAGGCGCATAAAGAAAGCGGAGGAAATACGAAACCGGGAACGCCTGTTTGAAGAATACCTGCGCTCCATGATGCGGGAATGCAACCAAAAGTAATAAGGCTATGGTAAAGTTCAAAGCGGGCATTGTCATGACCCCAAGGCAAAAAGCGGAGTTTGACCGGATGAACGCCTTACCACGAAAACCATCGGGCAAGGTGGAATACTATTATAAACCGCAGACCAAATACCCGCCACGGATATATGTGTTCATGCACTCGGAAATTTGGTGCGACCGTAATCGCCGTCCGATGGGATTATACAACGCCATGCCATTTTTGACCCGCCCAATGAACCGGGAGGAAATTGAATATCACCATTTCGACATCCGTTTGTGTTACCACCAGTACGAGGATTGGGAGAAACTCATCTATGCCGAGGAACAGGAAGCGGATGAGCTGGATAAAGAAAACCCCGGAACGGGAACAATATTTTTAGCGCAGCTTAAAAGCTACGGGGAGCGTTATCCTATCGGAACATCCCAAAACCAGCTAACCGTAGCGAAGCCGGAGCAAATGGAAAGTGAAGAAACCCGCTATATACGGAAACTGATACAGCACGGTCAGGAATACACGGCAAAGCAAGTGACAGAACTGATGCGCGCCGAACAGGAGGGTGGCAAGCGGATGTCCATCCTGATCCTGCTACGTGAACTGTATAAGAACTTTGAAAAGAGCGATAAAATACCGATCACTCCCGAACTGATCGAACGTAAAGTCTTTCTGTCACAGGAGCGAACCCGAAAGAACTTCGTCAGACGGGTGTATAAAAAGAACAAGTTGTTTGCACTGGAAGAAATCCATACCCGTTATCCCGGCTATAGTGAACAGCAGCTAACCATCGACCTGAAGCAAAAAACAAGTAAGGTCAAGGCGCACAAAACTAACCCGGTACTTGACCTGCGCCGTTGCCAGTTGGAAAAACTGGCATTTAAACTGAAGGGCGCAACCGATGATGAAGAATACCATGATACCTGCTGTAAAATGGTCATGTTGCAAAATGCCCACGACCACCGCCTGCCAATACCCCTGACCGTTAAATTACAGGGTGAGGTATTGGTCTATTCCTTTCACTGGAAAACAAGGGAACGGACAATTAAATCGTTTGTCGAACTGGCCAACACCAAGGGAATGACCCATGAATCATTGAAAGGCAAATACCAGGAGCTGTTACGATCCCCCCAATAATTTCTGAAAACTTCCCGGCGGCCCCGGCAAAGCCGGGGCCCCAACGTCCCCTGTCCATTTTTTCGTTAGGGGCTTTCCAGGACAGGAGGCGCTTCATTTGTTTTATGATTTTAAACGATGGCGGGTATTCTCTGAGGGTAGAACGAGATTCTATGGTGTTTGGTTGATTGATCGGGAATCTTATCAATGGTTTTTGATTGCTGTTAAAGATTTATAGCCAACTGTTGATATAAGTGGCTATAGTTTTATTTAACACTAAGTTAATATTGTCATAACAAGTCCATTTTTTATAAATTAGAAAATTTTGTCTATTTTAATTTATACGTTTAATTATTAATTAATGAGTTGGCGAAACTTCGCCGCAAAATAATACAAAGCCCCCTTTAGTCAGGAATAAAAATAAGGCCTAAACCTAATACCTATGAAAAAATCGAATCCAAACAAAAAGACGCGTAACAAAGCCCTTACCGACCAAAAACTGATCGATGCGGTTACAGAGATCTTCCAGAAGGAAGGACATACCGGACTGGGCGTGAATAAGGTCGCTCGGGTGGCCGGGGTACATAAAAAACACATTTACGATAACTTCGAGACGTTTGACCGGCTGGTCGAACAATATGTGATCAAAACAGATTACTGGATTTTATTTGGAAATAAAGTCCAGGAGGCGATCAATGAGAATGCGCCGGCAGATACCCAACAACTGATCAGCAGCATTT
Source organism: Mucilaginibacter sp. (assembly GCF_039925265.1). Classification (GTDB taxonomy): domain Bacteria; phylum Bacteroidota; class Bacteroidia; order Sphingobacteriales; family Sphingobacteriaceae; genus Mucilaginibacter. The sequence continues at coordinate 12,605 of NZ_JBDSZG010000030.1, forward strand.
TAAAAAATCAATTCAAATCTTTCTACGAAGATAAGGATATGCAAAAGCTGATCCTTTGGGAGGTTTCCACAGATAGCGCCCTGATGCGCAGCATCCATAATACCAGGGAAATGACCGGCCAGAAATTACTCGAATTGACGGATGCTAATTTTGAAGGCACGGAAGTTAACTTTCGCGCCATAGCCGCTTTGCTCGTTGGGGGCATCTATTATACGATCCTGCATACCCGGTTTAACGGCGGTATATTTTCCGATATCAATATTTCTACAGAAGAAGGCCGGAGCGAAATGGTACGGGCTTTGGAAATGATGGTAAAATGGGCCTTTGATGCCGGTTCAAATCAGAAGAAATAGCCTGTTCCCAGCATCCTGCCCCTTATTTTTCTTCGAGTACGACACCCTGGTATATCGAAGTAAGCAATTCGCACGGGGGAACTCCAATAGACAAAGCAATTTTATACAATTCCTCCGCTGTTAACTTGGTATCCGCATTATTGGATAACTGGGTGAGACGTGATTTGCTGATTCCTGTACGACGGGAAACTTCAGCCTTGTTTACCGAGCGTCTTGATAAAAAAAGTCCTAAATCAGTCATTAATCTCTAAATTCTTTACAGTTATTTAGAATTAAAGTACACCTGTATAATCAATTCAAACAATTTCATTAATTTTGGATAGCATAACTATACACCTGTTTCGATTAATGAAACTATTTGCATTTTGGACATTCATTATTTTTGTTATATTTAAGCTAATCGATTAACAATGACTAACCAGGAAGATAAAACAGCTAACCCTAATTTCAATTCGCTTGGTGAAATAATGGGCTACTTTCACCAGGTGCCGTTTGAGCAGTTTAAGTCTGATTTGGATGAGTGGTTTCTGAAAAACGTCGGCGAGAAAGGGATCGACCTGGAAAACCTCAATGGGAACTGTACCAAAAACTTCCCTGTGGATCTGCAGGTACTTATTGAAAAAATATATGATCAGGGAGAGGCCTTACAGCGTAAAAAGGAGAAAGATTAAACTTTTCGCTTCGATTAACTGCTAACATTCTCGCAATTTTCTCGTTTCCTCTTTCTTTGGGCATAAACTAAGATGACTAAAGTCGCAAAAAGATGACTTAACCCACCACTTCGGATGAATAGCGAAGTTATTTTTGATAATCGTTATTCAATGATCTGATAATGCTATGAAATATTTCCCTTATGTCCTTTCTGTATTAAGCCTTGGATTTGTTCTTCAGGTTCGCGCGCAGCACCCTGTGCGTGTCGTGTCCGGCATGATCGCTTGGGATGATGGAACTTTAACGCCTAAAGAAAATAAGTACAAGCTTTTCACAGACAGCCTGGACCGCAATCTACAAACGCATCCCAAAGATACCACCAGCCTGTTTTTTCGTGCATTGCTTTACCTGCGCTTTAACAGCATCATAGCCAATCCAGACTTAAGCAGTACCAAGGCTACCAATAATCTGCGGACGGCTAAAGCGATGACGGACCGGGCGGACAGCCTGAAAATGAAAAGCTTTTATCTGAAAGTGTTGAGAGCCGAGGTCTGTAGGGAACTGGCCCGCCGATATGCCCCCGTTGATGTCTGGCGCTGTACTGACCAGCAAGCGGCGGAACGAAAAAAAAAGTACCTATATTATATGGACCTCGCCAATAAATATTATGACGAGCTGGCTGTGCTCGACAGCGAAAATGCCTATGATTATCAGAAATTAAAGGTTAAGAGCGACTATTAGAGGCCGTATACAGTTTCCTGGGATGGTTAATGGGCATGTATCGCCTGCAACCGCTCTTTAAAGGAATTGGCGATCACCGCTTTTATAAAAGGGGAGGCATTTTGAAAGGTAGTATGCTCCTTTACCACCGGCAGGTCGAAATGGATCATTAATTTGGCGAAGCATTCGTCGGCAAAGGAATTGGACACGATCTCTACACCGGAAAAATCAAAAACGATCCTTTCGTTTTTTTCGATCCCCTCAATGATCTGTTTACGCATAGCTGCGCCGGCCACACGGGTGGAAAGCTGTTTGCCGATATGTGAAAACTCGATGCGCATCATTTTAATTTATACAAAAATACAAAAAATCATTACCAAAGTTCGTTATCCTCACCAAAATACTTATCAATGAAAAAGTCATAATCGTCAGGTAACGTATGATGAACAGGCATAATGTCTTTATAATCGACCGGAACATCCGTGTTGATCCGCAGGGATACTAAGGTTCCTTTATAAAAATCGCCTTCCTGGACCTCATAATTTCCATGTGTGGCCAGCAGGTAATGATCGCCGGAGTAGATCAGCAGATCGCCGTCGTTCTTTAAAATAAACTGAGAGGTCGCAAATAATCCAAAGCCCAGTCCTTCACTATTAGTAACACCGCGTTGTATACAGAGATCAAGTGCTTCAGCTTCTGATACCTGTTGGTATTTGCTGTCGGGATGGGTAGTTAGCGAGTGGTGGATGCCATTTCCATTATCGCAGATCGTTAGCCTTATCTCCTGCTTGTTGGGATAATACTGGGCAGATACCCAGCCGCCATTTAAGCCGGAATGGACGATGATATTATCCATGATCTCCCCGAGGCAATAGAACAGTAATTGCAGGACCTCTTTATCAATGCCCCCGTTCTGATAAAGGATCATATTGAGCTCATCCTGCAACGAGTAAAGCGTTTCCCTATCAAAAGATTTTAATTCAATAAACCTGCCGGTGCTGTTGCGGCGGATAAAGTCTTCCTGGAAGGGAACGCCGATAAGGGCATAGAAGTTAATGCGGCTGGCGTAGGTACTATGACCGTCTATAGTAATTTGTACATCGATACCGATCTCACGTAAGTAATTGACTGCTGAGGCCGCGATCAACAGGCTGTCGGAATGCACCATATTATTGGACAAGGCGATAGTTAGGTTTACTGTGTCACCTGGGGATAATTGATAGACCGGTGAAAGAATACGGATAAGTTCCTGATGTATGATTGGCTGCGTAAAATTGATCGATAAGTGGAGTTCAGCCATGAATGAGATTGATTCGTGAATTGCTTCAAATTTATGAAATTAGGCTTTATAACGATTGATATCGTTACTTCTTTTAGGCCAACAGCAATAAAATCTTTCGACCGTATCTGCCAGGTATTCAGTAGCAATTATCGCAATATGGTGTGATATGCCGAGGCGTATTAAATTAAATTCATTGGTCGTTAAGTAACATTAATATTTTTCGTATAAGTCTTTGTTGACAATACCTTCAACAATTTCATAGTTTACTGCAAGTTCATAAGTACTTTTAATAAGGACAGAAAGAATTCCTTTTTGATTTGATCTTTAGTAGCCATCGCAAAAAGTTTTAGAATTAAACAATCTACAAGAGTAAGAATTAAAGTGTGACGTCTTTAAAAAGATTAGCAAAAAGCTCCCCCGGTTCCTTATCAGATGCCAATTCTATTAGATAAAGTTCATGTGACTGAATCTTTGACGAATCTAATTTTGTAAGACGGAGTAAACGATCTCTTTCAATTCCTGTTTTATAGGCTAAGTTGCTAAGATCATAATCTTCCAGAGAAAAAATTATTTTGCCGAGTTCTGTAGAATCTGCTCTTATTTTTGATGAGACGACCTTATCTATTGAATCTAATTTTAAATTTGGATATACTTCTTTCAATAACTGGTTAATTAAGTCTTTTGTGAATAAAGAAATCTTATAAAGTTCAATTGCTGGGATTGCCTTTGTTTCTCCACTCCGCATTTTCCTTACACTGTTAATAGGTATGCCGGTTATTTCAGATATTTCAACACTGTCTTTTCCCTTTTTTGTCAAATAAGGACCTAAAAAATTATCTGGCGCTTCTAATTTCAAAATTGCTTTTTTATTAAAAGTATTGAAGCGGTCTCTAAATGACGAGTGCGTAACAAAAACAATCATTTATTTAAAAATAAATTTAAATAAATGATTGTTTAGTATTATATTTGAATTTGATAAGAAGTTCAATGAACTGAAATTGATGTTAAAATATTCCCCCTTTTAGACAGGGTATTAATTAAGAGTCTCGGCTACCAAATTCTGACAATTACAGCCAACGAGACAATAGATTATGCCCATGACTATATTGTTGTACTTTTGTGTACACTATGGCGTCATGGGCTCTATTGTAAATCCGTTGGCAAGGCCGTCAGAAGCCTGGTAGTACGGTGTTTAGGGCCCATGGTGCCATAGTGCTTTAATATCAACGGGACTCGTATTTAAACGAGTAATGAAAACTAATACAAATTTTAAGCATATTGAAGAAGCTGAAGTTTTTCAAGTAATTGGAAAGGTTGACCCATTTTATAGTCTTAAGATAGTTGCCATTCCATCTGGCATAAGCCCCCAACAGATTTTATTTCCTCTTAAGCCCAAAGCTCCTATATAATTATTTTTAAAGCAGCCAAAGGATCAGTTAATAGTTAAATCTTTTTCTTCGGCTGCTTTTCCTATCAGCCCAATGGGCTCTCTTTCTTAGTTATAAAAAACAGCCTGCAAATCAGGTATGAAAAATTAATATCATAAATGATTTGCGGTTTAACACCCTCAAATTTTTTATGAAAAAAACTATACTTTATATAGTCCTGGCTATGCTTTGTCCATTTTTTAAGCTTTCGGCACAGGAAAATTTTGCTTTAAAAGGGCGGGTAACCGACTCTACAACAAATCATCCCTTAAAGGGCGCAACGATTAAATTACAGGGTTCACTGCTTTCAACTGTTACAGATGAAAATGGCAATTTTTCATTTGCGACAAGCGATAAACGTGGGATATTAATAATCAGCTTTGTTGGCTATGAAACCGCCAAAATAAACTTTATCGACGATAATGTTGGGCCTTTTAATATTTTACTTCACCCAGGTCAGAGCATTCTTAAAGAAGTAAGCGTTGTTTCAACCGGATATCAAACAGTTGCAAAAGAACGAGCCACAGGAAGCTTCGTCTATGTTGATAATAAACTATTAAATCGTAGTGTAGGAACTAATATTATAGACAGGCTGGATGGAGTAACTAGCGGATTGATTTTTAACAAGAATACTAATGGTGTTACCGATAATTCTTCAGCGATCGCAATTCGGGGCAGAAGTACGATTTTCGCAAACCCCAATCCATTGATAGTCATAGATAACTTTCCATATAGTGGGGACCTATCTTCAATAAATCCTAATGACGTACAATCTATTACCGTATTAAAGGATGCCGCCGCCGCGTCAATATGGGGCGCATTTTCAGGTAACGGTGTAATCGTCATTACCACAAAAAAAGGCAAATTTAACCAAGCACCCAAAGTCGAAATCAACAGTAGTATAACTATAGGAAATAAGCCTGATTTACGATATGCACCACAATTTTCTTCATCAAATTATATCAATGTTGAACAATATTTATTTAAACAGGGTTTTTACGATAACGCGCTAACAAGCACATCCTTTCCGATTGTATCTCCAGTTGTTGACCTGCTCGATAAAAGAAGAAACGGATTAATATCGTCAGCGGATTCTGCAAAAGCTATTAATCAGTATAAAGGACAGGATACGCGCGATGATGTGGCAAAATACCTTTATAGAAAGGCCGTTAATCAGCAATACAACATTAATATCTCAGGTGGCGGAAATAACAATCTATATTATTTCAGTTCTGGCTTCGATAAAAACTTAAACAGCCTCAACCGTAATGACTTTGATCGTATAAGTTTAAACGGATCTAATACTTATACACTTTTAAATAAAAAACTTGAAATAACTACTAACGTATATTTTACTAAAAACAAAACCGACAATAACGGTTTGAATTCATTAGGATTTTCCTATCCATATGTCAAACTTAAAGACCAGAATGGAAACGCAGCTAACGTGCCTTATCAATACAGACAAGGCTATATTGATACTGCAGGAAATGGCAACCTATTAAATTGGAATTATCGCCCACTTGATGAACTTGCTCTAAATGACAATTCTACATCCTTAACCGAGTATAGAATCAATGCGGCGGTACGGTACAATTTTTTTAAAGGACTTAACGCATCTGTCCAATACCAGTATGACCAGGGAAATTCGGATCAAAAAACACTATATGATGCGCAAAGCTATTACACCAGGAATTATATTAATCAGTTCACACAATATGATCCGGCTTCCAATACTTACACCAGACCAGTTCCTACGGGGAATATATTAGACCAGGCATATCAATCTTCTATTTCCCAAAACATACGTGCCCAAACTAATTATGATCATGAATGGAATAATGGGAATAGCTTATCGGTTTTAGCTGGAATCGAAGTCCGGGATATCACCACAAATTATACCAGTAATAGGATATATGGTTATGACGATTTAGGTTCAAGCGCAGCAATCGATTATAAAACTACTTATTTGTTAATGCCAACCTATTCGGTCAGCAATATAAGTTCCAACCTCTCCCATTTGGGTACGACCAACCGGTTCGTTTCCTATTTTACCAATATCGCGTATACTTTAAATAGCCGGTATGTATTTTCCGGAAGTGCAAGAAAGGATGAAGCTAACATATTTGGTGTAAATACTAATCAAAAAGGAATCCCTCTGTGGTCATTAGGGGCGAGCTGGGATTTTAGTAAAGAAAAATTTTATCGCTTAAATTGGCTTCCATATCTACGACTAAGAGTAACTAACGGCTATCAGGGCAATGTCGATAACTCCTTATCTTCTTTGGTGACAGCAACTATTGATCCTCAAACTATTAATAATTACCAGCAACCTTACTCCACATTATCAAATCCGCCAAACCCGCAACTCAGGTGGGAAAAGGTGAATATTACTAATTTCGGCGCAGATTTCGCATTTAGTCATGTTCTAAGTGGTAGTTTAGAATACTACATTAAAAGGGGAACCGATTTGATCGGGACCAGTTTGGTCGATCCGACAACGGGTGTAACCACTTTTACCGGCAATTCAGCAGATATGACTGGTAGAGGCATAGACGTTATTTTAAACACAGTAAACGTTAATGGAGTTTTCAAGTGGAATACTTCATTTTTGTTAAGTCATTCTACAGATAAAGTAACCAAATACCTTCTGAAACCTTCGAATGTCGACAATGCGCTCAGTTCAAGTATAAATCCAATTGTAGGCAATCCTTTATATTCATTATATGGATTTGAATGGGGCGGACTTGATGCAACCGGTGATCCTCAGATTTATTTGGATGGCAAATTAAGTAAAGACTATTCTGGTATATATAACTCCATGAATTTATCCAACCTTAAATATCAGGGTACTGCGAACCCTACTACATTCGGGAGTGTAAGAAATGATTTTGCCTGGAAACGTCTTACACTATCCGTTAACATTACTTATAAGTTAGGATATTATTTTAGACGGCCTTCTATAAACTACAGCAGGCTTTTCGCGGGTAATGCAAATTTCCCGGACGGTGATTTTAATAACCGATGGCAAAAGGCGGGGGATGAAGCAAAAACAAATATTCCATCAATGACCTACCCTGCTAATAGTTTAAGAGATCAAGTTTATTACTTCTCCAGCATTTTGATAGACAAAGGTGATCATATCCGGCTACAAGACATTAGCCTGAGTTATGACATTAATAAACAGCAATTCACCAAAATGCCGTTTTCGAATGTCCGGATATATGCTTACATCAACAACATTGGCATTCTTTGGCGGGCAAATAAGGATGGGATAGACCCGGACTATGTACCAAATGGTAATGCTATATACCCTAATCCAAGAACTTTTGCTTTAGGATTAAAAGCCAGTTTTTAAATAATTAATATCAAAAAGATGAAAAAACTTACTTATATATTTTTCGGACTTTTAATGTGTTCAATCTCATTTATATTGAGTTGTAAAAAGTCCTTTCTGGATGAAAAACCGGCAACAAATCTAAACGTACCCAGCTCTTTAAGTGATTTGCAATTGCTTTTGGATAATACGCAGGACATTAACCGAAGCCCGGTATTAGGCGAACTAGCCGCTGATGATTACTACCTGTCTTCAACTGCATGGGGCAGTTTAATAGCGCCATATCAGGCAAATTCCTACATCTGGGCGAAAGATATTTTTGCTGGAAACGGCCAAGTTTCAGATTGGGATGCTCCGTATGCTGAAGTTCTGACGGCCAATGTTGCGCTCGAACAACTAAGTAGGATCGACAGAAATTCAACGAATGGTGCGGATTACGATAACATTAAAGGTAGCGCGCTTTTTATGAGAGCATTTATATTCTTTGATTTAGCCCAGGTATTTGCTCTTCCGTATGACAAAACTACGGCCGGTGCAGATTTAGGCATTCCAATACGCTTAACGGCAGATATCAATGGCCCTTCAATAAGAGCAACTTTGCAGGCCACCTACGATCAGATCATATCCGACGTTTTAAAGGCCAAATCTTTGTTAACCGTCGGCTACGTGAAAAATTACTTTAATCGCCCTACTAAGGCTGCGGCCTATGGATTTTTATCCCGTATATATTTGAATATGAGGAACTATGAACAAGCGGGATTATACGCTGATAGCGCGTTATTATTGCACAGTACATTAATTGATTACAATCAAATAAGCAAAACGTCGAAATCTCCATTTCCATTGATCAATGATGAGTTACTTTACAATAACTATTTGGTAGGCAGTACGCCGACCATTTCAATATTTAGATCAGTTGGATATTCCATTGATACTTTGCTATACCGTTCCTATTCTACAAATGATTTACGGAAGGCTGTTTACTTTTCTATCAACGGCACTACGATCAATCAAAAAGGCGGCTATTCAGGTGGTAGAAATGTCTCTAATGAAATCGCAACCGACGAATTATATTTAAACAGAGCCGAATGTTATGCAAGAGCGGCAAAAAACGACAAGGCCCTGACTGATTTGAATGCACTTTTGTCTAATCGCTATAAAACGGGAACTTATATCCCATTTGTAAACCTATCCGGCCCTACGCTATTAAATACCATCTTAACGGAACGAAGAAAGGAACTTGTTATGCGAGGACTTCGTTGGAACGACATCCGGCGTTTAAATAAAGAAGGTTTTAATATCACGCTGACGCGAACCCTAAATGGAATAGTTTATGTATTGCCTCCAAACGATCCCCGTTTCGTTTTACCCATTCCTCCTGATGTAATTGCATTGTCAGGCATACAACAAAACAATAGGTAAGACATCATTTTAAAACGTAATTAACATGAAAAATATTCTTTTAACAGGCCTTATAGCCATTAATATATTCGGCTTTTCTTTTTCAAATACAAACGGACAAAACTCAACGGGCCCCACAATCGATTCATTCAATAAAAGGGATACGGCCAATTTAACAGATTTCGTCTTTAAAAACCACCTTAATAAAGATGTTCGTCTATCAGATTTTATTGGGAAGTTAGTTGTGGTTGATATTTGGTATTCCGGCTGCGGAGCATGTATAGAATGTAATAACGGGTTGAAAATTGTTCACGAACAATTAAAAAAAGAAAAAATAGTTTTTGTCAGCTTATGCGTTGATAAAGATTCGAAAATGTGGAAGTTAAGTATCGGAAAACAGCAACGTTCCAAACTCAATCCATGGGCAGGAAAATACCGTCCGGCTGAAGGCACAATAACATTGTTCACCGGAGGAACTGGATCAAAAAATGATTTCATACGGAAATATGTCCCTAAGAACTCATTTCCTCAATTATTAATAGTTGGGGTGGATGGGGATATTTTATCAACAGATCCGCCTAGGCCTGATCATCATCCTGAAAACTTAATCAGTTACTTAACTCTACATATGTAAATGGTAAAATAAAAGGGAAAGGAAATAGATTGTCCTTCCCCTTTTATTAATTAAGGAACAAGGCTATTGTCGCCTTTGGAATTTTGAACAAATTTTCCTCCTACTAAGTCATAGCTACATATGTTGGAACTCTGTTCACAACTGTAAGTTTGTCCGCTGATCATTGTATAATGACTGGAAGTTTGATCAGCAACGGTAACACCCCAAGGTTGTTGAGCTGCTTGATTATAATAATATGCCCCTGCAAATTTTGCTGATTTGGCGGTTGTAAATGCACTGAAGCCGATTGCCATTGCACCTACTAATAGGCCAAAGGCGATTTGTTTGAAGTTTTTCATTTTATTGTTTTTTGAAGATATATTTTGAATGAACGAGCCGGAGGGCAATGATGGCGATGAATATAAATGCGAGATTAAACCATATGTGCTGTCCCCAACTTAACTTTTCGATGGCACCACCACAGTGGCATGGGAGGTTTTGTTCCCAAAGCATAGCGCTGATAATATAGAGCGTAAATGCTGACATTATACCAGTAAAGGCATATAATCCGGCTTTTGCCGTTTGCGGAATGAGTAAGAGAATCGATACAATGATTTCAATTACGGGTACTGCGTAAGAAATAAACCCGGCAAATGCGCTGATGAGGTGTACTCTTGTCAAACCCTTATAAAAACGGGCGTGATCAACTATTTTGGCGTAAGCGGTGTACAGGAATAAAAATAGACATATAAAACGTATGCCGATAATTATTCTTTCTTTAGCAAGCTCCGATAACCGAACCCTTTCTCTCTTTAAAATTAAACTTTCCATAGACTTTAATGTGTGTGCCATCTTTTTTATGATGGTGACTTCAGTCACCTGCAGGTACGTAACCTGCATTTTTTTTGAATACTCTTTGTCACCGTGCTCCTTTCTTTATTTGTGATATAAACTTAGGCTAAGGTAGTTGGGTGATTACTTTTTATGCGTGATCTGGATTACCAGTTTCGCGGAAATAGATCACCAGTTTTTGTAAGCAAACCAAGGCGTTTGATCACGTTTTTACTTACCCATTAGCCTGCTGAGGTTCTCGCGGGTCATGTTGAGGTAGGTAGAGATTAGTTTGACGGAAGCCTTTTTAAAGATTTCAGGATGGGTTTTGCGGAACTGGTGATATCGTTCCTCGGCGTTCCAAGTCATCAGGCGGTAATGGAAGAGTTCCTCATGGTACCGCTGGCGGGTAATTACCTGGGTTAAAGTTTTCATTTCGGGAAACTGCTCCAGCCACGGATTTATTTTTTCGTATGGGATAGCAAGCAGTTCGCTTTCCTGTACCGCTTCCAAATAATAATCCGTCGTTTCTTTCCAGTAGCCTTTGTATGAAAAGATGATGTCGTTTTCATTGTAAAAGTTAAGTGTATGTTCCTTGCCGGTCTGGTCGAAATAATAACTCCTCGCAAAACCGCTTACAAGGAACCATGAACGTTGCTCCAACTGCCCGGCTGCATGGAAAACCTGGTGGGCACGATAGTGTTCCGTTTCAGTGTTGTCCTTAAGCTCATTTGTAAATTCCAGGGACAAGGCGGCCACCTTAGATAAATAATCGACGAATAATTGAAAACTCATAAAAGACTCGTTTTGGAATAGCACTACTCGACGATTCATCGATTCCGCATAGCGGCATCAGATTTCAAACAATCGGGTAATTCTTTTTCGTTCACGTGCAAAAAAACAGGCTATTTATTTCCGAAGTGGTGGGTTATGTCAAAATATTGCCTTAAAATTAAAATAATGTTAAATAATAAGCATAACCCACCACTTAGCGTTTTAAGGCGCATTATTTTAGGATATTACTAAACATTCATCATATGAAAATAAACTACGAAAGCGCCAGTTTCAAGGATTTTGAGAACATGGAGGGTATGGACGTATATGCGACAGCCCTTGAATTCCAGAAATATTTACAATTCTTAAAAGACAGCGGTCACCTCAACTATCGGATCGAGTCCTTATCTCCGGTCGGTCCGGAGATGAACTTAATGCTGCCGGGAGATGCCCACCCGACTTGGTGCGTGTGCCTGGTTTCCAATGACTACCTGGGCTTCAGCCAGCATCCTAAGGTGAAGGCGGCCGTTATCAAGGGAACGGAAATGTTCGGGACAGGGTCCGGAGCTTCGCCCGCCATCGGCGGCCATTTCGTTTACCACCATCAGCTTGAAAAGAAGATCGCCGAGTTTTATAAGCGTACCGATGCCATTTTGTACACTACGGGTTATACAGCAAACAGCGCTACCCTGCAATGTTTACTTCATAAGGAGGATATCGCCATTATTGACATGGCCGTACACGCCAGTGTCTACGAGGGGTGTCTGACGACGAACCGTAAAAAGTTCATGCACAATGACCTAGCCGCTTTGGAACTGGCACTTAAAAATGCCCAGCATAGTTACCGCACTAAGATGGTCATTATTGACGGGGTATATAGTCAGGACGGTGATCTGGCCCCGCTCGATCAGATTGCAGAATTGACCCATCGTTACGGTGCCTATCTCGTGGTTGACGATGCGCATGGGATAGGGGTGGTTGGCGACAACGGGCGTGGCGTAATAGAAATGCACGATGCTTTTGACCAGGTGGATATTATTACGGGCACCTTCAGTAAAGCGCTCGGCAATATCGGCGGTTATGTGATCGCCAGTCCGGAAATCATCAACTACCTTAAATTTCAATCTAAACAGCACCTGTTCTCTACTACTGCCACACCTGCCATATTAGGAATATTAAAAGCTATCGAATTGGTGGATGAAGAACCGGAGTGGCGCGTTAAGCTTTGGAAAAATATCAATTACTTGAAAAGCGGACTGATAAATCTCGGCTTTAATGTAGGAACCACAGCATCTGCGGTTATACCCGTTAAGGTTGGCGACATTGGTAAAACACTGGAGGCCGGGCGTTTACTGTTAAAAGCCGGAATATATACTAACCCGATCATGTTTCCGGCAGTAGCAGTAAAGGACGCAAGGATCAGGATGAATGTGATGGCGACCCATACCACTGCGCATCTGGACAAAGTACTTGAAGCCTTCAGCGACGTGGACGGACAATTACACATCTCTAATAAATACCGCTAAATTATACTACCAAGAACATCAGGCACACACTTTATTTATATGTCATCAAATGAAACGACTGGCCAATCAAATATGACCGTCGCCCCTAATTATTTATTGAAAATGAGAAATTTATCTGAAGTCAGCTATGAATTTAATAACCGAACAGCTTCAGCTTTTTGTGAGCGATTCATTAAATCCGCAACAATTCGCTAGACACCATATTTCAAATAGAGAATTTGAGCAGTGGCATGCCTTTTTAAAAAAAGAAGTCGCCAGTTTAAAGAGATTGTCACCTTCCTTCCCCGACCCGCTTTATAAGAAAGGTAGAGCCGCGATCCTATCGTTTTTGAATCAACTGGTTGATTTAAGTAATACGATCAGTAATTATCTTACCCGGCTGCATTCTATTTGGAAAAATCACCCCCAGGCGGTTCAAATCAAAGCGAATTATCTGTTTACCCTAAATACGTTTGATGATTTGCTTTTCGACTTATGTAAATCGTTACCGGGGATAGGCGGGTATGTGAAGATTTCCAATTATAATCTTTCCCAGCTCAAAGCAGGAATGAAAGAACGACTTAAATTATTGTCCAACCATATATCTTTAGCAGTTATTGACGAAGATTTGAAAGAACTCGTACTAACTACTTTTGCCCAAGTCATCGTTAAAAAGGATATCAGGGAAATAGATCAGGCTTATTTTTACAAACTTTCAACCTTGATCCTGGACAAAAAAGAATTAAACTCCAGGGAATTGATGGATCTGTTGATCATCCATAATTTTAATATGCCGGAATTTTTTCATTATTGTATCAACTCCTGGCGTAAGCGGGTTGCCGACATTCCGGGACTTCATGAACAACAGGAAATGATCTTAACAGAAAGGGATCTTCTTTACGATCTGCATATAACAAAAGGTTTAAAAATGCCGGATGCATCTTCTTTGTTATATGAGGATCTAGATCAGTTCCTCGTAGAAAAGTATGTCTATATAAAACATCTGCTGAAGATCAGGAGGGGGGCGATCATGGATAAAGAAAAAGCAAAAGCGGGTATCCGTTTTCTGATGAACCTGCCGGTTCCGCAATTTGGTCTTTTTATCCGTATGCAGATTGAGAAAGGCTTACTGCCCAAAGAGAATGTAGGGGATCTCTTCCATTTTTTTGCCCTTCATTTTTACACCCCTAACACCTTATTTATGTCCGCAGAAAGCCTGCAAAAGAAATCGACTGATGTAGAGTTCTCTACCGCTCAAAAGATGAAAGGCCAGTTGATCGGTATGCTAAATTGGTTAAACGCCAACTTTAACTTATCAAATTATAATTAGAGAAATTAAAGTTGCCTTTCCTGAAATTGCCGGAGCAACCCTTGTTCCTTCAACAGATCCAGCATATCTGCATACCAGGTAAAGCTGAATTCTTTATGTTTCTTCAATTTCATAAGGTTGACATCCATCATATCGCCGAGATTGAATAAGCCCATACGTTCTGCTTGCTGAATAAATTGGATCCCTACGCCCAGTGTCGAAAAGGAACTATTAAGGTTACTCACTGCTACCATTGTTGTCTGAGATTAATTTACATTTTGAATATATCAAAATTGGCAATTATACCCTAAAATTAAATATAAAAATACAGATATGAAATATACTTCATACTAAACAACTGTTTTGTATCGCACATTCGTTCCGTGAAGAATGTCCGTAACGAACAAATAATAAAAGCAATTGGCCAAAGGGTCAGAACTATCAGAACTGAAAAAAAGCTTTCCATGGAAAGGCTTGCCGAATTAGCACAAATAGATTATCGCCAGGTATCCTATGTTGAGTTGGGGCAAACCGATGCATCTATCAGTACTTTATCAGCATTGTGCAAAGGCCTTCAAATTACTTTAGCCGAATTAATGGATGCTAAAGAATTTAAGTAAGTCGCTATTTATTAATTAATTACGTTGGTTTTTGTGTTAGGAAGCCACATTGCAAATCAGGGGGGGTGAAAACTTTGTTTCACCCCCTTTCACTGGTTACGCATCCTCATATCCGCTTGCTTTGCTCCCATGATTACTACAACGGTAATCGATCTGTCAGGTCCTCCTGAAGATCAAGCGAGCGTTATTTGACATGAGGGGATAAAGCATTATCCGGCGGGAAGCCGGAAATTTCGCGAAGGTGAGCGTAAAATCGCAATATGCCGAAAGCGCGAAGGCAGGCGAGGAGCCCGGATCGTAGGATCTGACGTGAGTAATCCCGAAATCTATATATACCGGCAGAAGCGAATTTTCTCGGGTCCGATACCCGCTGCCGGTACACATTAACCACCTTATTACCCCAACACACTTTTATCTACTCGATCTGGTGTCTCTTTCTTTTTTGCCGGCGACCGGCTTTTCTGTTTAACTCAAATCTATTTTTATGAATAATTTATTGACCGCCAGGGAGCTCAAGGAACGGGCCTCACTGGCAGACTTGCTCAGTCGGTTGGGATACCATCCCGTACCCAAACAGGGCCGGGAGAAAACGTATATCAGTATGCTGCGGGATAATGACACCAAGCCATCGTTTAGTGTCAATGACGACCTGGGGGTTTGGTTTGACCATGGAACAGGAAAGGGCGGTAATATTATCGATTTCGGACTGGCCTATTGGAAAACTTTAGGTTTCAACGAAGTCATCAAAAAGATCCAGCAAGTATGCTCGCTGGAAGAAACTTCGGCACCCAGAGTTTTAAGGCCACGCAAATCTGCTAAGGTCCACCATATTGTGGAGCGTGTAAAACCTTTGGGAGCACATCCTGCCATAACGGATTATCTTAAAAGCCGGGGTGTATTTGAAATTGCTAAATTTTACCTTAGCGAAGTATATTATTTTGTCGAAGATGAAAATGATATAAGGAAACATTATTTCGCGGCAGGCTGGCTCAATGAACATAATTCCTGGGAAGTTCGGAACCGCTATTTTAAAGGCTGCATGGGGCATAAGGGAATTACCGTAATCCCCGGTCAGCCCAAGAAAGCAGCGTTATTCGAAGGCTTTCTTGATTTTTTAAGCTGGCGGTTTGAAAACCCCGAAGCAGATCACAGTATCATTGTCTTAAATTCACTGACCTTACTGCAGCAAGGAATAAATAAGGCCAAGGCTTTTTCTTCTTTGGATATTTACTTTGATCGCGACAATGCAGGTAAGCTGGCCAGCAGGGATTTCATTAAAGCCTTGCCTTATGCCACAGACCGCTCGTCGGTCTATGAAGGCTTTAATGACTATAACGACAAATTAAAGGCGCAATTGAAAACAGCCTCTCCGGTAGAAAAGAAGAAAAGTGACTTTTTTTCCAACGTACGGGTTCCTTTTGAAAGGTAGATGATGTCACTTTCGCTTAACCCGTACCTGAACCAGGCAATAGAAGGCGATTGCCCGGAAGTTATGCAAGGTTTCCCGGATAGATCTATGCAATCTGCCCTACATGACAACGCTTAATCCATGGGATATCCCGATTGATTTTGAACAGCTAGGCAATTATACAAAAGGGTTAACAAGCCGAATGACCTCATTAGGACATATACGTCCCCAGGCGCAGTAGTTTTGGATAACGCCTTCGGATGTGGTTCTTTTTTGATTGCGGCCATACGAGAAGGTAGGAAATTTATCGGTATCGAGAAAAATATTGGTGCCTATCATCAAAAAAACAAGCCCATCGATTTCGTTGAAATCACTCGTATGCGGATAGCGGCAGAGCCACTACCTACCGGTAATTTCATACTTGAAAACACCAAATGATAATCAAAATTCCCGTTGCTTTTGCAACGGCAAGATGTCTTTTTGTTTCACAAAAAGTCCCTTGCCCTCCCGGGGGATTTGAAAAAATTCGCAACTCATTTTTTTATGGAGTACGTTAAGAAACTTAATGGCAGACCTAAATTAAAGGAGGGTAAACGGATTAAATTTATCAATGTTAGATTTACCGACGATGAATATGGAGAGATCACTGAATTGGAACAGGAGCTCGGGATCTCAAAAACGGAATTGATCAGAATGCGCGTTTTATCAGACGCTAAGAAAATCATAGTTAATTCAAGGGAACT
The DNA here is from genome assembly GCF_039925265.1 of Mucilaginibacter sp. Classification (GTDB taxonomy): domain Bacteria; phylum Bacteroidota; class Bacteroidia; order Sphingobacteriales; family Sphingobacteriaceae; genus Mucilaginibacter. Next base: position 29,579 of record NZ_JBDSZG010000030.1, read on the forward strand.
GATCAAATTCCTGGATAGCGCGGGTGCGGAAATGGGCCGAATCGGCAATAATATCAACCAATTGGCCAAACATGCCAATACCCTCAAATTAAAAGGGGCGCTTAATGAGGCGATCATCATACATTTCAACAAACTCTTTGAGGATTATATTTTGGTACAGCAAAACTTTGAGACAGCGCTCCGGAAAATCATCAGGGCTATGGGCACCTGATTTTCAATACAAGGCGTTCTACTGATCTGGAGTTCTCCTGCTCGGTTGCTATCATGTTATGATGATAGGAAGATCGGTGGTTACTAAGCTATTAAGATCAGCAGTTCGGTTGTTATCCAGCTCGGCTGATCGACCGTTCGGTTGTTCTGCTGTTCTTAGGATAGACTGATCATCTGCTATCATGATCGCAGGATATTAAGCTATGCTGATCTCCAGTTCGTAAGCTATTCTGTTCGTTGGTTCTCTTGATAGCCTGATCGGTTGCTACCCCATAAATTATATCAAACTCCTTAGTGCTATGGTCGCCCACATCTTTGAAAAACCATCAAGGACTTTTGCCGGCGTAAAATACAATACGGATAAGGTGGACCGGAATACCGGAGAGTTAATGCTTATTGCAAATTTTGGGGCTATCCAGTCATTGGCGAATCCCCGGCCGCAGGATCTGGTTAACTACCTGCTGATGATCTCAGCCCAAAATAAGGTGATAAAAAACACCCAGTTCCATGCTGTGATTTCAGCAAGGGGACGAGTATATACTAAGCAGGAATTAACCAAAGCCGCTGTCATGTGGCTAAAAGAAATGAAATATGGCGATCAGCCCTACCTCATCGTTTTCCATAAAGATACGGATAACCACCACGTACATATGGTCAGTTCCAGGGTTGGGAAGGACGGGAAACAAATAGACCGCGATTATGAACAGGTGCGGGCGGTCAGGAATATAGATAGGGTTTTGGGATATACGCTTGCTATGCAATATCACTTTAGCACCAGGGCACAATTCTACCTGGTTCTTGAAAATCAAGGTTTTCTTGGCCGGGACTACATTCAGGAAGAGAAGCTTCAAAAAAAGATCGCCGGGTATAAGCCCGATAAAATTAGAATTGCTCAATTAAAAGACTTGTTTTTAACACACAAAGCTTCACCGGATTTTGTCGAAAGGATGCACCGGCAATTTCAGCTAGACCTGGTATTTCACTCCGCTGAAGGAAAAGCACCCTATGGTTATACCATCATCGACCATGCTACAAAACAGGTCTTTAAAGGTAGCGAGATCTTGAATTTAAAACAACTGCTGGACGAAAATATCAATTTGGAAAACGCCTATTATCCACTCAATATCCAAGTAAAGGATTATTTGCCCGAGAATTCAATTACTTATTATTCTGAAGAATCACCAGAACCAATTGCTATCAGGCCAGTTTCAATTGCCAATGATGTGGATGATCAACAAGTATTTGGTATGAAACGCCGCCGACAAAGGAAAGCAAGAACTAACACCCGATAACGGATAACCCCATGAAACCATCATGAGCAACTGCACATGATAGCTTCAATACCATTAAAAAACATATAACTCCATTGAAAAATTATGATTTGTTTATTTGGCAACCAAAAGGGTGGCGTTGGAAAAAGCACGCTCACCGTCCTATCAGGGAACTTCCTGAGCCTGGCTAAAGACTGGCCAGTTACCATTATAGATATGGACTATCAATTATCTATTTCCCAAAAGTTTGAAAAGGCAAAGGTGCTGGAAAATGAAGAACCTTATGATGTCTTACCGGCCAGCCTTGAAAATTTCCCAATGTTGAGTAGCGTCCTTACTAAGAATAAAAAGGACGCGATCCTGATCGATCTTCCCGGCAAACTGGATGATGACGGCCTGATCCCGGTTTTCCAATCGGCAGATCTGGTGATCTGCCCTTTTTCCTACGATGAGTTCACTTTCGAGTCCACGGTATTGTTTGCCGTAGTTCTGAAAAAGGTAAATCCAAGAGTCGACATCGTTTTCATCCCAAACCGGATCAAGGCAAATGTAAAGTTTGAGATCATGAGTGAGGTAAATGAGCAGCTTTCCAAATTTGGCAGGATCAGTGCCCCCATACCGGACCGTATCGATTTTCAAAGGATCACCACATTTCAAACACCCTTATCACTTGACGGGGTCATCACCCCAATTTTCGAAGAAATTTTTGCCGACAGGTTATGGAAAAAATGAAATCATTAGCTGACCAACTACGGGAACAAATGGTGAAACCCGGAGAAAAGCCCGTTCAGGACAAACCCGCTTTAGGTTCCGAAATTTCAAAAACGCCAAAGAGTAAAACAAACAAGGTTTCCGACTCCGTCATCCTGAAGGCTCTGATCGATTATGACAATACAGATCATAAAACCCTTGTTCATTTCCGGTTTGATAAGCAGACAGTAGAGTTCATGAACAAATTTAAGATAGCGACTGGAGTTGACGTGACCAAGTTCATTGCTTTTTCGGTCAGACATTTTATTGACACTTATCCTGAACTCAAATCCATTATTAAACAATATATGCAAAACTCAAACCTATGAACCGCATGAAATTCATAATCGGAATACTTGGTGCTTATGCCGCTTATTATACGGTACTGATCTTTTGGGATCATTTACGTCACAAACAAAAACCCACGGAAAAGGTCGCTGAAAACACCGCTCCTCCCCACGAAGTTGTAAACGAAATACGATCAATAGCCGAACCAACTGAACCAGAAGTCATCGTTCACGATACTTTGCTTAGATCATTGTGGGCTTATGATAATAGTGATCATAAAAGCATGGTTCACATCAGATTCGATAAACAGACCGTCGATTTATTGATCAAGTTTAAATTGGCCACCGGCGTTGATATGACCAAATTGGTTGCATTTGCGGTTAAGCATCTATTTAAGACTCATCCCGAACTCAAACAAATTATTAAACAATATCTACAAAACACAAAATTATGACCTGGATAAAATTTGCCCTTTGGCTGCTTGGTATCTATACCAGCTATTATGTGGCCCTGATAATTTGGGATAAACTGCGCACCCATAACGGGGAACCCGGCAGTGACAAGCATGAACTCACCTTTGTTGAGGACATTAAGCCTGTTAAATCATTTTTAGAAGAGATCATCGGTACTGGTAAAGAATCACCGGTATCTTTTTCTGGTGGTGTGAGCCTTAAACAGCTTTTTAATCTCGCCCGGGAGGAATCGGTCGAGTACATTAAATCTGTAAGCTTCTGATGAATGAAATTTTTTATGTCTGTTTGTTGCTGCATGATAACGGTCGCAGCATTTGCACAACCCGGCATTGCCGAAATGCAACAGGCTAAACAAGACCTGTCCAACTCGTTCTTTTCAGCCTTTGATCTTGCGCTTGTTTTAGCCATCATATTTGGCACTTTTGGCGCGCTTCGCATCTACCATAACTGGCAGATGGGAGAAAAACGCATGGACGCAGTAGTCGCCGCATGGTTTTTTGCGTCATTTTTTATGATCCTCGCGGGTCCTTTTTTGCGGGCATTATTCGGAATCTGAATGCCTGTCTTCTTTAACGCTTCTTCCAGGAAGCTGTAAAAGGTTCCTGTCTGTACCTTCTTCAAGAATCAAATCTCTATAGGATTTGTGGCAGTACTTGTATTGCGATCCCAATGGGTGAAATAATCGGGGCGTTGTTCGTGATCTGAACGCTCTTTTAGCATAACCGGCCTGCTCTCAGCAGGTTCTAAAAGATCTCCGCCTTTATTTTTTTCTCCAAATTAATGTCCTCAAAAACAAAAAAGTTATGGGCTTCAGCCGTATTGCTGGCCCTGTCTGTTCCGGTTTTCGCGCAAAGCGGTGTTAACGGCCTGAACACTGCCACCTCCACCTTAAAAACCTATGTGGCCCCTGTAACCAATATTACATTGGTGATCGGCGGCATCGTTGGTATCGTTGGTGCCATCCGTGTCTACTCTAAGTGGAACAGTGGTGATCAAGATATCAATAAGGAATTAATGGGGTGGGGAGGATCGTGTGTCTTTCTCGTAGTTTCCGCATTGGTGATCAAAGCTTTCTTCGGCTTGTAATCATGGCCAGGAAGTATCCTGTATATAAGGGGCTGCAACGGCCCCTTATATTTAAAGGGTTCAAAGGCAAATTCATCTATTGGGGAATTGCCTCCCTTTTAACCGGCCTCGTATTCGGTGCTTTAACCATGTCACTGGTCAATATGTGGCTTGGCGCGATGGTACTCATCGGCTTCATTGTTGGTGGCTTACTATTTACAGCCAGCAAACAAAAAGGCGGCCTTCATTCTAAAAGTCGCAATCTAAACATTTACATCCTTAATCATTATGGCCATAAAAACCTTGTTTAACATTCCCTATGCGGGCGTGGATAAAGATGGTGAATACGAATTGCTCATAGGCCTGAATGGGGAATGCTCCGTGGTTATCCAAATGGTTAACCCGGTCATTCGCTATTCTGCATACCCGGCAGGATATGAAGAATTCCACCATCTGCTCATTAATGTAGTTAAAATCTTAGGGGATGGTTATCTCCTGCAAAAGCAGGACATCATCAGCCGCTCACCTTATAAAGGCCCGCCCGCCAATGAATATCTCCAAAAACAATACAATGCCCACTTCGACGGGCGGGAATGTCTGCGGGTTGCCACCTATTTAACCATAACGCGCCAGGTAAAGAAAGGCGCGTTTTATGTTTACGATGGCCGGGTTCTGCGGGATTTCAGGCAGGCCATAGGCAAGGTTTTAGATATACTGCCGTCAGCGAATGCACTAAACGAAGGCCAGTTGAACCAATTGGTCTTGCAGTTGCTCAGCATGGATTTTGGCAGCCCAAATATTGTTCTTGACAATCTTTCTCCTTCAGAGACTGAGATCAGAATGGGAGATCGGTCGGTGCGCAGTATCACCCTCATCAATATTGACAGTATAGACCTGCCACCTGATGTATCCACGCACATTGAACTAAACGACAAGGAAAGCATGCGCGGCTTCCCGGTTGATTTTTTATCCTTCCTTTTTAAGGTGCCCGGTGTGGACGTGATCGTTTTTAACCAGGTCATTGAAATACCTAATCAAGTAGTAACACTCCGCAAGCTGGAGCAAAAAAAGAAACGGCATGCGGGTATTCCAGACCCTGCCAACCAATTGTGCGTTGAAGATATTGATCTTTTATTAAATGATGTCGCCCGCGAAAATCAGTTACTGGTCAATTGCCATTTTAATATTCTGTTAGCAGCCCCTGTTACAACTATTCAAAAGGCGGTCAATTTTGTAGAGAGTTCGCTCTTTCAGTTAGGAATTATCCCCAGCAAAAATGCTTATAACCAACTGGAACTTTTCAGGACTGCTTTGCCGGGTAACGGCGTAGAGCTGAAGGAATATGACTGGTTTCTCACCACCTGCGAGGCAGCCATTTGTTTTTTCTTCAAAGAATCACTTCCCAAGGATGAGCCCTCTGATTTTCTAATAAGATTCACAGACCGCCAGGGTATCCCCGTTGGTATGGACCCCGCCGACCTCCCCATGCGTACAGGCAGGATCAATAACCGAAATAAATTTGTCCTTGGCCCAAGCGGTTCAGGGAAAAGCTTCTTTATGAATGCCCTGATCGAGCAGTATATGCTCTACAACATGGATGTGGTGATCGTAGACACCGGGCACTCTTATTCGGGCTTGTGTTCCTATTATAAGGGAAAGTATATCACCTATACAGATAAATCCCCGATCACGATGAACCCATTCCGTATCACCGAAGCGGAATATAATATAGAAAAGAAAGATTTCCTATGTACCCTGATCGGAGTTGCCTGGAAAGGTGCTGAGGGAACTTTTAGCCCCGTGGAAAGGGATGTGGTGGCCAACGTGATCTCCGCTTATTACAGCAAGTTTTTTGCTGAAAATGGAGAGCTAAACTTTAACACCCTTTATGAATTCGCACTGGTTAAAATACCCGAGATCAAAATCGAGGAAAAGATCGTATTTGATTTTGACGAGTTCAGATATGTTCTTAAGAAGTTCTACAAAGGGGGCGAATTCGATACTATACTGAACAAGGAGACCGATAAATCATTGTTTACGGAACGCTTTATTGTCTACGAAATAGATTCGATCAAGGAGAACAAAATTCTCTTTCCACTCGTGACCCTCTCGATTATGGACGTCTTCATTCAGAAGATGCGCTACCGGTCGGACAGGCGCAAAGCTTTGGTGGTCGAAGAAGCATGGAAAGCCATTGCAAGCCCCCTGATGGCCGGATACTTACTCTACCTCTATAAAACCGTCCGCAAGTTCTGGGGTGAGGCGATTGTAGTAACCCAGGAGCTTGGCGACATCATTGGCAATGTTGTAGTGAAAGATAGTATCGTCAACAACTCGGACACCATTTGTCTCCTCGACCAAACAAAATTCAAGGATAATTACAACGATATCGCCGCGCTGCTTTCCATCAACGAAACCGAAAGACGGAAGATCTTCACCATTAACCAATTGGACAATACAGAAAATCGCGGCCGCTTCAAGGAAGTCTATATCCGGCGGGGTGCAGTTGGCGAGGTGTATGGTGTAGAAGTGTCCTTGCACCAATACCTTACCTATACAACAGAAAAACCGGAAAAATCAGCCATAGAGAGCTATACTAATCGCTTCGGTTCTTACCCGGACGGCCTTGATGCCTTCATCCAGGATTTTAAAGGCAGCGGAAAATCCTTGCCTGCCTTCATTTCACAGGTTAACCAACATCAGCAATCATGAAAGCTAATCTCTTCAAAATTTCAGTAATAAGCTTTATACTAAGCTTATTACTGCGCACTGCCGAAGCACAAACCCTGACCGTTGACCCGGCAGTATCTGCCGCTATTGCGGTTAATGCCGGTGTGATCAATGGCCAGTTAAATACCACAAACAATAAACTTGACGTCATCCAAAAAGGCCAGCTCGCCGTGAGCGGGCAGCTCCTAATCGTAAACGATCTTCAAAACAAGATATATCAGGGACTGAGCCAGGTGGCATCGGTCATCAATAACCTCACCACGATCAAAGAAATAGCCGAATGCGGCATCGATATCATCAACGACGTAGAGTCATCCGTCACCCTGGCCAAATCCGACCCGGTATTATTGCTTTTTGCAGAACAAGGCGCGCGCGATTTTGAAACAAGGGCCGCGACCCTTTCAGCTGATGTAAGTGCATTTGTACTGAAGGGAGGAAAAAACCTGATGGATTCCGGTGAACGGGGAAAGATGCTTAACCATATCGCAGATGAAATGCGCATACTGCGCGGTATAGCCTACGGTATGGAAAGGGCTATGTACTGGGCGAAGATCAATGGCATTTTCCGCTCGCTCAATCCTTGGGCAGAATGGCAAAACCAGGACGTCAGGATCGCCAATGACGTGTTAACCAATGCTAAATACCTGAAGCAATGAAGTATGAACTATTCATGATCTGTCCGCCCTGGAAACAATTTAGAGCATACAAGAGATCAAATAAGATACTGACCGATAGTATTCCGCTAAAGATGTGGTGTGCCCTCCGGGCCTTTAATTTTATGGAATGCTGTTTAGCCGAACTCGCTTCACAAGAGCATGTCGTCTTTGTTTGGGTAACTGAAAAATTCACGGAAGAGTGCCGGGAATACATGGGCCGCCTCGGCTATAAATACGATACCTTTCTGATATGGAAGCGGCCAAAATGGAAGCGGGGCAGTCTGAGCGAGGTTTTTGAATACTTATTGGTGTTCCAAAAAGACGGTTACAAAGTACCCGTGCGTAATTTCCCTGATCCATTAAGTTCACCCTTTACGGGCAAGGTTAAATGCAGGTGCCAAAAGCCCGAAGATGTCTATGCCCAGTTGGAAGCATTATACCCTACAAGGGCCAAGATGCAAATCTTCGGAACCTGCTCGCGCAGAGGCTGGGATGTTTTTCAACGCAATAACACTTAACAACATTTTTATGAAGTATATCTTATTTGTTTTGATCATATGGGCCAATATGGGAATAAATGCTTTTGCACAACAAAAAATACTGGATATCCCTGCCCTGCATCAGCTTGTTGATGAATCGGAGTCCGAGAACAAACTACAGGTAAAAGCCAGGGGCCAACAAGCACTGGCGACAGCCAATGAACAGGCTAACTTAACGCTGCTGGATAAGATGAAGGGAATGTACCGGACTTTGCAGCAACGCTACAATACTCTCGGAACTGCCATAAATATTGCTGACATCGGAATTTACGCTATACCAATGGTATCGCGAATTGTTAGCAACCAGGCGCAGATCGTTCAACTGGTACAAAAAAATCCTGCCTTGATCGCCATTGGTTACCAATCAGCACTGCAATTCACGATGCAGGCCAAAAGCCTGGTCGCTTATGTAACCGGTTTATCCCTATCACTTGGCGATGTGAACCAAATGAAAGCGTCCGACCGGAAAATGCTTTTTGATTACGTGATCTCAGAGCTCAGCAATATCCAGGATCTGTCCGGCAATATGTTGGGCATGATGCAATATTCCAGCCTCGCATCACTGTTAAGAGCGGCTAATCCTTTCCAGAATTTTATTGATGCCGATAAGTCAATCGCCGGGGACATCATTCAAAACGCCAAATACCTCAAACAATGAAACGAAAACTCCAATACTTATTTCTCTTTGCTTTTACCTTTTACCTTTCCCCATGTTTGGCACAGGAATATGTTATCGATTACCAGCATCTCGTTGCCGTATTGCAAAATGCCGCGGTCAGAAGCAGCGCGGAAGTAACCCATGACCAGTATCTCGGAAAGATCAATAATAATATCAACGACCTCAACACCAATGTAGGTTCCGTGGTACTCGCACAAACGATGATCTATGACGGGCTTTCCAATGTCAATTCAGCCCTAAAGGATGGCCTTGCCGTTAAAAACATGGCAGTTATCATAGCCGATATGACCGGTTATATCAACCAGGCATTAGCTATGGCTAAAAGTGAGCCTTACCTGTTGGTATTCGCAGGAAATATTGCCTCTGAAATGCGAACGAGGTCGCTTGCCCTGGTTAGTGATGTTTCCGGTTATATACTCAAAGAGGGCAATAATGTGCTGGCCGATTATGATGCACGCGACCAGCTATTACGCAAAGTTATTACCCAATTACAAATTTTAGACGGCTTGGCATATGGCGCCTGGAAGGCGATGTATTGGGCTAAGGAACGTGGCGTGATCGCTTCACTAAACCCATTTGCCAACTTTATCAGCCAGGATACCCGGATCGTAACTCAGATCATTCAAAACGCTAAATATTTACATCAATGACCATTGTATCTATGCAATGGGATGATCGATCCAATACCATTTAAAACAATTAAAATCATGAAAAAATTCTTAATTCCGCTACCATTTATTTGGTTAGCGCTTTTCCACCAATGTTTTGGGCAGTCTTCAGCACAGGACAAAGCTGTCCGGTACCAGGAAGAACGTATGGTATACCTGCAATGGGATCAAAACAAGTTTGAGCCGAAAGCCGGCTTTTTAAGCCTTAATCCATACTACTGGCTGACCTGGGGTTTGTTCCACCCTAATTATCATAAAACAGATCTACGGCCGCTTAGCGCGACCGGGCCACAAACACAGCGCCTGGCTTTGGTCGGTGCCATGAACAGCACTGACAACAAATATAAGCTCCAATCAGATACCGTCCGCAATACGGCATTGTCGGAAATAGCGAATCAAACCGGCTTGATTTCGGATGCTGATCCTTTATGGCTGCTGTATTACAGCAATGAACTAAGACCGGTACTCAACAATTCGATGGCTTCCATTTTGGCCGGGCTTTCCCTGCAGGTAAGTTCCAAACTGGTCTCAGAGGGTCTGTACAGCTGGTATAAAAACGAGCTGGATATGCTAAAGGAAAGAATACAGGCCGCCCACACTACCACCATGGACAGGGGCGCCCGCATCCTCGCTTATCACCGCTACCTGATGGAGTACCGCAGGTTGGCCGGCGTTTGGGCGATCAGAACCTCATCGGCGCAAGCCACTTTAAATATGACCGCTCAGCAGCAAAAGCTTAAAGCCAACCAGGTGACGGTCAGCAACTGGACACCACAAACCGACATCCAGATCGCCAACCAAGTTTTACAACACCTGCAATGAAAAAGAAAATAACATTACTCGCGCTGTTCTGCCTTTCGGTAACAACAGTATTTGCCCAAACGACGACGAATCCCGACAATGGTAAGACCCTGCAATTCCTGCAAGGCGACGGGGTTTACGAAGCTGGCGTTATGGTGTTTTTAAAAGGGCTCAAAGATTCCGTATGGACACACTTTGATCTTTTTATAACCGATGCAAAAGCGCTTTCCGCCATTTTTATGATCATTTTTTTCGCGATCAAATCATATGAAATGATGGTGGGAGATAAACAATTAGAGATCATGCCCCTGTTACGGCCCTTCGGTTTGGCTATGGTCATTATATGGTGGGGCGCGTTTGTAAAAATGATCGCATTCCCTACCGATATCGTAGCCAACCAAACGGAACAGATGTTTAATAGTGAACAAACTATTGTAAATAACCTGCGCCTGAACCGCTCGAACCTGATGCTCGCGGTTGCCAATTCTTTATATACCTACCAGGCACAAACCGAGGTCGCTGAAAAGGAAAGCGATACCTGGTACGGACAAGCCTGGGATTCGGTGACCAGCACAGTTAAGGAAGGGATCAGCAGCGTGGTATCACCTTTGCTGGAATTAAAAAACCGGCTGACGGTGGGTATGCAATTGCTCTTTACCCAGCTGCTGGAATTGTTGGGGATATGGATATTGCGTTTGGCGGTGTACATCATCTTTATGATTCAAATCATTTATTCGACCATCCTGATCATCCTTGGCCCCTTTGCCGTTGCCGTTAGTATTTTGCCGGCATTCCGCGATAGTTTCAGCACCTGGATCGCCCGGTTTGTTTCCGTAAATTTATACAGTGGAATTGCCTATCTCATCATGTACCTCTGCGGGCTCATGCAGGAATATGCGTTAACCTCCGAGATCAGTAAATACAAGGAACTGGTAGGCGAAACAGGACTAAGCGCAAACCTGGAGAAAATGGCCTGGTTTGCCGGCAATGGTATCTTATCCTTTGGCACCGTTATCATCGTATTCCTGATCGGCGCGATCTGCATGTTCACCGTGCCAAGCATCTCTACCTGGATCATTTCGACATCCGGCATCAGTTCAGCGACCTCAACTTTCGGTCGAAGTGCAGGAACGGTAATGAGTATGGCCAGGAAAGCAACCGGCAGCTTCTTTTAATTTTTTCTTTCCCCTTTTTAATGTCAGGCTGACCCGCTAAAGCGGGCCGGCTTTTTTTATTTAACGCAAAAATCATGATCATAAAAAATATCGAAGCTAAGGTAAGGCTGGCGACATTTATCGCAGCCGGAAGCCTGCTCACCTCGCTGATCATCGTAGGGATGAACTGTCTTTATGCTTATAAAATGGTATCCAATGCACAAAAAAGCATTTATATATTGGATAACAATATCCCCATACTGGCCCGGCAAACCGACGTCCAAATGAACCGGCCCGCCGAGTACAGGGCGGATGTCGACCTTTTTCATTCTCTTTTCTTTTCATTGACCCCCGATGATAATTACATGGAATACCAGATGAAAAAGGCAATGTACCTGGTGGATGAGTCAGGAATGGAACAATATAATAACCTCAAGGAAAATGGATTTTTTAACTCCATCCTTTCTTCCAGTTCTGTATTGACCCTGCAAACGGATTCTATCATGGTGGATATGCCTAAGCACTATTTCCGCTATTACGGCAAATTAAAAATTGACCGCCGCAGTTCGACGGTCGTTCGCTCCCTAATCACCGAAGGTTACCTGAAGGACATTCCGCGAAGTAACAATAATCCGCATGGTGTCCTCATCACCAGTTGGAAAACCCTTGAAAATAAAGACTTGCAAGATGTTGAGAAAAATTCATTCTAACAGAGATCCCAGGGATACCCTGTATAGCGAGATCCGTAGGGAGTTTAGTGGCTATTTCGCCCTTGGAACCAACGCCGGTAAACGCCTGGCGGGTGCGTATCCAAAATTCATTTTTGGATGTATGGTCATCCTGATGGCGCTGTCACTGGTGTTATCGTTCACTGTTTTCCGCCACCCGGATGCCCCCAAAATATCAGCAATAAAAAAAGTTGATCCGGTTGAGGACGGGTTTAGCCAGATCATGCAGGCTACAAGCAATATTCGGGAAACCATGCATCTCAAAAAGCTGGTGGACAGCCTGACCGGTAAAAGGCAATTGAGCCGGGAAGACAGCACGTTACTGGATAGCGCGCTTGACCGTCTATCAAAAATTCATCAAACACTAAAATAAAAAACCATGAAAATTAATTTTAAGCAGCCCAAATATGTGCTGCCGGTCATCTTACTGCCCTTTTTATGCCTTTTCTTCTATGCCTGGAGTAGCGGCTTTTCAAAACCGAAAGCGGCAGTCAAAGAAACCGTGGGCCTGAACGGGTCAGTCGGCGATGTATCGGCAGATGTGCGAAAAAAACAGTTAACAGATAAACTCGATGCCTACAGGAACACCTATAAACAGGCCGATGGCTTAACCGCCGTAAATGTCATCCCCAGGGAAACTTCAAGTAACCCCGCTTTTAACAATGATTATTCCGATCAGCAAAAGAAAAAGCTGGATTCCCTCCAGCAGGCGATGAAGGTAAAATTCGCCACCGGTAATAACTTAAGGGGTGGGGAGGTCGGACAGGGAAGTTTGAGCCACGACAGGCAGGTTGCCAAAGCCATCGAAGAAATGAACAACCGGCAACCTAAGTCACCTCATCCGGCGGAAGCTAACCCAAAAGAAAAAGACCCCATGGAGGTATTTAAACAGCAAATGGCCATCATGGATAGTATCAATAAAGCGAATGACCCTGCTTATAAGGATGAACTGAAGAAAAAACAGGCCGCTGATAAGATAACTAAGCTTAAACAAAACCAGGTCAAACTTTCAGTGGAAAAAGCAGCTGCTATTTCCACTGACTTTAATACGGTAATGCCTGAAAAGGAACCTGCATTTATCAGTGCCGTTATTGATGAAAATGTTACCGGTTATGCCGGGTCGCGTTTGCGATTGAAACTGTTGGAGGATATTAAAGCCGGTAATAACCTGATCAAAAAAGGAACTTACCTGTTTGCGCAGATCAGCGGATTTACAGAGCAGCGCGTTACGCTCTCCGTAACCTCTATCTTGTATGATGGTAAAATACTTCCCGTAAAACTGGATGTGTATGATATGGATGGCTTGCCCGGCCTGTATGTGCCTTCATCCGCCTTCCGTGATTTTACCAAGGACCTGGGGAGCAACTCCGTTCAGGGCGTAACCATTGACGGAAGCTCCGGCAACAGCCAGTTTATCATGAGCTCGCTGGACAAAGTATTTCAATCGACTTCGTCCGCGATCGCGGACCTCATCCGCAAAAACAAAGCGAAGCTTAAATACAATTCCTATATCTATTTAATTGACACAGATGCGTTGCAGAACGCCCAGAAAAACTATTAACCACGCAGCACGCACAATCGCCTGTTAACTACAATCAAAACCCGAATAAACATGAAAACTATCTTATTCTTCCTATTGGTGCTATGCGCCCCCTCTCTTTACGCCCAGGATAAATTACCGGTTGTTTATTTACCGGAAAACCTGACTATTCATTTTATCTCCCCTGAGCCGATTCAATACGTGGATATTTCTACCAAAGACCTGATCGGAGACCTTCCTATCAAAAACATACTACGTTTAAAACTGCGCGATTCGCTAAAATCATTTACCGGTTCAGTGGTCACCGTGGCGGGTGAAAAGTTTATTGCCCAGTACCGTTTGTTACCCGGTTATCCGGGTGTACCAACGGAATAAATATTGTTCCCGAGGATATGCGCCCACTGGATATCTCCGGGATCGGGTTTTCTCAAAACCAACTGAAAGGTTTAGCACTTAGCCTTATCGCTAAAAGCCCCGATAGACGGATGGAGAAAGTTAAAGCATTTGGCATTGAAGGTAGGTTAAACCATGTCTATACCGTTGGCGATTATATATTCCTGGATATTGCCTACCACAACAAAACAAACCTGAAATACGACATTGCAGATTTCAGGTTTAAGGTGGATGATAAGAAAGTCACCAAGGCAGCCAATAACCAATCGGTAGAGATCAAACCGGAGTTTGTGCTTTTTAATCCGCCAGCCTTCTCCAAAAACTACCGGAACATCTTTGTTTTTAAAAAGATGTCCTTCCCGGGTAATAAAATCCTGCACGCTGAACTCAGCGAAAAGCAGCTTTCAGGCCGTATCATCACCCTAAGTATTTCCTACCAGGACATCCTTGACGCAGACATACTGCCCAATTAATTCTTATATCCCTTTTTATGACTGATTCCATAGCCTACGATTATGTAAAGCTTGTGTTGGAAGAAGAATTCTACAGGACCTATCTGCGCTTCTCCAACCACGGGATACTCCACTACGAGCTTACTAATATCCTCGAACTCTGTGCACCGCTGGTCACAGGCCTTGACGAGGACGACCGCTTTTTAAAATATGAAGTGATCGGCACCATAGCAGATTATTTACAGGAGGTTTAATATGGCATTCAATCCCGTAAGGAAGATGGCAGACAATATTGCGGCCATCCGAATCGCGCTGGACTTTACTGGCCAGCGGCTCTCCGAAAAAGATTTAGAAACACTTAACAAATATGCTGGGTTTGGTGGTCTTAAAGCGGTCTTGTTCCCACCCGGTGAATTAGCAGAATGGGCAAAATTCGGGGCCTCTGCGACAGACATCAGGTTATATCCGCAGGTCATGGAGATGCATAGCCTGCTTAAGGAAAAATTAACACCGGCAGACTATAAGGCTGCAATTGATGCCTTAAAAAGCAGTTCACAAACAGCCTTTTATACACCGGATTACATCCCAAGAGCGATCTATGCTGCCTTAGCAGAAAGTAATATTTTACCGAAAAGGCTTTATGAACCCAGCGCAGGAGCCGGTGTGTTTATAGCCGAAGCCATACAGGCATTCTCCGGGTTGGAGCAAATAAACGCTGTTGAAAAAGACATACTGACAGGCAAAATACTTACCGCGCTCTGTTCTGTTTATGATGTGCCGGTAACGGTACAGATCAAAAAACTGGAAGAAACAGCCGCGACCGAAAAGGCGCAATCGGATATCGTGATCAGTAACATACCATTCGGCAAGATCGCCGTCCATGACCCGGCGTATAATAAAAGTGGGATCTCCGCCAAGGTGCATACCTACTTCTTTGCAAAAGGACTGGACAAGATCAAAGACGGGGGCATTTTAGCCTATATCGTTACCGATGCCTTTCTGAATAATCCCTCCAATGCGCTTGCCCGCAAATATTTATTCACGTCAGCCGACCTGTTAACGGTTGCGGTTTTACCGGCCAACTTGATGAAAGAAAATGCCAATGTCGAAGTAGGCATGCACCTGATCCTGGTTCAGAAAAATAACACAAAGGAAACGCTCAGCGAGGCGGAAAGTCAGCTGATCGATACGGTAGAATGCGAAAATTCATTTGGTAAATATCACCTAAATGCCTGGTTGGCGGATAAAACCGAACTGGTCTATGCGGACGAGATCATAGAAGGCACCAATGCCAGGGGCAAAGCTTCAAGAATGGCCTGGCAGAACGGCGACATGCTCGATATCGTTCCCTTGCTTCAGCAACAACTGGTTTCCGGGTTTGCCAATTTCGATCATGCCAAATGGGAAGCGATATCCTTTGATAAAAAACAGGCACAATTGACACAGTTTACTTTTCTACCTGTTCCCGAACAAGAAAAAAAAGCAGATAAGCAGGAACTAAGTTTCGGCCAGCTGGGCCTTTTTGATGCACCCGTCCAGACTGATCAGGATAATAAGGCGCTGGCCTATCTCGATGATCTCGATAAACAATTCGTTGATGCCGGAACAGCCCGTGTGATCAGTTTCATTCGCACAACAGTTAAACCGCTTCACGACAGCATCGTCCTGATCAGCGCCCGTGCGAAGGCAAACAGCCGGTATAATTACAAGCTCTATAGCAACCTTTCGGAGATCTCCTTTCCCGGTAAATGGATGTCCGGCGTTAACCTCGGCCATGAACTCGATGCCCTTTCCCTTAAACTGAAACATTTCGGTCATGACTACCGGTACGAGGGTGATACCAGCCTCGAACCCGCATTTAAACTATTACCGGACAGGCCCAAAGCTTTTACCGACCTGAAGCCATTCTATACAAAGGATACCCTGGTCATTTTTAATAATAAGCTTGGCCTCATCGGGGAACCGCAAAACTTTGAGGCAAAATTTGAACCGCTCGACCCGCAACCTGAATTGTCATTTTACAGGGACTACCTGGCGCTCCGCGATATTTACCTGGAACTTTCGGGCTATGAAAACGAACACCAGATCCAATTTCCCGAACTAAGGCGTTCACTTAATTTAAATTATGATGCTTTCGTCAACCGGTATGGCGAGCTGAACAAAAACAGCAACCGAAACCGCATATTTAATGATGCTGCTTTAGGTTTCAAGATCGTTTCTTCCCTCGAAATCAAGGATCAGGACAAATTTGTACGCTCCGATATATTTTACGGGCCACTTTTTCAGCAAAGGGAAATGCTGAAAACGGATGATCCTTCCGAAGCATTGGCACGCTGCCTGAATGATACCGGCCGGGTTGACCTTTCTATCCTTACGCAGGTCACCGGCCTAACCGAAGATGAGGTGATCCTCAGACTGGATAACCAAATCCTGTTAAACCCGCAAACACTTCAATGGGAAACCACCGACAATTATCTCTCCGGCAATGTTGTACAAAAGTTAAGGACAGCTGAAAAGCTGGCGGAGGAAGAACCACAGCATCTGCAATTTGCAAGGAGCCTTGCGGCCATTCGCCGGGTACAACCGGAAAGAATTCCTTTTGAAAGGTTAGACTTTAACCTGGGCGAGCGGTGGGTACCCATCGAATACTACCAGCGCTTTGCTACTGATTTATTTAAACTGGACACAAAAGTTGACTTTTATAACTCCATTGATACCTATAAGGTAAGCTATACCAAAAAAGGCAATACCATTACCAATGAAGAATTTTCGGTCAATCCCAAAGAAAGTAACAAGATCACCGGCCGCACCTTGCTGGAATATGCGCTGCTCAATACCAATCCGCATTTTACCTACCCGGTAGAACAATATGGAAAGGTAGCCCGTGTACCCGATACCGAAGCCATACAAAACGCGCATCGTAAGATCGACAACATCAGGTCGCGGTACCTGCTTTGGTTGTTGGAGTTACCCAATGAAGACAAGCAGTATTTAGAAAAACGATATAACGACACTTATAACTGCTACGCGCTCCGGGAATATGACGGTAGCCACCTGAGTTTTCCGGGACTGGATTTTAAGGCATTAAAGATCGCTGACCTCTATCCCTCACAGCGAAATGCAGCCTGGCGGATCATTCAGAACAGCGGTGGCCTGATAGATCACGAAGTTGGATTGGGTAAAACCCTGACCATGATCATTGCCGCCATGGAGATGAAACGGTTGGGAATCGCCCATAAACCAATGATATTGGCCCTTAAAGCCAACATTCAGCAGATCACCGATACCTTCAGGCTGGCTTATCCCAAAGCGAAACTCTTAGCTCCCGGTGAAAATGATTTTGAGCCGGCAAAACGCAAAAGGATCTTTCACGAGATAAAAAACAACAATTGGGACTGCATCATCCTCACACATGACCAGTTTGGTAAAATACCGCAGGACCCGGAGATCCAACGGCAGATCTTCGAAATTGAACTGGACAACATCGAACTCGACCTGCATGCCTTGCAGGATTCCGGTGAAGAGATCACGAGGGAAATGCTAAAAGGTTTGGAGATCCGAAAGGAAAACCTGGAAGCCAAGTTGAAGGGGGTGATCGATGCAATAGATCAGCGAAAAGATACGGGCATTAACTTCAGTGAACTGAATATCGATCATTTATTTATTGATGAATCGCATAAGTTCAAGAACCTGACCTTCACGACCAGGCACACCAAAGTTGCCGGCTTGGGGAACCTCGCAGGCAGTCAAAAAGCACTTAATATGCTTTTTGCGATCCGTACTTTACAAGACCGTTACGACACTGATCTTTGTGCTACCTTTCTTTCAGGTACGCCAATTTCCAATAGCCTGACCGAGATGTATTTGATCTTCAAATACCTTCGGCCCCGGGAACTGGAAAGACAACAGATTTCCAACTTCGATGCATGGGCAGCGGTCTATGTGCGTAAAACGGTAGATTTTGAATTTAATGTAACCAACGAGATCAGGGCTAAGGAACGTTTCCGCCACTTCATCAAAGTTCCTGAACTCGCCTTGTTTTATAACCAGATCACCGATTATAAAACGGCAAAACATATCAATCTCGATAAGCCGGAAATCGACGAAACGCTGGTGAATATTAAACCCACACCTGACCAGCAGGAGTTTATCAAACGGTTGATGCAATTTGCCAAAACGGGTGATGCCACCCTGATCGGCAGGCGGCAACTGACCGCTAAGGAAGATAAGGGCCGTATGCTTATTGCCACCAACTACGCCAAAAAGATGGCAGTGGATATGCGCCTTGTCGATCCGCAAAAATATGGCGATCATCCGGATAATAAAGTCAACGTATGCGCCCGGAATGTCGCGGAGATCTACCACGAAAGTACCCCGAATAAAGGAACGCAGATCATTTTCAGCGACATCGGCACACCGAAAACTAATGAATTCAATGTCTATGATGCCCTTAGGGAGAAGCTCATAAGGGACTTCAACATCCCGGCGAACCAGATCACTTTCATTCATAACTGGGCAACCGATAAGCAGCGGAAAGAGTTGTTTAAAAAGATGAATGCCGGGGAGATCCGGATTCTGGTCGGCAGCACGGAAAAAGCGGGTACCGGCCTAAATGTACAGGAACGGATCGTTGCCATGCACCACTTAGATATACCTTGGAAACCGTCAGAGCTGGAGCAGCGGGATGGCCGGGGTGCAAGGCAGGGCAACTGGCTCGCTAAAATGTTTTATGGCAACAAGGTCAGGAACTTTATTTATGCGGTCGAACAGTCTTTGGATAACTACAAATTCAACCTGTTGAAGAACAAACAGATCTTCATCAGCCAGATGAAAAACAGTGAACTGTCTGTGCGTACACTGGATGAAGGAGCGATGGATGAACAAAGCGGTATGAGTTTCTCTGAATACATAGCCATCCTATCAGGGGACACCTCCTTGCTGGAAAAGACCCGCCTGGATAAGAAGGTTGCCGAATTAGAGGGGTATAAAGGGGCCCATTTTAAGGAAGTGTCCCGGAGCCGTTACCTGTTAGAAGACCTGGAAAAGAAAAGCCGGGAAACTACCTCAACGCTGGAACTGGTGCGAAAAGATGACGTCGCTTATAAAGAGGTACTGAAATATGATAATGATGGGGCAAAACTCAATCCCCTGAAACTTATCGATGCATCTCCGGCCGATGCCGTTGCGATCGGCAACCAATTCATTGAATTATATAAGAACTGGCAACCCGAAGATTTTAATAAGCCTGAACTGCTTTTAGGGGAACTGTATGGTTTTGACCTTTATATCAGGCGCAAACTGCAAGCTGTCGAGGATGGATTTTCCAGCAGGATAAACCATGTCACCTCGCTTTATGCCGAGAGCCGGGCCACCGGTATCAAATACATGCAGAATGGCGGCGCACCGAATATCGATAATCCAAAACTGGCAGCGCGTTATTTTTTAGATGCCATTAACAGGGTGGTCGGTATGGTGGAACGCTACGAAAAGGAACTGGTGGGAATCAATACCCAAATTCCTGAAGTTAGGGAACTCACCCAAAGGCCGTTTGAACAGGAATATGAATTAGCCGCTTTGAAAAAAGACCTGGAAAAGCTCGAAATGGAGATCAGTGCCAGGATAGCCGAAAAGGAAAAGCAGGCGCAAACGCAGCAGGTGCTTGATGTAGATGCTGGAGAAGTGGATGATTCGCTGGAATTGGCACCGGCCCATTTAAAACGATAAACGCAAAACCATTTATTCATGAAAAAAATAAGCACATATAGCCGGCCACGCCCGGTTATTGAACTGGACGGTACGCCGTTTTACGTAGATGCACAAATGCTTTACCTTTTTGAGGTCGGGAATGCTGATAACAGGATCGACACGGGCGAAGCACGGTGTTTTAATGACCGAATTGAATTGTGGTACGACCCCACCATTAAAAATGTCTATCAGGGTTCCTACGAAAAGTTTCCGCCAGAACACGTTCATATCTACTATTTTCATTCCTTTGATGCATTAGACCCCACCGGGGCGACAGCCCGCCTGGATGAACTGAATCCGGAATGGCGCTCAGCATTCCGTTCCGGCCTACCGGTCATTGACATCGCCGGGAAGAAATTTTATGTTGACAAGAAAGATAGCTGCTTTTATGAGGTCAATAATTGCTGGAATTGGATCAGGTTTAAGGACATCACCTGCCGAAAAAAAAAGAAAGGCTTGTTAATTAACCTGACGGTACATAACATCGCCTTTCCACATGAGGTCGATGCCGTTGGTCCTTGGGCAAAACTACACTATAACATTGTTTTTATTCCGGTTATCCAGGGGAAACGGGTGAAGAAGATCATTAACCGATATTTTCGGCAGAACAAAACGCCCCCTTCCCCGACCATAAAAATGCCTGTCCGCATGAGGAGGACGCCGTTCGTCATTGGGTAAAACTACATGATGACATCGTTTTGATCATATAAGCCACCCGCAAAAGCCGGTGGCTTTCTTATTTAAATCCATTTGATGATGGAAGAAACAAGAGAGCAGCAAAAGCTTCATGGCTTTTTGCAATGCGCCATTTACCTGTCCATATTACTGGAAGCTGCCATTTTTATTTACCGCGATGCCCCTTTCTGGGGCATTTTTTTTACGCCACTGGAAAGGATCAGTCACCTGATCATTTACTCCAACCTGGTCTATAGTAAGCTGGCCACATTTGGCCTGATCTGCCTGGTCAGCATCGGTACGCTGGCAAAAAAGAAAACAGACCTCGACCCTAAAAAACATATCGCCTACCCGCTTACACTCGGTCTGTTTTTATTCTTTGGCAGCCTTATTTTCTTTAGACGCTCCTCGCCGCTGGCATTTGCCTATACCACCTGGTATGACCTGGCTTATATGGCCTGTTCCTTTACCGGCGCGCTGATGGTGAGTCTGTCCATGGACAATATCTCCAAATTCATCAAATCAGGATTAGGCAAGGATAAATGGAATACGGAAGCTGAAAGTTTCATGCAGCCGGTCAAACGTGTGGATACGCCGTATTCGGTCAATATCCCGATGCTGTTTTATTACAAAGGAAAAGTACATAAGGGCTGGATCAATATCTGCAATGTGTTCCGTGGTACGATGGTGATCGGTACACCGGGCAGCGGTAAGAGTTTCTCCATTGTAAATCCTTTCATACGGCAACTGATCGCCAAGGAGTTCGCGGTCTGTTTGTACGATTTCAAGTTTCCCGACCTCGGCCAAATCGCTTATTATCACTACCTGCTGGCTAAACAGAACGGTAAGCTCAAAGGCTTTACCTTCCACGTCATTAACTTAAATGATATTGAAAAAAGCCGCAGGATCAACCCCTGGCGGGCGGATTACATTCGCTCGCTGGCCGATGCAGCAGAAACAGCCGAAGCATTGGTGGAAGCCTTAAAAAAAGGTGACCGTTCCGGCGGCAGCGATCAGTTCTTTACACAGTCAGCGATTAACTTCTTAGCATCCTGTGTGTATTTCATGAGCAAGTACAAAGGCGGCATCTATTCCAGCTTCCCGCATGTGCTGGCACTGCTGAACCGATCCTATGAAGAAATATTCAATGCCTTAACCTCCGAGCCGGAACTGCGTTCGCTGTTATCACCTTTTATGACGGCCTACCATGCCAAAGCGTTTGACCAGTTAGAGGGGCAGATCGGTACATTGAAGGTATTTATCAGCCGATTGGCGACAAAAGAAACGTACTGGGTTTTTTCAGGCAATGATTTCGATCTGAAGATATCTGCTAAGGAAAACCCTGGAATGTTGGTATTAGCCAACGACCCCAACACCCAAAACATCAACTCGGCCTGTTATTCCATCATTATCAACCGCCTGACCAAACTGATCAACACCAAAGGCAATCTGCCTTCCGCGCTGATCGTGGATGAGGTGCCGACCTTATTTGTCCACCGGGTAGAAAATTTAATAGCTACGGCAAGGTCTAACAAGGTGGCAGTATTGATGGGATTGCAGGAATTGCCGCAATTTAACCAACAGTACGGGAAAGATACCGCTGCAACCATCACGGCGGTTGTCGGCACCGTGATATCCGGCTCTGTCAGGAATAAGGATACGTTGGAATGGCTGGAACGGCTATTTGGTAAATCCAAACAGATGGGTGAAAGCTTATCCATCGACCGCAATAAAACATCTACATCGCTGAACGAAAAGCTGGAAGCACTCATTCCCGCAGGTAAAATAGCTTCGCTTAATTCGGGCGAAATGGTTGGTGTGATCGCCGCTGATGCACAGGAGAAATTTACGGGACAGTTTGAAACATCCGCAGTTAACTGCCGGATCAATCTGGATATGGAAGCCATCAGGCGCGAAGAAAAGGGTTATAAACCTTTACCCGCCTTTTATGATTTCGGCGGGAAACTGGACGAAAAACTCCGCCAGAACTTTGACCATATCAGCCAGGAGATACAAGAAATGGTGTTGGCCTTCAGGCCAGCTTCGCCAAACATACCCGTTAAAGCAACAATGAAGAAATGAGCGAAAACAACAACCAGGTGCAACTACCGGATTTTGTTCTGGTGCATCCGCAATTGAAAGATGACCCTGTGGCCAAGCAGGGGCAAATCGGTTTGATAACTGCAGCTATCCTTAATAGCGATGAATTTTATGTTGGCTTTGATGACAAGGAGGTTGGCTTATATGCTGCCGATGCCTTATTGCTGTTCAAGCCCTCCGATCAGATCTATCAAAACCTGAAGCAGGATGTCATGAAACTGGCCCCGTCGACATTCAAGGACCTGAAAAACATCGCCCTCTTATTGGATTACGGCACGACAAAGCAACAACGGACGGCGATGGAGATCGCGCAAAGGAACCCGGATGTGATCGCATCGGCGATGGTATCACTGGAGGAAACCCTCGGCCTCGACCAGAGCTATAAACGGGGAAGGTAAATAATTTTAAAGGATCATCATGAAAGACGAAGATACTATAGGCTTAACGGTCATGATTAGCCCGGTACTGTGGATATCTGACTATGCCGGTAAAATCGGCATCATCGAATTTACAGACCTTCCAAACGACAACATTTGGGTAAGATTCGAGGATGAGGAAGTAGACTCTTTTAGTTCCAAAACCTTATTTGTGCTTAAAAATGCGGAGGAAATTAATGAATTGGCTGATACTCATCAGGCTGTTTTTGGGGACCACGTCATTAAAAATCTGCGATCCCTTGCCTTGCTTCGAGCATCGGGATCGTATAGCGACCTGAAAAGCGCCTTTACCTTTTTGCAGGACGACCCCGAACTCCATCGGCTGGCTACCATTCGGTTGAATGAGGTTATCGATCCCGATCACAAGCGAAAAATAGGAAGATAAAATCTTAAAAATTAAATATTATGGAAAATCAAACTTTAGCCGGAACGCTTGTTTTGGTGCAGCCGGATCTTGAAAATGATACCGGTCAAAAAAAAGGGCAGATCGGTGTCCTGACTTATGCCCGCTCAGAAACTGAAAACTATGTACGGTTTCCCGAAGGAGGCGAAGCCTTTTATCCTGCGCGGCAGGTCATGATGCTTAAAGATAAGCAACAGGTCTTTGATGACCTGACCAACAACGGCTCGGCTATGCCCCTTGATGATTTTAAGGCCATGTATAAAATTATGCTGTTACAGGACAGGGGTACATCACAGGCCTTATATTCAGCTTTGGCCATTGCCAATGACCATCCTGGTGTACAGGAACGGGTATTGGATGCTATCAGTCAAACGCCTAAACAGGAATTAGCCAAATCCTATGGCCGATGAAAATACTGATCAGCTTTTGCCTGGTCTGCCTCCCCCTTAAACACCTGGTAATAAATTCTGATTTCGGTTACCGCATTCATCCCATTACGGGCAAATATGCCATGCATGCCGGTGTTGACTTTAAAGCTCGCCATGATACCGTATTTGCCATCCTTGATGGCGAAGTAAGATCTGTCGGCTATGATCGTAAGCTCGGTATTAACATTCGCCTGTATCATGGCGGTGAACTGGAATCAGTTTATGGTCACCTCAGCGCGCTATTGGTTAGGCCTCAAGACCATGTGGCAGCCGGTGAAGCTATCGCCATCTCCGGTTCATCTGGAAGAGTTACCGGCGAGCATTTGCACTTCAGCATTTGCTACAAACACAAATACATCAATCCAATTAAATTTTTATATGAACTGCTAAAAAAACAAGAAAATGAACGACAAAAATTTCAAAGCACTTCCCATTCAGCTTGCGAATAAGCTGATAGCGGAGATCAAAGAGGGAAATTCCCTGTTTCAAAAACCTGTTAAAGAAAATGGTATGCCCGCCTTCGTTAAACCGATCAATCCCACCACCGGAAAAGGATATAGCGCCATGAATGCCCTGGTCCTCGGTATGCAGCGTCACGATGACCCGCGCTGGATGTCAGCTGATGCTGCCCGGTATGCCGGTAACTGGGTAAAGGAAGGAGAAAAAGGTACGTTGATCGAGTTTCCAAAAACAAGTGATATTCAAGCGATCCGTACGGCGGAAGGTAAGGTGATCAAAGATGATGCTGGCGTCACCCAGACCAAAACAGTTGAGTTTGAAAAGCCGCAGCAGGCCAAATCCTTTTTGTTCAATGCGGAACAAATGAAGGATATCGTTCCCTTGCAGGAGTATTTGGCGAAACAGGAAGAGGGCCAAACGCTTTCTCCGCTGGAGCGGGCAGCAAAACTGATCGAAGATAGCAAGGCGGTGATCATTCATGGCGGCCAGGAGGCCTATTATGACAAAAAACGGGATGCTATTTTTCTGCCGGAACCCGAACAATTTGAGAATGAAACCAAATACCTGCAGGCTGCCATACACCAACTGGCACACTGGTCGGGACACGAAAGCCGCCTGAACCGTCCGATGGAAGGCAAATTTGCTTCTTTGGATTATTCCCGTGAAGAAATGCGGTCGGCCATTGCAGGTATCCTGATCGGCGGCGAATTAAAGATCGGCCATAACTTCGGCCAGCAGGCTGCCTATATGAGCAATTTCGCCAAGCTCTTAAAAGATGAACCGTTTGAGATCGCTAAAGCATCCAGGGATGCGCAAAAAATTGCCAACCTGTTGTTAGGTGTATCTCAGAAGCGGGAACAAAAGCAGGCCCCGGAAGCGGTAACCTTCAAGAAAGGTGACGAGATCGCCTATTTGGATACCACGTACAAGGTTTTGGAGACCCGTAAAGACAAAAGTATTAAGGTAGAGGATGGCGATGGAAGCCGAAAGGTTTTGAAAACGGATTTTGGCCTCTATAAATCTCTGTTGGAGGCAAAAGCCAATCCCCGAGAACCGGACCTGGTACTTGAAGAAGGACAGGAACAGGGGCAGGCCGAGGAGCAGGGACAAAGCCATAAAATAGGACGATAGATGAACCTCGTTAATTTTCATGAAGATGATCTCCCGATCAAGGATCTGGAAACCATCGGGCTGGCCGCTGGCGGTCAACTCCTGTTTAATGTCGATGACCTGAAAGCTTTGCTTTCAGGTCGCCGGACTTCATTACTCGAATTGCGGGATCTGGAAACCGATAACATCAAGATCAAATCCATCAACGCGAAGATCTCTCTGAAGCCCAATGAATACGGCAAACTGGATCTGCTTATTCACCCGATATACCGCAAAGCGCCAACCCCAGATTTCTTGAATGAAACAGAGGCCACGCAGCTACGAAAAGGCGAAGTAGCCAGTTTGTTAAAGATAACACT
>NZ_JBDSZG010000031.1:0-63285 GCF_039925265.1 Mucilaginibacter sp.
GCTTCTACAGCATTTGCTACACGTCGAGGGTGGTCAGTTTGTCCCGGAATCCCCTGGTCAGTTTGCCCCGGAATTGGTGGTCAGCTTGCCCCGGAATCAGGTGGTCTGGTTCATCAGAATCTCCACATATAGGCCGTTGCGATCTGCTGCAAAGTGAGCATGTTCGGTTTTTCGATTTCATCAAAGTTGAGCATGATGTGTACCGAATTGGTTTTAACCCTCTCGTTGAGTTCGGTTAGATGCTGAAACCGGTTCAGCTTATCGGAAAACTTCAGTTTTTCTACCTCTGTGCCGAACAGGCTCGCCATAACCAGCTGCGCTTGCCCGGCTGTAACTTTATTCTCGTTATAGTTCAGCAATCCCCGAATGCTCTTGCCGCTTTTTATTCTTGCAACCATTTTTTTGTGAGTGAGGTAACCAGAATCATTAGGCGGTCAATCTTTGCATCAATATCTTTTGAGCGTTCAATTGCTTTCAGTGTATAAAAGGCTTTGCCGGATTCGTCGCGGGAACTATTAAATCCCTTGGTGAGTTGGTTAATATTGATGCCGATAGCTTTGAGTTCTTTTCGGATTCGGGTTAATTCCTCCATTGTACCTCTCATGGTTGCATCCTTATATAAGCATCGTATCTTTTCTCTGGAAAGGATTTTTCGCGCCACTTCACCGATAGAACGGCAATTGCTTTCGGCTAATAGTTTTTCCATTCGTTCATAGGTCGCTTTAGTTACCCTTGTGCGCACCACCTTTGTATAAAGTCGCTCCCTGTTTTCAGTCTTTGGCCTGGCCATAATCCATACATTAAATTTTCCATAACCGCCAAGTTCCGCGGCGGTTACCCCCCGACTGAAAGGAGTGGGCAAGATCCGTTTGTGTAGACAAACGTACATCTTGCCAAACACTGGTGTGTTTGGTCTGCTCCCTTACGGTCGTCGGTAAAACTTCGTTTTCTGTCTTTGTTTGTTGCCCTTTGGGCCGCCTTTAATCCTTCGGATTTCCAGCTGTTGCGTTTGCACCTAACGGTGCAAATGGGCGCATTGCTGCGCCGACTTTTCGGCGGTTATGGACGGTTGATCTGTTCACCTTTGGGGTGAACTTCTGATAGGCTAATTTTCGGAAGACTATATTTCGTATCATGGCTCATTGTTTTTGTTAAGCCAAAAGTGAGGGGAAGGAGGTTGTGAAAATGGGAGTTACCTTATGGGGAGAAGTTTTTTTAGCATTCGATTCATAATAAACAGGTTATATAAAATCACTCGAATGAAAGCCCTTTAAATATTTTTTCTTCAAAATCTGTTGCAGTAGGGACTTTCTCAGTTTGAATAATCTTAATAAGCGCGTTTCTTAAATAAACATAGGATTCTAACAATGGGCCTTGTTCAATAGGCTTTGAAGTATGCGCAGCTGTAGAACGTTCGTTATAAAGTTTGAGCAATCTTTTGTACAAGTCCAACCTTTTTTCGCCCGGTGCTTCCAAATACGCAGCTAAGTTTGAAGCCACTCTATAGCGCAGTTCCCCTGAATTTGATGAGAATAGCTGTTCTATAGCGCCCCATATTGTTATTAATGACGAGGCGGTACTACCTTCAAAACCGGCTGTATCAAAAGCTTTATAGGCAGTATTGAATTGTGGGTTTTTAGTCATCAAGGTTGCAACATCTTTCCAGGTGCCTTTAATCCAAAGCAAAGTTTCTTCACTGAGATAGGAAATAACGTCTTTGGTGGGCCTAAATATTCTTCGTTTTACTTCATTTGGTATTAACGTTGGTTCGATATCATCTTCAACAACTCTGTTAAAGGATATATCAGAGAGAATAGGCGTTGAAACATAAGGATGATCAGAAATTTTTATAAGACTTACTATTAGCCAAGCAATTTCCTCTTTTGAGAACCCTTTAATAGTAGTGGTTTCGGGCACTTCAATTTCTATATATATATCATATGTAATGCCCCCTTTTGCTGGTTTCCAAGGCCCATCGTGGTGCTTATACTTACCGGGCGGTTTAAATGCCATCATGTACGGAGCGAACAAATGGGCATAGGTTGAACGGATAATGATACCTTCTCCCAACTCAAAATCTTGATTTTGATAGCCGATGCCTGCTACCCCAGCGTATAGTGTACCCATAATCTAATGTAAAGGAATTATTGTAGTTGTCTCGTAATAAACTTTCTGCAAGTTTATGGACTGCCAACAATCCAATATAACTATAACAACTTTTGCTACTATAAACCCAAATCTATGTTACCAGAGAAGATAAAAGAGCAAAATTTGGAGATTGCGGAATTGCTATTACAAATTGAACAGGGAGAGATACCAGTAAAACTAATTGTACAACGGTTAGTGGAGCTTATTGTTAAGCTGGATGCCAAAGAACGGCAATTGGAAGGGCTAATCAACTCAATTCCGATGCTTTCCGATATCACCAAAAAGATCAGCGAGATACATACGCTGCATTTCCCGGCAAAGCATTTAAAAAAGAAATCCCAAAAGGAACGGTTTATGGCCGAAATCCTTTTGGGATCAGTAAGGAAAAAGAAACAGCCCTAAATAGCCGGTATCAATTTATCGCTCTGTACGAATTTTAATAAGTCCTTCAGATAGGTTTCCGTTTCCACCAAACTGCTATGCCTGTTCGCGGAGCATATTTCTGCCAGTGTCCAGCCTGCTTTAAACTTTTTGACATTGGAAAAATGCTTAAAGGAATAGAGTGTATAGTTTTTGTCTTTGAGTTTTAAAGCCTTCAGACACTTTTGGAAACGCTCATAGGGCGTATTTTCACCGATCTTCTGTTCAGCTATAATAGTATCCGGCGAGCCTAACAGGAAATACTCCCTGGGGTATTTCGGAATCTTAAGTTTATCCAGCTCTTTTCTTAAACTCACATCAATATGTACCGGCAATGATTTTTTGTTCTTGGCGATAGATGCGGGTATAGTGATCGTATCGTTTTCTAAGTTGATGAACTTTAATTGCAGGTGCCGCAATTCTTTGGGCCGGATACAGGTGTAGTAGATCATCCGAACAAATAATAAACAATAAGGATCATTGGCTTGCAGCCAGTCAATAATAGATTTAAAATCGTGGTCGGAAAATACCTGGTGGGATTCAGTCGCCAATTTCCGCCTCGTTTCTGTATCAGTAACAGGGTTGATTTCTATGTATTTGTTCTTTTTTAGATAGCGGAAATAATTATTAAGTGATATTCTGGCATTGTTATAGGTTACACCCATCCATTTTTCGGATCGCTCGTGGTGGTCTAAAAAGTGGGTGATCTCATAATCGCTGATTTCGTTAGCTTTTTTATGTTCCCCGTAATAGTTGATGAACATTTTAACTTTAGAAAGATAGGATTGAATGGATTTTTTCCGGGTGCCCTTAGCTTCGTGGTAAGCTTCAAAAAGAACTTTACCTTCTTCGAGGGATAAGGAAACGACCTGCCGCTTTAGTTTTTCGTTGCTTCTTTCGTCAATCGGACTCCAGCCGCCATCTAAAGCTTCTGTATAGGTTTCTAACAGTTCGGTGAAAAGGATAAGTTTTTCTTTAGGGTCTTTTACCCTGTTCAGATTTTTGCTAAACCTGAACCGTTCCATATTACGGGTAGCCGGATCGTAAAAGAAAAATTCGATGTACCAGCTTTGTTTGGCTTCCTCGCGGGCTTTTGTGGAGCCTTTCGGAACCAAATCAATCTTCTTTCCCTTGAATAATTTGGGGGTTGTGTAGGTGATTTCTGCCGTTTTCATGGCCCCGAAATTGAGGGCTTGTGGCAGAGTTTTGTCAGAGTATGCACCTGGTGAGTAGCTAAATAGCTGATTACCAGGTGCATTAAGTGTCTGAGTGGAGAATATCGGAGTCGAACCGATGACCTCTTGCATGCCATGCAAGCGCTCTAGCCAGCTGAGCTAATCCCCCGTTTGAGGAGCGCAAATATAATATTTAATCGTACAACTGCCAAGAAACTTTTAAACTTCCCTGGACGAAGTTTAAAAACACCGACCACCTTAAAAACAAAAACACTTAGTGTATTGAAAATTATTATTTTAACTATTTTCAACCAATTAAATATTTGATAATCAATCGATTAAATAGTGTGTAAAAAATACATTATGTAAATAAATATTAAAAAACACTTGTTTATTAGTGTTTTTTAAGCCTAATTTTGGGGCAACCAATTATAAACTTTTAACCTTAATGAATACAAATAATAACCGGGTGCCCCAATTAGGGTATCTCAACCTGGCTAATGGCTCTGCTATTTTATACCAGCTCAACCCAGCACAATTAATTGAAGCGGCCATCAAACGCAACGAAGGTATTTTAAGCGATTCGGGCGCGCTTGCGATAGATACCGGAGCCTTTACCGGCCGGTCGCCCAAAGACCGATTTATTGTTGACGACCACATTAGCCACGATAATGTATGGTGGGGGCCTGTCAATTTTAAATTTGACGGCGCACGGTTCAATTCATTATTTAAAAAGATGACCAGCTACCTGGTGCAAAAAGAAATATTTGTGCGCGATAGCTGCGCCTGCGCCAATGCAGATTACCATATCGATATCCGTGTGGTGACCGAAACCGCGTACCAAAACCTGTTTGTACATCACCTGTTCATCAGGCCCGAGGTGGCAAACCCCGAAGGGCAGCCGGAATGGACCGTCATCGCCGCACCCGGCTTTACTGCCGACCCGGAGACCGACGGCACGCGCCAAAAGAATTTTACCATCATCAGCCTTAGCAAAAAAACCATTTTAATAGGCGGCACCGGCTATACCGGCGAAATAAAGAAAGCCATTTTTACCGTACTTAATTTCACCCTCGCTCATGATAAACAGGTGCTGCCTATGCATTGTGCTGCCAACACGGGCACCAATGGCGATACCGCTATTTTCTTCGGCCTTTCGGGCACGGGTAAAACCACCTTATCCGCAGACCCGGAACGCCACCTGATCGGCGATGATGAACATGGCTGGAGCGATCATTCAATATTTAATTTCGAAGGTGGTTGCTACGCGAAATGCTCTGGCTTAACTGCCGAAAAAGAGCCGCAGATCTTCCGGGCCATCCAATACGGGGCGTTGTTGGAGAACATAAACTTTACACCCGGAACCCGTACGGTTAACTTTGATAATATCGACAAAACCGAAAACACACGTGTAGCCTACCCCCTATCAAATGTGAACAATGCGGTTATCCCCTCGGTAGGCGCTTCGCCAAAAAATATTTTCTTTTTAACTGCGGATGCTTTCGGGATCTTGCCTCCCATCTCTAAGTTGACGGCAGAACAGGCTATGTATCATTTCATCTCCGGCTATACCGCCAAAGTGGCCGGCACCGAAACCGGGGTTACCGAGCCAAAGCTTACCTTTTCGGCCTGCTTTGGCGAGGCCTTTCTCCCACTGCACCCGGTGGCTTATGCTAACCTGCTTGGCAAAAAAATAACCGATAACCAGGTGAACGTGTGGTTGGTAAACACCGGCTGGACCGGCGGCGCATACGGTACCGGGCAGCGCATCAAGCTCTCCTACACCCGTGCCATGATCAGCGCGGCAATAAACGGCGAACTGGACCATGTTAAATATCACCGTCACCCGATATTTAAAACCATGATGCCCGTAACCTGCCCCAACGTACCCAACGATGTGCTCGACCCAAAAAACACCTGGAAGAGCGAAAACGAGTACGAAGAACACGCCAACAGGCTGGCGGAGGCATTTAACAACAACTTCCGCAAATACCTTAACGATGACACCGTACACCTGTTAGCAGCAGGGCCCGCGGCCATCCAGGCGGTTTAAAAGTCCATTAAGCAACGTTATACACCATACTTTTATGCCAAAGGTTACTACTTTAGGTCAGTTTATTATTGAGAAACAAGCCGATTTCCCCTATGCCAAAGGGGAGCTTTCCCGCTTATTGAGAGATATTGCCATAGCCGCCAAAATTGTGAACAGGGAGGTGAACAAAGCCGGGCTGATGGATATTTTAGGGCAGGCGGGCAGTACCAATATCCAGGGAGAAAGCCAGCAGAAGCTCGATATTTTCGCGAATGAGCAATTCATCTCGGCGCTCACCAGCGGCGGCGAATGCTGCATTGTGGCATCGGAAGAAAATGAGGATATCATCCTAATCGACCCAAAAGACAGAAAAGCCGGCAAATATGTGGTCGCTATCGATCCACTCGACGGCTCATCCAACATCGATGTGAACGTACCGGTAGGCACCATCTTTTCTATTTACCGCCGAAAGGATTTTGATACTCCGCCTGGCCTTAGCGATGTGCTGCAAAAAGGCACCGAACAGGTGGCAGCGGGCTATATTATCTATGGCTCGTCTACCATGCTGGTTTATACCACCGGCAGAGGCGTTAACGGCTTCACGCTCGATCCGTCCATCGGCGAGTTCTGCCTCTCCCACCCGGGGATGCGGGTGCCCGAGGATGGCACCATCTACTCCATCAACGAAGGCTATTACATGCATTTCCCGAAAGGAGTTAAACAATACATTAAATATTGCCAGGAGGAGGATCGGTCTACAAAGCGGCCTTACACATCGCGCTACATCGGCTCCATGGTGGCCGATATTCACCGCAACCTTATTAAAGGCGGCATTTTCATCTACCCGTACACTGCGGCCACACCATCTGGCAAACTAAGGCTGGTGTACGAGTGCAACCCTATGGCTTTTATTATTGAGCAGGCAGGCGGCCGGGCAACTAATGGCGACAAGCGCATCCTAACTATGGAGGTTGAGGAACTGCACCAGCGCACGCCGGTTTTTATCGGCTCCAAAAACATGGTGATCCATGCGGAGGAGTTTATGAAAGAGGCCATTGAGCTGTCTTTTGCTTATGATGAGAACCAGGGCTTTCCCTTCGCGGTAGATTAACGGTTTTTTTTGCCGGGCCGGTTGCCGCTTTCTTTAGCGCGCACAACAAATAAGTGTCTATATTTGAAATGGGCGCCGCCCCGCAATTATTAACCTGTTCATGCTGGTCCATGAAAAATTATACCGCTATGCTTATTTGCTTGTTCGCCGCTTTTACCACTCAGGCACAGGATATTGCCACACCGTTTGATAAAGCGCCCGAATGGAGCAAAAGCGCCATCTGGTACCAGATTTTCCCGGAGCGTTTCCGTAATGGCGACAGCAAGAACGACCCCAAGCCCGAAAATATCAACATCCCCCCAATGGGGCAAACCGCCCCCGATGGCTGGAGGGTAAACCAATGGACCGAAGACTGGTACGGCCAACAGGGCTGGGAGGTAAACAAAGGTTTTAATGATAACATGTACTACCGCCGCTACGGTGGCGACCTGCAGGGCGTTTTAGATAAGCTGGATTACCTGCAAAACCTGGGCGTAACCGCTCTTTTTATGAACCCGCTGAACGATGCTCCATCGGCACATAAATACGATGCCCGGCACTATCACCACATCGACGTAAACTTTGGTCCCGACCCGGAGGGCGACAACAAACTCATTGCCACAGAAAACCCTGCCGACCCGGCCACCTGGAAATGGACCAGCGCCGATAAGCTGTTCCTGAAACTGATCAGGGAGGTGCATGAGCGTGGGATGCGCATTATTATGGATTACTCCTGGAACCATACCGGCGTAATGTTTTGGGCCTGGCAGGATGTGCTCAAAAACCAGTCGCGCTCGGCGTATAAGGATTGGTACGATATTCGGTCGTTTGATGATAGCAGCACACCCGGGAATGAATTTGCCTACACCGGCTGGGTGGGTGTATCCAGCCTGCCCGAGATCCGCAAGGTAGATGTAGCTACGCCACGCGTTAACGGCCAGCCCTACGAAGGCAACATTAACGAAGGCGCCAAGAAGCACATCTTCGCGGTAACCCAGCGATGGTTGGCACCGGATGGCAAGACGGCCAACGGCATAGATGGTTTTAGGCTGGACGTGGCCGACCAGATAGGGCTCGGCTTTTGGCGCGATTTCCGCAAGGAAGTCCGCAGCATAAAACCCGACGCTTACTTAGTAGGCGAAATTTGGTGGGATACCTGGCCCGATAAACTGATGGACCCAACGCCCTACACCCAGGGCGATGTATTTGATGCTGTAATGTTTTACCAGGCCTACCGTCCTGCCCGTTACTTCTTCGCTAAAACCGATTTCCCGCTGGATGCCGCGCAGTTTAAAAACGAGCTGGAGCACGAGTGGAACCGCCTGCCCGAAGATAAGCGATACGCCATGATGAACGTATCCAGCACGCACGATACGCCTCGCTTGCTCACCGATTTTTACAACACCAATAAATATAAGTTCCAGGCCAACCCGCGCGAGAACCCCAATTACCGCACCGGCAAACCCGACGAAGAAACTTACAAACGCCTGCGTTTATACCTCGTACACCTGTTCACAAGTATTGGCGCGCCCCAAATTTGGAACGGAGAAGAAATGGGCATGTGGGGTGCCGACGACCCCGACCCGCGCAAACCGCTCTGGTGGAAAGACTATACCTTTGCCGACGAAACCCGCAACAACACCCAGCCCGGCGAAAAAGAGTATGATAAGGTTGGCTTTAACCAGCAAACTTTCGATTGGTATAAAAAGCTCATCGCCATCCGCAAAGAAAACCCGGTGCTGATACATGGTAAAATAGAATTTGTTACTGCCGAAGGGCATACCCTTATCTATAAAAGGTACGACGGGCAAAACGAGGTACTGATTTACTTTAACCTCGAAGAAGGGGCGATCAATATCCCACTGCCCGAGGGCACAGTTTATAAAACTTTGTTAGATGATAGCGCCATCAGTGGTGTACTGCACCTGGAACCACTGGAGCCTACTATTTTAGTAAAGCGGGAGAAATAGCACATGACAGCACTATTAGCTACAACAAAACAATTTTAATTTAGCAAATATTGGCGCTGGTAAAAAAATATTTATTCCATCCGCCAAATAGGAATCACACACTGATATACTCCATTATAGGATATTATTTGCAACAAATTTGCTAAAATATCGTATAAATAGGTATCAAGTTAAATAAATAAAAGTTCGGGGAATTTGGATTTATTATAGATGCTAAAAGGCTGTTTAAATATATAATCGGCAACTCCTTCGTAGAAAAAGCGAGCGGCATATTTCTAAAATAAATCAGTTATCTCCCAAAACCAATAGTATTATTTTACCGCTGTAATATTGTTTTCTATTTAACATCGGGTGAGCCAGTTAAAAAATTATTTGCAACAAAATCACTAACGCGATAAAATGAAGCGAATATTTCTTTTTTTTTCGTGTTTATGCCTGCTTAACTCCGGTTTATCTTATTCGCAACCCCGCGACCTTAAATTTAAAAAACTCAGCACAACTGAAGGCCTTTCCCAAAGCCATGTATGCGCCATTATTAAAGATAGCCGCGGCTTTATGTGGTTTGGCACCGAAGATGGCCTGAACAAGTATGATGGGTATAAATTCACCCATTACAAACACGACCAAAATAACAAGAGCACCATTATCGATAATTACGTGTCGGCTATAACGGAAGATGGCGCGGGTAACTTGTGGATCGGCACAGAAAGCGGGTTAGATAGATTTGACCGGGCTACAAATACATTTATCCATTACTCCAATCATTTAGCTTTTGCCGTCCATTCCGTTTTTTTGGATACTAAAAACAGAATGTGGCTGGGCACCAGTAAGGGCTTGCAATTGTTTAATGCAACTACCGGCACATTTAAGCAATTCACGCATGCCGGTAAGAAAACAAATAGCTTAGCCAAGGATTTTATATCCCAGATTACCCAGGATAATGATGGTTGGCTTTGGATAGCCACCGACGATGGCTTGTATCATTTCAATCCACAAACCAGCAAATTTATTGGTTATGAACATGACCCCAAAAACAAGAACAGCATTGGCTCCAGTTGGATAAAAACAGTTTATAAAGATAGTAAAGGTAATATTTGGATTGGTACCCACGGCGGCGGGCTGGCATTATATAACCCAAAAAACAATTCGTTTATAAATTTCAAACACGCGGCCAATAGTAACAGTATCAGCCATAATGATATTCTTTCGATTATGGAAGGCAACGACGGCAAACTGTGGATAGGGACAGAGAATGGTGGATTAAGCGTATTTGATTACCCGGCCAACAAATTTGTCACTTACAAATTTGACGCGAATACCCCTACCAGCCTTAGCAACAACTCGGTTTATTGTTTATATAAGGACAACGGCGGAAACACCTGGATAGGCACCTATTCGGGCGGCGTGAATCTTTTGCCAAAATTTGATAATAAATTCACCTCCTACAGGCAAAACCCAAACAATAATAATAGTTTAAGCAATAATAATGTACTCGCCATCTCCGGAGATGTTGATGACGAAAATATTTGGATAGGTACAGATGGCGGCGGGCTAAACCTGTTTAACAGGAAGAAAAAAACATTTGTCCGCTACCTGCATAAGGATAACAATCTTAATACAATAAGCAATAATTATGTAACAGCTATAGTGCCAGTAGCTAAAAACCTCATTGGTATTGGCTACCACATTGGCGGTTTTGACCTGTTCGATAAAAAAACGGGGTTTTTTAAGCATCATATGCCACAGGCAAATAACCCGCAAAGCCTTTCCCTATCAGATATAGGGAATATGTATACAGCCCGGGATGGTAATATATGGATAGGTACCTGGCAAGGGGGGCTTAATCATTATAATGTTAAAACCGGCGTTTTTACGCGCTATCAAAACAAGCCGGGAGATAAAAATAGCATAGCCAGCGATATCAGTAATACCATATTAGAAGATAAGCGAGGCAATATATGGATAGGTACCGATAGTGGGCTGGATATGCTGGACCTAAAAACCGGACATTTTACGCATTATAAACACGAGGAAGGAAACAAACGCAGCATATCTGGCAATATAGTAGAAGCTATTGCCGAGGCAGGCAACGGTGATATGTGGGTAGGCACCAATGGGGGCGGGTTAAACTATTTAAACAGCCGCACCCAAACATTTATAGCATACACCGAAAAAGATGGCTTGCCCAATAATGTGGTATTTAACATTTTAAAAGACCATAAGGGGAATTTATGGCTAAGTACCAACAAGGGAATTGCAACATTTAACCCGCAAACCAAAATGGTGAGGAACTATGGCCTGTCAGACGGGTTGCAGGGCGATGAATTTAAAGGCCACTCCAGCTTTCAAACTAAAGACGGAGAAATGTTTTTTGGCGGTGTTAACGGCTTCAGCAGTTTTTATCCCGATAGTTTAGAAGATAACAACTTTATCCCGCCTGTTTATATAACCGGGCTGCAAATTTTCAACAAGCAAGTTATCGCAGGCGGCAAAAACTCTCCCCTTCAAAAAGATATCACCGAAACTAATGCCATCAAGCTTTCTTACAAACACTCGGTATTTACGTTTGAATTTGCAGCGCTTAATTATACCATTCCCGAAAAAAACCAATATGCTTATAAACTGGAGAACTTTGATAAAGACTGGAATTATGTTGGCAGTAAGCGAACAGCAACCTATACCAACCTCGACCCCAAGAACTATACATTTAGGGTTAAAGCATCCAATAACGACGGTAAATGGAACAACAAAGGCGTAGCTATCAATATTTATATCGAACCGCCATTTTGGCTTACCTGGTGGTTTAAGTTAGCCGCAGGTTTAATATTTGTTTTTAGCGGGCCGGCGTTTTATTTTATACGCACACGCGCCATTCAGCAACAGAAAACAGAATTGGAGCGGCAGGTTAAAGAGCGCACAGAGCAGTTAGCACGAGCGATAGAAGTTGAAAAAAAATCTGCTCTGGAAGCTGAGGAAGCTAACCGGGCAAAAAGTATATTCCTGGCTACGATGAGCCATGAGATCCGCACGCCCATGAACGGGGTAATAGGGATGGCTTCCTTACTCGCCGAAACGCCCTTAAATGAAGAACAACGAACCTTTACCGAATCTATACAAACCTGCGGCGAAGATCTGCTTTCGGTTATTAATGATATTTTAGATTTTTCTAAAATAGAATCGGGCAATATGGAGCTGGAGGAAAAAGTTTTCAGCCTGCGTTCCTGTATTGAAGAGGTTTTTGATGTTTTCGCTTTAAAAGCGGCCAACTCAAAACTCGATCTGGTTTACCAGATAGACTATGATGTGCCGGCACAAATTATTGGCGATAGTTTAAGGCTTCGCCAAATCCTCATCAATTTAATCAGCAACGCTATTAAATTTACCCAAAAGGGCGAGATCTATGTAGCGGTTCACTTACTACAGGTATTGGAAAATAACCGCATCGAATTAGGCTTTGATATAAAGGATACGGGCATTGGTATTTCTGCCGATAAGCTACACAGGTTGTTCAAGGCGTTTTCGCAGGTAGATTCATCAACTACGCGGCAATATGGCGGCACCGGCCTTGGCCTGGTTATAAGCGAACAACTGGTAAAATTAATGGGGGGCGAAATTAATGTTGAAAGCGAAATTGGCAAAGGCAGCACGTTCCACTTTTCCATGTTTGCGCAACAAAGCCTTCAATCCGACTTAACACAAATAAACCATACGATGAATGGTTTTGAAAACAGCAGAATTTTGATTGTTGATGATAATGATACAAACCGGAGGATCTTAAAGGGCCAACTGGAACAATGGAAGTTAAGCCCGGTGGTAGTTAATTCGGGCGGGGAGGCACTTAACACATTATCGGAGCATAACGATTTTAAGTTGGTTATTACCGATATGCAAATGCCGTTTATGGATGGAATTGAACTGGCAACTTTAATACGCAATAAATACCCTGCATTACCCATTATACTCCTAAGCTCGATAAGCTCTATTTTACATAAGGATAATCCCGGCCTTTTTTGTTCTATATTAACCAAACCTGCCAAACAACATAGTTTATATACGCACATTGTAAAAGAACTTGGCAGGCAAACAGATGTGGGCAATGAAAAATCGCAAGCCGACATTCAAAAGCCTAAACTACCTGATAATTTTTCGGAAAAGTACCCATTGCGCATTTTGGTTGCAGAAGATAACCAAATGAACCAGAAACTGATTATGAAGATTTTGAGTAAATTAGGATACGAGCCGGATTTGGCGGAAGACGGACTGGAAGCCCTGGATATGGTGAATAAAAAAGTATTTGATCTTATTTTGATGGACATACAAATGCCAAAAATGGATGGACTGGAGGCCACACAAATAATAAAAAAACGTTTCCCTGCCCGGCCCTTTATTATTGCAATGACAGCCAACGCTCTTCAAACCGATTTGCAAATTTGTATGGATGCAGGCATGGACGATTATATAAGCAAGCCCTTTAAATTGGATGACCTGGTTAACAAACTCGAAAAATGGGCATCTGCGGGTTAACGGAAGCATTAGGATAAAACGCACCGGCATAAGCTCCTGCCTGGTATATATTCCCCCGACGGGTAAAAAAACACTCAAAGTTTAAAGCATGCGTCATTCCGGGGTATTTTCCCTTTATTTAATACCCTAACCTTTTGAACTTATTTAGATTTACAAATTCTTGTAAAAAAGTAAAGCCCCTGATGGGCAGGGGCCTTTACTAACCAATTATAAACCTAAATTATGAGAAGACTTTTTTATGTATCAACATTGTCTGTTCTTGTTGATGGTGTAAAAGTAACACTAAGTTTTGAATTACAAAGAATTTATTTGTAATTTTTTTGTCAGCTTTATATTAATGTACTTTTTTCGTTATTGTATTAACAAAGATACTTCAATTTATTTGAAATATTCTCAATTATTTATGAATTTATGCTGACGGACTTGTAAAAAATCTTTTACACTTTTGTGAATATCTTAAAAAATGGCCGTTACAACACACAAACCCCACTTAACTACCACCACCCTTTGGGTAATGACCTTAACCACGGGGCTTGTTGTGGCCAATCTTTATTACAACCAGCCGTTGTTGCACGATATGGCCGAAACCTTTCACGTAAGCGATGGCAAAGTGGGCCAGTTATCTATGTTAACCCAACTGGGCTACGCTGCCGGCATCTTTTTCGTGATCCCCCTCGCCGATATGGTGAAGCGAAAACGCCTGATGCTTATCGAGTTTGCGTTTATAGTTTTGGCGCTGCTGTTAACCGCTCTCGCACCCAATATACATATCCTGCTACTGTCGGGGTTTTTACTGGGTGCAACATCCATCATGGGGATGTTGCTGGTGCCCATGGCCGCCCATTTAGCCGACCCTGCCGAGCGTGGTAAAAAAATAGGCTTCATTATGAGCGGCCTGTTAATAGGTATCTTGCTGTCGCGTACCTTAAGTGGTTTTGTTGGTGCTCATTTTGGCTGGCGCAGCATGTATTTTATAGCCGCAGGTATTATGATGCTGATGTGGTTGTTTATATATCTGTTACTGCCCGAGGTAGAACCCGATTACAAAGGAAACTATCGCCAATTAATGAAATCGTTAGTACACCTGGCGATGGATGAGCCAAAACTTCGCCTTGCAGCGCTGCGCGGTGCCCTTTGCTTCGCCTGTTTCAGCGCATTTTGGACCAGCCTGGTATTTATGCTCAAACAAAACTTTAACGAGGGCAGCGAAGTTGCCGGGGCCTTTGGGTTGGTAGGTGCCTTTGGCGCTGTAGCCGCCGGGTTGGTTGGTCGCCTGAGCGATAAAATGGACGCCTATAAATTATCCACCATTACTTTGGCGCTGGTTCTAATATCATTTATCATCTTCTGGTTCTCGGCCTACAGCATTGCCGGGCTAATAGTCGGGGTTATTATTATGGATATGGGGGTGCAGGCCACGCATATTTCCAACCAGTCCATTATTTTTTCGTTAGACCCTGCGGCGCGCAACCGCATCAACACCGTTTATATGGTAACCTATTTTATAGGCGGCGCAACGGGCACCTTCCTGGCCACGCAGGTTTGGGGCACCTATAACTGGCCGGGCATCTGCGCCATCGGCATTACCCTGTCGGCAATCACCATTGTTATCCATTTAAGCACGCGCAAAACGATGCAGCGCACTGTCTGAAAACGAACAGCGTACACCCATACCGAACACCTGCTGACCTCCATTTACAACAGCGTGTACTTATTTTTTGTACAGCCTGTATGGTAACAAGCGCCTAAAGGTGCTTTAAACGCCATTATTGGTCCCTTTTTGTATGCAGTGTTAAAAAACTTTATGCGTACCGTCATTTTTTTTGCGCCACTCTCTTTTTTTGGCACAAAGTTGGAATAAGTATCATCAAACGGAGAAACCATGGAAATCGACAAGAAACCAGAAGCCCCGGCTGAAGAAAAAGAATGGGAAAACCCGGTAGCCCCGGAAAAACCAGCCGACCATCGGGAAGAGGAGCAGTTGGAAAGGCAAATGAAGGAAGCGAAGCGCAGGCACGATAACCTCGAAGAAAATCAGGACGAAGCAAGCGATAACGAACAAACTAAAAACTAAACATATTTTTAAATATTGATCATGAAAACTACATCACAACAAACAGCAACAAGCAAATTGGTAAGCCGTTTCGATAAAGAACTGAGAACCCTTTTAATGAACGATTTGAAAGCTATCCGATCGGTAAAAGCGCAAATGATGGATATCAACGCTAACAGCCTAAGCGCAGCATAGTACTTAACACAGCTACCAACCACCAACAATATTTAAAGCATCTATCTATGAAAACCTACAAAAAACCAGCTACCAGCAAATTAGTTACCCGTTTTGATAACGAATTAAGAAGCTTGTTAATGGAAGACCTGAAGGCTTTAAGGGAACGAGGCCGGTTTACACGCAACAACCAGGCTCAGCAGCAAGCCGCCTGATCTACATATATTCTATCTATCTATTTAAAACAGTCCTTTGATAAATAAGGTTCGGCAGCAATGCGGGGCCTTATTTTTTTGAGGTGTATTTAATAATTAACGCTGCTGTTTTGGCGGATGCGCCCGGTTTGCCCATACGCTGGTCGAGCAGATCGTAATTGGCGAGCATGGTGTTCCGGTAATCTTCCAGTCCTACCAATTTATCCACCTCGTTGGAGATGGTGTGGAAATCGCAATCCTGCTGTATCAGTTCCTTCACCACTTCTTTATCCATAATAAGGTTCACCAGCGAGATGAATTTGATCTTCACCAGCATTTTAGCAATACCAATGGTGATGGCGTTGCCTTTATAAACCACTACCTGCGGCACATTCAACAAAGCCGTCTCTAACGTGGCGGTACCCGAAGCTACGATGGCGGCTTCGGCGTTACTCAGCAGATCATAAGTGGCGTTAAACACTACGGGGATATGCATTCCACCGATATACTGGCGGTAATATTCGGCTTCGAAGGTTGGTGCGCCGGCTATCACAAACTGGAAATTGGTGAATCGCTCTGCAACCTTAGCCATCTCAGGCAGCAATCGACTGATCTCCTGCTTGCGGCTGCCGGGTAATAGCGCGATTATTTTTTTGCCAATGAGCATATTGTTTTTCAGGAAATCGGCATTGGGCGTAAAAGCATCCACGGCATCTAAAAGAGGGTTGCCCACGTAATCAATATCCATCCCCCAGCCCTTATAAAACTCCACCTCGAAAGGCAGGATGCAGAACAAATGATCAACAGACCGCTTTATCTTCAGCACCCGCTTCTGGTTCCAGGCCCAAACTTTGGGGGAGATGTAGTAGCAAACCTGCAAACCTTTCCTTTTGGCAAAGTCCGCTATTTTGAGGTTAAAACCGGGAAAATCTATCAATACTAAAACATCCGGCTGGTAGGCCACAATATCCTTCTTGCAAAGGCTCATATTTTTGAGGATGG
This sequence comes from Mucilaginibacter sp., assembly GCF_039925265.1. Lineage (GTDB taxonomy): Bacteria > Bacteroidota > Bacteroidia > Sphingobacteriales > Sphingobacteriaceae > Mucilaginibacter. Next base: position 16,783 of record NZ_JBDSZG010000031.1, read on the forward strand.
TGCCCAGGTTGGCCACAACTTCTACAAAGCCCATAAAAGCCATATCCTCGTAGTGCTTTACAAGAGTGCCGCCTTCGGCCTCCATCAGCTCGCCGCCGAAATATCTAAACTCCGCTTGCTTGTCCTTTTCCTTCAGCGCTTTCATCAGGTTGGCGCCATGCAGATCGCCCGAGGCTTCGCCGGCTACCATGTAATACTTCATCGGGTATATATTTTAAATAGAAAAACTACCAGCATAAAGGTAAATGTAACCATCATTATCCCCTTAGCAGCATCCTCCAGGTTATTTTTAAAGCAAACTCGCAGCAACACCAGGTTCAAACCTATAGCTATGAGGTAAGGCACCGCGGGCTTGTCCATAATAACGGCGTTATTGTGCAGCACATATTCAAAAACTACCCAGCTTAAGGCGGGCAAAATGCTGCCCAGTAAAAATCCCGCGCCAATGCTATTCTTATTCAACATTAAAGTTCCAGGTATTTAAAAGTGGGATAGCATGGTGCGCCGTCATATCAAACTGTACAGGCACAACCGACGCGTAGTTGTGCTCCAGCGCCCAAACGTCGGTATCCTCGCCATGGTCGTTATTTTGGAAAACGCCAGTAAGCCAGTAATACGGGCGTTTGTAAGGGTCCATCCGCTCGTCAAATTCCTCGGCCCATTTTGCGTTGGCCTGCCGGCAAATTTTAATGCCTTTTATATCGTGCGTGTTGGGGAAATTCACATTCAGCAAAGTGCCGATGGGCAGGCCCTTATGCAATACCTGCAGGGCAATCTCTTTGATGAATTTCTCGCAATGCTCAAAATTAGCCTGCAGCGAATAATCATCCAACGAAAAACCAATGGAGGGGATGCTTTCAATAGCCCCTTCCACCGCTGCCGACATGGTGCCCGAGTACAACACATTGATAGAATTGTTGAGGCCGTGGTTAATGCCCGATACGCACAGGTCCGGTTTTTTACCCTTGAATATTTTGGTTACGGCCAGCTTCACACAATCTACAGGGGTACCGCTGCAGCTATAGATCTCGATGCCTTCGTACAGGTCCACCTTATCTAAACGCAGCGGTTTGCCAATGGTAATGGCGTGCCCCATACCCGATTGCGGGCTATCCGGCGCAACGACCACCACGCGGCCAATCTGCTTCAATACGTGCATCAGGGTTTTTATGCCCGGCGCAGTTACGCCATCATCGTTTACAACAAGTATAGTGGGGAGGGTGGATTTTGCATGGTTTGCCATTGGGGCAAAATTAACCATTTGTGTGGCAGCCCAACGAATTAAAATGATTGGAATTATTCACCAAACATTTTAAACCACCCTGTTCACCCCCGGTATTCTCACCACCAATAAGCCCAGCAAAAAACTGCCGGCAACCGCAAGCGGCGCCACCACTAAAAATTTTAAAGCCGGTTCTATAGCCCAGCTATGCAACGCTACCGAGAGACCTATTAATATCAATGGGTGGAAAATATAAACCGCGAATGAGGTTCGCGATAGCAGGCTTAAAAAAGCAGATGGTCTGTTCCAGCGCGTTTTGCCGATGCAGAGCAAGGCGGTTACAATGGAGAGACCTACTAATTGCTCCCATACCGCGTACCATAGGCTTTGCCAGTGCCCACCTACGTTATAGTATTCCACCGGGAAACCTACCAATTGCCTCACCACGAAAAATAATGGGAAGCCAATAAACACCAAACACAGCGCAACAGTACGCATGGTTTTGCCGGTACTATAATCTGCCCCGTTTATCCATTTGCTGCGCGAAGCGACGAGTCCTAATGTAAACATGACGATGTATTGCGTAAAATGCCCCAACTGAAAGCCCAGTGGTTTAAGCACCCAGCCTACTGGGAAAACTATACGGACCCCATAAGATATTACCCCCACACAAACGGCAAAAGTGAGTATCTTTGTTACGGATGGCATTGATTTGGAGATACCTCTATCACCAACAAACAGGCGAAACACCGCATAAACCATTGTGAAGAGCAGCAACGCCAGCACAAACCACAGCACACCAAAATCTATCCAGCTGTCAAACCCGCCCAAGTATTGCAGGTAGGTGATCCTGGAATGGGTGCCGGTATAATTATAGTTCATAAAACTCAGGAAGGGCGACAACACCAACGAGTAAAACACCAGCGGCAGGCCAAGGCGCAATAACCTATCGGTAATAAACTTCGCTGGCCCTTTTTTATCGTAAGATGACGGGATGAACAGTGCCGACAGGAAAAAGAAGAAGCCCATAAAAAACGCCTGGTTAACGGCCACAAAAGCTGTCATGGGTACAATAGCGCCCAACAGTTTTGTTTTCTCGTTAAAATACCAGTTGCCCGGCGCGCCATACGTGATAGCCGCGTGGTGCAGAATAACGAGTACGGTTAACACCACTTTCAGATGGTCGATATAGATGATTTTGCCTTTGCTGTGCTCGGGCGTAATATCGGATTTAGTTTCGGGCATTGCCTGGTGATGGTTTGGATGTGTAAAATACAAAGATTAGTCGACTTTTACTTTGATGCTGTTTACCCAAATGGCATCGCGATCCATGGTTTTACGGAAACCATCCAGCATAAATGTTTTATCGGCCTTTATTTTGCCGGAAAAGGCCTGCTTGCCGTTGATGTTAACGATCACCGGACTTTCGCTGTTCACCATTACCGGACTGATTAACAATTCTATCTCTTTTACACCCGATGTTTGCAGGCTGAATATGTTATTGCTGTACAATGCTTTTGTGGCGGCGCTCTTAAACAGGTAGGAATAATAAGACCTGTCGCTGTGCCATTCTTTTGTCCGTTTATCGTACGACGGAATGTTCAGCGGCTTATGCCAGGCAGCGGGTGTGGCGGCAGTATCTATTGTACTAAGGCTAAGCCAGTCGCAGGCTGCATATGGCCCGCTTTGGTAGGTTTCCCAATAAATATTATTGCTGAAAGGGTTACGGGTGGTGCCGCTCATAAAAAGGCAGGCATAGGGCACATCCTTATTCAGGTGCTTATCGAAATGCTCGTAGCCGATGTATTCCTTATACAAAAGTTGCCGGTCGGTTTTCAGCAATGAATCTACAATGGCATGCGTCATTAGCATTGGGCGCAGATCGTCCAGATCTGAATGCACCAAATAAGTGGGGCGGTTTTGAATATTGCGGATGTAGTAATCTTTTGCAAACAGGTTAGTGAGCATAGAATTATAGCCCACTACGCCTGCAAACGCACCTGGTTTATAAAGTCCCAGCCCTACTGCCCCATCAGAGCCATCCGAGTGACCAAAGGTGTAAACCTGGTTATCATCAATATTCAGGACTTTTTTAAGCGCGGTTAATATATCGTTGAGTACCTTAAAAGTGAGGTTAATGTAATATTCCTGACCGTGCGTAAACTTGCTGGTTACCCAGCTAAATTGTTTCTTTTTATCGCCGATGGGCCGTATCACAATATAGTTTTGCGCTTTAAGGGCATCAAACAGTAGGTCCTCTTCGGTATTTGCCAGGCTGTCTATATCGCTAAATTTACTCATCCCAACAGCGCCGTGCAGCATCATCACCGCCGGGTTTTTAACAGAATTTTTATAGGTAGCGGGAATATAGATATGCAAAGGCACGCGACCATAAACAGCATCCTCATAAAAGTAATTGTAGTCGATACCTGTTTTTTTGATCTCGGGAAATTTATTCCAATGGCTTAAAATTTTGAAGGCAGAATCGGCATCAATGGCCTTATTTGCCTGGATTTGGCTAAGGATCTTTTCAACATCATTGGCAGAGGAAAGTTCCGGCGGTTTGCTTTGAGCGAGTGCCTGTACCGAAGCGGTTAAAACGAAAATTGAAAAGAGGAGGTTTAGGGTAGTTCGTAGCATAAAATAGTTTTATGATACGATGGTTTTTTTTGAAGGATGTTGCATGGTGGGAGAAAAAAAGAAGCAAGAGTTAAGAGGCAAGATTCAAGATAGCAATCTTGGTTCTTGTCTCTTAACTCTGAGTTTTGCCGCTACGGCTTAAAGGCTATTTATCCAGTTTACCAGATCTTCGCGGGTTTTGCCTGTTTTCTGTTGGATGCGGCCGAGTGTTTCATCGTCCTTGCCTTCTTCGTGCGCCAGGTCGTCATCGGTGAGGTCGCCGTAGGCTTGTTTTATTTTCCCTTTCAACTCGTTCCAACCGCCTTTTAATTCTAATTTATCCATGATTTGTTTCTCCTTATTTAGATGTGTTAGGAGAACAGTTCGATTACGATTTGGTTTAATTATTTATCAATCAGCAAAAGACTATCGTCAAACCAAACATCCTCGTAACCTTTATCATCAAATAAAAAACGCCAGCCGGGCGATAACCCTAAATATTTTAAGATCCCGAGATGAGTATCTGACAAGTGCTGAACATGCACCGGTTTAAAAAAGTCGACAGCTGATGAGTACTCGCCGCACCATATGTACCAATTTGCCGGATGCCCCTTGTCCGAAGGATGTCTCAAGCCATTTACGGGCATTTGCAAATCTTCGAAACTCTCCAACGCTACGCCTACTATGTCGTCGAATGAAACCGGAGAGAAATCCGATCCATATTTTTCACAAATTATTTTTTGTTGGTTGATTAACTCATCTCGCGTCATTTCTCTATGGACTTTGAATATTCTTCAGCCGAAAATAAATCTTCCAAAGAAATCCTAATACCTTTTCCTGCTTCTAATTCAGCAATACTTTCATCTAAAGCTTTTTCATTAGCGGGAGTTGACATCAGATGCTCCGTTGCATCAAGTTTGGTTGCTTTATTCTTCTTAGTCATTGTCGATGCTCCTTTCATAGTTAATTCCCAACACTTCCACCTTCACAATCTTTTCAAACTCCCCAAAACATTCCACATGCGGAAAATGCGCTGCATCTGTAAAAGTATAGAATTGCTTTGTAGGCGCACTTAACTTGTCAAAATAATCCTTAGCGCCGGCATAGTAAGTATGATGATCGTGCGTACCGTGGAAGAAGTAAACCGGGACATCGAGGTGAGTAACCGTTTCGCTGATGTTGTTGTTGATGATAGCCTCCCACAGCTGGTTAAAGCTCAGCGAGGAACCTTTCATATAGTTTAACTTATCGGCAAGGGAATATTCTTTACAGGTAAGCAGCTTCCATATCGCCAATAAAAAAATATTTTTCTGTTTCATGCTGCCGCGATACCGCGCTACCTGCCACCTCTGGAAATTAAGATACCTGAACCAGGCTTTTGCACCGGCATCCCGTGTGGGGAGGGTCCACTTATTTAATTTACGGAGGATACTCCTATCCTTGCGGATGGTGGCCTGTTCTTTTACAAAATCGTATGATTCCTGTTCTGAAAGATATTGATCCGTCACCTGCCCTACGCTTAAATAAGCGTGAAAAATTTCGGGGTGCTGCTGAACTAACAAAGCGCCCAGGTACGTCCCCCAGGACTGGCCCAGCACGTATATTTTGTTTTGCCCGAATTTCTGGATGAGGTATTTGCTTACAGCTTCGGCATCCAATATTAATTGCTCCAGCGTTACTGAATTCTTATCGTCGAGCGTAGAATAAGACTTCCCTGCTCCCCGCTGCTCCCAATAACAAATGGTGAACAGTTTTTCCAGCGGCTTCAGCGTTTCCCGCACAAAGCAATAATCCGGAGTGCCCGGTCCGCCATGCAGGTATAGCAACACCGGATTGGCATCGCTTTCGCCATGGATAAAGATGTATTGCTTGTTGCCGTTGATGATTGGGGAATGGAGCATGGCGCTGTTAAGGTTGACTTTCTGCGCTATGGAAACACTTTATAAACATCTTTTCTTGGTAATATCCTCACCAATTCGACCGTTTGATTTTCAAAATAAAAACAAATACGATGATCTTTAATACGCATTCGGTAAGCATTCTTTGCTTTCTTACCACCTTTCAGCAACTTTACGTTATGAATATCTGCCAGTTTTTCAGCGTTGATTATTTGATGAATTGCATCCGCAACGTCCTGCTTTAAAATGTCCGACAATTTTTTGGCGTCCTTTGTAAAAGCCGACCGGATATTTAATTGCATTATTTAGATTTCAACGAGGCAATAAAATCTAATTTTTCCTGCTCATCCAACAGGGGAGATTTGCGCCCCTCTTCCATCGCGGTTAAATAGTATTTGTCATCTTCGGCAGGTTCCGACAATTCGATTTTAAGGGTCTTAGCTAACTCCGAGATTAGAGGCAAATGTTTTTTTTGCACGTTTTTCAACACAAGTTCCATATATCAAATTTAAGATATTCTTATTTAAGAAAAAAGCATCTCCGCACAAAAGTAAAAATCACGCTCCCTCGTTCTACAACGCCCCCGCCTTTATCTCCTCCACCACAGCCGGATCCAACAAAGTAGACGTATCGCCGAGATTAGCAGTATCACCTTCAGCTATCTTGCGCAAGATCCTCCGCATAATTTTGCCCGAGCGTGTTTTTGGCAGGCCGGTTACAAACTGAATTTTATCCGGCTTGGCAATAGCGCCAATGATGCGGGCTACCGTCATCATAATATCTTTCCGGGTCAGTTCAGGGTCGCCGTGCTGGTTGGGGCATACCACAAAGGCGTAAACACCCTGTCCTTTAATGTCGTGCGGGTAACCTACTACGGCGCTTTCTACTACGGTGCTGTGCATGTTAATGGCGTTCTCCACCTCGGCAGTTCCAATACGGTGACCCGATACGTTCAGCACATCATCTACCCTACCGGTTATCCGGTAGTAGCCGTCCTCATCGCGCAGGCAGCCGTCGCCGGTAAAATATAAATTCTCGTAAGTGGCAAAGTAGGTGGTGCGGCAGCGTTCATGGTCGCCATAAGTGGTGCGCAGCATCCCCGGCCATGGGAATTTGATGCAAAGGTTACCGCTTACGCCGTTGCCTTCTATCACTTTTCCGTTTTCATCTACCAGTACCGGTTGCACGCCAGGCAGTGGCAGGGTTGCATAACCCGGTTTAGTAGGCGTAACGCCGGCAATTGGCGATATCATAAAGCCACCGGTTTCGGTTTGCCACCAGGTGTCTACAATAGGGCATTTGCCTTGGCCAATCTTTTCGTCGAACCAGTGCCATGCTTCCTCGTTTATCGGCTCGCCTACCGACCCCAGTTTTTTAAGCGAGCTAAAATCGCGGCCTTTCACCACATCATCGCCAAAGCTCATCAGCGAGCGGATAGCGGTTGGAGCCGTATATAATATGTTAACCTTAAATTTCTCTACGATATCCCAAAGGCGACCAGCATTAGGGAAGGTTGGGATCCCCTCAAACATTACCGATGTGGCGCACTGGGTAAGCGGACCGTAAGCAATGTACGAGTGACCGGTGATCCAACCGATATCTGCCGTACAAAAATAAACCTCGCCCGGCTGGTACTGGAAAGCATTGCTAAACGTGTAGCCGGTATAAACCATATAACCGCCGCAGGTATGTACCACCCCCTTCGGCTTGCCTGTAGAACCGGAAGTATACAGGATGAACAGCATATCCTCGGCATCCATTTCCTCTGCCGGGCAATCAGGGTTACCCTGGGTCTCCACTTTTTTAACTTCATCTTCCCACCAAACATCGCGCCCCTTTATCATAGATACCGGCATGCGGCTGCGCGTTAAAACAATCACCTTTTTTATGGAGGGGCATTGCACCAGCGCATCATCAATAATGTTTTTCAAAGGCACTTCCTTTGTTCCGCGGAAACCGCCATCGGCAGTTATCACTATATTACACTCTGCATCCTTTATCCTATCGGCAATGGATTGCGCCGAAAAGCCGCCAAATACCACCGAGTGGATAGCACCGATACGGGCACAAGCCAAAACGGCGATGGCCAACTCGGGCACCATGGGCATGTAAATACAAATGCGATCGCCTTTTTTGGCACCGTTGTTTTTTAATACGTTGGCAAACTGGCACACCTTTTCGTGCAGTTGTTTATAGGTAATAATACGGTGATGTTCAGTTGGGTCGTTCGGTTCCCAGATGATGGCAGTGGTATCGCCGTTATGTTCCAGGTGGCGGTCGAGGCAGTTCTCGGTAATATTTAGTTTGGCACCCTCGAACCACTTTATTTTTGGTTCTTTAAAGTTCCAGTCTAAAACCTTATCCCACTTCTTTTTCCATAAAAAATTATTGGCAATGCCTTCCCAAAATTGCTCGGGCTGTTCCACACTCAGGCTGTAGGCCTGCTGGTATTCTTCAAACGACTTAACTTGCATAGTGATGTATAAATGGTGGCGTAAATTAGCAATTTTTGTGTTAAGCGGATAATAAATTTAAGGCTTTTTAAAATATTTTAAAAAGTACTATTTCTCAATTTACAGCAATATCATCACTAATTAATTATACATTTATATAATGAAAAAATATTTTTTAGAAATATATTTCCCGCTTAGTATTATTGTCGGCCCAGTAATTTTTATGGTTACTGGAGTAAAACTTTCTTTGGCATTCTTTTTTAGCATAATAGCCATAATGGCTATTCATCTATATCTAAATAAAATAGCACGGATTACGGCGTTTAAGCATGTTAAAACCCTCTTTTCGACAACGAAAAAAGAATTTTAAATATTTTGCAAATCACTATTGCCTATTTGCTTTAAAAACCTGATATTTGCAAACTCTTTTTAGGAGAAGAGCGAGAATTAAAAAAAATATTTGTCATGTCAAGAATTTGTGATCTAACAGGAAAAGGCTACATGAACGGTAACAGCGTATCAAACTCGAACGCCAAAACCAAACGTAAGTTCTATCCAAACTTACAGCTGAAAAAGTTTTACATCCCCGAAGAAGATAAATGGATCACTTTAAAAGTATCTACTTCTGCTGTTAAAACTATCAGCAAACTGGGTATTACCGCTTGTATCAACAAGTTTGTAAAAAAAGGTTCTATTTAGTAGGTTATAGGTTTAACGTCATACGTTTTACGTTTCCACTATAACAATCATCAAGCAATAATCAACGTAAAACGTATTACGTATTACGTTTAACAAGATAAGAAAATGGCTAAGAAAGGCAACAGGGTTCAGGTAATATTAGAATGCACAGAGCATAAAACCAGCGGCATGCCGGGTATGTCTCGCTACATTACCACCAAAAACAAAAAGAACACAACCGAGCGTTTGGAGATGAAAAAATTCAACCCGGTATTACGTAAAGTAACAGTTCACAAAGAAATTAAATAGGTTATACGTTGAACGTTTTACGTTTAACGCATTCAACTTATAGCTAATTAGTTTATAATACACGTACTACTTACAACGTAATACGTATAACAACAAAAAGACATGGCAAAGAAAGTAGTTGCAACGCTGAAAGTAGCAGGTAAAGGCAAAGAATATTCAAAAGTTATTACAATGACTAAATCACCACGTACCGGTGCTTACTCATTTAAAGAGCAAATTGTACCTAACGATGGCGTTAAGGATGCAATTGCAGGTAAATAATACCTGGTAAAACTTTTGTTAAAATATTGAAAGCCGTCTTGTATCTTACGAGAGGGCTTTTTCTTTTTGAGCCTCACCCCAACCCTCTCCAAAGGAGAGGGAGTTAAAGAGGCAGCTGATTTACTTAAATAACTTTTAATGAAGTCCTCTCCTTTGGAGAGGATTTAGGTGAGGCTTATGGGATTATTTGATTTTTTTAAGAAAAAAGAAAGCACGCAGCAGGAACAGCAGGCGCTTGATACCGGGCTGGAAAAAACCAAGGACAATTTCTTTTCAAAATTAACCAAGGTTGTTGCCGGTAAATCTACCGTTGATGATGATGTGCTGGATGATTTAGAAGAGGTACTCGTAACCTCTGATGTTGGTGTTACCACCACCCTCAAAATTATCGACCGCATACAGGCCCGCGTTGCCCGCGATAAATACGTAGGTACCAGCGAACTTAACAATATGCTGAAGGACGAGATCCAGCAACTCCTGGCCGAAAACAACAGCAACGATTTCCAGAATTTTGAATACGGCAACCATAAGCCTTATGTGATTATGGTGGTTGGCGTAAATGGCGTGGGCAAAACCACCACAATTGGCAAGCTGGCCCATAAACTAAAACAAGCCGGTAACCAGGTAGTGCTTGGCGCTGCGGACACCTTCCGCGCTGCGGCGGTAGACCAGATAAAGCTCTGGGGCGAGCGCGTTGGCGTAAAGGTTGTAGCACAAGCCATGGGCAGCGACCCTGCTTCTGTGGCTTATGATACCCTCCGTTCGGCAGTATCAAACGGCGACGATGTGGCAATTATTGATACCGCCGGTCGTTTACATAACAAGGTAGGCCTGATGAACGAGCTCACCAAGATCAAGAACGTAATGCAAAAGGTGATCCCCGGCGCGCCGCATGAGATACTGCTGGTACTGGATGCATCAACCGGGCAAAACGCCATTGAGCAGTGCAAACAGTTTACCGAAGCTACAGCAGTTAACGCATTAGCTTTAACCAAGCTGGATGGCACCGCGAAAGGCGGCGTAGTGATAGGAATCTCGGATCAGTTTAAGATCCCCGTAAAATACATAGGTGTAGGCGAAGGTGTGGAGCATTTACAGTTGTTTGACAGGACAGCGTTCGTTAACAGCCTGTTTAAATCATAAAACATATCCGGAGCCTCTCCTGCCCTCTCCAAAGGAGAGTGTTTTGAGAAGCTTTGAAGTCCTCTCCTTTGGAGAGGATTTAGGTGAGACTTCTTCGGTGAAAAAAGAATAACAATGAGGACAAAAACAATAAGCAAGCCGATACTAACCGCTAAACCCCGTGTAAACGTGGTTACTTTAGGCTGTTCAAAAAATATTTACGATAGCGAAGTACTGATGGGCCAGCTGAAAGGCAACGCCTATGATGTGGTGCACGAGGCCGAAAAGCTGCGTAACAATGATATCATCGTGATCAATACCTGTGGCTTTATTGATAACGCCAAGCAGGAATCTATCGATACCATCCTGCAATACAGCGAGCTGAAAGAGCAAGGCAAGGTAGGCAAAGTAATTGTAACTGGTTGCCTTAGCGAGCGGTACAAGCCCGAGCTGGAAGCCGAGATCACTAATGTTGATGCTTATTTCGGCACCAACGATCTGCAAAATATCCTCACCAATATTGGTGCCGATTACCGCCACGAATTAATTGGCGAGCGCCTGTTAACAACCCCCTCTCATTTTGCTTATTTCAAAATTGCCGAAGGCTGTAACCGCCCCTGCTCGTTCTGCGCTATCCCTTTGATGCGCGGCAAGCACGTAAGCACACCTATTGACCAGCTGGTAAAGAACGCCGAGAACCTGGTAAAGAACGGCACAAAAGAACTGATCCTGATAGCACAGGACCTTACCTATTACGGGCTTGATCTGTACGGAAAACGTAACCTTGATGAATTACTGCGCCGCCTGAGCGACGTGAACGGCGTGGAATGGATCCGTATGCAATACGCCTACCCCGCAGGCTTCCCGATGGAAGTTTTAGATGTAATGAACGAGCGCGACAACATTTGCAAATACCTGGATATGCCGTTGCAGCACATTACTGATAATATGCTGAAATCGATGCGCCGTGGTTTAACCAAGCAAAAAACCATCGATGTGGTGAACGAGATCCGCGACCGCGTGCCGAACATCGCCATGCGTACCACCCTCATCACCGGTTACCCCGGCGAAACTGAGCGCGATTTTGAAGAAATGCAGCAATGGGTTGCCGATACCAAGTTCGACCGCCTGGGTTGCTTCACTTACTCGCACGAGGAAAAAACACATGCCCACTCTTTGGTGGATGATGTGCCCGAAGAAGTGAAACAGGAACGTGCCGACGCCATTATGGAAATTCAGCAGGGTATCAGCTGGGAAAAAAACCAGGAGAAAATAGGCAATACCTACAAAGTGCTGATTGATAAGAAAGACGGCGGCTACTTTGTTGGCCGTACCGAATACGATTCGCCCGAGGTGGATAACGAAGTATTGATTGATGCCAGCATTGATTATGCAGCCGTTGGCAGCTTTGTAAACGTAAAGATCAATACTGCGGAGGACTTTGACCTTTATGGACAAATTGTAAAATAACCCGATTTTGGCAGCACGATGTTTGATTTAGAATTTTAAAATCTAAATTCGGCATCCTGATTGGATAGCAGGGATTTAGGTTTTACTAAATTCGAAATTGAAAATCCGACATTCGAAATACTATGGACGCTGCCTGTATTGACTATAAAGAAACGGGATACTTTTCCCAAACCGTTATCGACTACCTGGACGATGTGCCCGAGTTGAGATCATTTTACAGTCACCGCCCCACGCTAAAAGGCTTCGCCGAACTCTTCGAACACAAAAAAGTAATTGCCAATCGTGAGCTATTGGTGGAAGTGCTAACCGAACAGTACTTTAAAAACTCCAAAAAAGGCACTCCCGAATTAGAATCTGCCGATTTTATCCGCCAAAAAATCAACCTGCTTGCTTCGCCCGATACTTACACCATTACCACCGGGCACCAGCTGAATATATTTACCGGTCCGCTGTACTTTATCTATAAGATAGTAACCGCTATCAAACTTTGCCGCGAATTGAAAGAGGCGCATCCGGATAAAGATTTTGTGCCCGTTTACTGGATGGCATCGGAAGACCACGATTTCGCCGAGATCAACTACACCAACATCGGTGGCAAAAAAGTGCATTGGTGGTACGAAGCGTCCGGCGCAACCGGCCGTATCAACCCCGATACCATGCGCCAGGCGCTCAATCAGTACAAAGGTGTTTTGGGTATCGACGGCCACTCTCACGAGCTTGGCGAAATGGTAGAAACCGCTTACACCGCCTTTGATAAACTGGCCGATGCTACCCGCTATTTAGTAAATGCGCTCTTCGGCCGGTACGGCCTGGTGATCATCGATGCCGATGACCATCGCCTTAAACAATCCTTCGCCCCCATTATTGAGCGGGATATTATTGAGCAAAACAGCTTTAAAAATATCATCGCTGTTAACGAAAAACTGCAAAACCTGGGTGTACACATCCAGGTGAACCCACGGGAGATCAACTTTTTTTACCTGAAGGATCAGCTGCGCGAACGCCTTGTTTTTGAGGATGGCCACTACAGCGTTAACAATACCGAAATAACTTTTACAGAGGAAGAACTGAAACAGGAGATTGCTACCGCCCCCGAGCGTTTTAGCCCAAACGTAGTCATGCGTCCGTTGTACCAGGAATGTATTTTGCCCAATATCGCCTACATTGGTGGCGGTGCCGAAATAGTTTACTGGCTGGAACTAAAATCTAATTTTGATTTTTACGGCGTAGATTTCCCGATACTGGTACTGCGTAATTCCGGCCTGGTTATCCGCAAGGAAACCGCTGCCAAAATAAAAAGCATGGAGCTTGCCCCTGCCGATATTTTTAAAAGCGCCGACGAGATAAAAAATAGCTGGGTAAAAAAACATAGCAGCCACGACCTTACCCTTGCCGAAGAATGGCGCGAAATGGAACGCGCTTTCGAGAAGATAAAACTTCGCTCGCACAAGATCGACCCTACTCTTGCGCCATCCGCCGCCGCCGTACAGGCCAGGCTAAAACACGCGATGGATAACTTCCAGAAAAAACTGGTAAAAGCCGAAAAACGCAATTATCAAACCCGCCTGGAACAGATTGAACACATTAAAGACGATCTCTTCCCAAAAAATAGTTTACAAGAGCGCCAGGAAAACTTCGGACTCAGCTATGTAAAATGGGGCCAGCTTTTCATTGACGAACTCATCCGCAATTTTGAGCCCCTGGATTTTAAGTTTACGGTGCTGACGGAGTAGAAACTCAATTAAACAAATACCCCAAAGAAACGCCCAATACTTTATTGTTTAGTGTCACACCTTGCCCGTAAGATAAGTTACGTAGCCCAGGCCGTAATTAACACCTATAATCACATTATTGATCTCCACCCCACCGATAAAATTAATACCATAATCGGGATTTTTATAGTTAGCGGGATTGGGGGCATTGTTGTTTCCGAAATTCAGTTTGCTACTGCTGCCATTACCCGATGCAGTGCCCGATATACCATACCCTATGTAAGGGCCGCCGCCTAAATAACCAAGAGTACTTCCTGTAAAATGCTGCTTATAAAGCAAATTTACCGGGAGTTCCAGGTAGTTTAGTTTAACAGTAACGGTAGACGTACCCGCATACTGCTGGTTAATATCCACCTGCTGAGTTACCAGCCGCTCTCCTTTAGTAGAAAAAAGCAAGCCAGTTTGTATTGAAAAATTAGCGAAGCGAATATCCATAATTCCACCCGCATGAAAACCCGTCAAATTTTCGCTTTCTATTGTAAATGCTCCTGTAAGTGTTTGCTTAGATAAATTAAGGCCTGCCTTTAAACCAAATTTAACAGTTTGAGCAAATGTAATGGCAGTAAACAAAATAAGACAAAAGGTAAGTAACGCTTTCTTCACGGCTATTATTTCCCTAAAGATATTAAAATATCCCGCTGTAGCGGAAGCAAAATATTAAACAGAAAATGCCGGCATAAACCGGCATTTTCTGTTATCTGAATATTGTTTTATTAGTGAACGATGCTAACATCAAATTTACCTTCGCTAATCACTTTTTTGACGCCGCCGGTACCGGTAGAAAACACAGTAAGGCCACCGCTAAAAGTGCCGGATATTCTTGTAGCAGATGCGCTGGAAATGGTAACGGTTACCTGGCTGGCTGCATCATCATCGTTAATAAAGGTATTGTCGTCCTTTGTATTAAATAATACAAGTGGCTTATCGTCGTCAGAAGCGGCGGTGTTGCTATAAGTTTTACCTGCTACCGGGCTGCCATTTATAGTTACAGAGATACTTGTGCCATTGGCGGCAGTACCCTGTATAGCTGTAAAAGAAACACTGCCAGATGTACCTGTTACCGCAAAGGCATTGCTATTGAAAACGGTAGCAGTACCATCCACTTTAGCAGAAATAGTGTTGGCGGGTGTGTTGTCAGAGTCCTTTGAGCAGGAGCTAACAGTTAAAGTTGCAAAAGCAACAGCAAAAAGCACAATAGCTTTAATAGACCTGGTGATGCGTAAGTGTTTAGGCATTGTTTTTAATTTAATTTGTTGATTTACTTGTTTTTAGAACGCCGCGAAGGTACGCAAATAAAGCAATATTTTTAACGGTGGGTGTAAAAATTTAACTGCTACGGCGCTTGCACCACGCTGTCCCATCATGTACCGTATCTAAATGGTACACCCCTAAAATGTATATTTGCGCTATGCTGGTATCCGAACCCGAACTGAGAACTTTCACCCAAAACATTTTCCTGTCCATGGGCTGCAGCGAGGCGCATGCTGTGCTGGCCGCCGATGTGCTTTTAAAATCAGACCTGCGTGGGATAGATTCGCACGGGGTGGCCCGCCTGAGCGGCTATATTCGCCTTTGGGAAAAACAGCGCATCAACGCCACGCCGGATATTAAGATAGTGCACGAAACAGCCACCACCGCCACGGTTGACGGCGATGCGGGGCTGGGTTTGGTGGTTGCACCCTTTGCCATGCAGGTGGCGATAGAAAAAGCCAAAACGTATGGCTCGGGTTGGGTATCGGTGCGTAACTCTAACCATTTTGGCATTGCGGGCTACCATGCACTAATGGCTGTAGAGCAGGATATGATCGGCTTCGCCATGACCAACGCCAGCCCGCTGGTTGCGCCAACTTTTTCCAACGAGCGCCTGCTGGGTACTAACCCCATGTGTTACGCCTTCCCCGCAGGGAAATACCCGCCGGTTGTGGTAGATATGGCCACCTCGGCAGCCGCCAACGGCAAGCTGGAAATTGCTCAGCGCAGCGGCAAGCAGGTGCCCGAAGGCTGGATCCAAAACCAGCGGGGCCAGTTCACTACCGACCCGCACGCCCTCAAATCTGGCGGCGCTCTCCTCCCCCTTGGCAGCGACCGCGAGCACGGCAGCCACAAAGGTTTCGGACTGAGTGCTACGGTGGATATATTATCGGGCGTGTTGTCCGGTGCCAATTACGGGCCATGGGTGCCGCCTTTTGTATCGTTTTTAGAGCCGCCGGTAAACCCACCCGGTAAAGGTATAGGACACTTTTTAGGCGCTATGCGGGTGGATGGTTTCCGCCCGGCAGATGAGTTTAAGGCGGATATGGATAATTGGATCCGGCGCTTTAAGTCGGCATCCACAGTGGACCCAACCCAACACGTCATCATCCCCGGCGAACCCGAACTGGAAGCTGAACTGGAGAGAATGCAAAACGGCATCCCCTTAGTAGATGCCGTTGCGAAAGATTTAAATGAGCTGGCATTGAAGCTGGGGGTAAAGCCTTTATAACACCGATTGTCATATCGAGGGAAGCGTAGCGACGAGATATCTTATACGCCCTGCTTTTTGCGCCAGTGCATAAACGGCCGCGTGGCGTACAAGTTCTCTCTTCGCCCTCCCAAGCTTGCCTGCCCGCTGCTCATCGAGAGATGACAAGTTTATTATTAGTATTTAGATTTGACAACTTTTTAAAGTTGTCAAATCTGTAAATCTGCTACTTTGTCTTCAACACCAGCGTTGCAGGTGCCAAACCCTCAGATGTCGCGGTGAACGTTACGCTTCCCGCCATTTCCTTACCCTGCACTATCGCTAATGCCAAGCCGTGGAACGCTTTGCGATAATCCGCTTTAAATGGGTCGTGACTTACAGGATCGCCGTTATCTACGCTGGCTATGGTGGCCGGGCCGGTTATTTTAAACTTCACCAAATTATCGGCATTAGGTACTACGTTGCCGGCTTTATCCAGGATCCTAACCGTGATAAACGACAGGTCTTTTCCATCAGCCTTGATATTGCTTCTATCAGCTGTTAACTCAATTTTGGCAGGGGCACCGGCGGTGTTGATCACCTTGGTAAGTACTACCTTTCCGTTCTTCCGGGAAACTGCTTTCAGGGTGCCCGGCTGGTATTTTAAGCGCCACATTACGTGCAGGTCGTCGCCGGTTTTCTTTTTGATGCCTACCGATTTTCCGTTGAGGTATAGTTCCACCTCGTCGGCATTATTGTAGTATGCCCAAACATCTACCGTTTTACCGGCTTCCCAGTTCCAATGCGGGAAGATATGCAGTACGGTTTTGTTGGTCCATTCGCTTTGGTACATGTAGTAAACATCCTTGGGGAAACCCGCCAGGTCTATCACCCCGAAATAGGAACTGCGCGATGGCCAGCTGTAAGGCGTAGGCTCGCCAAGGTAATCAAAGCCAGTCCAGATGTACATACCCGAAAGCATCGGGTTTTTCTTCACCACTTTCCAGGTCTCCTCGTGCGTGCTGCCCCACGGTGCCGAAACGTTATCGTAAGCCGATACGCTATTATCTTTGTTGCCGGTGGTAAAAGGCTTATCCCAGGCGATGGGCCAGCGGCGAATGCTATCTGATGGCATATCGTAGCTTCCGCGGGTTTCCAGCGCAGAAGTAGATTCCGTACTGATGAATTTCTTGCCCGGGTAACGCTTGTGGAACGAGTCGTAATCCTGATGATGGTAGTTGTAACCGATGATATCCAGCGCGCCCGAGGCGATGATGTTGCTGCCCGGCTCGGGGTCGTTATTGGCGGCAGTGATTGGGCGGTTATCTAGACTACGCACAATGCCTGCCAGTTCGCGCGCTATTACGCGACCTGTGGTATCGGTGCGGCTGTATTGTTCGCCAATTTCGTTACCAATGCTCCAGATGAAAACCGATGGGTGATTACGGTCGCGCAGGATCTGGTCCTGCAGATCGCGTACGTGCCATTCGTCCCAAAACAGGTGGTAATCGTACTTGGTTTTCTTCATCTTCCACATGTCAAAAGCCTCATCCATTACAATGAAGCCCATCTTGTCGGCAAGATCCAATAGTTCGGGTGCGGGCGGGTTGTGTGAGGTGCGAATCCCGTTTACGCCCATACCTTTCAGTATCTGTAACTGCCTTTCCAAAGCACGAGTGTTAACTGCCGAACCAAGGCTGCCCAGGTCATGGTGATCGCAAACGCCAAGGATCTTTACTGATTTGCCATTCAGGATAAAACCCTTATCGGCATCAAATTCAAATGAGCGGATGCCGAGGGGAGTGGTGTAGGTATCTACTATTACCTTGTCTACCAAAATTGTGGTTACCACCTTGTATAAATAAGGCGATTCAATCGACCATAAATGCGGATTTTTAACTTTAAACGAATTATTCAGCGTGGCCACAGAATCTGCCAGTTGAGGGTTTGATGGAATTGAACCGCCAACAGCCACCACTTTATTCGCGGCGTCTAAAACGCGCACCTGGATAGTGTATGGCTTAAAGTTGGCAAGGTTATGCTTAACTTTTACCTGCAGGGCAATCGTTGCCGAATTAGCACTTACAGCCGGTGTAGTTACGTAAGTCCCCCAATGGTCAATCGCTATTGGGTTGGTCGTCACCAACCAAACATTCCTGTAAATACCGCTGCCCGAGTACCAGCGCGAATTGGGCTGCTCGGAATTATTTATTTTAACAGCTATCACATTCACGCCGCCAAAGTTCAGATATTTTGTTAGTTCGTACCTGAAGGAGATATACCCGTTGGGCCTGAAACCCAAATGATGGCCGTTCACCCAAACATCACTATGTTGGTAAACGCCGTCGAAATCGATGTAAACCTGTTTGCTTTTTGATGCCAGCGGTACGGTAAACGTTTTGCGGTACCAGCCAATACCGCCCGGCAGCGCTCCGCCCTCGGGCGAGGCCGGGTTATCTTTGCTGAAAGTCCCTTCAATGCTCCAATCGTGTGGGAGGTTGAGCGTGCGCCAGTTCTTATCCGGGGCAGATGCCTTATCCGCATCCTTCACATCTCCTAAATGGAATTTCCAGCCTTTATCAAAATCGGCGACACTGCGGCCGGTTTGGGCATCAGCGGCGCGGGTAAAACCTAAACACAACAGTAACAATACAAACACACGGCTGGTATTTGTAAAAGAGTAGTTTACATTAAGCATTATCAACAAAAATTTGTTTATATGTCAAACATACAATTATAGTGTTGGATGTACAGCAAACAAGCCTTGATAATTTTTACGGTAGGCTACCAGCAGGAATATATTGAGGGCTATTAAAACCCCGCCAAGCAGCAGCAGTTGCGGCCCCAGGAAAATATCGAACAAAAATATATTAAAGGTGATAGGGAACAGCATGATCAAAAACAAAGCGGTAAAACGGTTGATGAGCAGGCCCAGCCCGCAGAGGATCTCCAGCACTTTTAAGCAGGGGAAAAAATATTCAGCGTGAGTAAGGGCGGTTAAATAATTGTCGGCCTTCCTGTCTAAGCCGGGGAAACGTACAATTCCGCTTATAAAATGGAGGAAAAAATCGAGGCCGAAAGCCAAAAAAACTATCCCGAGTACAACGCGGGCGATTGATACTGCAGTTTTCATGATGGTGAGGGTTATGGGGTTTACCAAATATAATTATTTATAAACAGATAATTATAAGGAAGTTAAACTGGACGGTGGGAAAACCGAGCTTATACAAAGGTACCGCCCGGTCAGGGGTCCACACTTGACGGTGTGAATTTTTAAGTGTCTACGCTTACATTTATTTAGTCAGCATGGGCGGAACTTTAACGCATCTATTTTGTTGAACCACGATGCAACACATAGTCTCCATTCCATACATAAAAATATTTTTTCTCCGTTTTATCGCCTTTTTCGGAATAGTAGAAATTAATTGATAGTTTTTTACCCTTTATTAGTACGTACCCGTCATACGAATACTTATTATAACCATTATCAAAAACAATCTCCCGTCCCGGAATCCTTTTATCACCTGTAGATGGAACGGGAATCAATACGCTGTCTTCGTAGGTTTTATTGTTGAATAGTGAAACGAAATCATGCGACATGAGATTTCGTTTACCCCGTAACTTAATGAAAGGCCTTTTATCCTTTAATACAAAATGCGCGTCCTGATAGTTTTCAGCTTGATTACAAGCTTCTAAGGTTAACATAAGGATTAGCACTAAATAATATAAACGGTTATTCATAAGGATAATATCGTTGTTTGTAGGAGATGATTATTCGCAACACTGGTCGAAGTTATGCTGCGCTAAACTTCGACCTAAGATGATCAAAGCTTTCAGCTTTCGATATGCATATAGCTATTTGTTACCAGTTTTAATACGCTTAAGCTGAAAGCTTAAGTCAATGTAGGACGAAGTTATAAACTTCGACCAGTGGGCAAATGGTTGCATCCAGGCGTGGACGTCTGGATGGGCAGGGCAGGTTACTTATTTCCAAGGCCTTTTCCACCATCTAACCCTACTGCCGTTAAAAGGCGGCGTTTGTAAAAACAATCTCCAGGCAATAGCCTTTTCTTTAAAATCTTCTAAAGAACTTTTTGCTATAATATCCTTCCCATAACAGTCATAATAAACTATTTCGGTAGGCGTGATCTCCGCAATGGCGATATTATTGGTGAGATCCGGATCATTTATTAAATCAAATTCTCCGGCCAAAGCCTTACCGACATCTGATATTATCTCTGATAGAGTATCGGCGTTTTTAAAGAAATTTAAATGCTCAATATCTACATCACCATTTCTGGAAGAACCATACTTATGGACATAACCGTGCAATACGTGATTGACGAAGTATATTCCGTTACTCTCAATTATTCCCATTTTATAAATTATTGCGCATTCAGCCTTTGGTCGGTGTTATCCACGCCACCCCTACACCCACCTACTCAAAAACGCGTTAAACGCATCCTTATACTGATCCCCTACGGTAATGTTGATCTTCCCAATCTGCATGGCGTTGCGGGTGATGGAGTTGATCTTATCCAGCGATACGATGTACGAGCGGTGCACGCGCATAAACCGTTTGGCAGGTAGTTTTTCTTCCAGCGCCTTCAGGCTGCTGAGGGTAAGGATAGCCTTGTCAGAATTTTTGAGGAATACTTTTACGTAATCCTTCAGACTTTCCAAATACAATATATCGCTTAACGCGATGCGAACCAACTGGTATTCTACTTTGATAAAGAGATAATCGTCTTCCACCCGCTCTACCACTACCGGCGCTGGTTCTGCTGCGGGGGCGGCGGCGATGGCAGGTGTAGGGTTATTCGATTTCTGCACCAATTCGGTATAAGCCAATGCTTTGTTGGCGGCATGCAGAAACTCTTCGTAATTAAACGGTTTCAGCAGGTAATCCAATGCATCAACCCGATAACCTTCCAACGCAAACTGGTTGTAGGCGGTGGTGAAGATAATGCGGGGTTTTGCGGGGCCGCGGCTATCCAGTACGCGGGCAAGTTCGATGCCGTTGAGGTTGGGCATCTGGATGTCTAAAAATATCAGGTCCACCTTATGCTGCTGCAATCCTCCTAATGCTTCCACGGCGCTGCCGTATTTACCCACGAGGTTTAAAAACGGGGTTTGCTCAATAAAGGCGCAAACCAGGCCAAGGGCAAGCGGCTCATCATCAACGGCAATGCAGTTTACAGTCATGTTGGTTTATAAGGAAAGTGTTAAGTTAACGGTATAAACATTCGTTTCCAAATCGTTATTCACTTCCAAAATATGTTTGCCGGGGTAAAGCAGATCCAGCCGGCGGATGGTATTGGCCAGGCCTATGCCTTTATTGTCCTCCAGGTCGGCACCTTGTTTTTTATAAATACTGTTTTGCACGTGCAGTTTCACCTGGTTCTCTTCCTGCGTAACGCGGACTTCAATGGTACTGGGCAGGGTATCGCTTACGCCGTGTTTAAAGGCGTTCTCTACAAAGGGCAAAAACAACATAGGTGCCACCGGGTGCTCTTTTAAGGGGCTCGGCGATGCATAATC
The DNA here is from genome assembly GCF_039925265.1 of Mucilaginibacter sp. Classification (GTDB taxonomy): domain Bacteria; phylum Bacteroidota; class Bacteroidia; order Sphingobacteriales; family Sphingobacteriaceae; genus Mucilaginibacter. The sequence goes on from NZ_JBDSZG010000031.1 coordinate 38,568, forward strand.
TACCGTTACTTTATCAGTAAGGCGCAACTGCATCAGGCTGATATAGTCTTTTATAAAGGCAATTTCCTGGCTTAGCAGGGCGGTGCTGTTTTGAGTATCGTACAGCACATAACGCATCATGCGCGAGAGCTGGTGCAGCGCCGTGCGCGATGTTTCAACATTTATTAAAGTGAGCGCGTAGATGTTATTAAGCGTATTGAAAAAGAAATGCGGGTTTATTTGTGCTTTAAGAAAGGATAGCTCCGAACTGATTTTATCGGCTTCCATCTCCTTTTGCAGCGTTTTGTTCTTTTGCCAGCTTTGCACAGTGGCCACGCTGGTGCTGATGCCCAATACCAGCGAGGTGATGGTGATGGTAAACGTATCGAAGTAGCCACGCCTGCCGGGGCCGCCCTTTTTTAAAGCCGGGCCATGCTTGTGGAACGCTTCCTCCAGCAATTCGCGGATGTTAAAGAACCTGTCGGCAAAGCCGGTTAAAAATACAATGGCTATAATGATGGCGGTTAGCAAGAGAAAATAAATGCCGTTACGTTTTTTTAGCAAAAAGGCAGGTACCAGCACATAGGCGTTTAAATAATAGGCACCTATAAGCATGGCGAATACCACCGTTTGCTTCATCCAAAACTGGTAAGGTACTTCTATATCTCTCAGGAAAGGCTGATAAAACAGCAGGATGTTGCCCAGCACTATCCATATCAAGATCTGGATAACTATGCTGCCGAATGAGCTTTTTAAACGTTGAAGTATCATTTACTTTAATGGGTTTGTAAACAGGATGTTACAATATTACACATCCCTGCGCTATATCCCCAACCAAAATCTACAGGTGGCACACATTTACCGACGAAGGCTTAAAACTTGCCGTTAAAAAGGCAGTTTTGCAGCTTTTCGGGTTCGCGGTCTTTTTATCGGTTAAAAAGGGGCTTCCGTCTACACATTGCCCTCACCTGTCTATCATGTTTTTTTAGGTTGATATAAAACTATTGTTTTGTGCATCATCAAAAAATATATGAAACTTAAATACTTATTTGTTGCCCTCGCTTTACTGCTCAGCGTAAACGCTTTTGCCCAAACAGGCAGGGATGTTAAAGGCATTGTAAAAGACAGTACCGGTGTTACTCTCCCCGGTACCACCGTAAAAATAGTTACCGATAAAGATAGCAGCGCTATTATTACCGATGCAAACGGCGGTTTTGTTTTTCATAACGTTACCGTAAACCAGTTTAGTTTGGTGGTGGTATCTATGGGGTACCAGCCTATTAAGCGCAGGTTCACCCTCGATAATAAAACCACTCCCTTCACCCTGCTACCTATCGTGCTGAAAAGCGATACACGGATGCTGGGCGTAGTAACCATTACCGATGTAAACGCGGTAAAGTTGAAGGAAGACACTGTAGAATTTAACGCCGCCGCGTACAAAGTGCGCGATGGTGCCCCGGTAGAAGATGTGATAAAGAAGCTACCCGGTGTAGATGTAGATAAAGATGGCAACATTACCGCGCAGGGTAAAAGCGTTACCAAGATCCGTGTAAACGGAAAAGACTTCTTTGGGGGCGACGTAAAAACGGCTACCAAAAATCTGCCTGCCGACGTGGTGCAAAGCATCCAGGTGATTGATGATTACGGCGACCAGGCCAACATCACCGGTATAAAAACCGGCGAACCCGAAAAAATATTGAACATCAACATAAAACCCAGCAAAAACTACGGCTACTTTGGCCAGGCCAGCGTAGGCGGCGGGCAGGATATACTGCCAAATGCTACAGAAAGCGGCCGCTATGTAGCACAAGCCAACCTGTTTAGGTTTGATGGCGACAGGCAATTAGCCGTTTTGGGGAACTTAAATAATACCAATACCAACCTTTTCAGCTTTGGCGGCCCTCCGGGAGGTGGTGGCGGCCCGCGTGGTGGTGGCCCGGGTGGTAACGCAAACGCGGCAAACGGTATTACTACAGCGCGCAGCTTAGGCTTTAACTATCGCGATAGCTGGAGCAAAAAAACAACCGTGTACGGTAGCTACAGCTTTGCCAACAACACGGTTAATACCACCAGCACTACTATACAAAACAATATATCCATAAATAACCCCAGCACCAACAACCAAAGCAGCGTGCAGGAAACCAGTAACCTTAACCACCGTTTTAACTTTAATATAGAGTATAAGCCCGATACAGTTAACTACTTAAAAATAACACCTTCATTTGCTTTTAGCGCTATCACTACCGACCAAAACGCGGCCAACCAGCTGTTAAACGCTACGCAAACCATATCAGATTATACCTTTAACTCGTACCTGCATTCAACCGCGCCAAACTTTGGGGCCAATGTGCTGTACAACCACCGCTTTGCAAAAAAGGGGCGTAACTTTAGCGTAAATGTTGGCGCAGGTTCGTACCATATCGATCAATATCAAAACCCTATTTATGTGTATGCGCCGGGTACCACCCAAAATGCACCTGCCAACCAGCTCATCAATACCACAAGCCGTACCGATAGTGTTGGCGTGAATCTGTCCTATCTGGAGCCATTGGCCAAAAAATCATACCTGGAATTTACTTACGGCTACAAGTACCAAACTACTAATGCCGACCGGAACACCGATACCTTAACCACAGGCGGTTTACGTAATAACGACCCACTGCTTACCAATAGCTACGATTACACCTTTACCACTAATCGCTTTGGGTTAAACTTTAGGTTTATCGATAAAAAATATAACTACACATTGGGTGTGGTAGCGCAGCCATCTATACTGGAAGGCAACTCGCCGGGCTTCGCGGTTAACCGCAAAACGGAGTTTAACGTGGCACCAACCGCCAGGTTTATTTATAACTTCAGCCGGAGCCAGTCGCTTAGTATTAACTACAACGGCACCAGCCAGCAGCCAACTTACACACAGCTGCAGCCCGTTACCGATTACTCTAACGCATCGTATCCGGTAAAGGGTAATCCCGATCTGAAACCGGAGTTTAACAATGTGTTATCTATCCGTTATAACAAGTTCGATTTTGCAACGGGCAATGTGTTCTTCAGTAACTTGTCGTTCACACAAAGCAATAACAAAATTGTATCTACAACTATCAATTATCCTTTAACCGAAGCTGACCCTAACCTGGCGGGTTCCATTTTAACCACGTACCAAAATGCAGATGGTTATTACGCGGCAAACGCCTTTTATGTGTTTGCCAAGCCATGGGCAAAGCGCAAGTACAACCTGTTTTTTCAGGGTAATGCCAACTACAACAACAATATTTCCTACATAGGCGGCTTTGGCCAGGATGGTTTATCGATAGAAAAAAACATCGCCAAAAACCTGGTATTATCGCAGGGCGTAAGGTTTAGGGTGAATGTTGCCGATATTATAGATGCGGAGGCAAATACTACCTACGCTATTAACCGCACCACCAATACGCTCAGCGCGGCCAACGTGAACACCAAATTCAGCACGTTAACCCTGGGCTTGAACGGCAAGAACTACTTCTTTAAAGACTGGACGCTGAGCTACGATTTTAGCAAGCAACTGTATTACGGTTACCAGGGTGCAACCAACCCAAACATCCTGAATACTTATGTGGAACGCAGGTTTTTAAAGGGCAATGTAGGCACCTTACGCTTCGCGGTGAACGATGTGTTTAACGAGAACACGGGCTACACTACAACTAGCAATGGCAGCTACGTTACCCAAACCAATGCCAACAAACTGGGCCGTTACTTTTTGGTAACGTTTACGCTAAGGCTATCCAAATTTGCAGGTGCAAGGCCAAACGGTCCGGGTGGCCCGGGTGGAGGTCCCGGTGGACCAGGCATGGGTGGTCCCGGTCCGGGTGGTCCAGGCGGCTTTGGCGGCCAATAACAGCTTTTTACTGATCTGTTCTATATTCAAATACGAGGAGGCACCTGTGAAGGGTGCCTTTCGTGTTTTGGACGGATTAGCCAAGGCTTATAATTTGGCCGCAACCAAACAGTCTCTTGTAAAGATTTTCCTGATAAAGTAAAACACGGATTGTTATAATCGCCATATTTGTATAACACACGTATGAAAAAGTTTAACGTCGCCCTTTTAGCCGGGCTTATTTTGATAAGCGCCTGCTCTGCACCCAAAAAAACGGAAAGCATTTCTATGGCCAATAGTGGCAAGGTATGGTCCTCACTTTGGCAGCAACGCTCGGCAGAATATAAAGCGCTGTGTTTCCAGGCGTACAACCTTGCCAAAATGCGTTTGAACGAAGCCATCCGAACCGAAGGTGCCAAGCCTTTCGCCGTGGTTACCGATATCGACGAAACATTGTTAGATAACAGCCCTTACGATGCTATGCGTGCCGATTCTAACCTGGAATATACCCCCCAAACCTGGAAAGCGTGGACTGCCAAAGCCATTGCTGATACCGTGCCCGGTGCCCCTGCATTCTTCAAATACGCGGCATCAAAAGGCGTAGCGGTATTCTACATTACCAACCGTAACGAGGATGAAAAAGCTGCCACTATCAAGAACCTGCAATTGTATAACCTGCCAAACGCCGATGATGCGCATGTGTTGATGCGCGAAAGCTCATCCAGTAAAGAGAGCCGTCGCCAGACTGTGCTGTCTACCTATAATATCGTATTACTCTGCGGCGATAACCTGCCCGATTTTGATGCCTTGTATGATAGTCCCGCAGATAAAAAACAAACCGAACAAAGCCGCACCGCCGTTACCGAAAAGCTAAAAAAAGAGTTTGGCAGCCGGTATATTGTTATCCCCAACCCATCCTACGGCGATTGGGAGAACGTATTGTTTGATAACAAAAAGCTAAGCGGCCCGCAAAAAGACTCGGTAATGCGCGCCAAGGTCAAGGTAGACAAGCAATAACAGGCGCATATTAAGTTTTTGTTAAGTAGTATGCTATCCACAAATACAATATGTAATTTTGGATTACACTGCTTCCCTCATGAAACAAAAACTTACGCTCTGTATTGCCGCTGCACTGGCTTTTGCCTGCAGCGTTTCGGCACAAACACCCGGTAAAATAGCCCAAACCGGGCAGGTATTGCTTCCCAACGGCTGGAAACTTAGTCCCGCCGGGCGATCCCTCCAACTGGGCGACCTTCCGCTCAATATGCAGCTATCCGCATCTGGTAAATACCTGGCGGTTACCAACAACGGACAAAGTACACAATCGCTCCAACTAATAGACCCACGCAGCGAGAAACTTCTGGATGAAAAAGTACTGGGTAAATCCTGGTACGGTATCGCTTTTAGTGGAGATGAGAAAAAGCTTTACGCTTCCGGCGGCAATGATAACGTTATCCTTACCTTCTCCATCAGCAACAGCAAACTCGGCACACCTGATACTATTAAACTGGGGCAGCCCTGGCCAAAAAATAAAATTTGCCCAACAGGCATCGCCATCAATAAAGCAAACACCCGCCTTTATACCGTCACCAAGGAAGACAGCACCCTGTACATCATCAATCCGGTAAAAAGCAGCATCCTCAGCAAAGTAAAACTAAGCGCCGAGGCCTACAGTTGCGTATTATCTCCGGATGAGAAAACGCTCTATATTTCGTTATGGGGCGGCGATAAGCTGGCTTTCTACAATACCTCGACCCAGGTCTTAAGCAGCATCAATACCGGCAGTCACCCGAATGAGTTGCTGCTGAACAAAAAGGGCAGCCTGTTATTTGTTGCTAACGCTAACGACAACTCGGTATCCATCATCAATACCGCAACGCACAAAATTATTGAAACCGTATCTACAGCCCTTTATCCAACAAAGTTAACCGGCTCAACCACCAATGGTTTCGCACTCTCAGCCAACCAAAAAACGCTTTACATAGCCAATGCCGATAATAACTGCCTCGCCGTTTTTGATGTATCAAACCCCGGCAGCAGCCAAAGCCGCGGCTTTATACCAGTGGGCTGGTACCCAACCAATGTAAAAATGCTGGGCAATAAAATACTGGTGAGTAACGGCAAGGGGTTTACCTCTATGGCCAATCCGCAAGGCCCGCAGCCCATGAAAAAGGTGGATAACAGCGGTTACCAAAAAGGTGCCATTAACAGCCGCGAACAGTACATCGGCGGTTTGTTTAAGGGCACCCTTTCGTTTATTGATGGGCCAAACGAGCTCAAATTAAAGGCGTACACTAAACAGGTTTATGCCAACACGCCTTTTACCGATAAGATAGCCGCAACCGCCAAGGGCGAAGCGGGTAACCCTATTCCCCGTAAAATGGGCGAAAAATCGCCGATAAAACATGTTTTTTATATCATTAAGGAAAACCGCACTTACGACCAGGTTCTTGGTGATATGCCTGCCGGTAATGGCGATACGTCGCTTTGCATTTTCGGGCAAAAAGTAACACCCAACCTGCACGCTATAGCCACAGAATATGCCTTGATGGATAATTTTTATGTAGATGCCGAGGTAAGCGCCGACGGGCACAACTGGAGCATGGCCGCCTACGCTACCGATTTTGTGGAAAAAACCTGGCCAACCAGCTACGGCAGTCGTGGTGGCAATTACGATTTTGAAGGAACCCGCAAGGCCGCTTATCCTCGCGATGGCTTCATTTGGGATTATTGCAAACGTGCCGGTGTTAGCTACCGTACCTACGGCGAATTTGCCGAGGGAGGCGAAAAGCCAAAGGCTAATCTTAAATCGCTGGAAGGGCATTTTTGCCTGAAATCTCCGGATTTTGACTTGAGCATAAAGGATATTACCCGCGAGGCTATCTGGGAGCAGGATTTCGATTCGTTGCTTACCATTAACAAGGTGCCGCAATTTAATACCGTAAGGCTGGGGAACGACCATACCAGCGGACAGCGTAAAGGAGCATTTTCGCCTATTGCCGCCGTTGCCGATAACGACCTTGCTGTTGGCCGATTTATCGAACACCTTTCGCAAAGCCCGATATGGAAAGAATCTGTGGTATTTGTTTTAGAAGACGACGCCCAAAATGGGCCAGACCATATAGATGCCCACCGCTCACCGGTGTATGTGGTAAGCCCCTATGCAAAGCGTAAGGTGGTTATCCATAACATGTATTCTACCTCGGGGGTGCTGCGTACCATCGAACTTATTTTAGGCCTCCCGCCGATGAGTCAGTACGATGCCGCTGCCATGCCTTTGTATGAGTGCTTTACAGCCAAGCCCGACTTTACGCCTTATAAGGCCAAAGCCGCGCAGGTAGATATTGAGCAGCGTAATGTTGCCATAAATGAAAGCAGCAGGCGCTCAGAATCGTTTAACCTGGCTGAAGAAGATGCAGCACCAGACCTGGATTTGAACGAGGTGGTATGGAAATCGGTTAAAGGCGAATCGGCTATGATGCCGGCACCTAAACGCAGCGCCTTTGTTATTTTGGAGAAGAAAAAGAAACACGATGATGATTGATTTGTTGATATATTTACCTTAGAAATATCACGAATAATGACGATCCTCGAAAACCAATTCCTTAAGGTATCCATCGATACAAAAGGAGCGCAGTTAAGTTCCCTACACAACAAAGCAACCGGTGCCGAACATATGTGGCAAGCCGACCCAACTGTATGGCCATGGCATGCGCCAAACCTGTTCCCGATAGTGGGCCAACTTGCGAATGATGAGCTACTGGTTGACGGCGAAAAGTACAGCATGAAACGACATGGTTTTGCCCGGCAGTCGGAATTTATAAAGCTGGAAAGCAACGACGTATCGGCATCATTCTCCTTACCTTATTGCGAAAAAACTTTGGAGGTTTATCCTTACAAATTCGATTTCCAGGTGATGTACACCCTGATAGAAAACGCCTTGAGGGTAACCTATAAACTCATTAACCGGGATAAAAAAACGGTATACTTTTCCGTAGGGGGCCACCCGGCATTCAATGTACCGTTTAGCGCGGGTGAAAGCTATGAAGATTACTATGTTGAGTTTGAAAGTAACGAGAAATTAGATACCCACCTCCTATCGGCCGAAGGATTATTTAATGGCGAAACCCACCCGTTGGCCATTAAAAATAAAAAGCTATACCTTACCCGCGAGTTGTTCGCGGAAGACGCCCTGGTTTTAAAGGATCTGAAATCGCGCATGGTTACCATTAAAAGTGATAAACATGAGCATAGCCTGTCGGTAGAGTTTCCACACTTTAATTATCTGGGGCTTTGGGCAAAACCCGGTGCCGATTTCCTGTGCATTGAGCCATGGCTGGGCTGCGCCGATTCGGCCGGCGAACCAAAGGATATTAAGCACAAAGAAGCTATTCAAAAAATAGCAGTCGGCCACGTTTTTGAAGCATCTTTTTATATTAGTGTATAGCAATTTAAAGTTTTTTTTACTTTAATAAACATTCCCGTCGTTTTTACGCTTATCATTAAATACACTCAACAATTATTACCATGAAAAAGAAATTTAATCTATTCGCAGTAACGATGTTACTTATGGTAGCGTCATTCAGTTCAAATGCTGCAACTTTTACTGACGACAAAAAAGCGTTTAAAGAAGCTGCCGCTAAAATGAGCGACGAGCAAAAACATGCTCGTATTGAAGAAATTAAAACTCGTGTAAACGAGATAAAAGCAATGGATAAGTCTGACCTAAACAAGGCAGAGAAAAAAGAATTGAAAGCTGAGTTAACAAGCCTTAAACACGAAGCCCAGGCTATGGGTGGCGGTGGTGTTTACCTTTCTATAGGTGCTATCATCATCATCATCTTAGTATTGATCCTGATCCTGTAATCAGAACCAACACAACACATTTTATATTAAAAATGCCCCGGTATCCCGGGGCATTTTTATTTACTGGTATATTTTCTTCAAATCTTCTTTTGCTTTGGCAAACCATTCCCGGCTGCTCTTTTTCTCTACCGCGCTCAGGTGGGGCTGCTCATCCAGCATATCGGTAAAGATCTTTTCGGCATCTTCTATCCTATCCTGCCGTATTAAAAACTGCCCGTACTGGTAACGCTGTTCAAAATAAGAATATCGGCCTTTCATGGCCTTAAACTCGTTTTCGGCAGCATCGGTATCTCCTAATTGCTCCAACGCCATGGCATATAAAATATGTGCACGGGAGCGGGCAAATTGCGGCAGTTTGTACAATTTTTTGGCAAGGGGTAAGATCTCCGGGTAACGCTCCAGTTTGTAATAAGCCACAATCAGCTGTGCCATTACATGCTCGTTCTCGTCGAAGGCGCCGGTAAGGCTGGCTTTGTAAATATCGACCGCCTTTTCGGTAAAGCCGGCATCCAGGTAAGCATCTGCGAGTTTAATACGATTGGCGAAGGTATCGGTAAAGCGAACTTCATCTTCCAGCCGCTGTAGTTTTACGCCGGGGTTAAATACAGCTTTCACATCTATTTTAGGGGTACTGATGCGCCGGTTATTTAATACTTCCTGGTAAAGATAAATGCAAGAACCTATCACCGGCAAAAACACGATCAGCCAGATCCATTTCTGTAACGTACCGTTCCTGTAGGAATGGAAGGCGCATATGGCCTGCAAACCAACAGGTATATAGTACATATAGTCGCCATGCAGAAACATAAGTGGGGCTTTATTGTGATAACTTATTCCAAAAATATAAAAATGCCGCGTTTAGCAGCATTTTTATATCAATCTTTTTGCACTTCGTTCAGTACCGGGTGGTCAAAGGTGGACAGCTCGGTATGGCCGCTCTTCAACTGGTCAAATACCACCACCTCATTCGTGCCTTTCTTTAGCCAAACCGCTGGTACATACAGAGTTTGCTGCGGGCCAATTTGCCAATACTTGCCCAGGTTATGCCCGTTGATGAACACGAACCCTTTACCAAAACCGTGCATATCCAGATAGGTATCGCCCAATCCGCGCAGCGAGAATGTGCCACGGTAAAGGGCCGGTTGCGTTATCTCATCTCCGGCCTGTGCAGGTAAATATTTCATCCCGGCAAGCGAGGTAAACGGAAATTTGTACATTTTCCAGCCAAGCAGTTCCTGTCCGTTCAGAGTAACTTTATCGGTAATGCCCTGGCGGTTATCGGTTAGGTAGGGGCCGTAGTTAATGCGGCCATTGTTCTCTACTAAAATATCCAGTACGCTGTTAGCCGTTGGGCTGCTGAGTTGCAGCGAATCCAGTTTTAATCTTCTATCCAGCACATTAATGCGCTTGCCGTTGAGGTAAACAGTAGCATAATCGCGCAATTCTTTCACTTTAAGCAAACCGTTCACGGCATCTTTTAAAGTGGTGCGGTACAGTACAAATCCATATCCCTGGTCAAGGTCCTCAAAATTCATCGGTTTTTCAGCTTCTACCGGCAGCCCTAAATTACTGAACAGGTTTGCCTTACCCGTTAATTTGATCACTTCCAAAGCAAAGGTCATCCGTTTTTTGCCTGGCACATCGGGCAGGGTTTGGCCCTGTGGCAGGTGTTTGGCTATTACCGCCCTCAGCATATTGTATTTTGCGGTGGGGTTGCCAGCCTCGTCCAAAGGGGCATCATAATCGTAGCTGGATGTTTGCGGCGAATAAGGCTCGCTTTTGCTCATGTTGGCACCGTTCATAAAATCGCGTGTGCTGCCGCCATGGAACATGTACATATTGATGGAGATACCTGCCGATAATACTTCATCCAGTTTTTTGGCATCTGCTTCGGCGTTGCTCCCGCTATGGGGTTTACCCCAACTATCAAACCATCCCGGGTACCATTCGGCTATATAATACGGGCCTTTGCCGTTGTGATATTTGTTGATGAGGTCCTTTACCTTTTTAGGATCGTCTTCGCCGTTTACGGCTGGCAAAAAGCCGGGCAGGTAACCCGCAGGCATTTGCGATGGACCATCGCAGGTAAACAGCAGGCCATCAAAGCCAGCCTCGCGGAAGATCTTTTCGTTTTGGGCCAGGTATTCCTTATCGTTACTGTATGACCCGTACTCGTTCTCTATCTGCACCATCAGGATGTTGCCACCATGGCTGATCTGCAATGGTGCCAACAGCTTGCCAACTTCCAGCATATAGCTGCGGTAAGCGTTAATGAAGGGGCCATCCTTACTGCGCACCTTCATATCCTTGTCTTTAAGCAACCACCAGGGGTAGCCGCCAAATTCCCATTCGGCGCAAACGTAGGGGCTGGGGCGCAGTACTACCCAAAGGCCTTCTTCTTTGGCAATGCGTACAAATTCGGCAATATCGTTATTGCCGGTAAAATCATATTTGCCCTGCACCATCTCGTGCGCGTTCCAAAAAACATAGGTACCAATGGTATTTAAGCCCATGGCTTTGGCCATTTTCATCCGCTCGCGCCAGTATTCGCGCGGAATGCGGGTGTAGTGCATTTCGCCGGAGATCATCTGCAGCGGCTTGCCATCCAGCAGGAAATCGTTATCGCCAAAGGCGAAGGTATGGGTTACCGTTTGGGCATTGCTTAGGGTGATGACGCTTAAAAACAGCGCGCAGTAAATTAAAATCTTCTTCAACATTTCTCGCTCACAAATTAAAATAAGCCCAGCTGGCCTTTGTCGTCAATATCGATATCATCCGGGTTGGTTATCTCGAAATCTATTTTTTTAACAGGTTTTGGTTCCACCGATTCAGATGATTTCTCCGATTCGTTTTTTGGAACGACCACCGGTCTTACTGATTCTACTGGCTTATCCGGTTCCTGTGATTTAACGGGGGCCGGGGCCGATTGTTGTGCTGCCGGGGCTGAGTCGCTTACCTGCTTATCTTCGCCGGTGAGGGTTATTTCCGTATCGTCTACCGAATCTGGAGCCGGATCTGGCACATCCTCGGCATCGTCATGCTCGGCAATCAGCTCTACCAATTTTACCATGTGGATGGAGATCCGGTTGCCCATGGCCTTCATTCCTTTTATATCGATAAGGTCGGCCAAATTCAGTTCAGCGGTTTCGGGTACCAGGGCTTTGCCTTTCAATTGTTCTATCTTGACAATTGGCTGGGTAGCACCAGAGATGATGATGAGCTTAGAACCCGGTTCATCGCTAATGACGCTGGTTTGCTTGCCAATAACCGTATTCTCAAACACAAAACGCTTAACCATGTAATTCTTCGATTTGCCATCGTAATGCACTACCGAGAATACTTTTGCCGGGTCGTATTTCTCAATCACCGTCATTTTATCGTCGAAATGGTTGTTCAGGTCGAAGCTGGTCAGTTCGTAAGTACCGTTGCTGAAGATGTTAAGGATGCGGTCGTCGCCATCAAATTCGCCCAGGTATTTGCCACGGCCATCGGCGTTAAGGCGTTTAAGGATCTCATCATACCAGATCTTCCGACCGGCCAATGTGGAGATGCCTTTGCTTTTTAGCAGCACTTTTTTAACAGGGTACTTGGTAACCATGTTACCCATAGAACCACGACCTTTAATGGCCAGCACCGCAAAATCTTCGTCGAAATTCAGCTTTTTAAGCTTGGCATGAGGTTTTAATTGAACAGTCACTATCTCGGCCTCGCCATTTGGGTTAGCGGTAAAGTACAGCGTTTTAGAACCTTTGCTGCCCTTGGTCAGATCGTATTCCTTATCGCGGGTGATGCCCGTTACCGAAAAACGTTTGATGTAGCTAACGCCGCTTTGCCCGTCTTTATAGATCATGTTGTACACGGTGCGCTCGTCGTTCTTTTTAAACACGGCCACATGCAGTATGTCCTTGCCCACAAACACCTTATCCTGCACGCGCGTCACCACAAATTTGCCGCCTTCGCGGAACACGATGATCTCATCAATATCCGAGCAGTCGCAAACAAATTCGTCTTTCTTCAGGCCCGATCCGATGAAGCCGTCGATCCGGTTCACGTATAACTTCACGTTGGCTAATGCCACCTGCGATGCTTCCACCTTATCAAAGGTGCGCAGTTCGGTTTTACGGCCACGGTCCTTTCCGTACTTATCGCGCAGTTTTTCAAACCAGGCGATGGTATAATCGGTAAGGTGTTTAAGATGATGTTTTACTTGTTTTATTTCCGCCTCGAGATTTTTGATCTGCTCATCCGTTTTCTTAAAATCGAAACGGGTGATGCTGCTCATCGGCTTATCTATCAGCTTCTTATAATCCTCCGGCAATATCTCGCGGTAAAACAGCGGGAAGAATGGTGTAAATAAACGGCTTAACGCCTCAACCACCAGCTCAAACGTTGATGAACCTTCGTAGTCGGGGTGTTTGTACATCCCTTCCTGGATAAAGATCTTGAGCAGAGAACTGAAGAAGATTTTTTCCATCAGCTCCTTCAGTTTGATATCCAGCTCCATTTTCAGCAATTCGCGGGTGTAAACGGTGCTTTCTACCAGCATATCGTTCACGCTCATAAAGCGCGGCTTATCTGCTTGAATTACGCACGTGTTTGGCGATATGGATACCTCGCAATCTGTAAAAGCGTAAAGCGCATCAATGGTAACATCAGGAGAAATACCCGGTGCGAGGTGCACGATGATCTCTACATTTTGCGATGTATGGTCATCTATCTTCTTGATCTTTATCTTGCCTTTGTCATTGGCACCTATTATACTTTCAATTAAACTAACGGTAGTTGTGGAAAATGGAACCTCGCTAATAACGAGGGTTTTTTTATCCCGCTCCTCAATTTTTGCACGTACACGTACCCGGCCGCCGCGCTGTCCTTCGTTATAGGCGGATGCATCTGCCATGCCACCTGTAGGGAAATCGGGAAGTAAGTTAGGACGAATGCCTTTCAGTGACGCGATGGAAGCATCAAGTAATTCAATAAAATTGTGTGGCAAAACCTTGGTTGCCAAACCAACGGCAATACCTTCGGCACCCTGTGCTAACAGTAACGGAAACTTTACGGGCAACGTGATAGGCTCGCGGTTACGGCCATCATAACTGGCTTGCCAAACGGTGGTGTCGGGGTTAAATACAACATCCAGCGCAAATTTGGATAACCGCGCCTCGATATAACGCGGGGCCGCGGCTGAGTCTCCGGTTACCGGACGGCCCCAGTTACCCTGGGTATCAATTAACAGTTCTTTTTGGCCTATTTGCACCATAGCATCGCCGATGGACGCGTCGCCATGGGGATGGTACTTCATAGTGTTACCAATAACGTTGGCGCCCTTATTGAAGCGCCCGTCATCCAATTCCTTTAGGGAGTGCAGGATACGGCGCTGTACGGGTTTTAAACCATCATTTATATGCGGAACGGCACGGTCGAGGATAACGTAGGAAGCGTAATCCAGGAACCAGTTTTCGTATAGCCCGTCGAGGGTGGTTATAGTAGGAAGCTTGGTGTCTTCGTTATCGTTTGGGATATTATCAGGATGCAGATCGTCACTCATTCTTCAGCAAAAAATTTGGATGGGTAAAGATAGGGAAATGTGCAGATAAGAGAATGGGTGGATATGTAGATTTTATGCACATACTAACAGCCTCACCCCCCCTTCCTCAACTTCGTTTGCTCCCTTAGCATCGCCCCGTAGTCCATTTTCCTCATCGCGGCGTTGATGGTTTTTACTATTCGGTTTGCCCGGGTTTCCTCTGTTTTAGCATCGTTGATCCACTTGATAAAATATCCCCGGTGCGATTTGGTGATGCTGTTAAAATAATCAGCCGCTTCGGGCTCAAAATCAAAACATTCCTGCAGGTCTTCGGGTACTGTCAGTTTAAAATCCGTGTCAAATTCCAGCCGTACCCTAAGCATGGCGCCCCGCTCCTTACGGATTCCCTTACGGATCTCCCGCCGCAGGGCCATAATGTGTTTCCCCTCGCCCATGGGCATTAAACTCATACCCGCAATGGGCATTTCATCTAAAAAACCCCGCACCCTAAACGAGCGCTTATCGTTTGGCTTCAGATCCGCCGCAATATCAGCCGGGATCTCTATATAGGTCCAGCCGGTTTTGTCGCCGTATTCGTTGAATTGTAAAATGATGGTAGTAAAATCAACCATAGCCAAATATAGGCGATAGTGCGGCAAATGTTAAATGTTTGTTAAATGATGAATTTTAACACTTTGGGGTGTAACACTTCGGTCGCCGGGTGCATCTTATGTATATAAATTCAACCGAATAACTTAAAATATCATGAAAAAATTAAAATCAATTATGCTGGGCTTAACCTTACTATTAGTATGCGGCGCAGTTAAAGCAAACCCAATCCCATCAAACGAAAACCTTACCGCTACCCACGCCATAAATACCTACGTAGACGCTATAACGCGTGGCAAATTAGGCGGCCTTAACGAGGTGCTCGATCAGTCTGTAAAATTCAGCATGCTGCGCGGCACCAAAGTATTAAGCTTTGATAAAAAACAAATGATGGAGTTTTTTAAAGGCGACAAAAACGTAGAGCAGGCCTGCACTACCAGCACTGAGGTGGTAGAAAGCAATGCCGACGTAAAAGTGGTAAAAGTGGCTATGAAATTCGAC
The DNA here is from genome assembly GCF_039925265.1 of Mucilaginibacter sp. GTDB lineage: Bacteria > Bacteroidota > Bacteroidia > Sphingobacteriales > Sphingobacteriaceae > Mucilaginibacter. The sequence goes on from NZ_JBDSZG010000031.1 coordinate 53,903, forward strand.
GGCTTTACCCGCAGCAATTATGTAACCGTTGCAAACACCGGCGATGGCTGGAAAATAACCAACGTGTACAGCGTTTTTAAATAGTTTTTAGTTTAGTTTAGTTTAGTGTTTAAGTGTGAGGCCTCCCGATGTATCGGGAGGCTTTCTTATTTTACATAGGGTTGTAAAACCGTCTGCCATTTATCGTAACCGGTTTTGTTGAGGTGCAGCAGATCCCCCTCAAACAGGGATGAATCGGGCTGCATGGTGGTTGGCTTTAATATTACAGTAGCTACATCTATGTAATGCCCTTTCTTTTTGCCTGCCAAAAATGCCTTTATTTTGGTGTTGGCAATTTTCACTTCATCAAAGTATTTTGCCCGGCTCGGGCTTGGCTTTACGGCCATAAAATAGACCTCGGCACGGGGTAGTTTACTGCGTAGCATAGCCCACAGCTTAGTAAATTCTTTCGCCACAAAATAGCCGGATTTGCCTGCCGCGATATCATTCTCGCCCGCGTAAACAAAAACCTTTTTTGGCTGATAGGGGAACAATATATAGGGTGTATAGTAATCTACCACCTGCTCCAGCGTACAACCTCCAACACCCCGCCGAATGATGGGCTTATCGCTAAAACGCTGCTCCAGGTCGGTCCACTTGCGAATGGAGGAACTGCCGATAAACAAAATGCCGTTTTTGGGCGGGAATTTCAGACTGTCCTGGTGTTTAAAATCGCGGATCTCGTTATCAAACGGGAAACCTGTTTGCGCACGGGCGCTGATACCTGCTGCAGCTAAAATAAACAGTACAATTATTCTTAATCTCATATCACTTGCGACAATCGTTCTTCGAAAAACATAAAAGGCATCAGGCTGTGTACGCCGTCAATCACCCAAACCGGGCCATCTATACAATACAACAACATTTTAAAAGGGCTGTTTTGGCGTTTTTCGCACTCGGCCATTACCTGCAGGCAGGCCCCGCACGATGTTACGGGTTTTAAAAGTTGAAAATCATCCGTTTTAGCGGTAACCGCCATGCTTATAATAGGATCATCGGCGTGGCTGGTGCCCCAGTGGAACAGCGCCACACGTTCGGCGCAAAGGCCGCTTGGATAGGCAACATTTTCCTGGTTACTGGCGTGTAATACTTTACCGCTTTTTAGCAGCAAAGCCGCCCCAACCCTGAATTTTGAATAGGGTGAATGCGAGCTGGCCAAAGCCTTAACGGCTTCCCGGCAAAGGTTATGATCTTCGTCGTTCAATTCCTCAACGGAATCGAACTCTTTAAAGGCTATTTTTATTTCGTGTTCTGTCATCTTTGTAACCCTACTGAAAAGGAGGGGATACAAGATAAGGGTAATTATTATAAAAACAAAAAAGAGGCGCGAAGTATCGCGCCTCTACACAAGATCTTTGTCATTTACCTAACTTGCCACCGGCAACTCCACGCTATCTAAATTTTCGGCTATCAGCGGGTTTACGCTTTCATCATCTTTCTCTACCCGCAGGTTGTTTACAATATGCTGCTGGCGGGTTGGTGTGTTTTTGCCCATAAAGTATTCTAAAAGCGCCTTAATGTTAGCATCTTTCAGGAATACCGGGTCAAGGCGGATATCCTTACCGATGAACAGTCCGAACTCGTCCGGCGAGATCTCGCCCAAACCTTTAAAGCGGGTTATCTCGGGCTTGTTGCCCAGTTTGGCAATGGCGTTTCGGCGCTCTTCGTCGCTGTAGCAATAAATGGTTTCTTTTTTGTTCCGAACCCTAAACAATGGTGTTTGCAGGATAGATACGTGGCCGGCTTTTACCAAATCCGGGAAAAACTGTAAAAAGAAGGTCATCAACAGCAGGCGAATGTGCATACCATCCACATCGGCATCGGTAGCTACCACAATATTATTATAGCGCAGGTTATCAATCCCGTCTTCAATATTCAGGGCATGCTGAAGCAGGTTAAATTCTTCGTTCTCGTAAACCACTTTCTTAGTGAGTCCGAAACAGTTTAATGGTTTACCCTTTAAACTGAATACGGCCTGGGTTTGCACGTCGCGTGATTTGGTGATACTCCCACTCGCCGAGTCCCCCTCGGTAATAAACAGCGTGGTATCCTGTTTACGTTCGTGGTTATCGTCGAAATGGATCTTGCAATCGCGGAGTTTACGGTTATGCAGCGATGCCTTTTTAGCGCGATCATTAGCTAATTTTTTGATGCCGGCAATATCCTTGCGCTCGCGTTCAGATTGTAGTATCCTTGCTTTCAATGCCTCGGCAGTTGCCGAATTTTTGTGCAGATAATTATCCAGTTCGCGCTTTACAAAGTCGCCAATAAAGGTACGTACCGACGGCCCATCCGGACCAACGTTTTGCGACCCCAGCTTGGTTTTGGTTTGCGACTCGAAAACCGGCTCCTGTACTTTTATCGCAATAGCTGCTACAATAGATGCCCGGATATCTGCCGCATCGTAATCTTTATCATAAAACTCGCGGATGGTTTTTACCACCGCTTCGCGGAAGGCAGCCTGGTGGGTACCGCCCTGCGTGGTGTTCTGGCCATTCACAAACGAATAATATTCTTCGCCGTACGATTGGCCGTGCGTCATGGCTATTTCAATATCGTGCCCCTTTAAATGAATAATGGGGTAGCGCAGGTTTTCGGCATCAGCGTTACGCACCAACAGGTCGTACAGTCCGCGTTCCGACAAGTATTTTTTACCGTTGAAGTTTAGCGTAAGGCCCGAGTTTAGGAACACATAGTTCCATATCATATTCTCTACAAACTCCGGGATAAAGCGGTAGTGGCGGAAGATGGTATCATCGGGGATAAAGTTAATGGCGGTACCGTTACGCTGCGAGGTTTCTTTCTCAGGCTCATCGCGCGTTAGCTCGCCTTTTTCAAATTCGGCTATTTTGGTGCGCCCGTCGCGGTAACTTTGTACGGTGAAGAAGTTGGAAAGCGCGTTAACCGCTTTGGTACCCACACCATTTAAGCCTACCGATTTTTGGAAAGCCTTGCTATCGTACTTACCACCGGTATTTATTTTAGATACGCAATCGATCACCTTTCCCAACGGTATACCGCGGCCATAATCGCGCACGGACACTTTATGGTCGCTCATGGTCACCTCTATCGTTCTGCCAGATCCCATCACAAACTCATCTATCGAGTTATCCACGATCTCTTTTAGCAACACGTATACGCCATCGTCATAAGCAGAACCATCGCCCAGCTTACCGATGTACATACCCGGCCTCAGGCGTATATGTTCCTTCCAATCGAGCGAACGGATACTATCGTCATTATAATCTACATTCTCTGCCATATCTTTCTAAAAAATCGGGGAAACGAAACGCCCCGGTTGCAAAAATAAAGTTCCCACACTTAAAGTGATATTTAAATATGCTAACTTATCAACATTGTATGGGCTAAGGCTTAAATTTTAAGCAATTGCTGGCCTTGTCTATATTCTTAAAAAACTCCGGCCCTTTTTCATTTGCAAAGCAAACGGCCAGTATGGTGCCGGTGTGGTCTTTTTGTAAGGTGATGAGCAAGCCGTATTTATAGTGCCTGGTAATCGGCAGATCGAGCAAGTTGAGCAGGTATGACCGCCCCGCGTCTGCATTATACCGCTCCAGATATTTAGGCGGAATTATACGGGTGAAATAGCTGCTGTTATCATCGGTAAAGGCCTGCGCATGAGCGGTACCTAAGCCAATATACAGCGAATCGGGGTTGGCCTGCATGGTTTCTTTATTGCCTAAAGTGCGCTGGTATGCCGCGTAATTCTCCTTTTGCGATTTCACCTGGAACCAAATCTCAAAATCCTTCCCGGGGAGTTGCATCGCATAGTCGAAAGAAAAATCTTCGTTATCGGGTGCGGGTATTTCTTTAAATCCTTTGGGGAACTTAAAAATAACGTTTGCCCGGGCTGTTATATCCATAAAAGCCCTGAGTTGGGGACTTACATAAACGGGTTTTTTGACGGATATAACGGGTGTTTTTTTGGCGACGGGATGCTTTTTACCCTGTGCCATTGCAGGTGCAATGCAAAACAACAATATACCACTAAGTAATATTTGTTTAATTTGCTTCAAATCCGTTCGTTCAATTAGGTAGTACAAAAAATCAACGAACGAATTTAACGGATTTAAAACACTATTTAAAATTAAAATATAAATTTAAAAAATAAACGATTAGATAATGTCTATCAAACCAAGGCTCAGCCGTTTCGACCTTACGATGATCGTGATAAGCCTGGTGATAGGCATGGGGATTTTTGGCACGCCCAGCGATGTTGCCGTAAAGGCCGGCAACACCTGGATCTTTTTTGGTGCCTGGATCTTTGGCGGCCTGGTGAGCCTCTGCGGCGCTTTAACCTTTGCCGAAATAGGCGCGCGCTACCCCACTACCGGCGGGTTTTACAAGGTATTTTCTTACTGTTACCATCCCGCATTCGCTTTCATGATCAACTGGGTGCTGGTGATCAGCAACGCGGCATCTGTAGCCGCTGTGGCCTTATTAGGTGCGGAATATATCAACCCCATTTTATTGCCGGCCAGTATGCAAAACAGCATGGGGACAAAACTCACCACCATATTAACGGTATTGGTGCTTTACGCCATTAACTTTTTAGGGATAAAACTGAGCGCGCGCACCCAAAACGTGCTTACCATATTTAAGGCCGGGATGATAGCTGTGCTTTGCAACGCCATATTTAAAAGCGAGGTGGTGCCGGCCCATGCGATTGTTGCAACCCCGTATAGCGGCAATGTGATCACTGCTTTTGGCTTAAGCCTGGTGGCGGTATTTTTTACCTATACGGGTTATGCGCAAACCATCAACTTTGGCGGTGATATTATCAATCCAAAAAAGAATATTCCGAGATCGATATTCATCGGGATAGGTACGGTGATCACGTTATACCTCGCTATTAATTATGCTTACTATGCGGTGCTGGGCATCGGCGGTTTACAGCAAACGCATACTTTGGCGGCAACCATGGCCGGGCTTATATTTGGAGTCACCGGCTCTAAGATCACCTCCATACTGATGTTTATATCGGTAGTGGCTTATGTAAACGTAAACATCCTATCCAGCCCGAGGGTTTATTATGCCATGGCCGAGGATGGTATTTTACCGCCGATATTTAAACGACTGAACCCAAAAACGCAGGTGCAGGAATTTGGCATGAGCTTTTTTGTGATAGCCATATTGGTCATCCTGTTTTTTGTTGGCTCCTTTAGCGATATGCTTAAATACGTAATGTTTTTTGAAACCATCGGTGTTTCGGTAGCCGCAGTTGCCATTTTTATGCTGCGTAAAAAAACCCGCGAACGGGATACTACGGACATCTATACCATCAAGTGGTTCCCCATAATAGTACCGCTGATCTTCATCCTGTCGTATTGGTTTGTCACCATCAACATTTTCATTTCCTTTAAAGAAAACCCCTACGCCGCCCTGTTTTGTTTAGCGGCCTACACGCTTGGGTTAGGTATCTATTATTTGAGTGTAAAAAAGCAGAGTGACATCGTTTAAACAGTGCAAAAAACGAATGCGGTTATCCGTCAAATTATTTTAGAACGACCCTGATTTGTCCTGAAATAGGTGTGCCAAAAAAGTGTTTCACCTTGTTTTGCGTCAAATTCGTATTTTTCGTTAATTATTTTATTATCAGCAATTTATAAGGATTACTTAACGCACAGGGGTGTTCCAAAGTGTTTCACTAAAAACTGTAAAACACTTATTATCAACGCTGTTTTAAAAATAAGTGTTCCACTTTGAAAGTGGAACACTTATAGGCTATATTCGGAATTATCCCGGCAAATTGCCTTCCTCGCCAACAGATTTTCCGGTATGAATTATTCACCTCATGCTAAGCTTTTGATATCTTGGGTTCAGCGCCAGTATCCATTATTACCCAAATTAATCTTTTTAAATTAATTTAAAAAGTATTTTGTTTTATCAAATTATCTTTAGTAAGTTTGTATTGATGATGAATTTAAGATCATTAAATAATGCGTACTACTATTCCTCGTTGAGGGATTTAAATTTTATAGTTAATTGGTTGGTAAATCCTCACTTCGGTGAGGATTTTTTTTATGCCAAATTCCCATCGCTAAACAAGATCAAATTATACAAGCAATTTTTATGGCAAGATTAAATTTACTGGAAGAGACACGTTACGAGAAGCTGCCGGTGAGCGTTTATGCGGACCAGAAGACCGCATCGCTGGCAGTAGCAGCAAGGATAGCCAAACTGATCCGCGATAAGCAAAGTTTGGGGCAGCAAACTGTTTTAGGACTGGCAACCGGTGTTACCCCCGTTGGCGTGTATGCCGAGCTCATTCGTTTGCACAGGGAGGAAGGGCTTTCGTTCCGGGATGTGATCACTTTCAATTTGGATGAGTACTACCCCATGAAGCCCGATGCTGTGCAAAGCTACGTCACTTTCATGAATGAGAATTTATTTGATCATGTAGATATCGATAAAAGTAAGGTGCACATCCCTGATGGTACCTTGGCTTTAGATGCCGTTGCGGCTTTTTGTTTGGATTATGAAAAGCAACTGTCGGAACTGGGTGGGTTGGATCTGCAGCTGCTTGGGATCGGCCGTACCGGTCACATCGGTTTTAACGAGCCGGGTTCCGCACCAAACTCGGGTACGCGTTTGGTGACACTTGACGATTTGACCCGCCGGGATGCTTCCCGCGATTTCGGGGGTAAGCAGAATGTACCCACTAAAGCTATCACCATGGGTGTGGGTACCATTTTTAAAGCCCGCGAAATTATCCTGATGGCCTGGAGCGCCAAGAAAGCCCCCATCGTACGCAAAGCCGTGGAAGGCGAGATCTCTGGTGAAGTGCCTGCTACCTTCTTACAGCTTTCTGACCATGTAGAGTTTGTTTTGGATGAAGGTGCAGCTTCTGACCTTACCCGTTTTGATACCCCATGGCTGGTAAAAGATTGTGTATGGGATAATAGCTTAAAAAAGAAAGCGGTGATCTGGCTTTCGGGCACTGTGGGCAAACCGATCCTGAAACTGACAGAGGAAGATTACAACAGCCATGGTATGGCGCAGCTTGCCGTAGAGCAGGGCCCTGTATATAATATCAATATCGACATCTTTAACCAGGTACAGCATACTATTACCGGCTGGCCGGGTGGTAAGCCGGGGGCTGATGATTCGCAGCGGCCGGAAAGGGCAGAGCCGGCAAGGAAACGTTCTATCGTGTTCTCTCCGCACCCGGATGATGATGTGATTTCTATGGGTGGTACTTTTATCCGTTTGGTTGACCAGGGACATGATGTGCATGTGGCTTATCAAACCTCCGGTAATACTGCTGTATGGGATGATGATGTACTCCGCTACGTAGAATTCGCTATCGACTTTAAAGAAAGCGTTGGTGAGGATGCTGCTGAACTGAAGAAACTGTACGGCGAAATGCGCCATTTTATTGAGAACAAACTGCCTAACCAGATAGATACGCAGGAGATCCGCAACGTAAAAGGTTTTATCCGCAAAACGGAAGCTATCTCGGGTGCCCGGTTCTCGGGTGTGCCCGACAGTAATATTCATTTCCAGGCTTTGCCTTTCTACGAAACGGGTAAAACCAAGAAGAATGCCGTTGGCGAGGAAGACATTTTGTTAACTATGGAGCTTTTGCAAAAAGTAAAACCTCAGCAGGTTTTTGCAGCGGGTGATTTTGCCGACCCGAACGGGACGCACATCGTTTGTTTCAATATTATCCTGGCTGCTTTACAACGTTTAAAAGAAACCGAGGATTGGGTGAAAGATTGCTGGATGTGGCTTTACCGCGGCGCATGGCACGAGTTTGCTACCCACGAGATCGAGATGGCGGTACCTCTATCCCCTGCTGAAGTTATCCGCAAACGGAATGCTATCTTTAAGCATCAAAGCCAAAAGGACCGCCCCGTGTTCCCGGGTGATGACGCCCGCGAGTTTTGGGTGCGCGCCGAGGACCGTAACCGCGAAACCGCCGTTTGCTATGATAAACTCGGTATGGCGGAGTATGCCGCTATGGAGGCCTTTGTCAGGTATAAGTTCTAAAAACCGTGCCTTTGTTCGCGTTCGCATACGGGCGCGAACAGCCCGAACAACCCCGAACGCACCGTGACGGGGCAAATGCGCCATAAGGCAAATGCCTTTTGCCGGGCCGCAATAACAGCACGATAGAAGTATAATATTTAGAAAACATAAATGACCACAGCCCTTACCAAATCCTCCCGCCTGCTTTCCCTCGACGTGTTCAGGGGAATTACTATCGCCTCCATGATATTGGTGAACGACCCCGGCGACTGGGGCCATATTTATGCGCCTTTAGAGCACTCCGTTTGGAATGGCTGCACGCCTACCGACCTGGTGTTTCCATTCTTCCTGTTTATGGTTGGGGTTTCTATTGTTTATGCTATGGAAAGCAAAAAGGCAAGCGGATTGCCTCAGTCAAAAATGATACTTACCGCCCTGCGCCGAATGGTGGTATTAATACTCATCACCTGGTGTACGCAGGTTATCCTCCGCTGGAATTTTGATCTGAGCAAATTACGCCTGCCGGGTGTATTGCCACGTATCGCGCTGGTATATTTTATCTGTACCGTGCTCTACCTCAACACCTCGCAAAAAACCCGCGACTGGGTGTTTGTGATAGCGCTGGTGGGTTATTATTTGTTGATGACCTTTGTACCCGTACCCGGTGTAGGCTACGCCAACCTGGAACCAGAAACAAATTTGGGTGCCTGGATAGACCGTACGCTGCTAACTCCCGACCACCTTTGGCGCTCCTCCCGCACCTGGGACCCGGAAGGTTTGCTGGGTACATTGCCTGCAATCGGTACAGGCCTTTTTGGTATCCGCGTGGGTACCTGGCTCAAACGTAAGGACCGCGATGACAGCATCAAAGTGAGCTGGATGTTCACTTACGGCGTTATCGCTGTGCTGCTGGCCCTGTTTTGGGACCTGTTCTTCCCCATCAACAAAGCCTTATGGACAAGCTCTTTTGTACTCTACACCGGCGGCCTGGCAACCATTGGGCTGGCCATTTGCTTTTGGCTGATAGACGTGCAGGGGCATAAACGCTTTACCTATCCATTTGTGGTTTTCGGCACCAATGCCATTGCAGCTTATGTGCTGTCGGGTTTTATACCACACTATTACAATCTCATTAAATGGGATGATAAAACCATTTATCAGCACCTGTTTGCACCCTGTTTTTCGCCCGTAAATGCTTCGCTGCTGGGGGCAATTTTAATTGTGCTTATCCTTTGGTTAGTAATGTGGGTGTTTTATCTTCGTAAGATCTTTATAAAAATCTAAGTATGAAATTTAAACTCTTAATTGCTTTTATCTTATTCTGCACAGCAGTTAAAGCGCAAACTCCGGCGGTT
>NZ_JBDSZG010000032.1:0-189566 GCF_039925265.1 Mucilaginibacter sp.
ACAACTGAAAGTTTGTGAATAGCTTCTCTTGATAATGTTTTTTGCCTTGCATGACGTTAATATACTAAAAATCAACATATTAACGAAATTATCAGGCAAATAAATAATACGTTGTGCAACGGCCACGAGGACAGTTGCGCCAGCGGGTGAATTTTTTTCATACTGAGCGATAGCGAAGGATCTGATAGCGAACTTTGCATCACCGCTAAGCACGTCGGCGAGTAGATACTTCGCTATCGTTCGGTATGACAAAGTGATCTCACTGCGAAAGCTCACTGAAATATTTTCCCGCCACCCGCGTTTTTGTGCTATTATTGTGATAATGAAAAAAGCCCTTTGCCTGTTAATTCTTTCTGCGCTAACCTTTTCTATTGCCTTCGCGCAAGCACCTTACGGCAACGATGTATTTCGCCCGGAGATTAAAAGCGTTGAGTTTTATAAAGTAGATAAACAGGCGGCGGCTTTCCCGGTGATCAGCTTAAACAGCGAGGAAAAAGTTGTTTTAGGCTTTGACGACCTGAGCGGTGGCAGTCGTAATTTTTATTATACCATTGAGCATTGCGATGCCAACTGGAACTCCTCGCACCTCTCCCCTGCCGAGTACCTGCAAACTTTTATGGACGACAGGCTTTTTAACTACACTTATTCATCGGGCACGTTTCAAAAATACACGCACTACGAGTTAACCTTACCTAATCAAAACATCGCCCCCAAAATATCCGGTAACTATATTTTAAAGGTTTATGAAGACGGCGATCTTAATAAAATGATCCTTACCCGCCGCATGTATGTGCTGAACAGTCGCGTAGGCGTTGGCGGCACTATTGGTACATCAAACAATGTAGCGGCAAGGCGTACCAACCAAAAACTGAATTTTACGGTAGATTACGGCGGTATTAACGTGCAAAACCCCAACCGCGATATCCGTGTGCTGGTGATGCAAAACAACCGCCCCGAAACCGGCAAAATGAACAATGTGCCTACCTACATCCGTGGCACACAGCTGGTTTATAACGATGTAAACATTAACGATTTTGCGGGCGGGAACGAGTTCAGGCACTTTGATACCCGTTCGTTAAAGGTAAATTCGGAGCGGATAGGCCGAATCTACCGCGATACGGCCAACACCGTAATGCTGCTGGGCGACCCAAACCGTAACCTGCCCAACTACACTTTACTGTATGATAACGATGGCAAGTACTACGCCATTAACCAGGATGGCCGTGATTCGCGCACGGATGCGGATTACGCGCACATGTATTTTAATGTGGGAACGAATAAGGCTGAGACAGAAGGCACGCCTTACATCGTTGGCCAGTTTAACGATTATAAGATTGATGCGAATAGCCGGATGCAGTTTGACAGTCGTGGCCGTTTTTATACCAACCTACTGCTAAAACAAGGCGTTTATGATTATATGTACGTTTGGGTGAGCAACGCCACTAAACAACCCGATTACACCGCGCTGGAAGGTAATTACTTTGAAACCGAGAACGAGTACCAGCTACTGGTATACGCCCGCCCCGCCGGTGCCCGTTGGGAGGAGTTGGTGGGTTACAGTTTGTTACGGACGGTGCGGCCGTAAGCCTTTCCGTATAAACGCGATACTTTGCGCCTCCCTTAGGACGGCGACAAACTCTGCGTCAGCAAATATTCATTAAGACGCGAAGTATCGCGTCTCTACAACAGATTGGCAGTGTGCTAATTTCCCCTTAAAAACTATCTTTGCAGTATGAACGGAAAAGCGCCTAAAGAATCATTCACCATCATGAACGAGCTGGTATTGCCCAACGATACCAACACCCTCAATAATTTAATGGGTGGGCGCTTGCTGCACTGGATGGATATAGCGGCCGCCATATCCGCGCAAAAGCATTGCAACCGCGTAGTGGTGACCGCGTCGGTAGATAACGTTTCCTTTCATCACCCCATAAAACTGGGCGATGTGATCACCATAGAGGCTAAGGTTACCCGTGCGTTCACCACCTCAGTAGAGGTAAGGATGGATGTATATGCTGAGAACATCCCGCAAGGTACCCGCCATAAAAGCAACGAGGCTTACTACACCTTTGTAGCGCTGGATAAAGAAGGCGGCAAAGTACAGGTGCCCGAACTGCTCCCCGAAACCGAAGACGAGGTAGAACTTTACGAAGGCGCGCTCCGCCGCCGCCAGCTCAGGCTGATCTTAGGTGGTAAAATGAAACCGGATGATGCTACAGAACTGAAAGCGCTGTTTTTCGCTGCGCAGAAGAAGTAAGCACGGCATGTCCCCTTTTACTCACCCCGACAACGCTACGCTGGTCGACCCTCTCTACCTTCGGTAAAGAGGGTTAGAGGATCATTTTAACGTCCTCTCCTTTGGAGAGGATTTAGGTGAGGCTTTTGTAACTTTCACCCTGCTCATCCATCCAAATAAAAAACCGGATGATGAAAAACACCTGCCTGCTTGCCTTTGCCTTACTTTTTGCCTGCTGCAATATCGCCACTGCGCAAAACAAACTGCAATTTTCCATCCCGTTTACCCTGGTAGATAACCGCCCCTTCATCGAGGTGAAAATTCAAAATAAAACCCTGCATTTCATCCTGGATTGTGGTGCTACAGATGTTATAGACGTTACATCAGCAAAGGCTTTACATCTCAACCTCGAAAATGAAAGCACCACAAGCGGCGCCGGTGCTAAACGGATGCCCTCCTGGGAAACTACCGTGGATACCACCCGCATTGGTAAGGCTACTATACTCAAAGGAGATTTTAACGTGGTAGATCTTTCCGAAATCAAAAATAAACTGCACCTGCCCTACCTCGACGGTGCTATCGGCTATAATTTCATGAAGGGCTATATCGTACAATTTGATTATCCTAACCACACGGTAAACTTTTACAGCTCCTATGCCGGCACAAACGGTATACATTTTAGTATGTATTACCATATCCCAAAACTAAAAGCCACTATAGATGGGAAACCCGCCACCCTGATAATGGATACCGGCGACCGCACCGCCCTTACCGTATTTAACCATTATGCAGAAAGCACAGGCATTAAAAACCGCTATTCACTGTCAGATACCAGCATCACGGGTTATGGCATAGGCGGGCCTATTTATGCCCGCACCTTCACGCTGAAACAAATAGGTATTGGCAAACAGTTAATAGCTGGTGTACCCTCCCGCATTCCCATGCTCAAAACCGGCGGCTTTGCCGATAACAATATTGACGGCAGCATAGGCGGCGGCATTTTAAAACGCTATAAGTTTACAATAGATTATAAACGGAATTTGCTGTATTTGGAGTAATTTCGGCACAAACAGGTACGGACAGACAACCGTTATAAGCTTTATGGATTCGAGAATAAAACTACAGCAGGGCGATATCACCAAATTACAGGTAGGCGCCATTGTAAATGCAGCCAACAGCAGCCTGATGGGCGGCGGCGGAGTTGATGGCGCTATCCATCGCGCGGGTGGCAAGCAAATACTTGAAGAGTGCATAAAAATTGTGGACCGACAGGGCCGCTGCAAAACCGGCAAAGCAGTTATTACCAGCGGGGGCAAGCTGCCTGCCAAATATGTTATCCATACCGTTGGCCCGGTTTATAATGGTGGAAAAAACGTTTTGAAAGAAGAAGAGCAATTGGCCGGCTGTTATACCAACAGTTTAAAATTGGCTGTAGAGAATGGGATAAAAACCATCGCCTTCCCCAATATCAGCACGGGCGTTTACCGTTTCCCAAAACAGCGAGCGGCAGAGATCGCGGTAGCAACCGTTGAGAATTTCCTGGCAGAAAACCATCAAATAGAAGATGTGATCTTTATTTGCTTCGACGATGAAAATCTGGGCATCTATCAAAACCTCGGCTTGTAAATTCGCCAAAAAAAATTGAGCGAAAAGGCGCGTTTTCACCCCTTTTAGTGATAAAAAACGCAAGTTTTTGGAGCTTAATTATTTGCCAGTTCCAGTATCCTGTCAAATTCTTCGCGTTTAACGCCCATTACTGATAGGCGGCCCTGGCGTACCAAGCCAATATCTTTGAGGCGCTCATCGGCTTTTATTTCTTCGAGGGTTACGGCGCGTTTGAGGCTTTCTACGGGCTCAAGGTCAACCACTACCCAGTTTGGGTCTTCGGTTGTGGGGTCCTGGTAGGCTTCTTTTACCACGCGGGCAATGCCCACAATTTCTTTACCCTCGTTACTGTGGTACCACATCACCAGGTCGCCTATTGCCATTAGCCTCAGGTTGTTGCGCGCCTGGTAATTGCGTACGCCATCCCAAAAAGTGCGGCCCTCTTTGTTGAATTTATCCCAGCTATATTTAAATGGTTCTGATTTTACCAACCAATGATTCATGATAATGCGCTATAATTTACCAGGCAAATATGATAAAATGCCGCAGTAAACTAAATAGCGGGCTAACATATTTACGCAAATACCACATAAACAGGGCAGCCAACATTCACCAATAAAAAACCCCGGCTGCAAACCTGCAAACCGGGGCTAATTTAAACCTCATCTCAACATGAGTATTTTAGTGCGCAGCTATGGCTTCTACACCGTTCAGTTCGTATACATAACCCAGGTTATGCGGGCTGCTGCTGGTCACTTTTAAGTCTTTTACAAGGCCGCTACCTAGGTCTATCACCCAGCCATGTACCTCCAGGTCGTGGCGTTCCATCCAGGCATTCTGCACAATGGATGTTTTGCACAGGTTATAAACCTGCTCGCTTACGTTAAGCTCAACCAGGCGGTTAACCTTTTGCGTTTCATCTGTTATACGGTCCAGCTCGTGGCTGTGCAGGCGGTACACATCTTTAATATGGCGCAGCCAGTTATCAATAATGCCAAATTGCTTATTAGTAAGCGCGGCGGCAACGCCACCACAGCCATAATGGCCGGCGACTATAACGTGCTTCACTTTCAATACGTTAACCGCGTAATCAAGCACGCTCAGCATGTTCATATCCGAGTGATTGCACACATTGGCAATGTTACGGTGTACAAATACTTCGCCCGGTTTAGTGCCCGTAACTTCGTTTGCCGGTACGCGGCTGTCTGAGCAGCCTATCCACAGCACTTCGGGGCTTTGGCCTTTTGCCAGGTTTTTAAAATATTCCGGATCCTCGCTGATGCGTTTTTCCACCCATTGGGCGTTGTTAGCTATCAGCTTTTCGTAGCTGCTTTTTTGCGCCAGCGATATCTGTTTTACATCAATAGCCGTTTTGTTGCTTTGGCCGTTCTGGCCGTTGTTGTTTTTTTTATCTTCTATGGTCGACATGGTAAATTTCTTTTAGAGTTTATAAACTAATTCTTTTAATGGCGGTACGTCATACTTATCCTTAACATCGATAAGTTGTACAATGATGCCCTTGGTATAGGCATTGTGCTTGTAATTGTGGATGATCTCCAGTACATCCGGGTCTATAAAGCGGGAGTTAGAACCATCGATGATCACATCGCTGCCTTTTGGTAAGCTGGTAAGCGTTACCTGTATGGCTGCTTTGTTGAGGAACGATACCTCTTCTGCAAGCCTCAGGGTGATGGTTTTCTTATCGCCTTTAGTGGTTATCTGGTAAAAATATGGGTTACGTAAATTGGTACGCAGTATATAAAATATACCCACCATCATGCCTATCCCTACGCCTATCAGTAAATCGGTAAATACTACAGCTACAATGGTAACCACAAAGGGGATAAACTGATCGAGCCCCTTGTGCCACATGTGCTTAAACAGCCCGATGCGCGCCAGTTTGTAACCCGTCATTAACAGGATAGCGGCCAAACACGATAAGGGTATCTGGTTAATCAATTTAGGGATAAACAACAGGGATAAGAGCAGCATCAGCCCATGAAAAACTGCACTTACTTTGGTACGTGCACCTGCATTTACGTTAGCAGATGAACGCACGATAACCGCCGTCATAGGTAAACCACCAAGCAAACCGCTCACTAAATTGCCAGCCCCCTGAGCAACCAGCTCGCGGTTCGTAGGTGATATTCTCTTTATTGGGTCTATTTTATCTACAGCCTCCAGGCTTAGCAGCGTTTCTAAACTCGCTACCACGGCAATGGTAAAGGCTGTTATCCAAACTTCTTTATTTGTTATGGCGCCAAAATTCGGGCTTTTAAACAGCGCGAAAAATTCTCCGCTGTTATTCACCATCGGTAAGTTAACCATCTGTTTTTCCTGCAATGCTAACCCTGTCCCGGCAAATAAAGCGCTTAGCGCAATACCTGCAAGCACCACCAATAATGGGGCAGGCACCATGGCCACTTTTTTAATTTTTGGCC
The DNA here is from genome assembly GCF_039925265.1 of Mucilaginibacter sp. Taxonomy (GTDB): domain Bacteria; phylum Bacteroidota; class Bacteroidia; order Sphingobacteriales; family Sphingobacteriaceae; genus Mucilaginibacter. The sequence continues at coordinate 6,283 of NZ_JBDSZG010000032.1, forward strand.
AGTAGATCAATATTACTAAGGACACTCCTGCTATAATAACGGCCCCGTAATTGATCTTGCCGAGCGCGCTCATAATACCGCTAAAGGTGTTGTTGCCTTCTCCTGCTTCACTAAAGCCTTCATCGCCTTCAAAATCCTTGTCATAGCCAACGGCGTGCGGAAATTGCTTCATGATGAGGATAATACCTATAGCGGCAAGCATCCCTTCTATAACAGGGGACGGGAAGTAATTGGCAATGGTGCCGGCCTTTATAATACCCAGCAGTATCTGCAGCGCCCCGGCTATCATCACCGCCAATAAAAACGTTTCGTAGGAGCCAAGCTTGGTGATAGCGTTTAATACAATAACAGTTAAACCCGCAGCCGGCCCGGCAACGCTCAGTTGCGAACCGCTGAAGATACCAACCACAATACCACCAATAATACCGGTTAATATCCCCGCGAAAAGCGGCGCGCCGGATGCCAGCGCAATACCCAAACATAGGGGCAGTGCTACCAGGAACACCACTACACTTGCGGGCAGATCTTTTTTAAGATTTTTAGACAGGAAATACTTTTTCAGGTTGAGATCGCCGCCGGCGATGCCTCCTTGATTAATTTGCATAACAGTTTTTTTTAGAATGAATTTGGGGACCAACAGCCGGGTGCCAGAGCCATGATAAAACACGACCAAGCATGCTGCTTCAACCGTAAACAAAATTGTACGGCTGGCTACCCGGTTCAGTGTAATTTGAACCGGCTAAAAGGTGTTATGCGTTGGGAGGTGGGGTAGGTACTACCGGGTGGTAAACCTGCGTGTAGAGCGAATGTTCCTGGTTGTGCAGTACGTTGGTTTCAACTATAAAAGTTTTGTAAACCACAAAGTGCAAGTAGTTTTCATCGAAGATCTTTTTCTCTTTAAAAGCGTCCTTCTCAGGATCCTCTTTTTCGGTTTTCGATTCGTGCTCCAGCTGCATAATAACCGCGTTCACCGCTTTATTATCGAGGCATAAAAAAGCAGGTGCAATGGATATAACCATCTTTGCAACAAAGATGCTCATAAACAAAACCACTACCGAAATTTTTAAATTTCTTGCTTTCATGCGTCGGCAAATATAGTAAAATCTGTAAACCAAAAACAGTGTAATTACAATCTTACAATTTAATTACTAATTTTAGCGCTGTACCTAATAAACCGGGATAGTGAATAAAAAGTTAGAGATACTACAGCAAAAGCGCCAAAAAGCGCTCGAAGGTGGCGGCCACGCCCGTATAGAAAGCCAACATAAAAAGGGCAAACTAACCGCACGCGAGCGCCTTCACTTTTTATTGGATGATGGCAGTTTCCAGGAGATCGGGATGCTGGTTTCGCACCGTTCTACCGATTTCGGGATGGAAAAAGAGAAGTATCCCGGTGATGGTGTGGTTACCGGTTACGGTACCGTTAATGGCCGGTTGGTATATGTTTTTTCGCAGGACTTCACCGTTTTCGGCGGCTCATTATCAGAAACTCATGCCGAAAAGATCTGTAAGATAATGGATCTGGCGATGAAAAACGGCGCACCGGTTGTCGGCCTTAACGATTCCGGCGGTGCCCGCATCCAGGAGGGGGTGGTATCGTTAGGTGGCTACGCCGATATATTTTACCGCAACACCATGGCCAGCGGCGTTGTGCCGCAAATATCGGCCATTATGGGCCCTTGCGCTGGCGGCGCGGTATACTCCCCTGCCATTACCGATTTTATTTTAATGGTAGAGCATACCAGCTATATGTTTGTAACCGGCCCCAACGTGGTAAAAACAGTAACGCACGAGGTAGTTACATCAGAAGAGCTTGGCGGCGCAAATACCCACGCGACTAAAAGCGGCGTAACCCATTTCGCCTGTACAAACGAGATAGACGCCATACAGCATGTGAAGAAACTACTAAGCTATATGCCTCAAAATTGCGAGGACCGCGCCCCTTCCCTGCCCTACGAAACCGGCAACGAAAGCCGCCCCGCATTAACCACCTTACTGCCCGAAAATAATTCCCAGCCTTACGATATCCGAGAGGTGATTGAAGAAGTAATAGATGGCGCATCGTTTTTAGAAGTTCATAAAGATTTTGCTGAGAACATTGTTGTTGGCTTTGGCCGGCTGGCAGGTCGCAGCATTGGGATTGTTGCCAATCAGCCAGCATTTTTAGCCGGGGTGCTGGATATCCATTCCTCCCAAAAGGCGGCTCGCTTTGTCCGTTTTTGCGATAGTTTTAATATTCCGCTACTGGTGTTCGAAGATGTACCCGGCTTTTTACCGGGTACCGACCAGGAGTGGAACGCCATTATCACCAACGGCGCCAAATTGCTTTTTGCATTCTGCGAAGCAACCGTGCCGCGTATTACGGTAATTACCCGCAAGGCTTACGGTGGCGCTTATGATGTAATGAACTCTAAACACATCGGTGCCGATATGAACTTTGCCTGGCCAACAGCCGAAATTGCCGTGATGGGTGCCAAAGGTGCCGCCGAGATCATCTTTAAACGTGAAATAACCACCGCCGAAGACCCCGATGCTAAATGGCGCGAAAAAGAACAGCAATATGCCGAGATCTTCGCCAACCCCTACCGCGCCGCCGAGCGTGGCTTTATCGACGAGGTAATTGAACCAGCCGAAACCCGCATTAAACTCATTCATGCCTTTAAAATGCTAGAGAATAAAGTGGTGAATAACCCGAAGAAGAAGCACGGGAATATTCCGTTGTAAGGGTGAAAGTTTGACTGTTTTGTTGCAGTTTATCCCTCCCTCGGGAGGGGTGGGATGGATTTGTGCGCAAAGGCAGGGAGGGGTTAACCAAGCGATAAGTAACGAATATTAATCTAAACGGATGCGCAGTAATGGCCAAAATAATTCCATACAACCCAAGCTTAAAAGCATTAGCCCGCAAATTGCGGAACGAAATGACTTACGGCGAAGTGCTGCTGTGGAACGAGTTAAAAGATGATAAATTATGGGGCTTTGATTTCGACAGGCAGCGTTGCATTGATAATTACATTGTTGATTTCTTTTGCAAAGCGTTAATGTTAGCCATTGAGATTGACGGCCTATCTCATAATCATGAAGAAGCTTTTCACAAAGACGAGATTAGGCAGCAAAAGTTGGAAAGTTTAGGAGTAACATTTATCCGCTTTAGTGAGGCTGAGGTAAAATATAATATGCTAAATGTGATGCGGGGTATTGAAGAAATTATTCTCCGGCTTATAAAGAAAGACAGTTCCATTAAACTTCCGAAAGATTTTCCATTGGAGGTATTAGATGGTTAATTATTTAATTCTTGATGCATAGTTCATTAACCCCTCCCTACCCTCCCGAGGGAGGGATTAACTACAAAAGTTCAAATCACTATGGGAAATTACACCCTACACCATAAAGCAGAAACCTTTAAAGCCCTGCATCAGCGCAGCGGCATATTTGCCATCCCCAATCCATGGGATGCAGGGTCGGCTAAGGTGCTGGCAAGTTTAGGGTTTGAGGCGCTTGCTACCACCAGCGCGGGGCTCGCTTATTCCTTAGCAAAGCCCGATGGCGAAGGTATGGTAACCCTACAAGAAGCTTTGAACAATAGTATGGCGATCAGCGCGGCTGTGAACCTCCCCGTTTCTGCCGACCTGGAGAACGGTTATTCCGACGATCCCGAAGGCTGCGCCCAGTCTATCCTGCTTGCTGCAAAGGCGGGCGTTGTTGGCGGTTCCATAGAGGATTCAACGGGTAAGTCTGGCTCGCCGATATATCCTTTTGAATTATCCGTAGAACGCATCCGCGCCGCGGTTAAGGCAGCCAGGAGTTTAGATTTTCCGTTTATGCTGACCGCAAGAGCCGAGAATTTGATCCATGGAGTTATCGAATTAAAGGATACCATTAAACGCCTCGAAGCTTACGCCGAAGCAGGTGCAGATGTGCTTTTTGCGCCGGGGTTAAAATCTGCAGAAGATATTGCAGTTGTTGTGAAAGCCGTTTCGCCTAAGCCGGTTAACGTGGTGATGGGGTTATCTGGCCCAAGTTTCTCGCTTAACCAACTGGAAGACCTGGGTGTAAAACGCGTGAGCCTCGGCTCCTCCTTAGCACGTGCAGCTTATGGGGCTTTCATAAATGCAGCCTCCGAAATTAAAAACACCGGCACATTTGATTTTGCTAACGGGATTATCCCTTACGGCGATTTGAATAAGATGCTAAAATAGGAATCGTGAAAGCCAAGTCCTTGCACGATTCCTCCCAACGGGAGGGTTAACATAGCTTAACACAATTTCAATTTTTATTTTTTAACTATTTGACAATCAACTGATTGAAAACATGTAGGGTTAACATATTTTTCAATAATAGCACCATGATTTTCAAGCCTTTAATTAAGAAACCGAATACTGTTTAATAGTGTCTTATGGACTATTCCCGTCGGTAGGGAATCGCACGAGCCCATTTTTTGAGCTTGTTAAAGCGTTACTACCCCGCTTTCTGCTGCGGAGCGCCTTGCTTAATTTCCTGCAATTCCAGTTCGTAGGCGCGCATACGGGCGTGGAGGATGTCCACTTCGGTGCGGAGCATTTGAATTTCGGTAATGAGTTTGGCAGATTCGGGTTTGTGGATGTTTTTTTCGCCGGTGCCGAGGATGAGCCATTCGGGTGAGTATTTAAGCTGAAAACAAAGCTTGCGGATAAGGTAGTAGCTGATGTCCTGCTTTTTGTTGATCACCTTGCTGATGAAGCCCTGGTCTACCCCAATAGCGTTTGCCAGTGCAAGCTGACCGCCATGCTCCTTAACAATAACCTTTATCCTTTTTACAACTGCGTCGTCCGACATATTCTTCGGATGCAATGATAGTAAATAGTTGATGGATCATAGTTCATAGTTCATAGAAAAAGTTAGCAGTGCACAGATGATAGTTTATGGAGCTCCCTGTGATCTATGAACCATTACCCATGCGCTACTAAATCCACTCTTTCACCGCTTCGCTGAGGTCATAAACCGGGACTGCTTTTATTTTGGCCGAGATAATACCAGCAGCAGCTGCCGAGCGATAACCAGCCGCGCAATGTACCACGATGGGCTTGTCGGCAGGAATTTCGCTAACCCGCTCCCTTAACTCGGGCAAAGGGATAGTAAGCGCATCATTAAACAGCTTGCCTACATTTATCTCCGCCCAGTTGCGTGCATCTATAATGGTAAAACTATCGGTATGCGCTTTAAATTCAGCCAGATTGATCACCGGGGATTTAACGGTCGCACTATCCGGCGTAAGCAAAGCTGCCTTTATATTTTTTTCGTAGCCAATTTTGGCTGCTTTTTTTATCAGGGTATCCAAATCGGCATCTGTCGCACCAATAAGGTAAAATTCCTCGTTGGGGGCAATAACCGAACCCAGCCAGGTCTCAAACTTCTCGCCATCCTGCAGGTTGATGCTGTTTTTAACGTGCCCCTTGCGATACAATTCGCTTGGACGGGCATCAACTACCAATACACCTTTCTCTAATTCTATCTGGCTATCGGCCTTAACAACATTGTTAATACTCTCGGCAAAGTTTGGCGCGCCGGTTTTGTTGAGTTCTACATCATAGCCAAAGTATTTGGGCATAAACGGCTGATCGGCCATTAGGGTTTGCACAAATTTCAGCTCGTCCATCAGTTGCAGGGCGTAATTCTCGCGCAACTCTTTGCCAATGGTGGTCTGCAGGTCGGGGCTCATGCTTTTACCGCAAAGCGAACCGGGGCCATGTGCCGGGTAAACGGTAACATCGGCAGGTAATACCATCAGTTTTTCGCGGGTGCTATGATACATATCGCGGGCAAGTTCCTCTTTTTTGGCGGTGATGTTACCGGCAGTCTCGCGCAAATCGGGACGACCTACATCGCCGGCAAACAGGGTATCGCCGGTAAATATGGCGCAATCCTTTCCTTTTTCATCTTCCAGCAAAATGCAGATAGAATCGGGCGAGTGGCCGGGGGTGTTGATGGCTTTTAGTTTTATATCGTCCAATTTTATCACGTCGCCATCGTCGAAGGTCTCGTGTGGGAAAGTACCGCCTGCCAGCTTGCTTACGTAGATAACCGCGCCGGTGGTTTGGTGGATCTCCAGGTGAGAGCTCACAAAATCGGCATGGGGGTGCGTTTCTATCACGCCCAAAATATCGGCGCTGTGTATTTTAGCAAAATCGTAGTAAGGCTGCGGGTCGCGGGCCGGGTCTATCACCACCATGCGGCCATTGCGTATAATGGCGTACGATGCATGGGCAAGCCCCTTATCATAAAACTGGTTAACTATCATAGCGTATATTGGCCGCAAAGATAATGTTTCGGGCGAAAGGTTTGGAGGAGGAAATGTTGGAGGAGGGTAAAGATTGGGGGACTTTATCAATCAGGATTTATTGCTACTTCTAGCCAAACTAAACCTCAAACATGGCTCCAGGCGTCCCTTTCAATCGCACACAACGAATATGGTGGTATATGATCCCACAGATAGCTTTCCTTGTAGCTTTATTTTACCTATTCTCCACCCAGGATGAAACATTCGGGATGATTTATGCAATTGTTGTATATTATTTTATAGTATACTTTTTAAGAGGTGTAATTGCATACGATCACCGTAAAGGAGTTGCGCTTTTAAAATCAAGAGAATATGATGGGGCTATCCGAACTTTTCAAAAAAGTGTTGATTTTTTCACACGTAATTCCTGGATTGATAAGTACCGACCTATAACGCTCCTCAGCGCGTCAAAAAAATGCTATCGCGAAATGGGGCTGTGCAACATTGCATTTTGTTATACGCAAACACAAAAAGGAGCCGAAGCGAAGAAATTATATGAGGAAATATTGAACGAATACCCTGAAAATGACATTGCATATTCGGCGCTAAATACGTTGAGGTCTGTTTAATCTGACTTAATAGAGGCTATTGCTTCAAAAGGTGTCAATACGGATAACGTGCTTTTTTTAAAGTCGTTAGTATCCCGTGTTATTATTAAACTAATATCTTTTATACTAAGGGCACAATAATATTGGATGGCGTCTTCATAATCTTTAAAGTCGGTTTTTAAAGATTGCCGGATAATAGATTTAGTTACATCTACTATTTCGGTCATTTCAGCCAACTCATTTAATAACGAGATTGCCATATTGTTACCGAAAGATCGTTTTACAACGTAGTGGATATTGCCGTAAGAAAGAGCCGAAATATATATTTTTATCTTCTCTTTAACAGCCATATCAAAAAGCTTTGCAGCATCCAATGCAAACGGCTGTCGATTTGTTAGAAAATCTATCACCACATTCGTATCCATAAAAACGTGCTTCATCCGGCTTACTTATATTTTTCAGCCAAGGCATCCCCAAGTTCCTTTTTATAATCAAAATCTTCGAGCACTTTAAGTATCCCCATCAAGCGGGTCACCTTTGGAGACAATTCAGCAATTGTTTCTTCCTGAGTGGCTATGGATTTTAAGTAATTTTCTACGATGTCAGAAAGGCTTTTCCCATTTTCACGGGCATATTTCTTAGCGGAATCAATTACCGTATCTTCCATCGTTAGCGTAAGTTTCGTAGTCATTACACGTGTGATTTAGTAGTCGAAGATACGTATAGTAAAGATTATCTCAAAGCTTTAATTGTAAGATCAGAGAGTCCCGGTCCCCTACTTATTAAACCACTTAATCACCACCGATAACCGCGATAATTTAAGCATAGCTGCCAGGAAACGATTTAATGGAATTGTTTTCATATCTGTGCTGTGATATAACCTATAAACTGCCTGGCTTTTATATTATTGCACCGGAAGCTTATAAATACTGTTTCTTAATAGAGCCATTACCGTGCCGCAAAACTCAATATGCATTAGGGCTTAACAATTTGGTGCAAATAGTTATTTTTGCGGGCTATGATCATTGCTAAAACATATTCCCCAAAAGAAGCCGAAGAAAAGTGGTACAGTTACTGGTTGCAACACAATTTTTTCCGCTCGGTGCCCGATGAGCGCGAGCCTTACACTATTGTGATCCCTCCGCCAAACGTTACCGGCGTGCTGCACATGGGGCATATGTTAAACAATACCATACAGGATGTACTCATCCGCCGTGCCCGCATGAAGGGTAAGAACGCTTGCTGGGTGCCGGGTACGGATCACGCCAGCATCGCTACCGAAGCCAAAGTTGTGGCTATGTTAAAAGAGCGCGGCATCAATAAAAAAGACCTTACCCGCGAGGAGTTTTTAAAGTACGCCTGGGAGTGGAAAGAAAAATACGGCGGCATTATACTGGAACAACTGAAGAAACTCGGCGCATCGTGCGATTGGGAACGCACTAAGTTCACCATGGATGATGACATGAGCGAGGCGGTTATAGACTATTTTGTTCGCCTGCACAAACAGGGGCTTATATACCGCGGCGTACGCATGGTTAACTGGGACCCGCAAAGCAAAACCGCCGTAAGCGACGAAGAAGTAAACCGTAAAGAGGTAAACCAAAAGCTTTATTATATTAAGTATCGGATAAGTCAAAAGTCGAAAGTTAAAAGTCAAAAGTTAGAAATTGGCGGTACACATGATCGTGGAGAACAACTTTCAACTTTGAACTTTGAACCTTCAACTTACTTAACCATAGCCACCACCCGCCCCGAAACCATTATGGCGGATGCGGCAATATGCGTAAACCCTAACGATGAGCGCTACCTGCACCTGCATGGCAAAAGCGTATTCATCCCGCTTATCAATCGCGAGATCCCGGTGATACTGGACGACTATGTTACCATGGATTTTGGTACCGGCTGCTTAAAGGTTACCCCGGCACATGATCTGAACGATTATGCTCTTGGCCAAAAACATAACCTGCCTATCATTGATATTTTAAATGATGATGGCACCCTGAACGAGAAAGCACAGATCCTGGTTGGAGAAGACCGCTTCGCCGCCCGTAAAAAGATCGCGGTATTGCTGGAGGAAGCCGGCGCATTAGCCAAAACAGAGGATTATACCTCACAGATAGGCTTTAGCGAACGTACCAACGCGGTTATCGAACCGAAACTTTCGATGCAATGGTTCTGCAAAATGCAGGAGATGGCGAAACCCGCACTTGATTATGTTTTGAACGGAGAAGTAAAACTCATCCCCGAAAAGTTCATCAATACCTACCGCCATTGGATGGAGAACGTGCGCGACTGGAACATCAGTCGTCAATTGTGGTGGGGCCAGCAGATACCGGCGTACTACCTGCCAAACGGCGAATATGTGGTTGCCAAAACCATTGAGGAAGCATTGGATGAAGCTAAACTCAAAACTCAAAACCCACAACTCACCACTGCTGATTTAAGGCAGGAAGACGATGTACTGGATACCTGGTTCTCATCGGGCCTGTGGCCGATATCCGTTTTTGATGGTGTACGCAACCCGGATAATGCTGAAATAAACTACTACTACCCTACCAACGATTTGGTTACCGCTCCCGAGATCCTGTTCTTCTGGGTAGCCAGGATGATCATGTCGGGCCATGAGCTGCGCGGACAAAAGCCGTTCAGCAATGTATACTTAACCGGTATTGTACGGGATAAACAGGGCCGTAAAATGTCGAAGCAATTAGGCAATTCTCCCGACCCAATAGAACTGATGGGCAAATACGGCGCGGATGGCGTACGCGTAGGCATGCTGCTTTGCTCGCCTGCGGGTAACGACCTTATGTTCGACGAAAGCTATTGCGAACAGGGCCGAAACTTCGCTAATAAAATATGGAACGCCTTTAAACTGATCCAGGGCTGGGCGGTTGATGAGAGCCTTACCAACACCAACCAGATAGCCATCGAATGGTTTGATAGCCGCTTTAACCAGGCGCTTGCGCAGATAGAGGACGACTTTAAACAATACCGTTTGTCTGAAGCTTTAATGGCCACCTACAAGCTGGTTTGGGACGATTACTGCGCCTGGTACCTGGAGATGGTGAAGCCCGTTTACAAACCGGGTGCCGAAAAACAAAGCATCGATGCAGAAACCTATGCGGCTACCATCAATTTTTTCCAAAACATCCTAAAAGTACTCCATCCGTTTATGCCCTTCCTTACCGAGGAGCTATGGCATGATGAACTGTTTGGCGAGAGAGGTGAACTCGATTGCTGTATTGTGGCACAGTTACCCGCAATTGGGGAAATTAATTCCCGACTGGTTTCGGAGATTGAAATTATCCAGCAGGTTGTCACCCAGGTTCGTAACGTACGGAACGCCAAGCAATTATCGCCAAAAGAGACTCTTCCGCTCGCGGTAAAAGTAAACTCGGCTATCGATTACGTTAAATATCAACCCATCATTAAACCTTTGGGGAATATTAACGATGTGAGCCTGGTTAACGAAGCGCTTGGCGGTGCGGTAAATTTCATTGCCGGTACCGATGAATTCTACATCGCTTTGAATATAGAAATTGATGTAGCGGCAGAATGTGAGCGCCTGAAAAAAGAGCAGGAATATCTCCTGGGATTTTTAAAATCGGTTAGTGCAAAATTGGGTAACGAACGTTTTATGGCGAATGCAAAACCCGATATTATAGATAATGAGCTGAAGAAGAAAGCGGATGCAGAATCGAAATTAAAAACGGTAGACGACAACCTGAGAAGCTTGGCTTGCTAATTGTATATATTTTAGGCTGTTAAACCTATATGTAATTTATTGTGTGTATTAAACGCAATATTTTTTTTGGATTTTAATAAACTAACGGCGTAAAGTATAAAGTGGATTTTTTTAACTTCTCAATTTATAAAATACTTTCACGAGACCTGTCGATCCTCGATCAGGCGCGTATCCGCTTACTTTATTATGGCTTCCTGCTCATTTTTGTGGCGCTTGGCGCTTTATTTTTAAGCGTTTATTTGCAGGGGCTGCCTTTGCTTACGGCAACATCGGGTATATTGATGTTTTGCGTAGCGGCGCTATTTAAGTACCTCACCTTTAAGCCGCACTGGCGCAATATATCGCACATCCTACTCATAGTGGGTACTATAGTAAACCTTTCTACCGTGTTTGTGATCATGCAGGATGTTAACATCATCGTGATACAGATCATCATCCTGGTAGTGGTTTTTAGCTTTTATATGCTGGGCCAAAATTGGGGAATGTTCTATTCGCTGCTGAATTTGCTGCCGGTACTACTCTTCCTGGTAATGGTTTATGATCATAACTATTATATCGATTTTAAGCCCGAGAAGGTAGATCAGGCCACTATTATTATAGGGGTGTTCGCCAATTTCATACTCATCATATTTATTCATAGTCACTTTTATACCGCCTTTTTAAAGAACATAAAAGAACTCAAAGATACCAGTGAAGAGCAGGCCGCCCTCAATATCAAATTTGAAAGAGCGATAGAGAAAGCCGAGAAATCTTCGCAGGTGCAGTCGGAGTTTTTGTCCACCATGTCGCACGAGATCCGAACGCCGCTTAACGCCGTTATTGGTATGAGTAACCTGCTGATGATGAACAATCCGCGGCCGGATCAGGGCGAGAATCTGGAGATTCTGAAATTTTCAGCTAACAACCTGCTTGCCATTGTGAACGACGTACTCGATTTTAATAAGATAGAATCGGGTAAGATCGTATTCGAAAAAATAAAATTCAACCTCGTAGATCTGCTGCATAACATCTGCGGCGGGCAGATCATCAAGGCCGAAGAAAAAGGTCTGCTGTTCAAGCTTGATATTGACAGCGCGTTAAGGCGCAAGGTGATCTTTGGCGACCCAACCCGCCTAACTCAGATCATTTTTAACCTTACCAGCAACGCCATTAAATTTACTGCTGCGGGCAGCGTGGGGGTGCGGGTAACCTGTATAGAAGACCGCCACAACAACATCACCGTAAGCTTCTCGGTAAAGGACACCGGTATAGGTATCAAAAAAGAAAATCTTGAGAGCATCTTCGAACCGTTTACGCAGGAATCTATCACCACCACCCGCCAATATGGTGGCACTGGTTTAGGCCTTGCCATTGTTAAGCGCCTGCTGGAGCTGCAGGGTTTACAAATGCACGTACACAGTGTGGTTAACCGGGGTTCGGAGTTCTCGTTTAACATGGAGTTCCCGGTATCTACTGAGGTTGCGGCAGCGCCTGTACAAAAACAGAAACAGATCCAATCGGCTCCTGAAACGGATATTTTTGGCTCGGCCAACCTGCGCGTGCTCATAGCCGAGGATAATCCAGTGAATGTGATGCTGATGAAAAAGCTGTTCTCCAAATGGCAGATAGTACCTACCATTGCCGAAAACGGGGAGCGTGCGGTAGAAATTATGCAATACGGAAACTTCGACGTTATTTTGATGGACTTGCAGATGCCGATCATGAACGGTTTTGACGCCACCATCGAGATCCGCAAAATGCCCGACCCTGCTAAAGCCAATATCCCTATCATCGCGCTTACCGCATCCGCCCTGTTTGATATTAAGGACCAGGTAACCAGTGCCGGCATGAACGATTATGTGGCCAAGCCTTTTAAACCGGATGAACTGATGGAGAAGATCCAGAACCTGGTGGGGAAAACCGCATAGCTACAATTCTTTATACGACGGCAATTCCTCTAAAAAGCGATAACTTTCCTGCTCAAAATCTATGCTGCAATAGTAATGCTGCAATCCGTTGGTCACTACGAGCAACTTTACTTTGTGCACCATATTATAGCGCGCGGCCTGGTCGAACGTAGCCTGGCTAATAGCTACCGATGGCGCTTTGCACTCCACCAATAAAATTTTCTGCCCCGATGAATTGTACACTACGATATCTGACCGTTTGGCCATCCCGTGCAGTTTCAACCCGCCTTCCAGCTTGATGAGCGATTTTGGGTAAAGCTTTTGCTTGATAAGGTATTGCACAAAATGCTGGCGCACCCATTCCTCGGGTGTGAGGATGATCTTTCGTTTCCGCAGTTCATCAAACACGCTCAGCTGCCCGTTATCATCGGTAAGCTTAAAAGGGTATGGCGGAAGATTGAGCGGGAGTAGCAAATCCATTATTAAGTCAAAAGTAAAAATTCAAAATTCAAAAACCTGTATAGGCATATTCTCAGCAATAGTTTTATTATCCACAATAGGGAACTTTTTACTTTTGAGTTTTTCGCTTATTATTTTCGTTTTGGTGCTCAAGAGTGCTTCGCAGTTTTTACTTTTGACTTTTTACTTGAAATGACTGCTCCCGAAATCATAAAAGACCTTAAGGCCCGCAAATTTAAGCCACTGTACCTGTTGCACGGGGAGGAGCCTTATTTTATCGACCTGGTGAGCAACTACATTGAGCACAAAGTACTGTCGGATGCCGAGAAGGGTTTTAACCAAACCGTGCTGTATGGAAAGGATACTGATGTGATGACGGCTATCAACGCGGCCAAGCGCTACCCCATGATGAGTGATTACCAGGTAGTAATGGTAAAAGAGGCGCAGGATATGAAATGGGGACGCGATGATGAGGACAAAAAACACATCAATCCGCTCCTCGCCTACCTGGAAAACCCGCTGCCAAGCACCATATTGGTTTTCTGTTACAAATACGGCAAGTTTGATAAGCGCAAAAAAACATATAAGGCCATAGATAAGAACGGGCTGATATTTGAATCGGCAACCTTATACGACAGCAAGATCCCCGCCTGGATAGAGGGTTATATTACCGAAAAGAAATACAGGATCAACGGACAGGCATCAGCCATGCTTTCGGAATACCTGGGTAACGACCTCTCCAAAATAGCAAACGAACTGGATAAGCTGATGCTGAATGTTAGCGCCGGCGAAGAGATCACTTTAAAGCACATCCAGGATAATATCGGCATCAGCAAGGAATACAACGTTTTCGAGCTGCAATCGGCATTGACCAAAAAAGACGCTTATAAAGTGAACCAGATCGTAAACTACTTTGAGGCCAACCCCAAGGCTAACCCCATAGTGCTGGTTTTAGGCAATCTGAACAACTTTTTCAGCAAGGTGTTGGCTTATCATTATATTAAGGATAAGTCGCCGCAGAGCCTTGCGCGCGAGCTTGGCGTGAGCCCATACTTTGTAAAAGATTACGAACAGGCGGCACGCGGCTACAGCCTGGGCAAAACCTTCCAGGTGATCAGCTACCTGCGCGAGTACGATCTGAAAAGCAAAGGAGTAGAATCAAACACCGGCCCCGGTGGTTTGATGAAGGAATTGATGTTTAAGATATTGCATTGAGGATTCTTTTAGGTACTTAGTGCAAAATGAAATCATCGGCCCGCTCATTCGCCGCGGGAGGCTTTTACTTTTGATGCACCAAAAGTAACAAAAGTGCTTTCAGCAATTAGGCTTCTTTGCCACACAGGCCTTGCCCCGCAAACCCGGCAGAACCACGGGCTGCAAAATCTTGCCCCTTGCTTCGCCCCACAGGCCCCGCTTCTGCAAGCATTGCTATGCCCTTCCCGTCGCACAGCCCACCACGTTCTGCCCGCTTTCGCCCGAAGCTGAGTTGCTGAACCTCAAAAAGAAAAATGTTTAAGTGAGCCCAACGAAGCCCCTAAAAACCGGCATCAGGAACGTTCGGATCGCACAAGCACTGAACAACCACTAACTTTCACAGAACGTAACGTGGCCGGCACTTTTCTTTGGTTCGTTTCTTTTGGTGTCAAAAGAAATGAACATCCACAGGCTTAGCGAAAACCCCACCTCGCACCTAACAATGCACAACAGAACAACGAGCAGAAGCTTCATCTGAAATCTGCACATTTGCACATCTACTTCAGTATAATTTCATATGTTTATACGATATAAACATTCATAAGCCCCCTTATGCTGCGCGAATCAAAAGCCGACCGTACCCTCCGTGGAAACCTGTTGCTCGCCTCTTCTACGGCGGTAGTATCGGGCATTACCAATGTGGCGGGCGTAGTGGCGTTTTTAGCGTTCACGTCCAACATAACCGGGCATGTGGCCAATTTGGCCAGGCACATGGTTGAGCAGAATTTCGGGGAGATCATCATCTTCGCTATCTGGCTGGCCATGTTCTTTTCGGGGGCGTTTTTGGCCACCTATATTGTGCGCAGCTACGAAAGCAAGAGCTATTACAAAGCACATTCCATCCCTATTATTATCGAGACCGTTATCCTGCTGTTCGTGGCCATTTACGGGCACAATTTTTATAAGGAAACCCAAACGGAGAGAGAGGTGGTGATCGCAGCCATCCTATTCGCCATGGGCTTGCAGAATAGCCTGGTTTCCACCATCTCGGGCGGGTTGATCAAATCCTCGCACCTTACAGGGTTGTTTACCGACCTGGGCGGCGATATTGCCGACTGGATGCACGCCAAAAAAAACGTAACCGAAGCTACCCGCCACAAAGTGTACATCCGCACTACGGTGCTGGGCTTTTACTTTTTTGGCTGCCTGGCCGGCGGTTACCTTTTCGATTTGTACGATTTTGCTATATTTTATTTTATACCTGCAATACTTTTAACAATTTTGTATTACGATCTTTCGCCGCTGGCACTGCATAAAGTGTTGCGCTTATTTTCGCGAAACAAAGCATCAAAAACATCATAAAACCTATTATACCATGTGCGCAAAAACCACCAATCCCATACACGATACCAGCCATATAACCTACGAAAGCCTGCTGGAAGGTAACCGCCTTTTTATTGAAGAAACCCTGCAGGAAGACCCTGATTACTTTACCACCCTGGCCAACGGACAAAAGCCGCCCGTTTTGTGGATAGGCTGCGCGGATAGCCGCGTACCCGCCAACCAGATCACCCATACCAGGCCGGGCGAGATATTTGTACACCGCAACATCGCTAATATGGTGATTCACACGGATATGAATATGCTGAGCGTGCTGGATTACGCCGTAAATGTACTGCAGGTAAGGCACGTAATTGTAACCGGCCATTACGGCTGCGGCGGCGTGCTGGCATCCATGACCAATAAGCAATTTGGTATTATTGATAACTGGCTGCGCCATATAAAAGATGTGTACCGCGTACACGCCCAGGAGCTGGATGCCATTACCGACGAAGGCAAGCGCGGCGACCGCCTGGTAGAACTCAACGTGATAGAGAACGTAAACAACCTCTGCAAAACCTCCATTGTACAAAACGCCTGGCAAAACGGGCAAGAACTAAGCGTACACGGATGGGTGTACAGCCTTGCTACAGGTATTATTACCGATATGAAGGTAAGCGCCAACAACAACTCCAAAATGGACGAGGTGTTTAGGTTCGAGAAATAGAAAAAGGTGAAAGCTGAGTATATTGTCAAAGCCAAATAAACCCTTGTTCTTTATTGATCACTGCGGTATCGGTAATTATACTAACAGTATTAAGACACGGCCCCATTGTTTCTAATTTTGAACTGGTTGCAGCTACAATTTGTTTACCATAACTTATAAGTTTTATTCTCGCTGTTTCTAAAAGTTTCTTATTAACAGTTGCTTCTTTTAAGAAATTACTAACTTCCTTAGATAAATCTGTTTTATTATTTTGTGCGACATCGTCTATTATAACAAGTTCTCCAGAGGCAAAAAATAAATTTTTCGGCCCCTTTTCAGTTTGCATTTTTATATCGAAACCGGGTTGTCCATTAACTAGTTTATAAAACAGTTGTAATCCATAAATCTCAAACCTTTCATCCAACTTATTATAGCTATAAAAAACACAGGTAAATTTCAAATTATTGAGTAGGTATGTTAAAGCTTCATTATTAATCCAAAAAGCCTTGGCTTCTGCATTTAATCTGCGGCATAATAATCTCAATGAATCAATGCTATAATCAACAACATGTGTTTTATAGTAATCCGAAATAATTATATCAGAGAGAAAAGACAAATTCTTGTTAGTTACGATTTGACCATTCCCTGTGATAGAAAACGCATTATATTTATCAATTTTAAATAATTTAGTATCTGTATCAGTAAATTGGCAATCTGTTGATGTTCTTTTATCGGCAGTTATAACCAAATCATCTTTATTGGAGATGCCTATAACGAGTGAACCGTGGCTTAATTTATATTGACTCCTCGCGTTTTCGCACATAATCATAATTAAAACACTCAACAATAAATATATTTTCTTCATTTTCTTTTTATAAAAATACTTAAAATTTAAGCAAAAATATAAATTGTGCTAAAGGGAAATTCAAAGCCCTTAAGGGGTTATATCAGTTCAGATTAATTGCGCTCTTTGTTTTTAGTAAGTTATCTTTATGCTACCAAACCAACAATAATTATGTGGAATACAGACACTTTATGGGTAGAAGTAGGCGTTGTAACTATCTTTTTTTTGCTTGGACATATTTACTTTGGCCATTTTGAGGAACGCAGTCCAAAGTGGCGCAAGTTGCTCAAGTATATCATAACCATGGCTATAATGATCGCCATCTCCGTTTATATAGGCCGGGTTTATGCTTTCGCGATTTTGGGGCTGGCCATACTGCCTGTAATTTATATACATGGTGTTGTACTCCCCAACAAAGGCATCAACGGGTGGACAGGCGAACCAAAAGGCAGGTACTACGAGTTCCGCGGCTGGAGTAAAGACATCTTCGGGCCCGAATCCGTCGAGAACCCATAATAGAAAAAGCCCTAACTCTTTTGGAATTTGGGCTTCACTATACAGTTCAAAAGCTCCCCCTTCAGGGGGTTGGGGGGCTCGGGTTAGCGCTCTGGTGTTAAAAAAGGGTACCTGTAATCCGTAGGCGAATCAAAGGTTTCCTTGATGGTTCGCGGCGATACCCAGCGCAGCAGGTTGATCATCGAGCCTGCCTTATCATTAGTACCGCTTCCGCGGGCACCGCCGAATGGCTGCTGGCCCACTACAGCACCGGTTGGCTTATCGTTAATGTAGAAGTTACCTGCCGCGTTGCGCAGCTTGTAGGTAGCATCGGCAATGGCGTAGCGGTCTTGCGATAATACCGCGCCGGTTAAGGCGTAGATAGATGTTTTATCAATGATGCTCAGCGTTTCGTCCCATTTAGCATCCTCGTAAACGTAAATGGTAAGCACCGGGCCGAAGAGTTCTTCGCACATGGTCACGTAGTGTGGGTCCTGCACTTGGAGTACGGTCGGCTCTACAAACCAGCCCTTAGTTTTATCGTATTTGCCGCCGGCGATGATCTCAACGCCATCGTCTTTCTTGGCAGCGTCGATATATTTAGCCAGTTTATCAAAGCTTACTTCGCTGATCACTGCGTTTACAAAATTCTCAAAATCTTCGGTAGGGCCCATTTTAAAGGTGGCCATTTCGCGCACCATGTGCTCTTTTACCGCAGGCCAAAGGCTGGCGGGGATATAAGCACGCGATGCTGCCGAACATTTTTGTCCCTGGTATTCAAACGCGCCACGCATCAGTGCAACGGCAACCGCATCGGCATTGGCGCTGGGGTGAGCCAGCACAAAATCTTTACCGCCGGTTTCCCCTACTATACGCGGGTAAGTTTTGTATTTATGGATGTTGGTGCCAATAGTTTGCCAAATGTGCTGGAAGACTTTGGTAGAACCCGTAAAGTGGATACCCGCAAAATCGGGGTGGTTAAATACTACCTCGCCCACTTCAGGGCCGTCGGCGTAGATCAAATTGATCACACCATCGGGTACGCCGGCTTCTTTAAATATCTGCATGATAACGTTGGCAGCGTACACCTGTGTATCGGCAGGTTTCCAAACCACAACGTTACCCATCATGGCGGCACTGGCAGGCAGGTTACCCGCAATAGCCGTAAAATTGAACGGCGTAAGCGCGAAAACAAAGCCTTCCAAAGGGCGCTGCTCTAAACGGTTCCAAACGCCTTTGCCCGAAACGGGTGGTTGCTGGGCGTAGATCTCCGTCATGTACTGCACATTGAAGCGCAAAAAGTCTATCAGTTCGCAGGCAGAATCTATCTCCGCCTGGTAAGCATTTTTGCTTTGGCCAAGCATGGTGGCGGCGTTTAGTTTATAGCGGTACGGACCGGCTATCAGCTCTGCTGCTTTTAAAAATATGGCTGCACGTTGCTCCCATGGCAGGTTCTCCCAGTCGGCTTTAGCGGCAAGGGCTGCATCAATAGCGGCGGTAACGTGAGTCTTGTCTCCGTAGTGAAAAACGCCCAACAGGTGCTGATGATCATGCGGCGGGCGAAGCTCCACCAGTTTACCGGTGCGCACTTCATCCGCGCCAATGTACATAGGTATATCCAGTTGCTGGGCGCGGGCCTCGGCGAGGGCCGCTTTAAGCGCTGCGCGTTCCACACTGCGCGGGCCGTAGTTTAAAACCGCCTCATTTACAGGTGCCGGAACGTTAAAAAATCCTTTAAGCATAGGTAATAATTTAAGGCTGCAAAGATAAGGGTAAATGTGCAGATGTGCGAATACGCCATTATTTTGTGACCGGGAGTTGGCAGTTTGCGGTGGGCAGCTTGCAGTTTGGCGGCCTGGTAATTTAGCGGCACTTACATGCAAGGTGTCCCACTTTTAAAAGTGGAACACCTGTTTTTCGATAATCATTGATTATCAATTGGTTGTAGTTTTTCGTGAAACACTTTGGGACACCCCTACTCTTGACATAACAATTGTAATTAACTTACTATTAAACAGTTAAGCAAATATTGCATTTTCAGCTCTCCGGGTTGAAACACTTTTTTGGACACCTTTGGGACAGGTAAATTCCATAGTCCGTATATAGATTTACACTTTACCTGATTAATCCGGAGGTAGGTTTACACGTCATCGATGAAACGATGCAAACTAACCACATCGTCTTTGAGCGATAGCGCGGCAATCATCGGCGATCAGGGCGGCTTTGCAATTGGTTGGTTCTTTTGTGCCCTGTTAGGTATGGCAAAGGTTTAACTTGAGTCTGTGGATGTTCATTTCTTTTGGCAGCAAAAGAAACGAACCAAAGAAAACTGCCGGCTGCGCCCTGTTCTATGAAAGGTTTTGCTGTAGCAGTTGCAGTGGTTGCCGAACAGGTCAATGCCGGTTTTGCAGGCTTCGTTGGGTCTGGCTTATTACTTTGTCATGTTGAAACGAAGCATCTACTCATAGCCATACTCGCCACATCGTCTTTGCGAGCGATAGCGCGGCAATCATCGGCAAGCAGGGCGGCTTTGCAATTGGCTACTTTGCATGCGGGCCACAAGTGAGGACACGCGGCAGCGGGGAAATCCTTACATTCGCTCATCATGCAAATCAAACTATTAGTTATCCGCACACCCGACCAGAAACGCCTTGCGGAGTTCTACTCCTTGCTGGGCTTACAGTTTGATTATCATAAGCATGGCAATTCGCCTTATCATTATGGCACAACAATTAACGGTACCGTGCTGGAGATATACCCCTTGGCAAAGTCACAACCCGAGCCTGATAAGCACTTGCGGTTGGGCTTATCAATAGAAAACTTTGATACCATAATAGATACCTTAAAAGATATTGGAATTGAATTTATAGCCCAACCCATGCAAACAGACTTTGGCTACATGGCCATCATTTGCGACCCTGATGGTAGGAAAGTTGAGATATATAAAGTTTAGATTTTCCCCCACTGGTCGAAGTTTATAACTTCGGCCTACAATGATTTAAGTTCTCATTTTAAGAGGCTTTCGTAGTTGTAGAGAATGCAGCGCAAGGTCTTTTTCAAGCGCCGATGCGACGCCGGGAAAAGAGGGATTGGGGTTGTAAATTCAACCTGTTTTAAAATTTACACAGATGAACAAAATATTTGCGGTTTTAATATTAGCATTAATTGCAAGTTGCAGTGACAGCCCAAAGCAATCTGGCGACGCTTTAACCGATAGCGATACTGTCACCTCCCGGGATCCTTTAAAACAAAAATCTATCGATTCGCTAATGGCGATTGGTAACCGCCCGGAAAGTGAAGAAATGCCCCCAACGCAGGCCGAGGAGCGAAAACGACTGGCAGGAACTTATGATAACATCCTGGTTATTGATACGGTAATAGCGAGTGGAAACGAGCGCCTACAATTACACGTAAAACATTACTGTTTGAAAGATAGCAGCCTCATCATACCAAAAAGGTACGATGATGAGTCTGCAAAGCCTGCCGACTTTGTAACACATCCCTTTGTTTCGGATATGGTGTTGATAAACGGCAAAGACACCGTTTTAAATAAACAGTTCACCGCCAAAGACTTCTATCCGTTTTTTAACGACCCATTTGTTGGAAACCTGAAAAAATATGGAAGCCTTTTAGAGCCTCGTGTGTCTCATCGGAGTGATAATAATAACAACATCATCATTACCTATTCGCTCTCTATCCCCACCACGGACCTTGGCATCCCGGTGGAACTAAACATCAGTAAAAATGGTAGTTATAAAATTAAAGCAGGCTATTGATCATACCAGCACACTCTTCAACACCGGCCAAACCAACTCCGCTACCACTTTATAGCCTTCGGCAGAGGGGTGCAGCCTGTCCCATAAATTTAAATGCTTTTTACCGGCAACGCCTTGCAGCAGGAAAGGCACCAGCGCCATGTTGTTGGCGTTGGCCAGCCTGGGGTAAATGGTGCTGAATTGTACCGCCACATCGCCACCCAAAAACACGGGGATCTCCATGCCCAGCATCACCAGCTTTGCCTGCGGGTATTTGGCTTTTACTTTATTGATGATAGCCTGCAGGTTTTGCGCGATGGTGTTAGGTGGTGTACCGCGGCGGATATCGTTAATACCCAGTTCCAGTACAAAAACATCTACGGGCTGGCTCAGCCAGTAATCCAGTCGTGCAAGGCCGCCGGTAGTGGTATCGCCGCTTTGGCCGGCGTTGCTCACGCGATACTGCAAGCCCGCTGCGTTTATCTTTCCTCCTATCAGCGCCGGGAACGACTGTGTGGCCGCGTTGGCCAGTCCGTAGCCTGCCGTTAAACTATCGCCAAAAAACAAAATGTGCTTCATGGCAAATTAACGTGATACGGTTTGAGATGTTTTAAGAACGACCCGCACGGTATTTATATCCGCCATAAACCGGGGTGGTCGCGGTAGTGGCTAATGTTTTCTATGATCTCCTGTACGTCGTCTGTACTGAGTTCGTAATTACCGTCGGCCGTGTAGGTGAAAAGTTTCCCGGGTGTTTCAAAAGTGATAAAACCCATATAATTTGGGCTTTTCTTTTTTTCCAGCAGCAATTCCTTTTCCTTAAGGTTTATCATCGCTGCGTCCTCAAAACCCTCGTCGCGGTAAACATTGTAGGTGTAGGTAATTACGGTATGCCCATCCAAATGCGCCTCGGTATTGGGGATCACCATCACAGGTAATCGGGCTCCAACTTTAAAAAATATAGGATTCATTGGCGTCTATCGGTTTGCACAAATAACAACCCACTATTCAATTAGTTTAAGCGATTTATAAAATGAGATTAAATACTTTGTTTTTGTATTTTAGAGCAACAAAATACCCTGCTGATGACACAGTTCAACCTTCCCGGCAACCTCACCCTCCTGTTAGAGCCTGCCGATAAAAAATTCCGGCTGGTATTAAGCGACGGCACCAATGAACTCGCCTGCCACAAGGAAACCCGGACTAACCTCAAAAAGTTCATCACATCAACAGAAAGCCAATTATTTAATGGCAGGCTGCAATTACACAAGAACGGTGAGGCAATTGTGATAAGGCTGAAAGGGGAAGATGTTGGGGTGATAAGTTTGAAGGAGTTGGAAAATGTGTTAGAAACCTGAGCTGCCACAAAAGCCTCACCTAAATCCTCTCCAAACAAAAGGACTTAAGAACCCTCTCCTTCGGATAAGGGCACAGGGAATCCCTTTTAAAATTCAGGATTGGCAATTTTCGGCTAAAGCCAGTTCTTTCGTTTCATTGTAACCGTTGGCTGAAGCCGAACGGCAATGGATGAAAAAGGTATTGTTTCTACATTTATTGCCGCCCCCTTTAGGGGACGGATGGCATAAAACATAACATGGCTTTAGCCAAAATCAGCGTAAAAGTTTAAAATCGATTTCCCTGGAGAAGGACAGGTTGAAGCTACAACCTACCAAAAAAATCACTATATTACCGCTACCTATTTTACACTTTATGACAAACGCTGCCGAACCCGCCTACTGGTCCGCCCCGAGAAAAATTGCCTGCCGCTTTTTTGTGGTATTTTTTATCCTTTACGTTTTCCTAAACCCCAACGGTGTGCTGCCCCAGGTAGACCGCGTTTACGAATACTATATCGAACCGTTTCATCAATTGATGGTGTGGATAGCCGCGCACATCCTGCACCTGGCCAAGCCCGTAACCCAGTTTACCGGCGGCAGCGGCGATACCACGTATGATTACCTCATCCTGCTGTTTATTACCTTTGTGGCCACGGTAAGCGCCATCATCTGGTCGGTTATTGATAGGAAGGCACGCAACTACAACAACCTGTTTTACTGGCTTACCGTTATTGTGCGGTACTACATGGCCATTACCATGGTTACTTATGGCGCGGTAAAAATCATCAAACTGCAATTCCCCAGTCCCTCGCCGGATAGACTTTTGCAGCCGCTGGGCAGCATGTCGCCCATGGGGCTGGCGTGGTCGTATATGGGCTACTCCGTTGGCTTCAACCACTTCACAGGCTTTGCCGAACTTGTTTGCGGCCTGCTGCTTTTCTTCCGTAAAACGGCGACACTTGGCGCGGTAATAGGGCTGGTTGTTGCCGGGAATATCATGGCTATTAACTATTGCTTCGATGTACCTGTAAAACTGCTGGCGACCATGCTGGTGCTAATGAGTATTTTCCTGCTGAGTAAGGATGCTATCCGGCTCATCAATTTCTTTTTCCTGAACAAGCCGGCGGCCCCGGCAAACCTTAGCCCTCATACTTTTAAAAAACGCTGGAAGAATATTACCCTCTGCATTATTAAATATGTGCTCATTATCTACTCGGTGGCAGGCAATTTCATCAGCGACGTACAGGCTATGAGCCAATATGGGGATAAGGTAAAAAAACCGCCCTTGTACGGAATCTATATCGTACAAAGCTTTGTGCGGAATAAGGACACCATCGCGCCCCTGAATACCGATACCACCCGTTGGAACAAACTGGTAATTAGCTACGCAGGTAATGCAAGGGTGAAACTGATGAACGACAGTACCAAGCGGTATGATTTTGTGATAGATACCCTGAAGCACACCATTGTAATGAATACCTATGCCGATACGGTTAAGAAAACACACTTTACTTATCAGCTCAAAAAAGACACCCTGTTGATGGTGAGCACATTCCCAAAAGATTCTCTGCGCATCCGAATGAAAAAGTTTGATCTGAATAATTTCATCCTGATCAAGCGCGGCTTCCATTGGGTGAATGAGGTTCCGTTCAACAGGTAGTTAAACGATAGCTTTCTTCCGGAATTTGCTAAAATCTATTCGCGTTAGGTAAACACCGCCAAGGATGATGAACAGGCAGCCAATTTGCCCAATGGTGATGGTTTCACCGTAATACCAGCCCCAGCCAAAGGCCACAAAGGGAATGCCGTAACTGGCCGTGGAGGTAAACAATACGCTGGTGCGTTGTACCAGGGCGTAAAAAAGCATCCAGGCCAGGGCCGTGCCCAACATCCCCAAGGTACAAACCGCCACAACGGCCTTAATGTACTGCGGCTGAAGAAGCGGCAGGCCGAAAAAACCTGTTTGCCATAAAATCACCAACGATGGCAAGCCTACCGATATCAAACTAAAGGCCGTAATAATAAGCGGACTCACACCATTAAGGTACCGCTTCACCACAATGATGTTGATCCCATAAAAAATGGTGGCTAATATCACCAGTCCGGCATAACCTATTTGCCCGTACCCGGTATGCTTTTGCACCAGGTACAAAAGTACAATACCGGCAAAACCGATGATGATGCCGATGATATGCGTAAAGGGGATCTTATTCCCAAAGAACAGGAAACCAAATATAATGGCGAAGATGGGTGTGAGCGAATTAAGGGTACCTGCAAGTGCGCTATCTATTTTGGTTTCGGCGATGCAGAATAAAAAGGCGGGTAAAAAACTGCCGAAGAACCCCGAGAACACCAGCCAGCCCGAAAGCTTAAAAGGTATTTTGCTGCGATGCCTGATGAGTACCGGCATAAGCACCACCCCCGCGGTGATGATGCGGATAGCGGCTACCTGCGACGCGGTAAGCAACGGTTTGCGGTCATCGTCATACAAACCAAGTTTCATCAAAATAAAAGAACTCCCCCATATTAAACAGATAGCAAAAAACATGAGCCAGTTGATGAGTTTGGGCGGGAAAATGGTGTTGGGGGCTTGCTGCGGCATGATGCTGCAAAGTAAGATTTTTGTTTGAGAGATAATAGTTGATGGCGGAGTCAACCAGGGAAATCGCTTTTAAAATGTGGTGGTTAACAGGAGGCACCTACGGAGCCAATTTCGTTGCTTAATTATTTCTACAAACAGGTTACTCCTCCGGAGTTATAGACAAATGAGTTCGTAGTTCCGTAGGAACTTCCTGTTTATAGCATCATTCAAAATGTTTTTTGGCTCCGTAGGCGCCCCCTATTTTAAAAGCGATTTCCCTGAGGGGCCAACTAAACACTCTCCTATTTCGCATTTAGGCTTTAGAATTTATTCAAAGCCTTACCTTTACCCCTAATGTTAAGCATCGAACAAATACGCCCCGAACTTACCTGGCGCTTACGGCGCGAGGTGCTGTACCCCAACGAGCAACTGGCCGATATGGCCATGGAAGAAGACAATCACGGCTATCATTTTGGTGCCTTCCATGATAACGCTTTGGTGGCTGTTGTATCCCTGTTTCAGCGGGAGCGAGATTGGCGGTTCCGCAAGTTCACGGTAGCCGATGCCTTGCAGGGACAGCAGGTGGGTACGCAGTTGCTTAATTATATTACGGATTTTGTGGTGAAAGAAAACGGCGGACTGCTCTGGTGCAACGCCCGGCTATCGGCCATTGGTTTTTATAACAAGTTTGGCTTTAGCGCCGTTGGCGAAGTGTTCCATAAAAACGGGGTCGATTACATTATCATGCAAAAAGATATCCCCTCCGGCTAAAAAGCAACAAGTCGGCCTGCCTCGCGCAAACCGACCTGTTAAATTAACTGATCTTATTTATTAACGGGGACGAAGTTGAGCTTATAGTGTTAAAACTGTGTTAACAAACAAACAATATTTAATATACCGTGTAAAGGGTATTGCAGCAATATCAACCGCTTTACTATATTTGCGAATGGCCATCCAATGGCCTCATACTTATATCAATGGCTAAAAAGAAAACTGAAGTAGAGCAGAAACCTGCCGTAGTTACCGAAAATTCCCTTGCATTCTTCGAGAAATACATCAATAACGCTTCGCCTACCGGCTTTGAGTGGAAAGGCCAGCAAATGTGGCTGGAATACCTTAAACCTTACATCGACGATCATTTTGTAGATAATTATGGCACCGCTGTAGGTGTGATAAACCCTACCGCCGAATACAAAGTAGTGATTGAGGCCCATGCCGATGAAATATCGTGGTTTGTAAATTACATCACCACCGATGGTTTGATCTACGTGATCCGCAACGGCGGGTCCGATCACCAGATAGCACCTTCGAAACGGGTAAATATCCATACCGATAACGGCATTGTAAAAGCGGTTTTCGGCTGGCCTGCTATCCACACCCGCCTCGGCGGCGAAAAAGAAGAGGCCCCTACCCTGAAGAACATTTTTCTGGATTGCGGCTGCACCAGCAAAGAGGAAGTTGAAAAACTGGGTATCCACGTAGGTTGTGTCATCACTTACGAAGATGAGTTTATGGTGCTGAATAACCGTTATTATGTTGGCCGTGCGCTGGATAACCGCGCCGGAGGCTTCATGATAGCAGAGGTTGCCCGTTTACTAAAAGAAAATAAAGTAACCCTTCCTTTTGGTTTATACATTGTAAATGCTGTACAAGAAGAAATTGGCTTACGCGGCGCCGAAATGATAGCCAACCGCATTAAACCGCATGTGGCCATCGTTACCGATGTTACGCATGATACAGGTACGCCAATGATCAATAAAATTACCCAGGGCGATCTGAGCTGCGGCAAAGGCCCGGTAATTTCTTACGCACCGGCGGTACAAAATAACCTGAACAAACTACTGATTGAATCGGCACAGAAAGCGAATATCCCTTTCCAGCGCCAGGCTTCATCGCGCAGTACAGGAACGGATACAGACGCGTTCGCTTATTCTAACGACGGCGTACCATCTGCACTGATCTCTTTACCGCTGCGCTACATGCACACTACGGTAGAGATGATCCACAAAGAGGACGTGGATAACGTGATCCGCCTCATCTACGAATCGTTACTAAATATCAAATCCGGACAGGACTTTAGATATTTTAAGTAATTATTAATAATAAACGGAAAAATCATTATTATTGGCAATAATTTAAGTAATACAATAAAATTCTATCAAAAATATGAAACCTACCTTATTGATCTTGGCTGCAGGTATGGCAAGCCGCTATGGAAGCATGAAACAAGTTGATGGATTTGGCCCTAACGGCGAAACCATTATCGACTATTCTATCTACGATGCTATTAACGCCGGTTTCGGCAAAATATCATTCATCATACGCGAAGAGTTTTTAGACAGTTTCAAAGCTATTTTTGAGCCTAAATTGGCAGGCAGGATAGAAACAGATTACGTTTTCCAAAACTACGATCTTAAACAGTTCGGCATTGACGAAGAAATTGAGCGTGCAAAACCATGGGGAACCGCCCACGCAGTTCTGGCTGCCCGCAACCAGGTAAACGAGCCATTCTGCGTAATAAACGCCGATGATTTTTACGGGTTCGACGCGTTCAAGAAAATGGCTGATTTTTTAACAAGCGAAGTAGCTGATGACACCTATTCTATTATAGGTTACCAGGTAGATCGTACCTTATCAGATCATGGTTCGGTATCGCGCGGTGTTTGCCAGGTTGAAGATGGTAAAATGGTTGCTATAAACGAGCGCCTTAAAGTATATTTTAAAGAAGACGGCACCGTTGCTTACGAAGAGGATGATAAAGAATTCCCATTGGATCCGCTTACCCGCGTATCTATGAATTTCTGGGGCTTTACACCAGCTGTTTTCAAACAAAGCCTGCCAATGTTCAAGGATTTTGTTGAGGCCAACAAAACAAACCCTAAAGCAGAATTTTTTATCCCGTTGGTTGCCGATGGTTTAATTAAAAGTGGCGAGGCATCTTTTAAAGTTATCCCTACCGATGCAAAATGGTTTGGCGTTACTTACAAAGAAGATAAGCCAATTGTACAAAAAAGCATATCAGACCTGGTTGAAAACGGAACTTATCCGGCTAACCTTTGGTCGTAGTTTTATATTAACCTATAAAGAAATCCTGCTCAATTTTGGGCGGGATTTTTTATGCGTTGATATTTAGCTGCGGAGGGCGCAGAATTTTACGCAGAGTGACTAAATCGCAGGCATTAAATCTCTACTAAAATTTTAGTTCAATTCCCTTTTACCTCCATTCTCTTTTAATTATATTTATAGCCTAACACCTCCAATATGAAAATAAAACTGATCCTTATCCTGTTACTGCTTGGCTCGTACACGGCCAAAGTATCTGCCCAAACACCCTACGTTTGGAAAACAGCCACCACAGGTGGCTACAACTATAAATATGTAACCAACGACCCAACACAGGCCCGTTTCTATACTTTAAAGAATGGCTTAACAGTAATCCTAAGCCCAACCAATAAACAACCCCGCATACAGGCTTACATCGCTGTAAAGGCCGGTAGCAAAACCGACCCTGCCGACCATACCGGCCTTGCCCATTACCTGGAGCACATGATGTTTAAGGGCACCGATAAGTTTGGATCTCTTAACTGGGCGAAAGAAAAACCGCTGCTTGATAAAATAGACGACCTGTATGAACAATACAACTCTACTACAGATGAAGCAAAGCGTAAAGAAATTTACAAGGAGATAGACAAAACATCGGGCGAGGCTGCCAAATTCGGCATCGCTAACGAGTACGATAAAATGATGGCCGCAATGGGCGGGCAAGGCAGCAACGCCTTTACCTCTTTTGAGCAAACCGTTTATACCGAAGATATCCCCGGCTCGGCAGTTGATAAATTTTTAACTATGCAGGCCGAGCGTTTCCGCGCGCCTGTACTGCGCATCTTCCATACCGAACTGGAAGCGGTGTATGAAGAAAAGAACCGTGGCCTCGATAACGACGGACGCAAAGCCCAGGAAGCCATGTTCGAGGCGCTGTTCCCCAACAACAACTATGGCAAGCAAACCACTATCGGAACTATCGAGCATTTAAAAAATCCATCGCTGAAAGCCATCCGTAAATATTATTACGACTACTACGTACCCAACAATATGGGGATCATTCTCTCGGGCGATTTTAACCCCGATGTGATGATAAAAAAGGTAGCCGCGCATTTCAACTACATGGTGCCAAAGGCTGTCCCGGCCTACACCTTCGCGCCGGAAGCACCGATAACCAGTCCTGTTAAAAGAGATGTTTACGGCCCTACCCCCGAGAATTTGACCATTGCTTTCCGTTTCCCGGGTGCAAGTACAAAAGATGCCCGCATGCTTAGCCTTATTGGTTCTATATTAACTAACGGCAAAGCCGGTTTATTCGACCTCGACCTCACCAAAAAGCAAAAGCTGCTTGGCGCGTCGGCTTCGCCGTATGTGCTAAAAGACTACAGCGTGTTGATGCTGCGTGGTACCCCGGTTAAAGGGCAATCGCTCGACGAGGTGAAGGCCTTGATGCTTGCAGAAATTGATAAGCTGAAAAAAGGCGAATTTGCCGCCGACCTGATCCCATCTATTGTAAACAATTTAAAAAAGAGCACCATACAGCAAAACGAAAACTACGGTAACCGTGCCGGTAACCTCATGAGCGATTTTACATCGGGTGTGGATTGGCGGGTAGACCTGGC
The DNA here is from genome assembly GCF_039925265.1 of Mucilaginibacter sp. GTDB lineage: Bacteria > Bacteroidota > Bacteroidia > Sphingobacteriales > Sphingobacteriaceae > Mucilaginibacter. Next base: position 36,130 of record NZ_JBDSZG010000032.1, read on the forward strand.
CAGTATAAATGAATTGGCCAAAGTGGATATTGCACAGGTTACCGCCTTTGCCAATAAGTATTTAACGGCCAATAACTATGTAATTGTTTACAAGCACCAGGGCGAGGATAAAAAAATCCTGAAGGTTGAAAAACCACCTATAACACCTGTTGAAGTAAACGCGGGCGAACAATCGGCATACGTTAAAAAAATAAACGCCATGCCCGATAATCCTATCCAGCCGTTGTTTTTAGATTACGCAAAGGATATCCAGCGTGCAAAGGCCGGTAAGGTTGATGTATTGTCGGTTCAGAACAAGGATAACAGCATCTTCCGTATGTATTACCGTTTTGATATGGGCAGCTGGAATAATAAACTTTTGCCTGTCGCGGCAGCGTACCTGCAATTTTTAGGTACCGATAAAATGAGTGCCGAAGATATCAGCAAGGCATTTTATAAACTGGCATCTACCTACAGCATCAGCGCCAGTCCCGAAAATACAAATATCAATATTGGCGGACTACAGGAAAACTTTGGTGCCACGGTAACCTTGTTAGAAAACCTGCTGGCCAACTGCCAGCCCGACGAAAAAGCACTGGCCAGCTACAAGGTTCGGTTTAAAAAAGTGAGAGAAAACCAAAAATTGAATAAAGGGTCTATTATGCAGGGCCTGGTTAATTACGCGCAATACGGTATCAACAATCCTTTTAACAACGTACTTACCGATGAGGAAATAGACAACGTTAAAGCGCAGGACCTGGTTGATATTTTACACAGCCTGGTAAATTACAAACACACCATATTATATTACGGCCCGCAAACCGCCTTGCAGGCAGGCGCAACTTTGGCCAAACTGCACAAAACACCGGCAACCTTTTTACCTTACCCTGCTGCTAAAAAATTCACGAGGGTAAAACCGGGCGAAAACCAGGTATTGTTTGCTAACTATGATATGGTGCAGGCAGAGATAAACTGGATACGTAACGAAGAAACATACGATGTTGCCAAAACACCGGCCGCTGAACTGTTGAACAACTATTTTGGATCGGGGATCAGCTCTATCATCTTCCAAAACATTCGCGAATCTAAGGCGCTTGCCTACTCCACCTACGCCTACTATAGCCAGGCCGCAAAAAAAGGCGAAAAAGATAGTTTTGTAGCCTATGTAGGCACCCAGGCCGATAAAATGAACGAGGCCATCAAAGCGATGAACGAATTGCTGAACAGTATGCCCGAATCTGAAAAAGGCCTGCTTGCCGCCAGGGACAATGTGCGCAAATCTATAGAAACCGAACGCGTTACCCAGGATGATATTTTGTTTAATTACCTGGATGCAAAACTGCGCGGACTGGATTACGATCTGCGTAAAAATACATTTACGGCTATTAACAAATTAGGGCTGGCAGATGTAAAAGCTTTTCATGATGCCGAACTAAAGGACAAGCCATACACTTATTGTATTGTGGCATCCGAAAAACGGGTGAGTGATGAAGACCTGAAAAAATATGGCGTACTTTCAAAACCCGATCTTAAAACCATATTTGGGTATTAAATAGTATATTATTGTAACTATAAAAATGGCGGCCCGCTTAAGTGGGCCGCCATTTTTATTTGCTTGATGTATAAATATTATTCCCTCAGGCTATATGGTGGTGATATATAATATTATATATTTGTTACAACATTTAAACACACTAAATACAATACCCCCTAAATTGTATGACCTCGCCTGCTCCAGCTAAGATCACACCCCGTAAAAAAGTAACTGCAATATGTTCCAAATGCAAATCGGTTTTGGAAAGCCGCGCCCATCGCAGTTTTTTTGTGAAAAACTTCCTTTTTTGGTTACCTATCCGCAATTTTAAGTGCTATAAATGCATGCGTACGCAATATACCCTCGTTAACCGGTAGTTAAATAAAAGGCGCTTTATAATTCATTTTTTTTAACAAAATACCTATTTCGTTGTTCTATTTTACTAATATTACATTTTAGTAAACATTTACAGCCGATACCTTGGAGAAAACTACAAAGCCCCTGAGTTCAAAATGCCCTAAGTGTGGCAAACATTTCCATCATAAACTGCACAGAAGCTGGTTTGTAAAAAACCTGCTGGCCTTTATTCCCTTTAAAAAATATTTCTGCGCCAACTGTAAAAAGGCATATTACATCATAAAAAAGAGTCCCAATAAGGATGAATAGTATTTTGGTATAAGTATTGTAGTAACCCAATGGATTATTGTGCGTTTTGGCGCATTGTGCAGATACTTAATTAGAATGACATGAACATGGGGAGGATTTTAGCTGTAGACGATGATAACGACATACTGGAAGTACTACAATTTATACTGGAAGACTCCGGTTACGAGGTAGAAACATTATCAGACGGGCACTATTTACTGGACACTATTCGTAAAAAAGCGCCAGATTTAATACTGCTGGATATTATGCTGGGCAGCATGGATGGCCGCGAACTTTGCAAAGAAGTAAAAAATCAGGATTCTACTCACAATATACCGGTGATATTAATTTCTGCAAGCCACAATATCTCCAACGCTATGAACCAGGACGGCGCACCAAACGATTTTATTGCAAAACCGTTCGATATCAACAACCTGCTTGCTAAAATAAAAAATCAGTTAAGGCCCGCCGCCTGATCGACAGCAGGTTTTATACCCAACTCGTGCAGTTCCGTTGCAATGCGTGCGTTCCACAACTGCTGCCGGTAGGTATTTGTACTATGCCCGGTTTCGGTATCGTACTGTTTTTGCAGCGCGTTAATTTCTCTCAGCGCATCAAAATAAGCCATGTTAATGGGGCCGTCATAATTGTCTGCATTCAGTTTTTCGGCCAGGATCCACGTTTTAAAATGTTCGCCAACTATTTTCACAATATCAAAATGGTGTTGCTCGTGGGTAAGGCTGTTGCTGTTAATTGCATCATAGCGCACCCAACACGCGCTTTTTGGCAAATACACCTTAATATCCAGCTTAACGTTTACAACGCCGTTAACTATTTTAACCCTCTCGTTGTAGCCCAAGCTCGCGAAAACCTCGGCACCAAACTTATTATTTTGCGGCTTTTGCTTAAAATCCGCCCATGTTAAGGGTCGGTTTACGTCGTAATATACAGTATCACCTTCAGGCTCTTCATTGTAATCGGTAAAAACAATGTTCACCCCCTTCGCAAGCTTAATATTGGTAGCTGCCTGCTTGTTCATCCAGGTATTAAGGTAAGTTAACATATTCACTATGGCGTTTCTCAATAAGGGTTCAACCTGCTGCGCCGGGCCTGTATTACGTTGGTACGTACTTACGGTGCTATAGTCGCCCAGTTTTATAAAATCTTCATCGCGGTCATAGCCAAAGGTAATTGCCATGCTGATGCGTCCATCGGCCCTGGCATTTGCTAAAGGGCTTTCTGTCACGCTAAGCGTATGTAGTTTTATAATAACCGGCCGCAGGCTTTTATCAGCGGTAAACCCATTGTCTGTAAATTTTTTAAGGGCCGCAGCGGCACCGCCTTTAAAATCAACTTTAAGGGTTTCATCCGTTTTACCGGCTCCGCTTTTAACGGACAATAGCCGGCCAATTAAGGCTTTATCGCTCCGCTCGTCGTCTATCCGGGCAATATAAAACTCTTTGGGGATGAAGGTAAAACGCTGGTTTTGTAGTTCGATGATGGCATCGGGTGCGAGTGGTAATTTAAACGCGGGCGATATCAAAACAAAAGCCAGGGCTATTATTAACACTGCATGAATTTTAAACCGGCCTAATTTTACTGGAAGCATTCTGTAAAACAAAACGTTACAAATTTCGCAATATTTTATGCGACTTACTGGTTTCCAGTGGGATAATTCTCCCTGTGCCGAATTACTTTTAAACACCCCCGCTTAATTACCCACATCCGCCTGCTATGTACAAACATTCTCCCTACTTTTAATTTTCCACAGGCATACCACCGCGTTTTTGCCTTCGTTTAAAAAAAGTGCTTATTCACATTTGTTAATTACTATTGTGGATTGCATTTTTGCGTTTAGCTATTTTAGCACCATCATTAGTATGCGCTTTATGATCAAAACTAAGTATATAATTCTCGTTGCACCGGTATTTTTTGCCCTTACCACTCAGGCGCAGCAAAATCCTTCGTTCCATATTAACCAGGTTTACAATACCGCTGCCGACCTGCTGGACAAAGGGAAATACGCCTCCGCTGCAGAGCAATACCGGTTGGTAGAAGAAAGCCGCCTTAAACCTGCGCCGCAATCAAAATTCGAATCGGAACTCTCCCTGTTAAAAGAAAACGCCCAGTATTACGAAGCATTTTGCGCTCTTGAATTGGGCAATGATGACGCCGAGAGCATGTTTATGCGTTTTATAAAAGAACACCCCGAAAACCCGCTTACCAAGCTGGCGTTCTACCAGGTGGGCCGGTCGTATTTTAAACAGGGCAAATTTGAAGAAGCCCTCGTTTGGTTCAACAAGGTGCAGGCCGGTGAACTTACGGGGTCACAAAACACCGAGTATAAGTTTCGCAAAGGCTACGCCTATTTTATGCTGAACGATTACAAGAACGCGCAAGCCCTGTTTGGTGAGGTGAAAAACAAGAAGTCTCAGTTTACCGATGATGCGGTTTATTACTTTGCTTACATCGCCTATTTAAAAAAGGATTACAGCATCGCATTGGTCAACTTCGAGCGGTTAAAAAACTCGAAAAAATACGAAAGCAGCTACCCCTACTATATAACTGCCGTTTACTTTTTAGATAAACGCTACAACGATGTACTGGCCTATGCCATCCCCATCCTAAAAACAACCAAACAGCAAAACGAGACCGAAATGCTGCGCATTGTGGGTGCATCGTACTTTGCTAAAGGCGATTTTGACAATGCGGTAAGCTATTACAGCCGTTTCCAAGACCAGGATCAGAGTAAAACCCAAAACACGCAGGACAGCTACCAGATAGGTTACGCTTATTACAAAGTGGGCAACTACGGCAAAGCATCCAGCGAACTGGAGAAATTGGTGGCCCAAAACGACAACTACAGCCAAAGCGGCAGCTACACTTTGGGCGATGTGTTCCTGAAAATGAATAATAAACAAAGCGCACGGAACGCGTTCCGTGTTGCCTCCAAACTGGATTTTGATAAGCAACTACAGGAAGACGCGCTTTACCAATATGCCAAACTCTCTTACGAACTCGATTTTAACAACGAGGCGCTGATAGCCACCCGTGCATACTTAAAAAATTACCCCCGCAGCAGCCGTAACGATGAGGTAAAAACCTTACTGGGCGAAGAGCTGCTGAACTCGCGCAATTATAAAGAGGCCGTGGAAATACTGGAACCCATCCCTAACAAATCGGCCAGTGCGCAGGAAGCGTATCAAAAAGTGGCCTACTACCGCGGGCTGGAGTTTTACAACGAACGTGCTTTTGAAAATGCCATCGGTATATTCCTGCGTTCGCTTAAAAACCCTATCGATACCAAAATACAGGCGCTTACTTATTACTGGATGGCCGAGGCCATGTACGAAGTGCGCAAATACGGAGAATCGGTTGATAATTTCCAGCGGTTTTTGGCGATGCCGGAGTCAAAGGAGACCGATGTAGCTAATTTTGCCAACTACGCGCTTGCTTACGCGGCCTTCGGTGGCGAACAATACCGTACGGCTGCCACCTACTTCGAGAAATTCCTGAAGGGTGATATTAAAGATAAAAACAGCGAGAATGACGCCATTAGCCGCCTGGGCGACAGCTATTTTGTTTTGAAAAGTTACGATAACGCGATGGGTGCATATAACCGCATCATTGCGCAGCAAAGCCAGGACCAGGATTACGCCCTCTTTCAACGCGGTATCATCCAGGGCTTACAAGGCAACCCGGATACCAAGATAAGCACACTTAACGATGTATTGTCCCGTTTCCCGAATTCAGATTATGCGGATGATGCATCCTTCGAGATAGCCTACACCTACTTTTTGAAGAATGAAGGCGACCGTGCCAAGACAGATCTGCAGGCCATGATACAAAAGTATCCGCGTAGCAGCTACGTGCCACGTGCTTTAACAACCATCGGCCTGATAGATTATAATGCCGGTCGCGATGACGAGGCCGTTACTTCCTTTAAAAAGGTAGTGGCCGATTATTCATCAAGCGACGAAGCAAAACAAGCGCTTAAACAGGTAGAGAAAATTTATACCGATAAAGGTGACGCGCAAACGTTCATCAACTACGCCGGTACCACCGCTATAGGTAATTACTCTACTGCCGACCAGGAGAACATCATGTACGCGGCAGCCAACAACCTTTATCTGCGTGCCGACTGGCAGGGCACGGTAAATGCCGTTAGCGCTTACTTTGATAAATTCCCAACCAAGCAGATCTTTGAAAAAGAAGCAAGGTTTATCCGCGCGCAAAGCCTGGTGAATTTGGGTAAAACAGACGAGGCTGTTGTTGATTACAACGTTATCCTGAACGATTGGACCAGCGCCTACAGCGAAAAAGCACTTATCAGCATGGCAAAGCTTTACATGGCACAAAAGAAATACAATGACGCCATCGTGTTCCTGAAAAGGCTGGAGACCAACTCCGAGTATAAGGCAGATTACTCTTACGCCATCAATAACCTGCTGTTCTGCTACTCGCAGATCAACATGCCCGATGATATATTGAAATATGCCAACCTGATACGCGATAACGAAAAATCGGCACAGGAGGATATTTTTAAAACAGGTACCTATGCGGGTAAAGCTTACCTGGCAAAAGCAGATACCGCATCGGCCATTACCGAGTTTAACTACACGCTGAAAAACACAAAAACAATAGCCGCCGCCGAAGCTAAATACAACCTGGCCAACATCGAATACCTGCGCGGTAAGTACAAGGCATCTCAAAAAACCTGCTTCGACCTGGTGAAGGAAATGCCAAACTATGATTACTGGGTGGCAAAAACCTACATTCTGCTGGCTGATAATTATGTGGGGCTTAAAGATGCTTTCCAGGCAAAAGCAACCCTGCAAAGTATTATTGAGAACTATAAAGGTGATGATGATATTTTGGCAACGGCCAAACAAAAGCTGGCGCAAATGTCGCCCCAAAAAGCTGGCGCGTTAAAACCCGCTGCTGATAAGCCGGCAGCAACAGATACAACTAAACAAGGTACCAAAGAATAAAAGAGGAACAAGCAATGAACACAAGATACACTTACATACTGCTCGCCTTGTTAATGAGTTTTTTCTTTGTCCCGGCAAGTGCGCAAACAAAGAAACCGGCGACAAAAAAACCGGCCGCTAAAACAGTCCAAAAACCGGTTGCTAAAAAGAAACCGGCTAAGGCAGCGCCGGTAGTAAAAAAATCATCGGCCAAAAATCTGGGCGATGCGGCTTCTACCGTTGCGGTGGATACCACCAAAAAAGGCGGACAAAACAACCCCAACAGTACACCGGGTGCCGGCCTTACAGAAGAGATAGTAGTTACCACCGCTTACAAGCCGGTATTGGCCGAAGCGGTAAAAATACGCCATAACCCAAACCTCGAGGAGGCATCGCCATTTAAAGCGCCTTTGGCTTATGCCCCTATCGACAAAAAGCTGCAACAGGACAATAACATTGGCGAACTGGAAGCGATGAAACGCCCCGCCGAACAAGATTCTGTACCGGTAAACAACTATGTTAAAGTGGGCGCCGGGAGTTTAAAAACCACTTACGGCGAGGCTTATTTTGCCAACGGTCGCGATGAAGCGCTGCAGGTTGGCGGCTTTTTAAAGCATTTTTCACAAGCCGGCAACCAGTACAAGCAAAACGAGATCAGGGATGAGGTAGGCGTTTTCGGTAAAAGTATTATGGCCGATAATACGCTCACCGGCCGTATCAACTACAAGCGCCGCGGTACTTATTTTTATGGCGATAACACTTCGGGCGTTGTCCCTGCTACTTACGTTTTCGATCCGCAGAAGCAAATTTTTAGCACCATAGGCGCCGAAGCTGAGTTGGCCAAAAACTATAAAGATGTTGAGAACGATTTTACTTACGCCTTAAAACTAAAGGGCTATCTTTTCAGCAATGCTTATAAGGCAAAAGAGAATAACATCATTTTATCGGGTTTTGTAAACCAAACCGTAAAACAGTTTTACGCGGGCCTGGCCGGTTCATTGGACATTAGCACCCAAAAGGATGCGCTTTATTCTCTAAATAACAATATTGTAAGGGCAAACCCTTACATCAAGTTCCAGGGCGAAAACTATAAAATTGACGCCGGCATCAACATCGTCAAAGAGTTTGGCCTTTCCGACAGGTTCTTCATTTTCCCCGCCGCTAAACTGGAGTACCAGATAGTACCTAAATATGTGCGCTTATTTGCCGAAGCCAAGGGCGATGTAAACCGCGCCTCGTTGCTGGAGTATACCGATGTAAACCCTTTCCTCGGCGAAAATATCAACCTTGTAAACTCGGTAGATCAGCTGGATGTCACCGTTGGGCTGAAGGGAACCCTTGCTCCTGGTTTGAGCTTTAAAGCAGCCATTTTCCGCAACAGCGTAAAAAACCTTCCACTCTTTGTAAACGATTTTGCTAACACCGGTAACAAGTACGGCGTTATTTACGATGGCGGTAAAACACGCATCAGTGGTTTTAATGGTGAACTAAACTTTAAAGCAGCCGATTTCGACCTGTTTGGCAGGGTAGAATTTAAAGATTACAAAATGGCTACTGAGGCGCAGCCATGGAATTTGCCAACCTTTAAGTTAACCGCGGGTACGGTGATTCACATCAGCAATACGGTTGATATAAACGGTTCGTTAATGTTCCGTGGTGCCACGCAGGATAGGCCGCTTGGTGCAGGCGGGTTATCGTCAACACCCGTGAGTTCAAATATAGCGTCCTTTGCCGACCTGAGCGGTGGGGCAACTTACAAGGTGAATAAAAAGTTCTCGGTATTTGTACAGGTAAATAATATACTAAGCACCAGCAACCAAACCTGGCTTTATTACCCCAATTATGGGCTTAATGTGTTTGGCGGAGTGGGTTATGCTTTTTAAGCTTTTTGATGTTTTATAATTATCCGTACTTTTAGCGAATGGATGTAGGCTACTATATAAGCGAATTGCTTGGGCAGCACGGCGATGTAAATGTGCCGGGGCTTGGCTATTTTGCTCATACCCGTGTAAACGGCTATTATAACGATAGGGAGGGCAAATTTCACCCTCCGGGTTACAGCGTACAGTTCGATCCGCAGGATTTAGACGACGATGCGCTGGCTATCCATATTGCCGAAAAGAAAAATATCTCGGTAGCATCATCCAAGTACTTTACCGAAAAATTTGTACTGGCCCTTAAACAACAGGCTGCAATAGGCGAAACAGCGCTTGCCGATCTGGGCTGGTTCACCATGTATAATTTACAGCTTATTTTTAGGCCCAACAGCGTTACCAGTACCGACCCTGAGTTTTTTGGATACCCGACTATCAAGCTGCACAAATTAGGGAAACAACCGGTTATTGAGCAATATGAGCCAGGAGAACCAACGTACAGTGCCGATGCCGCAGCACAACCGCAATACAATCCGCAACCGTATATTCCCGGGGAGCAGTACCAAACCGGAGATGGGCAGGAGGAATACCTGATAGAACTCACCCGCAAAAAGCGCCGTAAAACTACCTGGGTATTTATTTTACTCACGCTTATAACTACCGCGCTTGCTGTATATATGGTAAAAAGGTACGACCCCGAATCGTTTAAGTTTTCCTTCGGATCGAAAGAAAAGGAACCGGCAAAGGCTCCAATAATTTTGGAAACAATCGATACCGGCAAAACAAAAGCTGATACAGATTCTGTGTCGATAATACGGAATGTAAAGCCAGATTCGGCAGCAAGTACTGCAATAACCGCCCCTGTAAAAGATACTTCATCACTACAGCGCTATGAGGTTATTGCCGGCTCATTTAAAAGCCTTGCTAAAGCCGGCAAAGCAATTTTAATGTTTAAAATAGCAGGACTGGATAGTGCCAAAATAGTGCCCGACGCTCCGGGCAGACGCTTTAAAGTTTCCGTAGGTACTTTTATTACCCAAGAAAAGGCTGATGCCTTAAAGCGAAGTTTAATAACTGCAAAAAAAATAAAACCCGATTCCTATACGTTACCTATTAACCCGAAAATAGTGGTAAAACAGCCGCGGTAAAAATAATCCGCATGTATTTCCTCTAAAATAAATCCAGAAACAACAACAAATGACTTTATTATTCGCCCAGGTTACAGATACAGCAACAAAGCTGATAGATACAGCAAAACAGGTAAGCCAGCAATTAGCGGCGATACCTGATGAAGAACTACACTTTGGCGACCTTCTTATAAAAGGCGGCTGGGTAATGATCCCTATCGGGATACTGGCTGTATTAGGCCTGGTTATTTTCTTCGAACGCTTTTTCACTATTCGTAAAGCCTCGAAAGACGAATCGCACCTGATGACACAGGTTCGCTCCAGCATCATGTCGGGCAACCTCGAGTCGGCCATTGCCTTCTGCAAAAACAGCAATTCACCGCTGGGTCGGATGCTGCAAAAAGGTTTGCTGCGTATCGGCCGCCCTATAAAAGATATCGAAGGCGCGATCGAGAACATCGGTAAACTGGAAGTATCCAAGCTGGAAAAGAATATCGGAATTATCGGCATCGTAGCCGGTATAGCGCCCATGTTTGGCTTTTTGGGTACCATCGCGGGGGTTATCAAGATCTTTTACGATATCTCTAAAACGGACAACATCAGCATGGGGGTAATTTCCGGTGGTTTATACGTGAAGATGGTTACATCGGCAGCCGGTTTGTTTGTAGGTATCATCGCTTACGTTTGCTACCATATTTTAAATATGATGGTTGATAAAGTAATTTTGAAGCTGGAAACAGATGCCATTGAGTTTATTGACCTGTTAGAGGAGCCAAGCAAATGAATTTAAGAAAGAGAAAACGCGGTGCATCAGCAGAGGTACATACCTCGGCCATGAATGATATCATGTTCTTCCTGCTTTTGTTCTTTTTGATAGCATCTACGGTTACTAACCCAAACGTTATTAAGCTGATGCTGCCAAAATCATCCAGCGGGCAATCGGTATCTAAAAAAACCATCAATGTTTCCATAGATAAAGACCTGAAGTACACCGTTGATAAAAAAGAGGTGCCCGTTGCCGACCTGCCCACCGTAATTGGCAACTACAAAAAACTGGCAAGCGAATTGACGATAGTATTATACGTAGACCGCACCGTAGCCATACAGGACGTGGTACAGGTGATGGATATAGCACAAAAATTAAACATAAAACTGGTACTGGCAACGGAACCGAAAGGATAAAAGTGGCGGTTGCTGTAGCAGTCATAATGCAAATAACTGCTACAGCAACCGCTACTACCAACTAAGAAAATGGATTACAGGGAACAAAATAATTATCCGAAAGCGTTTGCTGCAACAGGTATTGTACTTGCTGTGGTGATTGCCCTGTGCTATTTTATCGTGTTTCAAACACCGCCCAAGGATGAAGACGGCACCGGAGGTATATTGGTAAATTACGGCACGGTAGACGAAGGTACCGGCAGCGATTATATGAGCATTGAGGAACCATCTGTTGCCGAAAACGCTAATCAAACCAAACCGGATAAGGTAACCGAAACCCCGCCAACGGAAGAAAAACAGGAAGTGGATAACAGCGATAAAAACGTAGTTACCCAAACTAACGAAGACGCGCCCGAAGTGGCGGCAAACTCCAAAGCACCAAGCAAAACGGTAGCCACACAACCGGTAACAAAACCTGTAGCCGCGCCAAAAGTTAACCAAAACGCGCTCTATAAAGGCAAAACCAATAACGGTACCGGCGAAGGCGACGGAACCGGCAGCACACCCGGCAACCAGGGTAAAACCACCGGTACAACGCTTACCAACAATTACAATGGTACAGGCAGCGGCAATGGCGGCAATCTTAACCTTACCCAGCGCGCTTTTGTATCCTATCCTAAAGTTGTGGTTAAAGGCTTTAGTGGCAAGGTTGTAGTTGATATACGCGTGGATAAAAATGGCTACGTAACTTATGCAAATGCAGGAGCTAAGGGCACAACTATTGTTGATGCAGATTTGCTCAGAAAGTGTGAAGAGGCATTGTTAAACGCGAGATTTAATTCCTCTGAAACAGCAGCAGATTCACAACCAGGGCAAATGACGTTTGTGTTCAAGCAGAACTAAGCTTTAGTTCATGGATCATGGCTGATGGTTCATTGCAAAATATCCCCCGGGGCAACCGCTTTTAGAATTTTTATAGGCTTATTCAGTAATGATTTGTTGAAAATCAAGCTTGTTCGGGCTGTTCGCGCCAGATGTCGAACGCGAACAAGCCTAAAAACCAGTACTGTTAGCGTTTCTGTTTTAAAGCAATTTCCTGAAATATCCCTTTCCAGTTTTCATTGTCATTTCCCGGTGCTACCTTTGTTGCAAACGGATATGGTTCGTCCATGAACTATGAACCATCAACCATGAACTACAACGACACCCTCAACTACCTCTACACCCAACTGCCCATGTTTACGCGTGTGGGTGCCTCGGCCTTTAAAAAGGATTTGGATAACACCATCGCTTTATGCGCTAAGCTGGACAACCCGCAGCATAAATTTAAAAGCATTCACGTAGGGGGCACCAACGGCAAAGGTTCCACCTCGCATATGCTGGCGGCAATACTGCAAACTGCGGGATACAAAACAGGGCTGTACACATCACCCCATCTGAAAGATTTTAGGGAGCGAATCCGTATTAATGGCGAAATGATAAGCGAGCAAACGGTGGTTGATTTTGTAGCCAAACATCAAACCGATTTTGAAGAAATTGAACCCTCTTTTTTTGAAATGACCGTCGCGCTGGCTTTTGATGTATTTGCAAAAGAACAGGTTGATATAGCAGTGATAGAAGTAGGTTTGGGCGGCAGGCTCGATTCCACCAATATCATCACCCCGCTCCTCTCCGTGATAACCAATATTGGCTGGGACCACATGAACATCCTGGGCGATACCCTGGAACTTATAGCAGGCGAAAAGGCAGGTATTATAAAACCCGGCATACCGGTGGTGATAGGAGAACATCAGCCGGAGGTATCAGAAGTTTTTTTAAACAAGGCGAAAAAAGGGAGTAGTCCCATTGAGTTCGCATCCGAAGAGTGGGATGTATTATCAGAAAGCAGCGATTTGAATTTACTGACTGTAGAGATCCAACGACAAGTGCTGCCCACTTTTGCATTTTCGGAGGAACCCATATTTACATTCCGGCTCGACCTGCCTGGCAGTTACCAGGTAAAAAATCTGAAAACCGTTTTAACAGCGGTAGACGAGTTGCGCAATCGGGGTTTTAGTATCACCGATGAGCACCTCTCCATAGCGCTTCAAAACGTTAAAAAACTAACCGGGCTGCACGGCCGTTGGGAAGTGCTTAGCACTGCTCCGCTTACCATTTGCGACACGGGCCACAACCCCGAAGGCATTGCGGAAGTATTAAAGAACATCACCTCGGTAACCTACAAACAACTGCACTTTGTAATAGGTATGGTGAACGATAAGGACATTACCAAGGTGCTGGCCATGCTGCCGAAAAAAGCGATCTACTACTTCTGCAAGCCCGATATCCCCCGGGGGTTGGAAGCGGAAAGCTTAAAGCTTAAAGCAGAAAGCCTTGGGCTGAATGGCGAGGCTTACCCTTCGGTAAAAGATGCGCTTAACGCTGCACAATCTGCCGCTACTGCCAATGACCTGGTATTTGTTGGTGGAAGTACATTTGTAGTGGCAGAGGCGGTATAGTCTCTCCAAATTATTTCGAATTGTCATTGCGAGCGCAGCGCGGCAACCTCATATGACATTACCGATCTGCACGTTTTTTCGCTTGGCTACTTTGCACGCGGGTATGCTGAGGTTGCCACGTCGCTATCGCTCCTCGCAAGGACAGGATTTTTTATTTTGCATATCCATACGGCCCGAGCAACGAAATTATTTGGAATAGCGAGTTATCACATACCAATTATGCTTCACCCCATCATGCTCAAACTCCTCCACAAACTTTAACCCGGCTTTTTGCAGGGCTTTGTTCGACGCGATATTATCCACATCGGCCATGCCGTACATTTCTTTTAGTTTCAATACCTCAAAGCCATATTTTACCGATGCTATAGCTGCTTCGGTAGCGTAACCCTTGCCCCAGTAGCGTTTGATGAAGCGGTAACCCACATCGTAAAAATTGCTGTGCCCGTTACGGGTTTCGGTCATAAACTTTAGTCCGGCCCAACCCGTAAACTCACCTGTTGCTTTTTCAATAACCGCCCAGCGGCCTATGCCGTCGGTAACATATTGTTGCCGCACGTAAGCGATCATGTCCCTCGCCTGCTGAGTAGTTGTGATAGGTTTGTTGCCGAGGTAGCGGTGCACATCGGGGTCGCTGTCCAGCTCAAACATACCGTGCTCATCGGCGGGCAATAGTTCACGTAAAATAAGGCGTTCGGTTTCTGCGAAGATCTGCATAGTGGTTTGTCTGAGCTGACTTGAACGAATTTATGGAATTTATCGAATTAGCCCCTGCTCGCCATTTATCTATTTCTGTCTATTCTAAAAATTCCCTAAAATTCGAGTTCAGACAGACAAAAAATCCTATTTTTATCGCCATAAACCAAACAACATGGCCTACCAACCCTCAGCAGAACGTTACGATAAAATGCAATACCGCCGTTGCGGTAAAAGCGGAATAAAATTACCGGCCATCTCTCTTGGTCTTTGGCATAACTTCGGCCATGTGGATGTGATGGAGAATTTTCGCAAGATACTGCATCTCGCATTTGACAGCGGCATCACCCATTTCGACCTGGCTAACAACTACGGCCCGCCTCCGGGCTCTGCCGAAACAAACTTTGGCAGCATTTTAAAAGAAGATTTTGCCGGCTACCGCGATGAGATGATCATCTCTACCAAGGCGGGTTACCATATGTGGAACGGCCCTTACGGCGAATGGGGATCCAAAAAATATTTAGTTTCCAGTCTTGATCAAAGCCTTAAACGCATGGATCTGGATTATGTGGACATATTTTACCACCATCGCCCGGATCCGGACACGCCGCTGGAAGAAACCATGATGGCACTGGATCTTATCGTTCGCAAGGGTAAGGCTTTATACGCCGGTATCTCCAACTATAACGCCGAAGAAGCTGATAAGGCGATAGCCATACTGAAACAATTAGGCACACCATGCCTTATCCATCAGCCCAAATACTCCATGTTCGTTCGCGACGCGGAGGCAGGTTTGCTGGATGTGCTGGAAAAAGACGGCGTAGGCTGTATCCCTTTCTCGCCATTGGCGCAGGGCCTGCTAACCAATAAATACCTGCACGGTATTCCAGAGGATTCGCGTGCGGCAAAATCAACCGGCTTTTTACAAACCGACCAGGTAACCGATGAGGTTATCGCTAAAATAAAAGCCCTGAATGATTTAGCAGTACAACGCGGCCAAACCCTCGCGCAAATGGCATTAGCCTGGTTGCTGAAAGACGCGCGCGTTACGTCGGTGCTAATCGGTGCCAGCAGAGTTGAGCAGTTAGCCGACTCGTTAAAAGCACTGGATAATATTGATTTTTCTGCGGGTGAACTGCAAAAGATAGAGGGAATATTGGGATAGTGGATCATTGAAAGTTCCGGTGAGCGCACCGGAACCTGGATATAAGACCCCCACTGGCGGTGTCCCCACCGCCATCACCCAAAAGGCATATTTAAGGCAAACTTAAATATGCCTTTTGCTTTAACAATAATTAACATTAGGCGTCTAAGATCTTTCGCATATAACATCCATCTTAGTACAAACTTTATCCTACCTGATGAAATCACCTCTCCTCCTTGCATTTATCTTATTTTTCTCGCTTAAATTATCGGCACAGGACGCCACCATCAGCGGAAAAATAACCGCCGAAGACGGCAAGCCCATCCCCTTTGCTACTGTTTATATAAAAAACACCACCAAAGGTACATCGGCAAACAGCGAGGGCGAATACAGCATCAACCTAAAAACCGGCACATACGAATTGCAGTTTAAAGCCATTGGTTACCGTCAGGAAAGCCGTAAAGTAGAGTTGAAAACCAGCCAAAGCATCAGCGTTGTTTTAAAGAACGAGGATTACCAGATAAAAGAAGTAACGGTACGTGCAGGCAGCGAGGACCCGGCATACGCCATCATCCGCAAGGCCATTAAAAAGCGAAAAGGTTATTTGAATGCCGTAAACTCCTACACCGCCGAAGTGTATATAAAAGGGCTGCAAAAGCTGCTGGCCGCACCAAAAAAGTTTTTAATGTTTGATGTGCAGAAGGCCACCCGCGAGGCCGGGCTGGACAGCAACCGCACGGGCATCGTTTACTTGTCCGAGTCGCAATCTAAACTCAGTTTTATGCGGCCGGATGATATTCACGAGGAGATCATCTCTTCCAAAGTATCGGGCAGTAACCGGGCATTCAGTTTTAACCGGGCATCAGACCTTCGGGTGAATTTTTACGAGAACACCCAGGTTTGGGAAGGCTTAAGCAACCGCCCGCTGGTATCGCCCATTGCGGATAACGCACTTTTTTATTATCGGTACCAGTGGATGGGCATTTCGATAGAGAATGGCGAAACCATTAACAAAATAAAGGTTACTCCCCGGCGCGAACATGATCCATGTTTTAGCGGGTACATTTATATACTGGAGGATAGCTGGCGACTGCAAAGCCTCGGCCTTTCGATCACTAAAAAATCGAACATCAACTTTGTAGATACGCTAAAAGTGAACCAGGAATTTGTACCGGTGAGCAATGATGTTTGGATGCCCAGTTCTATCAAATTCGAGTTTACAGGCGGGCTGTTCGGCTTCCGTATCGGCGGATATTTTATATCCATCTATAAAGATTACGACATAAACCCTACCCTCGATAAAAAGCAATTTGCCGAAGTATTGCGCATCACCAAAGGCGTAAATAAAAAAGATTCGGCCTTTTGGGAGCAGCAACGCCCTATTCCGCTTACGCTGGAAGAAAAGACAGATTATACCAAAAAAGCGGTGCTGGCGGCCAAGCGGGAATCAAAGCCTTACCTCGACTCTCTCGACAAAGAGAACAACAAAGTAAGCTTTACTAAACTACTTTTAAGCGGATATAACCACCGTAACCGATACAAAAACGAATATTATAAATTCAACTCTATTATCAATTCGGTTTACTACAACACCGTACAGGGCCTCGCGCTGGATTACGGCGCTTCCTACACCAAGGGCTTAGATAGTCTAAACCGATTCCTTTCTACCAAATATTACTCGGTATACGGGCGGGCAGGTTATGGTTTTGCCAACCACATTTTCACGGGCAGCGGCGGCATTACGCTATCCAACGGGCCGGTTACCTTCAATATCAACGGCGGCTCGGATGTGGTGGACTTGAACAACCGGCAGCCCATCACCCGTTTTATGAACACCGCTTACAGTTTGCTCAACCGCGAGAACTTTCAAAAGCTTTATCAAAAGCAATATGTATCGGCGAGCCTATCCACACGCATCAGCGGCGGCTGGCTGGCCAGCGGAAGCATGGAATGGGCCGACAGGATTTGGCTGCCCAACACGGCATATTATAGTCTGTTCCATCCAAAGGGAAACGAATTTACTTCTAACAACCCGTTAAACCCGGCTGTAGATGCACCTTTGTTCCCGCAAAACCAATCATTTAAACTGAGCCTGCGCACCTCGTATGATTTCAGCAACAAGTACGAAACCTATCCAACTGGCCGTCGCTACCTGCCATCCAAATATCCTACTATTGGGTTTAATGTAACCAAAGGATTTAAAAACATATTAGGCTCGGATGTGGATTACACCCTGCTTTCGGCAGATATTTCCAAATCAGATATCCCGATGGGCTTTTATGGCAAAACAAGTTTCTACGTAGGCGCTGGCAAATTCTTCAACGCCAACAGTTTGTTTTATACCGATTACAAACATTTCTCGGGTAACCGCGTTTTGTTTTACGATTCGGGCATCAACCATTTTATGCTGTTGGATTATTATCGCTACAGCACCGGCGATAAATACTTAGAAGGGCATTTAGAGCATAACTTCTCGGGCTTTATCACCAATAAGATCCCGTTGATCCGCAAGCTGAAACTACAGGAGATCTTCGATGTGAATTACTTGTACACCCCAGCCTTAAAGCATTATACCGAACTGGGTTTCGGGCTGCAAACCAATACCGGCATCCGCGTAATGTACGGCATGGCCTTTAACCAGGGCGGCAAGGTGGATAACGCGTTGCGAATTGGGGTGAGTTTTTAGTGGGTTAGTGGAATCAAATTAAACCACTTGTGTTTGCATTATGGCAATTAAAACCCGTAAATTTATTTCAACAAAACCAACCTGTATTATGATATTTAAAAATGCCGTTAGCTGGTTCGAGATACCCGCAGAGGATATCAGCCGTGCCCAAAAGTTTTACGAAACTATTTTTGATATCGAGATGATCCCGATGGAGATGCCGGGCTTCGAGATGCGGATGTTCCCTATCGAAAACCCGATGGAAAATGTAGGTGGTGCCATCTGCAAAAGCGGCGATTTTTATAAACCATCTGCCGAAAGCGGCCCGGTAGTTTACCTGAACGCTAACCCCGATGTTCAGATCACTTTAGACAAGATAGAAGCCGCGGGCGGTAAAATTGTAGTTCCCAAAACAGAGATCTCGCCGGAATACGGCTTCATGGCCGTGTTTATAGATAGCGAAGGAAACCGGGTAGCCTTGCATTCGGTACCGGCGGGAATGGGAGAATAAAACTTTCAGATTTGACAACTTTTTAAAAGTTGTCAAATCTTACACAAGCACCTTCCTCATTCTCACAATACCCAATACCTCGTCATCAGGCAAGGGTTCGTTTATGCGTTCAACAGCCATATAGCCAAGTGCCTCGTAAAGCGGTACGCCGGGCAAAGTTGCGCCAAGTTCCATTACCGTAAACCCGTTTGAGCGGGCGGCATCTTCGCAGGCGGTTATCAGTTGCCTGCCTATCCCTTGCCGGGCAAAATCGGGGTGTACAAAAAAAGCGCGGATGCGTGCGGCATCTGTCGATGGGTCGAGTAGCGAATCTTCAGCCTCCTTATGTTGGTCGCCGCCGAAGAGGGTGTTGCGCTTGCTCCATCCGCCGCAGGCAGCAATAACGCCGTCTCTTTCTACGACGTAATAGGTACCATCGGTAACCAGCTGGCTATCTACACCAAAAATGTATTTGATTGCACTTTCTATCTGTGCATCGGTGTAATAACCGCTGCTTAACCCTCTTACGGAGTCGGCTATTAGTAGCTGTAAGACAGGAACGTCGTTGAATGTGGCTAATCTCATACCCTCCAGCCCCCTAAAGGGGGAGCTTTTGATTCGCAAGGTAAGCATCACTATAAAAATTTCGAAATCGAAAATTCGACATTCGAAATCTTCTCAAATTCCCCTTAAAAACCTATCTTTGCCCATGCAAGAAAAAATCCTCATTCTTGACTTCGGTTCGCAGTTTACCCAGCTTATCGCGCGCCGTGTCAGGGAACTCAACATCTACTGCGAGATCCACCCCTTTAACAAAGTTCCTGAAGTTGACGAAAGTGTAAAAGGTATCATCCTTTCGGGCAGTCCGTATTCTGTTCGGCAGGAAGATGCTCCACATTTCGAATTTGTAAAACATCATAAAACGCTCCCTATTTTAGGCGTTTGCTATGGTGCACAATACATTGCCCATTTCCATGGCGGCGAAGTTTTAGCCTCCAGCACAAGAGAATATGGCCGTGCTAATTTAGACTACATTAAACAGGGCAACCCTTTGTTTAAAGATGTGCCAAAGGAATCGCAGGTGTGGATGTCTCATGCGGATACTATTGCTACCATCGCGGGTGATTTTGAGATCATTGCCAGCACCGATAGCGTAAAAGTTGCGGCATACCAGGTAACCGGTACGCAAACTTACGGCATTCAGTTTCACCCCGAGGTAACCCACAGTATCGACGGTAAGCAATTGCTGCAGAATTTTCTGGTAGACATTTGCGGATGCAGCCAGGATTGGACGCCCGATTCGTTCATCGAAACTACCATTGCCGAACTGAAAGCTAAGTTGGGCAATGATAAAGTCGTATTAGGATTATCAGGCGGTGTAGATTCATCGGTTGCGGCGGTATTGCTGCACCAAGCCATCGGTGCCAACCTGCATTGTATATTTGTAGATAACGGCCTGCTGCGTAAGGACGAATACCAATCTGTTTTGGATTCGTACCAGCACATGGGGCTCAACATAAAAGGCATTGATGCAAAGCAGCGTTTTTACGATGCACTGGCAGGCTTAACCGACCCCGAGAAGAAACGCAAAGCCATTGGCCGTGTGTTCATCGAAGTATTTGATGATGCCGCGCACGAGGTACAGGGCGTAAGCTGGCTGGGCCAGGGTACTATTTACCCGGATGTTATCGAATCGGTTTCGGTGAAAGGGCCATCAGCTACCATCAAATCGCACCACAACGTTGGCGGTTTGCCCGATTTTATGAAACTGAAGGTGGTTGAACCTTTAAACACCTTGTTTAAAGATGAAGTACGCCGCGTAGGTAAAGCCTTAGGCATCGACCCGAATATATTAGGCCGCCACCCTTTCCCGGGTCCTGGCCTGGCTATCAGAATCTTAGGCGATATTACGCCCGAGAAAGTTGATATTTTACAACAGGCTGATGCGATTTATATCAACAATTTGCGGTCGGCAGGTGTTTATGATCAAGTTTGGCAGGCAGGCGCCATTTACTTACCGGTACAATCGGTAGGTGTTATGGGCGATGAGCGCACTTATGAGAACGTAATTTGCCTCCGCGCGGTAGAATCGTTAGACGGAATGACGGCAGATTGGTGCCACTTACCGTATAACCTTCTGGCTAAGATCTCTAACGAGATCATCAACAACGTAAAAGGAATTAACCGGGTAGTATATGACATCAGTTCGAAGCCACCGGCCACTATTGAGTGGGAATAAGTGGTTTATTGTATTAGTAGCACTTTTGGTGGGCGCATGCTCGCCAAAAGTGCGTACTGTACCCGTTGCTACCAAACCCGTAGCCGAAAAACCGGTTGCAAAACCGGAGAAAGCGCCCGCTAAACCAAAGCCCGTAGAGGCTAAATCCTCGGTAGTGTCGCTTATTTTACCTTTGAGTTTGGATAAGCTTGCTCCCGGGCAAAGCTACAGTTCTGCCGATCTAAAAAAGGCGAATATGTCGGTAGAATATTACCAGGGCTTTAAATTAGCGCTGGATTCTGTTGCCACCGACGGCGCCAACTTTAAACTCCAGGTTTACGATAGTAAGGATGACGCCGCCATCCACAGCCTCGGGTTAAACCCGCAGGTAAAAAATGGCGACCTGATCGTCGGGCCGATCTTCCCGGAGGATATCAGGCTTTTCGCGGCGATGTTTCAATATTCGCGCAAGCCTCTTGTATCGCCGTTATCGCCGGCTTCGCCCACGCTGTTCAATAACCAAAACCTGGTTACCATGACACCGCCGTTGGAGTACCATGCCAAAAGTGCTGCGACTTACATCGTCACAAAACTGAAACCCAAGAAGGTTTACATCCTCAACTCCGGCTTTAGTGATGAGAAACTTTACACCGCCCCTTTCAAACGCACTATTGATAGTTTGAGTAAACGCAAGATACAGGTGGTTCCATTCACCGTTGTGCGTGGCAACCTTACTCCATTAGTAGCGCAATTAAACAATAAGGAGCAAAGTGTTTTTTTAGTTCCTTCAACCAAACAGGCGTTTTTAATGGTGACCTTAAAATCATTGGATACTTTATCGAGGAAATTTCCGGTTACGGTGTTTGGGCATCCTAATTGGGAAAAGTTTGCCTTTTTAAAAGCTAACCTGCTTCAGCGACTTAAAACGCATATTACCAGTACCGATAAGGTGGACTATAAATCGCCCGAGACCAATGCATTTATTCGCATGTACCGCAGAGTATACCGTACAGACCCTACCGATTTCGCCATAAAAGGCTTTGATGAAGGCCTTTACTTTGGGCAGCTTTTGGCCCGCGATGATGATAGCTATCGCCGTGTGGAGCAGAACGATTTTACCGGGCTGCACAACAGCTTCCACTTTGAAAAGAAACCAGGACAAGGCTGGATAAATACGCATGTGAATATCCTTCGATACGAAAACTTTGAACTTAAACCCGTGCAATGAAGGCCATAAATCAGCTTAAAACATTTCAGCGCATTTTGGGTGATTACCCGGCAGATACACCTTTAGGCAAATTTCTCCCCGGCTTTTACAGGCAAAACAAACAAATGGGCAGCACCGATCGTAAGGTTGCGGGCCGTTTAATATACAACTACTTCCGTTTAGGCAAGGCGCTTTACAACACCCCTACCGAGGACCGCCTAATGGTTGCCGAATTTTTGTGCAACACACAAACCAACTCTTTTCTGCAGCATTTTAAACCTGAATGGGCGGCCTGCATAAGCTTTGGTATTGATGAAAAGATAAATCTTGTAAAAACCTCCCACCCCGATTTTAAACTGGAGGACGTATTTCCGTGGACTTCGCAGCTATCGGCAGGAATCGACAAAGACGCTTACTTAAAATCATTTTTTGTGCAGCCCGATCTGTATATCCGGATGGCTAAAGGTTTTGAGGCACAGGTGAAGGCCGAGTTAACTAAGGCGTCAGTAATATTTAAGGATGAGGGTAACGGATGCTTATCGTTACCCAACGGCACACGTTTAGAAACCATTTTTGCCAAGCAGCATTGGTATGAGGTACAGGATTATTCGTCCCAGCAAACCGCCAATTACTTTAAGCCGCAAAAATGGGATAGCTGGTGGGATGCTTGCGCGGCTTCGGGCGGTAAATCGCTGCTGTTGCATAGCCTGCAGCCGGATATAAAACTGGTCGTGTCAGATATCCGCGAATCTATCCTGTCTAATTTAGATGAGCGTTTTCAGCAGGCGGGCTTACGTAAGTACCAAAAGAAACTGATGGACCTTACCGAGAACAACGAGCAGCTTTTATACCAGTACGCGTTCGACGGTATTATATTAGACGCGCCATGCAGCGGCTCGGGCACCTGGGGGCGCACCCCGGAGATGATCAGCCAGTTTGATATCCACAAAGCCGATTTCTTTAAACGCCTGCAGCAAAGCATCATCACCAATGTGGTGAAACACCTTAAACCTGGCAAGCCAATTATCTACATTACCTGCTCTGCCTTTAAAGCCGAGAACGAGGACGCTGTGGATTTTATGGTGAAACATTTAGGCTTAAAGCTCGAAGAAATGCAGGTACTAAAAGGCTATGAGCGTAAAGCAGATACCATGTTTGTTGCAAGGCTGATAGGCAAAGCGCCAGCCCCCCACCCCCCTGAAGGGGGAGCTTTTGAAGAGCTGAGTTAACCACCACAATACGTACAGTTCAGACGAACCCAGCAACACCAAAAAACCGGCATCAGTAACGTTCGGTTAGCAAAGGCTCTGATCAATCACTAACTTTCATAGAACGGGACGTGGCCGGCACTTTTCTTTGGTTCGTTTCTTTTGGTGTCAAAAGAAATGAACATCCACAGGCTTAGCATAATTTACTACCCGCTCCTAACAGCGCACTAATCAATCAACAACTTACGTAGAGCTTGATTCGCCCCCCATCACGCCTAAGTTTTAAGGGGGTGTTAAAATATGTTAATCTTTTCATTTGTTGCATTTTACCTCCCTACATTAGGGTATTAAACTTTCAACCTATGCTGCACAATTACTTTATCATCGCCTGGCGTAACATTATAAAGCACAAGCTTTTCTCCCTTATTAATATATTCGGGCTGTCGGTAGGCATTGCTTTTACCATGCTGGTTGGCTCCTATGTTTGGCACGAAGCAAGCGTCAATTCAGATTTGAAGAACGCCGAAAACCAGTACATCATCCAAAGTAAATGGAGAGACCCAAACATGGGCTACGCGTTGCAGGCGCTGGCACCTATGCCCAAGGCACTGAAGGATGAATACCCAACATTGGTGGCCAATTATTACCATTGGGATGGCGTAAGCTCCAATGTGTCAAAAGGCGATAAACATTTCAGGGAAAGTCTGCAGGTGGGCGACAGCACCTTCTTAGTCACCTACGGTTTTAAACTACTGCATGGCGACGTCGGCACCGCGCTCAACAACCCATTTTCGGTTGTGATAACCGAAGACAGGGCTATCAAATATTTCGGTAAAACCGATGTGATAGGCGAAACCCTGAGCATTGAAAATTTTAAAGGCGATAAGCACGATTTTGTGGTACAGGGTGTACTGGATAAACTGAGCAAAAACTCGGTAACCAACGTAATTGAGCAAAGTAACAGTACCTTCTTTTTACCCGGCGCTGCTGCCAAGTTTATGGGCAGGAGTTTAGACGGCTGGAATAATACCGTTGTTGTTGGCCTGGTAGAACTTCGCCCCGGCGTAAAAGCCGAAGCGCTTAACGGCCCAATGCTCAGCCTCATGAAAAAGAACGCTCCTGAGCAAATTAGCGCCAATCTTACACCCTACCTCGTCCCTCTGTCTAAGTATTATTTGGAGAATAACAACGGACTGGTTAAAAAGATGCTTTACACGTTATCATTTATCGCGCTGTTTATTTTGCTGATGGCGGTTATCAACTTTGTAAACATCTGCATCAGCCGCTCCTCGCAACGCATGAAGGAGATGGGCATCCGCAAGGTGTTGGGCGGGTTAAGGAAACAGCTCATCTGGCAATTCCTTACCGAATCGGTACTAATGGTGTTTATTGCAACGGTTGTTGCTTTAGGTATTTATGCCCTGGGCAGGCCGTATTTTGCCGACCTATTGGCTACCAATATTAAAGGCTTATTTTCATTCCCGCTCTATTTTTACCTGCTGCCTTTTGCATTGGCATTGGTTATAGGCCTTATTGCCGGCCTGTACCCGGCGTTGGTATTATCATCGCTTAAATCGGTAGACTCGCTTAAAGGCAAACTGAACCAGGTGAAGGACAACGTGATCTTCCGCAAGGCGCTTATAGCCTTCCAGTTTGCTACGGCTGCTGTGGTACTCATTAGCGCTATTGTGGTTTCCAAACAGATCAACCTGTTCTTTGGCAAAAGTTTGGGCTACGATAAAGATTACGTAGTGTACGCCCAACTACCACGCGATTGGAGCAAACCGGGTGTGCAAAAAATGGAAGGCATCAAATATCGGCTGGCGCAATTGCCACAGGTACGTTCAGTAGCCTTATCGTGGGAAATACCCGATGGCAACAACGGTGGAAGTTTTAGAGCCACTAAAATAGATGCTGATTCGGCAGCAGGCTTTTCATCGCAAACATTGATGGCAGATAACCAATATGCCGCCACCTACGGATTAAAGATAAAAGCCGGCCAATTTTTCATGCCGCAATACGTGCAGGCCGATTCGGCCAAAGTGGTTATTAACGAAACACAGGCTAAAGCGCTTGGCTTTACCAATCCAAAGGATGCCATTGGGAAGCAGTTCAAAGCCATAGGCAGCCCCGACCCACTATCCATCTGCGGCGTAGTAGCCGATTTTCAGTTAGGGTCGATGCAGGGAAAAATACAGCCCGTTACCTTCTACAATGTAAATCAAACCACTTTTTACCGTTATTTCTCCGTTAAACTCCGGCCGGACAATATCCAAAACAGCTTGGAAATTCTCCAAAAGAAATGGGCCGAGGTAATGCCCGGCGCACCATTCGAATACAATTTTATGGACGATGCCCTCGCCAAAATGTACAAAACCGAACTGCAGTTAAAGCAAGCCGCCTACCTGGCAACGGGCCTTGCTATCATCATTGTGCTGCTGGGTGTGTTGGGCCTAATCTCGTTAAGCGTTCAAAAACGCACCAAAGAAATTGGCATCCGTAAAGTGCTAGGGTCTTCGGTAAATCATGTGATGATACTGTTTATGAAAGACTTTTTGGGCACCGTGGTTATCGCTGGTTTAGTTGCTTGTCCGCTGGCTTATTACCTAATGCAGCATTGGCTGGATAACTACGCTTATAAGATCAGCCTTACACCTTTGCCCTTTGTTATTGCGGTGCTGGCTTTAACCATAGTTACGGCAGTGCTCATCAGCGTACAAACCGTTAAAGCTGCATTGGCCAACCCGGTGAAAAGTTTGAGGAGCGAATAAGAATGATTTGTTGATTTGATAATTTGAAGATAAGGAGCAGGAATATTCAAATTGCCTCATTTTCAAATCTTCAAATTGTCTCATTTGGCCGCTCCCATATAGTAAACAATAAGCAGGCAAGCCGCGCAAAAGATAACGATAAAGCTAAAGACAAATGTAAAAATGCTTAACCCATTGGTATACTTGTTTTGCGACCGTACCAGCATCTTCTTCACAGCCGAAGCAATCAGCATGGCCAGAAACATAGCAACGGAGAGAATAAGAATAAGGGCGAGTAAAATCATTTGTGATTAATATTGTTTCTTCCTGTCCACTGATTCGATATGTTTCTTCAAATGTTGAAGCGAGGTCGCCGTGCCGAAATTTTGGGGATAGAACGATTCTAATACCTTAACATTTTGTATAGTTTGAAGAAAGTACTCCTCCCCTAAATAACCCGTGATTGCAATATCGACAGCCATATTACGCGTATCATTATCGCCGTCAACTCCTGAAATTAAAACATCGGCATCAAAAGTATTATCTTCGAATTGGTATAGAATGTATTGCCATGAACTGCAATCAACCAATATCTCCTTGCCCCATTGATTCTTCATTTTAAAAA
This sequence comes from Mucilaginibacter sp., assembly GCF_039925265.1. Taxonomy (GTDB): domain Bacteria; phylum Bacteroidota; class Bacteroidia; order Sphingobacteriales; family Sphingobacteriaceae; genus Mucilaginibacter. Next base: position 62,918 of record NZ_JBDSZG010000032.1, read on the forward strand.
TACCCTTCCAGTCGTGTTTTGCTGGTTTGGATGGCAAAAAAATCCATTGGCTAAGCGTTGGCGCTAAATCAATTATTTTTTGAGTCAGCATCAGCTTTTCCGGGTTTAAATTGGGCGATATCGCAAAATACGTTGCTTCACCTAAAGGGCCAATTTCCCAGTCGAACCGCCCGAGTTGAGCGGTTCGTACGTCTAATTCATCGATAATTTTTTTATTATCCGCGTAATTCAACAGGTCTTTCGAAACAGATTCGAACCATTGCCAAAAATCTTTTATTAGGGTATCGTCAAACAGCATGTTCTTTTAACTTAATTTATCAAAAGCTCCCCCTTGGGAGCTCCCACTACAGCCCCGAATTACTCCTAAACAACTTTATCGCGATAGCCAATAATATTACACCAAACGCCTTTCGCAGAATATGCAGACCAGTTTTGCCGAAGAGGCGCTCCAGCCATTGCACGTTTTTGAGCACCAGGTAAACAAACAGCGTGTTTACAATAATACCTACTATGATATTTTGGGTTTGATATTGCGATTTGAGGGAAAGCAGCGTGGTCATGGTGCCGGCGCCGGCTATGAGCGGGAATGCCAGCGGAACGATAGATACCGACTCGGGCACCTCCTCCTTAAAAAAGTCGACGCCCAACACCATCTCCAGCGCGATGATGAATATGACGATAGAACCCGCTATGGCGAAGGAGGAAATGTCCAGCCCGATGATGGCAAGCAACTCATCACCCACAAATAGAAACGCGATCATGAGCACCAATACCGCTATGCTTGCCTTCTCCGATTCGATATGGCCAGAACGCTGCCTTAACTGGATGATAACGGGGATAGCGCCAAGGATATCAATAATGGCAAAGAGGATCATCGTTACCGACAAGATCTCTTTAAAAATGAAGTGTGGCATGAGCGTTCGGTTTTTATTCTCTCGACTTTAAGCGAATACTGAACAAAAATGCAATTAAAATATATAACGCCGATAAAAAGAAGACACTATGTACCGATATAGCCGTAATTAAACCCGCGGTAACCGGGCCAAGGGTCTGTCCAATAGAGGCGTACGACTGATTTATGCCCATCACCTCCCCTTTTTCGGAGTCGTTATTATGGTCGGCAATGATGGCGTTGAGCATGGGGTTGCGCAAGCCGTTAAACAAACCGTATAAGCCCATGCCAATGGCAAACAGAACTATACCCGTAGCGAAGCCGGTTAGGATCATCATACCCAGGCATACGAGGGTAGAGAGCATCAGGATCAAAGCCTGAGATGTGATGAGTTTTTTGATGAGCGGCACGGCAAGTTGCATCAGGATCCCGGTTACACCGAAACCAGCGTACATCAACCCGATCTTGGTGGGGTTAATCTTCAAAACATCTACCGTAAAAGTTTGAAAACCGATGATCATGGTGAACTGCGCCATCGTCAGCAAAAAGCCAACGAATACCGCGGTGCCAATTACCGGCTTCTTCATTACGGTTATTAAAGAGATAAAGTTGAAGTTATCTCCTTTATCCTTACTCTTCCCATCTTTCGTCTTCTTATTGGTTTCTTCTAAAAGAAAAACGGTGAGCAACACACCTACCATAGCTATCCCCGCTGCGAAGAAGAAAGGCACCTTCTCACCAAAATTACTGAGCAGGCCACCAACAGCCGGCCCTATCACAAAACCAAACCCAAATGCCGAACCCAGTATCCCAAAGTTTTTGGCGCGCTCTTTTGGCGAAGAAATATCAGTTACCATAGCCTGCGCCACAGAGATATTGCCACCCGTGATGCCATCCAACACCCGCGCTGCAAAGAGCATTACAATACTATTTGCAAAGCCAAACATGATGAACGACGCGCACGTGCCTACCAGGCTAATGGCTAACAAGGGCTTTCGCCCAAACCGATCAGACAGCGAACCCAGCACCGGCGTAGCAAAAAACTGGGCGATGGAAAACGCCGCTGTAAGCAAGCCAATAGTTTGCTCGGTAACCCCGAATTTTTTCCCATAGGAATACAGCAGCGGCACAATAATGCCAAAGCCCATGGAATTGATCACCGAAATAAAAACAAGCACCCAAAGGGTTTTATTGGCCTTCATCTGCTACAAAAGGGTTGAAAACAAAAAAGGTTCTGCGTTAACAGAACCTTTTTTGTTTTATAAGTTTTATGCTTAATTATTCAACATATTTTGGGTTGATAGGGTCGTTAGCCGGCTCTACAACACCTTTACGAACGTGAGAGCGTTTGATGCTGTAGGTAAAGTAGATTATGAAACCTATCAGTAACCAAACAATTAAACGCGCCCAGTTTTCCCAGCCTTCGCTTGCTATCATACACAAGCAGATAGCGGCACCCAGCGGGCAAACTACCATATACCATGGTGTTTTAAACGGACGAACCAAATCAGGATCGGTACGGCGCAGGATGAAGATACCCAAACATACCAGCACGAATGCGAATAAAGTACCGATACTTACCATGTCGCCTACATACTTATCAGGAATGAAACCTGCAAATAGCGATACGAACACGAAGAACAACCATTGAGATTTGTATGGTGTGCGGTGTTTAGGGTGTAATTTAGAAAATACTTTAGGGATCAGGCCATCAACGCTCATGGTGTAGAACACACGGGTTTGGCCCATCAGCATCACCAGGATAACCGAAGAGAAACCAGCCAGGATAGATACTGTTACAAACGATGCCAACCAGCCATAACCAGGCATTGCCGCTTTAATAGCATAACTAACAGAAGCTTCTTTACCCTGGATAAGGAACTCTTTGTACGATACCAAACCGGTAAGTACGTGAGAGAATAAGATGTATAAACCGGTACAGATAGCCAGGGAGATCAAAATACCTTTTGGCATATCGCGCTGCGGATTTTTAGCTTCCTGTGCAGCGGTAGATACCGCATCAAAGCCGATGAACGCGAAGAATACCACGCTTGCACCACGTAGTACGCCCAGCCAGCCATGGTTAAAGGTGTCTGCATAGTTAACCGTACCAGCGCTTACTTTAATAGTACCCGCATCAGCAGGGATCATGTAAGGGGTGTGTAATGCAGGGTTAATGAAGTGCCAGCCAAAACCAATGATCATTAATACGATGGCTACTTTTATTACCACGATAACGTTATTTACCACAGCAGATTCCGCAGTACCACGGATAAGCAACAGGGTAAGCATCAGTAAAATAAAGATAGCAGGCAGGTTAACATACCCATGCTGGCCTAATTCGGCAGCATACATACCGGTAGTTGTATTAGAAATTTCGAGTGGTGAGTGCGACCATATGAACGGTATATGCACATTAAAGAATGTGTGCAAAAACTCGTTAAAGTACTGCGACCAGCCTATAGATACTGTTGCAGCACCCAAAGCGTACTCCAGCACCAGATCCCAGCCGATGATCCAGGCGATGAACTCGCCCATGGTGGCATAGGAATAGGTATAGGCCGAACCTGCGATAGGTATCATACTGGCAAATTCCGCGTAGCATAAGCCTGCCAGCGCGCAACCCGCGGCTGCAATTAAAAAGGATATGGTTACTGCAGGGCCAGCGTGTTCACCTGCTGCGGCAGCTGTACGCACAAATATACCCGCGCCTATAATAGCGCCAATACCCAGCGCAATAAGCGAACCAACACCTAACGTTCGTTTTAATGTTTTCTCCGACTCCGCCGATGCCGCCATTAACTGCGCTATCGGTTTCTTGATAAATAACTTCATTTTAATTTTTTAGTAAGATCAGTAATAGTTAAAATCGTGTAGCCCAAACGTACTTAAATTTATTGAAAAGATAAAGAGCAGAATGTAACAACAGTATGCTTGGTGTAAACAGAATTAAAAGTTGAAGGAAATGCATTTGAGGGGAGGAAAAGACGAAGAATTTTGAGATGAAAGATAAAGTTTGAAAAACTTGGTAATCAGGAAACTTGGTGCAACTTTCTTCCTGTCATTTATCTTTCCTCTCTCTGTCTTTTATTCAACAAGTGCGATGCCTGCGGCCCGGGCTTTACGTTGCAACTCCTCATTCCGCGCCGCTGATAGAAGCTGCGCTCCATTCCGGGGTTTCCACTTCAATCCCTATCGCTTGTATGGCGGCGAGCATGTTGCGGTGAGGACACCGCAATCGGGGTGGGCGGAAAAGAATTTACTCTCCCCCTTTTGCGGTTCCTCACCGCAAAGCCCCAATTTCATGGCAATGCTTTAAACAAAAACCATGGCGTTAGCACCACGTTCATCAGTATCATCAACACGCCCAAAAATCCGTTAAACTTTCCGCCCATCCTCAACAGAATTATTCCCAATACAACCCCTCCTATCAACATCATAGCGGCATCAATGTAAGTGAGTATATCCGGGTCGGGCGGGTAAAAGTCAATGTTCAACAGCCCGAGGGTATCCGGTAAGTAGAGGTAAATATCGTAGAGTGACAGAATGTAGAGTACAGCTAAAGTAGTTCTCCTTTGCATAGTATATAAATTTACCGATATCGCTCAAAAAACAAAACATGTTTAAGGCTGCGCAAATGCTGATAATCATCTTCGGTAACCTTCGTTGTTCTTAAATTTCACCTTCGTTCACTAATCTTTACGGCTCTTACAATCCGTGGGCGGTTGTACCGTTGCAGTAAAATGGGATAAAGATTGAATAATATATTCAACCCCAACAACCACAGCGATTGGAGTATCCCAAATTTAAAAGCCACGAAAATATTAAACCCTAACACAATGATCAAAATGAGAAGATGCCCCAATTCAGATTTTTTTGTCCGGTTATGCAGGTGTATTAAAGCTTCGGTATTTTTTTCTACCGGGTTCGATTTTTTGTTTAGTTTTTCCCAGCCTATCCAAACCAATAATTTTCTGTAAAAGTTTACTCCGAGCGACTGATATATTTTCCCTCCCCGTTCCCATGTCTGTTCGTCGTAATAACGGGAAACGAGTTGCTCTTTTAATGCCTCGGTAAAGTTGAGCACGCATGCCATCAACAGGAAATTAAGAGCCCAGGCAAATGCAAAGCTGTCCATCTTCATATAATGGGCTAAAGCATAAGTTAAGGCGATAGTGATGAGTACGATAAAAGTTAGGGTAAATGTCTTTCGCATCTGCTACGTTCATTAAGATTTTAAGGTGCAGCTAAACTCGCAAATTTCCCAATATACGTAGTTAAAAATCGAAAATTGTGTTTTAATTAAGCAAGTCACACGTCATGCTTTGGCTACCGCAAGCATCCCCTGTCCCCATAAAAAAAAGCCCCAACTTTCGTCGGGGCTCTCCAATATTCTAAATTTCAATTACAACTTCTTATCCACATGCACTACATGCACATTCATCGATTGTACTTTCTCTTGTTTCTGCATCATTTTGCTGGTGTTATCGGCGCTGTTTAAATGCGGTGCGATAACCAGGGAAACGATAGACATCAGTTTGATCAGGATGTTCATGGATGGGCCCGAAGTATCTTTAAACGGATCGCCTACGGTATCGCCGGTTACAGATGCCTTATGCGGTTCTGATTTTTTGTAATAGATCTCGCCGTTTATCTCTACACCTTTCTCGAAAGACTTTTTAGCGTTATCCCATGCGCCACCGGCATTGCTCTGGAAGATCCCCATTAACACGCCACTTACGGTAACACCGGCCAATAAGCCGCCCAATACCTCAGGACCGAAGATGAAGCCGATAACAATTGGCGTAATTAAAGCGATAAGTCCAGGTGCAACCATCTCGCGGATAGATGCCTTGGTGGAGATCTCCACGCATTTTTCGTACTCGGGGCGTGCCTTGTACTCCATAATACCCGGTATCTCGCGGAACTGGCGCCTTACCTCTTCTACCATGGCCATTGCCGCGCGGCCCACTGCCGAAATACACAATGCCGAGAATATGAACGGGATCATCCCACCCACAAATAAGCCTGCCAAAACATTGGCTTTGTAAATATCAATATGCTCGATGCCCGCAACACCCACAAAGGCGGCAAATAAAGCCAGTGATGTTAATGCTGCAGAAGCAATAGCGAAACCCTTACCCGTAGCAGCAGTAGTGTTACCTACAGCATCCAGGTTATCGGTACGGCCACGAACTTCTTCGGGTAAGCGGCTCATCTCGGCAATACCACCAGCATTATCCGCTATAGGTCCAAATGCGTCTATAGCCAATTGCATAGCTGTAGTGGCCATCATACCGGCTGCGGCGATAGCCACACCATACAGGCCTGCAAAAAAGTAAGAACCGTAAATACCGGCAGCCAATACCAAAATTGGCAACACGGTTGATTCCATCCCCACAGCCAAACCGCCGATGATGTTGGTAGCATGCCCCGTTGCCGATTGCCTGATGATGCTCATCACGGGGCGTTTGCCCATAGCGGTGTAGTATTCGGTAATGATCGACATCAGCGTACCTACAACCAAGCCCACCATAATGGAACCAAAAACACCATTTTTGGTGAACACAAGGCTGCCCGGCTTTAACTCATGCGTAGTATGATTGATTTCATCACGTATCATAAAAAAACTGTCGTTAGGCAACATCCACTGTACCAAAAAATAAGTAGCAATAGCTGTTAGCACAATAGACGACCAGTTCCCAATATTCAGCGCTTTTTGTACGCTGTCTGTTTCGTTTTTAATTTTTACCAGCGATGCGCCTACGATAGAGAATATCAGGCCTAAGCCTGCAATCACCATTGGCAACAAAACCGGCGCGATACCACCAAAAGCATCGTTCGATACAATTTCGCGGCCCAAAACCATGGTAGCCAGCATGGTGGCTACATACGAGCCAAAAAGATCGGCACCCATACCTGCAACATCACCCACATTATCACCTACGTTATCGGCAATGGTAGCAGGGTTACGCACATCATCCTCGGGAATACCAGCTTCAACCTTACCCACCAAATCGGCACCTACGTCGGCTGCTTTGGTGTAAATACCGCCCCCTACACGAGCAAACAGGGCGATAGATTCGGCACCTAAAGAGAAACCCGCCAAAACGTCGAGGGCTTTCGCCATGTGTTCGCCGTTGACGGTCGCGCCAGGTACGCTGGTTACGTACATAGTATAAAAAACAATAAATAACGACCCTAAGCCAATAATAGCGAGGCCTGCAACGCCAAGGCCCATAACCGTACCGCCTGTAAACGACACTTTCAGTGCCTGCGCTAAACTGGTTTTAGCAGCTTGTGTAGTACGTACGTTTGATTTGGTAGCTATGCGCATACCCAAATAGCCTGCAAAAGCAGATAAGAAAGCGCCTATCAAAAATGATATAGCGATAACAGGGCTGGAAGTAGCAACGGTAGTGCCGCTCCAGGCCAATAATAAGCCTGCAACTACAACAAAGTAGCTCAAAACTTTCCACTCGGCACGCAAAAACGCCATTGCGCCATCGGCAATGTAGCCGGCAAGTTCGTTCATTGAGGCATCGCCGGTTTCCTGTTTGGTAACCCAGGCCGATTTAATCGCCATAACGAGTATGCCGATGAGCCCAAATACCGGAATTAAGTAAATTAAGTAACTGTTCAGATCCATATACGATTTTAGTTTATAAGTGTGCTGGTTAAAACAATGCGCAGGGCGCATAAATAATTGGTTGGTGCAAAATAGTAAAATTAATTTCTTTACAATAGAATGTCAAAATTTAAAGTTTTTGAATAGATTAGAGAACTAAAACTAAACTATTAATGGCATCAGACACTTCACAACCTAAAATGAAGCACGAACTGAGCCTGCTTGACGGCACCATGCTGGTAGCGGGCTCTATGATCGGTTCGGGGATATTTATTGTAAGCGCGGATATCACCCGCAACGTAGGCTCGGCCGGCTGGCTCATAGCCGTTTGGCTTATCACCGGTTTCATGACCCTTACCGCAGCCCTCAGTTATGGCGAACTAAGCGGTATGTTCCCAAAAGCAGGCGGGCAATACATCTACTTAAAAGAATCATACAATAAACTCATCGCTTTCTTATACGGCTGGAGTTTTTTCGCGGTGATACAAACCGGCACCATTGCAGCGGTAGGTGTGGCCTTCTCCAAATTTGCGGCGTATTTGTATAAACCCATCAGCGAAGACCATCTGTTATTTCCATACAATCATTATTTACAGCCGGGCGAGGTAAAGCCCACGTTTAGTTTAAGCGCCGCGCAACTGGTTTCCATCGTATTGATATTCCTCCTAACTTTTATCAATACCAAAGGCGTTAAGGGCGGCAAAATCATCCAAACCACTTTTACCATGACCAAACTTCTAAGTCTTTTCGGGCTTATTATCTTTGGCTTCCTGGCGTTTAAAAGCGATATATGGACCGCTAACTGGACCAATGCATGGGATATGCACAAATTAGATATAGGGACAATCGCCGGCACTCCCGGCGATTACAGCACTTACGCCATCAACGCGGCTCTGGGTGCCATAGCCATCGCCATGGTTGGTTCCATTTTCAGCAGTGATGCCTGGAACAACGTTACTTTCATCGCCGGCGAAATGAAAAACCCCAAACGCGATGTTGCATTAAGCTTATTCTTTGGTACACTTATCGTGACCTTTATATATGTGGCCGCTAACGTTGTTTATACCGGCGTGCTTTCGTTGCATGATATTGCTACTGCCGAAAAAGACCGTGTAGCTGTTGCGGCTTCGCATGTGATATTTGGCGATATCGGTACAAAAATTATCGCTATCATGATCATGATCTCCACCTTTGGCTGTAATAATGGGTTGATATTGGCCGGTTCGCGCGTATATTATTCAATGGCTAAAGATGGTTTGTTCTTTAAAAAGACAGGCGAACTAAACAAAAGTGGTGTGCCGGAATTTGGGTTGTGGATACAGGCAGTTGTAGCATCTATCCTCTGTTTAAGTGGCCGTTACGGCGACCTGCTGGATATGATTTCCTTCGTGGTGGTGCTATTTTACGTGCTTACCATCATTGGTATCTTCATTTTAAGGCGCAAAATGCCAAACGCAGAACGTCCGTACAAAGCATTTGGCTACCCCGTGTTGCCAATAATTTATATTTTAATGGGTCTCGCATTTTGCACGCTGCTGATCATCTACAAACCGGAGTTTACCTGGCCGGGCTTGATTATTGTGTTAATAGGGATCCCTATTTATTATATATCGCAAGCCAACGTTAAACCAGAGCGCGATGCGGTAGTTTAAGTCTTAGAAAGGCTCAGACCGACATTATTAACGTATTGGGCAGGCACGGTGTGCTTGCCCTTTCTAAATTTAAAAAGTATTGAATACTATTAATAAAGTAACATCGATAGCATTATTAGGGCTGCTAACCATTGGCGGCCAACTACAGGCGCAAACCCTGCAGCAAAAACTGCAAACCGCCTTCAACAGGCTGCAACAGGATAGCCAGTGCAAATACGCCACCCTATCCTTAACCGTATTGGATTCCAAAACCGGTGAACAGGTTTTTGCCGCTAACCCGGATATGGGCCTTGCACCCGGTTCTACCTTAAAAACGGTAACCAGCATCACCTCGTTTTTTGTACTGGGAAAAGATTTTCAGTTCGAAACGCAGGTGGGTTACACCGGCACAATCGATAGTAAAGGAACCCTTAGCGGCGATATCATCATCAAAGGTAGCGGCGACCCTACCCTGGGCAGCTGGCGATACGCCGCCACCAAAGAAGGTTATATTTTAAACACCATGGTAACGGCCATTAAAAAGGCCGGAATTAAAAAGATAAATGGTAAAATTATTGGGGATGACGGACAGTTCAATCACCAAAGCATCCCCGATGGCTGGATCTGGCAGGATTTGGGTACTTATTACGGCGCGGGCATTGCCGGGCTTTGCTGGCGCGAAAACCAGTTCGACATCAAACTAAACACCGGCAGCGTTGGCGAGGCTATTACCGTGGCCGGCACCGTGCCCAATACCTATTACCTGCAATACAAAAGCGAACTCAGTACAGGCGCCGCCCATACAGGCGACCAGGCTTACCCCTACCTGCCCGGCTTTAATAGCAAAACCATGTACCTGCGCGGTACTTACGCTATCGATCAAACAAAAAAAACGATCTCCGCCGCTATCCCCGACCCAGCCTATGACGCGGCTTTACGTTTAAGCGACACCCTCAAAAAAATGGGGGTCGCGGTAAGCGGCGAACCCGCTTCCTCTTTGTCCTTAAAGGAAAAATCGCTGGTTGTGCCGGCGGCGACCGGCAGCTTAACTGTTATTAAATCGCCCGAGCTGAGCAAGATCGTTTACTGGCTCAACCAAAAAAGTGTGAATCTCTATGCCGAGCAATTGCTGGCCACCATATCTGCCAAGTTGGGAAAAGGCGCTGTAACCAGTGACGGCGTAGACGCCATAAAAGATTTTTGGGAAGCAAAAGGAATCGACCACCGATCTATGAACATCTACGACGGCAGCGGGCTTTCTCCGGAGGACAGGATCACTTCCTCTACCATCGCGCACATTTTGCAGGCCGCCCACCAGGAAAAATGGTTCGGCGATTTTTATGAGAGCCTGCCCGTTTATAACGATATGAAAATGAAAAGCGGCAGCATCAGCGGCGTGCAAGCCTATGCCGGTTTCCAAACCAACAATGGCCGCGAACTTTGTTTCTCCATTATGGTGAACAACTACAACGGCCCCGGCAGTGGGATACGCGAGAAGATGTTTAGGGTGCTGAGTGAGATGAAGTAAAGGCGAAGCCCCCTAACCCCCTGAAGGGGGAACCGAATTTTTTTGTGGGGCTAGCTTTATTTTTCTTGTGCCATTAACCTATTGGGCCATTGTTGGCGAAGGATCTGTAGAAGATGGCATCACCAGCAGCCCTCTCAACACATTTTTTATTAAATATTTAGCTTTGATAGCGGGGATTATCGCAGCCGTAATATTTAGCTATTTCCACGTAAAAAACGCCAATTTTTCCAAGGCTAAATCGTACATTATTGCAGGCATTTTTATCATTGTTTTATACACGGTTAAGGAATATATCTTTAATATTATTTTTGATACCTTTCAATGATTTAAATGAAAAAACACATCATAAAAGAAACCATTTGGGTGATATCGTTGGTATCGCTCGCCTTGCTGTGTAAATTTGTTTACGTTGTTTTTTTAGCGCCGGCCAGTATTGAGCCGGGTTGGCATACCAGGGTTATAAGGTACGATGCCTTTGCCGGTGCAGGGGACATTTATTTGCTTTTGCCGGCGTTATTCTTCATTGCCTTTCTAATCCGTGCGGTAATAAACCGATTCAAAAATTCGTATTTGTTATACGTGCTGGCAATAAGTTGCTTCGTCATAATAATCACGTTAAAGTACAGCGAACAATTGGCGCTGGAATACAGCAGGCTTCAACTGCTCGAACAAATTGCGTTATTGCAACAATCAAACGCGCAAAAGGATGCACCCGTTACCGGCTTGTTTTATGGAGGAGATGGCTATATCAGTAGCGGAACCTCAACAATAAAAACAGTACTATTCGGCATCGAGCTTCTTTTCACTATTTTTATAGGTATTATTGGGTATTTGATAGGCAAAAACAGAAAACGCCCACCCGAAAGATCAGCGGCAGCCAACTTATGATATAGCAAGTATCGGGTTCTTTAGCCCTCATCACCAGGGTACATTCGTGTTATAATATTCATATCATGGAAACACAAAACAACATCAACTTTGATCGTATTGCCGAGGCGATAAACTACATCAAGCTCAATTTTAAAGCCCAGCCCAGCCTGGATGAGGTGGCCGAAAAGGTGAACCTTAGTCCCTTCCATTTCCAGCGGATGTTTACCGATTGGGCGGGTATCAGTCCTAAAAAATTCCTGCAATACCTCAGCCTGGATTACGCCAAAGGCATCCTGAAAGAACAACAGGCTACCCTATTCGATGCCGCTTTCGAGACCGGCCTCTCCGGCACCGGCCGCCTGCACGATCTGTTCATCAACATAGAAGGCATGACACCTGCCGAATACAAAAACGGTGGCAAAGCGCTCTCCATCAATTTCAGCTACGCCGAAACACCGTTCGGCCATATTATTGTAGCATCAACTCCAAAAGGCATCTGCTACATCGCTTTTGCAGATGATAAGGATGAGGCCTTCAACCAGCTTTACGCCCAGTTCCCCAATGCCAGTTATTACCAGGTGGTAGATCTGGCGCAGCAGAACGCGCTTTACATTTTTACGCGGGACTGGTCGCAATTATCATCCATAAAACTGCATTTAAAGGGTACCAGCTTCCAGTTAAAGGTTTGGGAAGCCTTGCTAAAGATACCCATGGGAGGCTTAAACACTTACGCCACGGTAGCCAAAACGGTGGAATTGCCCACCGCCAGCCGTGCCGTTGGGAGCGCCATAGGTGCAAACCCTGTAGCTTTTTTAATACCTTGCCACAGGGTGATCAAATCTACCGGCGAGTTTGGGCAATACCATTGGGGTGCGAATCGCAAATCGGCCATTATTGGCTGGGAGGCCGCAAAAGTTAACCATTTAAGCATCGTATAAATATGGATCTGCTGCAAAGAATTGAACAAACAGATTGGGCGGAAATAGCCGAAAGCTTAAACAATAAAGGCTATGCTACCGTCCCCCAAATATTATCGGCAGATGAATGTGAGGCATTGATAAGCCAATACGGCGACGATACCCTCTACCGCAAAACCATAGTGATGGAAAACCACGGCTATGGCATGGGCCAATATAAATATTACAACTACCCGCTGCCCGGCATAGTGCAGCAATTGCGCCAACTGGTTTACCCAAATATTGCGCCCGTTGCCAACAGCTGGATGCAGGCTTTGGGTATAGAGAAAACATTCCCGGGCACCTTAAACGAGTTAACGGAACTGTGCCACCAGCATGCTCAGAACCGCCCTACTCCATTGATACTAAAATATGGCAAAGGCGGTTATAACGCCATGCACCAGGACCTGTACGGCGAGATCTTCTTCCCTATGCAGTTGGTGGTTTGCTTGAATCAGCCGGGCCATGACTTTGAAGGCGGCGAGTTTGTGCTGGTAGAGCAGCGTCCAAGGATGCAATCCAAGGCAATAGTGTTAAATCCCGGCAAGGGAGATATGCTCATCTTCACCACTAACTTCAGGCCGGCGAAGGGAAGCAAGAGCTACCACCGCGTGAACATGCGCCACGGCGTAAGCGAACTAAGCAGCGGCGAAAGGCATACCCTTGGCGTAATTTTTCATGATGCATCATAATCCCCCTGCTATTTCTGCGTTAGCTGATTATATTTGCACCAAACTGCTATCCGATGTTTAAGAAGGCTTCACTCGTGTTATTCGCCGTTTTCTCGCTATTTACCGCCAAAGCGCAAACCGTTGAGGAGGTTTATAACCGCTACCTGGATTTTAACCTTACGCGACTGGAAGGGCCGGCAAGCAAAACACTTGAAGCAGGCGAAGCTTTGCTGCCAGATACCGCCAAACTCACACCGAAGCAAAGAATAAGCTTCTATTACTCCATTGGCAAAGCATACGAGGATGATGCACAATCTATAAAGGCGCAGCAATATTACGAGCGCGTTGCCGCTGCGGTGCCCGATTATTACGTAGTACAGCGGGCCTTAGGTTATATTTTTGCCAAGCAGGCAGAAAGCTATGCTGACAAACTGAACGCGACGGCATCAAACATTACCGAAAACAAAAAGGTAATGGCGCTTTACACTGCCGCCGCAAAAAAAGCCATCCCCTACCTGGAAAAAGCACAAGCCTGCGACCCGGACGATGATACGCTTACCCGGATTACTATATTGCTTAAAAACACAAAGGATACCGCCGGTTTGGCCAACTTAAAAACAAAGCTTGCCACGCTTTCCAAAACCTGTATAGACCTGCTGGACGATAAATAATTAAAACTCCAGCGGCTTGCCCTGGCGCGGGTACACCAAATTCATTTGCCGTTTATTGGCGTAATTTAGCTGCGTTTTTATTTTGGAGATGCTTCTGTAGGGTGGCTTAAGATGGGTGACAACTACATTTAAGCCCTTTAAAGTTGTGCCCGAAAGCTGCGCCAGCACATCCAGTTCGTTCATCAGTAAACGCGGCGTAAGGTGGCCAAAAAGGGTTTTATCCGGCTGTTCATTAGGAAAGCTTACTTCTATCATCAGCGCTTTTAATTTACCGGCTGCAACCAGCGGTGCAACAGCCTCCCATAGCTTGTGCAGGTTCTGGCTTTTTTCTATCTCATCGGCACCTGTATCGCCCAAATAAAGCATGTAACTGCCCTTGCTTCGAACTAAAAAAGCAGTGCTTGTTAAATTAGAGTGGCTAAGCGGGAATGCCTGCACCTGCATGTCGGTATTATCTATCGGGGTTTCGGTGCCGGGTTGCAGTACGCTGTAATGGTATTTTTTTAATTGAGGGGTAGCGCCATCATCGGCAAAGTTGGCCCAGCTTTCCCAGGTCAAATAATGCGTTTTTATAGTTTCGAGGGTACTGCTCAGTCCGTAGATGTTTTTGGCACTGTCTTCCGGCGAATTGATGATGAGCCCGGAGACATGATCGAGGTGCGCGTGTGAAATAAAATAACCTTTAATATATTGCCTCAAAACCTTATCGCCACGCACCGAAAACGCCTTATTTTCGATGGCTTTTTCTATCCCGGCATGCAGCGTCCCGGCATCCAGGCAGGCATAATTATCGGAGCCAACCGGCGCCACCATATAGGCCGAAAGATTGCTTTCATCTATCCCGCCCAAAACACCCAGGGGCACTATCCTGAAGGAAGGCGCAGTTTTGCCTTGAGCAAAGGCAAGTATTGGTAAAGAGAATAAGCAGGTTATTAGCAAGAGTTTACGGTGTAGCTGCATAATCGGAGATTTGGGTTTGCTCAAAAATAATCATCCCTTTTAAATAGAAAGGAATTATTTATAAACGCCGTTTGCCGCAAAAACTTTTACTTTGCAGGGTATGAAAGTTAGTCAGATAGCGGCGAAAGCAGCAGTGCGGGTATTTTTTATTTTACTGCTGATAGCCCTCGTACCCTTTTTGCTGGGCGACGGCATCAAACTGCAGCACCTTTACCTTACGCCAAAGCACGCCTATATGCTGGCGTTCCCCATCCTGCTCATACTGGGGTTTATTACTTTGCTGGTGCTTTGCTCCATTAAAAAATACAGCAAGCCCGATATGAACTGGCTATTAGTGGTAAATACCGTGGTATTGATAGCTTATGCCGCCACGCTGTACATCAGCATCTATAAGCTGATAAAATAGCAAGGCTACTAAGCAAAGAAATTGCTTTTAAAATTTAAAGGGTGGCGGTTTCGGCTAAAGCCAGTTTGTGGGATTTAAGTTAACCGTTGGCTAAAGCCGAACGGCAATAAATGTAAAAAAATACAATTTCTAAATTTTTTCCGTCCCCTTTAGGGGGCGGATGGCATTATACAAGTACGAGACTTTAGCCAAAATAAGTTTAAACTTTAAAAGCAATAACCTTGGGTTATTCCGTCTTCATTTTCTTTTGTGCCGATTCTTTATACTCGTAATCGCCGCCCAAAAGGTAACCCCATGGCTTAAGGCTTTCAACCCGGTCGAAAATAATTTTGAAAATCGCGATAATAGGGATAGACAGGAACATGCCCGAAAGCCCCCAAAGCATCTCGCCCAGTATAATTCCCATGAAAGTAATGAGCGCGTTAAGCCTCACCTTAGAACCTACTACGGCGGGTAACAGTACGTTGGCATCAAGCAAGTGAATACCAATTACGCTTGCCCCCACGGTTACCGTTTCGCTGATTGTACCGGTCGCGAAGGTGATGAGTACACTTAAAAACAGCGCTGTAAAAATGCCGAGATAAGGAATGATGTTAAACAGCCCCACAATAAGCCCGAGCAGTGCCGCGTATTTGATGCCGATGATCCAGAAAGCGGTCATGGCAACGGCAGATACGATTACCATCTCCAACAACAGGCCGAAAATGTATTGCCGCAGTATTTTCTGTACATTTTCGGCAATATCAACCACTATATATGAATGATCATCCTGGAAAACAGAGATTACAAAACGGAATAGCAAGCGTCTGTAAAACAGGATGAAGAATGTAAATATCAGGATAAAAACATAAAATAGCATCAACGAGGAGATTGCACCGAAGGTAGTTTCGAGCACCGCACCGCCCGATGCCATTATTTTGCGCGCGGTATTGTCTACATAGGTCATTTGTTTAGTGGCATCTATCTGGAAAGCATGTTCCACCCATTCCTGTAAACCGCCTATAGATTGGTAAACTTGTTTTTTAAGCATCGGCCAATCGCTGGTCAGGTTTGAGATCTGCGCGCCAACCAAGTACAAGATGCCCCCTACAAAACCTATCATCAGCAAAATAGAAATAAATGAAGATGCACTGCGGGGCAAGCGCAATTTCCTTTCTAAAAGGTTTGCCAGGGGTAATAACAGCACCGCAAACAAAAAACCAAACAAGAGCGGATCGAGTATTTCTTTAGCTACAATAACAAGGTATCCCAATATGCAGAAACCTATGAGCACCAAGGCAAAGCGTTCGTAAAAGGGGGCAATTAATTTTTTAGCGGACATATAACAGTGGTAACGTTTTTTCCATGATGAACATACTTATAAATGCGCAATTTTTTGCAATACAATTCAATTAACTCAAAAACCGCAAATAGGTTGCAGATATTTACCTTTATATGCCAGCGCTGTTTTGCGCATTGTCATCCAATTGCCTAAATTCACTGAAATTTCTCGCCAATGCTTAACGGACCAGATCCCGGTATGCGCTACCCAATGGAGCCGTACCAAAACCTCGTGTTTTTAAAAAATATGATCACCCGCCCCAACATTGAAGTAGGCGATTATACTTATTACGACGATTTTAAAGACCCGGGCAACTTCGAAAGAAATGTGTTGTACCATTTCGATTTTATTGGCGATAAACTGGTCATTGGAAAATTCTGCGCTATAGCATCGGGCGTAAAATTCATCATGAACGGTGCCAACCACGAGAGCACCCCTATCTCTACGTTCCCATTCGCCATCTTCCGTAACGGCTGGGAAAAAATAAACGACAGTACACACCCTACGGGCAAATTCCCCTACAAAGGCGATACCGTTGTTGGTAACGATGTTTGGATAGGATTTGATGCCACCATATTACCCGGCGTAAAAATTGGCGATGGCGCGGTGATCGCGTCAAAAGCGGTGGTAACTAAAGATGTACCGCCTTATACCATTGTAGGTGGCAACCCGGCAAAACTCATCCGTAAGCGTTTTGATGATGAAGCTGCTGCCCGCCTGCAAGAAATAGCCTGGTGGAACTGGAGCGCCGAAAAGGTCACTGAAAACTTGCTGCTTATTAATTCAGCAGATATTGACGCGCTCGAAAATGCCGCCGGTTACTTTGGCAAATGATTTGCTTTGTTTCAGGTGAACAAAAACATAATATCATGGCAAAATATTCTGAAAAAGCGAGCGAAAAGGTTGAGGAATCCATGCACGAAACGAAAGAGGGCAAGCTAAAAAGCGGCAGTGGTAAAAAAGTGACCAGCAAGAAACAAGCTATAGCTATTGGCCTGTCGGAAGCCCGTAAAGAGGGAGCAAAAGTGCCAAAGAAAAAAGACTAATAACAGGCCTTCTAATTGTCTGCCATAAAAAAGGTAGAGATCACCCAGTCGTTCAGTTCTCCTTTACCATCAAGCTCTATCAGGTGTTCAATATCCTCATCGGGTTTGTGGGCAGGCTCCGCGCGGTATTTATCAACTACGGCGCGAACGGCCACAATGTTAGCGTTATTCGGGTCGAACCCGCTCTTATGCTGCAAAACGTATTTAGAGAAAACAGCCATATATACAAAACCAAGCTGCGGGTTACGGTCAGACAGGTTCATCACCGCCTCTACCAGTTTAATTGTAACGGCAGGTGTGCCTTTGGCCCATTTCAGGAAAAATTGTGTAGCCTCCTCGGCTTTTTGCGATTGTGCTTTCCAAGGGGTTTGCTGTAGCCAGTCGGCTGTTTTTATTACATCGGGTTCGTACCTGGCGTAATCGGCCTTAGTTTTAAGCACATAGTTTTTGGGCACATCATAGGTTTGTGCCGATGCGTTGAGGCCGGCAAATAATAATGCCACTAAAACTAAACCCAGGGATTTTTGCATTATTTTATTTTCCGGCACTAAAGTAATAATTGTAAGCTATTTTCCTGTAAACGAGTCTATTATTTTCATTAGCACTACTGCCTCATCTATAGTACAGGGGTTTGGGCCCTCATCTTTAAAGAAAGCCACTATTTTCTCTATCATCGGCTGTTGAATATGCATCGGGTGTGTAAAGTTGATGGTCTCCTCCCCTGTTTCAGTTTTCTGCGTAACAAACGCGCCAAAGAATGGGAAGGTTATTTTCCCTTTTGTACCGATGATCTCGCAGGTGTCGGCAGTTTCGCTTTCGGCTACGTTAAAGCTCCAGGAGCCGTTAACCACTACTTTATTTTTAAAAACAATGAGGCCGGCCACATGGTCATCTGCCGGGCTGGTGTTTGCCTGGTTGAGGCTATAACCATTGTAATGCTCGGGTTCGCCAAAAAAATAAAGCATCAGATCCAGTTGGTGAGGTGCAAGATCGTGGAAGTAGCCGCCGCCCGATACTTCAGGATCCAGCCGCCAGTTGGTGCCGGGATACGTGGGCACTTTAGGTTCGCGGTTTTGCCACATGCGGATCTGTACAGTGCGCACATCGCCGATAATATTGTTCTCCAATAAGCCTTTTATATGCAAAAACATGGGCAGCGCCCGGCGGTAATGCGCCACAGTTAGTTTAGCCCCGCTTTCCCTTACGGCTTCGGCCATCGCTTCTGCCTCGGCAGCTGTGCGGGTTACCGGTTTTTCTACATAAACATTCAGGCCTTTTGCAATGGCGCGTTTTGCGTAATCTAAATGCGAGGACGGCGGCGTAGCGATAGATACGGCGTTAACTTCGGGGTCGTCCATCAGTAATTCGGCATCGCTGTACCATTTGCCAACGTTATGGCGGCGGGCGTAGTCGGCTGCTTTTTCGGCATCCCGACGCATTACGGCCACCAGGCTGCTACCGGCTATTTTGTTGTAGGCTTGCCCACTTTTTACTCGGTAACGTCTCCGCAGCCGATAATGCCCCATTTAATTTTTTGTGATTCCACAGATTATTTTTTGCTATAGCATCGCCAGCAATTCTTCATCGCTGATGATGGGGATGTTTAGTTTGTTTGCTTTCTCCAGTTTGGCGGGGCCCATATTATCGCCGGCTACCAGGTAGTTAAGTTTGGCAGATATGCTACTCAATATTTTGCCACCGTTTTGTTCGATAATGTCCTTTAATTCGTCCCTCGAATATTTTTCGAATACGCCCGAGATAATAAAGCTTTGGCCGGATAGTTTCTCGCTGGCCAGGTTTACTTCTTTCTCTTCGGCCACAATCTGCAGCCCGGCAGATCTTAGCTTTTCAATTTCTTCGCGGTGGCTTTTATCGGCAAAATATTCGGTGATGCTTTGCGCTATGCGGCCACCAATTTCTTCGGCCGCGGTTAGTTCCTCTACCGAGGCCGCCATCAGGTTATCTATGGTTTTAAAATGCGCTACCAGTTTTTTGGCAACGGTTTCGCCCACATAACGAATGCCCAGGCCGAACAGCACTTTTTCAAACGGCTGCTGCTTGGATTTTTCAATACCATCCAGCATGTTATTGATGGATTGCTCGCCAAAGCGGTCCATTTGTTTTAACTCGTCGGTATGATCTTTTAGAGCATAAATATCGCTGATATGCCTGATGAAATTACGATTGTACAGGGTGTTGATGGTCTCGTCGCCCAGCCCGTCTATATTCATGGCTTTGCGGCCAATGTAGTGCTGCATTTTACCTACTATCTGCGGCGGGCAGCCTTCATCGTTAGGGCAATAAAAAGCAGCCTCACCTTCCTGCCTCGCCAGCTCGGTGCCGCAAGCCGGGCAATGGGTAATGTATTGAATGGGTTGGGCATTCGGCTTGCGCTTGTCCAGGTTCACGCTGATAATTTTGGGGATAATCTCCCCGCCTTTTTCTACATAAACGGTATCATGTTCGTGCAGTTGAAGGCGCAGCATTATCTCGTCGGCATTGTGCAGTGTGGCGCGTTTTACGGTGGTACCGGCTAACAGTACAGGCTTTAAATTAGCCACGGGCACCACGGCCCCTGTGCGCCCAACCTGGTAGGTTACGGCAAGCAGTTCGGTCTCTACACGTTCGGCCTTAAACTTATAAGAGATAGCCCAGCGCGGCGATTTGGCCGTAAAGCCCAGCTCCTGCTGCTGCGAGTAATTGTTTACCTTGATGACAATTCCGTCTATATCGTAACTCAGGCTATGTCTTTCCAAATCCCAATGGCTGATAAAATCAAGCACGCCGTTGATATCGCTGCATAAACGACTATGGTTATCGATATGAAAACCCCAGCTCCTTACGGCTTCAAGGCTTTCCCAATGGGTTTTAAAAAGGGTTTTCTCGGTATATAAGCCGTACAGAAAACAATCCAGCGGGCGGCGGGCCACCTCGGCAGAATCCTGTAGTTTCATGGTGCCTGATGCAAAGTTGCGCGGGTTGGCGTAAGGCACTTCGCCGTTATCAACACGCTCTTTGTTCAAGCGTTCGAAAGCCTTGAGGTGCATAAACACTTCGCCGCGGATCTCAAACAATTCCGGGTAATTGCCTTTATCTAATTTCTTTGGAATGGTGTGGATGGTGCGCACATTGGTGGTCACTTCATCGCCTTGTGTCCCATCGCCGCGGGTAACAGCGCGGGCCAACTTGCCATTTTCGTAAGTGAGGCTCATGGACAGGCCATCAAACTTCAATTCGCAGACGTATTCAAAATTATCGCCAATGGCCTTGCGTACACGCTGGTCGAAATCTACCAGTTCCTGCTCGTTGTAGGTGTTGCCTAAGGACAGCATCGGCCAGCGGTGCTTTACCGTAACAAACTCCTTGGTGATATCGCCCCCAACCTTTTGCGTAGGCGAATCTGCATCCAAAAACTGCGGAAATTCCTTTTCCAGCCTATTCAACTGCTCCAGTTTCTGGTCAAAATCGTAGTCGGTAATAGTAGGCATAGCCAGCACATAGTAGTTGTAGGTGTGCTGTTTAAGTTCGGCGGTAAGGTCCTGAATCTGTTGTTGGGCTTCGTTAGGCGACATGATAGCGAAGATAATAATTGTTCATAGATGATGGTTCATAGTTCATGGTAAAAAGTTCATGGATAATGGATGATAGTTCATAGAAAGATGTAGCTGCTATGATCTATGAACCATCGCCCATGAACTCTTTGCTATGAACCATCACCTATGAACTTATTTGTATTTCAGCGTAACCACCACCGGGTAATGGTCTGATGGCAGGCGGCCATGATAGGTATTGGTGAGGATGCCATAACGGGTTACCTTGAACTTATTGGTCACAAAAATATGGTCGATCCGACTGTCGCCAGCTTTGTTCACATCATAGGCGTTAAAGGTATTACTTGCTGCCAGGCGAACAGGCGACAGTTCGTAAGCATCGCGCAGCAGCCCTGATGTATTGATTAGCGTATAACTCTCATTGGTTTGGTCTACATTAAAATCTCCGGTTAAAATGGTGGGTGTGTTACCGGCCATCTGCCTGATCTTCGCCATTACCAGTTTCGCGCTTTCGCGACGAGCCACTACGCCGATATGATCCATATGCAGGTTGAAGAAATTAAATACCAGGCCGGTTTTCAATTCTTTAAACTGCGCCCAGCTGCAAATGCGTGGCAAGGCGGCGTCCCATCCCTTGTTGGGTTTATCCGTAATGGTCGACATCCAAAAGTCGCCCGATTTGATAATCTTAAATTTATCGCTCCTGTAAAATATAGCCGAATGTTCGCCGCCGTGCTTGCCATCATCGCGACCGGCCCCTATCCATTTATACCCAGGCAGGCTATCGTTAAGCTGGGTTAACTGGTGGTATTGGCCCTCCTGTGTCCCAAAGATATCCAGTTCGTTAAATCGGATGATCTGCGCGATGTTTGGGTACCTTGCCCGCCAGCCATTGCCGGCGATAGAATCATCCTTACTATCGTACCGGATGTTATAAGTGCCCACATTAAGTTGCTGGGCATTGGTAAAAGTGGCGGTTGCCGCGAGCAGCAACAGGGTAAACAAGATCTTGATCTTCATAATTGGTGATGTTAGCGCACCAAATTTACAAATCATCGGCATTAACAGCCTGGGTATTGTGTTAAGATTTTGTTAGGTCGAATGGGGCAAGGAGTTTTAATAAAACTCATTATTCACAACTCACCTCTAAACTTCCCCTTCTCTCTTCCGCATAAACCACTCTGTGCTGAGCAAAACAACCAGCAGGGCGAAAATCCATTTCAGGCTGATCATATCGCTGTAGTGTTTATCTTCCTCCATAACCGTTTTAATGTTCTCGTTTTTGCGGATAAGTTCGGCCAGCCGACCGATCTGCGACGGCAGCAGCATTTGGCCACCGGAGCGCACGGCAATGGATTTAAGCAAACGATGGTTGGCGGTGCTTTGGCGGGTTTCCAGGTTGAGTTGTTTTACGGTAAGCTGTCCGTTGGCGGTATATTGCTGCTTGCCGTTTTTGGCGGTTGCCGAATAGCTGTACTCGCCAACAGGCAATGTGCCTGCATTTAACTGGTAGCTTTGCCCGCTGCGGGTGAACAGGAAACTATAACTTTTACCGGCATTGCTTTTTAGCGCGATGCGTACATCGGGGGTATTCACCAGCTCCAGCGCGTCGTTATATAACTCGGCGTTCAGCAGCACATTCTCGCCTTCATCGAACACGTTTTTGGATGAATACACCCTAAAGCGCTGGCGATTGGCGTTGGCGGTAAGGTATTGCACACCCTGGCTAAACAATTCCTCCACAGCATGGTGGTTGCCATATTCGCGGTATTCGGCCAGTTGCCAGCGCCACAGCCCCTCGGCGGTAAGTACGGCGGTGCGGCGGCCGGCTTCGTCTGTAAAAGCCAGTAAAGGGTAAGTGGTGGGTACGCTGCCTATCTTTTGTTTCAGTAGCACGGCAGCATTGGGCTGTGCCTCGTAAGTACCGTAAGCTGCAAGCAGGGGTGGCAATTTGCCAATTTTGTTTTGGGTAGAATCTGACAGGGTAAAGCCCGTGAAAGTCGGCACCATTTGCGCGAAAACCTCCTGCGTATCATCCCTGCCAGCATTTGCTGTCACCACTTTTTGCGCGTGGTTAAAGGCGGTCATATCCGCCTGTGCGCCAGAAAAGATCCACAAAGGCATTTTGCCTGTTAAGATGTTTTGCACCTTACCATAACTGGAAGTGGAGAGCTGGTACAGCATGGCCATGCTATAATCGTTGATGTTAAGCGATGCAAGATCAGCCATTAAATTTGCTTTTATCTCAAAATTGCGGTTACTTTCTACCGATTGTTTGATCACGCTGATATCGGGATGCGGGCCATCATATAACAGCAGGATTTTTTGCCGGGCATCCAACACCTCTATGTAAAAAGTTTCGGTATTGTTTTGTACCGATAGCTCGTTCTTAACGGGGGCCAGGCTAACCGTAAATTTACGGACACCCTTTTTATCGGCATTCAGCTTTAAGGGTAATACTTTTTTAAACGCGGCTGAAGTAACCGCGATACTTTGGCTGCTTATCTGCCGGCCATCTTCTGCAACGGTTAGGCGCATGATTTCGCCATTGCTTTGGTAGGCTTCGGCCAGTATCTCTACCTCAAAATCGTTACCGAGGTAAGCCGTTTTATTATAGTTGATGTTGCCGATAAGCAGGTCGCGGCGGGGCGTGGTATCACCTAAAGCAATGGTATAAATGCTGGTTTTAATATCGCGTGCCTCGTACTGCGGGTCGGTGCCGAGGTTATAGAGACCATCGGTAGCCAGCACCAGCGCGCCAATGTTGCGGTTTACAAAGTGATCGTTGAGTTGGTGCAGTGCCGATGAAATATCGGTTTGCTTACCGTTATAGGTATTGGAAAGACCATCGTGCAGATCCTTATCAAAATTAAACTCGTGAACTTCATAGCCGTCGCCGAGCTGGGTTTTGAGGGCCTCACCCCAACCCTCTCCAAGGTTAGCCTCACCCCGTCCCTCTCCAGAGGAGAGGGAGTTAAAAGTCCTCTCCTTTGGAGAGGATTTAGGTGAGGCAAACAGTTTTATCGATTGCGAATTATCCTGAGCGATCAATATCACCGGCTTTTGCGGCTGGTAACTTACCGTTTTAATGAGCGGCGACATCAGCAGCAAACCTAACAGCGTTACCACAACGGCCCTCAACGCAAACAGCCCATACCGTGCCGCTTTAGCCAATTGCACCGGCTGCCGGTACATCAGCCATGCATACAACAGCCCCAGCAACAAACAGGCAGGCACCCACCACCCCGAAACAGATCCCCAGGTGATAGACATTAGTAGTTAGTGGCGAATGGTAAGTGGTGAGTAATGCTCATAAAATCCATACCCGCAAAATGCGAATTTATTGTGGAATGGATTTAATTAATTTTATACGTAATGTACATGATACGATTGGAAGCGCATCGCTAAATACCATCGTTGCTCCATTGCTCGTACCCCCAGCTTGCTATCGCTTTCAGCACAGGTTTTAGGCTTTCGCCACGCGGACTCAACTGGTAAACAACATGCGGCGGCACCACGGGCTCGGCAGTGCGGATAACTAAATCATCGGCTTGTAATTGTTTCAGGTGCTGTATCAGCATTTTTTCGGTAATGGTGGGGATGGCCCGCTTTAGTTCACTGTAGCGTTTGGCGCCGCTCATCAGCTGGTACAAAATGATGGGTTTCCAGTGGCCGCCAATTTTATTCATCACAAAGCTAACCGGGCAGGCCTGCATGCTCAGTTCTTTATTAAAGTTCCAGGTGGAGTTTTCTTTTATCTGTGTCATGACGCTTACTTACTTAAGGGTAAGTACTTGTAAAAAAGTAAGTACAAATATAACTTTGTCCCGACAAATAAAAAATATAATTATCATGAAAATCATTTTAACAGGCTCATTGGGAAACATCAGTAAACCCCTTGCCATAAACTTAATTAATGCAGGCCATAACGTAACCATCATCAGCAGCAGCGCGGATAAAGCCGCCGAAATTGAAGCCCTTGGCGGCGTGCCGGCTATCGGTTCGGTTAGCGATGTGGCCTTTTTAACCAAAACATTCACCGGTGCCGATGCATTGTATGCGATGATACCGAATGATCTTAGTTCCGACAATTTCCGTGCGCACATTGGCGGCGTGGGCATTAAGTATGCCGAAGCCATTAAAGCAAGCGGCATTAAAAAAGTGGTTCTTTTAAGCAGCATTGGAGCGCATATCAATGGCGGCACCGGCCCTATCTCGGGCATACACGATGTTGAGCAGGCCTTAAATAAACTTGACGGTGTAGACATCCGCATCCTGCGCCCGTCGTTCTTTTACACCAACTTTTTAAACAGTATTGATATGGTGAAACATGCCGGTATCCTCGGTGCCAACTACCCCAGCGACAACACACTGATGATGGTTCACCCGCGTGATATTGCAGAAGTGGCAGCCTACGAAATACAGCAACCCTTCACTGGCAAAACCATACGCTATATTGCCAGCGACGAGCGTACACTCGACGAAGTAGCATCTGCATTAGGCAAAGCCACTGGCAAGCCCGATTTGAAATGGGTGGAGTTTACCGATGAACAATCGATACAAGGGATGCTACAGGCCGGTTTACCGCAGGAATTCTCCCGCAGCTACACCGAAATGGGTGCCGCTGTAAAGAAGAACATCCTTTGGGATGATTACCTGCAACACAAGCCAGAACTTAGCAAAACTAAACTGGAAGATTTTGCAGCCGAGTTTGCCGCTGCGTACGCTAAGTAATCGAGTTAAGCTTTATACGGATAGGCCCCTTGATATTACCGGTATCAACGGGCCTTCCTTTTTGGGTTATAGTTACCTGCCCGCATGATGCAGTTCAATAGCAGCATCCCTAATCTCCTGCATATGTTTACGCCAATCGGCAGGGAACAATTCGCGGGCTATTTCCGACGGGCAAGTGCTTTTACCGGGGCCGCGTTGGGTGGCTTTGGTGAGGATGGCTTGGGGATGTTGGGCATTCATTTATAATATTTTTAATAGTTAAAAGTTTTCACGAATTGGTTACTATCAAAATTATTTAATTCCTTAGCCGAATGCCAAATGTTAGTCCTTTATTGAAAAAGAATTGCCTAAGCATTTCATATTTCCCGTTACACATCACATAGCCGCTGATTTTTTGGGAACTCTTGCTCATTCCCTGGCAACTAAAACAATACTCTATATACTCTTTCACTTTACCCTCAACATCTAAAAACAACAGAGCGCTTCGTGGCTCGTAACACCCGTTAGGCTCATTTATTAAAATCACATTTGTCCTCGGTTTCCTGATTGGCGTAAAGCCATAATTATACAGTATGTTCGTTAAAGAGTCGATATCTGTTTTACCTAATGTGAGCCTAATTACTACCCTGCTCTCGTTAATTGCGTAGCTACTATCTGCCTGTTGTACATACATCGGGCCTCCGTCGGTTGGCTCCTTATCACCAAACCTATCATAAGGCTGCATGAAAGATAGCAATTGTATTTTTCCAGCAGTATTAAAAGGATAGAATTCATTGCGTTGCTCCACCGAATATTTTCCTGTATAAAAGCAGTCGTAATGCTTTCTTAAAAGTGCAATCTCTGCTTCCTCATTATAAGCTGGCTTTTTCGGATGTTTTTTATGCTGGGCGAAAAGCAACCCTGGCAGTAGCAACATCAAACAAACAATTAGTCGGCGCATTTTAAATAGACTTAATAATCATTCACAATATAAAACAAAAAAGCCAAAAGCCGCTCACCGCAACTTTTGACTTTTTAATTTTAACTTTTGACTTGAGGCTAAAGCCTACAACATTCCGCCGTCAACAGGGATTACCTGCCCGGTGATGTATGCTGCCATATCTGATGCCAGGAAAACGCAGGCATTGGCCACGTCGTCCGTTTCGCCGGCACGTTTTAATGGGATAGCTGCTGCCCAACCTTCTACCACTTTAGGGTCAAGCACTTCCGTCATTTCGGTGCGGATGAAGCCCGGTGCTACCACGTTGGTACGGATATTACGTGAGCCTAATTCTTTTGCTATTGATTTTGAGAAGCCGATGATGCCTGCTTTTGATGCCGCGTAGTTAGCCTGGCCTGCATTGCCCTGTACGCCCACTACCGAGCTCATGTTGATGAATACGCCCTGGCGTGCCTTCATCATTATTTTTGAGGCTGCCTTGGTTACGTTGAAGATAGATTTCAGGTTTACGTTAAGCACTTCGTCCCATGCTTCTTCGGTCATGCGCATTAGCAAACCATCTTTGGTGATACCTGCGTTGTTCACTACAATATCTAATTTGCCAAAATCGGCCACGATATCGTTTATCAATTTTTCTGCTTCGTCGAATTTAGAGGCATCGCTGCGGTAACCTTTTACCTGCGTGCCGAAGCTTTGCAATTCAGCTTCCAGGGCCTGCCCTTTTTCTACCGAAGAGAGGTAAGTGAAAGCAACGTTAGCGCCGTGCTCGGCAAATTTCTCGGCTATTTTACGGCCTATACCTTTAGATGCACCTGTGATCAGCGCGGTTTTTCCTTCTAATAATTTCATAATTTAAGTATGAGTACGGGGTGTAAAGGTACGGATTTTTTGGAAAGTCCATAGTCGATAGGCCACAGACCAGGGTAGAGGATGTGTAGTTAATCTTCCGGCTATGGGCTATATACTATCGTCCATCGTCTATAGACTCATTCCGCATCCCGCACCCAGGGTTCTTCCCCGGTAAAGTGAATGGTGTGACCTCCCTCGTCAATTTTAAAATCCCAGCGGATGGTGTCGGTTGCATCGTTATGCAAGTCTGAACAGGTGTAATGAAAATGGATCCCGAATTTGCATTTCAGATACCCTGTCATGTTTTCCGGCTTAAAGCCAGTATCGGTGATATCAAATTCTTTTACCTCCGGCGAGCCGCCTTCTTTATTATGATAGGCTACCAGGCCTTCGCACATGGCCCGGTAATTAGGGCTGCTTAACGGTCCAAATAAATGGTTGAAAAAAATGAGCGGATTTAACCCTTCTTTTACAAGCTGTTTTAAAAGGCGGCCTTCAACCTGTAGCGAAAATTGTTCTCTCATCCCCGGTTATTTCAAATACTCTTTGGGGATTGGGTTGGTCTTACTCTCTCCATCGTAATACCAGGCAATCAGCCAGAAACGTTTGCCGTCGTTATACAATTCTATGCTGTTAATACCACGCGCGGTTACAGGCCCACCGGCAACCGTACGGCTTTCGTAGGTGCTCCAAATATGATAAATGCTGCCAAACTTCTCCACTTTACGCGATATCTCCGCCTCTACAAAACCCTCTTTCGCAAGCGATGCATCGCTTAGCTGATGGTACTCCATCAATGTCATGTAATGCAACGCTTTAGTTCCGTCTTTTTTTTGCATCACATAGCCTACACGCGGGTCGGGTATGTGCAGGCAGCTATCGCGCTGATAGCTGGGCATCTCTCCCTTTTTAACGGTAACCACGTCGTAATAGGCTTTCATCATGCCGTCAAGCGTGCCTACATTGTCGCCGTATTTGGTTAATACTTGGGCCGATAACGGGCGGGTTAATGCTGCCGTGATGAACAGCAAAAGGAAAAAGATCTTTTTCATTGGGAACAGGGTTTGATAAGGCTAAGATAGAGGATAATCTGAAATAAAATTTACCGGTGAAACTTTTCATACCTGTAAATTTGCTACCTTGCCTTTACGTCAATCTTATCAATTACCACGTTGTTTAAAAAACAAAACAAATACACCAATAGGCTTCAAACACACTACGAAGCGCATTTTAAAACAAAAGGCACGCGAAAAAAATGGAATGTAGACCCGAACAATAAACTTCGTAAAGAATTTCATGTATTAGAAATTTCGCCAAATAAAGTACATAATATGTGGGCGTATTGCACCCTCGGTATGTCCTTAGATAGAGAAGACAACAATTTAATAGAAGCTGTTATTTACTCGCCAAGGGAGGATGAAGCATTAGTTGAGCTATTGTCATTGGTATCTTCATTCCACAATAACAGTGCAGCCCTTAACCTGCATCATACTTTCGAAATTGGGCACTCATGGCTCGACGACTCATTATGCAATTATGGTTTTGTTTCTTTGCCTTACCTGGATGGCGAAGGCCTCGAAATATTCAAATTCGAAGACAAGGTATTCCATTGCTACTGGATAATCCCAATTACTAAAAGCGAACGGGAATTAAAGATTAAACATGGATGTGAGGCTTTAGAAAACTTGTTCGAAGAAAAAGGCATAAACTATGTAAACCCAAACCGGCTATCGTTAGTTTAGCTACGGCTAATTGCAGGTAATTATCTCAGGGCAATTAAAGCGACTACACTATCTAATTCATCAATACTACCATTCCTATCTCTATCTTTACCCCAGTTCTTTACTTTATTTCAAACTTGAGGTTTCCGGGTAATACCGGGATTAATAAGGAACCGTGTGTAAATCACGGGCTGTCGCGCAACTGTAAGTAACGCACCAAATTATTGCCAAACTCGCCCATTGTACCGCTAAAACGGTATGAGAAGGGCGGCAATAATGTTACAAGCCAGGATACTTGCCCCATGTTTTAGACAATGCTTTCGCGTTATGAAGCAGTAGTCAGAGATAAAACGGGTGGCGCATGCTTTTTTTAAGCCTGGTGTACCGTTGCATCTTTTATTACCATTTCCCACGAAAGCATACCGAAAACCGTAAGGAGCATTAATTCATCATTAATGTTTAACCAAAAAAGTTTTATGCGTATGCTCAAAAACAACCTCGGGTACCCTCGTGTAGGGGCCCATCGCGAACTCAAAAAGGCCAGTGAACAATACTGGGCCGGCACCATCAGCCGCGACGATCTGTTTACCACGGCGCAAGCCATCCGCCGCCAAAACTGGCAACTACAACAGGATGCCGACATCGATCTCATCCCCTGTAACGATTTCAGTTTGTACGACCTGGTGCTGGACACCTCACTAATGCTGGGCGTAATTCCGCAGCGGTACAACCCGGTACTTACCCAAAACCCGCAAAACAAAGAGGTAGACCTGTACTTTGCCATGGCTCGCGGCTATCAAAAGGACGGACTGGACATCACCGCTATGGAAATGACCAAGTGGTTTGATACCAACTACCATTACATTGTGCCGGAGTTTACCGCCAATCAGCAGTTTCGTATTTTTTCGGAAAAAGTTTTCGAAGAATTTAACCTGGCTAAACAGGTGCTGGGCACCGTACCAAAACCGGTATTAATAGGCCCCGCGAGCTATCTTTTATTGGGGAAGGAAAAAGAAGCCGGTTTTAACAAGATCAGCCTTATCAAAAAGCTGGTGCCGGTTTATATAGACATCCTCAAAAAACTGCAAAACCAGGGCGCCGTTTGGGTTCAGTTGGATGAACCTTTCCTCACCATGGACCTTTCCCAGGAGGAAAAGAAGGCGTATATGTATGCCTACGCCGAAATAAAGAAACATTGCCCAAAGATCAAGACCCTGCTTACTACCTATTTCGACAGTCTTCACAAAAACACCTTCCTTGCGGTTAACCTGCCTGTTTGCGCCCTGCATATAGACCTGATGCGCGCGCCGGAGCAATTAGACGAGGTGCTGAACTTAATTCCCGAAAAACTTACCCTATCCCTTGGTGTGGTAGATGGCCGCAACATCTGGAAGAACGATTACATCCGTTCGGTTGGCCACATCAAAAAAGCCATTGCCGCCATCGGGACAGATCGTGTGTGGATTGCGCCAAGCTGCTCCCTGCTCCACACCCCCGCTGATCTTGACCTGGAAACCGCCATTAATCCCGAAATAAAGAATTGGATGGCCTTTGCCAAACAGAAACTAAACGAGATAAAAGAACTCGGGGAAATTATGGAAGGCAACACGCCAGTGTTGCTGCAAAATTTAAAATCCATATCCGCCCGGAGTTTATCAAAACTGATACACAAACAGGCCATCAAGGCGCGCGTGGCGGCTATAACCGATGCCGATGCCACCCGCATAAGCGAATTTAAAACCCGGCAGAAAATTCAGCAGGATAGATTTAAACTGCCCCTATTCCCTACCACTACTATCGGCTCGTTCCCGCAAACGGATGATATACGTCAGTTAAGGGCGAGGCTTAAAAAAGGCGCGCTATCTCAGGAGCAATACGATGCTGAAATTGAGAAAGCGACGATCAGCGCCATCCGCTGGCAGGAAGATATTGGCCTTGATGTGCTGGTGCATGGCGAGTTTGAGCGTAACGATATGGTGGAATATTTTGGCGAACAGCTCGACGGGTTCCTATTCACCAAAAACGGCTGGGTGCAAAGCTATGGCAGCCGCTGCGTGAAGCCTCCGGTAATTTATGGCGATGTTAGTCGCCCGCAGGATATGACGGTACGTTGGAGCAGCTTTGCGCAGGCCAATACCCAAAAGCTGATGAAGGGCATGCTTACCGGGCCGGTAACTATTTTGCAGTGGAGCTTCGTTCGGGATGATCAGCCGCGCTCAGAAACGGCCAACCAGATAGCCCTGGCAATTCGCGATGAGGTAGTTGCGCTGGAACAAGCCGGCATTAAGGTGATCCAGATAGACGAGCCCGCCATACGCGAAGGCCTGCCCTTGCGCAAAGCCGATTGGGATAAATACCTCGACTGGGCGGTTAAGGCCTTCCGTATTTCGGCAAGCGGCGTGCAGGACGAAACGCAGATCCACACGCATATGTGCTATAGCGAGTTTAACGATATCATCCGCCATATCGCGCTGATGGATGCTGATGTGATCACCATAGAAACCTCGCGCTCGCAAATGGAACTGCTGGAAGCCTTTGCCGATTTTAAATACCCTGCCGAAATAGGCCCCGGCGTGTACGACATCCACTCGCCGCGTGTGCCCGCTGTTGGGGAGATGGTAAGTCTGCTGGAAAAAGCCGCGGAACTGCTACCCATAGCCAACATTTGGGTAAACCCCGACTGCGGCCTCAAAACCCGTAAATGGCCCGAAACACAAGCCGCGTTAACCAATATGGTTTTAGCAGCGAAGGCCGCCCGGGAGATCTTCAGTAACCAACCTGTTAACTAATTAAACTCCATGCGCCCGGCCATAACCGGGCGCATTTATTCCCCAATAAACATGACCGTACCAGAAAGAACCAAAACCGCCGAAACGCGCATTTTTAAAGCCGTTTTCCCCAACACTACCAACCATTACGATACCCTTTTTGGCGGTACCGCCATGGCTTTAATGGACGAGGTAGCTTTTATAACCGCTACCCGCTTTACCCGCAAAACCATGGTAACGGTATCGTCAGACAGGATTGATTTTAACCAGCCCATCCCGGCGGGGACCATCATAGAATTGGTGGGCAGTGTATCGCACATCGGCAACACCAGCCTAAAGGTACTGGTAGAAATTTATGTGGAAGAAATGTACAGCTTTAACCGCGAAAAAGCCATCACCGGCACTTTTACTTTTGTGGCGATAGATAAGAATAAGAAACCTGTAAAGGTGCTGGAGGAGTGAGCCTCATAACGGAGAGTAAATTATTGGCATAATTTAAAACGCTATCCCCTTCTTTTGTGTTACGCTATAACACATTAGCCCGCAATATGATAACCGCCAAGATCATCCGCCATCGCCATAAGTACCACCATTACATGAATGACGACCTGAAAGAGGTTACCGAGGAAACTTTCTTTAAGATAGTTTTCTCCGAACCCTCAGAAATGGACCTGTTTAAAGAATGGATAGTAAAACACGAGGGCGAGTACAAATACAACAAAGACGAAAGTAAACAGGAGGGTACATTCCCTAAAGTGCCCATGTTTCATGATGAGATCTGCTGGTGCGATATCATGACCTATTACCTGCTGCATGTGGCCCATTACAGCTTCCACTCTACCATTACTCCGTACAAAGGGGAAGTATATGTGAGGGATTAAAAAGCAAAGGCCCCTGTTTGGGGGGCCTTGCTGAATAAACTAAGCGTTATTTTCTTTTTGAGATGCAACCGTTACTGGTGCCGGTATTGGTTCGGCAGTAGCGGCGCTTTGCGCTTCTTTAAATTCTTTCATGCCTTTGCCAAGGCCGCGCATCATTTCGGGTATTTTTTTACCTCCAAATAATAATAAAATAGCAACTAATATTAAAATGATCTCCGGTGCTCCTAATCCCATGGTGTGTTTTTTTTGGTGAATGTAAATGTACTTACGTAGAAAACAACGTTACGATTTTATTATTGTTTTTTAATATGCAAAGGCTTCTAATAAACCAGCGCCAGCGGCCCATCCTTAGCTACCAAAACAGAATAGCCGGGTTTTGCGCCGGGTATCAGCTCTGCTATAAACTTATCGTGTAATAAAACAGCAACCTCAATTTCGCCATCGGCAGATTCATCCCACTCCAATCGTACCTGGCTTGCATCTGCAACTGGGGTTACCGTAACATCCTTTTTAATGTAATCCGCCGGGTTTAGGGGCGGCATTTCATCGGTATTTAAAAATGACCCTGCCGGTGTTGGCACGCGGTTGTATAGCCACACATCAGATACTATATCGCCGTAAAAAATCAGGTAAGCGTAGGCTACCCGTCCATTATCGGCTATTGTTACGGCATAGGCATCATCAAAAGGGCAGTTTTCGGTTAGGTGAAATTCAGGCATATATTTTATAAAGCTTCCTGGTATTCCTTCTGCAATTCCAGCAAACAATTGGCACAGAGGCAGCCATCGTAAAGTTCGCTTACGTACTGCACCTCGTTAATACTGAGCTGCACCGTACTACACTGGCATTTGGTGTAAGAGTTAGCCTTGCACTCAAACCGGCTCTGGCAGCGGTCGCAATGTAATATTTCGTGTTTGGTGGAGATCATGCTTAAGTCCGAATGTGGGGTAGACCGAAAATTCGGAAAAATTGTTTATTTCGAAGGTCGGAA
The DNA here is from genome assembly GCF_039925265.1 of Mucilaginibacter sp. GTDB lineage: Bacteria > Bacteroidota > Bacteroidia > Sphingobacteriales > Sphingobacteriaceae > Mucilaginibacter. The sequence goes on from NZ_JBDSZG010000032.1 coordinate 96,933, forward strand.
ACATTCGCTTTCTATTTATCATCAAAACGTAAAAGGCCGGGAAACTGTACAGCTTCCCGGCCTTTATTATCACAGGACAATTTCTCGCCCGCTTAGAATTGGTATGTTAAAAAAAGGTTACCTGCGATAGAGTTAAACCCTTTACTAACGCTACCGCCTGTTCTGGAGTTATAGTTCGCACCCACGGTGCCCAGGCTGTAACGCCCTTCCAGTGCCATGCCCAAACTACGGCTCAGCATAAAATTAAGGCCAACCTTTGGTGCTATGTAGGTACTTTGCGCGTTGGAAACTTCCTCAGTGCTCGAAAAATTGGTATCGTCGATGGTGATCTTATAGCTAACCATTACAACGCCGCCATTTACACCGCCATATACGTTCATATCCGTGCTAATGGGTAATTCGTACGCAATACCCAGGTACAAACCAATACCCTTTAGTTTACTATAGGAGGCCGTGTAATAATCAACATCGTCGTAGCTGATCTGCTGAGCATTCGCTAAGGGTTTATAGCTGCGGTAATCAACCGTACCCGAATAAAGCAGGTTGCCCATCCTGCGGAAAAGGTTAACGCCAAAGGTTGGCGAACCTTGATAACTTTGTTTCACTTCGCCAAGCGGAGACTCATAACCACCATTGAAGCCTATCATCCAGCCATCCTGGTTAACAAAACCGCCGCTGCTGCTATTACTACCGCTAAGTACGTCGCCATCGGCGTTCATACCGCGGTTACGCTGGGCGTTGGCTGCCGAATAAACAAATAGGGTTAAAACGAAAGAAAGGATGTAAACGCATAATTTAAAGCGCAGATTGTGATAGGGGGCCATTTATAAGGTGAGGTTATATGTTTCCCCCTAATTAACGCAATTCTTTTGATTTTGCGGGAAAATATTTCAAATTGAGTTGGAGTTTTTTATCACAGCACCGTTATCGGCTACTGCCTTGAGCAAGATTGTTGATACCACCAACCTTAGGCTTAAAGAGGCCTTTTCGGGCTGAAGAACCGTTATGGTAAATCATTCCAATTAATATTTTCCTGAGATAAAAGAGCTTCCAGCCATGCTTTATTACTACTAATTAAGGTTCCATAATCTGTAGCACCCGGAATATCAAGTTCGAAAAGATAATCACACTCGTTTTTCAGTAAGTCGTAACGTGTTTTGCCTTTAATCCTATCGTTGAGATAATACTGCGGAGCGATATTTAATTGCACCAATTGAATACTGCCAGAAAACTTTGGCAACAAGCTTTTAAATTCCGCTGTAGGCAGAATCATATCGTACGATAAGTTCCTCACAGCCACCGTATAATTATCTTTGTTATTAAACAGCGGCACTTGGTAATCTTGCCAATTAAGACTATCGTTAGGGTGGTGATTGTTTATCCAAACGTATTTATAATCGATGCTGAGCACATATTGCACAAAATTGATCGTGGCAAAATCTAAGATAATCTGATAGTGACCCGGGAAGATCTCTTTAATAGTGTTTATATTTTCCGCCCAACTCATTATACAAAGCTACATATATTAGGTATTGCACGGCATTATTCGTTACGCTGTTTATATTTACGCAAAAAAGGCCGGGAAACTTTTCAGTTCCCCGGCCTTTACTATTTTAGATCGGGGTTTCTTTCGTCTTCCCGTCCTTCGTCTTTTATCTAAAGAATTATGCTGAGCAAGTTACGCAACCTTCTTCCATCGAGCATGATGGGCCGGCTGGTACATCCTCGGTGCTGTTGTCTGCAACAACTTCGGGTATAACAGCGTCCATGTTTTTGCCGCCCTGGTTTTCCACGGTAAATTTAACCGCTTGCGATGCTGCCTGTGTACGCAGGTAGTACATACCCGTTTTAAGGCCTTTCTTCCATGCGTAGAAGTGCATTGAAGTAAGTTTGCTTGCATTTGGCGAGTTGATGAACAGGTTAAGCGACTGCGACTGGCAGATATAAGCGCCCCTATCGGCAGCCATATCAATAATGTTACGCATCTTAATTTCCCAAACGGTTTTGTAAATTTCTTTGATATCAGCGGGGATCTCTGCGATGTCCTGGATAGAACCGTTTGCGGTGATGATCCTGTCTTTCATGTTAGGGGTCCACAGTTTACGGTCAACCAGGTCGCGCAGCAGGTGTTTGTTTACAATAACAAACTCACCGCTTAATACACGGCGGGTGTAAATGTTTGAGGTGTATGGCTCAAAGCACTCGTTATTACCCAATATCTGCGAGGTTGATGCAGTTGGCATTGGCGCTACTAACAGTGAGTTACGCACACCATGGTTCATTACATCTAAACGCAGGTTTTCCCAATCCCAACGGTTGCTTGCCGGTTTTTCGTTCCACAGGTCGAACTGGAATTTACCCTGAGATAGTGGCGAACCTTTAAAGGTTTCGTAATGTCCGTCTTTTATAGCCAGGTCCTTAGAAGCCGTCATGGCTGCGAAGTAAATGGTTTCAAAGATCTCTTTGTTCAGCTGTTTTGCAGCTTCGCTTTCGAATGGTAAACGTAATAGGATAAAGGCATCTGCCAAACCCTGTACACCTAATCCAATTGGGCGATGGCGCAGGTTGCTGTAACGTGCTTCTTCTACCGGGTAATAGTTGTTATCGATGATCTTATTCAGGTTTAAAGTAGCCTGGTAAGTAACCTCGTACAATTTGTTATGGTCGAATTCGCCATTGATCACATAACGTGGCAAGGCCAACGATGCCAGGTTACAAACCGCAACTTCTTTATCAGAAGTGTACTCGATAATTTCGGTACAAAGGTTGGAGCTTTTTATAGTACCCAGGTTTTGCTGGTTAGATTTCGCGTTGGCGGCATCCTTGTATAACAGGTACGGGGTACCGGTTTCTACCTGGCTATCTAACACAGCGAACCAAAGTTCCTGTGCTTTAATGGTTTTGCGGGCACGGCCTTCGCGCTCGTAACGGGTGTATAGTTCTTCAAACGCTTCGCTGTGGCAATCGGCTAATCCCGGTGCTTCGTGCGGGCAGAAAAGGCTCCAGTCCTCGTTTGCTTCAACGCGTTTCATAAACAAGTCGCTTACCCACAGGGCGTAGAACAAATCGCGGGCGCGCATTTCTTCTTTACCGTGGTTCTTGCGCAGATCCAAAAATTCAAAGATATCTGCATGCCATGGCTCTAAGTAAATAGCGAAAGCGCCTTTACGCTTGCCACCACCCTGGTCTACATAACGGGCGGTATCGTTAAATACCTTTAGCATTGGGATGATTCCGTTGCTGGTGCCGTTTGTACCGCTGATGTATGAGCCAGTAGCACGTACGTTGTGGATGCTTAAGCCGATACCGCCTGCACTCTGCGAAATTTTTGCAGTTTGCTTTAATGTATCGTAGATCCCTTCGATGCTGTCATCCTTCATGGTTAACAGGAAGCAAGACGACATTTGTGGTTTTGGTGTACCCGAGTTAAACAGGGTTGGCGTAGCGTGTGTAAACCAACGCTCGCTCATCAGGTTATAGGTTTTGATAGCGCTATCGATATCTTCTTTGTGGATACCAACGGATACACGCATAAATAAATGCTGCGGGCGCTCGGCTATCTTGCCGTCTATCTTCAATAGGTACGATTTTTCCAGGGTTTTAAAACCGAAGTAATCGAAACCGAAATCGCGGTCGTAAATGATACTGCTATCCAATATCTCGGCGTTTTTCTGGATGATCTCATGCACATCATCAGCCAATAAGGCGGCGTTTTTGCCGGTTTTTTTATCAACGTACTCGTACATACGTTTCATGGTTTCCGAGAACGACTTGGTGGTATTCTTGTGCAGGTTACTTACCGCAATACGCGACGCCAGCAGAGCATAATCGGGATGTTTGGTGGTTAACGATGCCGCCGTTTCTGCTGCAAGGTTATCTAGCTCGGAGGTGGTAACACCATCAAACAAACCCTCAATTACTTTCTTGGCCACGTCAATAGGGTCCACCAGGTTAAACCCGTAACACAGTTTTTCAATTCGCGCTGTGATCTTGTCGAATTTCACTGATTCTTTTCTGCCGTCTCGTTTTAGTACAAACATATTGGTTAGTATTTAAATAGTTAGTGTCAAGTAAGGGAGTACTTAAACCAACAGTGTAATATATAATTTAATTAAGGGTCGTGTTGTTAATGAGTAGTTAGCAAACGCGCTGTCTCTTGATACTTGCTACTAACTACTTGATACTATTTCTAAAAGTCCTCGTCTAAAGAGAATGATTTGTTCTCCGGTGTGCCGTTTAGCACGCCGCTTTTCTGGTAATCGCCTACACGTTTTTCAAAGAAATTAGTTTTACCCTGCAGGCTTATCATCTCCATAAAATCAAACGGGCACGATACGCCATAAACTTTGGGATAACCCAATTCATCCAGCCACCTATCGGCAACAAACTCGATGTACTGGCTCATCATTTTGGCGTTCATACCAATTAAACTTACCGGCAGCGCATCGCTCACAAATTCTTTCTCTATCTCTACTGCATCGGTGATGATACGGGTTGCATCTTCGGTAGAAAGTTTAACATCCAGCATTTTATAAAGCAAGCAGGCAAACTCACAGTGTGAACCTTCGTCACGGGAAATCAGTTCATTACTGAAGGTCAGTCCAGGCATCAGGCCGCGTTTTTTCAGCCAGAAGATAGAACAGAAGCTACCGGAGAAGAAGATGCCCTCAACAGCAGCAAATGCTATCAAACGCTCGGCAAAGCTGCCGTTGTTTATCCAGCGCAGAGCCCATTCCGCTTTTTTGGTTACACAAGGGATGGTATCTATTGCGTGGAACAAACGGTCTTTTTCGGCCGGGTCTTTTATATACGTGTCAATTAATAAAGCATAGGTTTCCGAGTGGATGTTCTCCATCATGATTTGGAAACCGTAGAAACAACGCGCCTCGGGCAGTTGTACCTCGCTCATGAAATTGATGGCCAGGTTCTCATTTACAATACCATCGCTCGCGGCAAAAAAAGCCAGGATATGTGATATAAAGTGCTTCTCTCCCGGGTTTAAATTCTCCCAATGCTTCAGGTCGTCAGATAGATCAATTTCCTCGGCGGTCCAGAAACTTGCTTCTGCTTTTTTATACATTTCCCAAATAGCGGGATACTTGATGGGGAGGATAACAAAGCGGTCCTTGTTCTCTCTCAGCAATAATTCGGTTTCCTCTGGCATCTCGTATTTGTATGTTTTTAATTTCTATTTTTTTAGTCCCTTTTTTCGCTTTTATAGCTATTTGGTGTACGAGAGGTTTGCAGACAGATATGCCACACGAGTTTTAAAATGACAGACAAAAAGCTGCCCTTAATTACTCGTTCCAAACACCCTTAATATCTGCTATTAAACTTTTTTTTTAATACACATAACCCATGAATTTAACATGGTTTTATTCCTGTTTTACCAGCGGTAGAGGCTGGTAAACGGACAGCGTTGAAAGAACTTATAATCCAAAGATAGGGCATCATGCTATTGGAAGTTAATCTAAGTTTTTAACATCCCCTATGAGTTATAAACAATGAAAAATAATTTTTGATAAAGTTGCAAATACAGCACTAATTCCAACCTGCTAACCACCAATGCATTAGTGAAGATACCGAAACCCATTTAGCACAAAAATTGATAACGCTGACATAACTTTAACTTCACTTTTAGTTTACCTTAAACAGACAATTACGCGGCAAAAAAAAGTGCCAACCAAGCCGAATTGAGGCCTTTATGAACCAGGTAGAAATACGGTATTTTGCCCCTTTGCATCCACATCACAAATTGTGGAAAACAATAATTCCCGACTTTTTTTGAGACGGGAATTATTGTTTTTTCTCAACTTTCTCAATACGTGCAAAATTATTTTACATCATCGGCCGAAACGAATTTCATCGACAGGGAATTTACGCAGTGCCTGGTGTTTTTGGGTGTTAAATACTCCCCCTGGAAAACGTGACCCAGGTGGGCGCCACAATTGGCGCAAAGGATCTCGGTACGGCGGCCATCAGCATCGGTTTCCCAGCGTACGGCTCCGGCAATCTCATCGTCAAAGCTTGGCCAGCCGCAATGCGATTCGAATTTTGATTCGGAGGTGTACAGGGGCGCGTCGCAGCGCTTGCAAACGTACAGGCCCTGCGCGTTGTTATTTAATAAGCTCCCGGTAAAGGGGCGCTCGGTTCCTTTATGTAGTATTACGTATTCTTCTTCGGGTGTTAGCTTGTTGTATTCCATTGATAATTTTAAATGAGTGATTTAGCGATTGAGTGAATAAATAACATTTCCGCTTTTATCTTTCTCCCCTTGCTTTCTACATAAATATACGACAATTCGCCTGCTCTAAATGTTTTGAAAGCTGATGTTTACACTGGTTTGACGGTAGAATAAGGGCTTGCTTACGCTGCAACAAAAGCGCTGTTAACACGTTCAACAAATACACCTCAACACCATGAATTTCATTGTCCTGCTGGCTTCATTCTTTTCGTTTACGCAGCCAAAAGCCGTTGCCTTAACCCAACAACCCAAAACAGATACACCGGCTATAGATACTTCCCGCTACGCCGTATTGCCATTTAATAAAGGCCGCGACGGTTTTATTTTCAGTAAGAATTTTGAGCCGGCGACCATCAGCGCCAAAGAAATTCAGATGATAGAGAAGATCATCTCTGTAACAACCACAGAGCATAATAAACAATCAAAAAGCCGCATCAGCAACCCGGGCAAGTATTATAAACAGATAATTGCAGTAACCAACTTAAAAGGCGAAAAGGAGGTTTGGGTAAACTGCTTTTGCACCGCCTACGAAAAACGGCATTGGCGCAAAGGCGTTGTGTTGGTGCTGGATGGCGGCCCCTGCTTTTTCAACATCAAAATAAACCTGAGTAATAATACCGTGATGAGTTTGGCGGTAAATGGGGTAGCGTGAGGCGGAGCCCTAACACATTAACAAATCCGTCATTGAGGCACTGGTGTTACTGCACCACATCCAAATGATACTCCTGTATCAGCGGCGGGTTCTCGGGCGTAAGGGTAAAGCTAACCCTGATATTGGCTTTCTCTCCCTTAATAATAAAATAGCCGCGCAATTGATTCTCGGCGACTATCTCGCCAATGCTAACGGTTTTACCGGCCTTGGCGAAAGCCTCTTCGGCAGCTACTTTTAGTTTATCGGGGAAGTAATCTAAAAAGAAATTATCGGCAAAGATGCCGCTGGCTTTGGCAGTGTTCCAATTTGCGATAACTTTTAGCAGGTCGGCTTTGCGCTTATTGAGGGTGGCTGATGGCGGTAGTGTACGCGGTTTTATTCCCGAGAGCATCAGCAGGGTATCCAACGCGGCGTTGTTGATTGGTGCCGCACGTGCATAGGTTACATTACCGAAGGAGACGATGCCTACGCTATAATCTGGCATTATGTTCCACTGGCTGCCGAAGCCGGGCAAGCCGCCTGTATGGCCCACGTAAATGCGGTTATCGCAATCCTTCATCCAGCGAAGGCCATAGGCGTACGCAGTTACATTGGGGCAAGGCCTGCCGGTTGGGGTTTTGGCGTTGGCGGTTAAATAATTCACATCCCATGGGTACTGCATCTCGCGCACCGAGCTCCGTTTAACCGGGCCGGTTTCTGTATCGTTACGTGCCGGCCACGCATCCAGGTGCAGGGCCATGTACTTACTAAAATCCTCAATGCTGGTGATCAGCCCGCCCATAGCGCCATACGCCCCATCGTGTAATAAAGGTTGTTCCACCCATTGCCCGTCCAGCCAGCGGTAGCCGTGGGCCAGTTTATCTTTTGGCACTTTGGTATATTCCCAATAGGTATGCAACATACCCAGTGGCTTTAAAATATTATCGGTAATGTATTGCTCATAGGTTTTACCACTTGCTTTTTTAATGATGTAGCCCAGCGTAGCAAAGCCCAGGTTGCTGTATTCGTAGCCTGTACCCGGGTTGATGGAAAACTGTACGCCTTTTTTATAGATAGCTATCAACTGCGCATCGCTTACAGCCAGTTGCCTGTCGCCCCAGGGATTATCCTCCGGGTAGCCGGCGGTGTGGGTAAGCAGGTTGCGTACGGTAATGGGGGTGGCATCTTTAGTCAAGTATTTGGTTCCCTTCATCTCGGGGATGTACAAATACGCGGGATCATCCAGCTTTAGTTTACCCTCGTCGCGCAGCTTTAATATGGCCATGGCGGTGAGGCTCTTGGTCATGCTGGCAATACGGAACTCAGATGTAGCATCAACAGGTATTTTTTTGGCGATGTCGGTATACCCTATTCCGCCGGTATGTACCAGTTTGCCATCTACCACAATGCCGTAAGCCGTACCGGGCCAATGATTCTTTTCGGCGTAGTCTTTATACAACTGATCTATAACCGGGTAGGTAGCTTCTATTTTTTTTAACCTGTCGGCATCGGTAAAAGCGGCCGGTTTGTATTGGGCGATAGCTAATGTTGGAATGAATAAAAGGAGGCAGAGGGATTTGCGCATAAGTCTGAATCAGAATTTACCGAATTTAAGAATTTTCAGAATACTGTCTGCACTCGAATTAAACGAATTTACGGAATTGACAGAATAAATAAACACCTCATTGCGAGGAACGAAGCAATCTCCCGAAAGGACATTCGGTCATGCAAAGCGACCCTTCATGCGTAGAGATTGCTTCGTGCCTCGCAATGACGCGGCGGAAAGCAATGGTCCATCCCAAAAAAAGCCCCGGTCGCTAAACCAGGGCTTTTTAATATTTATTCCTATTCTTCCGTTAATCAACGGAGATTAGAGGACTTACGCTATCTTCGCCAACTCCTCTGCCATGGCAGCGCCGATTTCGGCAGGAGATTCTACTACGCGGATACCGCACTCGCGCATGATAGCCATTTTTGCAGCTGCAGTATCATCGGCACCGCCAACAATTGCACCTGCGTGGCCCATACGGCGGCCCGGAGGCGCTGTTTGGCCGGCAATAAAGCCAACAACCGGTTTGGTACCGTTTTCTTTTATCCAGCGGGCAGCTTCAGCTTCCATGCCGCCGCCAATCTCGCCTATCATAATAATACCGTGGGTATCAGGGTCATTCATTAATAATTCAACGGCTTCTTTGGTTGGAGTACCAATAATAGGGTCGCCACCGATACCGATAGCAGTAGTTATGCCTAAACCGGCTTTAACCACCTGATCAACCGCCTCGTAAGTAAGCGTACCCGATTTTGAAACCACACCAACATTACCTTTTTTGAAGATAAAGCCCGGCATAATGCCAATTTTGCTTTCATCAGCAGTAATAACGCCCGGGCAGTTCGGCCCGATAAGGCGTGCATCTTTGTCTGACAAGTATTCTTTCACCTCTATCATATCCTTTGTAGGGATACCTTCGGTAATACAAACAATAACCTTAATTCCCGCTTCGGCAGCTTCCATAATAGCATCGGCACCAAAGGCCGGCGGTACAAAAATGATAGATACATCGGCACCGGTTGCAACAACCGCGTCTTTCACGGTGTTAAAAACAGGCCTGTCTAAATGGGTTTGGCCACCTTTGCCGGGTGTAACACCACCTACCAATTGGGTACCATACTCAATCATCTGTTCCGCATGGTAAGTACCTTCTTTACCGGTAAAACCCTGCACTATTACTTTAGAATCTTTATTTACGAGAACGCTCATCGGCTTTTTTGATTTTGTATGGCAAAGCTAAGTTTATTGCCATTAAAGTCAAATTAAATTTTAAGCCCCGCATATTTTTTACATCCGTATGAAAGGTTGCTACTCCCTTTTTTTTCAAAGCACGTAACGAATCATCCTTTAGGCGCACTTAGCCCCCAGGCAGCATCCATCATTATATAAACTCAGTAAATGTTTTGGTGAGTATAAAAAGATATGCCTTAAGAACAAAGCTAACCACCACCTGTAAAAAAGGCAGCGACAGGCAGGGCTACCTAATAATTAACCATGCTCCGGGCGATATAACACGACAAACTATTGTAAGGGATCGGCCAGCTTAAAATAAGCTAAGCGCCTATCGTTTGTTACTGCCTGCTTGCGTACAGTAAAGGTAAATGGCTTGATGTGCAGGTTAAACAGCAACAAAATAAGCAACGGGAAAATAAAAAGAATAAGCACGCCCAAACATATCACTACATAAATAATGCGGGATAGCTGGGGACGAAAGCCGCTTTCATGGTTAGATGTTGTATTCATATTTGTAGGCTGGTATACTTAGGGATACCTAACTGGTAACTAAATAACCATCAGTTAAATAAATTGTTTATGCTATGAAACTTTTTTTCTCTGTTAAAGAATGTTAAACAATGTTGCCGTTTGCATTAAGCGCTTAATTTTATACGCTAATGAAGTATCTGGCCCTTATTATATTATTGTTTTTACTTGTACGTGCCAATGCACAGATAGTTACAGGTAAACTAATAGATAAGGACACCCAATTGCCTATGAGATACATCTTTATCGCATCCAGTTCGGGCACAGCTTTCACTGATGCTAACGGCGCATTTACGCTAAAGATATATAAAGCTTTTGATACCGTACGCATAAATACCATGGGTTATAAATCTTTTAAATTGGCTGCCGCTAATTGGGGTAATTTCACCCGCACCATCGAGCTGGAAGCACACTACACCCAGCTTGGCGAAGTAACAATCAGGGCGAAGAAGAACTACTATAAAGATTCGGTAAGCCTGCGGCAGGAGTATGCTAAGCAGTTCAATTTCAGGGGGCCACGGTTCAACGAGATCGTGCGGATGCCATCGGTATCTACGCCTTTCGCAGGTATCACTGTTGATGTGGGCAACCTGTTCAGGGCCATCAACAAAAAACACAGTCGCGATTATAAATTGCAGCAGGTTTTACTGCGCGATGAACGGGAGAGCCACGTAAGCGCCCGTTTTACTAAAACTCTAGTTGCCGGCATCACCAAACTACAGGGCGATTCGCTGGAAAACTTCATGAACAGTTACCGGCCAACTGCCGCCGCGCTGGATAAACTGAGTGATTATGATCTGATACGGTACATCAAAGGTAATTTAGCAAATTTTAGGTTAAGTGGAAGAAAGAAGGATGTGCTGCCGCAGATGCTGAAAGCGGGGGAATCGTTGGAGTAGTGGTTTTGTACTTCTGTTGAGGTGCGCTAACCGTAGCACCCTGCCAAACGGCGATGAGGATGCCGCCTTAAGGGACGATTAAAGATTCCGTCATACCGATTTATTTCGGTACCCCACATGCAAGGTAGCCTGATAGGACTGAGTACGCCGCCGCGCGCGCCCTGCGCTGCATACTTGCGCCAGTCGGGGTGAACCATTGGAAACGGCTAAATAAAATCTTCACGAAACGTATAATCGATGTATTCATTAAAAACTTTGCAAAAAGTTTCAAAGAGAATCTCATAGCTATCAACAGGACCATCCATCGGGCGTTTTATTATAAAAATCACATTCGGATATTTATAAAGCAGTAACAAATTCCCGGTTTGATTGGTAAATTGATCACCAAAAAACAAAAAGAATTCTTGACGTTTATCAATCTCCTCGGGTGCTATTTTTTCCTTATCATCTGTAAAAAAAAACCCAACTAAATAATAATCGATTTCAGCAGGAGAAAAAGTATCAAATATGGGTAAATAATAATCTTCTTTATTATTTACAAACTTTTTGTATTCTCTAACAGATTCCATTAGTTCTCCTGATTTGGTAAAAGAACCATAAGTCCTATTTTTCAACCAAAATCTTAATTTATATTTCTTTTTTGTTTTAGTAAAACTAAGTTCTATTCCAAAATAGTCTTTATTCCCAAATAATATTGTTTCTAACATTACACTAAAAATTACGGTCCGGAATTGTTATACTTTCAACCTGCGGTCGGTGTTATCACCGTACCGCCACCTTGCAATTCAAAAACTCCCCCTTCAGGGGGCTGGGGGGCTAAACTCCTTCTCACTCTTCGCCATTACAATAGTAGCCACGCCATTTCCTATCACATTGGTGATGGCCCGCGCTTCGGACATGAATCTATCCACCCCGAAAAGTATGGCCAGCCCTTCTACCGGTATCAGTTTTATAGCAGTTAGGGTTGATGCCAGCACAATAAAGCCGCTGCCGGTTACGCCTGCCGCGCCCTTGGAGGTAATCATGAGGATGCCGATGATGGTGAGCTGCTGGGCAAGCGACAGGTCGATCTTAAATACCTGTGCCAAAAATATAACCGACATGCTGAGATAGATGGTGGTGCCATCCAAATTAAAGGAATAACCTGCCGGGATAACCAACCCCACTACCGACTTGGAGCAGCCGAATTTCTCCATCTTTTCCATCATCCCGGGCAGTGCCGATTCGGACGATGATGTCCCCAATACAATGAGGATCTCCTCTTTTATATGTTTGAGGTAAGCCCATAGACTAAACTTGTACAGGTAGGCAATGAAGTTGAGCACCACAAAAATAAACAGCACCATAGTAAGGTACACCGAGGCCATCAACAAGCCCAAAGGTTGCAGCGTTTTAATGCCATAAGTGCTGATGGTATAAGCCATCCCGCCGAAAGCGCCCAGCGGCGCCACCCGCATCACTATCTTCATGATATTGAACAGCACTTTGGATAGTTTCTCAAACGTAACGATAACCGATTTCCCGGCCTCCCCCATCTTGCTGAGTCCGAAGCCGAAGAGGATGGCAAAGAAAAGCACCTGCAGTATATCGCCCTTGGCAAAAGCATCGAAAGCGCTTGAGGGGATAATATGGGTAATAAAATCGCCCCATTTCATTTCTGAGGCCGCCTTTTCGTAACCTGCCAGTTTGGTAGCATCAACCGGGGCATGGGTGTTAACAAAATTTGCGCCTGGTTTTACCAGGTTAGCAACCGTAACGCCTATTACCAGCGCCAGGGTGGTGACCAGTTCGAAGTATAACAGTGCCTTGCCGCCTACCCTGCCCACTTTTTTCATATCGCTCATGCCGGCGATACCCAGCACAATGGTGAAAAAAATGATGGGCGCGATAAGCATGGTAATTAAACTGATAAAAGTTTTGCTGATCACCTGCGCCGTTGGCGCGAAGCCCTTGAAATAAAAACCCACCACTACGCCCAAGAAAATAGCGAATAAAACCTGGAAGGTAAGGTTGCCGAATATGCGTTTCATCAAAACAATAATAGTTAAAAAAGTTGGGAGAAGTTGGAACGATTGGAGAAGTTGGGAGAAGTTAAAAGGTTGGAAAGTTTATAGTGCACATGTCGCAAATGACCCGCGGCGGGGTGTTCAATGGTGTCCAGGTGCGTTCAGGGGTGTCCAATGTGTCCATATTTTACAAATTGGACACCTTGTAAAACGTTGATATTGAGTATATTATATTTTCCCTGTAAAACCGTTGTAGATCATTTGCCCGGCTAAAAAGGTTACCACAATGGCAAAAACCCAGCGCAGCCAGCCCGAAGACTTGGTATGTACCAATATTTTGGAGCCGGTTAGTGCACCCAGCAGTACCCCGATAACCACGGGCATAGAGATGCCCGGTTCGATGTAACCACGCTGCAGGTAAACAACCGCGCTGGCAGCGGCGGTAACGCCTATCATAAAATTACTGGTAGTGGTTGATACCTTGAAAGGGATTTTCATGATGGTATCCATGGCTATCACCTTCAGCGCCCCCGAACCTATGCCCAGCAAACCAGAGATCACACCGGCAAACAGCATCATAAAAAAGCCGCCGCCTACACGGGTAACGCCGTATTGTACCATGTGCCCGTCGCCATCCGGGTAGCTGCCTTTAAGCTTTAGTTTCTCGGCCAGGTAACTGGGTTCCAATACTATTTTTTCGGCTTTTTTGCGTAGCGACATAATAGCCGAAAAGATAAGGATCACCCCAAAAAGTATAGCGATATAGTGCGTAGGAATATAAATAGCCAGCATGGCACCCGCCAGCGCTCCGAGCGTAGTAGCTATCTCTAAAAACATGCCGAGGCGGATGTTGGTAATACCCTCTTTTACATAGGCCGCCGCCGAACCGCTCGACGTAGCAATAACCGAAACCAGCGAAGCACCAATAGCATAATGAATATCAACACCCAGCAAAAGGGTGAGTAAGGGAATAATTACCACCCCGCCGCCAAGGCCCGTAAGCGACCCCAAAAGGCCTGCAACGTAGGCGCCAATAAGTATGATCAGTGTAAATAAGATTACCGACATAGGCCAAATAATGGTTTACACTGTAAAAGTAATATAAGTTTTTACATTGAATAAAAGAAGTAAACCTACCTGTTTACTGAACTTTTTATGCATCAACCATCTTAAATTACCTAACCAACTCTTTTACAATCAATTTGTTAAAAACCGGCAGATGCTAACAGTTTAAAAAAATATTTTTATATCAAGCTTGTGTTGCACAGGTCGATGGATCAGGGGAAACACAAGGAAACTTAACAGACTTGAGTTTAAACCATCAAACCGAAAAAACACACCCATCCAATAAAAAACAATTGCAGCGGCACTCTAAACCACAGGTAGTTGAGGCCGTTGCCGGTGTTTGTGGCTTTCTCCAGATCTATCTTATTCGCGGCTGCATAAATGTTTGCCGGTAACAGCAATACAAAAAATACGATGAGCAATATGGCGGTAAGGTGCTGTGTTTGGGCGATCATTAATCCCGTAGCGGCGGCAAGTTCCAAAACGCCGGTGAGGTAAACCACGCCGATTTTAAAGGGAACACCCGCGGGCAGCATCATGGCCATGCCTTTTACAAATTTAAAGTGTGCTATGGAGGTAAACACCAACATTACCGCCATGGCCAGCAATCCGCAAAAGGGATAATTAATAGCGCCAAAAGAAAAATACTGCACCAGGCAGGTAAGCCCGAACACAACTAATAAAACTACCAATGGTTTCATAAGCTAAATATAGGGCTTAAATGGGTAATGTGTAATATCTTTGGGCGCTAAACACCAGCGCTACCGCCCATGGCATACAAAAGTTTACAGGACTGCATCACCGATCTGGAAAAGAACAATCACCTTATCCGTATAAAAGAAGAGGTTGAACCCTACCTGCAAATGGCGGCTATTCATCTGCGTGTTTTTGAAAATGAAGGGCCGGCCATCCTGTTCGAGAATGTAAGGGGCAGTAAATTCCCGGCGGTATCAAACCTGTTCGGCACGCTGGACAGGTCGCGGTTTATTTTTAGGGATACCCTGAATAAGATCAAAACCCTGGTGGATATTAAAAACGATCCCATAAAGGCCATCAAACACCCTTTTAAATACGCCAATACGGCACTTACTGCGCTATCTGCCCTGCCCCTGAAGGTTGGGAAGGGCGCGCCTATCAGCTTCGGCAAAACAACTATTGGCGAGTTGCCACAAATTGTAAACTGGCCAAAAGATGGCGGCCCATTTGTAACCATGCCACAGGTATACACCGAGGATATGGACCTGCCCGGCATCATGAACGCCAACCTGGGCATGTACCGCATTCAGCTTGGCGGGAACGATTATATACAGAACAAAGAAATAGGATTACATTACCAGCTGCACCGCGGCATAGGCGTACACCAAACCAAGGCCAACGCAAAAGGGCAGCCTTTAAAAGTGAGCATATTTGTAGGTGGCCCGCCATCGCACCCGGTTGCCGCGGTGATGCCATTACCCGAGGGCTTATCAGAGATGACCTTCGCGGGAGCTTTGGGTAACCGTCGTTTCCATTATTTTTATGACGCGGAGGGGTTCTGTATTTCTGCCGATGCCGATTTTGTGATAACCGGCACCGTGATGCCCATGGACAATAAACCCGAAGGGCCTTTTGGCGATCACCTGGGGTATTATAGTTTGGCACACCCCTTTCCGCTGTTAAAAGTGCATAACGTTTATCACCGTAAGGATGCGGTATGGTCGTTTACGGTAGTGGGCCGGCCGCCGCAGGAAGATACCAGCTTTGGTGCCCTTATCCACGAGATAACCGGCAGCGCCATCCCCAAGGAGATCCCGGGCTTGCACGCCGTAAACGCCGTTGATGCTGCCGGTGTTCACCCCCTTTTATTTGCTATAGGCAGCGAGCGCTACACGCCTTATGTAAAAGAGCGCCATCCGCAGGAGATCATCACTATTGCCAACCATATTTTGGGCAAAGGACAGCTAAGCCTGGCCAAATACCTGTTTATTGCCGCTAAAGAGGACGACCCGAACTTGAACGTAAACGACATAGGCAGTTTCCTGAAGCATATCCTCCAACGCATCGACCTTACCCGCGACCTGCACTTCCAAACCAAAACCTCTATAGATACGCTGGACTACAGCGGCGAAGGCCTCAACAGCGGCAGCAAAGTGGCTATTACCGTTGCCGGTGATATTAAGCGTGAGCTTTGGGGCGAAATGCCATCATCCTTTAGTTTGCCACGCCCGTTTGTAAATCATAAAATGGTGATGCCGGGTATATTAGCGGTAGAGGTACCCAAAAACATCCGTACCAGCGATATGCCTTTAATGCTGGAAATGTTACAAGAACATCTCGGCGAAACCGACCTGAGCGGCCTCCCGCTTATGGTACTGTGCGACGATGCCGCATTCACCGCCCAAAACATCAACAATTTTGTATGGGTGACCTTCACCCGCAGCAACCCATCGCACGATATTTATGGCATCAACAGCTTTACCGAGCATAAACACTGGGGCTGCCACGGCCCGCTGATGATAGATGCCCGCATAAAGCCACACCACGCACCTGTTTTGGAACGCGACCCGGCAGTAGAGAAACTGGTGGATGCGATGGGGGTTAAAGGTGGAGCCCTGCATGGAATAATTTAACGATACATAATTGCCCTATGGAAGTTTTTGAACTTAGGCCTGCAAAATTAGAGAACGAGCTGGTTGAACTACAGCCGTTGCAGGCTGCTGATTTTGACAGGTTATTTGAAGTAGCCGCGGATCCGCTGATATGGGAACTGCACCCGGCCAAAGACAGGTACAAAAGAGAAGTTTTCCAGCTTTATTTTGATGATGCCGTAGCTTCAAACACTTCGTTTTTAGTGATAGATAAAGCAAGCGGTGAGCTTATTGGTTGTACCCGGCTATACGCTATGAACCCTGATGAGTCGAGCGTGGCAATCGGGTATACCTTCCTGGCCCGCAAATACTGGGGCGGAGCTTACAACCGGTCGATGAAAAGCTTGCTGATAGAATATGTTTTTAAGGCAGTGGACAACGTGCTATTTCATATCGCGACCACCAATATCCGGTCGCAAAAGGCTACTGAAAAAATTGGGGCAAGCAAAGTAGGCGAGGTAAATTTTGACCATTATGGTACAAAGTTGCTACATTACGAGTACCGGTTAACAAAGGCAGAGTATTATAAGCAGGCTTAGACAAGCTTTTTCTTTGGTATTCATCTGCACATCTGAAATTTGCACATCTGCACATCCTATCGTAGCTACACGTCGCGTCCCCATCTGAAATCTGCACATTTGTACATCTTCCCCCTCTCCATATCCGCACATTTACTATCTTAGCATCCTTTTATTAAAGCTATGAACAGATTTTACGGGACAGGGGTGGCAATGGTAACTCCTTTTCAGGCCGACGGGCAGGTAGATTATCCTGCACTCGAAAGGCTTATCGACCACCTTATTGGGGGTGGTGTTGAATATTTAGTATCGTTAGGTACAACCGGCGAAAGCGCTACTCTGAATAAGGACGAGAAGAAGCAGGTTTTTGCCTTTACCGCCAAAACCGTAAATAAACGCGTGACCCTAATTGCGGGTATAGCAGGTAATAACACTTTAGAGGTTGTTGCCGAAATTAAAGCATTTGATACTACCGGTTACGATGCCATACTATCGGCCAGTCCGCATTATAATAAACCAACCCAGGAGGGAATTTATCAGCATTATAAGGCCATAGCAGAGGCATCGCCCCTGCCGGTTATTTTATATAACGTACCCAGCCGCACGGGTAGCAGCGTAAGCGCTGAAACCACTGTTAGGCTTGCAAAGGATTTCGCGAACATTATAGGCATCAAAGAAGCGTCGGGCAATTTCGACCTGATGAATCAACTGATGCGCGATAAGCCTGCGAATTTCCTGCTGATCTCGGGGGATGATCCTATTACCCTGCCTATGATAGCCATGGGTGCTGTTGGTGTAATATCGGTTACCGGCAATGCGCTACCAAAACAAGTATCGGATACAGTAAGACTATGCCTGCAAGGCGATTTTAAAGCCGCGCAAGCCGGCCACTATGGTTTAATTGAATTTACCAGGCTTATGTTTAGCGAAGGCAGCCCGGCCGGTGTAAAATCGGCCCTGAAAACGCTTGGCGTTTGCGGCGATACTTTGCGCCTGCCGCTGGTGCCGGTGAGCGACGCGACTGTTGATAAGATTAGAGAACAAATGGAGTTGATTGGATAAAAAGGTCATTTTTTTAGCCACCACGTAAAATGACGAAGTCCCCCAAACCATCCTTTTACTGTTCACGACCTGCAGGTGAACACCGTTAACATTTGCACACCGCTCATAATCAGTAGTTTGAAAATTCCGCGTTGGTGTCAATATAGCGCCACCAACTTTGTTAAACAAAAAACCCGGCGTAATTACACCGGGTTTTTTAATGAAGTAAACAATTTTATCCCGGGGGAGATTACTCTTTGTTTTTAGCTTCCTGAACCTCCAAACGAATAGCCTGGGCTAAGTTCTTAAGGTCCTGCATACCTTTACGAACACGAGTGCCTGCCGCGCTGTTACCCTTGTTATAAAATTTGTCGGCATCAGCTTCGAGGGATGCAACCAGCTCTTTTACTTCAGTAAATTTTTTCATTGTGAACTTCTTTTAAATTTTGAGGTTTATTGTTTTAATTAAAGCTAATCTAAAAGGATTTTTTTTAAATAAAAACTTTTAAAGTATAAAAATAGCGCCTTAAAAGTGGTTTTTTTCCACAATTTTATCGCGCAACGATTGCAAAATAAGATAAAGATCACATCAAAAAAAAGCCGGCCCTTGGTTATTAGTTAAAAAATCCGGCCTGCAATTAACCAAAAAATAATTAAATTACCCAACACCATATTCTTCTAAGCGCGCTGGCGAATCCCATCTAAATTATATAAAACAAGAGGCCCCGCAGAACTACGGGGCCTCTTAAATATACAGGGCTAAATAGGGCGTTATGCTTACGCTATAGCCATTTTATTCTCTTTGTAATAACCAGCTTTCAATTTCTCCGCAACTTCGCTGAATGCATCCAGCGTACGCTCCACATCGGCCAGGGTATGCACGGCGGTAGGGATCAAACGCAATTCTATCAAACCTTTAGGTATAACCGGGTAAACTACGATAGAGCAAAAAATGCTATAGTTCTCGCGCAGGTCCATGGTAAGGCTGGTGGCTTCGTTCAGTTCGCCTTTCAGGAAAACCGGGGTCACCATGGTATCGGTGATACCGATATCGAAGCCATGTTCTACCAACCCACTTTGCAGGGCCCGGGCTATTACCCACAGCTGCTCGCGCAGTTCGGGGTTTGATTTCAGCAATTCAAAACGCTTTTTTAGGCCCAGCACCATTGGCATAGGCAATGCCTTTGCAAAGGTTTGCGAGCGCATGTTATAGCGCAGGTAATTGATGATCTCGTTATCAGACGCTACAAAAGCGCCAATGCCTGCCATTGATTTGGCGAAGGTGCCAAAGTATACATCCACACCTTCAATACAATCCTGCTCCTCGTGCGTGCCGGCACCGGTTGGGCCCATGGTACCAAAACCATGCGCGTCATCAATTAGCAAACGGAAGTTATATTTTTCTTTAAGCGCAATAATCTCTTTAAGTTTACCCTGCGCACCCGACATGCCGAAAACCCCTTCGGTGATCAGCAGGATACCGCCACCGGTTTGCTCGGTAAGCTTTGTGGCGCGTTCCAGCTGTTTTTCGCAGCTTTCTATATCGTTATGCTGGTATACAAAACGCTTGCCCATGTGCAGGCGAACGCCGTCTACAATACAGGCGTGAGATTCGGCATCGTAAACAACAACGTCGTTACGGTCTACCAATGCATCTATTATCGATACCATGCCCTGGTAGCCATAGTTCAGTAAAAAAGCTGCATCCTTGCCCACAAACTCAGCAAGGTTATTTTCCAGCTCTTCGTGGTGTTTGGTGTTACCGCTCATCATACGGGCACCCATTGGGTAGGCCATGCCGTAATCAGCAGCGGCTTGCGCATCGGCCTGGCGAACTTCGGGATGGTTGGCCAAACCAAGGTAATTATTAAGGCTCCAAACCAAGTGCTCTTTGCCATTGAACATCATGTGCGGATGTATCTCCCCCTCCAGGCGCGGAAACGAAAAATACCCGTGCGACCATTTCTGATGCTGCCCTATAGGGCCGCCCATGTTTTTATTTATTTTATCAAACAGATCCAAATTGCAAATCCTTTAATGGTAATTATATTTTATTGCAAATATACCCATAAAACGCCCCCTATCAAACGTTATTACTTTTTATGATAGTTTATAACGAAGGGGTTCATGGATGATGGTTCATTGTTCATAGCGAAGAATTATGGTGGATTATTGGGAAAGGCTGGAAAAGGAAAAAGGCCCGAATATCGAGCCTCTTTCCTTATTATGAACTATGATCCATGAACCAAAGACTAATCTACGTTATCGTGCAGGAAAGAATTGTTGTTCTTTATTTCTGTTTTGCCGTCGCTATCGGTCATTAAAGAGAATCGTGAGATCTGGCTTTCGTCAGACTGCGGGGTTTGCTGCAGCGCTACTTCCTTACGTTTGTAAGCGGGTACGTTCTCCATCTCCTGGATGTTGCCGTTACGCAGTTTCATGCTCAGGTCCTTTAAGCGCATGATGCGCTCGCGCGATTTACGCAGCTGCTCCTCTATCGATTCGTCAGTTTTGTTTTCGTCGGCGTTTACAATAGGTTCAGGCTCTGGCTCTGGTTTCCTTTCTTCCATAACAGGCGGCGGGGTAAAATCCATCACCGTTTCGGTTATTTTAAAGGTAAAGCCCGAATCATCCTGTGGCTCATCGGCAATTTCTTCCGGCTCTTCTTCGGTTAGGTTAAAACGTACAACTTCGCGCTGCTCGGCTTTATCCTGCTCTTCTGCTTTCGCAAACAGATCGAACAAGCCGGTTTGCTTAGGTGCGTCCTTCATTTTCATGAAAGGCTGGCCTGCCATTTCAGCATCAGGTTTTACAGCATTGATAAACTCGTTTACCGGCTTCACCATTGGCGCAGGCTCGGGCATTAACATGCTCACTACCTTTTTGTTGCTATGCTCTTTTTCGCGCTCGTCCTTGGTTTGGAAACCGGTTGCAATAATGGTAACCGATAAAGCTTCGCCCAAGTTATCATCCTTACAATTACCCCATATCAGGTCGGCAGCCAAACCGGCTTCTTCCTGTATGTAATCGGTAATTATGGTCACTTCATCCATGGTCACTTCGTTTTCGCCCGAAGTAATATTTAACAGGATGTAGCGTGCGCCTTCAATTTCGTTATCCTTTAACAACGGAGACGCCAAAGCACCTTCAACCGCTTTTAATGCGCGGTTCTCGCCATCGGCAGTACAGCTCCCCATTATGGATACGCCACTGTCTTTCATAACGGTACGCACATCCTTAAAATCCACGTTGATATAACCCGGCAGCGTGATGATCTCGGCAATGCCTTTCGCGGCAGTTGTTAAAATATCATCGGCCTGGCCAAATGCCGAACTCATGGTTAAGTTACCAAAGATCTGGCGCAGCCTGTCGTTAGAGATCACCAGGAACGAATCCACATATTTCTTCAGTTCTTCCATACCCTCTTCGGCCTGCATACGGCGGCGTTTGCCTTCGAATGAGAACGGCGTGGTGATGATGCCTACTGTTAAAATATCCAGTTCGCGCGCGGCTTTGGCAATAATAGGGCTTGCGCCCGTACCGGTACCACCGCCCATACCTGCTGTAATAAACAGCATTTTGGTATTAGAGCCGAGCATCTGTTTAATGTCGTCGATATTCTCGATTGCCGAGTTTTTGCCTACTTCGGGTATTGAGCCCGCGCCCATACCTTCGGTTAAGCTTGCGCCCAATTGTACCTTATTGGGGATGGGGCTAAGCTCCAATGCCTGCGCATCGGTGTTACATATAATGAAGTCGACACCCTTGATACCTTGCCTGTACATGTGGTTAACAGCGTTGCCGCCACCACCGCCAACACCAATTACCTTGATGATCGCCGATTTTTCCTTTAACATCTCAAACTGCATAATCCTTGTTTTTCAGTTGTTTGTGGATTGATGATTAGATAGAATTCCTTAATGTAATGATAGGGGTTTTTCCACAGGGTTTTTCCACAAATGTGCACAATGTGGAAAAGTTAATTATTGTGAATAAAAATTAACTCACTTAGGTAAACCCTCAGGCGCCCTGCCTATTTCAAAAAGTCCTCGTCTTTTATATCATCCTTAATAAATTTCTTACCTGATTCTAATATTTTGCCCAGCAGACCAAATTTGCGGTCGTCGGTATACTTCGCTTTTTCTATTTTGGCTGCTACCGGTGCTGCCTGCGTAATGCTGTTGTACTCCATCTTCTGGATCCCTTTTATCAGCAGGCCTATGCCTGTCGCGAAGGTTGGGCTTTGCAGTTCCTCATATATATTCTTTGGCAGGCTTTCGTTTTTGGCAAGGTGTTCGTTAGGGTAACCTATGCGGCAATCTAACCCGGTTACAAACTCTATCAGCTGGGTTAAGTGCTTTAACTGGGCACCACCACCTGTTACTACTATACCACCAATCAGTTTCTTTTCGTAGCCGGATGATTTTATTTCATAGTAAACATGCTCTATGATCTCTTCCATACGGGCCTGTATCACAAAGGCCAGGTTTTTAACCGAGATCTCTTTTGGTTCGCGGCCGCGTAAACCCGGTACACAAACTATTTCGTTCTCTTTATTCTCCTCTGCCAGTGCCGAACCAAACCTTACTTTTAGTTGCTCTGCGATGTTGCGCATAACCGAGCAGCCTTCGCGGATGTCTTCGGTAACGCTGTTACCACCGAATGGAATAACTGCGGTATGGCGAATGATGCCTTCGTGGAAGATAGCCACATCGGTAGTACCACCACCAATATCAACCAATACAATGCCGGCCTCTTTTTCCTCGTCGCTCAAAACCGATTCCGAAGATGCCAATGGCTCCAGGATCAGTTCCTGGCTTTCCAGCTGTGCCTTGGTAACACACTTTACAATGTTTTTAATTGCCGTAACCTGGCCAGAGATGATGTGGAAGTTTGCTTCCAAACGCACGCCTGCCATGCCAATCGGGTCTTTGATACCCGGCTCGCTGTCTACCGTAAATTCCTGCGGCAACACGTGGATGATCTCCTCGCCCGGGGGCATCACCAGGTTGTACATGTCCTCAACCAGTTTATCTATATCCTTACGGCCAATTTCGGTGTTCAGGTCCTTACGGGTTATCAGCCCGCGGTGTTGTAAGCTTTTTATATGCTGCCCCGCAATACCCACGTTCACTATCCTTATCTCCACGTTTGATTGCG
Source organism: Mucilaginibacter sp. (assembly GCF_039925265.1). Lineage (GTDB taxonomy): Bacteria > Bacteroidota > Bacteroidia > Sphingobacteriales > Sphingobacteriaceae > Mucilaginibacter. The sequence goes on from NZ_JBDSZG010000032.1 coordinate 120,434, forward strand.
CGCCGGCCACATCTACTGCCTGGGTAATACCCTGCACCGTTTTATCGATGTTTGATACCACGCCGCGCGTAACCCCCGCCGATTCGGCTTTGCCTATACCCAGCACTTCAATTTTGCCGTTTTTACTGCGGCGACCAACAATAGCACAAATTTTAGTAGTGCCAATATCCAGCCCCACTACAATTGGCGAACTTTTTTCTTGCGTTGAACTTTTGTCCATATTGTTATTTTTTAATAGATGTCTTTTTATCGGTTTTCTTCTCTGCGGCTTTCTTTACCACCGGTTTGCTTGTTGCCGGTTTCTTGTCTGCCTTTTTTTTGTTCTCTGCCGGCTTATCCGCTTTTGTTGTGGCGGGCTTACGTGCCGGCTTTTTACTTGCCACGTAACTGGCAATTACGTCCTCCGCTGCCGGGGGCGTATGTGCAACGGGTTTTGGCGTTACCGGTTTTGGCGTTACGGCCCGGTGTACAACAGGCTTTGGTTCCGCTGTTTTATGTTCTGCCGGCTTTACCGCAACAGGTTTAGCTTCGGCAGGTTTTTCGTCTGTAACGTTATCCGCCTTGTTAACGATGGATTCTGTAATAACCGGTTCGCTTTTTACCCTGTTCATTCGCACTGCACGTACAGAGTCTTCTGCGGCGCGTTTGGCCTTTTCCTTTACCGTATTCAGGGAATCTACCAGGGTTTGGTTTTTAACGCCTATTACCTGGTTGTTGTATTTAATGTTGATGACTTTATAAGCATCCCAACCTACCATAGGCAAAGCCTTTTGGTAAAATGCTTTGAGGTTGCCAAAGCGCAGTTCCAGTGAATCTGCCGTTCCCAGTAAGATCCGTTGGTTACCTACCCGGGGGATCAGCTCTATCTCATGATCTTTGTTAATATAGATCTGTGCTATCTGCGCATCCCAAAGCGAATCGTTACGGATAAAATCGGCCGTTTTGAAAAGGTCTCGGGCTAATGCGGTGTGCAGCGAATCTACCTTGTTGGCAAAAAGCTCATCTATAAAACCGTTGGCTGCAATTACCCTCGCGGTAAAGTTTTGCGATAGCGGCATCTTTAAACCATGCTGATCAACGTAAAAATCCTGGTCGAAACGGTTCATCACCCTTAATATGGGCTGGCGCTGGCTTACTTCAACCTGTATCACACCATCCATATCGGCATAAACCTTGGCAAACTCAATAAAAGGGTTGTTTTTCAGTTTTGTTTCCAGGTCGTGCAGGTCTATAGTTTCTATACGGCGGCCAATAAGCGTATGGCTGTCCATTTGCAAAATATGGTCAACCTCCTGCCTGTCTATAAAGTAATGACTACCCGGTATGTAAACCTTAATGGCCGAGCAAACCACCTCATTTTTTTTAATGGATATGAAACTCATCAGCACCACCAAACCGGCCAGGCTGAGTGTCCAGCCTAATCCAATTAACAATGGTTTCCAAATACGTTTCTTAAACATGTTGTAATATCTCTCTTAATGGGTTTACCAATGTATCTATATCGCCTGCGCCTACGGTCAACAACAGCTCAGGTCTTTCATTTTTGATGATACCGAGACTCTCCTGTTTGCCTACAAGGCGCTTGTTTTCCAGTTTCATCAGGTTCAGCACCATATTGCTGTCTACACCCGGTATTGGCAGCTCGCGGGCCGGGTAAATCTCCAGCATCAAAAGCTCATCGGCCATATCCAGCACTTCGGCAAAGCCGTCCACAAAATCGCGGGTGCGGGTAAATAAATGCGGCTGAAACATCACCGTTAACTTCTTATCCGGGTAGAGCCTTTTTACCGATGTAATGGCCGCCCGCAATTCTTCGGGGTGGTGAGCATAATCATCAATATAAATATGCCCTTCGTTTTTTACAATGTATTCGAACCTGCGCTTTACGCCTTTAAACGAACCCAAGGCTTCGCGGATGGCATCGCCCGAGATCTCTAACCTTAACGATGCTTCGATAGCGGCTACCGCGTTCTCTATATTGTGCAAACCCGCTATACCCATCCTGATGTTTGGGATGGCGGTTGAACCGTTATCAAAATCGAAATGGAAGTTGCCCTCTTCGATACGGATGTTACTGCCCATCGCGCCGGCTTCGCCGTTTACGGTGTAGGTAAAACCTTCGGCCAGCGGCAGGCCCTTTTTATAGATGAGCACACCGCCCGGCTTTATCTGCGAAGCAAACAACCTGAACGATTCTTCGAGGTGCGAGTGGTCTCCATAGATATCCAAATGATCGGCATCCATAGAGGTGATAATGGCGGTATCCGGACTCAGCGTTAAAAACGACCTGTCGTACTCGTCTGCCTCAACTACTACAATATCGTTTTTTCCATACAGCACATTGGTGTTGTAGTTGGATGAAATACCACCCAAAAAAGCCGAGCAATCTTTGCCCGAATCTTTCAGGATATGCGCTATCATGCACGAGGTAGTGGTTTTACCATGGGTACCTGCCACCGCTATGGTGAACATGCCCCTGCTGATGATCCCCAATACCTGCGAGCGTTTCTGCAGATCGAACGCTTTGGTTTTAAAATAATTCAGAATTTGAGAATCCTTGGGGATGGCCGGCGTATAGATCACCAATGTGCCGTCGCAAGGCTGCTGAAAACTCATGGGGATCCAATCCAGCCTGTCCTCAAATACTACCCGGATACCTTCGTTATGCAGGGCATCGGTTAAGGGGGTGCTGGTTTTATCGTATCCACATACAACACAACCCAAATGATGGAAATAGCGCGCAAGGCCGCTCATGCCTATGCCGCCTATGCCTACCAGGTAAACCCGCTGTATGTTTTTTAATTCCATTGTCTTATTTCTTTAAAAACCTCTATTCTCCAATCAACTATTCACTAACCATAAAAAAGGCTATCCCCGCGTTCTACGGGGATTAGCCAGATCTAATTGTTGTTTGTTATTTGGATAACCTCTTTCGCGATAACCTCATCGGCATTTGGCATGGCCAGCCTGCCAATTTTATCGCTTAATTTCTTTTGTAAACTTTTATTGTTCAACAGTTCTAATGCTTTATCAACCAGTTTTGCTTCGGCATCGCGGTCGGCCACAAACGCGGCGGCATCTTCTGTTACCAGGGCCAAGGCGTTTTTGGTTTGGTGATCCTCCGCCACGTTTGGCGATGGCACCAGTATCACCGGTTTTTTGATCACACACAATTCGGCAATAGTGCCCGCACCGGCGCGAGAAATGATAACATCCGCAGCGGCAAAGGCCAGATCCATACGGTTTAAAAATTCTACTACGCAAATGTTTGGGTGAATATTATCGCCCAGTTGCTCTTTAATGCCTTTGTAATAAAACTTACCCGTTTGCCAGATCACCTGTACATCAGCCTTGATAATTTTATCGAGCCCGGCCATGATGCTTTTATTTAGAGTGCCGGCACCGAGGCTGCCACCAGTGACCAGTATCGTTTTTTTGCGGGATGAAAGCTTATACAACTCCAGCGCCTGCATGTGCTTGCCCGCAATATCTACCGATTCCTTACGGATAGGGTTGCCGGTTTTGATAATGCGTTCTGCCGGGAAAAATTTGTCCATGCCATCAAAGGCAACACATATCTTTTTGGCTTTTTTACCCAGCCATTTATTGGTGATACCCGCGTAAGAGTTTTGCTCCTGTATTAAAGTTGGGATGCCCATAACCGAAGCCGCGTACAATAACGGACCCGAAGCATAACCACCCACGCCTACACAGGCATCGGGCTTAAAATCTTTAATGATCTTAACGGCCTTGCGCACGCTACTGATCAATTTTATTGGGAACATCAGGTTCTTCATGATGGATTTACGCTGGAGCCCCTGTATATCCAACCCAATAATTTCGTAACCGGCAGCCGGAACTTTTTCCATTTCCATACGGCCGCTGGCACCAACAAATAATATTTCGGCGGCAGGGTTTAGCTTTTTCAAGGCATTGGCAATAGCAATAGCCGGGAAGATATGCCCCCCTGTACCGCCGCCGCTAATGATGACGCGGAGCCCCCCAGCCCCCTGAAGGGGGAGCTTTTGATTAGTACCGTTGCCTTGCGTTTTCATTTTTTTGGATTCCACCGATTATTTTTTGTGATTTCACAGATTACTCTGATGATTTCAACGATTTTATTTTGATCCTTTTCTTTTATTCCCTGTCTCTAATTGTCCCCCCTTCTAACTTCTGCTCCCCCTTCAGGGGACTGGGGGGGCTTCCACTACGCTTCCCTTATCTCTCCTACTACCACTTTCTTTGGTTCATCAATATCGCGGCTTACGGATAATATAATACCGAAAGCGATACTGGTAAACAATATGGATGTACCGCCCATACTCACCAATGGTAACGACACACCGGTTACCGGGCCTAAACCCACGGCCACCGCCATGTTGGCAAATGCCTGTATGGTTAAGCTAAAACTTAAGCCTGCCGCCAGCAGCGCGCCAAAGGCTTTCGGGGCCTTGGTTACTATTTTTATGCATCGGTACAGCAGGAACAGGTATATGCTGATCACTACGATACCGCCAAACAGGCCGTACTCTTCTACTATAATGGCGAAGATCTCATCGGAGAACGCCTCCGGCAGATAGTTACGCTCGGTACTGCGGCCCGGTCCTTTACCAAAGAAGCCGCCCGTTGCAATGGCAATTTTGGCGTGATTCCCCTGGAAAAGTTTGTCCTTATCGGCCAGTTCGGGGTGAAAGAACGCCTTTACCCTGGATATGTGTGTTGCACGTCGAGACCCTAAGAACAGCATCGCCGTTAATAAGAACATCCCTGCTACGCAAACAACGGCTATCTGCTTTATGCTGATACGCCCCATAATAAGCAGCAAAATGCTTACGCCAAACAGCATCAAACCGGTTGATAAGTTGGCCGGCCCAATGAGCGCGAATATCACACACACCGACCCCATGATAGGGATGAAGGAATTTTTTACATCCTTTATATTTTCCTGCTTACGCGATAATATGCGCGCCAAATAGGTGATCAGTGCCAGCTTGGCCAGATCGGAAGTTTGGAAGCTAAGCCCCGTACCCGGTATAGCCAACCACCTGCTTGCGTGGTTAATGTGCGACCCAAAGAACAAGGTGAACAACAGCAACGGTATGGTAACGATCATCAGTATTTTAGAGATGCCGGCATAGTAACGATAATCCAGCCTGTGCGAAATGTACATCAATATAATACCTGCAATGATCATGAACATGTGCTTCATCAAAATAGACTCCACCCCCACGCCCCTGGTGTACGCCAGCGTACCAATTGAACTATATACCGCCAGCATAGAGATCATCGACAGCATAATGACGATAAGCCATATCCAGCGGTCTCCCTTTACGTTACTGAGTATAGCGCTCAGCCCCCCAGCCCCCTGAAGGGGGAGTTTTTGATTTGCTTGATTGCCTGTGGTATCCATTACCTCTTCCTGTTACTTTACGCTTTATCTTTCTTCCAATTTTATAAATCCGAAATCGAAAATCCGAAATCCGAATTTTGTTCCCCCTTCAGGGGGTTAGGGGGCTCCCCTACAGCTCCTTCACCGCGTCCTTAAACTGCCTGCCCCGGTCTTCGTAGTTCTTAAACAGGTCGAAACTTGCGCAGGCCGGTGATAGCAATACGGTATCTCCTTTTTCTGCTAAGTGGTATGCTATTTGGGCAGCTTCTGATGCCGAGCCGGTGTTTACAATTATTTCGGTATCATCTTCAAAAGCATCGTGGATGCGTTTATTGTCTTTACCTAAACATACAATGGCCTTTACCTTTTGCCTGACCAGCTCCTTAAGCATACTGTAATCGTTGCCTTTGTCTACACCACCTAAGATCAAAACAACAGGGCTGCTCATGCTTTCCAGCGCGTACCAGGTAGAGTTTACATTGGTAGCTTTGGAATCGTTGATGAAGGCAATGCCCGAAATTTTGGCAACAAACTCCAAACGGTGTTCTATATTGCGGAAATTCCCCATGCTTTCGCGCATTGTTTCGTTGCGCAACTCCAGCACTTTTGCTACAATACCCGATGCCATTGAATTGTAAAGGTTGTGTTTACCCTGCAGGGCCAGTTCGGTGATAGACATTTGAAAATGTTGTTGGTGTATGTTTATGACAATATTGTCCTTATCGAGATATGCTCCCGTTTCAATCGTTTTTTCTATGGAGAACGGCATCTGCTGCGCGGCTATGGTTTTACCCTCCATTACTTTCAGTGTTTCGGCATCGTCTGCGCAGTAGATGTAATAGTCTGCCGCGGTCTGGTTCTGCGTTATCCTGAACTTGGATGCCGCGTAATTCTCCAGCTTGTAATCGTACCTGTCCAGGTGGTCGGGTGTGATGTTTAACAGCACACTTATATCCGCCTTAAATTGGTACATGTTATCCAGCATAAAGCTGCTTATCTCCAGCACATAGTATTCAAAGCTCTCGGTGGCAACCTGGTAAGCAAAGCTTTTGCCTATGTTCCCTGCCAGCCCAACATTCAAACCACCATTCTTCAGAATATGGTAAGTAAGGCTTGCGGTAGTTGTTTTACCGTTACTGCCTGTGATGCAGATCATCTTAGCATCGGTATACCTCCCTGCAAACTCTATCTCGGATATCACCGGGATGTTCGCCTCTACCAGTTTCTTCACTACAGGCGCCTTATCGGGTATGCCCGGGCTTTTAACTACCTCAACCGCGCTTAAGAGCTCCTCGTAAGTATGGCCACCCTCTTCAAAGCGAATGTTCCAGTCCTGTAGTTGCTTTTTGTAGTTATCCGCTATCGCCCCAAAATCCGAAACAAAAACATCATAGCCCTTCTGCTGGGCCAGGTACGCCGCCCCAACACCGCTTTCGCCAGCGCCGAGGATAGCAAGGCGCAGAGCCCCCCCCGCCCCCTGAAGGGGGAGCTTTTGATTGGCTGGGTTGTTGTTCGGCGTTTGCATTGTTCTTTTATCCTTTGTCTTTCAATCCTTATTCTAATCCTACTCCCCCTTCAGGGGGTCGGGGGGCCTCTAACGAAGTTTCAGCGTTATCACCGTTATAATGGCCAGCATGATACAGATGATATAAAACCTCGTTACGATCTTGCTTTCGTGGAAGCCCTTCTTTTGGTAATGGTGATGCAACGGTGCCATTAAAAACACCCTGCGGCCTTCGCCGAAACGTTTCTTTGTCCACTTAAACCAGCCGACCTGTATAATTACCGACATGTTCTCTACCACAAAAATTCCACACAGCACAGGTATTAACAATTCCTTACGTATCATGATAGCGAATACCGCTATGATCCCGCCAATGGCCAAACTGCCCGTATCGCCCATAAATACCTGGGCAGGGTAAGAGTTGTACCATAAAAAGCCAACGCATGCACCAACAAACGCGCCGGCAAAAATTACCAGCTCTCCTGAGTTGGGGATATACATGATATTGAGATAGTCGGCTATCAGCGTATTACCGGACACATAGGCCAATATGGCCAGCGTAAGCCCGATAATGGCCGACGTCCCCGTCGCCAGTCCATCTATCCCGTCCGTTAGGTTTGCCCCGTTGGATATGAACGTAATAATGATGATGGTAAAGAACATAAATACCACCAACGCGTAATGCTCGTAACCCGGACCAATAAATTTCAGCACCTTGCCGTAATCAAACTCATTGTTCTTGTAGAATGGCATGGTGGTTTTTGTACTTTTAATATCCTGCGTAAGTACCTGCTTATCGCCACGCATGTGAAAATCAACCGGCACATCATATTTAACCGGCAGCTTTACTTCCTGGCGCATGGTAATGCCGCTGTTGAAGTACATAGTATACCCGATGAACACTGCCAACCCAACCTGCCCGGTTATTTTAAACCGGCCTGCCAGGCCTTCTTTGTTCTTTTTGAATACCTTGATATAATCGTCCAGAAAACCGATAGCACCCAACCAAATAGTGGTTACCAGCATCATAATGATGTAGATGTTATCCAGCCGTGCGAACAGCAGCGTTGGTATAAGTATCCCTGCTAAAATGATGATACCGCCCATAGTAGGCGTACCCGATTTTTGCATCTGCCCTTCCAAACCCAGGTTACGCACCGTTTCGCCAACTTGTTTAAAGCGCAGGTAATCTATCAGCCTGCGGCCATAAACCGTAGTAACCAATAACGATACAATTACCGCCATAGCCATCCTGAACGTGAGGTATTGAAATACCCCCGCTCCCGGGATACTGTAATTTTTATTTAAATAGCTAAACAGGTAATATAACATGCGCGTCGCTTGATGTGCAGATATGCCGATGTGCGGATGTGCGGATGAAGGAAATATTATCTCCCAACTACAGTCCCCGATATGCTTATTTGCGGTTTATGTTTAAATTATCGTTGTTTATATTAATCGGTTATTCTCTATTCTCAATTTTCTTCTTTTCTCATCTGCACATCTGCATATCCCCGCATCTGCACATCAAGAGCTCATCTCCTTAAATTGAGCTAAAATCTCTTCCATATCATCAAAATGGTTCTTCACGCCGTTGATGTCCTGGTATTTTTCGTGGCCCTTGCCTGCCAGCAGAATAATATCTCCGGGCTGGGCAAACATGCAGGCGGTTTTTATAGCTTCTCTTCTATCCGCAATGCTCACGGTATGTCTTTTAAACGCCGGGTCGATGCCTGCTTCCATATCCTTAATGATCTGGGCCGGGTCTTCGGTACGCGGGTTGTCTGATGTCAGGATCACCTTATCGCTCCATTCGCTGGCCACTTTTGCCATTATGGGGCGCTTGGTTTTATCCCGGTCGCCACCGCAGCCTATCACGGTAATTACCTTTTCTTTTCCCTTGCGAATATCGTGTATGGTGCTCAATACGTTTTGTACAGCATCCGGCGTGTGGGCGTAATCTACAATGCCTATCACCTTGTTTGGCGCTACAATGTATTCAAAGCGCCCCTCGGCACCGGTTAGTTTGCTTAGGCTTACCAGCACTTTGCTCCTGTCCTGCTCCAGCAATAAAGCCGCAGCGTAAACTGCCAGCAGGTTGTAAGCGTTAAAGGTGCCTACCAGCTTAAACCAAACTTCGTCGTTATCTATATTTAAAAGCAAGCCACCAAACTGGTTCTCAATTATGCGTGCCCGGTAATCGGCCATGCTTTTCAGGCCATAGCTTTTCTTATGTGCCGATGTATTTTGCAGCATAACGTTGCCATTCTTATCGTCGCTATTAGTTAGTGCGAAAGCGCTCTTTGGCAGATTATCAAAAAATGTCTTTTTCGCCTTCAGGTAGCTATCAAACGTTTTATGGTAGTCGAGGTGATCGTGCGTTAAATTCGAGAAGATACCTCCCGAAAACTTCAGCCCTTCTATGCGGTATTGTGCTATAGCATGCGAGCTTACTTCCATAAAGCAGTAATCGCAGCCTTCATCAACCATACTGCTCAGCAACTCGTTCAGCGCAACCGGGTCTGGCGTGGTATGGGTACTTGGGATAACCCGGCCGTTCACCTGGTTCTCCACCGTAGAAAGCAGCCCGCATTTATAGCCCATATCCCTAAACAGCTTATAAAGCAGTGTAGCAATAGTAGTTTTACCATTAGTGCCGGTAACCCCTACCAGTTTTAAGTTTGATGACGGGTTCTCGTAAAAATTAGCAGCAAGCGTACCCAGGGCTTTTGCCGAGTTGTTCACCATTAAAAAATCAACCTCCGTAGCGGTATGGGCAGGGAGCTCCTCGCAAATAACCGCTACAGCGCCATCTTTCATGGCCTGTTCTATATAATCGTGCCCGTCTACAACGGTGCCTTTTAAAGCTACGAACAACGCACCCGGCACTACTTTGCGCGAGTCGAACACTACGGCAGATATCTCCACATCGGCACTACCCTGTAATTCGGTAAATGCTACCCCTTCCAACAAATCGCTCAAATATCTCATTGCAGTTCTATTGTTATTTTAGACCCTTTTGGTATTTGGCTGCCCCCTGTAACCGACTGGCTGTTAACCGAGCCGCTTCCACGTACCGCAACTTTATAGCCCGCGTTACCCAAAACATATAGCGCATCGCTCAAGCCCATCCCGGTAACATTTGGCACCGTGCCGGCCTTCACTTTATTTTCCTCAAAAGCAATCCCGTTGCTGGTGTCTACGCCATTTGCAACCGCATTTAGCGATGCATACAACGGCTTAACGCCCAATTGCCCGTAAACCTGTTTCAAGGCCCTGGTGTTGCCCTGTTTAGTTTGCGGTAAAGTTGTATTGCCAACATAACGCACCGGCGGATGCTCTATCCCCAGGCTGCTGGCGTAAACTTTTTCGCAGATCTCTTTAAATGCCGGCCCTGCTGTTGAAGCAGCGTAGTAGCCGTTCTTAGGGTCGTTTATAACAACGATGAGCGAATACTTTGGATGATCTGCCGGGAAATACCCACAGAACGACGACTGGTACTGTTTTTTGCCTTTATAACCATTACGGCCATCAGCTACCTGCGCGGTACCCGTTTTACCGGCTATCCTAAACAGGCTGCTTTTTACATTGGTTTTACCGGTACCTTCGCTCACAACGCCTTCCAGCATCTCCTGCATTTTTTTCAGCGTAACAGCCGAGCACATTTTGGGGTTGATGGTACGCGCTTCAAAACGTTCAATGGTGTTACCCAATCGCCTTATTTCTTTTACAAAAATTGGCGATATGTACTTGCCGTTATTAGCAATAGCGTTGTAAAACGACAGCATTTTAAGCGGCGTTAACTGCATCTCGTAACCATAGGCCATTTGCGGTAAGGTCATATACTTGTTCCAACTCGCGTTCTTCGGGTTTTTCACCACGGGCTGCGCTTCACCGGGAATTTGCAGGCCAAACTTCTCGTTAAGGTGCCAGCTATACAGGTGATTGGTAAACTTAGCCTGGTTGTTGGTATAGTACCTGTTCACCAATGAGGCCACCGCAGCATTAGACGATTCCTCGAACGCCCGTTTTACGCTCACCGTACCGATACTCCCGTGCGAATCTTTTATAATATGGCTGTTGCCCGGGATCTTATAATTTTCGGTACTCACCAGGTTATTGGTATCTACCATTTTATCTTCCAGCAGCGCCATGTACGATGCCACCTTGAAGGTAGAACCCGGATCCTGGTTGCCGGCGATAGCATAGTTGAATTTCTCTTTAAATGAACCATCAGGCATTTTGGTATAGTTGGCCACCGCGCGGATCTCACCGGTAGCTACCTCCATTAAAATAACCGTACCGTGGTCGGCATCGCTTGTTACCAACTGCTTTTCGAGGGCGCTTTGCGCGATGTCCTGGAAATTAATATCGATGGTTGAAATAATATCCGCGCCTTCTTTTGGTGCTATATCATCGTCTTCATTCACAGGGATCCAAACGCCACCGGCAAGGCGCTGCTCTAAGCGTTTACCACTTTCGCCGTTGATATAGCTGGTGTAAGCCCCTTCCAGCCCTACGCCGTTTTTCACATTCTCGTTTTTGTAACCAATGGTACGCGCGGCCAGCGACTTAAATGGCAGGATGCGCTTATTTTGCGGCTCAACAATTAACCCGCCTTTGTATTTACCCAGGTTAAATACCGGGAACTTGCGGATATCCGCCAATTCGCGATAGCTCACTTTGCGCCTGATGAGTTGGTAACGGGACCGTTCTTTTCTCGCCTCGCGGAAGATCCTTGAATATTCTTTAGCTGGCCTGTCCTTAAAATAATTGGCCATCACCATCGATAATGAATCTATCTTCTCATCAAACACTTTGTCATCGGCAATGCCTGCCGCGGTCATATCCAAATGCAGATCGTACTCCGGCACCGAGGTGGCCAGCAAACTACCATCCGAGGAGAAAATATTCCCCCTCGCGGCCTCTACCGTTTTATACCTTGTGGAGTTTTCCTGCGCCATTGCTTTCCACTTGTCGCCCTGTGCTAATTGCACGCGGCACAGCTGAAAAATTACCGCACCCGCAAACAGGAGTATCAACCCAAAAGCCAGGTATACCCTTAGCAATATGTTAGTTCTTATACTCATTTCTGTTCACCCTCCTTTACTACAATTTTTTGCGGTGGCTGCTCCGGCGACCTGATCCCTAATGAATCCTCTTCCGCGCGTTTTGCCACTTCGGTTAACGTACTTTTAAATGCCAGTTCGGCCTTACTGCTTTTATACTCCCAGCTCAGCTCTTTTACCTGCTTGCCTACTTTATCAATATCGCGTATGTTATTATCAGATACGTGCCTCAACCCTATATACACCATGCACAAAAAGGCGATGTAAAAAACAAAGGGTAACGCGCGTGTAACATCCTCAGAAGTAACCACCCCGTTTTTTAAGAATTGCGTTAAAAAGTTATCGGGGAGGCCTTTTGATGGTTTCTCCTCTACAATAAGCTCCTGTTCGGCTTCTTCTTCCTGAATTTCTGTACGGAAACGGTTACTCATTTTTTTACAGCTATTCTCAATTTAGCGCTACGCGCCCTGTTATTTCCAACTATCTCTTCTGCCGATGCTACGATGGCTCCGCGGCTTACCGCATCAAACGGCCTGTTATTGTTACCATAAAGGTCCTTCTCCACCTCGCCGCTGAATTTGCCCTTGGCGATGAAATTCTTCACCAGCCTATCCTCCAGCGAATGATAAGACATTACCACCAGCCTGCCGCCAACCGCCAGCACTTCTGCCGATTGCACCAAAAAATCTTTCAGAGCTTCCAGTTCCTGGTTCACCTCTATCCTAAGCGCCTGGAAAACCTGCGCAAGGTATTTATTCTCCTTCCCCTTCGGGATGCGGTTGCTTATCGCGTTCTTCAGATCGGCCACGGTAACAATCGGGCCGTTAAGCCTTGCGGTCACAATAGTATTAGCCAGCGATTTAGCGTTCTGAATTTCGCCATACATCCCAAAAATGCGGTGCAGATCTGCTTCGCTATAGGTGTTTACCACTTCTTTAGCGCTCAGGTCGCTTTGCTGATTCATCCGCATATCCAGCTCCGCATCAAAACGGATAGAAAAACCACGTTCCGCCTGGTCAAACTGGTAACTGGATACACCCAAATCTGCCAGGATCCCGTCCACCGGAATTGCGCCATGCAAACGGCTGAAATTTTTCAGGTACCTGAAGTTTTGATCGATGAAAGTAAAGCGTTCATCATCAATCATATTTTGCTGTGCATCGGCATCCTGGTCAAAAGCAAGCAATTGCCCTTCTTCGCCAAGGTGTTTCATGATCTCGCGCGAGTGCCCACCACCGCCAAAAGTTACATCCACATAGGTGCCGTTCGGCTTAATAGCTAAGCCTTCAATACACTCGTGCAGCATAACGGGGGTATGGTAATTACTCATTTACTCGTTTTTTATTACCCATTACTTCTTCGGCCAGTTCAGCAAAATCCTCGGGCTCGTTGGCTATCATTTTCTTGTGCGCCACGCTATCCCAAACCTCAATTTTGTTCAGCATACAGGTAAGCACTATCTCGCTGCCAATGCCGGCATGCTCAAACAAATTTTTTGGAAGATTAACCCTCCCCGCGCTATCCGGTATCATTACTGTGGCACCGGCGGTAAAATACCGCACAAACTGTATGGCTTTCCTGTCGAATTCGTTAAGTTTGCTTAGTTCATCCAATTTTTTGTCCCATTCTTTTTTGGTGTATATAACCAGGTAATTCTCGAGGCCACGATTGATCACAAGACCCTCAGAGTCAGCTTCGGGAAGCTGCTTTTTGAGGCCCGCGGGGATCATCATCCGCCCCTTGGCATCCAGTTTACATTCGTATTCACCTGTTAAATAGGACATTCGTATTGGTTAACATTTTTAGTAATGTAAAAGTATAGGTTTTCTCCACTTTTTAACACTTTTTCCCACCAAAAAGTTTTCAACATTTTTTGGCCCGTTTTTTTCTATATTCGATTTCTGAAAACCTGGCCTTAAATGAATAAGAAACTAATACTAAGCTTGTTAGCAATTACACTGCTTACTACGTGCAAAAAAGAAAAAACAACTGAAATTGCTGTGGTTGGCACCTACAGTTTACATACGTGGGGACTCGGCACAGGCGCCACTTATAGTATCGAAAACACACCGTGCCTTGCAGATAATATGTTGATTTTAAGAGCAGATAATAGCTCCTTGGCGTTTTATAAAGGCACCTCGCCTTGCCAACCCACTTCGGCGCTCACCGTTGGCAGCAGAGATACCACCACAACTACCTGGCAGGTAAAACAGGGTAAATTCTACTTCAACAATAAACAAAAAGGCGAAATAACCACGGTAGATGGAACATTACAGATTACTATCCGCGACACTATAACAACGCCGGGTGGCGGTGGCGGAATAATTGTAGCTGTTTTTAAAAAGCAAATAGCGCCATTTTAACATTCCGGTGGTAGAGAGTGGGCGAATTTTGGGACGGATAATTTTGAAAGGCTTTTGAAAGAAATAACCTGAAAAAGTCCACGATGGTGGTAGGATGTGGGAGAAATTTGGCGAAAGCCTTTTTTGATTAAGAAGTTCAAGGGCTTTGTTGTTCATTCACATGATTTGCGTAGGCCGAAGTGCTCAACTTCGGTGTTCGAAACAAAGTGCAAATGTCCGCGTCGCGAGTTGACTCACCCCGCGGCACTTCGTGCGCGACCCTCTCTGCTTCGCAAAGAGGTTTAAAAAAACAAAAAGTTATGAGTTCATCCTCTTTCCGCTTGCGGAGAGAGGGTCGACAAGCGATAGCGTAGTCGGGGTGAGTCAAATATGCGAGCGTTAAGACACGAAAACAAAGGTTTCGAACACCCGGAGTATTTACCTGCCAATTATTACCCGATTAATTCTAAAAATTCGCTTAATTCGGGTACTGATAGATTAAGGGCGGGAGAAATTTAAATTAGAGTAATTTTCAGATGATCATAGTAATACAATGTGCCGACAGGATTGGGCTTGTGGCGGGCATTTCGGGTTTGCTTTCGCAAAAGCAATTCAATATTATTTCCATGCAGGAGCACGTAGACAAGGGCGAGCAGCTTTTTTTTATGCGCATTGAAGTGGATAAAACAAACGGTACCGCCCAGCTGGAAAAAGACCTGCTGCAAATACTGCCCGAAAGGGCCATAGTAAAAATAAACCCAGATATCGAAAAAAAAGTTATTGTGCTGGTAACCAAAGAGTACCATTGCCTGGCCGATATACTGGTGCGCAATTATTTTAACACGCTGGGCGCAACCGTACAATGTGTAATTGGTAACCACGCCACCCTGCAGGATATTTGCCGCCGGTTTGATATCCCTTTTTACCCGGTACTGTTTGAGGGCGATAATAAAGCTTTTGAAGAGAATCTTTTGGAGATAATTGGGCGGTACGAATACGACTACATAGTACTGGCTAAATTTATGCGGATCCTCTCGGCAGATTTTGTGGGGCATTTCGGCAAAAGGATCATCAATATCCACCACTCGTTTTTACCGGCTTTTGCAGGCGCCAGCCCCTATCGGCAGGCACACGAACGGGGTGTAAAGCTCATTGGCGCCACAGCGCATTATGTAACCGATCAGTTGGACGAGGGCCCCATCATCGCACAGCAAATTATCCCTGCAAACCACTCGCATACGGTGCAGGATATGGTGAAGGCCGGCAAAGAAATTGAGACCGCCGTATTAGCCAAAGCCCTTAAGCTGGTGTTTGACGACCGGGTATTTGTTTACAAAAATAAAACGGTGGTGCTGGAGTAGATGGAGCAGAAAAGCAATAAACAGTCAATTTTCTAAAACTCAAAAACAGGTATGAAAAGGCGCGCAAAAGGCGCGTTTTTTGCCGTTTTTTTTGATGAAAAAGCGCAAATTTCAGCAACTTTTTTGACGAAAAATTAGGCGTTTTACCCCTTTTACGCTATTCAAACACGATATCATCCGAGCCGGAGACCTTGCTCACATGGCAGTTACAACCGCCCGAAATTTTTATAATAGCCGACACGGTTTTATTGGTGACGGCGTTGGTGGCCGTAATTTTCAGGTCATCGCCATCGGTAGAGAGTTGCTTTTTATTGGCGTCGGTTACGAAAACGTACCTGCCTGCCTGGTTAACCATACTGCTCATCCCCTCGGCTAAAATAGCGGTGTTATTACGCTGGTTTACCACTTTTACATCTTTTACTGTTACAGCCTTACCTGCCTTATCAACAAAGTTTACGCTGAGCGTTACAAATTGCATGGTACACATTTGCCCGGTGGGGCAACCGCCGCCATTAATTTTTTTGCTGCACGCCGCAAAGCTGGTTACTACAGCTAAAAATGCTATCAGTTTGATGAGAGGGGTACGTATCATAAGTTTCGGCTTTTACGGGTAACGCAAAACCGCGGCAATTGTTGGCATTATTGCTTACTATTCAAACACTATCTTATCCGGGCCCGCTATTTTACTGATGTGGCAATCACATCCGCCCGATATTTTTATAATAGCCGAAACCGTTTTATTGGTTGTCGTGCTGGTTGCTGTAACCTTAACATCATCGCCATTGGTAGAAAATTCATCTTTGTTGCTATCGGTAGCGATGTAGTGCATATTGGGCGAGAAGCCCGGATCTATCGTATTCTTAGGCACAATCGCCTTACCTGTACGCTGGTTTATAATGGTGAGGTCTTTTACAGTAACGTTATCACCATTTTTATCGGTAAACATTACCCCCAACGACCTAAATTCCTGGGTGCAAAGCTGCTGGGCATCACAGCCGGAATTTTTATTCTCTTTACAGCCGGCAAAACCAATGGCGATAAGGCAGAACAGGGAGGTTATTTTATTGATCATAACGTATGTTGTTTTTATCCTATAACGCTACTCAACACACAAGTGTAACAGCTTACCTTTATTAATTTTTACAGCACCTGGTTAAACTCCAATCGTTCGCCATCGGGGCCGGTAATGTTGAAATATTTGCAGCCCCGCTCCCAAAATTGCAGAAATACGGGCGCTGGCTCTATAATATTAAAGCCTGCTTGTTTGATGATGGTATAAGTAGCATTAATATCAGAAACATCGAAAGCAACGTGATCTATGTGCCCGTTTCCGCGCGTTTTTATTTCGGCCAGTTCGGGCTCGGGCAGTTGGTAAAGCTCTATTATCATACTGTCCTGCTTCATCATTACACAAGTTCCGCGTTGCCTTTCGGAACCAAAACCGGCCCGCATCACGTTAGCAAACCCAAGTCGCTCGTAAAAGGCCTGCGAGTTATTGATATTGGTTACCGGGATGCCAATGTGCTGAATGGCGTTGATGGTGAGGTTTGTAGTTTTTTGCATAATGGCAGAATAAAAGGATATGCTGATTTTTTGTAATTTAGAAAAATAGACCAAATACATGAAACTTATTGCCCAGATAATAATAGCCTTAATCGCCGTTGAGCATATCTACATCCTATGGATTGAGATGTTCGCCTGGACCACCAAAGGCAAGGCCACCTTTAAATCCTTCCCGGAACATTTGTTTGAACCTACCAAAGCATTAGCCGCCAACCAGGGTCTGTACAATGGCTTTTTATCCGCCGGATTGATCTGGTCGCTGTTTATAAGCGATCCCACATGGGCTAAAAATGTGGCTACGTTCTTTTTGGGCTGTGTTGTAGTGGCGGGGCTATACGGCGGGCTTACAGCCAACAAGGGCATATTAGTGAAACAAATGCTGCCTGCCGTTCTCGCTTTGATTGCGGTGCTGGTGTGGATGTAAGCTAAACTTTATTAAGATTCCCTAACCGGCTAATTAACCGTTTGCCCATCTCCTGGAAAGGGATCTCAATTATTTTATAGGTGATATAAGCTAAAGGTGTGCTGATAGCCAGTATCACACAAAACCTTGCGGCCACATCGCCTACAGGGTTGGGGCTGTAAACGTTAAAGTGGTATTTAACCAGTAAATTGGCTACCAGTAAATGAATAAGGTATAAACTGTAGCTGATACGGCCTATCCAAACGGTTGCTTTGTTCACCAATAGCTTTAAAGGCAATTCCGACAAGCCATACGCGATAATAGCAAATGCAATTGCAAACAGGTAATGCGACTTAAATAGATTGCCACCCAACAGTTGAATGATTATAAAAGCCGCTATATAGCAGCAGCACCTAATTAATTTAGCCCCGTCTTCCGTGTTCAACGGTGTTTGCTTCAGGTGAAACAGGCATACCCCCATCAAAAACACCGGCAATTGCGAAATGATATTCTCGTAAGTGTAAACACCCCATAAAATGCCATCGTTAATAAGTGGGTGCCTAAACATGAGCGCGGTAACTATTTTGGCTAACACCATACAGGCAAGCGTAACGTTGATGGCGCTGTAAACCGACTTGATCCGGAAAAACAGCACCGGGAAGATGAGGTAAAATAAAACTTCTATTCCTACCGACCAGCCGCCCGGTACCGTTGAGTTTACCCAGTTTGGGTTTAATCCGTGTACAAAAAACAAGTTGGCTATAACCGATGATACCGGGGGCGCGTTTATTTTGATCAGTAAGATTACCCCGATGATAAAAATGTACAGCGGCGCTATCCTAAAAAAGCGCCTAATAAAATAGTTGCGCACGGGTTTCTGCTCGGTTTTTAATTTACTATTGAGCGAGAGGCAAAGTGTAAACGCACTCATCAAAAAAAACAAGGTAACGCCTTTATCACCGTTCGCTAAAATGGTATCTAAAACAGGTGGCAAACCATAGCTGCTTATCCCCGCGAAATAAGGATGCGAGTGGTGCATGATCACCAGCAATATGGCAACTCCACGCAACGCGTCGATGTATGCGAACCTCTTAGAGTCAGGTATCATTAATGTTCATTTCCAATCGGGATGGAAATATAAACCTTATTAAGCAATTTCATACAGAAGTAATGAACTTCTGCCAATGAAAGTATCATAACACTATTCTTTTTTGCCGTCTAAATACTTTGCCGAAAATGAGCCGGCGAGTAATTGGCCTTTGGTATTATAAACCGCCCAGTCTTCTATATCTTTTTGGTTGATTGTAAGCTGTTGCCCTGTTTTTATATTTTTAAGTTTGAAGGGCGAATCGATAAATATGGCTTTAAATGTACCGCTGCCATAGGAATACACCTGCGACCACATATGCTCGTGCTCACCCTTCTCAGCGAAGTCTGATTTAACAACCAACTGGTAATGATCTGCATCACGCCCGAATTTCTTTACCTGGTTTATAAATTCCTGCAAGTGCTTTTGCGCGGTGTCCTTCAACGCCAAAAACACTTTATCTCCGCTTTTAAGATTAACAGACTGGTACAAAGTATCATTTTTAACTTTTCGCTGTTGGCATAACGCAATCGGCCCGCAGAATATGATTAAAAGCAACAGGCAATTTTTCATCATTACATTACCCTCACCTTTAAAAAGCTTGGATGCGCTTTTGAGCTATACACCCGGTGAGTTTCTTTCTTGAAATCGATGTCTTTAGCTTTCAAAATGTCCTGGAACTGCTGGGTGTTGCGGTCGATCAGCGGGAACCAGGTGCTTTGGATCTGGATCATAATGCGGTGGCCCTTTTTAAAGGTGTGCAATACATCCTGCAGTTCAAAGTTTACCGGGGTTACCTTACCGGGTACAAATGGCTCGGGTTTTTCAAAACTGTTGCGGAATTTACCGCGAATAGGTTCGCTGCGTACCATTTGCTCATACCCAGCCATGTTTACCTCTTTGGCGGTGAACTGGTTATTAGTGGCGGTATCGGGGTAAACATCAAGCACTTTCACTATCAGGTCGGCATCGGTGCCGGTGGTACTGAATTTAAGGTTCGCCCAAATGTTGCCGGCTATGGTTACATCCTTGTCTAATACTTCGGTTTTATAAGTAAGTACATCAGCGCGTTTCTCTGCGAAGCGGTTGTCGGCAGTCATATACTCGCGCTTCATGTCAAAATCTGTACCATCTATAAATGGCACCGGGTTCATCGGGTCTGATACGTATTCTTTATAATCATCCGTAGCCGCGGTTGGCGCGCTGAAAGATAATTTGCCGCCCGGCAGCAGGTAAAGGTTTTTCTCTTCGGCCTCTTTTGGCGGCCAGGTATTATAGCTTTTCCATTGGTTTACGCCTGTTTGGAAAGTAGAAACCTTCGGTATATCCAGTGGCGTACCTTTTAAGTAGTGACTAAAGAAAGCGAACTCAATTTTATCGCGGTAATATGGCCCGGTTGGCCCGCCAAAGCTCACATCGCCCAGGTGATCGCCATTACCCCGTGCCCATCCGCCGTGCACCCATGGGCCCATAGCAAAGTAAACAGGCGTGGTTGGATTTTTTTGAGCTAAGGTTTTATAGGTGTTTATAGCGCCGTACAGGTCCTCGGCATCGTACCAGCCACCTGTTACTAATACTGCGGTCTTAATATCGTGCAGGTGGGTTAATACGTTACGGTCTTTCCAATGCTGGTCGTAATTAGGGTGATCCATCATTTCGTTCCACAGGCGGATAGTATCTTTAAAATACTTATCGTTGGTGTTCTTCATCGATCCCATTTCCAAAAAGAACTTGTATCCATCGTTAGTGCCGGGATTAAAACGGCCGCCACGGCGTTGGGTGGGTTTATCATCCTGCCTGTTGGTAAAGCCCGGGTAGAAACCAAAGTTGGCTACTAAAAAAAACGCGCCGTTATGAAAGGCGTCATCGCGCCACAGATCGGCAATGGGTGCCTGCGGCGAGGCGGCAACCAATGCAGGGTGACGGCTCAGCAAAGCCGTAGTGGTATAAAAGCCCGGATACGATATGCCCCACACCCCTACTTTACCATTGTTGTTCGGCAGGTTTTTGATCAGCCAGTCTATAGTATCATAGGTATCGGTACCTTCGTCTACGTCGTTATTGGTTTTGTGTACCTCCTTTTCGGGGGTCATTTCTTCGTAGATCCCCTCGCTCATCCAGCGGCCACGCACATCCTGGTAAACAAATATGTAACCATCCTTTAAAAACTGCGGCGATGGGCCAAGGCTGCTCTTGTATTTATCAACCCCATAAGGCGCAACGCTGTAGCAGGTGCGGTCCATCATAATGGGGTGCTTTTTAGTTTGGTCTTTAGGTATATATACCGATGTGAAAAGCTTTTTACCATCGCGCATGGGCACTTCGTATTCAAACTTGGTGTAGTTATCTTTTATATAAGCGGCATCACCTTGGGCGTAGGAGGCAAAAGCTGAAAGGATAAAGCAGAAAGCGACAAAGAGGACTTTTTTCATTGGGATGAATGATTAACGCTTTAAAAGTACGTATAAAAATAAAAAAGCCCCGTGTTTTAGGGGCTGATACAAATATGTTACGTTTGGTTTGTTAGCCCCGGTGAACTGCGAGCCGCACCGTTTTCCCGATGAGTAAATTTTTACTTCCAGCGCCAGTCCAGTTCCTTAGTTACCTCCATTTCGGGGTTCTGAAATATATCAAGCAAATCCTCCACAAAGGAATCAGTAGCCACCGCCGACTTAGGAATAACGAGCGCATCGCCTGTATTTAAGCGAACGAAGTAATGGGTGCCTATCTCATTTATTTCAGATACTTCGCTGGTGTTGATCTTACTCTCGCCGGTTACGTCTTTTGTTTGGATGATATCCTGTTGGAAATCAATTATACATTCTTTGCCTATCCTGTTGCTAAGTTTATCTAACAGGAATTTACGGTAGTGCTTTTTGTAAGCGTAGCGCTGGTAAAACGGATAAAAAATGAGGCTTATCACACCGGCGGCGGCAAAGTAATAGCAATAAAAAGTATTCAGATCCTTAAACAAAAAGCCAATGATAAAGAAGCACCCCGATACAACCAACCAGGACCGCAAACGGTTAGCCTTACTCCTACTATTTTTTGATGCTGAGTAAAGCAAATGGGTTAGAAAATCATCTTCGGTTAGTGCAACTTTCACTATCATTAACTTGTTTATTTTAATTAAGGTGATGAAACAAAACCTTACTCGCCGGCTTTCTTTTTGCTACGCAGATATTTATCAGAAAAATTACCAAGATCCTTATTATGCAGGTAATCGTATACGGCCCAATCTTCCACATCGCTTTGCTTGATTAGCACGGCATCGCCGGGGTGGATGTTCTTTAAATACAGGGCCGAATCTGCAAAGATCCCGGTAAACTTTCCATCGGTATATTTATAAACTACGCTCCACATGTGCTCGTGCTCCTTTCCATCCACAAAATCAGATTTTACCAGGAAACGGTAATTGCTATCCAACGCGTGCGGCTTCAGGCTATCAATAAAGGTATTGATCTTAGCCTGCGCGGTGTCTTTCAGCGCCAGGAATTGCTCGTCGTCTGTTTTTAAATTAACCGACTGAACAGTGCCGGCCTTTTCCTTATCCGCGTTGTTGCATGCACCGGCCGCCAAAAGAAGCAGTACGGGCGCCAATAACCATTTCTTTGCCATACCCATAAAATTGTGTGTTGAAACAAAAAAGGCAACCATTTACGTGATTGCCTTTGTATATCGAAAATTTGCTTAGTCGTTTATCGCTTTTACACCCGGTAATTCTTTACCTTCCATATATTCCAGTAAAGCACCGCCACCGGTAGATACATAGCTCACATCGTCGATCATATCAAACTTAGCTACTGCAGCAGCGGAATCGCCACCACCTATTAGTGAGAATGCACCGTTATCTGTTGCTTTGGCAACTGCTTCGGCAATGGCTTTAGTACCTATCAGGAATTTTTCCATCTCGAAAACACCCATCGGGCCGTTCCAAAGGATAGTTTTTGATTCCTCTACCACCTTGCTGAATATCTTAACAGTTTCGGGGCCGATATCCAAACCCATCCAGTTGTCAGGTATTTCGCCGGTTTTTGCTACATCAGTATTCGCATCGTTGCCAAATTTATCGGCAATAACATTATCAACAGGTAATAACAGGTTAACGCCTTTTTCTTTTGCTTTTTTAACCAGGCTCAATGCCAGGTCAAGTTTGTCTGCTTCTACCAATGAAGTACCTATGTTGCCACCATCTGCTTTGGCAAATGTGTAGGCCATACCACCACCAATAATAAGATTATCTACCTTATCAAGCAGTTTTTCTATCAGTTCTATCTTATCGGATACCTTGGAGCCGCCCATAATTGCGGTAAATGGTTTTGCAGCGCCGTTCAATATCTTTTCGGCATTGGTTAATTCGGCAGCCATCAGGTAGCCAAAGTATTTTGCCTCAGGGAAAAACTGCGCTATTACCGCGGTAGAAGCGTGTGCACGGTGAGCGGTACCAAATGCATCATTCACATATATATCGCCCAATTTGGAAAGCTTTTCGGCAAATTCCACATTTCCTTTTTCTTCTTCTTTGTAAAAGCGCAAGTTCTCTAATAATAAAACTTCGCCTTTATCAAGGGCTTTAGCTTTTTCAACGGCTTCGGCACCTATGCAGTCATCAGCAAACTGTACCTGCTGACCTAATAGATCTGAAAGATGCGGCACAATGTGCTTTAACGAAAATTCTTCGGTGGGGCCATTTTTTGGCCTGCCCAGGTGAGACATCAATATAACGGCACCGCCATCGGTTAAAATCTTTTTGATGGTTGGTAAGGCGGCGGTCATCCGGTTATCATCGGTAATGTTATAGTCTTTATCCAGGGGGACGTTGAAATCTACACGGATAAGGGCCTTTTTACCGTTGAAAGTTATCTGATCTACTGTTTTCATATGTTAAAGTATGATTGTTGAATGGGGCGCAAATTGAACAAATTTATTAGAAATGCCAACGCTAAAGTTAAAAAGGTGCATGTTTTAGCTTAAAACTTCATTGTATCTTAACATACATTACATAATGCGGCCCTATGCCGGGCACATCAAATACCGGCGAGATCACTTCAAAACCGGTACCCATATAAAAGGCCACGGCTACTTTGCGCGCGTTGCACCACATGTAATTAACCTTTTGCCCACGCAGGTAAGTAATAGCGAAATTAACCAGCCGGTTGCCTATTCCTTTGCCCCGATGAGCAGGTGCAGTAGCCATTCCGCGCAGCTGGTAAGCTTTACCCGGATAGCCTTCATAGTTTTGATGATGAAAAGATGCGATGCAAGCCAGCTCCTCTTCCACATAATAACCCAAATGGAAAGCCCCTTCGGAGTCATCATTTGGAAAACGGCATTCGTCAAGCGTCAACTTACCTTCGCGTAAAACCTCGTTACGCAGTGGCAGCACATCATCGGCGGTGATAAACTTTATCATTTAGAGAGCAGATTTATTTTTTCTACCAGGTCTGCCAGGCGACTGGAGTACCCCATTTCGTTATCGTACCAGCCAACCACTTTCACCAGCCCTCCAACTACCGATGTGAGTTGCGCATCAAAAATGCAGCTGTGCGGGTTATCCAAAATATCTGTGGATACAATGGGATCTTCGGTATACTCCAGTATGGTCTTCATCGGACCATCCGCAGCAATTTTGAACGCGGTGTTTATTTCGGCTACGGTAGGGATAGTTTTTAAACTGCAGGTAAAATCAGTTAACGAGCCGTTCAACACAGGCACACGGATGCCGGCACCGCCCAGCCGCCCTTCGAGGTGCGGGAAAATATTGGTGATAGCTTTTGCAGCACCTGTTGTTGTTGGTATGATGGAAGCCGATGCCGCCCTTGCCCTGCGGAGATCTTTATGCGGCGCATCGTGCAGGTTCTGGTCGCCCGTCATGGAGTGCACAGTAGTAATATAGCCGTCGGTTATCGCCCAGTTATCGTCCAGTATTTTGACCATAGCTGCCACGTTATTGGTGGTACAGGATGCATTAGAAAGGATTGGCGATGTAAGGTCAACGGTGTCATCATTAACACCTAATACCACTGTAGGCACGCTTTTATCAGCAGGCGGGGCAGAAATAATCACCTGCCTCGCCCCGGCTGTAAGGTGTTTGCCCGCCTCTTCGGCAGAGATGAATTTGCCTGTAGATTCTATTACCAGGTCGATGCCGAGTGCTTTCCATGGCAAGTTTGCAGGATCTTTTTCCTGGTAAACTTTTATAGGCTGGCTATTAACAACCAGGCTGTCTCCGGATGATGTAACAGTGCCTTTAAACCCGCGGTGTACAGAATCGTACTTAAAAAGATGGGCGAGCGTTTGAGTATCAGCCAGGTCGTTTATAGCTACAACTTCTATGTTTTCTTTCAGGAGTATGGTGCGTAAAAAAACACGCCCAATACGACCAAACCCGTTTATTGCGATCCTCATAATTAAACATTAAGAGTGCAAAACTAAATAAAATTAAAGTTGAGAAAAGTTGGGTAAAGTCATTTTACGCAAACATGTTGCGGAAGGCAAAGCCATCGCGTTCTTTACTGCGCAGGCAAATAGTGATGCCCCAGTTAAAGACAAGTGAGTTGATAAAGATGAGCGCCATTAAACCAAAATTACCTAATTGACTAAATAAAAGGACCATAACAATAGTTATGATATTGATGCTCACTAAGATCAATGTAGCTTGTACGTGCGTAAAACCCAACCTCAGTACACGGTGATGGATGTGGTTACGATCTGCAGTAAAGGGTGAAATACCCTTCGAAATACGGAGAATAAACACCCGCAAAGTATCAAATATTGGGCCGATAAGAATGGCGAAGGTTAAAGCAGGGGCAGAAAGAATCGCTGGTTGGTTATGGCCTGTAAACTTATTTGCCTCTATAAATTTTACGGCCATAATAGCAGATATCAAACCGATTAGCAAGGAGCCGGTATCGCCCATAAATATTTTTGCAGGCGTAAAATTATAACGCAAAAAGCCAATTACAGCACCCACTATGGCCAGCGAAATTGCCGCCAGTTCATAGTGCTTCATATATATGAACAATATAGTGAATGTGCCATTCACCACAATGCAGGTAGTGCCCGCGAGACCGTCTATACCATCTATCAGGTTAAATGCATTCACAATGAGCATAATAAATAGTATAGATACAATAGCGCTCACCACATAGCTAATTTCGTAAACCCCAAAAATGCCATACATGCTGGTAAAACGTATATCGCCTAATAAAACCAATATGGCAGCTACAAAAAACTGTATCAAAAACTTTGTGCTTGAATTAACACCCGAAAGATCATCCTTTAAGCCCATGGCAAATAACACAATGCTGGACGTTAGCAGGTAGCTCACCGGCAAGTTTTTATCTATCATGCTAAAAAGAAGCAGCGTTATGGTAAAGCTGGCAAAAATAGCCACGCCGCCTAATCGTGGGATACCGTGGTCATGCTGTTTACGAAAATGGCCAACATCATCATATAAGTGCCGGGTACGGGCAACATGTAAAATTGATGGAATAGATAGCAATGTTATAAGAACTGATAACAGTACTATAAAAATGTAGTATATATAATATGTATTTAAATATGCAGACATTTATATAGTTGTGAGGGGGCACATATATTTTGCATTACTGCAAATTTAATATTTTTTTTAAAACTTAAAAAAATTGCTTCAACTTACTTAACAATTTATATAACAGCGCGATTGGCGGGAAGCGCACACCATTTTTATACATCGCTTTCATGTCCAAAAATAATACTTTGGTACGCCCTCGATAGTTATTGTTACTAACACCGCCAATAAACATGTTAATAACTACCCTTTCAAGGTAAAAAACTGAGGCTTTCCTTAAATGAATAAACCTCAGCATCAATTCATAGTCGGCAGCGGTGCCAAAATCAAGGCTGTAATCGCCGTACTCCCTGTATAACGTAAGTTTGCAATAAAAGGTTGGGTGTGGCGGCATCCAGCCTAAATTAAACATCCCGGGAGTATACGCTCCCGACCTCCACTTACGTAAAATATTCCCATTAGGTCTTAAATAATTTAAGTCGGCATAAATTATATCGGTATTGTTTTGAGTAAACGCCAGGGCAATATCGCTCAGCACGGTTTCGTAAGCAAAAAAATCATCGGCATTAAGCATGCCTACCACATCGCCGGTGGCTAAAGCAATACCTTTGTTCATGGCGTCATATATCCCTTTATCGGGTTCAGAAACCACACGTTGGATTTGGTCCTTGTATTTGTCAATGATACCAGGCGTGGCATCAGAAGAGCCGCCATCTATAATAATGTATTCTATATTACTGTAATACTGGGTAATAACCGACTGGATGCATCTTTCGATAGTACTTTCGGCATTATAGCAAACCGTAATTATGGATATTTTTAATTCATGCACGTTGGAAAAATACAGTTATTTAAACGCAAATTATGTATTTTTGAAATCGCAGCCTAATATATTAATAACATTGGCAGTACAGTAGAAGTTATGCGTGTTGTATATTTGATTTTTATAATTGCTATAGTAATTTTTACAAGCTCATGCTCCTACAAGCAAAGCAACGTGCTTTTTAAAAATGGAAGCGTTGCTAACCAAAACAGCGACACTTCACATCGCCAGCCTGCTGCCGCGCAAGGCCCTTACCGCATACAGCCGCGGGATATATTACAAATACGCAACCTGCAAAGCCTTAAATACATTGTAGACGAATCGCCTTCATCAACAACCACCGGCGGAGGAGGAACCGCATCGTCACAAGGCCAAACCTACGAAGTTGAGGATGATGGCACCGTTGCACTGCCACTTATTGGGCATGTACCCGTTGGCGGGCTATCGCGGAGGGAAGCGTCGCGTAAAATAGAGGGACTTTACCGTAAAGAATTACTTAAAGACCCTATCATCGAACTAAAAATTACCAATTTAAAGGTAACCATATTTGGCGAGGTAGGTGCCCAGGGCAATTTCCCCTTATTAAAAGATAACACTACCCTGGTAGAAATGCTTGGCCAGGCAGGCGGACTGAACCCAAATGCAAACGAAAAAAACATCAAGATCATTCGTGGTACTGGTGCCGATAAAACAATTTTTGAGATAGATCTGGGGAATGTAAGCGCTATATCAGACCCGCGCGCGGTGCTGCAAAACGGAGATATAATTTACGTTTCTAAAAACAAACATGCCTTACGGAATGAAAATGCACAGAACCTAAGCACCACTGTACAGCCGATAACCTTGTTGCTGAGCACAGTTTTACTCATCTTTACGCTTAAGCGGCTTTAAATGGAAGAAACGGAACATAATAGCCAAAAGAAATTACCTAACCAGGAAATTGACTATTTTAAGATCGGAAAGATACTCATAAGCCGTTGGTATTGGGTTGCCGGCTCCTTATTGGTTTGTATGCTATGGTCGTACATATACTTATGGTATACCCCCAAAATATACTCTACCGGCGGCTATATGAAACTGGAGGAGAAGAAATCGGAAATTGCCGACATCTCTAATATCCTCAACAGCTCAGACCGGGGGCCATCCAAGGTGCAGGCCGAGATATCTGTTTTGCAGAGCCACACCGTTATCCTCAATGCTGTAAAAGACCTTAATTACCCCATAAGCTTTTACGTAGAGGGGCGCATACGTACCAGCGAATTGTACCCGCAAAAGCCGCTTAGTATTGAGAAGCTACAGTTTGATACCGTAAACTTTTACCGAGATGTTATATCCTTTAAGCCGGTAAACAGCAACAGCTTTAACCTCACCTATAAAATTGGCGGTAAAGATGTTTCTAAAAACTATGCCTACAATGCTGCCGTAAGCATAGGGCCTACCGCCTTTGTAATAAGGCCATCGGGCGATATAAACAAAAAAGCGGTATTCCTTTTTAAATTTAACGCACCTGAAGATCTTGTAGGGCGGGTACGCGGAGGCTTGCGTGCAGGCGAAACGGTAAAAAATTCCAATGTACTGGGCCTCCAGATAACCGATGCCAATCCCCAGTTTGCCGCAGACGTGTTAAACGCCGTGATGACCGAATACCTTATTTACGATCGTAGCCGAAAAACACAATCGGCTACGCAAATGATAAACTTTATTGATGACCAATTAAAGTACCTTTCAACTGAGGTTAAGGGCTCCGAAAAATCCATCCAGAATTTCAAGCAAAAAAACAAACTAATGGATGTTAGCGCGGCGGCTGAGGTCGCCCTCTCGAAAGCAAAGGATATTGAAACGCAGCAATCTATTTTAAAACTGCAATTAATCGCCATAGAAGATGTTAAACAAAAGATAATTAAGGAAAAAAATAACGTAAACCTCAATTTTGATGCCGGCGGTGGCCAGATAGACGCCGGGCTTACAGCACTAATAACCAAATTGGATGGTTACCTAACCCAACGCACCGAGTTATCAAAAACCTTTACCTACAACTCGCAAACTATACAGGACATTAACAAGTCTATTTTAGAGATCAAGAATACAGCCATCAGCATTTTAAACGCCAACTCATCAAACATACAGCGCACATTAAATTACCTGGCAGGGCAAATAACCCAGGTGAACCAGCAAATAGCGGTGATGCCGGTTGCAGAGCGCGACCTGATAAGCCTCAAACGCGATTTCGAGATAAATGAAAAGGTATACTCTTTTTTATCTGAAAAAAAGCTGGAGGCGCAGATAACCCGATCGGGCATTTTGCCTGGGGCTACTATTATTGAACAGGCACAGCCAAACTATTCGCCCGTGGCACCCAATGAGCACGATATCCACCGCACCGCCATTATCTTCGGGGTGATAATAGGCCTGGGCTTTATTATATTAATAAGGACACTAAACCCGTTCATTTACGATAAAGAAACCATAGAGAGTCTTACCTCCGTACCTATCATTGGCGTTATTCGCAAATTCCCCGACGCTATTGACGAGGATAACACACAGGTGTTAGCCATCAGCAAGCCCAAATCCATCTTTGCCGAATCGGTACGGTCGGTACGTACCAACTTAAACTTCATCGCATCAGAAAAGCAAAGCAAGATCATTTGTATCACCTCAGAAGTTGCAGGCGAGGGTAAATCATTTGTGGCGGTGAATTTATCAAGCACATTATCACTAATCGATAAAAAAGTGATACTGATAGCCGGAGATTTGCGCCGCTCTAAACTGCATAAAACCTTTAAAGTACCAAACGATAATGGGCTTAGCAATTACCTGGCGCACCAAACATCGTTAGATGATATTATTCTCCACTCCGGGCAGGAGAACCTCGATTTTATTATCTCGGGCCCGGTACCGCCAAACCCGTCAGAGTTGCTGCATACCGAACGGATGAAAGAACTTATAAACACTCTTAAATTAAAGTACGATATTATTATGATAGATACCGCGCCTATTGGCCTGGTTTCTGATGCGATACCACTGATACGCATGAGCGATATCAACATTTTTGTTATCCGCTCGGGCAAATCAAAATACTACTCGGCAACTATACCGCAGCGTATAGCGCAGGAGTACCACCTGGATAACACAGTAATTGTGCTTAACGCTTTTGCCGAAGACCTGTTGCACTCCAGGTACTACACCACCAGGTTTACCGGCGATTACAGCAACAGGTATTACTACTACTCAGATTATAGCGGCGGGTACGAAGCATCCGGCTATTATATAGATGATGAGAAGAACAAATGGTGGAATTTAAAACGTTGGCTTAAATAATTGGGGTTTAACAGGTATGGCTTTAGATAACGATACCGGGAAGCTGAAATGGTACCCGGTATATACTAACCCGCGTGCAGAGAAAAAAGCTTATATCACACTTACAAATAAAGGCATTGAAGCCTACCTGCCGTTGCAAAAGCGCTTAAAACAATGGAGCGACAGAAAAAAATGGGTGGAAGAGCCGCTGATAAAATCTTACATATTTGTGCGCATTGCAGATAATGCTTTAGCCGAGGTGCTGATGACCAAGGGTATTTCCCGCTTTATTTATTTCTCGGGCCGGATAACCGCCATGCCCGATAAACAGGTAGAGGAACTTAAATTATTGATGGCAAGTTCATACGAACTTGAAGTAACAGAAGAGGATTTACAAACCGGCGAAAAAATTAAAATAAAAGCCGGCCCCTTAAAAGGTTTAACTGGCGAAATGATTGCGTACCGGTCGCAAAAACAATTATTATTACGGTTGGAGAGTCTTGGCTGCTCTATTATCGTAAATGTGGCAGCATCTTTTGTAAACAGGTTTTAAAATCACTAAAAAGCAAAATTCAATATCTTTTCAGTCATTATTGAATTTAATATAAAATTGATTATCAATAAGTTAAACATAAAAAGTGTGACTTACGGGGCGAAGCTGTGCCTAAACACATAATATGTGCAGAATAGCCGGTGTAGTATCTGATAAGTTAGCCGCAGCCGAAGTACGCAAACTGGTTGCTACCATGTGCAATGTAATGCAGCATGGCGGGCCGGATGACGCCGGTGTATACCAGCAAGCCGGCGAAACCTTAACACTGGGCCATCGCCGCCTTTCTATTATAGACCTGAGTAAGAAGGGGCACCAGCCTATGGCAGATGTTGCTCAAAAATCCTGGATAACCTTCAATGGTGAGATATACAATTACCGCGAATTAAAACAACAGCTACAACAGCTGGGTGCCAAATTTGCATCAGAAACAGATACCGAAGTTATTTTACAGGCCTACCTGCATTGGGGCACGGCATCATTTGATAAGCTTAGGGGCATGTTTGCCTTCGCGCTATACGATACGATTAAGGGCGAGATATTTTTAGTGCGCGATTCCAACGGCATAAAACCTTTATACTACGCTATCGAAAATGCGCAGCTGGCTTTCGCATCAGAAATTAGGGCTTTTAAAGCAGCAGGCGTTTCCTGCGAGGAAGACAGCCGCTGGCCGGTATGGCTGCTGGCCTACGGCCACATACCCGAACCGTACACCACGCTGAAAAATGTATTGAGCCTGCCCAAGGGGCATTATTTAGGCTGGCAAAAAAACGGTGCATATACTATCGAAAAATATGTATCCGACAAGCCTTTTAATATTATTACCGATTTGGATGCCGCCCAAACAGGCATACACAACCACCTGCAAAACGCGGTAAAAAGGCAACTGATAGCCGACGCGCCTATAGGTGTATTTTTAAGCGGCGGGATAGATTCGTCTATCATATCGCTGCTGGCCAATCAAAATAAGCAGCAGCAGCTTAAAACAATCTCCATATACTTCGACGATAAAAACTACGACGAAAGCCAATATCAAAATGCCGTTTTAAGTAAAATAGAAGGGGAAAACTTTAAGCACCTGGTAAAGCAGCAGGATTTTGAAGACAGCCTTCCACATATTATTGATGCGATGGATATTCCAACTACCGATGGCATAAACTCGTGGTTTATTAGCAAGTACGCCCACGATGATGGTTTAAAAGCGGTGTTATCCGGCATTGGCGCCGATGAGCTTTATGGCGGCTACCCATCATTCAGCCGTATAAAGTTGCTCGCTTACCTCAAAACCATACCCAAAGCACTGCTTGCCAAAGGCGACATACTCGCTTTTAACAACTATAAGCGTATCACTTACCTGGCATACGACCACCCCGCTGCCGATTATTTGTTTTTGCGCGGTCTGTTCCCGCCGAGCGATATCGCCAAAATAATGGATATCAGCGAGCAGGAACTGAAAAGCACCCTGTTCGGAACCAATAGCTTTCCGCAACTCAATAAGTACGATAAGTTGCACGCATCGTGGTTCGAAACAAACATGTACATGCAAAACCAGTTGCTGCGCGATACGGATGTAATGAGCATGACACATGGGTTGGAAGTACGCGTGCCATTTTTGGATGAAGACTTTCTGCATTACACACAACAAATAGCCCCTGGGCTACGATTTAGCAATAGCCGCCCAAAAAAAATACTGGTAGACAGCTTTAAAACCCTACTGCCCGAAACGGTATGGAACAGACCTAAAATGGGCTTTACCTTCCCGTTGCAACAATGGATGAAAAACAACAAGCTCATTGGCGACGAAAGTTTTTATAGCGGAAAGTTTGCGAAAACCATAGTCGGTAAGTTTAAAAACGATCAGGCACATTGGTCTAAAATTTACGCGCTTTACCAAATACAAAAGCATGCCTAAAAAAGTATCGCTTTTAGCCTTACAAACGTTCAGCGCCACAGGCGGCATACAAAAAATGGTGCGCACCCTGGCGCATTCGCTGCACGCCATATGCCGCGAAAATAATTGGGAGATGCAGCTTTCGTCCCTTTACGATAGCGCCAGCGACCTGCTGCCGCAATACATCCCGGCAGAAAATTACAAAGGGTTTGATAAAAATAAGGTTGGTATTATACTATCAACCCTGTTGGGCGCAAAAAAAGGCGATACCATCATTTTAAGCCATATAAACTTTGCCATATTAGGTGTATTGGTAAAGCTGTTAAAACCGGGGTGTACGGTAATGCTGGTAGCACATGGCATCGAAGTGTGGCGCCCATTAACCCCGCTAAAAAGATCGTTACTTGAGCATTGCGATAAAATACTTTGCGTAAGCCAGTTCACCAAAGATAAAATGATAACCCTGCACAATGCCGACAGGCAAAAATGTGTGGTGCTGAATAACGCTATCGACCCTTTTATAGAACTGCCTAAGGTTTTTGCCAAACCGCAAAACCTTCTAAACAGGTACGGGCTGACTGCCGAAAACCCGGTAGTTTTTACGCTTACCCGGCTGGCATCCACCGAAAAATATAAAGGGTACGAAAATGTGATCGTGGCTATGGGGACTTTGAAAAAAAAATTCCAGGGTATAAAATATATCCTATCGGGAAAATACGATAGCCAGGAAGAGATGCGTGTTAAAGCTCTCATCAAAAAACATGATGTTGCAGATAATGTAATACTTACCGGCTTTGTGGAAGAAGCCGAATTGGCCGGCCACTTTTTATTAGCCGACTTGTTTGTGCTGCCAAGTAAAAAAGAGGGCTTCGGCATTGTATTTATAGAGGCATTAGCCTGCGGCCTGCCCGTAATATGCGGCAACGCCGATGGCAGCATAGATGCCATACGCCAAGGCGAACTTGGCAAAGCTATAGACCCGGATAACATCAAAGAGCTGGAAAAACAAATTACAGAAAATTTAACACATCCGCTTGCTTTAAGCGAACGCAAACGCCTGCAGGATAAATGCCTGCAATATTTTAACGAGGGCGCATATATCAATAACCTGAAAGTATTACTTTGTAATACACCTTTAACCCATCCCGATGCCTAAGGTTATCGAAGTAGAAAATTTATCCAAAGCATACCAATTGGGCGCATACGGCACGGGTACCTTATCAAAGGATCTGGAACGATACTGGGCTCGCCTGCGTGGTAAAGAAGACCCTTTTTTAACGATAGGCGAACTGAACGACCGAACCACCAAAAGCACCAGCAATGTGGTTTGGAGCTTAAAGGATATTGATTTCAAAATAGAGCAAGGCAGCGCAGTTGGCGTAATAGGCCGCAACGGTGCAGGCAAAAGCACATTGCTTAAAATATTAAGCAGAACCACTTCCCCAACCACCGGCACTGTAAAAATGAAAGGCCGCGTAGCCAGTCTATTGGAAGTTGGTACCGGCTTCCACCCGGAGCTTACGGGTACCGAGAACATTTACCTCAACGGTGCCATACTGGGTATGCGCAAAGCCGAGATAAAAAAGAAATTTGATGAGATAGTTGATTTCTCGGGTGTGGAGCGCTATATAGATACACCGGTAAAACGCTATTCATCTGGCATGTACGTGCGGCTGGCATTTGCAGTGGCCGCCCACCTCGAATCGGAGATCCTGATCATCGACGAAGTGCTTGCCGTTGGCGATTCGGAGTTTCAAAAGAAATGCCTGGGCAAAATTGGCCAGGTAAGCAAAGGCGAAGGCCGCACGGTGCTATTTGTAAGCCACAATATGGCGGCCATTAAAACATTGTGTACACAAGGCATCGTATTAACCAACGGGCAGTTAACCTTCACCGGGAAACAGTTGGAGGCGGTAAGCTATTACCAGCTAAATAACGACCTCCCCTCCCATTTCGAACACAGGGAATTGATTGATACCGCTCCAGGTAACGAAAACATCCGCATAAAAAGTTTTAAGGTAGAGCCCATAAAGGGGGATGTAATATTTATATCAACTGGTGCTACCTTCACCCTTGTTTTTTACAACCACAAGGCAAACATCAACCTCGATGCAACCTTTGAGCTGAAAAATGATGACGAGGTTATAGTATTCCACCGCGGGGTGTTGCTTAGCACCAATAACGATTCGAAGCAAGGCGTTTATACGGTAACCGGCACCTTGCCGCCCGACTTGCTGAACGCCGGCAGGTATTCCTTCAAGCTTATTTTTGGTGAAAACCAGCGCTACGAGCTTTTTGTAGTTGATGAGTTCATCCGATTCGAAGTGTTGAACGAAAGTTCGGGCAGCAACAGTTTTTTAATACCCGGCGTAATATCGCCAAACCTTCATTACGACGTAGACTTTGCGCCACTTGATGCTTATGCAGGCACCTGAGATCATACAACTTCCCAAGATATTGGATGACCGGGGCAACCTGTCGTTTATTGAAGAGTGTAATCATATCCCTTTTAAAATTGAACGTACCTACTGGATCTATGATGTACCCGGCGGCGAATGCCGCGGCGGACATGCATACAGCGACCTGCAGGAATTTATAGTGGCACTTAGCGGTAGTTTTGATGTGGTGTTGCACGATGGCGAAAAGGAACTTCGCTTCCACCTCAACCGTTCGTACTATGGTTTATATATACCCAAAATGATGTGGCGCGAACTGGAAAACTTCTCCACCAATTCCCTTGCCCTCATCCTGGCCGATCAAAAATATTCGGAGGATGCTTACATTCGCGATTTTGACGAATTTGTACAAAAAGCAAATGACCAATAGCCGCAACTCAACCGTTTTCGATTGTAATATTATGCAGCTGCCCCGCATCCATAACCGGGCAGGGAATATTACGCCGGTAGAGAACAATATCCATATCCCCTTCGCGGTAAAACGTATTTATTATTTATACGATATCCCGGGAGGTGAATCGCGCGCGGCGCATGGGCACAAGCAACTGGAACAAGTTATCATTGCTGCCAGCGGAAGTTTTGATATTCACCTGGACGATGGCATTAACATCAAAACCATCCAACTCAACAGGCCTTATATTGGGTTGCATATCCAGCCGGGCATCTGGCGCGATATCTCCAATTTCTCATCAGGTGCCATATGCCTTGTGCTGGCATCGGATCTGTATGATGAGGATGATTATTTACGGGATCATGAAGGTTTTAAAGCATACAAAGCTATCTGATGCAATTCCCGGTAAGTAAATACGGCTTTGTATTTAGGATGGTAGAAGAAAGCGATGCCGAATTTATTTTGAGCCTGCGTACCAACGATAAATTAGCAAAGCACTTATCCCCTACCGAAGGTGATTTGGATGGGCAAATAGCCTGGATAAAAAGCTACAAGCAACGGGAGGCCAGGGGTGAGGAATACTATTTTTTGTTTGAGAGCCAAACCGGCCAAGGCCTTGGCGTAATAAGGCTTTATAATTTTGAGGGTGATAGTTACACCGCTGGCAGCTGGTTGACAAACCCCGGCGCCGATGAAATGACCGCCTTTGCATCTGATGCTTTTGCTATGGACCTGGCTTTTGATGAGTTGGGCTTTAGCAAATGTTTGATAGATGTGCGCAAGCAAAACGTAAAGGTGTTACGCTACCACAAGCGCTTTTTTAAACAGATAGCAGAAGATGCCGACAACATTTACATGGAAATGGATAGGGATGGCTTTCAGCGGAAGCATCAATTCTTAAACAGCATTTTACAGCCTTAAACTACAACAAATGGATATCGAAAAATTTGTGCAGGAATTTGCAAACCAGTTTGATATGGTACCGGCAGAAGAATTCACCCCCGAAACGCATTTTAAAGAAAACGAAGAATGGGATTCGATGACGGCACTATCTATAATTGCCATGGCCGACGATAGTTACAACGTAAGGCTCACCGGCGATGATATCCGTACCTCGGTAACCGTACAGGATATTTTTGATATCGTGGTATCAAAAGTTAAATAATAATGGCGTTTTTGGAGATAAGAAACGTGGCAATAAAAGGGGTAGCAGCCTGTGTACCGGCAACGGTAGAGGAAAATGCTGCCATCCCAAACCACGATGCTGCCAACCTGCAAAAACTTATCAAAACCACAGGTGTAGAACGCAGGCACATTGCCGGCAACAACATCTGTACATCCGACCTTTGCCTGCAAGCCGCCGAAAAATTGATTGCGGACCTGGGTTGGGACAAAAACGAAATTGACGGGTTGATATTTGCTACCCAATCTCCGGATTATATCTTACCCGCTACATCGGCCATTTTACAACACAGGCTGGGCCTATCAGAAAACTGTTTAACGCTCGATCTTTCCATCGGATGCTCGGGCTATGTGTATGGTATGAGCACTTTAGCCAGCTACATGCAGGGCGGCATGGTAAAAAAAGCATTGTTACTGGTGGGGGATACCATATCAAAAATGTGCTCACCTACCGACCAAAGTACTTACCCCCTATTCGGCGATTGCGGTACCTGCACCGCGCTGGAATACGTAGATGGTGCCGAAAGCATAAAGTTTCACCTGGCCAGCGATGGCAGCGGATATAAAGCTATTATAGTAAATGATGGCGGTTACCGCAACCCTTTCTCTGAGTTATCTTTAATGCCTGCACAGGTTGATACAGGCATAAACCGTAACAACCTGCAGCTGGCTTTAGATGGCATGGATGTATTCTCCTTCGGTATTTCAAAAGCACCGGAGAGCGTTAACCAATTGCTTAGTAAATTCGATATAGATAAAGAAAAGGTGGATTACTTTTTCTTCCACCAGGCCAATCTGATGATGAACGAACGCATCCGCAAAAAACTGCAACTAACAGAGGACAAGGTACCGTACTCTTTAAAAAATTTTGGCAATACCAGCAGCGCTACCATACCACTAACCATGGTTACCCAGGCAGCCGGCAATTTGCAAAACGGTACAAATAACATCATTGCCTGCGGTTTTGGGGTGGGTTTATCATGGGCAACCATGTATTGCCAAACCAGGAATCTTACCATACCGGCACTTATTACCTATGAATAACCCATTTTCTTTAGCGGATAAAACCATACTGGTAACCGGGGCATCGTCCGGCATAGGTAGGCAGGTGGCTGTGTCTACAGCAGAAATGGGCGCGAAGGTAAACCTTACCGGCAGAAATACCGAACGGCTACAGGAAACTTCAACCCAATTAACAGGCGAAGGCCACCAGCTACACATAGCCGACCTTACCCTCGAAACAGAATTAGACACCCTGGTAAATGCCTTACCAGCTTTAGACGGGCTGGTGCTTTCATCGGGCATTGTACAAACACTTCCGTTTAAATTTGTTACGGGTAGCGCTCTGGATGATATGATGCAGGCCAACTTTTACGCCCCGGTATTATTACTGAACAAACTGCTCCGCAAAAAGAAACTGAACATGGGTTGCTCTGTAGTATTTATCTCTTCCATTGCCGGGAATTTTATAGGCATGAAGGGAAATTCGATGTACGGCGCGTCAAAGGGTGCCATAAACGCCATGCAAAAAGTAATAGCGCTTGAATTGGCGGGGCAAAAAATCAGGGTAAACAATGTATCGCCGGGCATGGTAAAAACCGCTATGCTGAATGCTACCACGGCGTTCTCCAAAGAACAATTGGAAGAAGACGAAAAGAAATACCCCTTGGGATACGGCGAGGCCGAAGATGTGGCCAACGCCGTAATTTATTTATTAGCAGATGCCAGCAAATGGGTAACCGGTATCTCCTTAGTACTTGATGGAGGTTTCACCATCCAATAATATGGACGCGTTCATCAAAGCTATATCCTATTACCTACCTCAGCAAGAACTAAGCAACCAGCAACTGGCGGCCCTGTTCCCCGAATGGGGCGTAGAAAAAATAGCCAACAAAATTGGTGTAGAAACCCGTCATATAGCTGCCGAAGATGAGTTTGCATCAGACATGGCAATAGCGGCAGCAAAAAAGCTTTTCGCAGAATACAGCATTGCCCCGGCCTATATCGATTTTATATTATACTGCACCCAAAGTCCCGATTATTTTTTGCCAACCACCGCCTGTATCTTACAGGATAAACTGGGCATACCCACCAAAGCGGGCGCGCTGGATTTCAACCTTGGCTGCTCAGGCTATGTTTACGGGCTTGCTTTGGCCAAGGGGCTTATCGCAGCAGGTATAGCTAAAAACATCCTGCTGATAACATCAGAAACCTACTCTAAATTCATCCATAAAAACGATAAAGGCAACCGCACAATTTTTGGCGATGCCGCGGCAGCTACCCTTATAAGCACTGATGGCTTCGCCAGTATAGGTGAATTTGTTTTGGGTACCGATGGTACCGGCGCAGAAAACTTGATGGTAAAACAAGGTGCCATCCGCCATCCGGCAAAAGTGAGGGTTACTTCCGAAGATAGCGAAGAGCAGGCTGGCGAGCATTTGTACATGAACGGGCCGGAGATATTTTCGTTCACCTCTAACGCGGTGCCTGGTTTGGTCGAAGAAACGCTCCTGAAAAACGAGGTTTTAAAATCGGATATCGGGCAGTTTATATTTCACCAGGCTAATAGTTACATGCTTGGCCACCTGCGCAAAAAACTACACATAGCCGAAGATAGCTTTTACATCAATATGGGGAAGTTTGCCAATACGGTATCATCAACCATTCCCATCGCTTTGGCTGAAGCCCTGAAGGAGAAACAACATGATGCAGGTACCCAGTGGCTGCTTGCAGGTTTCGGCGTTGGCTACTCCTGGGGGGCAACGGTAATCACATTTAACTAATGCAGCAAAAAGGCGTACCATTCTTTTCTTTCGATCATACCAGCAGTCTCATCAGGGCTGAGATAAAACAGGCGTTCAATGATTTCTTCGAATCGCAATGGTATATCCTCGGCAATAAACTAACCGAGTTTGAAACAGAATACGCGCGGTTCAACAAAACCCAATATTGCATTGGCGTTGCCAACGGGTTGGATGCCTTACATATTGCACTAAAAACGCTAAACATTGGCCCTGGCGACGAAGTAATTGTACCCTCCAATACCTTTGTGGCTACCTGGCTGGCCGCATCATACACTGGCACTACCATTGTACCGGTAGAGCCCGACGAGGCTACCTATAATATCGACCCAACAAAAATAGAAGCAGCCATTACTGCTAAAACAAAGGCGATTATCCCGGTACATTTATACGGCCAGCCTTGCGAAATGGACAGGATAATGGCGATAGCAGGCAGGCACAACCTGTTTGTGGTAGAAGATAACGCCCAGGCACATAGTGCCACCTACAACGGAAAACTGACTGGCAGTTTCGGCAATATCAACGCTACAAGCTTTTACCCTACCAAAAACTTTGGGGCCTTGGGCGATGCCGGCGCTTTAACTACCGACAACGGAGCATTGGATAAAAAAGCCCGCTTATTACGCAATTACGGTTCTGCAGAAAAATACCAGCACGAGGTCGTCGGTTTTAATTCCAGGCTGGACGAAGTGCAGGCGGCTTTCCTATCAGTAAAACTAAAATACCTCGATATTTTAACTAAGCAACGGAAGGATATCGCTGCCATATATAATCAAAACCTTAAAAGTATTGACGATATAATATTACCCTACACAGCGCCATTGGCAGGGCATGTTTACCATATATACGCCATACACACGTCAAAACGGGATGCACTACAGCAATATTTGAAGGATAAAGGGATAGGCACGCTTATCCACTACCCTACACCACCGCATTTACAGCAGGCTTACCAAAACCTCGGCTACAAAAAAGGCGATTTCCCTATTGCCGAAAAACTTGCCGAAACTACACTGAGCCTGCCACTTTTCCCGGGTATGGAAACCGGACAAATAGAAGAAGTTATTAGCGCCATACGTTCATTTTATGAATGAGGTACTCATTGTAAGCGACCACCTGCTAATGGCCGGTGCAGAAAAACTGATATACGAACTTGCTTATTTTGCCGGACAAAACAACACAAAAGTCACGGTTCTTATTGTAAACAATTACAACACCGAGTATTACGACGCGGTTTTTAAAGAGATGGGCATTAAGGTAGTGCGTACCACATTGCTCGGCACCAAAAAACTACGCAACCCGGTAAACATTAACCGGGCAATATATTGGCAGCAAAGGCTTAAACGGTTTGCAAACAAGTATTACAAAAGTGTGCATATCATCGGCTTATACAACTTGGATAAAACCATCCATGGCATCAAGCATAAGAACCGCTTTTTTTGGCATGTAAACAATGCCATACAGTACCCGCAAAGCATATATCCTTTTAATCCGGCACATTTTGCCGACCCAAACGATACGGTACTCTGCATAAACCCTTACCAGCTAACCGAACTGAACGAACAGTACGGCGACGCTATTAAATGCAAAATTGAGGTGTTTAAACTCTTTTTAGCAAGCGTATGATACAGATAAACGTTGTTGCCCGGATAAGTGAAGACAAAAATGCTTTTTTCGATCTGATATTTGCGGCGCACCAACTGGCCAATCAGGATATAAATGATGTACACATCTTGTTTATAGGCGATATATTAAGCGAGGCCCTGCATCGTTCAATGGTAAAACTTATCGATTTGTTTGATTTGGCAGGCAGAGTGAAGTTCACGGAAAAGTCGATACGTTTTGCCGACCTCGATGAGGAAGTGAAAGATGGCTATTTTATAAATTTCACCATAGGTAACTTCATGGGCTTTTCGGGCATAGAGAGTATTAATATGGGCCTTAAAACCTTATTTTAC
The DNA here is from genome assembly GCF_039925265.1 of Mucilaginibacter sp. Taxonomy (GTDB): domain Bacteria; phylum Bacteroidota; class Bacteroidia; order Sphingobacteriales; family Sphingobacteriaceae; genus Mucilaginibacter. The sequence continues at coordinate 162,053 of NZ_JBDSZG010000032.1, forward strand.
AACCCTGTTAAAACCCTATCCACGCAAACCGTTCCCTCGCCCTCGTTAGCTCGCGATATGCCGTCGCTTGTTGCCCTGTTAGCCCGTATAAGCAACAACCAAGGTGAAATGGATAAACTAATAGCCACGGATAATTTAAAAATGAAAGCGGACTTTTTGCTGATGAGCGACGATAAAGCATTCTTGAAATCGGTATTAATACCAACGCAATCAAATTAAAACCATAGCAGCATCGCCCGCACCAAAAAACATATCGTTATTGCCAAACTCTTCGATTCGGGAGGAAGCAACGCACACTTTAAAACACTTATTGATTACCTCGGCGCAGAAAACACCATAGTGGTTTTAGAAAACAGCAGCGAACTTATATTTTTGCAGAACCTGGTTACCGGCAACTTGTGTAAAACAAAAGTTGCGCCCTGGCTGGAGGGGTATGTAGAGACGCATTACTGTTTTACAACCAATTTAAAAAACGTTTTGTCCGTTTTGAGGTCGGCATTAAGCATTTTTTTAATGAGTTTGAGTAATGGCTTTGCCGATATCACCATCAACGCGGTGGATCCCGAAAGGCACTTGTACTTGTTTTGGCTGCCATTTATAAAAGTGCGGTACATTTTACATACCGAACCATTGCCCGTGTTTAACAAATACACAAGTCCAACCTGCAATACTCGGCTTGGCAAATCAAAAAGTATTATTACTGTATCCAATAGCATGAGGCTGGCCATTTACCAAAACTGGTTAATAACCCCCAAAATGCAAAAGCATATACTGGTTATTCATAACAGCATTACGGAACCCCGCTTAAACGGCCAAATGCGCAAAGTACCTGGAAATACACAATATGTAACAACGCTTGGGCATGTAAGTATGCGCAAAAACCCATATTTTTGGCTGGAGGTGGCAAAAGAGGTTACCGGCACACGGTCCGATGTGGAATTTTTATGGCTGGGTAATGGAGAATTATTGGGCCATTTTCAGGATTTAACGCAAAGTATGCCCCGAATTAGCTTTTTAGGATTGATAAACGATACACAAGCATACCTCGAGAAAACCGATATTTATTACCAGCCCAGCATCATTGAGCCGCAAGGCATAGCAGTGCTGGAGGCTATGTATAATAGTTTGCCTTGCATTGTATCTAACGCAGGGGGATTACCGGAATCGGTTGAAAATGGCGTTAACGGCATAGTTGCCTCCTCGACGGATGTCGCTGATAATGTAAACGCCATTACTACGTTGCTAGCCAGTGATGAAACAAGAAGCACCTACGGCAGAAAAGCTTACCTAAGGTACTTGAAATTGTTTTCGCCGGCGATTTTTAAATTAAAAATGGATGTTATTTATAATAATTAATAAAACGATAGCGCTTTGGTTTTAGGAGTTTCAGTAATTATATGTTGCTATAACAGTGCAGAACGTTTACCCGAAACGCTAAAGCATTTAGCAAACCAACAGGTAGCGGCAGAAATACCCTGGGAGGTTATTGTAGTTGACAACGCATCAACCGATGATACCGCAGAGGTTGCAAAACAAGAGTGGGCAGAGTATAAGGTTGCCGCTGATTTTTATGTGCTGGATGAGCGGCAGCCCGGTAAAACCTTTGCCTTTGATAAAGGTGTTGCCCAGGCAAATTACGAGTATATAATTATTTGCGATGATGATAACTGGCTCTTTGCAGATTATGTTGAAAGGGCCTTTAAAGCGATGCAGGCAAACCTTAAAATTGGCGCGTTAGGCGGCTGTGGTATATTTGAGCCCGAACAGCCGGTAAATGTTGATATATTGCCGTACGAAATATCTTATGTAAACGGGCCACAAACTTGGGCCGCCACTGACCATTGGGTTTATGGGGCTGGATCCATATATCGCCGGAGTTTGTTTATCCGCTTAAAGGACATGGGCTGGCAACAGATAACCACGGGCCGCATTGGCAATAAACTAATAAGCGGCGAAGACGTTGAAATATGTTTTGCGATATATCTGCTTGGCTACGACATCATTGCCAATGATGAACTTAAATTTAAACACTTTGTGCCAAAAAAAAGGCAAAATATACAATATATAAGCAACTTAAAATACTGGCAGGGTTACACCAATGTATTGCTTATGAGTTATTTCTTTATTTTAAACGAAGATAGCCGCTCTTTAAATAAAGTATTGAACAGTTGGCTGTTTGGCATTACTAAAAGCGTTGCCTATCAATTTGTAAAAGCGTTTGTGAATAACCTTTCCATGCAAAAAAAAACTGATATTGAAAAGGCATTTGCAGTACGTTTAAACACTGGTGCCTTTAATGCATTGATAAAGCAACGCTACCAGGTGGTAAATCATCATAACCATCTTTTGGGCTTATTAAGATCGGCCACAATTACCCAGTGAGTTTCTCTACCCCTATATTGCTGCTGATCTTTAACAGGCCAGAACTTACCGAAAAGGTATTCGTCGAAATAAAAAAGCAACGCCCCCAATATTTATACATAGCGGCGGATGGCCCGCGGATTAATAAAGAAAACGAAGTTGAGAAATGCCGGGCCACAAGACAGGTAGTATTAGATAATATTGATTGGACCTGCCAGGTTAAAACCCTGTTTAGGGACGAGAATATTGGCTGCGGAAAGGCCGTATCTGAAGCTATTACCTGGTTTTTTGATAATGTAGAACAAGGCATTATTTTGGAAGATGACTGCTTACCTAGTAGCAGCTTTTTTAGCTTCTGCGAGGAGTTGTTAAACAAATATCACGATAATAGCCAGGTGATGCATATTGGCGGCAGCAACTTTCAGGACAAGAACGTCGCCGGGGAAAACAGTTATTACTTTAGCAATTACATCCATATTTGGGGTTGGGCAACTTGGCGCCGAGCATGGCAAAAATATGAGTTTAACCTACAGGGTAACGACCCCCAGCTTGCCTATATGCTTAAATACAAGTTTAGCAACGGTATTGAACGGCACTTTTGGCAACATAGCTTCGAAACAATGGCCAACCATTTAATAGATACCTGGGATACCCAATGGGTGCATTGCTTTTTTAAACACAACGGCATTGGTATTACCACCGCACAAAACCTGATATCCAACATCGGGTGTGGACCCGATGCAACGCATACTATACATTTCAACCCAATAATTTCGGAGTTGCCGGTAACGGAAATAGAGATAATAACGCACCCGAAAAAGATAACGATAAATAAACGGGCAGACCGTACCTCCTATAGAAAACTATACCAATTTGACAATACCAAGTTCAACAGGATAAAATTTCGTATAGGCAAAATGTTGCCATTTATAAAATCTGCCTACCTCAGCCTCAAAGCGGTTAATAAAAAACTTTGACTCACCGGCAGGTAAAACCTATGAAAAGGCTTAATTTTCTCGTAATTCGCCTAGTAATACCCACAATACTCAAAGCTCTATTTACACTTTTTCCACGTCGAGAAAAAACGCTTTTAATTATCAAAAACGATGGCATAGGCGATTATATCCTGTTTCGAAACTGTTTTCAGTTTTTGAAACGTTCCGAAAAATATAAAGGCTACAAAATTTATGTTTTAGCTAATATGAGTTCAAAAGAGCTGGCTTTGCACTTGGACACTGACACAGTAAGCCGATTTTTTTGGTATGCCGATGGCTTTTTTTTGAAATGGGACTTAATAAGCCTTTTGCTTGCACTGCAGCGGCTACGCCCCCAGAGTGTTTTTTACACCAATTATTCGCGCCGATATCAAACAGATTGGTTGGTTAATAAAATAGTTGCAAAGCATAAAATAGGTATAGATGGGGACACCGTTAATGAAATGGCAGAGGAAAAAACTAAGTCTGATAGGTTTTATACCCAATTGCTTAAAACCACGCATCATCCCCAACATGAATTTGTCCGCAACAGGCAAATGTGCGAGGCCCTAACCGGCGAAGCCTGCAATATTACAAAGCCTTATATCGATACACAAAAACTTAATAGTACGCAACATAACAGCGTAGTAATGTTTATTGGCGGCAGCACTTCAGATAAACGCTGGCCCGTATACCACGTTGCAGAATTTTGCAAAACGGTTATTAGTAAACAGCGAACGAACATAATTTTGGCGGGCGGCTTAAACGATGTGTCCGATGCCGAAAAAATACAAGAGTTGGTTGCCTGGCCTCAATTGTCGTCCAAAGTTGGCCTTTTATCGTTAACAGAATTGGCCGGTTTACTGGCAGGGGCAAGCCTGCTGGTATCAAACGATACAATGGCTGTACACCTTGCAGTGGCGGTTGATATACCTGTTGTTTGCATTGCAAAAGGCGATTTATTTGCTAGGTTTGCGCCTTATCCTGGCGATATTTATCTCAAACTATCAACGGTAATGCCAACTAATTTTATCCCGAATAAAGATAGCTTCCACTCATGGTCATCTGCCAAAATTTTGGATGTTGATGTGGCCGAGATTTATCACGCAGCACAGACGTTTTTAATAAAACAGCCTACATCAATTAATTGGACCTCCCCAGCTTAAACCTATACAAACAAACTTTTATAGCTAAAGAGCTAAAGTACCCAATTCCAGCTGTGCCGGTTACAGATGGTGGGCTATTAAATATTCTACCGCCGCCACTTCCCGGTAAAACCGCTTGGCCCTGGACGGAACAAATAGACCCGGAGAGATACAACAGTCGTCCAAACTGGCCTAAACTTACAATCGTTTCTCCATCCTATAACCAAGGAGATTTTCTAGAGGAAACCATACGGTCTGTTCTTTTGCAAAACTATCCTAACCTGGAGTATATTGTGATGGATGGCGGAAGTACTGATGGCACAAAAGAAATTCTGGAGAAATACGCTCCCTGGATAAGCTACCAGCAAAGCAGACGCGACAATGGGCAGTCGCAGGCTATCAACATGGGTTTTAGCTTGGCAAGCGGAGATTATTACGCCTGGATAAATAGCGACGATTATTACCTTAAAGATATTTTTCACCTCGTAGTTAGCAAATTTTTGTCGTCAGGAGTGGATTTTGTTTACGGTTACGTAGTGGATTTTAATGTGGCGCAAAATAAGTCCACCTTAATTAAAGTGCCGCCCTTTCCCGATTATTTTATTAAAATACCAACATTGGCGCAGTCTTCCTGCTTCTGGAGCAAAAGCATCCATCAGCCGCTGTGGGAAGAACTCCATTGCGCGCTTGATTATGAGCTTTGGCTTCGGCTGGTAAAAGGCAATAAACGCGCGCGTATAAAACAACCGCTTTCGGTGGCCCAGGTGCATGGTGAGGCCAAAACCTCTGACCCAAAAATGAAAGCACAATGGCATCAAGACCACCTAAAAATATGGTCGGCAGAGGGGCATGGGCCGGTGCCCGAGTGGAGCAGGGTAGTATTTTTGAATAAGATTCGGATGAAGTTCCTGCGCCTGTTTAATATTATTTAGTGCTTTTCAATTCACTTCTTTTCCTCCTTTTCTTTTTAATAGTCACTATAGGCTATTACCTTATTCCCGGCAAATTCAGGTGGGTATGGCTGCTGTTGGCAAGCTGCTATTTTTACATGTACTTCAAGCCGGTATATGTACTCATCATATTTTTCACCATTGTAGTGGATTATATTGCGGGCATATTAATAGAAAATGCAAGCGGACCAAAACGGCGCTTGTTCCTAATCATCAGCATAGCGGCGAACGTTGGTGTGTTAGCCTTTTATAAATATTTCGATTTCCTGGCGCAAAACATCAATGTGCTATCTGCACTGGTAAAAGGCCCGCAGATACCTCTAATAGATATCATTTTACCTATCGGGCTGTCGTTCCACACCTTTCAGGCCATGAGTTATACGATAGAGGTGTACCGCGGCAACCAAAAAGCCGAACGCCATTTAGGCATATATGCCTTGTATGTGATGTTTTACCCGCAAATGGTGGCAGGCCCAATTGAGCGGCCGCAACACATTTTGCCGCAACTGCACCGCACTTATCAATTCGAGAAGGGTACTTTTATAACGGGCATATTTTTAATGCTGGTTGGCCTGTTTAAAAAGGTGGTAATTGCAGATCGCCTTGGGCTTTATGTAGATCCTGTTTTTTCCGATCCGCATCACCACTCAGCGCTCGACCTACTTTTTGCCACCTATTTCTTCGCTATTCAAATCTATTGCGATTTTAGCGGATACTCTGATATGGCCATCGGAGCGGCGTTAACGTTGGGCATACAACTGATGCGCAATTTCAACATGCCATACCTGGCCAAAAACATATCTGAGTTTTGGGCGCGCTGGCATATCTCGCTATCCACCTGGTTTCGCGATTATGTGTACATCCCGCTTGGCGGCAGCCGAGTAAGTTTTACTATCACCTGCCTTAATGTGCTGGTAGTTTTTATGATAAGCGGGCTTTGGCATGGTGCCAACTGGAAGTATTTAGTTTGGGGCCTTATACACGGCACCTTATTAATCATCTACCAGCTATCAAAAAAACTCAAAATAAAACTAAATGGCTTTGTATGGCTAAAATGGCTTATCACGTTTAATTTGGTTTGCCTGACATGGATATTTTTCAGGGCCAATTCCATTACCGATGCAGCCTACATTTTGGGCAAACTATTTACAGGCGGCAGTTACACTTACACAGCAGGCGGTATTATGCAGCTGCGCGAAGTTTTTTATTGCGCGTTCATCATCCTTGCTCTTATTATTGGTGAATGGTATTTACGGAACTCAGTAGAGTTCTCCAACAGAAAAAAAATTGCAACTGCCCTTGCACTTGGTTTTGCCTGCTATTTTTTGGGCATATTTAACGAGGCGCAGTTTATCTACTTCCAGTTTTAATGCGTAAAGTAATTGGCATAGGTATTTTACTATTAAGCGCGGCAGTGTTGCTCACGGCCATGAACCAGGCGTTCATCAACCGGGTAAAGCAAGACCGCTATTTCGACCACCTTAATCCTGGCGATAATCAAAACTCTTTGTATCATCGCGTTTTTATCCGGTCGGATAGGTGGCGCAATGGCGACCTTTACGGCCTTAGCTACTTGCCTCAATACAAGTTTGCGTTAGAGCCTTTTAAGCAATACAATCGTGCCGGGAACGAGCCCATTACCAATAGGGTTCTATATATTATTGGAGATAGTTTCCTGGCAGATAAAACGCTGAGCGGGGCATTTGAGGGTTTTGATAAGGTGATATTTATAGATCGCAGGTCGCCGGTTGAGCAAATGGCACTGGACGCCACCAAGCAAAACTACATGCTGCTGGAGTTTGCCGAAAGAAACCTTAATGGCCTTATGCTAACAGAGGCCGATAAACAGGCCTGGCAAAAAAACAGCGCGGCAAAGGCAAATACATTTAAACCCGTGTCGTTACCGGATAGACTGAATAATATCATCTTCAACAAAGATCTGAGCCGCAATGCCGAGCTATTGCTTTTTGATGATAAAATATTTACACCCTTTAAAGAGGCTAAAGCGTGGCTGAATTACGCCCTGTTTGGCCGGGTTGCCAAAGAAGTGGCCGTAAGTACCGATAAAAAACGGCTGTTGCTCAACGTTTCTGTAGATACCGCGAGCGTACAATCTGCCTTTATCCCGATATCTGATAAGGAAGTGGGCGAAATTAGCCGCCAGCTAAGCTTATGTCAGGCATATTACACATCCATAGGGTTTAAAAAAGTATTCTTGGGCGTGGTGCCCAACGCGGTTTCGGTGTATGATGATAAACGGATGCCTTATAACCATTTGCTGCAACGCGTTGAAAAACAAAGCACATTGCCGGTGATCAGTGTATACCAGGATTATAAAACCGCCGGGCAAAATTTGTTTTATCTTAGTGATGCACACTGGAACCCGTTCGGCCTGGATTTGTGGGTAAAAAAAACCAACGAGGTATTACAACAAAATTTAAAATAGAAACCCGCCTTTAGCTACATGGTAAAGCAAATAGCAAAATTCATATTCAATAGCTTAGGTTACTCCTTAGTAAAAAAGGCAAAACCGCAAACCAAAGGCTTTTCCATAATAAAGGTGGGCAAGTTTGATATCCAGATACGCAACGATAACGGGCTGCGGTACGATTATGTTTACTGCAAACAGTACGGCCAGCAGCTTACGCGTTTAACGGCATTGCTCAAAACCCAATATCCCGATATGCAAGCTGTGGATATTGGTGCCAACATTGGCGACTCTGCCGCGCTGATAAAATCCGGGGCGGATGTACCGGTGATCTGTATTGAGGGCGACGAAAGCCTGGTAGATATATTCGCCAAAAACACCACGCAATTCAAAGGTATCAGCCTGGTAAAAACATTTTTATCAGATGAGGTGGGTGAGCAGAATTGCGAATACACTAAGGAAGGGCATAACTTAACCATCAAGCCATCTGGTGGCTCGGCATCATCGGTGCTTACAAAGTTCTCCAGCATAGATAACCTGTACGCAGCATCGCTACTCAACAATAACTGTAAATTAATGAAAGTGGATACCGAGGGTTTCGACCTGAAGATCCTTCGCGGCGGCACCTATTTTATGCAACAGGTAAAGCCTGTGCTGTTGTTTGAGTTTAACCGCGAAAACCTGGCCAATGTAGAAACCGATGCCTTTAGCATCTTCCCCTCGCTGTTAAACCAGGGCTACAGTAAAATATTGTTTTATGAAAACAACGGCACGTTTATGTTCTCTGCCGACCTTGCTAATCAGCATTTTATAAAGCAGGTGTATAACTATGTAGATGGCAAAACATCCGTGGTGCCTTACCTGGATATTATCGCTTTTAGTGCCGGTGATGATGTTTTGGCGGATGCTTTTATTGACATTGAAGAAAAAAACAGGACAACCTAATAAATACCCCGCCATGTTAAACAACCTCGTAAAAGCTACATTCAACGCTTTAGGCTTCAACATCACCCGTAAAATTACCCGTGATCCCAACAAAAGCACCGTTGTAAAAGTTGGCAAGTTTGATATCACTATAAACGGAAAAAGCTGGCTGGACTCCTGCTATTTATATTCTAAAGATTATGGCGCGCAGCTTACGAGGTTGGCCGCTGTTTTAAACAAAAACTTTAGTTCATTAAAGGCTATTGATATTGGTGCCAACCAGGGCGATTCAGTTGCGTTGATCAAATCAGGCGCCGATGTACCCGTAATTTGTGTTGAAGGCGATAGTAACCTGGTTGAGCAGTTTAACTTTAACACGGCGCAATTTGCCAATGTTACGCTGATAAAAACCTTCCTGACCGATGCCGAGGTAGAAATGGAGTGCACCTATACCAATGTAGGCCATAACTTAACCATAATGCCGGCCACAGGCGCAGCTTCGGCGGTATCAACAAAGTTCCTTAGTGTAGATTTTCTTTATAAAACCGGGGTGCTGGATGCATCGTGTAAATTGCTTAAAGTTGATACCGAAGGCTTCGACCTTAAAATATTACGGGGAAGCGCTAAGTTTTTAGCCGATGTAAAACCCGCTATTTTATTTGAGTTTAATAAGCATAACCTGGCCGATAAAGAAGCCGATCCCTATAGCATTTTTGCATGGCTGGAGAACCTTGGTTACAACCAGATATTGTTTTACGAGAGCGATGGCAGATTCATGTTCTCCTCAAACCTTGCCAACTACCAACTGATGAAACAGATGTTTGATTACGTTGACGGCAAAAACTCCAAGATATATTACCTGGATATTGTTGTCTTTCATTCCGCCGATGACGCCGTTGCCAACGAATTTATCAACGGCGAGGAAGTCCACCGCCTGCAATCGTAACACCTATTGATTGCAGATATTGACAGGCCGGCTATCATGCACCCCCCCACCCTATTTTGCACATCTTAACAAGTCAGCTACAGCATCCTGATGTATCCATCGAAACATACCTATAGCACTTGGCCACCTTTTTAAAAACCGTGCTATCCACATTAAGCAAGATCCGAAAATCCGGTCGGCCATCGCATATCCTATCCTTCGGGGATTCGCTGGGCGATAACCTGCTGCTTACCACCCTGGCGAGAGAACTCAACGCGCGCGGCTTTAAAAACGTTTGGATAAAGTGCGATCATCCGAAGCTTTTCGGCAACAACCCTTACGTTAAACTGGTACTGCCCTACAATACCCTGTTATCTACTACGGTGTTAAACCTACTCGGTGTTAAAACCGCGTCGCCCCGATACACTACTTACCATAAAGAAACCGACCGCGACAAGATCCCCGAAAAGCATATCATCCTCAAAATGGCCGATTCCCTGGGCTTAAAGGGTAAGATAGATACCACCCCAAATTTTTTTTTTGAGGGCGATGAAGCGCAACAGGGCAAGCTTGCAGATAGGCAGATCGTGATCACTACCTCTACCTCGGGCTCGCTGGTTAGCATGGCCAATAAAGAGTGGTATGCCCAACGGTATCAGCAAGTGGTGGATAGCTTTTACCCGGAGTACCAATTTGTACAATTAGGCGCTAAAAACGATGCTCCTCTTAATAATGTTATTGATATGCGGGGGAGATCAACCTTGCGGGAGAGCGCAGCCATACTAAAAAATTCGCTGCTTGCGGTAACGCATGTGGGGTTTACAATGCACCTCGCCAGGGCGGTTAACTGCCCAGCGGTAGTTATTTACGGCGGCCGCGAAACACCGGCGCAATCTGGTTATTCCTGCTTTAATAATATTTACAGTCCCATCCATTGCTCGCCGTGCTGGTTGCACAATACCTGCCATTACAACAAACAATGCATGGACATGATCTCAGCAGCAACGGTTATCAGCGCCATAAAACAACAGCTGCAAAACCCTTCTCCATTGGTGGCAGATGAACTTTATAATGACTGATCTGATATCGGTTATCATCCCCACCTACAACCCCAACCTGCAAAGGCTTGGCCAAACCATGGAGGGTTTAAAAGCGCAAACTTTGGCCTACCAGGATTGGGAACTTATCATCATCGATAATAACTCTTCCGTTAGTTTCACAGGTAAGATAGATCTTAGTTGGCAACCCAATAGCAAAATAGTAAGCGAGCCGCGCCAGGGTTTAACCTACGCCCGCTTAAAGGGATTTGAAGAGGCAAAAGGCAACGTCATCGTAATGATTGATGATGACAACATAGCCAATAAAGATTACCTTGAGCAGGTTAAAAACATATTTAAAACTAACGATCAATTAGGTGCCATGGGCGGCAAATCATTGCCGTTATTCGAGTCTACACCGCCAAGCTGGATAGGCGATTTCCACACCAACCTGGCCGTCCGCAACCTTGGAGACGATGTTATTATAGAAGAATGGCAAAACAAATACCCGGAATTTGCCCCCATTGGCGCTGGGATGGCTGTTAGAAAAGAGGCCTTGCACGCTTACATCAACAAAATTAAAACCGGCAAAAGTACTATTACCGATAGGCAAGGCAGCAACTTAGCATCCGGCGGTGATAACGATATGGTGATAGAAATATTAAAAGCAGGCTGGCAAACGGCTTACTACCCGCAACTCTCCATCCGGCACATCATCCCGAAGGAAAGATTGCAGCCGGAGTATTTAGCGCGCCTGATGCACGATACCAACCGATCCTGGATACAGGTTTTGGAGAGTCATAAGATTAATCCCTGGACTAAGATCCCCCGCTGGACGCTTCCTTTAAGAAAATTGAAGGCCTGGTTTAATTACAGAGCCTGGGCCAGCCCCCAAAACTACATTAAGTGGCAAGGCGCATGTGGCACTTTTGAGGGCCTTGCCGATATTAATAATTAGATGCTCCAAAAACTGATCAACGTTCTTTACCGGCACCCAATGGCCAAACTGAAACACTACAAACGTTTCGGGGGCTATCTGCAATACAAGCAGATGCTGCGGAACAGTAAGCAGATGGAAGAGGCATCGTTAAACTTGCCGCCGGTGCAATCATTTACCGATGGGCCACCGGTTTATTTTCTTACGGGCAAAAATCATCTTTACCAAACTTTGTTTTGCATCCAATCCTTAACCAAAATAAGTCGGGAAAAGTTCAGCTTTATATTGGTTGATGACGGGAGCTTTGACGAAGCGCTTATTGCTCGGGTGAGCCGCCAATTGCCGGGTGCTGTTGCGGTTACCCAACAGGAGATAGCAGAAAACCTTCGGCAAATTTTACCTGTAGAAAAATACCCGGTGCTAAATCATAAGCGCAGCGTATACCCGCACCTTAAAAAATTGACGGATGTACACACCCTGCCCGGCTCACGCTGGAAAATGGTGTTAGACTCCGACATGCTATTTTGGAGCGAACCTAAAGACGTAATAAACTGGCTCAAAAAACCGGAGCAAAATATTTGCATGCTGGATTGCGAACAATCCTACGGTTACTCCATCAAACTGATGGAAAGCCTCTGCGGGCAAAAGATCCGAGCCAAAGTAAACGTAGGTGCTATTGGCTTAGCCAATGATGCGATCAACTGGGATGACCTCGAAAAATGGATATCCATATTAGAGGAAAAGGAAGGCGCGAATTACTACCTGGAACAAGCACTAAGCGCAATGCTTATTGGCGATGCGCCATTGACCATACTCAATAGCAGCGATTATATTGTAAACCCAGATGAGCAGGCTATTTTAAATAAAGCCGGCGTGCTTCACCACTACGTCGACCTTGCTAAAAAAGGCTATTTTCAGTCAGCATGGAAGATGGTGATCGGCAATACCAAGGTAAAAGCAAATTAATATTGATGGCGTCCCCCCTCGTTTCTATAATTATCCCTGCTTATAACGCAGAGAGCTACCTGGAGGCTACCATCCAATCTGCTGTTGCGCAAACCTGGCCTAATAAAGAGATAATTGTGGTTGACGATGGCTCTAATGACAATACGCTCAGGATCGCAAAAGAACTTGAGGGTGAGTTGGTAAGCGTTTATGCACAGCCAAACAGCGGCGCAAGCACGGCCCGCAACTATGGTTTAAGCAAAAGCAAGGGCAGCTTTATCCAGTTCTTAGATGCCGACGACCTGCTAAGTCCCGGTAAAATAGAACAACAAACTACCGCTTTAATAACCCAGCCAAACAAGGTGGCGGTTTGCAGCACCATTCATTTTTTTGATGATGCAGCGCGGCTGACCAGCACACCATCACCCTACGAAGAACAATTTATTTACAGCACTAACAACCCCGTTGACTTTATGGTAAGAATGTGGGGTGGATACGATTTAAAAGCATCCATGGTGCAATCAAATGCCTGGTTGATCCCCAAAACACTGATAGATAAATTTGGCAACTGGAATGAAAACCTCACGCTGGATGATGATGGCGAGTTCTTCGCACGGATGGCCTTAAATTCAGCAGGAATCATTAAAACAGGAGGACTTAATTATTACCGGAAGTTCCGAACCCTCAAAAACTTATCCGCCCAAAAGCATACCGCAGCCATGGCAAGCGCAGTATTATCGGCAACGCTAAAAAAACAGCACTTGTTTGCGAAAACCGATAGTGATGAAGCCCAAAAAGCCATCTTTAAGCAATTTACAGACCTATCGCTAAGATGTTATATAGAAGAGCCCGACCTATACCAACAGGTAATGGCGGAGCTAAAAGCACTGCCGCAATATCAATACAAGCCCATTTTAGGCGGCGCAGCAATTAACTTTATCGCCAATACCTTGGGTTGGCGAACGGCAAAAAAAATGCAGTTGACCTACAACCAAATAACCCGATCCTCCTGAGCAAAAAGATAATCATCGTATCGCAATCCCACCTTTGCCGTAACCCAAGGGTACACAAAGAGGCCGTTTTGCTGGCTTCCGCGGGATATGATGTTACCATTTTAACGGCTATTTATTCGGAAAAATTGTTGCTACAGGATATGTTGCTTTTAGCCGGTACCAATATAAGCTATGAATTTTACAGCGACCTAACGGTTAACAACCTTGCTTCGCTTATCGACCGCACTACGCGCCGGCTTGCGGTTTGGGCAAAGCGCCGGTTTAACATTCAAAGTAAATTGGCGGTGGGATATGGAGCAATACGGCTACAGCAAATATGCGTCGCCTACGCTGCCGACCTGTACATTATGCACCAGGACCTGCCAACCATAGTGGGTGCCCAAATGGCCGGTAAGTTTAAAGTCGCGTTTGATTTTGAGGATTGGTATTCGGAAGATATTATCCCCAAAGTGCAAAGCCAGCGCCCCATTAAGCTATTGAAGCAAGCGGAAAAAACCGCGTTAGAAAAGGGTGTGCTTTGCTACACAACCTCCAAAGCTATGGCCGATGGGCTGGCGAGCCACTATGGCACGGCGAAAACGCCTTCGGTTATCTATAATTCCTTCCCGGCAAATGAGGCAACACTGTCCATCTCCCAGCCTCAAGGGCCGCTAAGGTTCTACTGGTTTTCGCAAACCATTGGCGAAGGGCGCGGACTGGAGTTTTTTATAGCCTGCATGGCAAAAAGCAAAGCTAAAATGCAATTAGTTTTAAGGGGAAACGTAGTTGGTGCATATCAGGAAAGCTTGAAAAAGTTAATTACCGAAAAAGATGAGATCCTATTTCTTCCTTTAATAGATAACCACTTGTTATTAGCCGATATGGCCAATTACGATGCCGGGTTGGCCCTTGAACCAGACACCCCGCCGAACAAAAACCTCACCATCTCCAACAAGCTTTTCCATTATATGGCGGCGGGCTTGCCGATTATTGCCTCGTATACCAAAGGGCAGGCGGAGATAGCCGAACAACATCCCGAATACATTTTCATGTATCCTCAAAACGATACAACCGCTGTGGCAAACATACTGGATACCCTTGGCGAAAAATTTGCCGGCGGCGGGTTCGCTCAATTAAAAGAGGCTATCTTAGCCAATTACAACCGTAAGTATAGTTGGAATCTCGAAGCAAAGAAATTGTTAAAACTGGTTGAGGGTGTGTTTAATGCCTAAAGTTAGCCTGCAGATAAATCTTTCCCCCGGCGATTATCCGCATGCTGTACATATACTTCCGCATCAGCTAAAAACGTTGTCGGGCCAGGTAGATGAGGTCATTTTAACGATAGATACCAAGCCCAGCAGGGGCCGCTTTGCCGATGGTTGGGAGAAGTATAAGCAACATCTCAATAGATTCCTGGCAACCCTGGCACAACAAAACGCTAAGGTTAAAATACTGCCGGTAGATTATACTGCAGAGGCCAAAGCTAAAGTGGCTAACTATTTTTTTGGCACCAGCGATATGCCTGATAAAGATTATCGGGGAGGGCCATTTTACGCCTATTTCTTCGGACTATTGAGCGCCGGCAATAACCTCGTTTTTCATTTAGATGCTGATATTTTTTTAGGCGGAGGCAGCAATACCTGGATTGCCGAAGCGGTAGCTCTTCTTCAAGAGGACGCTACTTGTTTTACAACTTCACCCCTGCCCGGTCCGCCACATCCCGATGATCTGTTGATTGGGCAATCCGTACTGAAAAAAACAGCGCCGTACACTTACCAATTCGCAGGCATGAGCACCCGTTTGTTTTTGCTGGACAGATCTGTATTCGAAACTGAGAAGCTAAAAACGGCCAGGCCAGCCCTACGTAATCAGCTAAAAGCTATTGTACAGGGAAATGCCAACGCCAACCTGCCCGAGTTAATAATCAGCGACTACATGCGCGCCAGCAATTTTCACCGGGTAGATTTTTTAGGAACGAATCCCGGCTTGTGGTCGCTACACCCCCCGTATCGAACCAACGGTTTTTACGAAAAGCTGCCACAGCTTATTCATCAAATAGAAAACAACCAACTGCCCGATACCCAACAAGGCTTTTATGACGTAGTAGATGAGGTGATAGATTGGGCAGAGGCCCGGGAAGCGTTACAAACTAAACGTTGGTGGAAACGAATACTACATGCAAAACCTAATCAATAAAGCGTTCAGGCTGCTGTTTTCCGAACAGAAAATTTGGGAAATGAAGAATAAACACAACGTCCCGTCGATGGAATGGAGTTTATTAAACATTAAAAACCTTGGCTTTAACCCCAAAGTAGCTATTGATGTGGGTGCCTATAACGGCGAATGGACGGCCATGTTTAAAAAGATCTTCCCCGATGCCCGGGTGCTAATGGTTGAGGCGCAAAACAGCAAGGCTGATAATCTTAAAAACCTGACTACACAATTGCCCGGCACAGCCTTCCATATTGGTTTGCTTGGGGCAACCAGCGGGCAGCAAATTGTGTTTAATATAAACGAAACAGTAAGCAGCGCCTTGCCTGAGTATAAAGAGAACACTTTTGCAAAAGAAACCCGGACCACCGAAAGCCTGGACGATGTAATAGCCAAAGCCGGCACCGACTTTAACGCCCCCGATTTTATAAAACTTGATGTACAAGGCTACGAACTGGAAGTATTAAAAGGAGCAGCGGGCGCTATAAAAACCGCGCAATTTATACTGTGCGAGGTATCGTTGATAGAGATAAACAAAGGCGCACCCTTAATTGCCGAGGTGATAGCCTTTATGAATGCTAAGGGTTTTGCTGTCTACGATATATGTTCTTTCATCCGCCGTCCGCTTGATAGGGCTTTGTGGCAAACGGATATATTATTCGTCAATAAAACAAACCCACTGGCCCAGAATAAGCATTGGAACTAAAAAAGGTACTGATCATTTCGCCATACTTCCCCCCGATAAACGCGGCGGATATGCACCGGGTACGTACCAGCCTTTCGTACTTTGCTGCACAAGGCTGGGAGGCGCAGGTTGTAACGGTAGATGTTGCCTACACCGATATGGTGCAGGACGAATTGTTATTGCAAAGCATCCCCGTCGAAATAAAAGTGCACAAGGTAAAGGCTCTAAATAAACGCTGGACGGGCAAACTCGGGCTGGGCAGCCTGGCGCTCCGCTCGCTTTGGTATTATAAAAAGTACTTGGATCAGCTTTTAAAAGCCGAGCACTTCGATCTGATATACTTTTCTACCACCCAGTTCCCGGTTTGCGTTTTGGGGGCGCATTGGAAAAAGAAGTTCAACGTGCCTTACGTAATTGATATGCAGGATCCCTGGCATTCCGAATATTACCAGGATAAACCCAAGAATCAGCGCCCTGCCAAATATTGGTTTTCCTACAGGCTAAATAAATACCTGGAACCCTTGGCACTTAAAAACGTAAGCGGACTCATCAGTGTTTCCGCAGATTATATTACCGGACTTAAACAGCGCTATCCGCAAATAAAGGACGTGCCATCTGCAGTGATCACCTTTGGGTTATTTGATAAAGACGCGGAGATAGCGCTCGCTAACCAAAA
Organism: Mucilaginibacter sp.; assembly: GCF_039925265.1. Taxonomy (GTDB): domain Bacteria; phylum Bacteroidota; class Bacteroidia; order Sphingobacteriales; family Sphingobacteriaceae; genus Mucilaginibacter. The sequence continues at coordinate 179,243 of NZ_JBDSZG010000032.1, forward strand.
TAAGTTTCCGAAACTGCTTTCGCCGGGTTTTATTAATATAGTATATGCTGGACGTGGCGGGGCGGATATGCACAAGGCTATCACACCGTTATTCTCGGCTTTAGCAGAGGGGCTGAAGAACAATCAGGAAGTGTTTAACCGTTTCCGGTTTCACTTTATCGGTACCAGCTATGCTGCAAGCGGTCAGGGCAAGCCCACCATTTTGCCATTAGCACAACAGTTTGCCGTAGAAGGTTTGGTAACCGAAATTACCGATAGGATAAGCTACTACCATACCCTTACCACGCTGCAACAGGCAGATGCACTCTTTATCGCCGGTTCCGACGATGCAAAATACACCGCGTCAAAAATATACCCGTACCTGATGATGAAAAAGCCGTTGCTGGCTATATTCAATCCGGCAAGTTCGGCTATCGGTATCCTTAAGGACTTTGGCATTAACACCGCGTACAGTTATACAGATATCAAGTCTCAGCAAGTAAATGGTTTCCTTACCGAACTCGCGAATGGCACTTTATCTGTGCCACAATTATCTGCCGCCGCGATAAATGAACATTCGGCTGAAACAAAAACATTAAAACAGTGCAGGCTTTTTGATGAAGCTTTAGCCTACCATTTGAAATGAGCAAGCAACTGAAACATTTGGCCATTGTAACTACGCACCCTATCCAGTATTATGCGCCGGTGTTCAAACTATTACATCAGCGGCAAAACATCAGCATAAAGGTTTTTTATACCTGGGGCGAAGCCTGCCTTACAAAATATGACCCCGGCTTTGGGCAGGAGATAAAATGGGACGTGCCCGTTTTAGAAGGCTACCCCTACGAATTTGTAGAGAATACTGCTGCGGATGCTGGCTCTCACCATTTTAAAGGGATAATTACCCCTAACCTTATTCAACAAATAACCGCCTGGCAGGCAGATGCCATTTTGGTTTTCGGCTGGGCCTACCACGGGCATTTAAAGGTGTTGAGGCATTTTAAAAACAAAATACCGGTGTACTTCCGCGGCGATTCTACCTTGCTGGATGAGCAATCGGGCATTAAAAACCTGATGCGGTCGGCATTTTTGAAATGGGTTTACAGCCATGTAGATGTCGCCTTTTACCCCGGCACCAATACAAAGCGTTACTTTAGAAAATACGGACTGGCAGAACGAAAGCTGGTTTTTGCTCCCCACGCTATTGATAACGAAAGGTTTGCAAAACCACATTTGGAACAGGCGGCACAATTGCGTGCCCGGTTTAAGGTTAGAGAAACTGATATCCTTATTTTATTTGCCGGCAAGTTTGAAGGTAAAAAGTCGCCAATGCTGCTTGTAAACGCTTTTTTGGTCTTAAATAAGCCCGATTGCCACTTATTGTTGGTGGGTAATGGTATATTGGAACCCGTATTAAAACAACAGGCCGCAGGTAACAATAACATTCATTTTATGGGTTTTCAAAACCAAACTTATATGCCGGTTGCCTACCAGGCCTGCGATCTGTTTTGCCTGCCATCCAAAGGCCCTAACGAAACCTGGGGCCTGGCCGTAAACGAAGCCATGGCCTGCAGTAAAGCTTTGTTATTATCCAATAAAGTAGGCTGCGCCGTTGACCTAATTACCCCCGGGCAAAACGGCGAAATATTTAAAAGTGGCGACGAGCAAAGTTTAAAAGATAAATTAGCGGCGCTAACGGCATCAAAAGCAACGCTTACCACATACGGCAAAACATCGGGCGAGGCTATTAAAGATTGGAGTTTTACCAAAATTGCCCAGGCCATAGAGAACAAACTTTTATCATGAAAAGAAGCGACCGCATTAAACTCGATTTTATACGTAATTGGGCGTTGCCGGGTAAAGAACGGCTGGCGCACTGGCTTAAACCGTCTGCCGGGCTTCAGCAAAAAATAAAGGACGGCATTGTTTGGCTCAATAACGAAGATATTGCCATTTATACCACCGCCGATAATTACATAGAGTGGACCATCCTTAGCACCGGCACCTATGAGGATGAGATCAATAAACTAATTCGAATATCCTTAAAACCCGGCGACAACGCGCTGGATATTGGCGGTAATATTGGCCTGCAGAGCATCAGGATGTCGAAAAGTGTGGGGAATACCGGTAGGGTTTACGCGTTTGAACCGCTTAACCACCTGCAGAAAAAATTTAGTAAAAACATGGCGCTGAATAAAGCGGGTAATGTGACATTGTTCCCAATGGCATTATCAGACTTTGAGGGTGAAACAGAGTTTAGCGTAGATGAGCATGCCTGGAATCAGGGCACCTTTAGCCTTAACGATAAAGAAGGCATACACAAGCAATCCGTATCTATCAAAATAGCCGATAACCTAACCGAGGTGCAAGCCCTGGAAAGCCTTGCTCTCATAAAAATTGATGTAGAAGGTTTTGAATACAGCGTATTAAGGGGATTAGCCGCTACACTGGCCAAACATAAACCCCGCGTTATATTTGAGTACGACAGTAATTACTGGGCAAAGGCAGGGCAAAGCGCTACGGAATGCTTTAGTTTATTGCACTCGCTTAACTACCAAACCTACCTGGTGAGTTCGGTAGGCTGCGAATTGATAACCGGCGTGGAGGATACCCCCAGCGGCAACATATTTTGTATATCATCATAAATGGGCGGTAAGGGCATCGAGCGATCTATCTTATTATTTGTTCCCTGGGGTATGGCAACCTTGTTCCAGTCGGATGCGCTTCTATCCTATTGGATAGCTTACCTCGGTTCATTTGTGATATTTGCCCTCACACTTACCGGTTGGGTGCGCGCCATCCCTGATGACCGCCCCTTCGGCGAACAGTTGATGCGCCCGCTTTTTATCCTGCACATTATTTTTGCCGGGTATATGTGCTGCACATCGGTATTTTACCTGTTAGATACGCTGGGGTACGAGAGCTTTGTTAAACTGCCTTCTACCATTTTAGATAAAGCAAAGCTGGCATCTGTAGCGCAATGCCAGCGCTATTATTGCCTGGCGCACGCGTCGTTCATTAGCGGGGTGCTGATGTTTATGAAATACCCAAAAAAGAAAAAGTATTTTATAGAAACCACCGCCATTGCCGACCTATTGATGAAGGTAGCGCTGATAGCCTTCCCTGTGGCCAGCTTATTTATGCGCCTGCCGGGCTTATCGCAGTTTTACTTTCAGTTCAGTTCGTTGAGTTTTATTGCAGGCACATTGGCTTTGGCCTTTGCTATTCCGCTAAAAAAGGCGGTAAATACTTTAATATGCGCATTCTTATATGCTTTTAACTTTTACCTGGCTTTGATATCTGGCTTTAAAGAGCCTATCATCATTAGCATTATGGTACTGGGGATCTTTTTATACCCTAACTATAAAAAGTTTGTATTGGTAGTGTTTCTGCCGCTGTTATTCGTCTGTTTCTTAATTCTGCCGGCGTATGTAAACAGTTTCAGGGCTACAGCATGGTCGGGCGATACCGATGCCGATGATGCGGCCCAGCAATCGTTAGATGTGGCACTGGAGGGAGGTAACGATAACTGGGATTTTTTGGTATACCGGCTAAGCGAGATAGATATGTTTATCACCTTTACTCAATCTACGCCTTCTGCCGTTCCTTACTATGGTACGCAGCTGCTTAAACAATCGGCCATTGTGGTAGTACCCAGGGTATTTTGGCCCGGAAAGCCCATTACCGAAGCTTTGGTGATGGAACGGGTATACAACGCAGGCGTAATTAACCGCCTGTCGAATGTATCGGCAAAACCCGCGTACGTTGTGGATGCTTATTTATCCTGGGGGGCACCGGGCATTTTCATTGCCTTATTTTTGTACGGGGCCATAGCGCAAATTATATCCATAAAAGCCGAGGAGCTTTTTGGAGGGTATATCCTGGGGACGGCACTAATGTTTAGCGGATTGTTCCAGATATTTTGGCGCGGACTAAGTTTTGAATTCATCATCAACTCTGTCTTTTGGAGCTACGTGAGTATGCTGGCCATATTCCAGGTTTTACGATCGAGGGGGATATTAAAAAAGGTTTGAGGGTACTACACATCACAGCCGCGTATAAGCCTGCAGTAATATACGGCGGGCCAACCATGTCGGTAGCTATGCTTTGCGAGGAACTTGTTCGGGCTAATATCGATATAAATGTATACACCACAACCGCCAACGGCCCGGCCGAATTAGCGGTAGATACCAATAGACCTGTGGATGTTGACGGCGTACCCGTAAACTATTTCAAACGCATCACCAAAGACCATACCCATTACTCTCCCGCGCTGTTAAAAGCAGTATGGAAAAACGCGAATAGCTATGATGTGGTGCACATCCACGCCTGGTGGAATTTGGTTTCGGTGTTGGCTTGTGCCATAGCCCTTGCCCGCAAAGTGCCCGTGGTGGTATCGCCAAGGGGAATGTTAAGTGCATATTCCTTCAGCAATAAAAACATTGGGGCAAAAAGCACCATCCATACTTTTTTGGGTAAACGGCTGTTGGCCAAAAGCCATATTCATACCACCTCCGCGCACGAAACGGAAGCTGTAGTTAAATTGGTAAAACCGCTTAGCGTAACCTCGCTACCAAACTTTGTGAAGTTAAGTGAGATTAAAAGCGTACCCAATAACACGCCCGGAGATATATTGAAGCTTTTGTTCTTCTCCCGGATAGAAGAAAAAAAGGGCCTGGATATCCTCATCGACGCGTTAAAAAACGTTACCATCCCCTACCATTTAACCATTGCCGGCGACGGTGATAAAGGATATATAGAACAATTGAAAACCTTAAGCCATGGCATTGAACAGCATATTACCTGGGCGGGCTTTTATGGTGATGATAAATATGAGCTGCTACAACAGCATCATTTATTGGTGCTCCCATCCCACGATGAGAATTTTGGAAACGTGGTAATAGAAAGCCTCAGCGTAGGTACAGCGGTACTCATTAGCGAGTATGTAGGGCTTGCCGATTATGTGGCAGATCATACCTTTGGCTGGGTATGCCAAACCAACCCACAATCGGTTGGTGATGCCATAACGGGTGTGCATCAAAACGGGCAGAAAAAACTCGCTGCCATACGGCAAAACGCCCCGGCTATTGTTCGGAATGATTTTACAGGCAGCATATTGACACAAAAATACATTAGCTTTTACGGGCAAATAATAAACGCATGAGCGATTACCAGGATTACGGATACCACAGCGATGCCATAACGCATAACTTTAGCTATATGCTGCAACCGTTGCTTAAAATGCTGGAGAAAAATAAAAACCAATGCATTTTAGATCTTGGCTGCGGTAACGGCTACCTGGTTAACCATTTGTTGTCGCTTGGCTATAACGTCTATGGAACCGATGCATCCGAAAAAGGGATTGCCATAGCCAATAAAATAAACCCCGGCAGGTTCTTTGTGCAGGATCTCTCTACCGGTAAACTCCCGCCCGAACTGCAGAAATTTAGTTTCGATACCATCATTTCTACCGAGGTAATAGAGCACCTGTACGACCCGGAAGGCTTCATTGATTTTTGCAAGCAAGCGCTCAGCAAAAACGGGGAACTCATTATCTCAACCCCCTATCACGGTTATCTAAAAAATCTGGTACTTAGTCTCACTAATAAATGGGACCAGCATCTTAACCCGGTTTGGCATGGAGGGCACATTAAAATGTGGTCGAAACGAACCTTGAGCAACTTGTTAGAAATTAAAGGTTTTACGGTAACACAATTCGAAGGATGCGGCAGGATGCCCTATATTTGGAAATCAATGCTTATCAAAGCACGTTTAAATTGAACGCAGAATACTCTTTTATCATATTAACCTTTAATGAAGAAATTCATTTGCCCCGGCTGCTGGAATCAATCGCTGGCCTGGATGCTGCTATCTATATATTAGATTCTTTTAGTACCGATAGCACCTTACAAATTGCCGAAGGTGCCGGCGCTACCGTTCTGCAATATGCCTTTGAAAACCACCCAAAGCAATGGGATTTCGCGCTGAAGAACTTCGAGATTAAAACCCCATGGATAATTTGCCTGGATGCCGACCAGGTGGTTACGCCGGAGCTGCAGATACAGTTGGCCAATTTTAAAAATGATGACTACAAAGAGGTAAACGGCATCTACTTTAGTCGCAAAAACTTTTTTAAAGGGTGCTGGATAAAACATGGCGGCTATTACCCTTTTTACTTACTGAAGATGATCCGTTTTGGCGTAGGGTATTCGGACCTGAACGAAAATATGGACCACCGCTTTATTGTGCCGGGCAATACCATCATCTGGAAAAAGGGGCATATTTTGGAGGAAAACCTTAAAGAGAATAGCATCCGCTTTTGGATAGACAAGCACAATAAATACAGCGACCTGCTGGCCATAGAAGAAACTGAACGGATCTTAGGCCTGCGCAGCCAAACCATAAAGCCCCGTTTTTGGGGTTCGCCCGATGAACGCACCGCATGGCTTAAACAATTATGGTGGGGCCTGCCGCGTTATGTTAGGCCGATGCTCTATTTTAACTATCGAATTTGGTTTAAACTGGGTATATTGGATGGGCGTACCGGCATCATCTTCCACTTTTTGCAGGCCTTTTGGTTTAGACTGGTGGTAGATATTAAGATCGATGAAATTATAAAACAACGCAAGAATGCAGATAGGCATTAAAAACAACATAGCCCTTTGGTTCAGCATAAAATTTGTTGTGTTGTTTTTGGCGTTTTATTATTTCAACATCCTCTACTTCGGCCTCACCTCACCGGGTAATAATTACAGCACATTTTTAGACCAGCACCTTAACTATATCGATTGGTTACGGTCGGGTTTACTGAGCATCTCCTGCGCGCTGCTCAACTTAATGGGCTTTACCGCTATTGTTGGCGAGAACCAATTGCTGGTTACCGGGCATACTATTATTGAATTGATATACACCTGCCTGGGGCTGGGGGTAATGAGTTTCTTCGCGGCCTTTGTTATCGCTTACCCGAAAAAGTTGAAGCCAAAACTGCTATTTTTATTTTCGGGATTGTTCTGTATCCAGCTGCTTAATATCATCAGGCTGATGCTGCTGGCGCTGTACTGGAACAGAAGCAAATCGCGCATTATCGATCATCATATTATATTTGATGTAATTATTTATATTTTGATCATCATTGCGCTATACAAATGGGTCAACAATAAAGCAACTAACCCTGATGCAGCAAACTGACCTGTCTGTTTACAACAACCACCCCTACCAGCCGGGTGGCAACACGCTTAAGCGATTGCTTTGGTATTACACAAACGCCATCTTTTTCAAAAGCGCCCTGTTCCCCATTAACGGCTTAAAAACTTCATTGCTGAAACTGTTTGGCGCAAAGCTCGGCACCGGTGTGGTGATAAAGCCTGCCGTAAATATTAAATCGCCCTGGCTCCTATCTATTGGCAATCACACCTGGATAGGCGAAGGCGTTTGGATTGATAATTTGGTAATGGTAACCATTGGTAGCAATGTATGCCTCTCGCAAAATGCCATATTGCAAACCGGCAGCCATAATTATAAAAGCAAAACGTTTAATTTGATAACCGGGCTTATAGTTGTGGAGGATGGTGCCTGGATAGGTTGTGCCGCTATTATTAACCAGGGGGTTACCGTTGGCTCGCACGCGGTGCTTACCACAGGCTCGGTAGCCAATAAAAACCTGGAACCCTATTTTATATACCAGGGAAACCCGGCCGTAAAAATCCGGGCAAGGGAAATAGGCTAAGCACATGTTGAAGAAAACTACCTTAATTTTTGGACTGATAGTCAACTTATTTGGCGTATTGATGTTTACAGGTTGCAAGGAAAAAGCAACATTCAACGCCGACCCAAGGGAAACAAACCGGGTGATAGATAGTGCTTCGCTGGCCCAAATTCTGGCCTTGGATAAGCAGGCAAAAGGCAGCGTATTTGTACTTACCAAAGATTACCCCGAATTAAAGCACCTGCAAAATCGCGTAATACTGCTACCTCCGCTAAACAAGGACCTCTCTATCAACTTTGATGAATACCTGCATAAAGACTATATGGGGCCTATTAATATCCTGCTGCCCTCCTACTATGTAGGCATCCGCGCATCGGTTATCCTTAAATGTTTCCCCGGGTATAAGGGGTTTACCTTTACGGAACTAAGCGATAACTACGTTTCGTACCATTCTGATAAAAAGAGATAACAGCTTACCTGTTTATCTCTTTCCACAGCAAGTCTTTCAACTCGGTGATGTTCCGCTGCGCTACCGATGAAATGAACACATAAGGGATTCCTTCCGGCACTTCCTTCTCCATCTCTGCCTGTAATTCCTCATCCAGCATATCGCTTTTTGTAATGGCCAGCACACGTGGCTTGTGCATCAGTTCCTCGTTATACTGGCTTAGTTCGCGCAAAAGTATTTCGTACTCTTCTTTTATCGTTCTTGCGGTATCGGCAGGCACCATAAATAAAAGCACCGAGTTCCGCTCGATGTGGCGCAGGAAACGGATCCCCAAACCCTTACCCTGCGATGCACCTTCTATAATGCCCGGTATATCCGCCATAACAAACGATTGGTTGCCACGGTAGCCCACAATACCCAAATTGGGAACAAGCGTTGTAAAGGCGTAATCGGCTATCTCCGGCTTTGCTGCAGATACCACCGAAAGCAGGGTTGATTTACCTGCGTTAGGGAAGCCTACCAAACCTACATCGGCCAGTATTTTTAGTTCGAGGATGTTCCAGTCTTCCTGGCCGTCTTCACCGGGTTGGGCAAAGCGTGGCGTTTGCCTGGTTGATGTTTTAAAGTGCCAGTTACCCAGGCCCCCACGGCCGCCGTTGGTGAGTATTTTAGTCTCTCCATCGTGGTTTATTTCGAAAAGGATCTCGCCTGTTTCAGCGTTTTTGGCGATGGTACCCAGTGGTACTTCCAAGATCTCATCGCGCCCGGTTTTGCCACTTCGTTGAGAACTGCCACCCGGATCGCCGTCGCCGGCAATGACGTGTTTGCGGAATTTAAGGTGAAGCAAGGTCCATAACTGGGCGTTACCTTTTACAATGACATGGCCACCGCGGCCGCCGTCGCCGCCATCCGGGCCACCCATCGAGGTTAAAATATCCCTGTGTAAATGCGAAGAACCTGCTCCTCCGTGGCCGGAACGGCAGCAGATCTTTACATAATCAACAAAATTTGAACCCTGCGACATAATCTTTTTCTTTATGAAAAGCCCCTAAAGCCAGTAAAGCCCGGAAGTAAAGAAATTTCAGCTTCCTTCTTTCGGACTTTACAGACGTTTGGGCTTCTCTAATTACTTATAAGTATCGATCACGGTATTAATAGAAGTGAAGATATCTTCTACACTACCAATGCCATTTATACTTGTATATTTATTTTGACCCTGATAAAACCCTGCAACAGGTGCTGTTTTATCATTATATTCTTTTATACGTTTACGAATCACTTCCGGGTTAGCATCATCCGGCCTGCCCGAGCTTTTACCGCGTAATAACAATCGTTGCTCTAATTCAACATCGGTAACTTCCAAAGCTATCATGCCAGATATGGCGGATTGTTTAGACGAAAGCAAACTATCTAATGCCTCAGCCTGCGCTACCGTGCGTGGAAAGCCATCGAAAATAAAACCTTTAGCATCTTTATTAGCGTCGAGTTTATTACTGATCATCCCTATCACAACCGCGTCGGGAACTAATTTCCCGTCATCCATCAGTTTTTTCGCTTCCAGCCCTAACTCAGTGCCTTGTGTAATTTCGCCACGTAGTAGATCACCTGTAGAAAGATGAATTAACCCGAACTTCTCGATAAGTTTTTGTGATTGAGTACCCTTCCCTGCTCCGGGGGGACCAAACAGTACTAAGTTAAGCATCCCTTATGTTTAAAAATTAAAAAAGCCTTTGTGAACAATACGCAGAGGCTTAATTTTTTGGGCACCTGGAGGATGTCGCTGTTCCCCGCAAGTTGTTGAAATATGTGCACTTGTAGGGATTCGAACCCCAAACCTTCTCATCCGTAGTGAGATGCTCTATCCGTTGAGCTACAGGCGCAGGCCCCGCTGGTTGGCGCGAGGACTGGTCGAGAATAGCCGAGGTGGGTGGGGAAGCGTCAATCGGGTTGCCTCGCGGTGGTCGTGCTGGGTGTGAGCGTGGGTGTCGTCGACGTTGCGCTCGATGGCGGCGGGGTGCGGATGTCGTGGCGGCGTCTCGATGTGCCGGTCGCTCGCAAGCTCGCACCCCGGCTACTCGACGAGCGGTGGGCCCCGGCTACTCGACGAGCGGTGGGCCCCGGCTGCTCGACGAGCGGCCATCTCGCCGGTGAGGGTGAGGCGCAGGACGCAGTGTGGCGTAGGTCACGGCGGG
>NZ_JBDSZG010000033.1:0-35109 GCF_039925265.1 Mucilaginibacter sp.
CCCTTGCAAATGAAAAACTAACGCTTATCTTTACCCTAACAAACGTTCTTTATAACGCCTAAAAAGCGCAAACCGAAAACCTGGGAAACGGTGAAATAAATATGGTAGCCAATACGATTATGGCGCGCGGTTCTATGATCCGGTAATTGGGAGATGGAATGTGGTGGACCCGATGGCGGAAAAAGGTAGAAGATGGTCGCCTTATAATTATGTACTTAACAATCCGATTCGTAATATTGATCCGGATGGCATGTGGACTGCCATACCAGGGGGATACACGACATCGGATGCCGGCGATATTGCCGCCTTTACGCCGCAGATAAACAGTTGGTTAAATCAACAATGGGGCGAGAGAGCAAATCGGGAGCATTCTGAAAATGGTATGGCAGGTATGGCTCACTATTCTCCTAAAGGTTTTTCAGGGAATGATGGAGCGATGGATCAAGTCTTGAAAACTATTGGGGCCAGCATTAAAACGCCTGTTACCGACGTTGAATCTGAAACAGAAGATACAAGTAGTGAAATTGATGTTAATAGCGGATGGCCGATTGGTTTTTTCGTCGATCCCAAATCTATTAAATTAGGTGTATCTTATATTGGATTTGATTATCACTGGGGAGGGAATATAAAAAATATTTTTATATTAGCTTATGATGATGGGCCAACACCTGCAAGGACTGTTTTAGTTGCAATATCCAATATGTATGTTCAAATTCAGGCTATAAATACTTTTGGAAAGGTCGTATATCAAAAAGACGCGGTAAACAATGTGGCAAGAGGTATCGAATATGGAATGGAACTGGTTTATACTGGCTTAGAGAATGGTTTGATACATGATACTCCAAGAGCAAATAAAATATTTGTAGCTGGAGTTAATAAGTATTTGGGTGAACATAGTCCGAGCGGTATTGCATATGTAACCGCTCCTTATTCTTCGTCTCCGTCAAGTAACTTAAAGTGGACTATTTTCCCTTGGAGATTATGGTAACTAATTATTCTGATATATTTAACATCGTAGCTAAATATTATCCTATCGGTATTGAAAATCATGACCCTTGTTATAACGCTTACTATGGTTCTACGATTTTACGGCAAAAGATTGAAGAGATGTTAAATTCGGAGGAAAGCAAATCTAAGTGGAAAAGACTAGTAGCGAGCATGAAGAATGATTTTCCAGATTTGCTTTATATCAACATAAATTCACCATTGCTAAACGTTTGCTATTCTGCTGAGTTTTCCATAAAAACAGAAATATGTGGGAATTTTACGCATACATTAAAGCTATGTTGTCATCTAAGCTACTTAGGCCCTTACTTTTGTATGTACGGGAAAGAAGATATAATTGTTGATAGAGGTGTTTCAAGTGTTAAGTTCGATCCTGTTATCATAGCATCACCCACCGATTATATTGACGTATATTTTAAGAGGCTTCGACAAACAATAATGCAAGAATATTTTGATTACCAGCTTTTACCATTCGCTTGGTTGAATAAAAGAGTTAAAGGTCTCACTGTCGATACTTCTGATTTAAAGGAATATCAATATTCAAGTGTATTCCAAGCATTATTTGGCAAGGAGAATATCACCGATTACAAAATTATAGGTAACGAATTTTATAAATAATTATCGAGTCATTCAAATCGCTAAACTTTTGATATGAAATCAGCTTTCGTATATTCATTAAAGGTATGGTTCACTGCATTATTATTAACGCCAACCATAGCCTATTTTATTTGGGAGTTAGGGAATTTTTGGCTTTCATATATCCACAGAAACGATCTTTTTAGTGTCGGCATTATCTACGGTACGAACGCATTTAAGATATCTAACTTAACCCGAATGTTTTTTAGAAACATAATATATTATATACCATATTTTTTGGTGGCTTTTGTTTTCCTAAGTTATTTTAGCCGGCAGAGAGGACAATCAGTTTTTGCCAAATTAATATTGACGTTTATTACAACTGCATTAACTTTATGTTCTTTTATTGTATTTGAAACAACCAAAATAGGCGTTGTATTTAATGAGAAAATTGCTTGGATTATTTCGTTTGGACTATTTTTTATGGCCGGAATATGGGTTTATAAAATGAAATAGTTTCTTAGGACAAATATGCTGAGTTCGAACGTCTTCCCTAAGGCCGCCGTATGCCATGATTCAAAAATTGATCGACACAGTATTGCCGATGCCTTCGCCTCATTAATCTACCACAGGAAAAAAAAGAATGAGTTTTAATTAAAAAATAGTTTGACGTTAGCTAAATAGTAATCTTTGCTGATATAGCCGACACGGTCTTGTAAGACTGACTTTCTCAAAACTAATATGTTAGTAACCATATTCCCTGCCAATGATCCGAGATTCTATACCTTGCACCATCTTAACGCGTGATTTTCATTCCACCAAGCGTACGCTAATAAAAACTCAATCAGACGTGGTCCTTTCCACTGCAATGGAGTCCTGAACTTAGTTATCCTCACAACTTGTGTTTAGAGAAAATTTAACCGTCTGATGTTAAAATGTTTTTATTGACACAATAAGAGCATGCGAAATGAACCAACAAAATATCCTAAATAGTAAATTTCACCCTATTTATTATTTACCACAATATAATGAAGGCTTTCAACCGAAGATTTAACCTTTAGCCGTAAAACAAAACATGTCTTCCCCAGCTTGGTTGTTCTATCTTTTATTATTTCATGTATTTGATCCTTTGCATTACTGTTGTCTCAAAGAGAGTTTATGAGGCATAAACTCTCTTATGTTATCAAATTGCCTTTTGTGTTTTTTGTCGTCAAAGAAATACTTTCGGTCGCCCCTGCTTTCCTTTGGAAAAGAGCCTTTGAATAACTGGTACAAACTAGCAGCACTAAGCGGGACGGTAAATTGCTTGTCAAAGACGGCCATTCTATCTTGTGTTCCTTGTTACTGGAACTATGCTGCCAAACGAAAAAGCTGGGGAATAAAGACGTTTTTAATTGTTGGAAATCGGCCTTATTATCATATAAAGAAGACTGCATTTGAAATATAGAGTAGGTGCAATTTCAGTGATAATTTATTTAGGATAACATCCAGCGTTTTCGAGCGCAATGGCAGCATTCATAGCGCTTCAATGGCAGCCAGAAAAAAAATAATCTAACAATGAAGGGTAACGACAATTCTTTATAACGGGTCGTTTGGATTGTATTACAGCCGCAATCTGTAAAAATTGTTGTTTTCGAATGCAGCTTGATCATGTCGGTTAGTCAAACGAATTGCTTAGTAATATGGTCATGACTATTTTCCTAACATCCATTTTTTACGATCACACATATAACACTTGTAAAGTTAAGTGGTAACCAAAATAATAATGCTTTAACAAGTAAGGGCCGGGGTGTCCTGTGCCATTGGGTTGTACCACACACACATGGTATAAAGGTAGATTGTTTCATAGGGGAATGCATGATCATTGAGAATAAATTAGGGATTTAACAATGCTCTTCTTTATCCGGCTATAATTGATAGTCCAAATATAACTAATTGGTGTTAAAAAAATATTCTTAATTGGAAAACTATTGCATTTCACCGCTACCAATATCATTGTGTTTTTTAAAACGAATTCGTGTATCAATGTGTCCGTCCATAATTAGTTATCCCCACAACTTGTGTTTAAAGAAATTTTAACGCTCTGATGGTAAAATGTTTTTATTGACACAATAAGAGCATGGGAAATGAACGTCGACATATTCCAAATAGTTTACTAATGCATCGCAAACTCATGCGGTATAAACAGAAGCAGGTTGCCACCCTATTGGGATTGCACCCGGCGCAACTGTCACAATGGGAAAACGGGATAAAACTTCCAAGCACAGAGAATCTCATCAAATTAAGTATCATTTATCGAACCCTGCCAAATGAGTTGTACTTCGAATATTATCAACAATTAAAGAAAGAGATAACAGATAAAGAATGGGACCTGTTTGGCAAAAGCTAGCTGCTATACCACTCCCTACACATCGCGCATACTGGCAGAAATGAAGGCCGGGGATTTTGATGCGCTTTGCCTACTCACTTTAATGTATATATCGAACGAACGCATCGTAAACCTTATAAATAACGTGCGAACGAACGCAAACCATTACAAGTAAAATGAAACCAATTAAAAGTACAATGTACAGCCCACAAGAAATACAATTAGCACATGAATTAGCAAAAGGGCTGCAGGACGAAACATCGCTTTCTTTCTACCTTGCCTGCACCAAAAAATATTCTCATCGGTCGTTACGGTCAACACTTGAACATGTGCTTTCCATTCCGAAAGCCAATATCAGGAAATCACGCGGTGCTCTCTTTAACCATTTAGTAAGCCAGCTTGATACACTCGACACCGATGGCTTTGAGGACTATGAAAATACTCGCAATTAGCCTCGGTACACGGACAAGCGGCATCGCGCTCTTAAGCCATGGCCAATTAGCATATTGGAGAACGCACACCTTTTCCGGGAAATGGTCAGCAGATAAATGTAACGATATACTTGCCAAATATGACCGGTACATTACGAGGCATCACATAGAACACGTAGCTATTAAAATCCCACCGGCAACGCATCACACCAAAGCACTGTTAACACTTCTTAAAAAACTCACCCAACTCGTCCAGTATCGCGGCTGCATGGTTGCCTGCCATACCAAATCTGATTTGAAAGCGGCGGTGCCTGATGTAGCTAATACCGAAAGCCTGATGGACTATGTAGTTAAGCATTATCCGATTTTGTTGCCGGAGCAAGCACAAGAACGAACAAGCCGCCAGGCATATCACATCAAGATGTTTGAAGCAGTGATGGCAGCGCACTTGTATAAGCAACACCTTACCAGGGAACGTAGCAGAAGGATATAGCACCGCCAACGGTTACAAATAGCCACAAAGTTATATTAGATCTGTGTGGCGGCACTGGCAGTTGGAGCAAGCCGTATAAAGATGCTGGATATGATGTACGTGTTATCACCTTTCCTGATTATGATGTTGAACGCTGGCGGGAATATCCTGAATTGGTCGCGTTGCTTCATAGCAATACGGTATATGGGATACTCGCAGCTCCACCGTGTACGATGTTCTCTTACATCAGGAACGATCTGACCGGTCATTCACCAAGAGACTTACGCAAAGGAATGCGAACGGTACAGGCATGTCTTGAAATCATCCACGAGTGCTTATATGCGCCATACCAGGTGAAATACAACAGCGTGAGGTTTTGGGTCTTGGAAAACCCACGCGGGTATTTACAACGGTTTTTAGGAAACAGTGCCTTTGCGTTTGACCCCTATGAGTTTGGCGATCCCTATACGAAACGCACTCATCTATGGGGTATGTTTAATACCCCTCTAAAACACAAGGTGGCACCCTTTAAACCCGTAAGAGGAGGGACATTTGTTCAACAGCCATCACGTTTTAAGCATTTAAAACTGCATCAAATACCCAAAGGGTATCAAAAGAAAACAGGGCTTTCTACCCAAACCATTATTAGAAGTATTACGCCGGAGAACTTTGCCAAAGCATTCTTTGAAGCAAACAGGTAATACATATATGGCAACACACGCTATCTCCAAAAGGGATGGCATTGTGTTATCCCCAAAAGTTAACTATCCCACAACTTTTACCCCCTTATTCCTAAATACTCATCTTGGTATAGTGGTCATAAACTAACACCGCCCTTTATGACAACAAAAAAAGAGACCTTTGCAAGCCTTTTAAAAGAGTTTGAATACCGCTATCCCACCCGTACCATCTTTGATGATTTCCTGACATTAACGCTTTGTGCGTTCTCGTACAACCCGCTTACTGGTCTTTCACATGATGAGGAATTGTATATGCAGACAATGGAGAAATACAAGGATGATACCCTCCGGCACCATTTTCCAAAGCTGCTTATCTGCCTTACCGCTGAAATGGAGGAACGAATCGGGAGCGAAATAGGCACCGATGTGTTGGGTGAGTTTTATGAACAACACCTGTATCGCAAAGGTGCTGGACAATACTTTACACCCTGGCATCTCTGCTCCTTAATGGCAAAAGCTTCCGTTAATACGATTGACATAAATGCAACCCATATGCCGATGCGTATCCTTGACCCTTGTTGTGGCAGTGGCCGTATGCTATTGGCTTCTGCAAAAGAGAACGGGCCGGAGCATGAATATTACGGAATAGATATTGACCACACCTGCGTGAAAATGACTGCCATTAATCTATTCCTCAATGGCATGTTTCATTCCGAGGTTATGTGTGGAGATGCGCTCGACCCTGATGATTTTCGAGAAAGTTACAAGGTATCATTTCTTCCGTTTGGCGTTTTTAGGGTGGCTGAGAAAGAAAATTCCTGGCTATACATGCTGCACAAAAATTCCTTTATCAAAAATTCGGATAGTGAGCGCGCACCGGTTGCTTACGGCACACCCATTTGCCACACAACACAGTTGAGGCTATTTTAAAGCACAGGGGCTAACATCAGCCCCTGTTTATTTTTTACGGGCGTAGTGATACCACTACTGTATTTCAACACGCCCGTTAATACCGGTAATACCACCGATCTGCAGTATTAATGTTCTTGTGGTCTCCTCGTAATTTAGTATCAGTTTTGCTGTGGGGGAATACAGCAGCTATTTCTTGACTGCAACTGCCCTTACGTCATAATTCCCTGTATTGAAAGCATATGTGATACTAGTATTTGAAACATTTATTATATAGCACACTGTTGTTCTGCCATCAACAAAAACAGAAAAGCTTCTACCATCAGATGAAAGCGTCCACGTTCCGTGTGACGCTTGTTGTCCTGATGTGTATGGCGAACATGGACTCGTAACACCGGCAAAGTCTTTGTATGTTCCATCTGCTAACATGGAAAACGTTCCATCTAATTGACAGATAGGTTCATCGGTCCAAGAAACCCAACCGCTTGTTAGGTCTGATAATGACTGTCCAAATCTATACATATCAAGGATAAAGTTACCGTTCGCATCTTTTGGGCTTGCATATGTCCCAATTAATTTGGCTTTTAATGTAGCGTATTCTGCACTTGGCAAATCTTTGACTTTAGCGTAGTGATACCGATAACTGATACGACCGGAAGAAGGAGCGGGAGACTCGTAGTCAGCTAGTAACGAATCCTTTGTTATTGTTACATTTATTAAGCTATCTTTCGGAGCGTCTGTTAAATAAATGGCTGTACCTGTTTTTTTTAGTTCCCAGTGATTAGGTGACCGCGTTTTAAATTGTTCACGGGACAGTGGAGAACAATAGCTACCATCACCGTTGTTGGTATAGACACCATTAGCAAAGAACTCTTCATATTGAAGCGGTGAACATGAGGAGCCTGGAGTCGTTTCCCATCTGAAAAAAGACTCATTTGCTTTGCCCAGTTTGGATTGATGGCTTGTCAAAATCCACTTCCCAATCAGTAAGTTTTTTAGAGAATCTACGCCTTTAGTGGTAAGTGAAAAGGAAACGGCAAATGTGTGGTCTGAAATATCATTCGCAAGTGTATAGGTAGTTTCACCGTTTAATGCTTTTACCAGCTTTCCATCAATGTACAGATTGTCAGTGATATAATTGGGTTTCGGCGAAAAGGTAAATGTGACCGTTTGACCGGAAACAATGGACGTTGGAGAGTAGCTTACGGAGCCACCAACATTGGGAGTTGCACTTACGTCTGTTAATTTAATCAATGGCGCAAATTCTACGTTGATAGTATGATTTGCTTGGACATTAGTAAACGTATATGAATCTGCTAAAGGCACGGATTTAAAATCAACGGCTATCGATGCAACGCCATAGTTGGCGGCGGGCGTCATAAAATACATCTCATTTGAGCCCGCATTGACCGTCTTTGTTCCGGCTGGAGTAACGCTCCCGTTACCACTTGTCCCGGCTGTTATTGTGTATTTCTTTGGGGTGTTAGACGGAGGTTCGGAGCTGCCATTTTTTTTACAGGCAGATAGCGCGACCGACAATAATAGTATGATATAGTATAGGTTTTTCATGGTTTCGGCTTGAATAAAGTGTTTCGCGTCCTATACAAAACTTGTCATTGCCGATTATATTTCCTACCTATTATCACCGTACTTCACCTAAAAATTGCATAACCTATGCAATTTTTATACTTTTACAAAAACCTCTTTCAAATGTACGGTAGCAAAATCAGAATGATACGAGAGTTACGTGGTTTTTCCCAGGAACACGTAGCTACAAAATTAGGGATTGCGCAAACCGCTTATTCCCGAATTGAAACGAATCAGACGAAGTTGAGTACGGAAATGCTGGAAAAACTTGCTAAAGAACTTGGTGTATCTCCTGTTGATATATTAAATAGTGATCCGGTGGTCGTTAACTTCTATGGGCCAAACCACGGTTCTGCCCCTTTCGGCACTATTCAGACGGTAAATGTTGGAGAAAAGGAACTCTACGAAAAAATAATTGCGAGTAAGGACGACGAAATCGCCCGCATGCAAAAAACCATAGATAGTTTGCTGGCCAAGAAGTAACACCCGGTCAAGGTTCCCGTTCAGATATCTTCTAAATAGTATTCCCAAAAAACAAAAAGAGAAAAAAGAAATCCTTTCCGACAGCGCGGCTTGCCCTGCACGGAGGAACGGAATAAATGGGCTTGTGCGGACAGGCATGCGGGTTTATGCCGGAAATTCCTTGCAGGGCAACGGGTGGGCCGAGCAAGCTGTCTATCTTTGATGGATTTTTACTTTTGTTTAAACTAAGGCCAAGATGATGTATAAAGAAAAACAAAGCCCCCTTTGACTTGCTCTTTGGGGGCTTTAACCTAAACCTTATCACAATGATGGCAAGAGCCACCAGTAATAGAAGTACAAATATACGGAAGCGTATTGTAAATTAGGCACAGTAATTTTTTGTGAACTACCAATGTCCGGCACGTATAAAAACGAACTTATTACACTGTATTCTACCCATTTAGGTAGCCAATACCCACTAATTACTCAAATTCCCAAGCGGCATAATATCCTTCATCAATTCACTGAAAAGGGCGTGGTCAATTTCATCAAAAACCACCTGCCGCAATTCATCGCTAACCATGCCGCCCTTGACTTGTGACCATTTGCCGCCTGGATTGCACTTTTCAGCCAGTATCGAGTTACCCCCGAGAAGTTGAATGAAAAAAAATATCTTTCCGTTTTCCAAATCGCTTAAAGGCGTAACCTCAAATTGATATGATTTTTCCTGTAGATGTGTTTTAAAAAGCATATATCTTAATTAAGGCGTTAAATTGGCTATCAGCTGTGGGGGCAACTTAATTGGTAGATTTAAAAATAGTCAAAGTCGCCGTCAGATCAGCGTTTATGGGCTATTCATTTTGTTCCTATTCAAAAGCGGCTCATGCGGCACCGGATTGAACCCATATTCTTTTAATAGATTTCAACGCCTGAAAAAAACTCAGCCAATGATACGTTCGTGGCTTTGGCAATGCGTATTAAATCGCCCACCATGGGATCGAGTTCTCCGGCTTCCAGCTGTATGATTAACACAACATCGCGATTAATTGTTTCGGCAAGTTCAAGTTGTGTTAAATCGGCTGTTCTCCTTAACTGGCGGATGCGTTCGCCAATATTGGTTATTGGTTCCTGGTCATTCATAATCTTCGGTTTAGTCCGCCAAAGTTATTTATTCACGGGGAACGAAACAACTTTTAGCTATATTTGAAATACCAATTACCGTTTGAATGAGATGTGAATAAACACTTTAATTTTTATAGCGATGGTTACGAATTCCCCTACAAAAAGACCTTCTCTTAAAACCTGCACATGTGGTACCAATCACTGGGTCAGGTCGCCACGCCCGCCATTTGTTAAACTGTTATTGGGCTGGTTGCCCATCAAATTTTATAAATGTTATATGTGCGACCGCAAAACATGGGTGTTGGGAAAATAACCTTCGGTGATATTATTTTGTTAGCTCCTAATGTAAGGGGATTGTTTTTTGCTGTAATATCGCGATTTCTTCCTCATAATTGGCAAGGCGCTTTTGGGTTACAGTAACCACATAGAAGATTTGCTATTAATGCGAGCCGCCGAAGACGGCGCAGAGAAACGAAGCCGTCTGCGAGCTGAGTAAAAGGTCTACGCAGGGAGAGCAACGCGGCTGCGTAGAATGTTTTACACGAACAATGAGCGCAGTGTTTGATTGGAGCCAGGGAGAGCCGTGGCAATCAAACGCGCGGTCAATTGTGAAGCCTTTTACGACGAGCAGGCGAGCCCATTATGGAAAGCGATTGCATTTTAATGTTCTGAACGGGAGTTAGGGTTGTTAAAATGCAAAGAAAGCTTTCAGTCGGAGCGACCTTAATCCAAACAAATGGAATGACGGTTTCAGCCCGCATAGCGGAAATAGCTGATGAAAGCTAGCATGTGCTTGGAAAGCTTATGCTAGCTTTCATGAAAAACCGGCGATACATTTGTGGATTTTGAGAGCGAAGAATCCCTTATTTCCTACGTTAGAGTAAATTAAAATATTGTTTTAAATAACAATTGTATTACAAAAAATATTTGTTATATTTATTCAATATTTAGTTGACTCCCCATCCACTAAATTGTTTTCCAAAATGGATTCCGCGTATAGGCCATTGCTGAATTGATAAGGAATAGCATTGCTGATAATGCCCTTTTAAGAATTCATCCGTAGTATAAATATCCTGTTTTAATATCATATTGCGCGTTTGGTTTATTTAATATATTGTGTTATAATAAATTATCCATGAAATATCTATATATTTTTATTATTTTATTTTTGGCTGTAACGGTGGTCATCACCTCTAGCGCCTTTAATAATAAGAAAACCGGCACCGTCGAGGAAAAAATTGTTACTCGATACCAAAATCAACCCCAACACGATGCTTCAAAAATTGATTCCGCCATACTTAATTGGAAAACGTATAATAATGAAAAACTAGGGATATCTTTTCAATACCCTGAGACGTGGACTATAAATGGGGAAGACGTTAACGCAATAAATCTCGCCGGAAATATTATCACGACAAATATATATTTCTTCGATAGTAAATCTAACACCAGCCTTTCACTAGAATACCATTTACCACCCGGCGGTTTTGAGTTTTATAATTATGCCGTTTCGCAATACAAATCTAGCCAGGGATGGTACACAAAAGATGCAAAATATATACAGGTCGGTGGAGGTCAAGCCATAAAAGCATATGCGGTCATAACTGTAGATGGTAAAGGAAATATCATCGAATCGCCATTGAGATTAATCCTTGTTGATTTCTTAGATAGGCAGAAAACGGGAGAAATTGGCTTAGAATTTAAAACCCCATTAGCAATTCAAGATGTAGAAATCGCAAAATTCAATTTGTTATTGTTGAGTTTTCGATTCACCAAATAAAGCAACGGGAGATAAAGGAGATTTACTGCAAACTTTGATAGATAAAAAAGCTGGTGAAAAAGATATTTTGGGGTTCATTGCTTACGGTGGCATTATTTACATTAATAAATAATGCGTTTGCACAACAGTGCCTATCCGGTGGCTGTACAGTCTTTAACAATCAATACCCTTCCAGCGGAGCACCGTACACGCCACCAAGCTCTTGGCAAGTTTTAAGCAATCCAGCTACTGGAGGGCAAGCCTTAATGAATGCTGGAAACTATACGCTTTTCAATGTAATATCGGGAAATACGTATGAATGGTCTTATTGTGAAACTTATGGCGGAGTCTCAATATCTTGGGATGCGCAACTGACATTATTTAATAACACGAATCTTGCAACACCCATTTGCTTTTCGACCGATTTCTGCGGTAATGCTCCTTACATCAGTTGGAAGGCTACATTTACTGGCACAGTAAGACTGTTATCAACTTTGTATTCTAATGGCTCAGGTTGCAAAAATAATGCGGGTAGTGCTTCCTATAATAAATTAGTTTACAGGCAGCTAACCGCATCTAGCTGCCCGACTACAACCACTCCAATTTCAGCTTCTGCTATTCCAACAGGAAAAAACTCAGCAGATCTATCTTGGATACCTGGCAGTACTGCCGGAACTTCAACAACATATTATTGGGTAGTGGGAACCAGTCCCGATGTTACTTTCGGGAATGGGATAGCACAGAAAAGCACTCCGAACAATTCCGCTTCAGTTTCTGGGCTGAATTGCGATAGTAAATATTATTTGCGGGTATTCACTAAAAATGATTGTGACGGCACGAGCTCGTCATATCGCACTTCAAATTCGTTTACAACGCCGCCATGTTCAACTACTAATCTTATATATGGCATTGATGTGTCTCACTGGCAAGAAAAGATAAAATGGGCAGATGTTTATGCTAATGGCAGTGGCAAAGTTTTTGCTTTTGCTAAGGCTACGGAGGGAATATCGGTATCAACCGATGATAAGACGTTTAAGACAAATATTACCCAAGGAAAAGCGGTGGGGGTAATTATGGGGGCCTACCACATTGGCCATCCAGAAAACGGAAATAGTGCTACTGCTGAAGCAAACCATTTCTTAGATAGCGCAATATCATATATTGGCGCCGGTAATTTGCCGCCTGCTCTGGATTTAGAACCACAACTTGTAACATCTTTGACAAAATCAGAATTATCAAATTGGGTACAAGAATGGATGACAGTTGTACAAAATAAAACAGGCATAGCGCCAATTATATATACTACTGGTACGGTTGTTCAAAATAATCTTAACAGTTCATTAAACAAATATAAACTATGGATTGCAACTTATGGAAAAACAGGCCCAAGCAATCCATTAACTCCGCCACCAAACCTTGGCGTGTGGACTACTTGGGCTTTCAACCAATACTCGCAAACAGAAACTCATGTACCAGGAGTCAGTACTGTAGATTTGGATGTTTTCAATGGCGACCGGGCAGCATTTGACGATTTAATTGGAACAAATGCCTTAAAATCAGATCTTACCATCACTGCAAACACCCAACTCGTAAGCCCGACAACGGTCAACGCTGGAGGAAATATAAAGGTAGAGTGTTCGGAAGACAATAATGGCCCTGTATCAATTGGAGCAAATGATGTAACAATTTACCTCTCCAAAGACGATAAATTAATTAAAGGGGAAGATATATACTTAGGTAGAATATCTTTTCCTGGCCTTGCGCCAAACTCAAACAGCCCTTATTATTCGAACACTGTCACAATCCCTGTAGGAACAAAAGCAGGAAAATATTATGTTTATTTTTGGGCGGATGGTACGGAAATTATTCCCGAAAGTGATGACGATAACAACTTCCGATCACGAATTATTACTGTAACAGAAGTTAAGGGGTGTAGCACACCCGCTCCTCCAAGTATAAATTTGCCAACAAACATTTCATCAACTGGATTTACTGCAACGTGGAGTAAATCTTCAGATGCCACATCATACCGCGTAGATGTTTCACCTGATTTAGAATTTAAAACGTTTGTAACGGGGTATAACAATCTAAATGTTGGCAATACTACTTCCATTGAAATTTCAGGACTTTCCTGTAATACGATTTATTCCTACAGGGTGAGGTCATACAACGATTGTGGCCCAAGTACAAATATTGTTGGCTACATCGTTAATACTTTGGCCTGCTGTACCCCACCATCTAAGCCAACCATCACAGCAAGTGGCCCTCTGGAATTCTGCCAGGGCGGTTCGGTAAAATTATCGGCAAGCACTTGCTCCGGTTGTACCTTTAAATGGTCTCCCGGAAATCAAACTACACAAAGTTTAACAGTGACGCAGCCCGGTGATTATTCTGTAACGGTTTCAAATGGATGTTCGCCCTCAGCAACATCAAGCCAAACAACAGTTTCGGTAAATCCGATGGTCTCCCCCGATGTTAAAATTTCTGCTTCAACACCCACAACGATTTGTTTGGGACAATCGGTCACTTTTACTGCGGCTCCAACTAACGGCGGAACCGCTCCTACTTATCAGTGGAAAATCGGCAATTCCAATGTTGGTACGGGAAAAACGTTCACGAGTTCGTCAATAACCAATGGACAGGTAGTAAGTTGTATAATGACATCCAATGCACCATGCTTGAATGCCGCGACCGCTACATCTAACGCGATTACCATGTCGGTAAATAGCACCTCGGCAACACCGAAGGTAGAAATTGCGATAACATCAGGCAGCAACCCAACTTGTGCCGGGCAACCCGTGACTTTTACGGCAACCTCAACCAATGGCGGAACAAACCCTATTTATCAATGGAGCGTAGGAGGAGTAAACGTTGTAACAGGTATAAGCTATTCGCCAAGCACATTAGCTAATGGGCAAATTGTTAGTTGCGTGATGACGGCCAACTTACCTTGCGGCCAAACTACAACGACCTCCAATAGTATTACCATGTCCGTTGGCGCATCTGTAGTGCCAACGGTTCAAATAGCAATTTCGTCGGGGAGTAACCCATCATGTTCTAATCAAACATTATCATTTGCCGCAACTCCAACTAATGGCGGAACCAACCCTAGCTATCAATGGAAAGTTGGAAATATCAATGTTGGAACAGGTCAGACATATACATCTACAAATTTAACAAACGGCCAGATAGTTAGTTGCCTAATGACATCGTCCTTGCCTTGCGTAAATGCGTCGGCGACTACATCTAATGCAATAACGATCATTGTAAGCCCACCTCCGAGCGCAGTCATTACGGCTAACGGCTCCACTTCCTTACCGCAAGGTGGCTCCGTGCTGCTAAAAGCAAGCACGGGTTCGGGGTACACGTATCAATGGCTACTTAATGGTTCAACAATCGCCAATGCAACAAATGCAAACTATACGGTGACAACCGGTGGGTCGTATACGGTTCAGGTTATTGCTAACGGGTGCAGCACAACATCGGGAGCCATCCTTGTAACTTCTGCATTTAATTTACCGACTAATAATTTCATTGTAACGGGTACTGGCGAGAGCTGCAAAACGAGCAACAATGGGTCGATAAATATAACAGCAGCACAGACTCTTAACTACAGCGTAGAAATAACCAATACCGGGGCAAGATATGCGTTTACCAAATCAACGACTATCGAAAATCTCTCTGCTGGAACGTATTCAATTTGTATAACCGTCGAAAACAATAGGGACTATAAAGCATGTTTTACGGTGGTTATTACCGAACCCAATGATCTTGCTGTATATGTTGCTGTTAATACGCCAAATAAAACGGTTAAGTTGAATTTGGGAGGGGGTACATTGTATCAAATAGAGTTAAACGGTATTCAGTACGCAACATCGAAACCTGAAATAACGCTACCTGTGATTAGTGGAAATAATCAGTTAAAAATTACCGCCGACAAATTATGCCAGGGCGTATTCCAACAGTCGTTTACTGTAGATGATGGCATTGTTATTTTCCCTAATCCGTTTGCACAATCTTTAAGTATAAATCTTGGGTTAGATAAATCGCCACTCGTTGGAGTGGAAATACGAAACGTAAGTGGCAAAATAATATATGCTAAAGAAGTGAAAAATAAAACTGGCATCATTGTATTAAATGACTTGCCGGAAATGACCATAGGGGTTTATGTCATAAAACTTAAACTTGCAACAACAGAATCAATACATAAAATATTGAAGCAATGAAACGAGGAGTAATATTATTGGTATTGCTCTTGGGCATGTTTGGGTGTAAGAAAAACAAACCTACACCTCCTCGTGATTATACTCCTGCAAAAACAGCGCTCATATTCCCTGCTAAGGACGAAGCGTGCAACACCGGGACAACTATTTCCGATACAAAAAACACAGTCATCTTTAGGTGGAACGGTGCAGAAAATGCAGAGAGGTACGAATTGGTGATTAAAAATTTGGCTACAGGAATATACATGGTGCCGTTAACAACTTTCAATACGCAAATAGAAGTTACCCTAACGAAGAACACTCCGTATTCCTGGTACATAACTGCAACGTCCTCCAGATCGAATAATTCCACTAAGAGCGACGTGTGGAAATTTTACAATTCCGGGCCTGGTTTCGTTTCTCATGCTCCATTTCCAACCGATTTGCTGGCTCCTGCATTAAAGGAAATTATACCTGCCGCACAAGGGAAAATCACGCTTAACTGGTCTGGTAGCGACGTTGATAACGATATTGTTACTTACGATGTGTATTTCGGAACCAGTAACTCCCCTCCCTTATACAAAAAGGATCATAACGAAAGTATTTTATATAATCTCAGTATATTACCAAGCACGACATATTACTGGAAAGTAGTAGCCAAAGACTCAAAAGGAAACACTTCTGATTCGGAGGTGTCCCAATTTCTAGTAGGCGATATTCAAATAATCTGCGGTCAGCCTTACACAGATCCGAGGGATGGTATCACTTATAATACCGTAAATATTAACGGCGGATGCTGGTTAGGCGAAAACTTAAAATATACCAACAATAATACAGTGGGTATCAACTATGGTAATAGCACGGCAATATATAATGACTACGGGCGACTGTACTCTTTTAATGAGGTAATAAATAGCAACATAGCCCCCCCAGGCTGGCATGTGCCAACTTATTCCGAAGTAGACAACCTTAGTCAATACCTGTTTCAGCGATATGGAAGCAACTACGGTGGCACATTAAAATCAAACACATCAAATCTATGGGCACCACCTAATAGTGGAGCAAACAATGTTACTGGTTTTAATGCAATCCCCAGCGGATATTACTTTAACGGGATTTTTGACTATGGAGGTTATCGGTTTTATATGTGGACATCAACCTCTCAAGGCCTTGAAGGTGGCCAAGCCTTTTCATTATACACTAATAGCACCGGCATAAGTGTAGGCTCTTATACCGGTGCTTTTTATTTTGCAGTGAGATGTGTTAAGAATTGACGACGAGTGAAAGAGTATAAGTATTTATTTTATAAAATGTTGATTACTAAAGCATCCGCTTAGGAAGCTAATACCATAAAAAGGCCCAATTAATGGGCCTCTACTGTGTTTTGTTCTTGGAATGCTCCGGCGACTTCATATGGTCTAACATTTAGAATATATTCAGCCGCTTTCTGGGCCTGGCTGCTTGCATACACAATCACCCGGTTATCCTTTTGTAACTTTTCCAACCACCCATTGATATAGCTTACGCTGTTATCAAACTCAACGGCACCAATGCCGACTACGGAATTAAGAAAACAAGCTCCAATTTCAGCAACCAATTCTTCCTGTGAATACATTTCGGTGCCAAAATCAGGATTGTCTACAATCCCCTTTCGGTTTAATCTGCTTTGATGCCCCGTGCTGTGGATTACTTCATGAAATAAAGTGCTGTAATAGCTTTCCGTGGTTTTAAATGTTTCTTGCTTAGGCATATTAATATAATCCTTTGCCGGACTGTAATATGCCTTTTGCTTTGAATGTTTAATCTTCGGCGCATTCGACATCATTTCGAGTATTTCGTCACATGCTCCTATTGTAGAAACAGAATAAGGGCTGTCTGAAGCGGTAACGAAATGGGAGATGCCCTCGGTTTGAGCAATGTTGAATACGATGTAGTAGCGGAGTACGGGGGGCTTGTCAGATGTTGATTGTACATCGTTTTCGTCTGTAGCAGGCGCTGGTTTCCAAAAGACAACCAAGTGTCCTTTCTCTCCCTTTTTCAATGTGCCTCCGGCTGCTTTTAATTGCTTCCAGGTAATGAAATAGTTTTGGGCAAAGCCAAGCGAGGCAAGCATCCAGACGTTCATTCCTCTATACGGGATGTTGGTAATGAGGTTGACAGGATAGCCTGCTTCTGTCCACGGTTTTTGCCACGGTACGATGTTGTGCTTAAGCTGTTCAATAATGCGGTTGGTAACGATGGTATATACCTCGTTGTACTGTGTTGTTTCCATGATGTACCATTAAATTGTGTAAAGAATTGTTTTTCTTTAATGGTACTGTGGAGTGGGTGGAAATATAAGGGCGGTAAATATGCGGTGGTGGTAACTTTGACGGAGAGTCAAAATAAAAACCAGGCTTAGAGACCTGGCTTGTTAATTTCGATGATGCGTTCAATAGGTACAAAGTAGGCAGAATCAAAGTAGGGTTGATCGTCAAATGCCTGATGTAAATAGCACTCTTGCCGAAACCATTCGTACTCCATCAGTTCCTGAACCCATGGCCATTGCACCAGTCGGTACAAGTCTTCGACGATGAAAGACATTGAATTAACGACGATGACCTCTGCCGGTCGTGGTATTCGGTCGTTAATAATTCGGCGCAGGCAATTTTGAGCCTGCTTTGCATCAGAATCGTCTTCTGCCGTCATTTTAAGTAATGACAATAGTTCAAAATAGTTTAGGCATTGGGACATAACATCAATGACCCGTTGTTCGGTGTGGATGGATAATACGCTCATGTGGTTTGTATTTATTTGTAAAAGGAATTGTTTCCTTGTAAGCATATGCCGTTATGCATTATGGGATAAGGGAGGGAGATGTTTGATGTGTGCAACTTTTATCCCCTTATCCATCCCCTTCTAAACATATATCATGATGTATAATCTCTTCTTTTACATTAAAATAATCCTTAATTTCATTCACCCTAAACAATAACAACAATGGAGCATAGCAAAGTAGTCGGGGCCTGGATCAGGGTATCCACCGACATGCAGTTGGAAACCGAAAGCCCGGAACACCACATTTTACGCGCGCAGTTATATGCCGAGGCAAAAGGTTGGTACCTCAAAGAAATCTACCGGCTGGACGCGATGTCCGGCAAGACGATCATGGAATACCCTGAAACAAAACGTATGCTTGCCGATATTCGCAGTGGCCGCATCACCGGGTTGATCTTTTCGAAACTTGCACGGCTTGCCCGTAACACGAAAGAGCTATTGGATTTCGCAGAAATATTCAGGCAAGCCAATGCTGACCTCATCTCACTTGCTGAAAGCATCGATACCAGTACACCGGCAGGCCGACTCTTTTACACTGTCATCGCAGCAATGGCCCAGTGGGAACGCGAGGAGATCTCGAGCCGGGTAGCTGCATCGGTACCTATCCGAGCCCGTCTTAACAAACCGTTAGGTGGCCTGGCACCATTTGGTTATCGTTGGATTGATGGCAAACTGGTTATTGATGGAAATGAAGCTCCGATCCGCAAATTGATACATGAATTATTTATTGAGCACAAGCGCAAAGGAACAGTTGCTTCGATACTCAACAAACAGGGGCATCGGACACGCAATGGCTTGATGTTCACAGATACTTCTATCAATCGGCTATTAACTGACCCGATGGCTAAAGGGCAACGGAGAGCGAATTACACCAAGAGCATGGGCGATGGCAAACGATGGATGCGAAAACCCCAGGAAGAGTGGATCATTATGCCCTGTCCGGCTATTGTATCCGAAGAGGTCTGGAATGAGGCATATGCCATTTTGGAACGCCAGCATGTAACCAAGAAACCGGCTAAAAAACCGGTTCACTTATTCACGAACCTGATTGTTTGTAAACACTGTGGTTCTAAAATGTATATCCCTTCCAAAAGCCGCCGGTACGTTTGCGCAACCTGCCGCAAATCACGCATCGACGCGACCGATATGGAAGAAATATTTTATGGCCAATTAAAATCCTTTTTGTTGACCAAAGATCATTTAACATCTTACACATTGAAAGCGGATGAATCAATTGTCAGCAAAAAAGAGCAATGGAAAACGCAATCGATGGATTTGAAGAAAGTTCGCGAACAGATGGATAAACTGCTTGACCTGCATTTAAGCGGTGAACTACCGAAAGAAGGCTTCGGGAACCGGTACAATCCCCTTAATGAACGTGCCCAACAAATTGCAGCAGCTATTCCTCAACTTGAAAGTGAGATCGACTTTCTGAACATGCAACGGCTCAACAGCGACCACATCCAATCCGAAGCCCAAAACTTGTATGACCGTTGGCCATCTCTTACAACTGATGCCAAACGGTCCATTGTTGAGCAAATCACCGATTCCATTACCATCGGCGGGGACGAGATCCATATCAAATTCAGCTATAACCCATCACTGTTCGGAATTACCCCCGATTCCCAACGCATCATGAGTGGTGAATGGTGAGTAGAGAGTGGTTTTGAGTGGTTTTTTTCAATCCCTCCTCGGGGAGGGGTGCGGCTGCCCAGCGCGCAAAGGCAGGGAGGGGTTTAGCCGCCATGAGAGCAGCCGCTGTCACCCCGCAGCGGGGTGCGCAAAGGTTGGGTTGGTTAGCGGGTGCTTCCCGTGGGCATGCCATTATTTAAGCCGGGCTTTCTCTTGAATTAAAATTTACGCCAACAGAATTCGCAAAAAAGGTTAACACAACTTAACATAATTTCAATGTCAACTTTTTAAAAATTTGATAGTCAAGCATTTATATTTCTACAGGGTTAACATAAAATGCAAGCGCAACTTACTTATTGATTAATATTGCTCATGGCTGTACAAGGCGTGCCAATTTGTGAAAAGCAAGGGTCGTGGTGTTTGCCCCAAGCCGCTGATGGAAGCGGGCTTTACGCTGCTATCGGGTTTAGGATTGTTATGTCTGTGCCCTGAAGTGGTACGGTGATAACACCGACCACAGGCTAAATCAGGTCTTTACGAGGAACGAAGCAATCTCCCGATTAGCGAGGCCGGCAAATATGCAAAGTGGTTATCTTGCAAGCGGGTCACAGGCGAGGGCGTAAAGCAAGATCAGGGCTTTCATCGATAACTATAAAATTCCACATCGGAAGTCAATTCCATCCAGCTATCTACGTGCTTGTTTAAAATAGATTCAAATATCTGCTTTGTTCCTGGTGAGTTTAAATATATAGTTACAATATATGTATTAGTATGACTGGTTAGAGAAACATATAATTGACCGGAATACGACAATTCTTTTAAGACTGCTTCTTTTAAGACAGATAAAATCTCCTCCTGCCTTTTTGCTGTGTATATATTGTATGCGATAGCCTCACCCTTTTTCGAACTGATTGATTTTCCAGTGGAGGCGTTAGTAAGTGTATTCCTTAAAATATTGATTTCGAGTTTGTCTAACCTATCTAAAATGTAAGATAATGGTTTATCTTCAACTGTTAATTCTTTTAAAATCTTTTGCTCTTGTAGGCTATCATAAATCGGATTGGTAATATTTGTCTCATCTAACGCAGAAGATAAAAAAGATCTTAGGCTTTCTTTAGCACCTTCAACCCCATGCAGACTATTCTCATAAAATATGCATCGCTGGTCAACCAAATCGAATGGTAATTTTGTGCCGTTTTCAGCCATTATAACTACCGGCTTTTTAACGGCATGTCTGACTGCAAGTTCGTACATCACATTGGGATTAAGACCTGTCAAATTAGCTATTACCAAGTCGTCGTTGTAAAGACGTTGGATTATTTGCTTATTAATGGAACCAGGCACCGAAATATCGCTGGCAGCAACTGGGTGGTAATCAAATTCTTTCAAAACTGGTTGCATTACGGCTTTAATTAAACCGAATGCTTTTTGATTTATTTCCGAATTAGGCTCACCTATTGGAGTTACAATAAAGCAGCTTTTAGCCTCGCTGGCTTTTTCCTTTTCCTCTACGGATTTATTTTCTTTTGCCATACTAAGGGCATGTTATTGATTTAGGCAAACAAGATAGTAAACAGCCATTAAATGAGCAAATTAAGTCATGGCTTAAAAAAATATATAATTAGAGGCAGTAATGCTCCTCCACTAAGCAAAGTTCCCAACTTCGACCTAAAATAAAGCAAGCATTCTGCTGCGCGGCCCACCATCAGCTTTCGGTTTTATTAAGCTGGAAGCTTAAATCATTATGGGCCGAAGCTACGCTGCGCTAAACTTCAACCAGTGTTGAGGAACGCTTGCGGTAGCAGCAGACAGCATTGACAAAATTTTTATTGTCAAGTATTTTAACAAAATTCCTATTGTCAAGTAACTGCTTTTATTATGGTATGCAATTCAACATTTTTTTAATCACAACCACAACGAAGCCCCTTCCTAAATCGGCCTTGACCTGTTCGGAAACCACTGCACTTGCTAAAGGACAACCTTTCATAGAACAGGGCGCAGCCGGGAGTTTCTTTTGGTTACTTTTCTTTGCGGAAAAGAAAAGTAACATCCACAGGCTTAACCCAAACCGCTGCCGTTCCTAACGAAGCACTTGCCAGTTGAACAGTTGTTTGCCCCTTTGCAAATTGGCAACTCTGCCTGCCGGGGATTATTATTTTGATTTTTCTTTAAGGTATCAATGAACTCCATTCGGTCGGTTGTCTTCTTGCCTCGCAAAGGCGCGATGATGAGCATTACGGCGTTAGATGCTTCGTTCCTCAGCATGACAATGGGTACCAAAACCCGATAGCAGCGTAAAGCCGCTTCTACCTGCGGCTTGTAGCGTATAGCGGGACTGTCGTAACCTATAGAACGCTGCCCTTTCTTTTTAAAAAAAAACAAGGCCACCTCCCGGCAGCCTCATCATCTTAAATCAGATATAGTTCAATAGTTTATTTCTTTGCCGGCCTGGCGTTGGTATTTACCCTGGCGTAGATGGGGAAAATAAAGCTGAAGTCGGTTTTTATGGTGTCTTTTTTGTTGTTGTAAAGGATGCTGGCATCGCGGTGGCAGCTAATGCACGATGCATCGGCCTGCATAAAGGTCTCCAGCGTGGTGTTGCCCAAAAAGTTTGGCGCGGTTGGCCCGGGGTGAATTTCCGACTGCTCCCACTGCGTACCAATGAGCTTATAATTGGCCCAAACGGTGCCCTTAAGCTTGGCTTGCCATTGCTGGTTCACCAGTTCGGTGTAGCGGTAAACGGGGTACACGCGCATGGCCTGCGTACCAAACGAATCGCGCTTGCTTTGCTGACCGGGCGAGCCTGTGGCGTAATCGCGGGCGTAAGGCATGTTGGGCTCCCATAAGTATTGCTGGTTATCGCCTTTGATGGTATCTGCCGGGGCGTTTGGCGTACAGTTAAGGCAATCCGGGTTGTAAAACGACCATTGCCTGTCTTTCATCTGCGCCTCCTGGGTATTATCGGGGGTGTTGTCGATATGCTCAAAGGTGGTCCAGATCTGGTTAACGTGTACCTTGGCTGTTTTGCGCACAATGTGCATGCCCACCATCCCCACGGTTACGTTGGTAATGAGGAGCGGCTTGTGGTTGCGGGTGTGCAGGCTATCAATAAAAATGGTGGCCTTGCGGCAATAGTAGCGGCTGGTATCGTCGCCGGCGGCGGGCAGCAATATGCGCCAGGAGGCTTTGATCTCTATCATCCCCACGTTTTTCGCCTTCTCGTTACTCTGCGGCAGATCAATGGAGTTGTTGGTTTTAATGCCCGCGTTGTAGATACCCTGCGTGGTGGTGAGCTGGTTATCAAGCGTAAACTTGGTTTCCACCGGGTTCATTTTTATTTCGTAGAGGGCGAAGTTGAGGTTACGGTCAATCAGCGGGTGGCCGTCTGCTTCCTGGAAACCGTTCAGGTCGTTAGAATTGACAGATTTAATGGCGCCCAGGCTATGCGGCGCTTTCGAATCGAGGTAAAGGAATTTCTGCCCGCTCTTTTTAGTCTCGCCAAGGCGCAGGTTGAGCAAGGGCATACTGGTACCGAAAACCTCGGCGGGATCCTGGTAGTGCTCCCATACGCGGGGAGCGTTCACCGAATCGGTAATAGAAGTACCAATAGGCTGCCCGGCGGCGTTGGCGGGCCAGTTGAGGGCTATAAAAGTTTGCCAGGAGAAGATATCGAAAGGCGTTTGGTGCAGCGAATCGAGGAAGCTATCGTAGCCGAGGCCAAAGCTTTCGTTAACATCATAGGGGATGATGGCGCAGGGGTTATCGGCCGCGGTAGAATCGCAAAAAGCGTTTGGCAGGCTACTGGCGTTATGGCCCTGAAAGTATTTGCAGGCCAGCAGCATCCCGAAAATAACAACAACAACGAGAAATTTTTTCATAAATTAAGGATAGGTATGGCTAATTAAATTGGCTAACAGCTTTATTATCAGTAAATTTAATTAATTAAAAACCACAATAACAAGCGCGCAACCCTTAACCTGGCACAATAGTTTAAATAAGGGTTAAAAGAGTTTTTGCGCAGGGTAATTAAACGGCACAACTTACAGGAATAACTGGTAACGGTAGGGTGATTTCACCCTTTTGCTAAATAATCAATAAAAAAAGGGACTACCTCCCGGCAGCCCCTCATCGTATTTAGTTCAGATCAGTTTATTAAAATGCCGACTTATCCGCGTCGTTCTTAGCCTCAATTTTGGCGATGATGCGGCGCACCTTTTGCTGGCGGGCTGCTTCATCACCCGGGGTTTCGGCGCTGGTGAGGTCGGTTACTTCCGTTGCCACGGTGCCACGGCCATAAAAGCGGTCCTCGTTAAAATGCTCGTGCTCGTAAAAGCCTACCGCCTCGTACGGGCCTGCGCTGCCGCCTTCAAAAATATTACGGATAGCCACTTCGTTTTCGGGCGTAAGCACGCCGGGTTCGTATACCGGCAGCGTATAAAGCTGCAGGGCGCTTACATTGGGGATTATCACATCGTCGTCATTGGTGTGCAGTTCTGCCACGCCAATGGGGATCAGTACGTTGCGGTCGTCGGCTATATCGGTTCCGTTGGCCTGTAGTTCTACCACCAGGTAACGCACTGCGCGCGACTGCGGATCGAACAGCAGGTCGTCCACCTCGCCAAATTTGTAACCGTTGGTATCCAGTACGTTCCAGCCGGTAATATCCGGTTCGCCGTCCACTATCTGGTAATCGCTGTCGCTTAATAACTTAAGCCCGCCATTGTATGTTCTGTTTTCATCTTCAAAAGCCATGATCGTTGTGTTGTTAATTTTTTTAATAATAATTAGTTAGAAACCGGGAAAGCAACTATAGCCACATTCCTGTTTTGCTGCCTGCCACCTGCGGTGCTATTGCTTGCAACCGGTTCGTTTTCGCCAAGGCTTTGTACCGAAACTTTATCGGCATCCAGCCCGTTTTTGGTCAGCCAGTCTTTAACTGCGTTCGCGCGATCTGTACCCAGTTGTTTGTTGTGGGCGGCGTCGCCTTGGCTATCCGTACTGCCATAAACACCAATGGTTGCGCCTTTAAACTTGTTGTTTAACGATGCTACTATCGCCTTCAGCTTGGCGTCCGCGCTGTTGGTGAGCGTGTTTTTATCCGTTTCGAACAAGATATTATTGCCCAGGCTGTAAATGGTGTACTTATCGGTGCTACTTACATAGATGCTGGTATCGCCAATGTCGCTGTCGGTGCTGCGGGGCGAGTTAAAGTCAACGGTGCTCCAGTCGGGGCCGGTTGCCGCAAGTGCTTTCGTGGTATCGCCCGTTACGGTGCTGGTGCTATCGGTTGATGCTACTTGTTTTGAGCCGCCGCATCCTTTAAGCAGGAAAAACAATACCGCCAGTGCCACCAGGGCCAGCAGTATCCAGATCCATGGAGACGACTTTTTGGGTTCTACTTCTAAATGTGCCATTTGTTGTTAAGTTGAGTTTATATTGATTAATTCGCTTTTGTATTAATCACAACTAACAACAATTAACTATGTTTTAAATATAAATCATATTACGACAAAAACAATTTAATGAAAATGGTGTGGAGGGATTGGAAGTGGTATGATTTGAAAAGCAGGGACAGAAGCATTTAGGCCGCGGTAGCCCCGCCATACGCTTATACTGCGCAGGCCGTAGGCGCCAGGCCGGTATCCGCTGCTGTCGCGTTTAGGTGGGCCGATGATACCATGCTGCTTAGTTAAAAACTCAACGTGTTTCAGGCCAGGTTTACGCTAAATTACCCACCATCTATACTATTTCCTGCAAATAAAACCTGGTCAAACCCAAGCAAAAACCTGATCAGTATCACTAATAACATTTTGATAATCAAAAAAATAACATTAGGTTTGATCACCTTCCCTTTTTAGAATATACTATTCTTAACCCCTACTAATTTCTTACCCGTATGCTTTTAGCAGAACCTCATCATATTATTGCCATTGGCGCATCTGCGGGTGGTATGGATGAAATTAATTCTTTTTTCGATCATACCCCCCTGGATGGTGTTTCTTATGTTATCGTTCAGCACCTCTCATCAGATTTTAAGAGCCGTATGGTGGAGTTGCTGGCCCGCCACAGTAAACTTGTAGTAAAAGAGGCCGAAAACGAAATGGTTGTTAAATGCAACGAGGTGTACCTTATCCCCCACAATAAATTCATGACCATTAACGATGGCAGCCTGTATTTAAGCGATAAACAGGACGTTAAGGGCCCGCATTTAACCATCAACCATTTTTTCGCATCGCTTGCAGCAGATTGTGGTAAAAAAGCGATAGGCATTATCCTGTCGGGTTTGGGCAGCGATGGTACCGAAGGTATTAAGGCTATTAAAAAGGGCGGCGGTATGGTAATAGCCCGTAACCCGGCAACGTCCGAATTTGGCAGTATGCCATCGAGCGCCATTGCCACGGGCCTGGTAGACCTGGTATTGGAGCCCGCTTTGATGCCCGCCGCTATAGAAGATTACGTAAAAAATGCCGGAGACCTTTTAGCAGATGATAAAGACGACGAAAAAAACCTGAAAGCTATTATCGACCTGATCAAAGAAAATTCACCGCTCGATTTTTCCGACTACAAACAAACCACCATCCTCCGCCGAACAAAAAGGAGGGCATCCTACGGCAATTTCACCTCGCTGGCCAATTACCTCAATTTCCTTAAAGCAACACCCGCTGAAGTAGACGCGCTCTCCAAAGATTTTCTGATCAGCGTAACATCTTTCTTCAGGGATAAGGAAGCTTTTGAATTTATACAAAAGGATGTATTACCCGTTATACTGCAAAAACTGGCACCCGGCGAAGAATTAAAGTTATGGGTTGCAGGCTGCGCCACGGGCGAGGAGGTATACTCTATGGCCATATTAATTGCCGAACTGCTGAAAGATGAATATGAGGACCTGGTAGTGAAGATATTTGCTACAGATATTGACAGCGCTGCTTTATCACACGCCGGCAAGGGGTTGTATAATGCAAGCATTGCCAAAGATGTATCCGCCGCGCGGCTGGAGAGGTATTTTCTTAAAGAAGGGGATAGTTTCCGTGTTAACCCCGTTATCCGTAAGATGGTGATCTTCGCCCAGCACGACCTGGTAAAAAACCCGCCTTATTGCAACATGCACTTCATCAGCTGCCGCAACCTGCTCATTTATATGACATCGGTACTGCAGAAGAAAATATTCACCATGTTGCTTTTCGGGCTCAAAAAGGATGGATACCTGTTCCTGGGTACCAGCGAAAACCCTATGCCTATACTTAAAACGCTGGAAGTGGTCCATAAAAAGTGGAAGATCTACCGTAACCTCGAAAACAAGCGGACGGTAACATTTGATGCTTATTCGCTCCCCGAATTGTCAGATACCAAACGCCCCCCCTTCCGCTCGGCTACAGAAGGATTGACAAAAAATGCCCACCCTGCATTGGCCGACGCCATGCACGCGGGTTTGGCCACAGAATTTGATTACCTGGCCATTTGCGTTAACGAAAGCAACCAGGTGATAAGCGCCTATGGCGATACTACCAAATACCTGCTGCAAAAACACTTTACATCAAACCTGGTGGAATTACTGCCAAAACCACTTGCGGTAGCGTACAATACACTAATTACCAGCGTACTTAAAAACAGCGACCGAGCCGAAGCGGAAGGTATCAAAATTAAACTGGGCGAGCACGTTTTTAAAGTAAACCTATGCGTAAGCTTGCTGGAGGCAAACGGCGAACATAAACTGTTGATGGTTACTTTTACCAAAAACAAAACCCGCGCAACAAAAGCAGAAAGCGCTTACGATGAACATATTTACCTGGATAAATACACCAAAAACCTCGAAGCGGAACTAAAGGAATTAAAAGATAAACTTAATTTATCTTACGAGAAGCTTGATGCTTCTAACGAAAACATGCAATCCTTTAACGAAGAGCTGGTATCTGCCAATGAGGAAATGCAGAGCACCAACGAAGAAATGCAATCTGTAAACGAGGAATTGCATACCATCAATGCCGATTACCAGTTAAAAAACAAAGAGCTGCTGGAAATTAACGACGACCTGAACAATTACTTCAGGAGCAATATAAACGGCCAGTTATTTATTAACAACGACCTGCAATTGATGCGGTTTTCGCCGGGCACAGTGAAACAGATAAACCTGTTGGAAAGCGATATAGGAAGGCCCCTCAGCAATATATCCACCAATATCAAATTCGAAACCATAATTGACGATATTAAACAGGTGCTGCACAATGGCAGTGTAATTACCAAAGAAATTGAAACCAATAACGGCAAGTGGTACCAGATCATGACCATGCCTTACGTGCAGCAGGCAACCAACCGAAACAAGGGAGCCATTATAACCTTTAATGATATAACAGAATTAAAGCACACACAACTGGAAATTGATAAAAAGAATAAAACCTTACTCCGCATCAATACCGATCTGGACCATTTTATACACGCGGCATCGCACGATCTGTTAGCGCCGTTGAGCAATATCGAAACCAGCATCAACATCATGAATAAGGTAACCTTGACAGATAAAAAGCTGATGGATTTTTTGAACATCATTAATAGTTCTGTAAAAAAATTCCGCGAGTTGATAACAGATATTGCAACCATTGCCAAAGTGGAAAACGATATGTTAGCGACGGAGATGATTGACCTTGATGAGATCATTAACAATATAGAATGGAGCCTGGAAAATAAGATAACCGCATCGGGCGCTACAATAACCAGGAACCTGGGCGTTAAGCAGATACTTTTTTCTAAAAAGAATTTAAGAAGTATAGTATATAACCTCGTTTCAAATGCAATAAAGTTTAAAAGCGAAAACACACCGGTAATTACAATTGCTACCAGCCAGGAGGGCGACCATGTGGTACTCTCGGTAAAAGATAATGGAAGAGGTATCCCCAAAGGCGGTATCGATAAAATTTTTAATATGTATGGCCGCTTAAACCAGGATGTGGAAGGACACGGCATCGGGCTTTACCTGGCCAAAAAAATAGTGAATGCTGCCGGAGGTAAAATTGTTGTCGAAAGCGAGCCGGGGGTTGGGTCGGAGTTTATGATCCACTTAAAAATGGAGGCTGAGGTTTTAGCAATTACCCCTTTCTTAAATTAAGTCTTTAACAAAAATTTAAATATTGGCATAAGATGCTGCCTGTGGAGCTATAATAGCGCTACAGGCAGCACAATATCATCCACCCTAATTTATGCGCAACAGAATACTTGTTTTGGATGATGATAATGATGTTTTAACCATTCTATCGTTTCTTTTGGACGACAGCGGCTACGATGTAAAAGCGTTAAACGATGCCAACACCATATTTGAAGATATACAAACCTTTAAGCCCGACCTTATTTTAATAGATGTTGTACTTAAGGACGTAGACGGCCGTGCAGTTTGCAAAGAAGTTAAAGAGAACCTACGTACTGGCTTTTTGCCAACTATACTAATGTCGGGAACGCACCACTTCATCGAGTCGCTACAGCTACCCTGTGCAGCCGACGATTTTATAGATAAACCTTTTGACATCTCTAACTTGCTTAACAGCATCCAAAAACACTTATCGCCCAGGGTGGCGTATTAGCACAATCGCGGGGCCTGTTAGCAACCGGCAACATTGTTCGCCTTTTTCGGTGTAATATGGGTGTTACTTACTTCCTTAAAATTTTCTCCATTGTTTTTCCTTTTGCCAATTCGTCAACCAACTTATCCAGGTAACGGACCTTCTGCATCATCGGGTCTTCAATTTCCTCCACGCGGTAACCGCAAATTACGCCTGTAATTTTTCCTATGTTCGGGTTCATTTGCGGCGCTTCGGCAAAAAAGGATTCGAAATTGGTTTTATCGTCAATGAGTTGCTGCAGCGATTGCTCGTTGTAGCCGGTGAGCCAGAATATAATTTGATCCACTTCGGCCTTAGTGCGCCCTTTCCGCTCCGCTTTATTTATATAAAGTGGATAAACACCCGCGAAAATCATTTTGTAAACCCTTGCATTATCCATTTTGCTGTTATTGATAGCCTACTGTTGAGTACAGACGCATAAAGTTACAAAATGAAATTTATGTGGGCTAAAAGGAATGGTTTTTGGAATGCGTGCTGTACACTTTCCATACGGGATAGAAGTCGAGGACGCCTGCGGCAGCGATCTGCTTGAGGTAGCCCTGAAATTTCCATCACACCACCACCCCACCCCATCTAAACCCGATTGTACGGAAAGCCCGCGTCTATCAGCGGCTTGGAGGGAAAGCGGGGCTACCGCAGCCTAAGCACCACTGCAATTGCTTTTCAAACCCTTCTTTTAATAATAGGCCTCCGTGCTGGCTACCAAATTCAGTATCTCCAGCTTGGGTTCTACCTCCAGGTCGCTGGCCGAAAGTTCGTCGGCAAATTTCTTGAAGGAGGCGAGGTGTTGTAGGATTTGGTGGGCTTCCTCGCTTTCCAGCTGGTCGAAATGCATAAAGGTTTTGCCATCGGGCAGCAGCCAGGCTCCGTATTTGATGCCGGGGTGGTTCAGGGTTTTCAGTTCGGCCACAACGGCGGCTATATTCTGCTCATTTATGGGCGCGTATTCGGGCCGGGTGGTGTATTGCACGCGTACAACTTTCATGGTAAT
The DNA here is from genome assembly GCF_039925265.1 of Mucilaginibacter sp. Taxonomy (GTDB): domain Bacteria; phylum Bacteroidota; class Bacteroidia; order Sphingobacteriales; family Sphingobacteriaceae; genus Mucilaginibacter. Next base: position 30,622 of record NZ_JBDSZG010000033.1, read on the forward strand.
TGGGGTTAAAGGGTTATTACAATAATACCAAATTGCACCCGGCACGGCAAGGGGCTAAACTGCCATAAACACCCGCTTTTTACGACAAAAAAAGGTGTAAAAACGCAAATTTTCGTAAGTGTTTTAGCGGGGTATCCAAGTCCGTCCAACGCATCTAATCTTTTAAACCGGGCACATTGTACAAAACCTCTGCAGTGCGCACCAAGCTATAATCTCAGCGTTTTACAATATAATCGTACCAAACGTACAACTGGTCGAAAAGCGGACCGGCGGTAAATTCCTTGCCTTTGGAGGTCACCATGCGCACAAATCCCTGCTCGTTATCGGCTATCACTTCGTCTATTTCCGCAGGTAGTTTATCCTGCTGAAACCGGAAACGCACCTTTATTTTGTCCTGTTTACGCTCTACCTCGCTTTGGGCGGGTACCAGGAAGGTTTCGCCGCCCTTGTAAAAAGAGATATGCCGGTTCTCTGATAAACTCATATAGTGTAAAGCGAATTGCATAACGTAAAGTAACGCAAACCGTCAATGCTGATACAGGGTAGAAGCACCCTATTTCCGGTGTTTTTTCACCCTGTCTTTTTAGCTAAAAGCGTATATTGCCGGCAAATTATAAACAACCCTGTATGAAAAGACGCTCGTTTGTTAAGTCGGCCCTGGTAAGTGGTGCCGCTGCTGCCATTATACCTGCCGCGGCCATGGCTGCCGATACCGATAACCCACCGACTCATGGTACAGACTACTACGAATTGCGCACCTACACGCTAAAGAACGCCGCCCAGCAAAAACTGGTGGAAGATTACTTTCAGTACGCCGCCATCCCCGCTCTCAACCGCATCGGCATCCGCCATGTAGGTGTATTTACCGAGCTAAAACCCGAAGGGCAAACCAAAATATTTGTGCTCACCACTTACAATGGCCTGGCTCATTTAAGCCACATAGCCGATAATATTGGCAAGGATGCCGAATGGAAAAAACAAGGCGCCGCGTACCTTAATGCACCTGCCTCTGCACCGGCTTATGAGCGGATAGAAAGCTCATTGATGAAAGCCTTTAAGCATAGTCCGTTATTGGAAGCTCCGCCAAAAACCACGCGGATATTTGAGTTACGCCAGTACCAGAGCGCCAGCGAAGCCGCCGGTAAAAAGAAGATTGAAATGTTTAACGACCAGGGCGAGATAGATATATTTAAACGCCTCGGCTTTAAACCCGTTTTTTGGGGCGAAACCATCATCGGTCCGCTGCGGCCAAACCCTTACCTATATGGTAACCTTTGATGACCTGGCCGCTAAGGATGCACACTGGAAAGCCTTTGGGGGTGACCCTCAATGGAAAAAAATAAGCTCGGTGCCCGAATATGCGGATGCCCTGCTGGTGAACAAAATAACATCGACCATGCTGGTACCAACGGCTTACTCGCAGATATAACCGGGGAATTGAATTACAGGCGAACTGTTATTTTGGTAGCTTTGCAGCATACAACAACATAAATACCCATGCAAGACCCATTTGACATATTAGTGAATGGAATAGTTTATTCCGTATTCCCCGAGGAGGATAACGTTTACACCATTTTTAAAGCCGGGGTGGAATTTGGCAAGATAGAAAAAGACACCGAAAACCATTGGCTGAAGCTAAACCCCGAAACCGAAATGCCCATGTTTGATAACGACACCGAAACCAACCAGATTGGCCAGGCTATTAGCAACCATGTACCCGAGGAAGAAGACGAGGATGAGGAGTTTGAATAGCAAAAAATATAAAACGCAAAAAGCGGCTGTATCAAAGCAGCTTGCCCAAAAGACAAAGAACACCTATTGCGCTAATATCTCCTTTTGGCTTTCGTGTATTTTTAACCGCAAAAATAGTTAACAGCAACAACATTGGTGGTGACACAATATTGACACCATTAGGCAATTTTTAAATTGCTGATTATGAGTTTCTTACAAATGTTCACGGTGTTCATATGTGTTGGCGTGAACACTAAATTGTTTTTTTGGCGATTTATAGGCAGCCAAAAAACAAAAAGTGGCTGTATCAAAATCAATAGGTTACAGCCACTTTTTTATTTCACTATCTTCTTCACCCCTTCGCTGGTCATTACCACGCGCTTGATGCTGCCATCCTTATTGTAATACAGGTTGTCTATACAAACCGAGCGGTGGTAACTCCCCGCATCTGCCGCCAGCGCGCCGGTATGGTATATAAAGTACGATCTTCCTTTAAAATCAATAATAGCCTGGTGGTTGGTGTTTGAATTGCCCGCCAGTTCGTTAATAATGCCTTTGTACACCCAGGGGCCATTAATACTGCGGCTCATGGCATAGGCTATTTTCTCGGGAAACTCATAAGCATACGATAAATAATACCAGCCATTGCGATAATGGATCCACGGAGCCTCGGTGAAATGAGGCAGGGTAATGGTTTGGATGGGGCCGTCCAGCTCGGTCATATTGGTTTTTAGTTTGGCATAATAGCAAATGCCGTTACCCCAAAACAGGTAGGCCTGCCCGTCCTTATCGATGATAACCGATGGGTCGATATCGTCCCAGGAATGTTTTACGGCCTTGGTCATATCGTTGGTTACTATCGCGCTGCCGCGTGCATCTTTAAACGGGCCTAATGGGTTATCGGCAACTGCTACCCCTATCGCCTTACCGGGTATGGTGGCGTGCTCTACGGCTACGTACCAGTAAAATTTACCGTTACGTTCTATCACCTGTGATGCCCACGCGTCGTCCTTCGCCCAGCTAAAATCTTTAACATTCATGGGCGACGGGTGCTCCGTCCAGGTGTTCATATCGGTAGTGGTAAAGCTTGCCCACTGGTGCATTACATAATTGCTTTTGCCGGTCGGCGCTTCGTCCACCCCGGTATACAGGTACACTTTTCCTTTGTACACCATTGCCGCAGGGTCGGCAGTAAATTTATGCCGGATGATGGGGTTACCTTCCGCACGGAAAACGGTATCCTGCGCATTCGCCACATCAAACAGGCAGCAAGCTGCTAACGCCAATAAGTATTTTTTGTTGAGCATATTGTTATTTCTTAATTGTCAATTCATTTTTATCAATCTCCGGCCAGCCATCTACCCAATTCAACTTAGTTAGGCGAAGCTTGGAGACGCCTTTAGCTGCTGCATCGTACCCGTGGAACACAATATAGTCGGCACCATCAAATTCACCTATGCCGTTGTGGCCCACGCCGTACCAATCCTTATCTCCTTCCAGCAAAATACTCCCGCCACCCTTGTTCATAGCTATGCCATCTTTATCCAGGAAAGGGCCCTTGATATTTTTAGCACGGCCAATGATCATTTTATAGGTACTCTTCGGCCCTTTGCAGCAGTAATCTATAGATGCGAACAGGTAGTAATATTTATCGTGCTTAAATATAAATGGCGCTTCAATCGCATTGCCGCCGGCATCAACCGGGTTACCATCTACCGATGGCGGGTTTTCTGCCGATGGGGCTTTTTTCCGGGTGGCTATGGTGGGTATCGCTGCAAGATCTTCGGCAACGCTCATCCTGTCTTTATTCAGCTTAACCAGTTTCAGCCCATCCCAAAAAGAGCCGAAGGCCAGGTAGGGTGTACCTTTGTCATCGGTAATTAAGTTTGGGTCGATGGCGTTCCAGTTGGTTTGATTTGGGATAGAACGGATGATCTGCCCATGGTCCACCCATTTATAAGCCGGGTTATTGGGATGCAGCGTAGTATTGGTGGCCAGCCCGATAGCTGATGTATTCTTCCCGAAGGCTGACACCGAATAGAACAGGTAATAGGTGCCTTTGTAGTATGAAATATCGGGCGCCCAAATGTGGTTGTTAAATGCCGGCAAAAAATCCAGCACCCATTGCGGCGCGGCGGCAAATATTTGCTTTTCGCGTTTCCAATGCACCTTATCGGTGCTCGACCAGTTGCTGATTCCCATCCCCGTGCAAAAAATGTAATAAACGCTATCCTGTTTAATAATTACCGGGTCGTGTACGGAAATATCCGTCTTCAATTGCTGGGCTTGTATGTGGAAGCCCAGGAACAGGATGAAGAAGGTTAGCAATATTTTTTTGAACATTGGATATTTGAATAACCTGTTTGCAATACTTGATTTTCCGATGTGTTATCGGTACGGCGGCGAACCCGCCCCTGCCACTACACTCCCCGGCGCTCACCTCTCCCAAGGAATATAGCCCATTAAAAGGCAGCATATTCGATTTTTAAACCCTTTTATGAATCGCTTCAATTGGGAATTAGGGTTAACATAACTTAACACAATTTCAAAAAGTATTTTTTAAATTCCTGATAATCAATTGAATAAAAAAATACAGGGTTAACGTATTTTTTCCCGTAATAGTGTCACTGACCCGTCCTGAAATAGCTATACAGATTTTGAGTAAATCCTGTAAAACCTATACCTTATAGCTTATTAATCCTAAAGGAACTATACAGGTCTTTTTTTTAAAGATAATCAATAATTGACTTGTTGTTT
>NZ_JBDSZG010000034.1:0-255360 GCF_039925265.1 Mucilaginibacter sp.
CCCAAGTATTCATACCCAATAGTATCGGGCGAATATGTAGAACGAGATAGTAAAGTAATTTTTAAACGTGTCCCTCGCAAAGGCGGTTGCTGAGCAAATAAAAATGAAATACATATTGTATGGCTGACTGGGCGGGTTCTAATTCTGCCCTCCTTCCAGCCACAAAAAAGCCCCGGAAAAATCCGAGGCCTTTTTGATGTTATGATAAACAGGTTATTCGAACCTGTCCAAATTCATTACTTTGTCCCAGGCGGCTACAAAGTCGCTAACAAATTTATCCTTACTATCTGCACTTGCGTATACTTCCGCAATAGCCCTAAGCTCGGAGTTGGAACCGAATACGAGGTCGGCGCGTGTGCCGGTCCATTTAAGCTCTCCGGTGCTGCGGTCGCTGCCCTGGTAAACTTGCTTGTCTTCAGATGCCGCTTTCCAGGCAGTGCCCATATCCAGCAGGTTCACAAAGAAATCGTTAGTAAGCTTGCCGGGGGTAGCGGTGAACACGCCATGGTTCGATCCATCATAATTAGCGCCCAGTGTGCGCAACCCTCCTACCAGCACGGTAAGTTCCGGCGCGGTAAGCGTAAGTAGTTGAGCCTTATCTATCAGTAATTCTTCGGTAGATACGGAGCTTTTTGATTTGCGGTAGTTACGGAAACCATCTGCAACAGGTTCGAGGTAGCCAAACGACTCCACATCTGTTTGTTCCTGTGAGGCATCCATACGGCCCGGTTTAAATGGCACGGTAGTCGTGTTGCCTGCATCATTAGCCGCTTTTTCAACGCCTGCGGAACCAGCCAACACGATCAGATCCGCTAGCGAAACTTTTTTACCGTCGGCTTGCGCGCCATTAAATTCGTTTTGGATACCCTCCAGTACGTTCAATACTTTTTGCAGCTGTGCAGGGTTGTTTGCCTGCCAGTATTTTTGAGGAGCCAAACGGATGCGCGCGCCATTGGCTCCGCCACGTTTATCAGAACCACGGAAGGTAGAAGCCGAAGCCCAGGCAGTGGTAACCAATTCAGATACGCTTAAGCCAGATGCCAGAACCTTTGCTTTAAGCGCTGTAATGTCGCCTTCGTTTATTAAAGCATGGTTAACCGCAGGGATCGGGTCCTGCCAAAGCAATACTTCCTGCGGCACATCGGTGCCAAGATAACGGGCACGTGGCCCCATATCACGGTGCGTTAGTTTAAACCAGGCGCGAGCGAAGGCATCAGAAAATGCATCATGATCCTCCAAAAAACGCCTTGATATTTTCTCATAAGATGGATCGAACCTTAAGGCAAGATCGGTAGTGAGCATGGTTGGCAGATGTTTTTTAGCACTGTCGTACGCATCGGGTATAATAGCTTCGGCGTTTTTAGCAACCCACTGATGAGCGCCTGCCGGGCTTTTAGAAAGTTCCCACTCAAACCCAAGCAAGTTTTCAAAGAAGTTATTGCTCCATTGTGTCGGCGTTTTTGTCCAGGTTACTTCCAGGCCGCTGGTGATGGTATCGGCACCTTTACCAGAGCCATACTTATTGTTCCAGCCAAAGCCCTGCATTTCCACATCGGCAGCTTCAGGTTCTTTGCCTACATTGTCAGAAGAGGCTGCACCGTGGGTTTTACCAAAACTATGGCCTCCGGCGATCAGCGCAACGGTTTCTTCATCGTTCATAGCCATACGCCCGAAGGTTTCGCGGATGTCTTTAGCGGCAGCTATAGGATCGGGATTGCCGTCCGGTCCTTCAGGATTTACATATATTAAACCCATATGAGCGGCAGCAAGCGGTTTTTCTAAATTACGCGAGTGGAGGTCGCCATCTGCATCCTCATCTGATACCAAAACCCCGTGGCCCCGAACACCAGGCGCACCATCCGGATAACGTTTATCGTTACCCAACCAGGTAGTTTCAGCGCCCCAATACACAGATTCATCCGCTTCCCATACATCTGCGCGGCCACCGGCAAACCCAAAGGTTTTAAAACCCATCGATTCCAGCGCTATATTGCCGGCAAGGATCATCAGATCCGCCCATGAAATTTTCTGTCCGTATTTTTGTTTGATCGGCCAAAGCAGTCTGCGGGCTTTATCCAGGCTCACGTTATCCGGCCAACTGTTAAGCGGCGCAAAACGCTGCAAACCTGCACCACCACCACCGCGGCCATCTGTTACCCTGTAAGTACCGGCACTATGCCATGCCATTCGGATAAATAAGCCGCCATAGTGGCCAAAATCGGCCGGCCACCAGTCTTGTGAGTCGGTCATCAGCGCATGAAGATCGTTTTTGACAGCCTCCAGATCAAGACTTTTAAAAGCCTGAGCATAATCAAAATCCTTATTCATCGGGTTTGATAATGATGATTGCTGGCGCAGGATATTCAGCTTTAGCTGGTTGGGCCACCAATCATTGTTCCTGGTGCCGCCACCGCCGGTATTGTGTTTCATACTGCCGTTGTGGAACGGACATTTACTGATGTCGTTTGATTCGTTTTCCATTTTGTAGATTTATGTATTGAAATCGGTTCGCTTGGTTTTTGCTAACGATTATAAAATTAGGATAATGTATGCCATAATCATAATCGATTTATTCTATGGGCGATTGATTCTGTAGATACATTTCTCCGCCAATCCTCGTCTTTAAATCAACGTATCTACACCATAAAGCGTATCATTTTTTATAATTGATCAGGCTTAAGATCTTTTTGAAAATTTCGGTATTGCTATAAACGCCTCTAAAATCTGCAGAGTGCGGGCCGTAAGCGAATACGGGCACGGGTGTGCCTGTATGGTCGTTGGTGCTGAAATCTCCCAAAACGTATCCTTTGGTTATACTACCATCCAGCAGGGTTAATCCGCCTGTTTCGTGGTCGGCAGTTACAATAACCAGCGTTTCGCCATCTTCATCTGCAAAACGCAGGGCCGCTCCTACCATCCTGTCGAAATCAGCATTTTCGGTAATTACCTGTGCTAAATTATTGTTGTGGCCGCCATAGTCTATCTGGGATCCTTCAGCCATCATAAAAAAGCCCTTCGGGTGGTTTTTAAAAGCGGCGGTTACCTTTTTCAAGGCAAGTGATAAATACTCACCCCTCCCTGCTATTTTGGGCCTTGTGGCGCTGTCGTCCATCAGCGCCAATATTTTTGTCGCCTTTGAATTTAGAAAATCATCAAACTTACGGATAACGGTATAACCCCTTTGTTTCATTTTATCTATTATTGGTACGCCGTTTACCTTTGTTGTAAAATCCGTATAGGCCGATCCTAAGAAAATATCGATATTGGAATTAAGGATCTGCGCGGCAATAACAAGGCTATCGCTTCTTTCGGATTGGTGTGCGTAAAACGCAGCCGGGATGGCATCTGTTAATTGGCATACCGCTATATCAGCCGTTTTTTTGCCGGCTTCGGCACTGTATACGGCTAATGATCTTAGGGGCTTGCCTGCAGGGTCCACGCCAATTGCCCTATCGTTTGTTTTTTGGCCCGATGCAAACGCAGTGGCACCTGCTGCCGAATCAGTAATATAAGCATCAGCCGAATTGGTAACGGAAAAGCCAATATTCTTCACTTGAAAAATATTAAGCTGCCCCTGGTTGGCCGTATAAGTGGCGTATAACTGCGTCAGACCCATGCCATCGCCGATGCATAAAATAATGTTCTTTACTTGTTTAACGGAGCCGTCTGCTTTGTAAGTTGGGTGATATACCGGGTATGCCTGCTGTGCTAAATATTCATTTTTGGCTTTCTTGTTTAAAAAATCGCCAAGCTCTTCTATCTTATCGGTACCTATTACATCAACACCCAGGCGCATTAGTGCAAGCCAGCTGCTCTTAGTATCCGGGCTTTCCCAAAACCGGATCATTTTACCGGCCTGGTGGACACTGTCTATGGCTCCTTTTACTCTTGCAATCTCCTTGCTGTTCAATACGCCTTTACCATTCCAACGCACATACCTGCCTAAAGGGAAACTTACCAGCCCTATTCTTTGCCACTGTTGCGGTGTAAAACCATTTAAATGGTCTACATCAAAGGTTATCCAATCGGGGTAGTTTAGTATCTCCGCAGGCGGCGGTACAGCCCCCGTCATCACAATAGAAAGGTTACCCGGGTGCCCCGGCGACGAGATATATTCAGCAAAAGGTTTAAGTTCCTGCATTACCAGCGATAGCACCGCTTTGTGATCCTGCTTTATTTCTATCAGCAAACGCAATTGCCTGTGAGGGTTGCGTTTTAGTTTTTCGGCAAGTGGAGTAAGATACAGGTTTTGTAGCGACCGGCTCGCGGCGGTGTCCCTTTTATCATGAGCGACCAGCAACCTGCCGTTAACCGCAAAAACATCGGCCTCAATAGAGCCGAAGCCTTTTTCGTACGCTCTGTAAAAAGGGATGCTGTTTTTATAATCGTTGTGCGAATGGGCGTTGGCAACTGTGTACGGTTTAATTTGGCTGTTTGCGGTTTGGCTCAGCGTCATCGTAACAGCACATACCCGGATCAGGATACTTAGTTTTTTCATAGCAATAATAGCCTGTAAATATAAGTGCCGTAATTTACTCTCTACGATATTTAATGTGAAGATAAGTTGATGATAATGTTAATTTACCTCCAAGAAATTCACCACCCAATGCATTATCCGCCCCAGCTTACCATTACAAAAATCCCAAGCTTAAGTTCAGGCGTAAATAATGGTTATACCATTATTATACCGGCGTATTACCAACCGAAGTATAACCACGGCGACCTCAAAAACTAAACGCAAGCTTACAACGCAAACAACAACAACGCCTACCCCTATTTCTGCAGAGATAAAAAGGTCACCAACGAAGCAAACTCCTCGTACGATAGCGCGCTGGCCAGTCCCGTTGGCATCATCGAAGTTTTCATTTCCTTACGGGAAATAATATCGCCTGTTTTTACGGTGTAAACGTTTCCGCCAATATCGCGCATTACAATTTTCTGGGCCGATTCTTCGGTGATGAAGCCCATATAGGTTTTGTTGCCCTTAGCGGTGACGGTTACCGTAGCAAATCCCTGCGAAATAGAGGCGCTTGGTTTCAGGATAGATTCTGCGATTTGTTGCCTGGTCATGATAGATCCTATCTGCCCCATAAATGGTCCTTTTAGTTTTTCGCCTTTTTTGATACTATGGCAGGCAATGCAGCCCTGCTGAGCAAAAAGCGCTTTGCCTTTTGCAGGATCGCCTTTTAATTTAGCCAATGCCAGCATAATATCTTCGATGGATGATTTACCTATCTGTCCTTTTTTATTGCGGATCTTTTCCAGATCTATCTTTGCTTCTTTAACAACCGGCGCTTTCTCTTCGCCACCAAAGGCCGCAATTTCCATCCGATCCCGCGCGTTCAGGTCGGCATAGAATTGTTTACCAGCCGGGCTTGCTTTGCCTCGCTCGGCAGTAAGAAACGCCTTTATCTTTGGTGATGATTCCCAGGTAATGGCTTTGTAATACGGCCCGTGCGAATCCGGCCGTGTGCTCCACCACCAGGAACCATCATAAGGGGCTTCGGTTTTGTAAAGCCTGCCCAGGGTAGCCAATATTTGCTTTTTTAACTTTGGTGATTTGGCTGCCTTATAAGCAGCAATTAAACCATCAACAGCTTTAGCATCATGCATGTAACGCAATGCCCAAAGCGCTAATGCAGAATTTTTTGTGCCGATGTTGTTCACACATGCTGTTACAGCATTAAGGCTCACCAGTGTGCGCACCGCCAGGTGGGGAAGCACGATATCTGCGTTCGGCGTAGCATGGGGGCCTTCCGTGCCTTTTGCAGGCGCAATAAATGACGCCGGTACTTTAGTTTCCAGCAAGGCATTAGCTGCTTCGGACCTGCCCAATCTGCCTAAACCAATAATAGCTTCCGCCTGTACGCGCGGTGACGCATCTTTAAGAGCCGCAATAAATGGCGCTGTAGGGACATCTTGCAGGTAACCTGTCCTGTCGGCCAAAACCTTCAGGGCAAACTCTTTCAGTTCTTTATCTTCCGTAAGTTTTACTAATGCAGGTACGCCATTTGCACCGGCAATTTGGGCGTAGGTGTAAATACCGGCTACCCGGGCAAATAAGGGCAAGCTTGTATTTGATGCCACTGCAAGCGATGCTTTAGCAGCTTGGGTTACCGGGCGCACCAATAATTCCTGCGAAGCATAAAAACGGGCAACTGCACTTGCCGAAGATAGTAAGCCTGCCAATTCATCAACCGATGCTGCTTTAAGGTTAGGGAATGCCTTGTACGTCCAACCGGCAGGCACCGCACGTACTACGTAGCCTTTTGCCGGGCTACCCTCGTAACCTGCGCCGTCCCAAGCAGAAAGGTAAAGGCGACCCGAGCCATCCACATCCAGATCGGTGATTTGCGGGAGTGTTATAAAATCTTCCTGCTTTTGTGTAAAGCTGGCACCATTTGGCGTAACGCGATGGATATACAGTTCACTCCGGCCCCAATCGGCCATCATGGGTACGTGGTTGTATTTTTCGGGCCAGGTTGGCTCGTCCATAAATAGCGCGCCGGTGCCCGAGCCTCCTCCTACATCAACCAATGCCGGCAAGATCTCATCTGTAAAGTGCTGAAACAATAATGGGTAACCATACTCGCCCGACTGGATGTGATGCGAGAACCGGATGTTCCAGCCGCCGCCATCATTGGTATTATCGCGGGTAAACACGTTCATATAAGGGTCGATAGCCACATCATAAATATTGCGCGTACCGTGCGAGAAGATCTCCAGTTCGGTACCATCGGGGCGTACGCGTACAATCCCGCCACCAAGCATGGTTAGTTTTTTACCAGAGCGGTCAACGGCGTCATGAAAACCAAAATCTCCAACCGCAATGTAGATCCAGCCATCGATACCCATGCGGATGCCATTGGTGGCGTGGTCTGTACCACGATCCACCAGCATGTTGGGGTTGCTCAGGTGTTCTACAATGGGTTTTGACGGGCCATCGGCAATGCCGTCACGGTCTTTATCTTCAAAAACAACCAGATCCATGCCAGTTGCTTTTTGCGTTTCTTTTGAAAATATAGTATGCAACACGTATACCTTATCGCCCAATACAAAGATCCCACGGGGATTATCCACCCTTGCAAATTCTGTATGCTGATCTATCTTGCCATCGTTATCAGCATCAACAAGCCTTAATATTCTGCCTTTTCCGGGCGCTTTGCCAAGAGAGCCCATCATATCTACACCAACAAACACTTCACCGGTAGGCGCTGTAGCAAGGCAGGCGGGGCTTGGCGTAAGATCGGGGCCTGCAAAGGGCGTTACCGTTAAACCATCGGGCCAGTTTTGCAGCCCGGTTTGTTTTAAAGCAGTGTGATGAACAGTAGCGGGATTTGCTTTGATAACAGGCTCAGTTACTGTAAAATATTTAACTGCACCTAATAATACAATGGAGAAAAAGGCGGTAAAGGAAATTTTTAACATAGTTAATGGCGAATATTCGTAAAGGTTTGCGTAAAAAGCGGCAATATACAATTTAGAACAATGTCAAGCTATTTGCTTTTAAGATGTTACAATTGGGGCGTAAATCAACAATAATTAAATCAAAAAACCGGCACTTTTGCCATAGCCCTCACCGGGAAAGTGCCAATACCCTTAAATTTTGGCGGGATGGCACTGAAGCTAAACCCCTGATGCGGCAATGCCTGCAAATTGCACAGGTGCTCTACAATTAAAATACCCGCCGCTAAAAGCGTAGTATGGGTTGGCCTTGTACGCCCCAGCGTATTATCGATGTTGTGGCTGTCTATCCCTACCAGTTTTACCTGATTATCCCTTAAGTAAATTGCTGCTTCCTCTGTTACAAAAGGGTGGTTATCATAATAGTGCTCTGTTTTCCAGTGTACATCCCAACCGGTATGCAGCAGAACCGCCTTGTTTTTAAGCTCATAGTTTTTTAAATGTGCTACGGTAATTGCTAATCCATTTGCAAACGGCAGTGGTATTACAATTGCATCCAGGTCGGTAAAACACTCCAACCCAATCTGCGAAAAATCTTTACCATCAGCAAAGCGGTGAAAAGGGCAATCCATATAGGTAGCGGTATTGGTAACCATTTCTATTTTTCCTATCTGGAATTCGGTACCCTCTTCGTAAAACTGCTTAGAGTCTTCCCGGCTCAGGTAATCGCACACGATTGGCGCAGGCAGTCCTTTATAAGTGACCAAGCCATGTTCGATAGTATGGCTGAGGTCAATCAGTTTATTGGTTTGCAGTTTTTCCGTTGATTGCATCATAGTTTCTGCCGGGCAAATGCCAGCCTCGTTTTCTTTTCGATAAGAAAAGATCGTTTGCTAAGTTATCAAAACAGTTGTAATTGCTATTTGGAATTTTTAGGCTGCCGTATCCTCAATTTTCCTATCTTCCCGCCTAAACAATTCGCCCATGCCAACCACTCCTACCCGCAATAAAATACAAACCAGCATTTACGCCGCCGTGGTAGTGTTTTTGGCCTATACCATGATCTTCGGATTCCGCAAATCGTTTACGGTTGCTACGTTCGATGGTATCACTGTTTGGGGTTACAGCTATAAAACGCTGCTGGTAATAAGCCAGGTACTGGGTTATATGCTGGCCAAATTTTATGGCGTAAAATACATTGCCGAACTGAAACGGCACGGGCGATGGGCTACCATACTGGTGCTTACGGGTATAGCCTGGCTTAGTTGGCTTTGCTTTGCACTGGTGCCGGTGCCTTACAATATCGTTTTCCTTTTCATCAATGGTTTCCCGCTGGGGATGCTCTGGGGTGTAGTGTTTTCTTATGTGGAGGGCCGGCGAGGTACCGATTTCATTGGCGCTACGCTTGCAGTGAGCTTTATTTTCGCGTCGGGCTTTGTACGTTCTGCCGGTGGCTGGCTGATGCTGGAGTTTGGCGTTACCGAGTTTTGGGTGCCTTTTTTCACTGGGTTATTATTTGCCGGGCCGCTCCTACTATTTGTGTTCCTAATGGAGAAAATACCCATGCCGGATGCCGGGGATATATCCGAACGGATGGAACGCACACCCATGAGTAAAGCCCAGCGCCAGACCTTTGTAAAAGCATTTTTACCCGGACTGGCGGCATGTATCCTCATCTATACCTTCGCTACAATCTTCCGCGATATTCGCGATAATTTTGGCGCGGAGATGTGGAAGGAAATGGGCTTTTTTAACCAGCCCGCTATTTTCTCCAAAACCGAAACACCTATTACGCTTATCATCCTGATCCTGATCGGAAGCATGGTGATGATCCGCGATAGCTATAAGGCGCTGATGACCGCTCATGTATTTATTGGTATAGGTTTTTTATTAGCGGGTTTATCAACCCTTGCCTTCGCGGGCGGGTATGTAGCGCCTATCTGGTGGATGGCGACCGTGGGCCTGGGGCTTTATATGGTTTATATCCCATTTAACGCTGTGTTTTTCGAGCGGCTGATCGCCACGTTTAAGTATGCAGGGAATGTAGGCTTTTTAATATACCTGGCCGATTCCTTTGGTTATGTAGGCAGCGTTGGCGTACTGCTTTCCAAAGAGATATTTAAGGTGAAGCTCAACTGGGTTTCCTTTTTCTCCAACAGTGTGATAGGTTTATCAGCGGTGGGATTGGTGTTAACGGCCTTCTCTGCCATTTACTTCGCGCGGAAGTACAAGCAAAGTAAGGTGGTTTAACTGAGCATTTATATCTGCATCCATCCCTGTTTAAAGAAAGTTAAGCTTGCTCCTTTTATAAACTCGAGAGTGTCGGTTTTATCAGTCGCCTTATTGTTGGTTAACTCTAAAAAATATATGGTTGGATTTGCACCAAGGTTATAAAACACCATCATCTTAAATCGTTTTCGGGTCGGCGCTAATTCCGGATAATGCAATTCTTCAAAATGCAATATAGATAACCCCAGTTGGGTATAAGGAGTCGTTGGTTCTTTCAGTTCGTTATTCCTTTTTCGCCATGCAGCCAATGTGTCTTTTTTGATTTGTAACGGCGGCTCATATTTGAATGATTGTTGAAAGATATCCGGATAAAACAATCCGCTATTAAAAAGTGTGCGTAGTTCTGGTTTTGACGCTACCGTTATAACAACATCTTTATAGGTGTATATATCACCTTTAATATCTAACGGCTGTTCGTATCTTTTATACTGCTGAGGTTTGTAACTATTTGCAAATAGTTCTTTTGCCCATTTAACCTCTTGCTCGCCTTGCGTTTGACAGTATGCCGATTCGCAATGGATAAGTATAGCGGAAAATAAAATGATGTGAAATATGAGCAAAAGTTTCTTCATGAGGTAATGATGCATCAAATAAAAAGATCCCATATTACTTTTCGATAAATTACCTAATCCCCTTACGGATGCGGCTTAACGAGGTCGGCGTAACACCAATAAACGAGGCAAGATATTTCTGCGGGATCTTTTGCAGATAAGGCGGCTTCGACATCAGGTCGAGATAGCGTTTTTCAGCAGAATCGCGTTGCAGGGCGGTAAAGCGGTCTATCAAATTTAGTACCGCATCCTCCCAAAATTTGCGCATCATCTCCTGCATGGTAGGATATTCGGTGTAAAGGCTGGTCAGCTCTGCTTTGGGCAGGTAAAGTATAGTACTATCCTCTATCGCCTGTAAAAAGTACTTGGAGGGTTTATCACTTATAAAGCTGTAAATATCAATGGCCGATGAATTTGGGAACGCAAACCAAACCGAGATCTCCACTTCGTCGTCCAGGTAATACAAGCGTAAACAGCCTTCCTGCACAAAAACCAGGTCCTGGCATACGGTGCCTTCCAATAAGAGAAACTCGTTTTTGGCTATGCTGCGTTGCTTAAACCGGCCTACAATATCGTCGAGTTCAGCCTCGCTGAAGCTGGCATAACTGCTGATAAAGTTTTTGAGTTCGGTCATAAGTAAATAATTGATCGCTGCTAATTTCAGTAAAAAAAACATTCCGCCCGATAATTATTGTATTTAGTTATCGCAGGATAATTTTAAAAGATGTCACCTGCCGTAAAATTCATGATTAATATAATTTTAACTAAATTTGAGTGTGGAAATAAAAAAGCAAACACTTGATGAAGCCGAAATTGAACTTTTGAAGGAGGGTTTAAAACGCAGCTATAAAGAGCGCTTTGAAATGGCAACCCGGCTATATAAAATTCAGCAAACCATGAGTAAGGCTGTTGTTACGCATAAACCGTTTATAGCTAAATAGCCTGTGGATATCTTCGATGAGGAAATATTGGCTTTTTGGAAGGCATTACAGAATAACAATGTTGAATACATTATGATTGGCGGGTACGCTATCAATTTACATGGCTATCAACGCTTTACCGGCGACTTAAATATTTGGCTTAAAGACACCCTGAAAAATAGGCAGGCATTACGGAAGCGTTTATTACGTGCAATATGGGCGACTATCCCATGATTGAATACATGCAGTTTGTACCCGGCTGGACTGATTTCCATTTGAATAATAATTTTCGCCTCGATATACTTGTTGAGATGAAAGGTTTAGAAGGTTATTCGTTCGACGAGTGTTTGCAAATGGCGTCCGTTGCTGATATAGAGGGTGTAAGCGTGCCATTTTTACATATCAACCAGCTAATCGAAAACAAAAAGGTGGTGAACCGCCCAAAGGATCAAATTGATGTTCTCGCTTTGGAGCAAATAAGGAAATTGAGAGATGAACCCTCAAGTTGAAAGAATATAAGGCAATCTACACTTTTATCCCCGCAATCTTCTTCTCCAACACCTCCCTATCCCCCTTAGATTTGGCCAGCCCCGACGCCGTTTTAAAGTGCTCCGCCGCTTTAGCGTTATCTACGTCGGTGTATAACTCGCCCAATAGCGAATGGTATAAATGGTTGCCGCTCAGGTTCAATTTTTCCGCTTCGATAATCGCTTCCTCCTTGCCGTTTGCTTTCGAAAGAGCGTATGTACGGTTGAGCGCCATAATGGGCGAGTATTGTAAAAACAGTAGCTGGTTATAAAACTGCAGAATAGTTTCCCATTTTAAGGGCGTATCTGCCTTAATGGTGTGCCAGTAGGCAATGCCGGCTTCCAGGTGGTATTTGGTGATGGTGCTTCCCTCCCATGACAGCCTGAGGAAATGTTCTCCCTGGCTTATCAATTCGGCATTCCAAAGGTTTTCGTCCTGATCCTGGTAGAGCACGGTTTCGCCGTTTTGGTTCAGCCTTGCTTCAAAGCGCGAGGCGTGGAAGCTCATCAGCGCCAGCAAGGCATATACCATGGGTTTGTTGGTTGCCTGGTTTTCGGTAAGTAAATGCGTAAGCCGTAAAGCCTCCAGCGATACTTCTTTGCGTAAGGTAACATCGCGCCCCTGCGAGTAGTAGCCCTCGTTAAATAGCAGGTAAAGCGTTGCCAAAACCGCTTCCAGCCGCTGGTTTATTTCAACTTCGTTGGGGAGTTCTATCTTTACATTCAGTTGCCTTAATTTCGCTTTTGCCCTGAACAGGCGTTTGTTGATCGTTTCCTTATTACTTAAAAATGCCGCGGCTATTTCTTCTATCCCGAAACCGCAAAGGATGCGCAATGACAAACCTATCTGCGCCTCGGCCGGGATGGCGGGATGGCAAATGGCAAACATCATTTGCAGCTGGCTATCCTGAATATTCTGGTCGGATAGATCGATCGTCAGCTCCTGCAATTCCGATGTCGCATTCTGCACACGGGGCACTATTTTTTGATTATAGAGCGTATTCCGTTTTAAGTGGTCTTTGGCTTTGTTTTTAGCAACCGTATATAACCAGGCGGTTGGGTTATCCGGCAATCCCCTAATGCCCCATAATTCTGACGCGTGTAAAAAGGTATCGCTGGCAATATCTTCGGCTATCTCTATGTTTTCGATGCCAAAGAGCTTGCACAATACCGCCACTATCTTTCGATATTCATTTCTGAATAAATGCGGTATGAGTTCTTGCTGCTGCATTGTCAGAATCTGAATTTACAGAATTTTAGAATGAACAGAATGTTAAATAGCCAGTACGGCAAATTGATCGCCCGTCTTATATATTCTGAAAATTCTCTCATTCTGTAAATTCTGATTCAGACGGTTGTTACATCACGTCTATTTGCCGTACCTCTACACTGCCGCCCACTAAAAATACCGGGCAGCCTTTGGCAATTTCTACAGCCTCATCAAGCGTTTCGGTTTTTACAATGCTGTAGCCGGCAATTGCTTCTTTTATTTCCATGTAAGGGCCATCGGTAACCACGTCGTTAGGTCTCACCACTTTTGCCTCAGGATTTAGCCTATTGCCTCTATCGGTAAGCTTGTTTTGGGCGGCAATACTTCCAACCCAATCCATCCACTTTTTGGCAAGGGCCTGCATTTCTTCGGGTGATGCTGTTGTTACGGGAGAAGGGTTGCTCCGGTAGATCAATAAAAAATCTTTCATGATGTTTTGAGTTTAATTGTTAAAACCGAATGACGATCAGTAATACCGGGATTGGACAAAGCATCTAAAATTTTTTATTTTTTTGTGCGGCTTGCTGATGCTCTGCCATTTGCGCTATCATCGTAGCATCCGCCTTCAGGCAACTTGCCGAGTGTTCCTTATCGCCACCCCAGTTATGGGCAGAAGTGAATTTTATGGTTTTTATATCCTCGCCAAAATTGACCTGTACGTCCACAATGCCATTTAATGGTTCATTCACAGGGTATCGGTGATGAAAATCCTTATATTCAAATACGGCATCGTCCCCGGGTGGCGGGTACGCCTCCAGTTGTTTCATAAACAAAACATCATACTCTTTTAATATCTGCATTGATGAAATTACATTATGTTTCACCGCGCGTTCTGCTAAAACAAACAAGGGTACCGAAGCTTGCAAACCCGGGCTTGGGGGATCTATCGAAGGTGGTATCACCCAATACGAATTGTAATAGATACCTTCTACACGGCCCGAAACCTGGGTTTCATAGGAAAATTTCAGTTCGGCAAAAAGCAACCGTTCTTTAGTAACACTTATTTCTCTGTCCATTATGTTTTGTGTGAGGCACTAAACATACAGATTTTTAGGCGATTATAGGGATGGTGTTAGCTTGCTTCTGCAAGTTTCTCGTTCTCAAGCAGTTTTATCAGGGCTTTTTCGGCAATGTTGAGTTCTGATGACTTTACATCCTGGCTTTCGTCCAATTCGCTGATGTATTTGAATATGGTGCCCTGTTCGTAACTTTTAATTACCGTAGGATGCACGTAGTATTTTTTGCACACCGTACGGGTGTTGCCCAGGTTTATGGCTACTTCGTCCAGCACGCTTATTATTTTTTTACGGCACTCGGTAATGTTATCAAACTCACCGGCCTCTTTAAAGGCATACAGCGCGCTTACACTGCCCGCCCAGGTGCGGAAGTCTTTTGCGGTAAAGTCTTCGCCGGTGATCTCTTTCAGATAATTATTGATATCGCCAGAGCCGATGGTGCAACGTTCACCTTCCTGGTTATAATACTGAAAAAGATCCTTCCCAGGTATATCTCGGCATTGCTTAACCAGGTTAGCCAATTTACGGCTTTGTAAAGCCACTTTATGGAACACGCCCTTTTTGCCCTTAAATTCGAAGTTGATCCTGGTACCTTCTATCTTTACATGCTTGTTCATCAGCGTAGTTAAGCCGAAGGAACCGTACAATTTCTTATACGACTCGTTACCCACCCTAATGCTCGTCAGTTCCATCAGCCGTACAACCAGTGCCACCACTTTTTCGTGGTCGAGATTACGACGCGCAAGGTCATGGTCTACCCGTTCGCGGATAGCGGGTAAATGCACCGCAAACATCTGCATGCGATGGTACTTAGATTGATTACGGATCTTGTTCCAATACGGATGGTAGCGGTATTGTTTGCGCCCCGCCGCGTCGGTACCCGTAAACTGCAGGTGACCATTCTCGTATGGCGAGATCCACACATTTGTATAAGCCGGAGGTATCACCAATTTGGTAAAGCGGGTAATTAACTCTTTGTCCTTAACCAACTCTCCGTCAGAATTATAAAAACTCCAGCCTTTGCCCGATTTTTTACGGGTATACCCTGGTGCCGAGTCTGCCACGTAACGCAGACCAACCGCCTTTGCGGTAATTTTGGGGTCGCGGCCAATTTTTTCGAGTTTTTTTAGGAGGCGGTTCATGTCAGACAATAACACGCCACAGGAGTATAAGTTTTGAATGCTGAGATCAGCATTAAGATAAATGCTGATTTACAGGTTTTTAATTATATTTAGCCCGTCAACACCTGCCTGAAGATGAAACTGATACCGGTTAAACAATTTACAGAAGAGAACACCGAATTGGCCGCGTTTCCCGATTGGGCAGATATGGTACAAATGTCGGTTGATTACTATAGCCGTGTTGGCTTTAACCCGCCATGGATCAGCTATTATGCCGAAGAAAATGGCCAATTAGTTGGCTGCGGTGGCTTTAAAGGTAAACCCGCGAACGGGCAGGTAGAAATAGCCTACTATACTTTTCCTGATTACGAGCATACCGGCGTTGGCGGTAAGATGTGCCGGGAATTGGTAGAATTAGCTCAGCAGACGGATGCATCTATTAACATTACCGCCCGCACCTTGCCTGGTGAAAATTACTCTACGCGAATACTCAAAAAAAATAATTTTGGACTAACAGGCACCATTATGGATGAAGAAGACGGCGAAGTTTGGGAATGGAAATATTTTGGTGAGTAGTTGAATGGTGATTAGTAAGTGGTTAGTGGGGCTCGTTTATTCAATTACTACTCACTATTTACTACTCTCTACTCCTCGCTCCCCATTCCCAACTCACTACTTACAGTGAAGCTACAACATACTCTACTTGCTCCGGATGTATATCCAGGTGCGTTACAAAACGGATACGGTGCGTATCGGTACTGTTGGCTTTGATACCTTTTGCTTCCAGTCGTGCTAAAACTATCTCTGCTGGTTCAACCGTATCAAAAAGGATGATATTAGTTTCTACGGGCACCACGTTAGTTACCCAGTTTTGCTTGCCGAGTTCTTCGGCCATAATTTGGGCGTGCTTATGGTCTATTTTAAGCCGCTCCACATGATGGTCGAGCGCGTAGATGCCTGCGGCAGCTAAAAAGCCGGCCTGGCGCATTCCTCCGCCTAAAACCTTACGGATGCGGCGGGCATATTTAATGGTAGCCTTATCCGCCAGTAATACCGAACCCACCGGCGCGCCCAAACCTTTAGACAGGCAAACCGAGATCCCGTCGAAGTAACTACCGTAATCGGCGGGTTTATCGCCGGTATGGGCAAGGGCGTTAAATATACGGGCACCATCCAAATGTAGCTTCAGCCCTTTTGCTTTGCACAATGCTGCTATGGGTTTAATATGTTCCAATGTGTAGCAACTGCCGCCGCCTTTGTTCACGGTATTTTCCAGTATTACTAAGCTGGTATGCGGGTAATGGATATTTTCGGCGTTTATCTCCGGCTCTATCATCTCCGCGGTGATGATGCCGCGGTAACCGTTCAGCAAGCGAGTGGACACACCCGAGTTAAAAGCAATACCCCCACCCTCGTAACGGTAAACATGCGCGGTTTGGTCGGCAATAAGCTCATCAAGCGGCTGGGTAAAACATTTAATGGCTATCTGGTTGGTCATGGTGCCTGATGGACAAAAAATAGCCGCCTCCATACCAAACATTGCAGCAGCTTTTTCCTCCAGTGCGTTCACCGTTTCGTCCTCGCCAAAAACATCATCGCCCACTTTAGCACTCCACATGGCTTCGAGCATACCGGGGGTAGGTTTTGTTACAGTATCGCTGCGCAGATCAACAGTCATCATATTTAAAAATCTATTATATTTGGTTTCAAATATCTAAATCTTATGCGTAATGTTCTACTCCTGCTGTGTATTTTCGGTATTACAATAACGGCGAAATCTCAAATTTGGCAGCCTGGCCATTATACCGATGTGCAGGGCGTTAAATACGCAGGCATCATCCGCCCCGCGCCAGGCGGTAAAGGCCCGTTTCCGGGCGAAGGCTACATTGAATTTAAAGATTCGGAAAAAGGTGAAGTTACTCCCCTAAGTACCAGCGACCTGCAATCGTTTATAGTTGGGCAGGATAGTTTTGTGGTTGCTAAAGCACCCGTAAGGGGCAAATGGACAAAAATGGCTACAGATTTTGTGCGGATAGTGATGAATGCGGATGTGAAAATTTATACCCTAAGGATAGCGGATGGCAAGCCAGCAAGTTATAAAGGCAGCGGCCATATCAGAAAGCTGCCAGCTATACTAACCGCCCTTGGAAATGGCACACTGTATGCCAATGAGAATAGCGCAATTGTAAAAGATAACCGCGTAACCGAAGATGGCTTAATAAAGGCCGCACCAGGTTATTTGCAACCGGTTTTGCAGCTACCAACCTATACTACAAAAGCAAGCAACAGTGACGGCAATACAAAAAAATGGTATTATTATGGTAGCAAACCGAGCGAACTGCAATACATCACCGACGAGAATTTTAAGGAAGCAATAGCAGCCACTATGAAAAGCCAGCCAAAAGTAGTCGATTATATCCGTGCCAATCCCTTCGGGCTGGACAATATTGAGAGGCTTATTGCGTATTTCTACAAAGTAAAACTGCAGGGAAAATTATAAGTACCCCGTTCAATCAAATAATTTAAAAATGTTCTCTCTGAAAAAATATCTTTCTGTTGCGGCGCTGCTGCTTTTAACCTCTCCTGCTTTGTTCGCCCAAAAATGGCAGCCCGGCTATTTTATCGACGTAAAAGGTGTCCGTTCTGATGGCTTTATTATTGCCAACCCGGGCGGTAACGGCCCTATTAAAAACGAAGGTTTTATTGAGTTTAAGGATGGAGAGAAAACCGAGCCTTACAAACTGAGCACCAGCGACCTGCAATCGTACGTGGTAGGTAAAGATAGCTTTGTGGTAGCGCATGCCCCCGGTAACGAAACCTGGGCAAAAAAAGAATTTGATTTTGTACGTGTGGTTGTGAACGAGGAAACCAGGATCTACGCCACGCGCGGCGCAGGCAGCGGCAGCGGAACCGGCAAGAAAGTACGCTTTTCGCCAAGTGTGGGCTTAAGTACGGGTGGCGGTGGTTATGGCGGCGGCCTGGGTGGCGGAGTTGGTATTGCCTTTGGCGGCGGAGGCGGCGGCAGCGTTGATAAATCAAAGCTGAGCTATTACTACGGCACTAACACGGCTACCATGCAGCACATTACCGAGGAAAACTTTGCAGACGTAATGAGCGAAGCAATGGGCGACGAACCCGAAGTATTGGAGCAGATCCGCGCCGGGCGTTACGGTTTAGGCAATATAGATAAGCTGGTAGATTATTTTAACAAAGTGAAGGCCTCGCACAAGCAATAACAAAAACATCCGGTGCTGAAGGCAACCTGATGTTTTTCATTTAAAGCATTTTTACCTACTGTTACTTACCTAAAAGTATAAAATACGGATACCCCAAGGCCGCTATTTATAAAGGTGGCATTAACAGAATCTCCGCTGCTGCTTCCCCTGTTGCCGCTATCGCTTTTAAAATGATTGTAGTTTACATTAGCCAGGGTTAACGATACGCCCATATGGCTTGTAGGGTAATACAATAATTCTGCATTGATACCGGCACCGTAGCTGTCGCCCGTGGTTTTTATATCATAAACGGAATTAACCGGAACATTATTAAACTTTGAGTTGCTATGGCTGTAAGCCGCGTAAGGGCCGACGCGAAGCCCAACTTTATTTTGATACATAAAGTATTTACGCAGGAATATGGTACCGCCAAAGCTGTTGTTAGTCTGCTTTTGTTCGCCCGCGGCATCGCCGTAGGTATTACGGTTTGAGCTGTATAGCAATGAGCCACCCAGATCAACATTGTTGCTGATAAAATAACTGTAAATAGGGCCCAAGTTAAAAGTGGTACCCTTTTGATCCTGAACAGTGATGGAATTACTAACCGGGTCGATATTGGTGCTTGTACTGTTTGAATGCTGAAACTGCAGGTTTATACCCAGTGTTTGGTTGCCTTTTTCGGTTTGAGCTTTCGCAAATTGAGCGGCGATGAGGAGCATTGCCATTGTGAAGATTTTTTTCATTTTTTGGTGTTTAGATGAGTTGCTTGAACGGGGAAAAACACCTGTTATTTCAAATATTAGGGCTAATTAATTTATATTTTTATTGCGCCCAAAAAGTATAATATAGCTCTGCAAACACCGTTTTTAATTAATTTTTTGTGCTATAAAAAACTATTTTTGCCATGCCTTGCAACCCCAGGCTAAGCAACGAACAATAACATGAGAAAATCGATAGCAATAGATATGGATGGCGTAATTGCCGATGTAGAGCAGCAGTTCTTAGATTGGTACCAACGCGATTACGGCACCCTCTTTAGCAAAGCTGACCTGGCCGGCAAAAATGATGATAACCTTTTCCCCGAAACGGGTTTGGCGCGCAGGTTTGTACTATCTCCCGGGTTCTTTTTAGGCCTACCTGTAATGGAAGGCGCCGTGGAAGCCGTGAAAAAGCTAATGGAGACCTATGAAGTGTACATTGTATCGGCCGCTATGGAATTCCCTTTAAGCCTGCCCGAAAAACTGGAATGGCTTAAGGTAAACTTCCCTTTTATAAGCTGGCGCAACATTATTTTTTGCGGCGATAAAAGTATCATCAATACCGAATACATGATAGACGATCACCTTAAAAACCTCGATAATTTTAAGGGCAAAACAATTATGTTCCATGCCTACCATAACGTAAGTGCCAACCACCACGTGCGCGCCAATAACTGGGATGAGGTTTTAAGCATTCTATCAAAAGAGAATTCCACGAGCTAAAGCGGATTTTTAATTCGTGGAATTCGCGTCATTCGTAAAATTCGTGTTTATTGCTTTTTCTCGCCCAATGAAAACCAATTCCCCGAGTCGTCTTTAAACAACGCCTCAAAACCATAAAACTCTTTTGTAGGTTCTTTGGTGAACTCCACTCCTTTTGCCTTTAATTCTTCATAAGTGGCAAGCAAATCGTTGCATTCAAAAACACCAAAGCCAAAGGTGCCTTTGCTCACCAGCGCGCGCATTTGCTCAGCTGCATCCTGCTTAAACATCATACCTTCATTTATCGCCATCAGGCTTATCTCCAGCTCGGGTTGTTCGGGCGGGCAAACGGTAAGCCAGCGCATACCGGGGCCCATGCTGGCATCGGTATGTACTTTAAAACCCAGCTTGTTTACATAAAACTCAAAAGCACTATCCTGGTTAAGGACAAAGATGCTCACGTGGTTCATTTTTGTGATCATGGTATTTTTGTTTATCGGGCTAAAGGTCGGTAACAGCGGGCTCGTTCTGTTGTTGAAAATTGCGGTTTTATGTCCACCCGTTTTGTTGGGCAAAACAGTTTGGAATAAAATTGAGCGGTGCTGTTTTCATTTCGGCCGTGCGTTTCAGTTCTGTTTGCTGCCAGGCGGCCGGCGAATGCTTAGTGACCCGCTTAAACAGCGCAGAAAAAGAACTGATACTATCAAACCCAATGGCATAGCAAACATCTGTAACAGGCAATCCTTTTTTTAGCAGAAGCTGCGCATTATTTATGCGCACAGCCATTAAATACTGATGAGGTGTATTGCCATATGTAGCCTTAAACAGGCGGATAAAATGATATTTGGAGAAATAAGCCTCGTCGGCAATGGCATCTAAATTTATGGACTGATGGTAATGCGCATCAATAAACAGCTTAGCCTGCACAACCCGCCGGTAGAGATATATTTTAGGGAAAACTGTTGCTACTGGCCCGGACATGAAACAAATTTAACTAAATAAAACAGCCCCGGCTATTCCAAAATTGCAGTAATTGCTGCAACGATATCGGCTATCACCTCCGGCGACCGGATAATGCCTGCATGACCGGCACCTGTATAATTTTTGTTTCTGATGAATGGGCGCGTCGACAAAAAGTCTCGGATAAATTTATACGGCGATATCATATCCGCTTCATCATAAAGCAAAAAATGATCTTGCTCCGGCCCGCTCTGATACAGTTTTTCCACGTCGTAGGAGGATGCCGCCCTGCCTACCAACTCTTTAAAGCTTTTTAAATAAGCCGTTTGCATTTCTGCGGATACACCGGCGGCGGTCATGCTGCTTTCAAAGTTTTCTTTCAGCCTGATGAGCGGGGTAACGCTGATGAGTAGCTTTGGTTTGGCACCATTGTCATTTAAGGCCATTACATTGGCCATGCCGCCTAAAGAATGTCCTATCAAAATATCAGGCGCACCATATTGGCTCATCACCGCTTTTGCGGCTTCGGCAAATAAGGCACCATTAGATAGTTCCCCTTCCGAACTGCCGTTACCAGGCACATCAAAGGCTATAACAGTAGTATGAGGTATTTGGCATAAGGCGGTTATCAATTCAGAAAAGTCTGCCGCTTTGGAACCCCAGCCATGTGTGATAACAATTTTCCGCGTGCCGCTACCCCATTTAAAACCATTGAAATTTAAATGCGTATGGGTAAAATGCTCGTCATAGGCACTTAGGCTAAACTTTTCTGCCTCATCCAGCAATTGCTGTTGCTGCAGGCGCACCGGCATTTTTGGCGAATAACAAATGAGCTGCCAAAGAAGATGATTAAATCCAGCGGATACTTCGTCAGCAGTTTTTACCTGTGTTATTATTTGTTTTAGTTTTTTCATAGGGCTTGTACCTGACAAGGCAAAGCTATCAATTAAAACTTTGCCGACTTAATGCTTATCGTCGTTCCACAAAACGTGATGCTCTAAACTTTCGGGCTGAATGATCACAAAACGTACCAGGTTAAACTCGGTTTTTATAACATCCCTTATCCTATCTATAGCCTTATTGATCTCTTCGGTATCCATGTCTTCCTTAAAGGCCACTATTAGCATTAGCAATACCTCCGTTGGCGATTGATAGGTAGACAGGATGTGCTGCACTTTTACCACATGACCATCCCCCTCCACCATCCGGCAAATTTTGTCGCGTGTTTGGCTGGATACGCCCTCGCCCATCAACAGGCTACGGCTCTCGCGTGCTAAAATAGCGGATACCACCACCAGTATCAGTCCCACCAGTAGCGAGGCTACACCATCTATATAAGGCTTGTTTAAACTGTGGCTGATGTAAACGCATATCATCACAATAAACAAACCGGCAACCGCAGCGGCGTCCTCAAACAAAACCAGGAAACTGGATGGATCCTTGCTTTTAACAACTGCTTGCCAAAACGGTGTAGCGCCGCGTATTTGATTGAATTGTTTGATGGCGATGATGAGCGATGCGCCTTCGAATACGATAGACAAACCCAAAACAATATAGTTAATAGTTGGGTCGCCCAGTTCTTCGGGTTTGATGATGTGGGCGATGCCCTGGTAGATAGAGATGCCACCGCCAAGCCCGAAGATCATGATAGATACAATGAACGACCAGAAGTAAAGCTCTTTACCGTAACCGAATGGATGCGTGGCATCGGGCAGTTTCTTACTGCGGTGGATGCCCAGCAGCAGGAGTAATTCGTTCACGGTATCTACAACCGAGTGTACGCCCTCTGCCACCATGGCCGCGCTGTTGCTGATACCTCCCGCAATAAATTTAGTGATCGCGATAAGCAGATTGGCAATAAGCGCCGCGTATATGGATGTTTTGGATGAAGCCATGTTTAGCTGTATAAATCAGCCAAGGGGACGATTGTTTGGTACGGGGCGAAAATTTATTATTCCCAATCGAACGACCGGGTTAATTCACCCATTTCGCCGCCACCTTGCAGATACATATCATAATTGGCTGGCGGTAAATTATTTGTCATACAATTTAATTATAAATTAAGAAGAGCTAAATACATGTATTTAGCTAATGAATTTTACAGGTTAGAGCGCTCGGCCTGTAACTTTTTCATTTCAATTTATTACCAGGCTTAAATTTTAGCATCTTTAGGGTTTATCTGCCTGCTATGAAAAAAACGCTGTTACCGGCAATCTTATTTTTCGCTTGTTTGGGTGCATCTGCCCAAAAAACATCCAAAAAACCGCTCGATCAATCTGTTTATGATGGCTGGCAGAGCATCAACAACCAGCTCATCAGTAACAACGGAAAATTTATCGTGTATGTGATAAAACCGCAGGAAGGCGATGCCGACCTGGTGATAACGGATGTAAAAAACAAAAATCCCTACAGGGTGACACGAGCCGATACGGCGCGTATCACCGCCGATTCTAAATACGCCGTGTTCATGATCCGCCCTTTTTATAGGGATTTGCGACAGGCTAAGATCAAAAAGAAAAAACAAAACGAATTTCCGAAGGATACATTGGGGATAGCGGTATTAGGTAGCAGATCTGTAGAAAAGATCCCCGCCATCCGCTCTTTTAAAATAGCAGAGAACGCATCTGTTATTGCCTACCTATCACCTGCCGATACGGTAAAGAAACCAGAAGCCGGCGATACCTCAAAAAAAGCGATAGCAAATACTATTGCACCTCCCGTTAAAGATGGTGCGGAGCTTACATTGAGGCAGCTATTGAACGGCAAATCGCGCACGTTTAAATACGTGAGCGATTATATACTGAACAAAAATGGTAAGCTGCTGGCGTTTTCGGTTACCGCGCCCAAGAAATCGAAGGATGTGAAGTCGGGGGTATTTATTTACAATATTGAGAGCGATAGCATTAAAGTTGTTAGTACCGGGCGAGGCAATTACCGCAACCTCGCTTTTGATGATGCCGGCAAACAACTTGCTTTTACCGCCGAGAAAAACCCCGAAAAGGCACTGGTAAAACCCTTTAAGCTTTATTATTACAACACTACAAAAGATAGCGCTATTGTATTGGCTGCACAAGGCAGCGCCGGGATGTCGGCAAACTGGGCAGCCAGCGGCGATGGTAAAGTTTACTTTAGCAAGAACGGCGATAACCTATTCTTCGGCACGGCACCTATACCAAAACCTGCCGATACCACCCTGGTAGATTTTGAAGTGGCGAGGCTGGATATCTGGAACTATAAAGATGATTACTTGCAACCCTACCAGCTAAAAAACCTGCAGAAGGAACTAAAGAGGAGTTACCTGGCAGTGATCCGCCCCAACGAGGGCGAGCGAAAGTTGATTCAACTGGGCGACGAAAACATCCGCGACATTGCCGTGCCCGAGAATAACGACCGCGGCCATGTGTTGGGCCTGGCGGATACAGGTGCGCGCGTGCAATCGCAGTGGGAAGGCGGCAGCAACCAGGAAGCATATTTGATCAATACAAAAACCGGCGGGCGTACCCGTATTAATAACCGGGCAAAGGCAAGTTACCGCATTTCGCCGGGTGGCAATTACGTGCTCTGGTTCGATTCGAAAGGCCAAAACTGGCATTCCTATGCTATCGCGACGGGTAAGAAATTGAATTTAACAGCAGCTACCGGTGTAAAAATGGGCGACGAGGAAAATGATGTGCCAGATGACCCCGGCGCTTACGGCATTGCCGGCTGGGAAAAGGATGACAAGAATGTGCTTATTTATGACAGGTACGATATCTGGAGCATAGACCCTGCAACGGGCCATGCGGTTAATATCACCAATCACATTGGCCGCCAAAACAAGATCAAGTTCCGCTACAGCCCAAGCGACAGCGAAGAGAAGTTTATCCCGTCGAAAAAAGCGCTTTGGCTTATCGCACAAAACGAAGAAAATAAGCAGTGGGGTTATTATACCAAAACTTTGGGGACGGAGGCCGATCCGCTTAAAGTTATTGTTGCGTCGGTAACATACAGCAGTTTGCAAAAAGCCAAAAATGCCGACGTGTTTATCTACACCAAATCGAGTTATACGCAATCGCCAAACCTGTATGTATCTGCCGATCTGAAAAAGGAAATTAAACTTAGCGCGATAAACCTCCAGCAAGCCGGATACAATTGGGGTACTGCCGAACTGGTGCAATGGACAACGCCCAAAGGTTACAAGTCAAAGGGTATCCTGTACAAACCGGAAGATTTCGACCCGGCAAAAAAATACCCGATGATAGCCTATTTTTATGAAAAGCTAAGCGACGGGCTTTACACTTACCAGGCCCCTGCTCCTACGCCATCCCGCTTGCCTATCTCCTGGTTTGTAAGCAACGGGTATTTGGTTTTCGCGCCTGATATCAGCTACATCAACGGGCACCCGGGTGCTTCGGCCGTAGAATTTGTAAACTCAGGCGTGGAGGCTTTAAAGAAAAATGCATGGGTTGATGCCGCGCACATCGGTATACAGGGCCAAAGCTGGGGCGGCTACCAGGTGGCTTACCTCATCACCCAAACCAATATGTACGCTGCGGCGTGGGCTGGCGCACCGGTTGCCAACATGACCTCGGCCTACGGGGGCATCCGCTGGGAAAGCGGCGTGAACCGCCAGTTCCAGTACGAAAAAACACAAAGCCGCATCGGCGCAACGCTTTGGGAGAAGCCGGAACTGTATATAGAGAACTCGCCATTATTCCAGTTTCCGAAAGTGAAAACACCTGTTGTGATTATGAGTAACGATGCCGATGGCGCCGTGCCATGGTACCAGGGCATAGAAATGTTTACCGCTCTGCGCCGTTTGGGAAAACCTGTTTGGTTGTTGCAATACAACGATGAAGCCCATAACCTGGTAAAACGCCAAAACCGTAAGGACATCAGCATCCGCGAAGCGCAGTTCTTTGGCCACTTCCTAAAAGGTGAACCAATGCCCGTTTGGATGGATAAAGGCGTGCCCGCGGTGAATAAGGGTAAAGATTGGGGATTGGAGTTGGAGAAGTAGTTATCAGTTTTGAGTGACGAGTTTTGAGTCAAGAACTTATCACTCAAAACTCATCACTTAAAACTACTCCAGGTAATAATGCCTGATACTGTTCAACCTGTCATCCAACTCATAAACCCATGGCGTTGCGGTGGGGATATCCAGTTTGGTTACCTCCTCGTCGCTTAGGTTTTCGATGTATTGAATAAGGGCGCGCAGGCTGTTGCCGTGGGCGCAGATGATCACCTTCTTGTTATCCTTTATTTCCGGTACAATATGTTCATGCCAAAACGGGAGCACGCGATTCATAGTTTGACTCAGGTTTTCGGTAAGGGGGAGTTCACGGTAGGTGAGATCGTTATACCTTAAATAATGCCCGGGGAAGCGTTCATCCTGCTCGGTGATAGCGGGCGGCTGTTCGTGCGGGTCGCGTCGCCATTTGTGTACCTGTTCTTCGCCGTATTTTGCTACTGTTTCGTCTTTATTTAAGCCTTGCAAGGCCCCATAGAAGCGTTCATTCAAGCGCCACGATTTGCCTACCGGTATCCACAAATGCTCCAGTTCTTCCAGTACAAAATGCATCGTTTTTATGGAGCGCTTAAGTACCGAGGTAAACCCGACGTCAAAGGCATAGCCCTTATCGGCTAATAACTTCCCTGCCCGGCGTGCCTGGTTAAATCCCTCTTCCGACAGGTCTGCATCGGCCCAACCGGTAAAACGGTTCTGTTGATTATAAACACTTTCGCCGTGGCGAATTAAAACGAGTTTCTGCATATATGATAGTGTTAACGCCGGCGCAGCAATTCAGTTTAAATTTAATTGTTAATTAACGGTATTTAATTTAGATTGCATCCATAAACCAAAATTAAAAACCTTTTAGCACATGATCCCAACTACTCCTGTTGTTGTGAAGGACGGCATAGCCAACCCTGCACCACTTGGCCTTTGCGCCTTCGGTATGACCACCGTTTTGCTTAACATCCATAACGCCGGCTTCTACGAACTGAATACCATGATCCTGGGCATGGGGATTTTTTACGGCGGGCTTGCACAGGTTATCGCAGGCGTTATCGAAGCAAAAAAGAATAACACCTTCGGATTAACCGCATTTACCTCGTACGGCTTCTTCTGGTTATCGTTGGTTGGATTAATAGTGATGCCAAAACTGGGCTGGGGAACCAAACCAACTGAAGGAGCTATGGTGGCTTATTTAAGTATCTGGGGATTTTTTACCTTCTGCCTGTTCTTTGGCACCTTAAAGCTCAACCGCGCGCTGCAATTTGTTTTTGCATCATTAACCGTATTATTTGCTCTTTTAGCTATCGGTGATGCAACAGGTAATAAAAGCATTACGACATTGGCTGGCTACGAAGGCGTTATTTGCGGATTATCGGCAATCTATACGGGCATTGCAGGCGTGATGAATGAGATATACGGCCGGGTAGTGATGCCGATCGGTCCCGTGGAAAGTAAATAATGATACCCATACGGTTTATACCAACGATTTGAAGCCGATAGGACATATTCATATTTCGAATAAAAAAGCTAAAAAAGTGTAAACCCACCATATATAATAATTAATTGATTATCATATATTTAAACAAGTTTAACATTGAATTGTGTAAACTTTTGTAAACCTTTTCTGAGCTGCGCTTCCTTCGGGAAGGCAGCTTGCCTTTGTTGTTTGTAGGCCTTTGGTGACAGACCAAATTTTTCCGCTAAATTGCAGCCGTGAAAGATCTCAAAAAATACTACATCATACCGGCCACGCCCGAGGAGCTTTACATGGCGCTCACCAACCCTATAACAATACAATTATGGACGGGCGAGGAAGCCGAAATGTCTACCGTTCCCGGTTCCGAATTTTCTATGTGGGAAGGCAGCATCGTGGGCAAGAACCTGGAATTTGAAGAGAATAAGAAGATAGTACAGCAATGGTATTTCGATGGGCAACCCGAGGAATCCATCGTCACTATAAAACTGCATGCCGATAAGCATGGCACTTCGGTAGAACTGAAGCATACCAATATCCCCGATAGCGATTACAACGATATCTCCGACGGTTGGAACGATGCCTACTTTGGCAGCCTGGTAGATTTCTTTTCGGAAGGATAAATCCTTCTTCCTTCATTATTGGATATGCAACATTCGGTGATCGATATTTAAACAAGTACTTTGGCGTATCTTTGCGGCTTCTGATCAACAATCTATGATAAAGCAGACGCTCCAAAAACTAAATATCGAAAAACTAAACCCGATGCAGGAAGCTGCTATCGAAGCCGCCAAAAAAGGCGACGTGATATTGCTTTCCCCAACAGGATCGGGTAAAACACTTGGTTTTTTGTTGCCACTGCTCAGCTTGCTGGATGCCAGTGTACCTACTGTGCAGGTGTTGATATTAGTCCCTTCACGCGAGCTTGCTTTGCAGATAGAGCAGGTTTTCCGCTCGATAGGCAGCGGCTTTAAAGTGAATTGCTGTTATGGCGGGCACCCGGTGCGTACGGAAATAAAGAACCTGTCGCAGCCGCCCGCAGTGTTGATAGGTACCCCCGGACGGATAGGCCACCACCTGCGCCGCGAAAGCTTTAGTACCGATACCATTACCACGCTGATACTGGATGAATTTGATAAAGCCCTGGAGTTTGGTTTCCAGGAGGATATGGCTTATATCATCGGCCAATTGCGGAGCGTGCGAAAGCGCATCCTCACTTCGGCCACGCAAATGGATGAGATCCCGCGCTTTACGGGCATCCATAAGCCCATTACCTTAAATTACCTGGATAATACGCCAACCGTATCCAAGCTTTTACAAAAAGTGGTAGTTGCCGAAGCAGCCGATAAACTGGAAGCCTTGTTTGCGCTCATTTGCAAAATTGGCGATAAAGCCACGCTTGTTTTTTGCAACCACCGCGAAGCTGTGGAGCGAATCAGCGACACCCTTTGGGACAACGGCCTGCCTAACGACATATTCCACGGCGGTATGGAGCAGGACGACCGTGAACGTGCATTAATAAAATTCCGTAACGGCAGCCACCGTATCCTCATCACTACCGATCTGGCCTCGCGCGGACTGGATATACCGGAAATTGAGCACGTGATACACTACCAATTACCGCATAACGAAGAGGCATTTACCCACCGCAATGGCCGTACAGCCCGGATGCACGCCACAGGTACCTCCTACCTGCTGCTTGCCCCAGGTGAAAAGCCAGTGTACTTAAAAGAACTGCCGGAAGTGGAAGACCTGAGCGGCGATATCGTTATCCCCCAACCATCGCAGTGGACCACGCTGTACCTCGCCGCAGGTAAAAAGGATAAAGTGAACAAGGTGGATATCGTCGGCCTCCTTCTTAAAAAAGGTGAGTTGGATAAAGAAGACCTTGGGTTGATAGAGGTGCTGGACTTTTCTTCCTACGCCGCCGTAAAGCGCAAACATGCCGACCGGGTGGTAGCGCTGGTGAAAAATGAAAAGATAAAGGGTAAGAAAGTGAAGATAGAGATCTCGAAGTAGGCCGTACTTTTCCAGCACGGCCATCCCTTCGAATGAAATTCACTGGTATTGCAACATGGTTTAGGTTGAACTTTTTTGAAGTTCATCTACAGGATGCATTACTCATACCAATTCCATAAATTATTTTATTTTTTTAAGACTGTTTTTAAGCAACGCCTTATACTGCCGATAGGCAAATGGCTCTGGCTGGCTACAGAATAAAATAATTATTCCTTAACACATTGAGTGGGCCGCTTTTGCGCAAATAAAAGTATCTTAGCACCACTAAAATAAACCATTATGAAAAAATTATCACTTTTACTTACGGTAATCGTATTTACCTGTACAGTTGCGTTCGCGCAAATAACCCGGGAGCAATCTATAGCCGAATGGACCCGCGCCAAAGCTTACACCAAGGCCTACCTGGATGCAATGCCCGCTGATGGTTACGCGTTAAAACCCACTCCCGAGATGCGCAATTTCGCGCAGCAAATGCTGCACCTTGCCGATGCTAACTATTTCTTTATAACCACCGCAAGCGGTAAAGATAGCCCGCTTGGCAAGGATGTATCGGTAGAGAAAACTGTAGCCCAAACTAAAGAAGCCACCACAAAAGCTGTTTTAGATAGCTACGATTTCACTATCGCGACGATAAAAGGCATGACCGACGCCCAAATGACGGAAGAAGTTACCATGCGCGGCACCATGAAGGCCGCACGCGGGATGCTATTAGCCAAAGCATTTGAGCACCAAACTCACCACCGCGGCCAAACTACCGTTTACATCCGTTTAAAAGGTGTAACCCCTCCACCGGAAATGCTGTTCTAAAACATTCCACTATAAAAAGCCGCTCCTTTACAAAACGGGGCGGCTTTTTTGTATGTTGAATTTATCATTTTCTTTATTTACTATCCGCTACCGGTATGAAAATACTTGCATTCGCCAAAACTATCGTCCCGCTTTTTATAATAGTATTAGGATTGGCGCGGTGCAACCAGGGGCCGGAAAAGCAGTCTTCAACGCCCACCGCTGAAGCAATTCCTGAGGTCGATACCATAAAACTGACTGGTAATAATGATATTCTTACAGACACGGTGCCATTGAATAACATGTTTGGCATCAATAGTTACGAATGGAACTTTTTAGAGAACCCGGCAGCACCAAACGAGAGGCAGCAGATCTATGAGCCTAATATGGCGCTTATCAAAACGTTCAGCGCCATGCGGCATTACATGAACTGGAACAAACTGGAGAATACCGAGGGCAATTATACTTACAACCCCACCTATAACGGCAACTGGAATTACGACCTGATCTACACGCGCTGCAAGCAAGATAGTATTTTGGTGCTTGCCAACCTAAAAAACCTGCCTGTTTGGATGATGAACACCTACCCTGCCGACGAGCGCGACGATGAAAATGTACCCGCACCTTACGGTTCTGATCTGAGCAAACCCGCCTCATACGTAGTACAGGCACGCACCGCGTTCCAGTTTGCAGCACGCTATGGCTATAATAAAGCTGTAAATCCTGCGCTGGTAAAGGTTGTTACCCGCCCTACTAATGGAAAGCCAAACGAACTGAAAATTGGAATGGGCCTGATTAAATACATCGAATGCGGCAACGAGAACGACCGCTGGTGGAAAGGCGACAAAGCCACACAAACACCCGAACAATACGCCGCTAATCTGTCCGCCTTTTACGACGGGCATAAAGGCACCCTTGGTAAAAACGCCGGCGTAAAAACCGCCGACCCAAGTATGCAGGTGGTCATGACGGGCCTTGCCACCGCCGATGTAGAATATGTAAAACGAATGGTGGAGTGGTGTAAAATGAATCGCGGTTATAAGGCGGATGGCAGTATTAACCTTTGCTTCGATATCATCAATTACCACCTGTATGCCAACGATGGTAGTGTATTTACACATAGAAAGGCTACCACGGGCGTAGCCCCGGAGTTGTCAGACGCAGGCAGCGTTGCCGACGGGTTTGTAAAATATGCCAACAGTTTGCCAGGCAAACCGGAAGTTTGGGTAACCGAAACAGGTTATGATATTAACCAGGGCAGCTACCAGCGGGCATCCGCCATCGGCAACAAAAGAGCACTGGAAACCCAGGCCGACTGGATTTTGCGGAGTTCATTGCTTTACATTCGCCATGGGGTAAAAAGACTCTTTTTTTACCAGTTGTTTGATGCCTTCCCCAATAAGCAGGAACAATACGCTACATCTGGCCTTGCAGAGGCTGCAAAACGCCGCCCCGCAGGTGATTACATTTTACAAACCCGGAAATTGATGGGGAACTACAACTATGTATGCACCGTTTGCCAAAACCCGCTGATAGATAAATATCAAAGCGGCGGCAAAATAATTTATGCGCTAACCATTCCCGATCAAAGCGGACGTGTAGGCACCTATACACTTGATTTGGGCAAAGCCACATCTGCAATGTTTTATAAACCTAAGCCGGGAGCCGATGCCATGACACACACCGAACTGAAAGTAACAAACGGCAAAGTAAGGATCCAGATATCGGAGACACCATCGTTTTTACAGGTGGCGTTTTAATATTTAAGCCAATAAAAAATTTATCGCAACGAATTTTCGGGATTCCATTTCTATCGTTATATTAGGGTATCTTAAACCTGATTAATTACAATGGAAAATTCTATTGCGCTAACCCCAGAACCTGCAGCCAAATGTGATGCTTGCTACACCGATGTTTTAAATGACGATGCTTTTTGTGCTAACTGCGGTTACCCGGTAAAAGGAACCGAGTTTGAACAAAAAACTTTTATCGCCAACCAGGAGGTATTGCATCTTGACCTGGGGGAGTATAACGACAAAATTAAAAAAGCGGGTAACAGCCTTTATTACCTTTCGGGTATATTTTTACTGAACGCCCTGTTTATTTTCTTTACCAATAAAGATGAAGAGGATGTACTCGGCGTTACGCTTCCGGTACTTATATTATCTATTTTATTTTTAGTACTTGGAGGCTACAGCCGCAAAAAACCACTGGCATGTATTATCTGTGGCTTAAGCCTGTATGTTATTGTGCAAATACTGTTTATTATCGCCGACCCGATGAGCTTGGTAAGGGGTATTATATTTAAGATTATCATTATAGGCTATTTGATAAAAGGGATAAAATCGGCGCTTGAACTGGAGAGTTTCAAAAAAGAAAATAACATAGCTTAAGGCATTGCTTACCGAAGAAATACCCGTAGATGCCATAGAAAAAAAGACCTGCATACAATGCGAGGTGATAATTGATGCGGCATGTAAGTACTGCAATAGTTGTGGCGCGAGGCAATCGCCGGCAGTTGAGCCGGAGCGTGTTGATCGTTGGAGCTTACTTCAGCAGGCCGCAATTTTCTTTGTATTGTTTTTGCTGGTATGTTGCGCAAGTAAATTCATCGACGATCTGCAATCTTTTGGGTGGTTGTTGTTTTTTGAGGTTTGCATAGCCTCACTTGCCGTGGCATTTTTTGCTATGGATTGGCAGGAAAACAAAAGATTACTGCAATGGCCCAATTTTACCATCTCAAAACTAAGCTTGTACTGTGGTATAGCCATGCTTGGTGCATTCCTGGTTCATTATAGCGTAGGCTGGTTAAACGTTACTATATTCTCCCGGGAGGAAGAACTGTATTCCGAATTCAGCGGAAGTTATTACGCCGATTTCCTGCTGATATTTTTTATGGCGGTTACCCCGGCGTTGTTTGAAGAGCTGGGCTTTAGAGGTTACTTATTAAATGTTTTGTTAAAAGTGGCTGATAAGGGACAAGCCATTTACATATCGGCCTTCCTATTTTCCATCATACACCTAAGCTTTATTTCGCTGTTTTGGCTTATCCCTTTCGCGCTATTAATAGGGCACATTCGGGTGAAGGAAAATACCATTTGGTACAGCATCTTTTTCCATTTTTGTTTTAATCTTACCTCCTGTTTATTCCAAATCTTATAATGGTGCCTGGTAAAATGGTTAAAGCCATATTTACTATGCCAATTTATCCGCCTAAAAAGTTATTTTTGCGGCTGAATGAAGCACATACGCAATTTTTGTATCATAGCACATATCGACCACGGTAAGAGCACCCTTGCCGATAGGCTATTAGAGTATACCGGCACTATTACCCAGCGCGAATCGCAGGCACAATTGCTTGATGATATGGACCTGGAGCGCGAACGCGGTATCACCATCAAGAGCCACGCCATACAAATGGAATATGAGCTCGACGGTCAGAAATACGTCCTTAACCTGATAGATACACCCGGTCACGTCGATTTTTCTTACGAAGTTTCGCGCTCGATAGCCGCCTGCGAAGGTGCGTTATTAATTGTAGATGCCGCACAGGGTATCCAGGCGCAAACCATATCCAACCTGTATTTAGCGCTGGAAAATGATCTGGAGATTATCCCGGTGTTGAATAAAATGGACCTCCCCGGCGCTATGCCCGAGGAAGTGAAAGACCAGATAGTTGAACTCATCGGCTGTAAACGCGAAGAGATTTTAGCCGCATCGGGTAAAACCGGCATGGGCGTATTTGATATTTTGCGCGCCATTATAGAGCGTGTCCCTGCCCCTGTTGGCGACCCGGACGCACCTTTGCAAGCTTTGATCTTCGATTCGGTTTACAACTCTTTCCGTGGTATCGTAGCTTACTTTAAGGTAGTGAACGGCGAGATCCGCAAAGGTGATAAGGTTAAATTCTTCGCTACCGAAAAACAGTACATTGCTGAAGAAGTTGGTACGCTGAAACTGAAACAAGCACCAAAAGATGTTATAAAAACAGGTGATGTAGGCTATATCATCTCGGGTATCAAAGAATCGCGCGAGGTAAAAGTTGGGGATACCATCACTACCATAGCCCGCCCCTGCGAAGGAGGTATACAAGGCTTTGAAGAAGTAAAACCAATGGTATTTGCGGGTATTTACCCGGTTGATACGGATGATTACGAAGAGCTGCGCGAATCGATGGCCAAGCTGCAATTGAACGACGCTTCTTTGGTTTTCGAGCCGGAGTCGTCTGCGGCTTTAGGCTTTGGTTTCCGCTGCGGTTTCCTTGGTATGCTTCACATGGAGATCATCCAGGAGCGTTTAGAGCGCGAGTTTAATATGACGGTGATTACTACCGTACCCAACGTATCGTACATTGCATATACTACTCGCAACGAGCCAATTATAGTTAACAATCCCTCAGATCTGCCCGACCCAAGTAAGATAGACTTTGTAGAGGAACCATATATCAAGGCTACGATCATTACCAAATCTGATTTCGTTGGCCCGGTGATGTCGCTTTGTATTCAAAAACGCGGGTTTATCAAAAATCAGTCGTACTTAACATCCGACAGGGTTGAGCTTACATTCGAGATGCCAATGGGCGAAATCGTATTCGACTTTTATGATAAGCTAAAGACCATATCAAAGGGCTACGCTTCTTTTGATTACCACCAGATAGGTTACCGCAGATCAGACCTGGTTCGTTTAGATATTAAACTAAATGCGGAGCCCGTGGATGCACTGTCTTCATTGATATTCCGAGGCAACTCTTACGATTTTGGTAAAAAGATCTGCGAAAAGTTGAAGGAGTTATTGCCACGCCAGCAGTTCGAAATTATTATCCAGGCATCAATCGGTGCCAAAATTATAGCCCGCGAAACGGTTAAAGCCATGCGTAAAGATGTTACGGCCAAATGTTACGGTGGTGATATTTCGCGTAAGCGTAAATTACTGGAAAAACAAAAAGCCGGTAAAAAGCGCATGCGCCAGGTTGGTAACGTAGAGATACCACAAAGCGCGTTTATGGCGGTGTTGAAATTAGATTAATTAATAGAATCAGGAAACAAGAGTCAAGAACCAAGACCACTTCGGTTATTTCCTGACTGATGTTTCTTGTTCGCACGCGCTTTGTTGGTGTAATCATCAATAAAATATGCTAAATGGAATATTCTCAAATAAGCTTTTATACGTTAACCGGTGTAAAAAAGGCGATTAATCTCGGCGATTTCGCTCATGGAGAATGGGTAGTATACGAATTTAATAAACCAAAATATTACATTAACTTATTTTCGAAACTCGAAGCCGATGCCCTTGTCCATTCTATTTTGAACAAACGGGAAATTACAATTGATGTTATTTTGCAAAGGATAAGTAAGAATGAGGGAATCGGTTTAACATTAGGACGTATTCCATTTGTTAACATTATAAAAAAAGTAGAATTGGTTAATTTGGAATTGCCACCGCTACCATTAACCTGGCTCAAAAAATTATAACATGCAGCTTTTAGACGGAAAATACGTATCAGAAAAACTTAAGGTAGAAATAGCCGAAGAAGCGGCTAAGATATTGGAGCGCACCGGCCGTAAGCCCCATTTGGTGGCGGTTTTGGTTGGGCACGATGGTGGCAGCGAAACCTACGTGGCCAGCAAGATGAAGAACTGCGAGAAGGTTGGTTTTAAATCTACCCTGGTACGTTACGAAGATGATGTTACCGAAGAAGAATTACTTGCAAAAGTAGCGGAATTAAATGCCGACGGTGATATCGACGGCATCATTGTACAACTTCCCCTCCCCAAACATATCGACCCTGAGAAAGTAACCGAACGCATAGATCATCGCAAAGATGTGGATGGTTTCCATCCGGTAAACCTTGGGCGCATGCAGCGTAACCTGCCTTCATTTATCCCTGCTACTCCTTATGGTATCACACTGATGTTGAAGGAATACGGTGTAGAAACCGTAGGTAAGCATTGCGTTGTGGTTGGCCGCAGCAATATTGTTGGCTCACCTATGAGTATTTTAATGGCCCGCAATGCCTACCCGGGTAATTGCACGGTTACCATTTGCCACAGTAAAACACCTGATATTAAAAAGTTTACGCTTGATGCCGATATCCTGATCGTAGCCATCGGTAAAAAGAATTTTATCACCGCCGATATGGTGAAAGACGGCGTTGTGGTAGTTGACGTTGGCATGAACCGCGAAACCTCAACGGTAACAAAATCAGGCTATAAATTATTCGGCGATGTTGATTTTGAACATGTAGCGCCAAAATCATCATGGATAACCCCAGTACCAGGCGGCGTTGGTCTAATGACCATTATTGGTTTACTGAAAAATACTTTGAGTTCGGCTAATAAAGAGGTTTATCAATAGAGATTTTATGCTTGTTAGCCGGTTGTTTGTTAACCCCTGCCTAACAGCTTATCCCAAAAGGATATAATCCCCACATAAATCTCCTCGCCTTTTACTTTAACGGGATAGTTATCTACATAATCATTTTGACCGGGACTGCCTTTGCCTGTCTCCAGGTCGTAAGAAAAACGATGCACCGGGCAAACCAGTTTACCCTCTTTACACCAGCCGCGGCTCAGGTCTTCGCGGGCATGTGGGCAGGTCGACCCTAAAGCAAACAGCTTGCCCTCGTACCCTATCAAACAAATACTTTTACCGGCTACTTTAACTTTTGTTATAAATGGTTTATCGTTGGGTTCAACACCATTTACCTTGTGCCACTTCATCTCGGGCTAAAAATCTATCTTCAAATTCATTAAAGCCGGGTTTTTCATCACCTCATCCATACTGGTTACCAGCGTTACGCGTTTCCTGTCTGCAGATAACAGGGCCTTTGAGTTATTTATCTTTTTAACCGGTTTGGCAAAGTTAAGTACAACCTTGTACGGCATATCTATCAGCATTGCTTTGGCCATGGCAAATTTGGCACCTGCTTTTTTTAAAAACGCGGCGAATTTTACTTTATCTATTATCCTGTAGAATTTATGCGGGGTTATCTCGTAGTTGTAATAGCTTTGGCCGGTTATCAGGGGCTGCGCATCAAAACCGCCTACTTGTTTGCTCTGGGTTACGTGGCTCAGTTCGCTGTTCATAGAGATGTTG
This sequence comes from Mucilaginibacter sp., assembly GCF_039925265.1. GTDB lineage: Bacteria > Bacteroidota > Bacteroidia > Sphingobacteriales > Sphingobacteriaceae > Mucilaginibacter. The sequence continues at coordinate 37,104 of NZ_JBDSZG010000034.1, forward strand.
CTCAGGTGCTGCAGGTAGTATTGCAGATCGGCGGCGTTTTTGGCCTCATGTTTTATGCTCACCTTCATAATGTTATTTTTTAGGTCCATTTTTATAGCAAGATCGCTACCCTGCGCCATTTTTATTTCTTCTGCATTCATTTTATTTGCAATGCTATCCGGCAGGGCGTTGTAAAAATTTAAGGTTGTATCCTTGGCTAAACTAAACTGTGGCGTTTCGCGGACGGAGTCTGTCATCAGGTTCGTTAACACGGAAACTGCTTTACTCATGTCGAAGCCGTAAACCACGTTGCAGGCGCCGTCAGCTTTAAAATCGTAACGCTCTTCAATATCTACGCACGATGTTAAGCACAAGAAAAAGAAGAAGATAAACGGGAGGTATAATTTCTTCATGGTTTAGCCGGGGTAAAGTTAACAGCATAAAGCTACCTGCAAATTATCATATATGAAAGAGTAATAAGTAATTATGTTTCTTATTTTTAAAATCCGCATCACCTCAATATCACCTTTTACCTTTGGCTTTAACCTTTCGCCACAAAAACTTACCTTTGCACCCTTATTATGGCACACCAGGTTCCGGACGACGGCACATTACTTCCTTTAATGGAAGAGTTTTATACAATACAAGGCGAAGGGTACAATACCGGCAAAGCCGCTTACTTTATACGCCTTGGTGGCTGCGATGTAGGCTGCCATTGGTGCGATGTAAAAGAAAGCTGGGATGCCGAGTTGCATCCGCTTACTGCTGCAGATACAATAGTGGCCAACGCTAAAGTACACCCCTCAAAAGCGGTGGTAGTAACCGGCGGCGAACCATTGATATACAACCTTGATTACCTTACCGGTAAATTGCACGGGGAGGGCATCAAAACCTTCATAGAAACATCCGGCGCTTACCCGCTCTCTGGCGATTGGGACTGGATCTGCCTCTCCCCCAAAAAGTTTAAAGCACCTATGCAAAACGTTGCCGATAAAGCGCATGAGTTGAAGGTGATCATCTTCAATAAATCTGACTTTGAGTTTGCTGAGCATAACGCTAAGCTGGTTGCACCCGATTGTAAGCTGTACCTGCAACCCGAGTGGAGTAAAAACAAAGAGATGGCTCCGCTTATTGTAGAGTATGTGATGAATAACCCACAATGGGAAATTTCACTGCAAACGCATAAGTATTTAAATATACCTTAAATGTGTAACTTAGCGTATTGATTAACGTATCAGTACGCCGATGCGCATTATTTACCTTTCTGTTTTAGTTTTATTGTTTTTACCTGTATGTGTATTTGGCCAGCAAAGTCGATATTCCACTACGGATAAAAGTGCTATTAAAAATTATGTGCTTGCCGGCGAAAGTATCGACGAGCATTTGTATGACGACGCTATAGCGCAACTGGAAAAAGCGATAAGCGATGACAGTAAGTTTGTTGAAGCCCACGCCTTACTGGCAGATGTACTGAGGTTAAGACGGCAAAATAAGGCCGCTATAGAACATTACCTAAAGGTGATAGCCCTCGAGCCCGAACACAACCGGGCTATTTATTTAAGGGTTGGCGAGGCCGAAATAACCGATGCGCAATACGTACCCGCCAAGCAGCATCTAGAAAAGTACATTACTTACCCAAATCTTACGGCCCCAAATGAAGCCTTCGCACGTAAGTTGCTGCGCGATTGTGATTTTAGCATCGAGGCGTTGCAGCATCCCGTACCCTTTATCCCTATTAACATGGGACCGGAGATCAACACTCAATTTGATGAATACCTGCCCGTGGCCACAGCAGACGAATCTACTTTGATATTCACTCGTAAGATAAATAACAACGAGGATTTTTATAAAAGTGATAAGCTGGCCGGCAAATGGAAAAAATCTGTATATCTGAGTGACGCTATCAACACACCTACTTTTAACGAGGGTGCACAATCTATATCGCAGGATGGCAAATACTTGTTTTTTACAGGCTGTAACAGGCCAGATGGCCAGGGCCGCTGTGATATTTACATTGCCCAGAAAAAAGGTGAAGACTGGGGCAAACCCTTTAGCCTGAGTTCGCCACTGAATACACCGGGTTGGGAAGCGCAGCCGTCTATAAGTGCCGATGGGCGTACTATTTACTTTGTAAGTAACCGCAAGGGCGGCTACGGCGGCTATGATATATGGAAATCTACCCTTACGGATAAAGGCTGGGGCGACCCTGTGAATATGGGACCCGGCATCAATACCATTTACGATGAGCAATCACCATTTATCCACCCGGACGATAGTACCTTTTATTTTTGCAGCAACGGCTGGCCGGGAATGGGTAATAAGGACTTGTTTATAAGCCGCCTCGCTAAGGATGGCAAATGGCAGAAGCCCGTTAACCTGGGCTCGCCAATTAACTCAAGCGGTGATGAGAACGGGCTTACGCTTACTGCTAATGGCGCGTATGCTTTCTTTGCATCAGACAATTTAAAAGGCTTTGGCGGCTATGATATATACACTTTTGAGCTTCCGCTAAACTTGCGCCCCAATATTGTAACTTATGTAAAGGGCGATATAAAAGACATTAAAACCAAGCAGCCCTTAGAAGCTATTATAGAGATCATAGACCTGGAGAAAAACATGCCGGTATACCAGGATTACAGCAGTGAAGACCTGGGTGAGTTTTTAGCTACACTGGCAACAGGCAAAAATTACGGTTTAAATATTTCAAGGCAAGGGTATCTTTTCTATTCGGATAATTTCTCGCTTATCGGTCATACACCAAAAACGGCTTACACTATATCGGTGCTGCTATCACCTATTGAAGTTGGCGGGAAAGTGATTTTGAAAAATATATTTTTTGATACCAATAAATTCGATATCAAAAGTGAATCGAAAGCCGAGCTGCAAAAGCTTATTGAGTTTTTAACTTTAAACCCAACTGTGCGCATAGAAATATCAGGTTACACGGATGATATCGGGAACGACCAGGCCAACCAGTTGCTATCAGAGAATCGTGCCAAATCGGTATATCAATATCTTTCGTCCAGTAATATTAATCCGGCACGCATGGTGTACAAGGGTTATGGTAAAACCGAGCCCATTGCGCCAAACACCTCTGATGACAACCGCGCTAAAAACAGGCGTACCGAGTTTAAGATCATAGCTAAATAGAGTTGAAAGTGAAAAGTTGAAAGTTTTTAAAAACTGCTGCTTTGGACTTTTTACTTTCTACGTTTAACTTGAGTTCCCCGCTCCGCCGAAATATGATAATGTAAAAAGTCCAAAGTTGAAGCTATCGGAAGCTCCTACTTTGGACTTTTTACATTATACTTTTAACTTAAATTAATTCCCTACTTCTGACATGAACTTGATCCTCATCAACTGCACTTCCTCGCGGGTATAGTCATCCGGGCCAAGGTCTATCAAGGCATCATCTATAGAGTCAACTTCTGCAGTTTTAAAGTAGTCATAAACCTCCTCTTGCTTATCCTCATCAATTATCTCGTCGATATAGTAGTTGAGATTAAGTTTTGTGCCCGAGTTCACTATAGTCTCCACTTCCTTCAAGATCTCCTCGTAGGTAAGGCCTTTAGAAGCTGCTATGTCATCTAAATTCAAATGGCGGTCGATATTTTGAATAATGAACACTTTAAGTGCCGATTTATTGGCCGCGCTTTTGATCACCATATCCACCGGTCGGTCGATGTCGTTATCATCCACATATTTTTGGATCAGATCGGTGAACGGCTTGCCGAATTTTAAGGCCTTGCCCGCTCCCACGCCGGATATTTGCTTCATCTCCTCGGTATTAACCGGGTAGTGTGTACACATTTCCTCTAAGGATGGATCCTGGAAGATAACAAACGGTGGCAATCCTTTTTGCTTAGCCAACTTTTTACGCAGATCCTTAAGCATCTGCAGCAACTCGGTATCCAAAGCACCACCGCCTTGTTTAGGGCCATCTTCAGCCTCATCTTCATCCGTTGGGCCCATTTCCCTGTTCAGGATAAAACGGATGCTGTACGGGTTATCAATAAAGGTGTTGCCTGTTTTTGTAAGGTGCAACAACCCGTACTGGTCAATATCTTTAGACAGGAAGTTATTAAGCAATGCCTGGCGCATCAGCGAATTCCAAAGAACTTCGCCATCAGCTATGCCAGTGCCAAAATAATCAGCCAGTTTATCGTGCTCGTAGTTTTTTACCTGCGCGTCATCCTTACCCATCAAAATATTGATGATGTGGCAGTCGTCGAATTTCTCGCCAATGAGTTTGATCAGGCTTAGTGCTTTGTGCAACTGGGCCTCACCATCAAAATGAGTTTTTGGTGCACTGCAATTATCGCACATGCAGTTACAACCGGCTTCATTAAAGTTTTCGCCAAAGTAATGCAGCAACTGCTTACGGCGGCAAACCGAAGATTCGGCATAGTCTATTACTTCTTTCAGGATCTGTGTACCTATTTCGCGTTCGGCAACTGGCTTGTCTTTCATAAACTTCTGCAGTTTATCAATGTCCTTGCCCGAGTAAAATGCCACGCATACGCCTTCGCCGCCATCACGGCCGGCACGGCCGGTTTCCTGGTAGTAACCTTCCATGCTTTTAGGCATGTCGTGGTGTATCACGTAACGTACATCCGGTTTATCAATGCCCATTCCAAAGGCTATGGTTGCCACAATAACATCCACATCCTCCATCAGGAATTTATCCTGTGTATCGGCACGTACCTTAGGGTCTAAACCGGCATGGTATGGTAACGCCTTTACGCCGTTAAGGCTAAGTGCCTCAGCCACTTCCTCTACCTTTTTACGGCTGAGGCAATAGATGATGCCCGATTTGCCCTGATTTTGTTTTACAAACTTTACAATTTCTTTTATGGCGGTACGCTTGGCCCTAACCTCGTAAAATAGGTTCGACCTGTTAAACGACGATTTATACACCGTAGCGTTATTCATCTGCAGATTCTTTTGAATATCCTGCTGCACTTTTGGCGTTGCGGTAGCGGTTAGCGCTATAATTGGAATATCGTCACCAATATTGCTGATCACCTGGCGTATCTTGCGATACTCGGGCCTGAAATCGTGCCCCCACTCGGAGATACAGTGCGCTTCATCCACGGCAACAAACGATACCTTGTTCAATCTTAAAAAATCAACATTCTCCTGTTTGGTCAAAGATTCGGGTGCAACGTAAAGCAGCTTGGTTTTACCGCTTAAAACATCGTCCTTTACCCTTAAAATATCTGCCTTAGTTAGTGAGGAATTTAAAAAATGAGCTATACTGTCCGAACCTCCGAAGGCTCTTAACTGGTCTACCTGGTTTTTCATGAGTGCGATGAGCGGAGAGATCACAATCGCTGTGCCCTCGCTCATGAGTGCGGGTAACTGATAACACATGGATTTTCCGCCCCCGGTGGGCATTATCACAAATGTATCGTTACCTGCTAAAATGTTCGTAATTATCGCTTCCTGCTCCCCCTTAAAGTTATCAAACCCGAAGAAATTCTGCAGGTTATCAAAAAGCGATTTTTTAGCTTCTATCATTATGTACTTATATACGTTTTAAAAATATGGTTCAAAATAACAAAAATTTATAAATAAACGCTGGATTTAATGTAAAATTTTATAAAAAAATGATTATTCTTCTAAAAACAATTTGTTTATTTAACCATTTAAAAGAAGGAAATTTTTGTGTGAAACTATTTAGTTTTATTTAATACTAAATTTACAAATTAATGCACACATTTAACCAACATTTACCAAATAAAAATTCTTTAAACAGAGCATGAATAAAAACTACTATGCCATCATAATGGCAGGCGGAATTGGCAGCCGTTTTTGGCCAATTAGCAGAGCATCGCATCCTAAACAATTTATCGACATACTGGGTACCGGTAAAACACTGATCCAAAACACCTACGATCGCTTCCTGAAGGTTTGCCCAAAAGAGAATATTTACGTTGTTACTAACGAAAGCTACACCCAACTTGTAAAAAAACAGTTGCCGGATATGGCAGATGACCAGATACTAACTGAGCCGGTTATGCGTAATACAGCGCCTTGCGTGGCCTACGGTTGTTTTAAAATAGAAAGTATTAACCCCGATGCGGCCATCGTGGTTGCTCCGTCTGATCACCTGATACTTGATGAGGCTGCCTTTGTTACCGCAATAGAAAAATCGTTACAAACCGCTACCGACAAACAATGCCTGGTTACACTGGGTATTAAACCATCACGCCCGGATACCGGCTATGGCTATATCCAATACACTGACCAGGTGATAAACGATGATTTTCATAAAGTAAAAACTTTTACAGAGAAACCCACCGTTGATATTGCTAAAACCTTTATACAAAGTGGCGACTTTTTATGGAACGCCGGGATCTTTGTATGGTCGGCAAAGGCTATTGTAGATGCTTTTAACAGCTACCTGCCAGAGATGCACGAAATATTTGCAGAAGCCCGGTCTGTTTACAATACCGAAGAAGAAAAGGCCTTTGTGCACAAAATTTACCAGCGCTGCATCAATATCTCTATCGATTACGGTATTATGGAGAAAGCATCAAATGTATACGTATTGCCTTCGGAATTTGGCTGGAGCGACCTGGGTACCTGGGCATCAATATATCAATTGGCCGAAAAGGACTACGTAGGCAACGCTGTTATCCCGTCTGACAAGGTAATTATGTACGACAGCAGCAACTGTATGGTAAACGTACCCGGCGAAAAGCTGGTGATACTAAAAGGCTTGCATGATTTTATTGTGGTAGAAGCCAATAACACGCTGCTGATATGTCCGCGCGAAGACGAGCAAAACATAAAGCAAGTAGTTGCCGATGTGAAAGGAAAATTTGGAACGAAGTATATTTAGAGAGAGAATCAAGACATAAGAGTCAAGAACCAAGACTTATCAAAAAAGGAAAGCCTGAATAATTTTATTCGGGCTTTTTTATTTTCTATTTTTTTTCTTGTCTCTTGATTCTTATATCTTCGTTCTAACTCACCGCTTGCGTTCGTTGCCTTATCGCCTCGTAAAGTATTACCGCCGTGGATACCGATACGTTTAACGATTCTATTTCGCCGAACATCGGGATCTTGGCCAGGTGGTCGGATATGCGGATGATGTCGTTACGGATGCCGTCTTCTTCAGACCCCATGATGATAGCCGTTGGTGCGGTATAATCGGGCGTGTAGATGTTCTCGTTTGTTTTTTCGGTGCAGCAAACCAGTTGTAAGCCCGATTCTTGTAAAAACCGTACGGTTTGCATAAAGTTATCGTGGCGGCAAACCGGGATCTTATATAGGGCTCCCGCGGATGTTTTAATGGCATCGGGGTTGATCTGCGCTGAGCCTTTTGCCGGGATAACAATAGCATGTACGCCGGCGCATTCTGCGGTACGGGCGATAGCACCCATATTGCGCACATCGGTAATGCTATCCAGTACTAATATCAAAGGCACCTCCCCCCTTTCAAAAACATCCTGAACAATATTTTCTACCTTTTGGTACGTTATCGGCGATATGAACGCGATAACCCCCTGGTGGTTTTTCATGGTAATACGGTTCAGCTTTTCTACCGGCACCTGCTGCGCGGTTATCTGGTACTCGTTCATCACATCGCGCAATTCGTTCAACAAACCACCGCCTAAGCCGCGTTGCGTATATAGTGCTTCAATTTCTTTTCCGGCGAGTATCGCTTCAATTACGGCCCGTATGCCAAAAACCATTTGGTTCCCCTCCCGTACCGGCTTAGAATTATATGTCATTTTTATGGATTGAATATGGCGCAAAAGTAACCATATAAACTGGTTTTTACACACAAAGGCAAGTTGATGGACGAAAGTGTGCAGGATTGGCTAACATTTACAAACTTTATTAACATACGATGACCGTGAGGTACTTACGTTGTTATTAACACGTTTTAAACATTTGATGTTAATTACTAACCCCGAAATTTATAGTCCTGATTGTGTTTAAGTTATCAACACTGTACACTATGTTAACTTTAAACAGACAGGTGCGAACATATTTTGTATATTTTTGTTCGTTATGATTTTCGAGAACGATTCTGCTAATAATAAGACCAATACCGACCGCCGTAGCCGTGTAACCAACCCAAGCCCTTACGCAGGCGCGGGCAAGTTACCGCCCCAGGCTACCGACTTAGAAGAAGCCGTACTTGGTGCGCTGATGCTGGAGAAAGATGCCCTTTCTTCGGTTATTGATGTTTTAAAACCTGAAGTTTTTTATGAAACCAGGCACCAAAAAATATTCAATGCTATTGCGGTATTGTTTGAGAAAACAGAACCGGTAGATATCCTTACCGTGGTTGCTCAACTACGCAAGCAAGGCGAGCTGGAAATGATAGGCGGCGCCTATTACGTTACGGAACTAACCAATCGCGTAGCGTCTGCCGCAAACATAGAATACCATTCGCGTATTATCATTCAAAAATATATCCAGCGCGAATTGATCCGTATCTCTTCTGATATTATCAATTCTGCTTTTGAAGATACCAGCGATGTTTTCGACCTGTTAGATAAAGCCGAAAAAAACCTCTTTGAGATAGCGCAAAATAACCTTCGACGCGATTCGCGGATGATGGACGACCTTGTGCATGAGGCGCTAAAAGATATTGAAGCACTAAAGGATAAAAAGGACGGCTTAACGGGAGTTCCTTCCGGCTTTACCGACCTTGACCGCATGACCTCCGGCTGGCAGAAATCCGACCTGGTAATTATCGCTGCCCGCCCTGCAATGGGTAAAACAGCCTTTGTACTTACCTGTGCACGCAATGCGGCGGTAGACTTTAACAAACCCGTTGTTGTGTTCTCGCTTGAGATGTCCTCCGTTCAGTTGGTTAACCGTTTAATATCCGGCGAAACCGAAATTGAACAGGAAAAGATTCGTAAGGGTACTTTAGAAGAATGGGAATGGCAGCAGATCCACTCCAAAATTGGCCGTTTAGAAGCAGCCCCGTTAATTATTGACGATACCCCATCATTAAATATATTCGAGTTCCGCGCTAAGTGCCGCCGTTTAAAATCGCAGCACGATATCCAGTTGATCATCATCGATTACTTGCAATTAATGCAAGGCAAGGCAGAAGGTAAAGGTGGTGGCGGTAACCGTGAGCAGGAAATTGGTAGTATCTCCCGTGCCCTGAAAACGGTAGCCAAGGAATTAAATGTGCCCGTAATTGCGCTTTCACAGTTAAGCCGTGCGGTTGAAAGCCGCCCCGGTGGTTCTAAAAGGCCAATGCTATCAGATTTGCGTGAATCTGGTTCTATTGAGCAGGATGCGGATATGGTATTATTCCTTTACCGCCCCGAGTATTATGGTCTGGATGTGGATGAGGATAACAACCCAACACAAGGCGTAGGCGAAGTTATTATAGCCAAGCACCGTAACGGTGAAACCGGTCGTGTTAGGCTGAAATTCGTTGGTAAATTTGTGAAGTTTACCGATCTGGAGACCAACATGGATGGCTTCCCTCCTGCCGGCGGTAACGCGTTTGCAGGTTTAGGCCCATCACAGGATTTTGAGAAGCAAAGCAACTTTATCATTCGCCCATCCCGTATGGACGATATGGAAGATGAGCCACCGTTTTAGGCCCTAAGCCCCCCTCCGGGCCCCCTGACGGGGAAACTTTTGATTAGTATGTTATAACGAATTAATACAGCAATAAACAGGAAACGCGATGCCAAAAGCATCGCGTTTCCTGTTTAAGATTTTCAAAGGCTCCCCCTTAGGAAGGATGTAGCCCGTTAACACAGCTTATTCGATTGTGAAAGCCCTTCTATAAATCGCTTCAATTCTGCCTTCATCACTAACCACCAAACATCCTAACTTAGGGTTAACACAACTTAACATAATTTCAATATTTATTTAGCAATAAACTAATAATCAATTATTTAAAAAAAATTGGGTTAACATATTTTTCCATATTAATGTGTCACCATAAATTTCAAATCTTTTATTATGAACCCGCAAAGAATTTTAATAACCACTGTCTTCTGATAGGCTATTGCTTCAGGGGGGCGCACCTACATAATCAACCCCAATGCCACTCCTATCACAATCACCACCGGTGCTTTTATCCTGGTAAACTGTAGCAACAAAAAAGTAACTACCATTAGTCCATAAGCCAACAGGTTGAGGTGAAATGGTTTCATCAGCATAATAAACGCCGTTGCCATAAAGCCAACTGCAACGGCGTTAATGCCGCTTAGTGAATTTTTTATGCGTGTTATTTTCTTCAGATCGTTCCAAAAAGGGACGATAAAAAGGATGAGGATCAATCCCGGCAGGTTAATGCCTATCACCGCCACTGCGCTGCCTACTATCTGCCCGGCTATGCCATAGCCTTTATCGCCCATAGCAATACCACCCACAAAGGAAGTGAACGAAAATGTAGGCCCGGGTAAGGCCTGCTGCAAGGCGTATCCGCTCAAAAATTCCGAATTGGTGAGATAGTGCTTTAGTTCCACAAACTCGGTATACATCAGCGGAACCAATACCTGCCCGCCACCAAATATGAGTATGCCGTTACGGTAAAAGTTCTCGAATAAGCGGATAGGTAAACTCAACGGCGAGGTGCGGCTTACAATAGCACCCAATGCGGCAAAAAACAAGAGTATCCCAATAAAATAGGCAACCTTGTTTGGGTTCACGTTGCTGAATAGCTTTACCCGTAATTCATTCTCCTGCTGCTGTGTTTCCAGTGCCGAGGATATAATGCCGCCCATCAGTATCAGTAAGGGGAAAGCATAAGGATTTTGCAAGATAAGTGTTGCTACGAGCGAAGCTGCGGCGAGCATCATGGTAACTTTTGTCCGCAGGAATTTTGTAGCGAAGGTGTAGGTGGCATACCCTACTATCCCTACCGCCATGGGTTGAACAAACCGCAGTATAGCGGTAAATTTCTCCTTATCGGCAAACATTTTATAACTGATAGCGGCCATGCACATGATAGATGCGGATGGCAGTATCCAAATCAAAAAAGTAATAATGGCCAGACGCAACCCGCCTACCTTCCAGGCAATACCAACCAGGGTTTGGGTTGATGAAGGGCCGGGCATTATTTGCGAGAGGGCGTTCAGCTCCATCAATTCCGCTTCGGTGATGTATCCGCGTTTCTGCACAAACTGGCGCAGCAAAACCGCTATATGCGCCTGTGGACCGCCAAATGCGGTGAAAGTATAAAGGGTAACATCCCTGATGAATAAAAGCTCCCTGCGCCTCAAAGCTTAGCGGTTAATAGTCGTCGTCATCATCTTCTTCGTAACCTTTCGCAGCCATGTAAACACCCTGTAGCTCGCTAAAGGCATGGTTATCGCGTTTCTCTTTGGTTATTTTCATACCCACTTCATAGGTGCGTATAGCATCGTCCTTGCGGTTAAGGGCTTCGTAAAGTTTGCCCAGATGGTAGTAAGTCCCGGTGTAATTAGGGTGGTTAGTCACCAGGTCCTCGTAATAGCTCAGGGCTTTATCGGTATCGTTAAGTCGCAGATACTCTGTGGCCAGCGCGTATTTTAAAAATTCATCGTTGGGTTCGTTCTCTATAAATGCCAACAGCTTATCTAATCTGCTTATCTCCATTTTAAACTCTCTCTTTTTTAACTAAATTTGCATCACCAACAACTACCCGTAAAACAAACCAATTATGATGAAAATACTGGTATGTATCAGCAATGTTCCGGATACCACTACAAAAATAACCTTTACAGATAACAACACCCAATTTAATACAAACGGTGTTCAGTTCATCTTAAACCCCTGGGATGAAATTGCCCTTGCGCGTGCCATTGAATTAACCGACGGCGGCAAAGGCAGCGTTACCGTTATCAACGTTGGCGAAACCAGTACCGATGCTACCATCCGCAAGGCGCTGGCCATTGGCGCTACCGATGCCGTACGCATCAACGCCAAACCGCACGATGCCTGGTACGTAGCCTACCAGATAGCGGAATATGTTAAAGCCAACCCTTTCGATCTAATCCTCACGGGTAAAGAATCGATAGATTATAACGGCTCTAAAATAGCCGGTATGCTGGGCGAACTGCTTGATCTTCCCTCGGTATCTATCATCAAAAAATTGGATGTAGATGGCACCACCGCTACAGTAGAGCGCGAGATTGAAGGTGGCAAGGAAGTTTTAACTATCCCGCTTCCATTTGTTGCCGGTACGGCCGAAGGCGTTGCCGAGCCTAAAATACCCAACATGCGCGGCATCATGAGTGCGCGCACCAAACCGCTTACCGTGGTTGAGGCCGTGGACGTTAAAACCTTTTCGGAAATAATCAGTTATGAAACTCCAGCCCCACGCGGCCAGGTGAAACTGGTTGACGCCGGCGACCCTGCCCAGTTGGTGGAGTTGCTGCACACACAGGCAAGGGTTATTTAATCAATTCAATTTTTACGAGACGAAGAACGATCTTATATGTCAGTTTTAATATATGCCGAAAATGCCGGTGGCAAGTTCAAAAAATCAACATTCGAAGCTGTAAGTTACGCCAAAGCAATAGCCGACCAGGCGGGCACCAATCTTGTAGCCATTTCTATTGGCGATGTTGCTGCCGGTGATTTAGCTGCCTTAGGTAAATACGGTGCCGAAAAGGTCCTGAATGTGTCTAACGATAAATTAAAGAATTTTGTAAACCAGGCCTATGCCTCTGTAATTGCCGAAGCAGCAAAGGCACGGGACGCGGATATTGTAGTCCTTTCCAATTCGTTTAGCGGTCGTGGCCTTGCTCCCCGTATCGGTGTAAAATTACAGGCTGGTGTTGCCGATGGTGCTGTTGCCTTACCTGTAATTGAAGGCGGTAAATTCACCGTGAAGAAAACAGCCTTCTCCGGCAAAGCATTTGCAACCGTAGAGCTAACATCGGCTAATAAAGTTATCGCACTTACGCCAAACTCTTATAAAGTTGTAGAGAGCGCTGCTGCCGGCCAGGTGGAAGATTTTGCGGTGGAAACCAAAGAATCGGACTTTAAGGCGCTGATAAAAGATATTGTGCGTTCTACCGATAAGGTTTCCCTCCCAGATGCTGAAATAGTAGTATCTGGTGGCCGTGGCCTAAAAGGCCCCGAAAACTGGGGTATGGTAGAAGAATTGGCCGAACTGCTTGGTGCTGCCACTGCCTGCTCCAAACCGGTATCTGATGCCGGCTGGCGCCCGCATAGCGAACATGTTGGCCAAACAGGTATAGCTGTCAGTCCAAATTTGTATATTGCAATAGGAATTTCGGGTGCTATACAGCATTTAGCCGGTGTAAGTTCGTCAAAGGTTATTGTCGTTATCAACAAGGATGCCGAAGCGCCATTTTTTAAAGTGGCCGATTACGGTATTGTTGGCGACGCGTTTGAGGTATTGCCAAAATTAATTGCTGCGGTTAAAGAATATAAAGCGTCGGCTTAAAACTATTTTGTTGTGATGGGTAATGATATGAAAAAGATAAAGCTGGATATTGTGGGCCTATCCTACAGCCAAACGCAGTCCGGCGCGTACGCACTGGTTTTGGGCGAAGTTAGCGGCCGTCGCAGGTTACCTATCATCATTGGCAGTTTCGAGGCGCAGGCCATTGCCATCGAGATAGAGAAAATGACCCCGAGCCGTCCTCTCACTCACGATCTGTTCAAGAGCCTTGGCCAGGCGTTTAACATTACCGTGCAGGAAATTATCATCTATAATTTAGTAGATGGCATATTTTACTCCAAGCTGGTTTGTTTTGATGGAAAGAAAACGGTAGAGATTGATGCGCGCACTTCAGATGCCATTGCCGTTTCTGTACGATTCGATTGCCCTATTTATACTTATGAGTTCATCCTTTCTACCGCGGGTATTGTGATAGAAGGCAACGATTTTGTTTATTTAGAAAACATTAACGAAACCTCGGAAGAGAAAACACCTTCCACGCCTTCGGGTTCGTTCACTTCCCTAAGTGATGATGAGTTAAAAACACGCTTGCAGCAGGCTCTTTCCGAAGAAGCTTATGAGAAGGCTGCCAAGATTCGCGACGAGCTCAATAAGCGCAAAGCTTCCTAATTAATGGTAAAGGGGAATTCCCAGGATCGGCACCCCCTTACCATTATAGGTAACCGATCTTTAAAAATTTAAGCCAATATTCAAATTGCTTACACTATTCCTTAATGCTGAATAAGTATTATCCTTCACAATATCAGCAATACCGCCTTGCCCATTAATTTCTATAAAGAACTTTGCCTTTTCTGATATAGGGAATTTAATGCCGATGCCGACGTCAAGGCCGGCATCGGTTGTGTTAAAAATATTTTTCACATCGCTGCCGTTGCTGGTTTCTTTGGCATTCAATAAAATACCAACATAAGGGCCAAAATTAAGGTACCAATTTTTAGTACGGCCAAAGTGCCAGTTAGCCATAACCGGGATAGTTAAATAGTCTAAATTATAAGTAGTATTAAATTGATCGGTAGGAGTTGCAAGATAACCTTTCCAGCCTTTTTGGTCGTAAGCCAATTTACCCTTAATACTCCAGCTTTCCGAGAAAAAATGATCAAGCGATATACCTAGGTTAAACCCCGTTCTGTAATCGCTGTTGGTGTAAGCGCTGGTGGTAACGGTTGCAAAGTTCAAACCCGCACTAACGCCGATTTGGTTGGTATTTTTAGTTTGTGAAACTGCCGTTAGCGAAAGAATTGCTGAAGCCAGCAGGAGCGTGAAAAACTTTGTCATAATTTGCAATTTAAGTTGGTTAAAGATAAGGTTTTTGGCCATTCGTTTCAATTATTTTGGATAAACTATGCAAGTCCGCTTTCCTATATCGCCTTATTTCAGTAATTTTCGCTTTTGGTGTTAAATTTTACTATAACTGATTTAAACTGTTCTATATGAATATTAAGTTCCGCTTAATACTGATGAATTTTTTGCAATTTTTTATCTGGGGGGCCTGGCTTATTTCGATAGGTAAATACTGGTTTTCCAATAACCTGGGTAGCAATATTCAATTTGGAGCGATATTTTCTACAATGGGGATAGCTTCGATCTTTTCCCCTACAATTGCCGGTATTATTTCCGATAAATACATAAATGCCGAAAAATTATACGGTTTGTTGCACATTTTGGGTGCACTTACGCTCTTTATCATCGCACGTGTTACCAACCCCGTAACATTTTTTTGGGTGATGTTGTTGAACATGTTTTTCTATATGCCAACCTTGTCGTTGTCCATATCGGTCTCCTATTCGGCGTTAAAAAAGTCAGGCGAAGATGTTGTAAAGGTATTCCCTCCTATCCGAACGTGGGGAACTGTAGGTTTTATAGCAGCACTATGGACGATAAACTTCACGCATAACGGGGAATCTGCAAATCAATTTTATATCGCTTCTTTCGTTGCGTTGACGTTGGGTGTGTATGCCTTTACTTTACCACAGTGCCCTCCTATGGCGGCAAAAAATGAAAAAAAGTCTTGGGTAGAACTGATGGGGCTGGATGCATTTAAACTATTTAAAAGTCCTCGCTTCGCTATATTTTTTGCTTTCTCGATGCTATTGGGTGCCGCCTTACAACTCACCAATGCTTATGGCGATACTTTCCTCGGTGATTTTAGCAAAAATCCCGTTTATAAAGACACAATTGCAGTGACGCACTCGGAGGTCATCATGTCGATCTCTCAATTTTCGGAAACCTTGTTTATTTTGGCTATACCTTTTTTCCTGCGGAAGTTCGGCATCAAATACGTAATGTTATTCAGCATGATAGCTTGGGTATTGCGTTTCGGGCTATTCGCTTATGGCAATCCGGCAGAAGGCTTTTGGATGATTATCCTGTCGTGCATTGTATACGGTATGGCGTTCGATTTCTTTAATATATCGGGTTCACTGTTTGTTGAAACGCAGGCTGCCCCCGAAATACGCGGAAGCGCACAGGGCTTGTTTATGATGATGGTCAATGGTTTTGGCGCTTTTTTTGGCAGTAACGTAAGCGGTTGGTTAATTCAGCAATACTTTATTTTACCAAACGGCCAAAAAGATTGGCATGGCATATGGCTCAGCTTCGCGGGCTATGCCTTAGTTATCGCTATCATCTTCCCGTTTGTTTTCAGATACAAACATAACGCAGCGTTGAAGCATGCTATAGAGCATGCTTAGTTTAATAAAAGACGAAAAATAAAGTTTACAATACAATACCTAATCTACTCAATTAAAAAGTGCTATGAAAAAGCATTACCGGCACGAAACTGATTGCCTCAACTGCAGAACCGAATTACAAGGAAACTTTTGCCACAAATGCGGGCAGGAAAACCTGGAAATGAAGGAAAGCTTTGGGCACATGCTCAACCACGCCGTAAGCGATTACTTCCATTTCGATTACCAGTTTTTTCATACCCTGAAACCGCTTTTTGCTAAACCGGGCAAGCTTACAGTAGACTATTTAGCCGGCCGAAGGATGCAATATCTGCACCCGGTGAAGATGTATATTTTTATCAGTTTGGTTTTCTTCGTGCTCTTCTTCCACGAAAATGGAAAGAATATGGTACACGTAAACAAGGGCAAACAAAGCGGTAAGGCATTGAAAGACACCGTTAAAGCTAACATACTTGGTGATATTGACAAAGATGGCAGTTTAAGTGCCGATGAGAAAAAGAGGGCTAAACGCTTAGTGACTACTTACTTGCCAGGCGCGACTGAAACGGCCACCCCTAATGCTGTTGAGGCTGCTAAACCAAAAGGCGCTAAAGCTGCAACGCCGGGCGAAAGCGAAGGCGATTTTAACTTTCTCGAAGATGGTAAAGGTGCCAAAACTTACGAGGAATACGTAGTACTACAAAGTAAGCTGCCGGAGAGTAAACGCGACGGCATGTTCTCTAAGTATTTTATAAAAAAGAAGTACGATTGGAAAAGCCAGGGGAAAAATGCCCAGGAAATTTTCACCGAAGGTTTAAAGCATAACGCCCCTAAAATGATGTTTGTGCTACTGCCTCTTTTTGCGCTGATATTGAAATTAGCTTTTTGGAGAAATCATAAACTTTATGTGGAGCACATTATTTATGCCATACACCTGCATTGCTTTATATTTCTGTTTCTTACGTTTACGCTGCTGTTGCAGATGATACTTCCACACAGCTGGAAAGAACCTGTAATGGGCTGGGTAGGGTTTTTAACTACGGTTGGCATCATTTGGTACGTTTACCGGTCGTTCAGAGTGGTTTATAACCGGAGCCGCTGGCGTACGGTGAGCAAAATGTTTGGCGTTTCGCTGATGTACCTGCTTGCTTCTACCTTTTCTATTTTTCTATTCATCCTGATTACGGTTCTTACATCAGTATAAATGAAAAGAGGCGCGATCTCTCGCGCCTCAGCATAATTATCAATTGTACAGATTACAATTTCCCTGTTCTGGATGGCAGATCTAAGTTTGATACGTAGTTAAAGCTTTGGGTTTGGCTGCCTAACTGTATTTTAAATTCGCCGGCTTCGGTTACTGTTTTGCTTACATCGTTTACAAAAGCCAGATCTTTCGCCGTAATTTTAAAGGCAACTGTTTTGGTTTCGCCGGGTTTAAGGCTTATCTTATCGAAAGCACGCAGCCGTTTAGTATCTGGTGCTATACTGGCGTACAACTGGCTGATGAACAGCAAAACAGATTCTTTACCTTCTACCTGCCCGGTGTTTTTCACATCTACAGTATTAGTCAGTGTTTCATTAGCGTTTAACGTTGGTTTGCTGATGTGCAGGTTATCATACGCAAATGTAGTGTAGCTTAAGCCGTGCCCAAATTCATACAGCGGGTTGTAGCCGTGGCTATCATCAGAATTGCCGTTCTCCAGGTTTTTGCGGTTATAATTAACCAATGCATTGGCGTAACGCGGATAAGTAATTGGCAATTTGCCCGATGGGTTTACATCACCAAATAATACGCTTGCAATAGCATCGCCACCTTCGTTTCCTGGTAAGTAGGCCATTACTGTAGCGTTTGACAATTTGTCGGCATCAGTAACAATTCTCGGCCTACCTTCAGCCAATACTAATATTACCGGTTTGCCGGTTTTGGCCAATTCGGTTGCCAGTTGTATTTGGGCAATGGGGAGGTTAAGGTCGTCTATATTACCTACATTTTCGGTATAAGATAACTCGCCAAGGCATAACACAATTACATCCGAGTTTTTGGCAGCTTTTACCGTCTCGCTCACGTTCAGCAAACTGTCGAATGCCGCCCCGGGTTGATAGGCTACATTATCTTTACCTATTTTCTGTTGAATGGCTTCTAATATGGTGTTCTTATCAGCGGCAAATTTATCCGATTGATCGCCCTGCCAGGTGTAGCTCCATCCCCCATCTAACGACCGCATGGTGTTTGCGGTTGGCCCGGTAACTAATACTTTAAGGCCTTTCTTAAGCGGCAGGATGTTGTTGTTATTCTTTAATAGCGTAATAGCTTCGTTAGCTGCCTGCACACTCGCCATCCTGAATTCTTCCGAACCAAACTTAGGGTAATCATCCGGGTTGCCCACGGGGCGTTCAAACAATCCTAATTCATATTTCACTTTTAATATCCGGTGAACGGCTTCGTTTACACGCGCCATGGTTACTTTCTTCTCCTTAACCAATTCTACCAGGTAGGTAAAAAAGGTATAATCATAAGGCACCATGCTCATATCTACGCCGGCATTAACGGCAATCATTACAGCGTCTTTTTGGGTGGCGGCCACATGGTGGCGGGTGTTTAAGTATTGTATATCCCTCCAGTCGGTTACGGCTATACCGTCGAAGTGAAGCTCACCGCGTAAAACATCGGTCAGCATATATTTGCTGGCGTGGATAGGCACCCCGTTTATCTCGCCCGAGTTGATCATGAGCGTACGGGCACCAGCTTTTACGGCTTCGGCAAATGGGGGTAAGAAATACTCGCGCATGTACCTGTCCGGTATCCACGATGGCGTGCGGTCTTTCCCGTTCATGGGGAAGCCGTACCCAAGGTAATGTTTCATACAGGCGGCTACGTGGTATTTATCGCCAATATCATTGCCCTGGTAACCTTTTATTACTTCGGCACCGAGCGTTTTGATCAGGTATGGGTCCTCTCCCATAGTTTCATATATACGTGGCCATAAAGCCGATTTGCCCAAATCCAATACAGGCGAATAATTCCAGGGGATATAGCTTGCGCGTGTTTCATAAGCTGTTATCTCGCCTAAATTATGCGCGATGCTGCGGTTAAAAGTTGCTGCGAGCGCAATCTCATGCGGAAACAATGTACTGCCGGTGGTGTACGTTACGCCGTGGATAGCATCTATTCCGTATATAACGGGGATCTTGAGGCGGTCTTTAGCGGCGACACCCTGTATTTCGGTAATTACATCAAACCAATGCTGGCGGGTGTAAGCGGTGCCGGTAACGTTTAAAATGGAGCCCACATGGTATTTCATGATGGCTTCTTTTAGTTTTTCGGCATCTATCTGGTGGCTGGGCGAATTGGTTTTAGACACCACATCGGAGGTTACCTCCGTCATTTGGCCAACCTTTTCTTCCAGGGTCATTTTTGCAATAAGGGCATCAACTTTTTGGTCGATACTGCTTTTAGCGGCGGCAGTTTTTTTTGGCTGCGCCATTAGGCAAGTTCCGCTTAAAAGGCTAAGGCCTATAGCGGATACAAGTAGTTTTTTCATGCTGTTAGTTATGATATTTAGTTTGGGTATTAAAAAGTTCTTTTTGTAAAGCCTCTATCGCATTAGCCAGATAGGCTACCGGCGCATTCCAGTTGATGGCAATTTCGTTGGTGGCGTAGGACCGGTCGTCATCTATAAACGCCTCATCCGGGAAAATTGAGGGCACCTGGATCTTATCCTGCATACCCGGATTGGGCCCGCCGGAAAGTAGACCCGGAATTGGATCCTCTACCCCATCAGCTACCGATGGGCGATGGTGCGGGTGCATCACCAGCTTACTGCCAAAACCGGTAACATAACTGTAACCGGTTCCGTTGCGGCCCAAAATATAATCGAGGTTGGCCAGAGCGTTCTCGAGGTAAATTTTCTTGCCCGATAATTTGTACGCTTTTATCAGCAACATGCCCTGGTTGGCAGCATTGCTGTTGCTGCCCCAGTTAAAGTTGGTTTTAGATTTCGTCATTACCGTTTGATAGGCGTTGCTGTCTGCACCGGCTATAAATTTATCAGCCGCATATAAAAGCCATTCTTTCGCCTCCTTTATTTGGGGCTTATCAGCCCTCGTTATACCCGCGTTTTGCGCAAGGGTGTAATATCCTAACAGCTTTACATTAGACCATGTTGGCACCTGCACTTTTTCATTTTTATTTAAGCTGATCTTATCCTGGTACTCCGCTTTTCCGGTGCTTACATATAGTTCGGCTGCAGCCCAAAAGAATTCGTCCGCCACGCTCCTGTCGCCATAAGTGCCGGTTACAACGGCCGGTTTAAACTGCCTGTTCATAGCATCCTGGTTGTACAATACGGCAGGATTTTTAGTCGCCCATTGCCAGGCGTATTCCGATGCTTTTATACAGGAGTCTGCCAAACCGGGCAAAGCCTGCGGGGATTTTTTAAAGACCCGTGATGCCTGTGCCATTACCGCGGCAAAATCCAGCGCGGCTGCGGTGCTTTTTTGCACCACATACCTGGCAGAGTCGGCTTTATCCGGCATTATCATCGCATCGAAACGCGGATTGGTCAATTTATGATATACTCCACCGTCGTTAGGGTCCTGCATGGTGAGCATCCAGCGAAGATTCCACAATACTTCGTCCAGCACATCGGGCAACCGGTTATTGCTTTCGGGGATATTTAGCTTAACTGTTTTCATATACTCCGGGAAATCTTCATATAGGGAAAGGAGCGTCGCCGTAGAGATCCCGCTGTTAACAATATATTTGTTGTAATCGCCGGCATCGTACCAGCCGCGCGGCGAAGAGATCATTGTCCCCTCCGGTCGCCTTTCGGTAGCTGCGGAAGGGTGGATCAGCACTTTATCATCCGGATGCCCTGCTGCTCTATGCCATTTGCCGGCATACTTTTCCTCCAGCGGGATAGAGGCCCTTTGGTAATAAAATGCTTTTATAGTACCATCGGCAACCGGCTTAAGCGCATTAGTACTAATTTCGAAAGGATATGAGTCGCCGAGTCCCGGCAAATTAACTACATATTTCCCCGGCTTTTTAAATGATGAAAAATCGGCTATGGAGGTAAATTTACCAGAGAACGCAGCTTGGGTCGACATTTTTAAGTCGCCCGTAAAAACGGTTTTATTATTAAGCGAGCGAATATAGAATTTACCGCTTTGCTGAACTGCAATTATGGCCACTTTACTTGCCCCGGGGTAAAAACCTACCTGGTTTAAGCGGATAATATTTTTAGCATTTTGCACCTGTGCCTGCGCTTTAACATGCAGTTGCAGGCAAATACATATCGCCACTATTAACACAGTGCTTATTTTTTTACAATACATTTTGCAAGATTTATATCAGCTAAAGGTAATGCTGGCATTCAAACACTTGTAATACTATATTGCCATTTATACCTGTAACAGTTATACTATTTTACCAAAAACGGGTCTGTGCAATGCACAGACCCGTTTTTTTATTAGTGGTTTGTTAGTATTAGAATAACCTATAACCAAGGCTCAAATTAAACAGGCTTACCCGTGTTTTGTACGTATTTGAGTTATCAAAATAAGTTTGTTGGGTTAACCCCGCCTCGTAACGCAAATCAATCGATATCTTTTGTATATCTACACCGGCACCAACCTGTATGGCAAAGTTAGAGCTTTTGTAGTCCAGGCGACTTGCATCTCCCAAGGCGGTACCAAAACCACTGTTTTTATTTATTGCGAACGATAGCAACGGGCCACCATAAAACCTCCCGCCAAAACCCAGTGCACCAACTTTTACACCTAACAATAAGGGGACATCAATACTGGTGAATTTTGCACGGTTCGAGGTGGAATTATTGCTGTTGTTGATGTTAACATTTTTGCTGGTTAGATAAATTTCTGGTTGGAAGTTAAACCCCAATGCACCGAAACGTGCCCAAACACCACCAAGGTAACCGGCGCGATTATCGCTGCTTAACGAGCTGCTGCCTGATGAAAGACTTGTTAAGTTCACGCCTCCCTTCACGCCAAACTGCACGCTTGGTAATACTTGGGCCTGCGCTGCAAACGCAGTTGTTAAAAATATGGATAATACGAGTAGTGACTTTTTCATAAGGGTATAATTTTTTAGTGTTAACAACAAAAATAAGCTTTTGTGTTGTTAAAAATTGCTCAGAAGGAACAGGATGGGCTTTAATGGAAATATCCGGCGCGCCGTTGAAAATGGCGGGCCGGATACCGTGTTAATTCTGCGATAAATGTAATATAATAATCTAATAAGATGCAAATTTTATTATAATGATAATTTTCCCTGGTAATAATCTAAAATTTTGTTATAAATATAAACCGAGTACCTGGCATTGATCATGTTCAGTTTTGTTCTGTCGAGGTTGTTTTTGGCTACCACAAAATCTACTGAGGTAAGTACACCGGCATTAAAGCGGATCTCCGCCGTACGGAAGGATTCGGTGTAGGCCGCCACCTGTTCTACCAATACATTATACTTTTCGTAGGCCGAGGTCATGTTTAAATATGCCTGCTCAACGTTTTGCCTTAGCTGCACTTTGGTGGTTTGTTCTACATAAATATTGTTCTGCAGATCTATCTTCGCTAAAGCTACTTTGTTACGTTTTTGGAAATAGCCCAGTATCGGCACCCTTAAACTGATACCTACATTTGTACCGCGATTGTTTTTAAACTGATCAGCATAACTTACATCCTGCCCGGCAATTTGTCCCGAGCTGGAGATGTTGGTGGATAAGCCCCCGAACAACGATACGGTTGGGAATAGCCCGCCCTTTGCAACGCTCACGCCTTTTTCCGCGCTTTGGCGTCTTAAGGTAGCCGCCTTTACATAAGCAAGCTGGTTTAAAGCGATATCATACACCTGATCGGACGAGTTTGATGTTTGTTTAGCCAGGTCTTCGGCATTGATGGGTGCAAGGGTAATATTTTCCTTGTAAGGGATGTTCAGGATCTGCAATAAACTCAGTTTAGAACCTTTTAGGGTTGCCACGGTGTTCACTACGTTCAATTGATTGTCGCCATAGGTGCCTTTAAGGTCGTACAGATCAGATGGTTGTTTGTTAGCGCCTTCTTTCTCCAATATGTTTAAACGTTCCACCTGCTTTTTCGACACATCTAACTGATTTCGTACCTGGTTAAGCAGTTCGGTATTATTCAGCACCAATAAATAGGCAGTGATAACGCTAATGGTAACCTGGTCTTTAGCCTGCTGAAAATCCATTTTACCGGCCTGATAGGCTAATGAAGTTTGCTTGATGTTATTCAGGTTTTGTAAACCGCTAAACAAAGTAAGATCGCCGTTTAGGTTATAGTTACCCGATTTGAACGACTGGTTCACATACGTATTGGTAGATGGATCGATACCGCGGCCGCTGCTGATGCTGTGATCTACCTGGCCGCTGATGGCCGGCAAAAGGAATTCTTTTGCCTGGTTAGAATTCACCTTGGCGGTTTGCAGCAACAGTTCGCTCTTTTTTACATCCAGGTTGTTTTTGATGGCAATATCGATGCACTGCTGCAGGTTAAGCGTAGTATCGGCCGTTTGGCTGTGTGCCAGTGCCGGAATAGTTAGGGCTAAGCTAAAAAGTAAGTATTTATAGTATCGCATTTTGTGTTATAGTTCAGAATTTTTTTGAAGATTCTACCCTTCCATCCAATAGGTTAATAATACGCGAACCATACTCCGCGTTTTTTTCCGAGTGCGTTACCTGGATGATGGTAACGCCATCTTCTTTGTTTAATTTACGAAACAGCTCCATGATCTCTTCGCCTTGTTTGGAGTTGAGGTTACCGGTAGGCTCATCGGCCAAAAGTAGTTTTGGTTTGGCTATCAGCGCGCGGGCTATACCCACCAGTTGCTGCTGCCCACCAGATAGTTGTGCCGGGAAAAGGTCCTTTTTACCAACGATGTTAAAACGATCGAGCATGTCTGCAACCATGGCTTTGCGTTCGCTGCCTTTTACATCCTGATAGATCAGCGGGGTTTCGATGTTTTCGTAAACGGTTAACTCATCTATTAAATGGTATGCCTGGAAAACGAAGCCGATGTATTGTTTATATAAAGCAGAGCGCTGCTTTTCTTTCATCTGGTGAACGGGCTGATCTACAAAGTAATGGTAGCCGGTTGATGGATCGTCCAACATGCCGATGATATTGAGCAAGGTAGATTTACCCGAACCTGATGGGCCCATGATAGATACAAACTCACCCTCATCCACATCAAGGCTGATATCGTTGATAACGAAATTTTTGTTGCCGCCAACCTGGTAATACTTCGAAATATGCTGTAGTGATAACATTTTAACTGTTTAAGATTAATGGATAATTGTTTACTGGTTGCAATTTCTTAATTTGATTTTGGCATTAAAGTATCAATAACATACCAAAGTTATAAATTGCTAATTATCAGTAATTTATAATTAAATTTAATTGTAATACTGTACGCTTCTGTACAGCAGGGCGTTCGGTAATGATACACTGTCGGAGGGCAAGAGCCAAGAATCAAGAGACAAGACAAAATTACGTGAATGACAACTTTGTTACAAAAGACAAGAGCCAGAACAAATTAATGCCTGACTCCCGCTTCTTACAGTCTTTTATCTTGTCTCTTGATTCTTATCTCTTGGCTCTCGCCTCTACTCGCTCCGCAAGCTCTTCACCGGGTTGCTGAGTGCGGCTTTGAAGGACTGGTAGCCAACGGTGATAAAGGCAATTAGGATGGCCATCCCTCCTGCCAGTAGAAACACATACCACTGGATATCTATGCGGAAGGCGAAATCCTGTAGCCAGGCGCTCATAGCGTACCAGGCCAGCGGTGATGATATGACAACTGCTATGAGTACCAACTTGAGGAAATCGGACGAGATAAGGCCTACAATGCTCATCACATTTGCACCCAAAACCTTGCGGATGCCTATCTCTTTAACACGCTGACGGGTGCTGAACACCGCTAAGCCGAATAAGCCCAGGCAGGATATAAATATGGTAACCATGGTGAAGGCTTGCAGAATTGAGCCGGTACGCTGGTCTGTTTTAAACATTTCTTCAAACTCCTGGTCGAGGAAATGGTACTCGAATGGCGAGTTAGGGTAAAACTTATGCCACTGCGCCTCCATAGCTGCGATGGTGCCCGCGGTATTTTTGCCGTTGGTTTTTACCAGCAGCTTGCCAAACCAATCATACTCCGGGAACACCACCAACGGCTCTATCTTTTGGTGTAAGGATGAAAAATTAAAATCCTTTGCCACGGCTTTAATAGTGCCCGTGCGGCCGTTAAGCCCGATATGCTTACCTATTGCTTGCTCCGGTTTCCAGCCCATGGCGGCAATAGCGGTTTCATTTAAAATAAAACTGTATTGGCGCAGGCTGTCTTTACGCACCTGCTGCTCATCACCAAGGTCAAGGTCGCGGCCGGCAACAAGCGTCATGCCCATGGTTTTGATAAAGGAGCGTTCAATTGGTGTTGCGGTTACGGGCAGGTTAAAATCGGAGTTTTTACCGTCGGCGCTGTTAATGGAATAACCGCCGCGCACGTTTACCGGCGAGTTGTAGGAGGCCGTTGTACCCGTAATGCCGGGGTTTTGCGCTATCGCATTTTTAAAGGGCTCCAGGTTATTAAAAGGCATGCCGCCAATATCAAGCACCATCACCTGCGAGCGGTCCATCCCGGTATTTAGGTTTTGCATGTACCTTAGCTGACTGCCGGCTACCAGCGTACTGATAATAAAAAACACCGAAACAATGAACTGGAAAACCACCAGCGATTTTCGCAGCGTATTACCGCCTGCCGCACCGGTTGATTTTGTTTTAAGTATCACCACCGGCTTAAATGCCGATAAATACAAGGATGGGTAAGTTCCGGCTAATAACGTTACTATAAAGAACAGGCCAAGTACTGCTGTGACCAGCCATGTAATATTCCATGTTTTAAAATTGAGCGCCTGCCCGCTAAAATCGCTAAAAGCCGGGAAGCAAAAGGTTGCGAAAACTACGCCTGCTATGAGCGATACGAGTGTGATGATACCCGCCTCGGTAATAAACTGGAAGAATAGTTGTTTACGCTGTGCGCCCATTACCTTGCGTACGCCTATCTCTTTAGAACGTTCTGCCGAGCGGGCGGTTACCAGGTTAAGGAAGTTTACGCAAGCCAATACCAGCAGTATAACGGCCACAATGCTCAAAATGTAAACGTATTTGATATTGCCCGAAGGTTCTAAACCACCGGCCGTAGAGTACAGGTGTATGGAGGTAAGCGGCTCCAGGTTATACCATATTTTTTCGCCGGCACTCAAATCGTTTTTAAATAAGTCATTAAGATGGGCGTTTATTTTTTTCTCGGCTGCAACCCTGTCGGCACCGGGTTTTAGCAGCAGGTACGAGTAGTCGTTGGCAGAATCCCATTTGCGGGTGAGCGAACGCGGCATCATGGCGTAGCTGCCTACCATGTCAAACTTTATCTGCGAGTACTCGGGTACATCTTCTACTACCCCGGC
Organism: Mucilaginibacter sp.; assembly: GCF_039925265.1. Lineage (GTDB taxonomy): Bacteria > Bacteroidota > Bacteroidia > Sphingobacteriales > Sphingobacteriaceae > Mucilaginibacter. Next base: position 63,662 of record NZ_JBDSZG010000034.1, read on the forward strand.
AACCATCATGTTGTTGGCACCATCTACCTTTAAAATTTTGCCTATAGGGTTATCGGTACCAAAATATTTATTGGCTGTAGAGGACGTGATCACGATAGATGATGAGTTGCCCAAGGCAGAACCCGCATTGCCTGCTATGAACTTAAAGCTGAAGATCTTAAAGAATGATTCATCGGCCATTAGCACGTTCTTTTCTTTAAAAAGCTTATCGCCAAACTGAACGATGGCGGGGCGCATGTCCGAATAATCAATAATGCGTACGCCGTCTTCCACTTCCGACAATTGTTGTTTAAAAACCGGCACCGGCGCTGTTGGTGTTACCGCTATGGTGTTCACCTCCTTGTAATCCGGCGATTTGTGGTTTTGGATGATACGCACAATTCTATCCGCCTTCTGGTGGAAACGATCATACCGAAGCTCGTTGATGAGGTAAGTTGCCAATAGCAAAAAGCAGCAGATACCCACTGCCAAACCGGCTATACTTATAAACGACGTTACCTTGTTTTGCAACAAATTACGCCATGCTGTTTTTAAATAGTTTTTTATCATTATGCTGTAAATTCTAAATTCTAAATACTAAATCCGAAATCGAACATTCGAAATCCGAAATCTCTTTTATTCACTCCTCAAACTCTTCACCGGATTTGCTATGGCTGCTTTTACCGATTGAAAACTGATGGTTAGCAGGGCAATCACTACCGACAGCAACGCTACGAATACAAAAGTGCCCCAGGTGATGCTGATATGGTAGGCAAAATCTTTCAACCACAAATTCATCGCGTACCATGCAAGCGGCCAGGCTATGAGGTTTGAGATCACCACTAATTTTATAAAGTGGCCTGATAATAACAGCACGATATTTTGTACCGATGCGCCCAGAACTTTGCGCACCCCTATTTCCTTAATCCGTTTTTCGGCAGAGAAGGATGCCAAGCCGAATAAGCCAAGGCAGGATATCAAAATAGCCAAACCGGCCAGTATCCCCACAATTTTGCTCACCTGGTTGTCGGCACGGTAAACCTCCGCAAAATGGTCGTCCAAAAATTGGTATTCAAACGGATGGTCGGGGTTAATTTGCTTCCAGGTAGCTTTGATGAATTCAATGGCCTCTTTTGATTTGCCCGCATTTATTTTTACCGAAACCGTGCGGAAACCCCATTCACTTTGATTGACGAGGAATAGGTTTTCTACCTTATAATGCATCGAATTAAAATTAAAGTTTTTGGACACACCCGTAATTACGCCAAGCGAATCGAAGCCGAAGCGTTGCCCTATCAACGAAGCGCGTGTGGCCCCCGGATGATCTTTTAAGAGTTCGTCGGCCATGGCTTCATTCACAATGTATTCACGGCCGTTTTGAGACTTTTCTGTAGAAAAGTTTTTCCCTTGCGACAATTTGATGTTATAAACGTTGAGGTAATCGTTATCAACAATAAGCTGCGTGGCCGCCAAATCCTTCTTTGGAGAATTTTTATACTGAAACGTAACACCATTTTGGTCTAAATGGCTGCCCAATTGATCCTGCGAAGCAGTTACACCTGCAACAAGCGTATTGTTTAATAGTTGCTGCTTAAACAGCTGGTAGCCTTTGCCCGAAATTCTATCCAACGGAATGGTAACCATTTGCTCGCGGGTAAAGCCAGGGTCTTTAGCCTGCATAAATTTAAGCTGCTTCACCACAAATACGGTGGCTATCATCAGGAATACAGCACTGGTAAACTGGCCAACCACCAACACGTTGCGCAAAGCCCCTTTGTTCTTGCCGGTTTCTACCGATCCCTTTAAAACCTTAACCGGCTTAAAGGAGGACAGGAACAAAGCGGGATAAATACCCGAAATAAGACCCACCACAATAGTCCCCAACAAAATAAGCGGCATAAATAATGGCTTGCAGAAAACGGGCAGCGAAATGCCACGAAGGCTGAGGTTATTTACGTAGGGTAAAGCAAGCTCTACCAATATAATAGCAAATACCAGCGCCAGTAAGGATAACAAAATGGTTTCGCCCAGGAACTGCAAAGCCAGTTGCGGCCTGCTTGCACCTATAGATTTACGTATGCCCACCTCTTTAGCCCTATCAGCAGAGCGTGCTGTAGAAAGGTTCATGAAGTTTACGCAGGCAATAACGAGCACTATAATAGCAATGATGGCGAATAGGTTGGTTGATTTCTGGTCGAACTTTTGAAAGTTGAGGTAATCCAGCCCGATGTCTGTAGAACCGGCATGCACGTCTTTCAGCGGGAGGTAAAATAGTTCATAATATTTCCAGCCATCGCCACTGAGGTGTTTTTTTAAGAAACCCGGCATCTTAGCTTCAAAGGCTTTCAAATCGGCACCGGGCGACATTTTAAAGTAGGTATTTAACCAGTTGCTGCCCCAGTTATCCATCCATTTTTGGTGAATGCCCGGCAAGGAGTACAAGGCATCAAATTGTAGCTGGGAGTTTTTGGGCACATTGGCCATCACGGCTGTTACGGTAAACTTCAGCGTATCGCCGCCGTAATGGTTTATTATTTTGCCGATGGGATCCTCCTTACCAAAAAGTTTTTCGGCAGTTTCCTCGGTAATGGCAATGCTGTTTGGTTTGGTTATCGCCGCAAGTGCATCGCCTTTTATTACCTTAAAATTAAATATCTTAAAAAAAGAAGGGTCAACGGCAAAAACCTCGGGCACAAATATTCTTTTCTCGTTGTAGGTGAACTGATATTTATCGTCCCATTTTATACGGGTGTAATCCTTCACTTCAGGAAACTCTGCCTTAATAGCAGGTGCCATCGGAAACATAGACAAGGCTACCTTTTGAGGTGCGGCTAACCCGGGCCATTTTTGTACCTCATTCAGCCTTACAATATTTTCGCCATGAAAACTGTCGAAGCTTTTCTCGTACGATACAAATAGCAGTATAACAATACAGGCAGCCATACCCACGGCAAGGCCTACGATATTGATAACCGAGGAAACTTTATTCTTCCACAGATTGCGCCAGGCGATCTTAAAATAGTTTTTATACATTTATTACACAGATTTATTTTAGTTCATAGTTCATGGATGATAGTTCATGGTAACTGTGTAGTTTCCTTTTGCTATGAACCACGAACTATTAGCTATGAACACTATTCACTCTTCAAGCTCTTCACCGGGTTTACCAGCGCGGCTTTTACGGCTTTGTAGCTTACGGTAAGCCATGCTATACCCATCGAGCCTACTATTGCAATTATAAATACGCCCGCCGTTAGTGGTATGCGGTAAGCAAAGTTCTGTAGCCATTGCGACATAAGGTACCAGGCCAATGGCATGGCAATTACAAATGCGATACCTATCAGCAGTAAGAACTCTTTGGAAAACATAAAAACAATATTGGCGACCGATGCACCTAATACTTTGCGAACGCCGACTTCTTTGGTGCGCTGAACCGCCATGTACGAAACCAAGCCGTATAAGCCAAGGCAGGAAATAAAGATGGCGATACCCGCGAAGATCTTGTAAACCAGCGCCAGTTTGTTTTCCTGTTCATAAAACTTAGCGATGTTCTCATCCAGGAAATAACCGTTGTAAGCGTATTCGGGATAGGTTTGCTCCCACAGGGCTTTAATAGTAGCAACGGTGTTAGAAAGGTTGCCTGTTTGGATCTTCACCGCAGCCAGGGATTCGAACTGCTTGCGCGGCGCTATAGTTATCGGTTTAACGGCATCGCGCAGTGAATTGGTTTTAAAATCTTTAACCACGCCGGTGATGGTTGCCCAGCTTTTAGCCCCGCCAAATTTTAAAGTTTTGCCAATGGCGTCTTCTGCCTTTTTTACACCAAGCTTGTGTATCAGCGTCTCGTTAACCACCACCTGGCGGGTAGTATCGGCAGGGTCATAACCTTTGCCTGCCGCGAATTTAAATCCGAAAGTTTTGAAATAGTCGGCATCACCAAACTTAAGGAAGGTAGCAAAGGTAGCGCCCTTAGTGTCGTTGTTATAATAGAAGTTGGATCCCCAGTTGTTATCAGATGATGGTGCATCCGAAGTAAAGCTCACCGATTTTACCTGCGGATTTTGCAATAGTTGCTGTTTAAATGTTTGCATTTTGCCCAAGCTGATACTGTCGGTATAGCCCGGTAGTATCAATACAGCGCTTTTGTTGAATCCGAGGTCGGCATCATTTACATAGTTCATTTGTTTTACGGCAACTAAAGTGCCGATGATCAATAATTGCGCGATAACGAATTGGCCGACAACCAATGCCCTGCGCAGTGGGATGCCGCCAACGGAAGCGGCTGTAATTTTGTTTTTGATGGCCAGTATTGGCTTAAAGCCCGATACGACGAATGCCGGGTAGATGCCGGAAAGTATAATAACCGCAATGGTTGTCAATGCCAAAAACAGAATTGTTCCGGCGTTAAACAAGCCGATATTATCCGGCACGGTGGCGATATTTTTGAGGTATGGCAGAGCCAGTTCTGCTATTGCGACTGCAATTGCCACCGAAACTAACACGATAATGGTTGTTTCGCCAATAACCTGTAATATAAGTTGCTGCCGGGTGCTGCCTAATACCTTGCGAATACCCACCTCTTTGGACCTGCTTACCGATTGCGCGGTAGACAGGTTAATAAAGTTGATGGATGCCATAACGATGATCAAAACCGCTATAAGACCCAATATACGCAGGGTTGCCATGCTGGTGCTGTGATCGCCAATCGTATTACCGAAACGGGTATCAAAGTGCATAATACTTAATGGCTGTAAAAAATGGGCACGGGTTACTTTGGTTTTATCCTCCGCGAATTTAGCTGTGAAGCGTACCAACTGCTTATCCATATTGCCAGCCGTCATATTCTGTGGTAGTTCGGCAAATATCTGGTGGTTGCTGCTTAACGAGCCCCATTCATTAGAGTAATTATAATCTTTAGGATGTTCTTTCCAGGTGGTGTAGGAGACCATCACCTTTAGCGGGAAATCGGTATTATCTGGCGCGTCGCCAATAATACCGGCAACGCGTAAAGTTAACACGTTATCCATTTTTAGCGTTTTGCCCATGGCTTGTTTCCAATCGCCAAAGTACTTGATCGCTGTGCTTTTAGATATTACCACCATGTTCGGCTGTTTCAAAGCGCTTTTATCTCCTGCCAACCATTCCGAATGGAAAATATCAAAGAACTGCGGTTCCATAAAAAATACGCCAACTTCTTCGCTGAATTTTTTATCGTTTACGGCGTTGTTTGGGTCGTTACCTGGCACGGTTAGCTGGCTGCCGTAACTGGAGTTTAAGGCGGCAAACTTTACCTGCGGAAAGTCGATCCGCAAGGCATCAAGCGCCGGTACGGATACGCCGGGATTATAAGAGGTACCATCTTCGCCCATTTGCTGGGTAACCACATGATACAAGTTCTTGTAATTGGTAAAACTGGTATTGAAGCTCAGCTCGAACTGCAGGATAACAAATATGAGCAGACAGGCAGCAATGCCCACGCTAAGGCCAGAAATATTTATGATGGAATAACCTTTATGGCGTAGGATGTTGCGCCAGGCGATCTTGAAATAATTTTTTAACATACAAACCGATTTTGCCTTATTGTAGTTAAAAGCTATACCAGTTTTTTAAGTTACTGATTATTAATATTTTAATATTTGACCGAATTGCCCGTAATGTTCGCAAGCGTAACAGTGTGTGTTCGGTTATGATACAGTAAGTTAGTGAGTGGTAAGTAGAGAATGGTGAGTGGTTGGAAGTTGGTGAGCGGAGAACAGTGAATGGTTGAGAAGTTCAAAACCACTCACTAATAACCAAAATACTTAATATACGTATCCAAATCCTTATCACCTCTTCCCGACAGGCAGATCACCACGTTATCGTTTTTATCAAACACCATTTTCTCCAAGTAAGCAAGTGCATGGGCGGTTTCAATAGCCGGGATGATGCCTTCCATCTGTGAGCAAAGCAAGCCAGCCTGCAACGCCTCATCATCGGTGATGCTTACGTATTTGGCGCGGTTTATTTTGTACAAATGCGCGTGCTGCGGGCCTATGCCGGGATAATCCAACCCTGCAGATATGGAATACGGTTCTTCCACCTGCCCATCAGCAGTTTGCATCAATATGGTGCGGCTACCGTGTAAAATGCCTTCGCGTCCAAGAAAAGTGGTTGCGGCCGAGTGACCGCTCTCCACACCTTTGCCCGCCGCTTCAACGGCTACTAATTTTACATCCTCATCATCCAGAAAATGGTAGAACATACCCATGGCATTGCTGCCACCGCCTACGCAGGCCATTACATATTGCGGCAACTCATTGCCGGTTTGCTCCAGCAGTTGTTTTTTTGCTTCGAGGGAAATGATGGACTGAAACTTGGCCACCATATCCGGGTAAGGATAAGGACCAACCACCGAGCCGATGATGTAATGGGTATCCACCGGGTTGCCTATCCAGTCGCGCAGGGCCTCGTTGGTGGCATCCTTCAGGGTTTTACTGCCCGATGTTGCCGGTACCACCCTGGCGCCCAGCATCTTCATACGCGATACGTTTGGTGCCTGGCGCGCCATGTCTATTTCGCCCATGTAAATCACGCATTCGATGCCTTTTAGGGCGCAAACGGTAGCCGTAGCCACACCATGCTGCCCGGCGCCGGTTTCGGCGATGATGCGTTTTTTGCCGAGGCGTTCTGCCAACAGGATCTGCCCTATGGCGTTATTTATTTTATGCGAACCGGTGTGGTTAAGATCTTCGCGTTTGAAGAAAATGTTTGCTCCGTATTTTTCCGAATAGCGCTTGGCATGGTATAAAGGCGAAGGGCGGCCCACGTAATCGCGCAGCAGCTGTTCAAACTCAGCTATAAAGCTCGGGTCGTTCATTATCTTCACGTACTCCTGGCGCAGTTCCTCTACGTTAGGGTAAAGCATTTCGGGTATATACGCCCCGCCAAAATCTCCGTAATAACCCTGTTCGTTAACTCCGTACTTCATTTGTTATTGAATGTTTTTATAATATTAAATGCTTCTTTAAGCTTATTTACATCTTTTACAGCCGGCGCCGATTCAAACCTGCTGTTCAGATCAACACCATACAGCATAGGGTGTTTAATGCTGCTCACTTCTGCCAAATTCTCCAGGCTTAAGCCACCCGATAAAAAGAACGGCACATCGCCCGTGTATCTGTTCAGCACTTCCCAGTTGAAGGTTTTGCCTGAGCCGCCATGGGCAACCGTTTTGGTATCGAACAGGAGATAATCTACTTTATTAGCGTAATTTTCCAAGCGGGTAAAATCAAAATCCTCATCTACACCAAAAGCTTTGATGACGATTACCTTGCTTCGGAACATGGCGCAGTTATCCGGTGTTTCGGCACCGTGCAGCTGAATGGCCTCGAAACCATATTTATTCATGGTTTTGTTGATGCGTTCTACCGAGGCATTTACGAACACTCCTGTTTTCAGGATATGATCTGGCAGCTTTGCCAAAATATCTTCATCAAGCTCCCCAATAAAGCGCGGCGACCTGCTGTAGCAGATAAAGCCCATATAATCGGGCGATAGTGCCGCTACAGCTTCGATATTATCCGGGTGTTTTAAACCGCAAACTTTTATCTTCATATTAGCTGGCAATCAAAGTTTTAAAGCTCTGCAGCGCCTTTTTGCTTACGAGCGATTCCTCGGCCTCGTAAAAACTATCTGCAAATGTTTTGCCGGGCGACATGGTTTTAATGGCCATAGCTGCATTGGTCAACACCACATTGCTCTGCGCCTTGGTAGCTTCGCCGTTAAGCACCTGCATAAATATATCCGCAGAATCGCTTACGGTATGCCCGCCGGTTATTTCGTTCTCATTCAGTTTGGCAAAGCCAAGGCTTTCTATCGTGTTCATCTTTTCGCCTTCGGCAGAAAAGGTTTTAAAATCGCAGGTAAGCGAGATCTCATCATAGCCGTCCAAAGCGTTGAGGATGGTGTATTTGATGCCCGATTTTTGGTACAGGTAAGCATAAACTCTCGCCAGCTCCAAATTAAACACACCTACCAGCTGGTTGCCGGGTTTAGCCGGGTTTACTAATGGGCCAAGCATATTAAAAAAGGTTTTCACGCCCAGCTCGCGGCGGATAGGCGCAACGGTTTTCATGGCTGGGTGGAACAAAGGCGCGTGCAAGAAGCAGATGTTTGCTTTATCAATGCTGCGTTTTAGGGCATCGGTATTGTTGGTGAACACATAGCCCAGATGCTCCATTACGTTGGATGAACCACAGCCAGAGGAAACGCCGTAGTTACCGTGTTTGGCCACCTTATACCCTGCCCCTGCCACTACAAATGAAGCGAGTGTAGAAATATTAAACGTGTCTTTACCATCGCCGCCGGTGCCGCAAAGGTCTATGAGTTCGCCGGTTTCCAGATCTATAGGCAGGCAAAGTTCCAGCATGGCGTCGCGGAAACCTTCCAGTTCGTTCACGGTAATACTACGCATGCAATAGGCCGTCATAAAGGCTGCCATTTGCGAGTTATTATATTTACCCAAAGCGATGTTTTTCAAAATTTCTTTTGATTGCTCGCGGCTAAAGGTTTTGTGTTCAAAAAGATGGTTAAGTATCTGTTTCATGTTAGGGCATAAAAAAAGGGCTACCTTGCGGCAACCCTTCTGTATATCTGTAAAAAACAAAAAATGAGGCTGCCTTACGAATTTTCGTTAAGCCAACACCAATTGTTGTTTAATGCTACTGTTTTCATTTGTTAAGGCAAATATGGAAATACTTTTCACTAAAAACAAGCGGAATGATGTTTTTACAAAAGCAAATGCGTTTAAATTTTATTGAGCTGTCGGCTTAGGTGTTCCACTTTTAAATGTGGAACACCTATTTTTAAAACCATATTGATTATCAGTATTTTACAGTTTTTAGTGAAACACTTTGGAACACCCCTGTTTTTTAGATAATATTTGTATATAGTTTATTATCAATAATATATATAATTTATCGTAAAATAAAAAAACAACATGAAATACTTTTGTGAAACACCAAATATAAGCTCACAAAGGTCGGGATGCCCTTAAATGTAAAGGAATTTCTGTAAAATTGCTTATAGATCTATCCACGCACTTTTAATGTTAGTCGTTGAATTACCGTCGAACACATTGCAGTTCAAAATCCTTATTCATTCAATCGTTAATTAAAACAAATGGCCATACGCGAACAAAAGATAAATCCTGAGAACGACCTTGGTTTTGGCCCACAGCCGGTTATCAAAAGCCAGCCGCTTATTAATAAGGATGGTTCGGTAAATGTGCGGCGTAAAGGATTGGCATTTTTTAATACAGCTGATAATTACCATACCCTTATTAAAATGAGCTGGGGCAAGTTCTGGCTCATCGTACTCAGTGGTTACCTGTTTGCCAACCTGTTTTTTGCAGCTATTTATGTTTCGATTGGCATGGATAGCCTGGATGGTGCAACCGGTAATACCATTTACGAACGCTTTTTAGATGCCTTTTTCTTCTCGGCACAAACCATATCTACTGTAGGTTACGGGCATATCAGCCCAAAAGGCGTGGTAGCAAACAGCGTCGCCGCCATCGAATCCATGATGGGTTTGCTGGCATTCGCGCTGGCAACGGGTTTGCTTTACGGGCGTTTTTCTAAGCCATCGGCTAAAATTGTTTATAGCAATAACCTGTTGGTAAGTCCCTACCAGGAAAGCGGCAAGGGGCTGATGTTCAGGATCTCCAACCTGCGGAGGAACGTTTTGATAGACCTTGGTATCGAGGTCATTTTCTCCTATAACGAAATAGTGAACGGAAAGGCCACACGCCGTTTCTTCCCGCTGGAACTGGAGCGCTCTAACGTAAGTATCCTCACCCTCAACTGGACGATTGTACACCCGCTGGATGAGAACAGCCCCCTTGCCGAAATTACGCCCGATGAACTGGAACGCACACAAGCGTCGTTCTCGGTATTGCTAAAAGCCTTTGACGACACCTTCTCTCAAACCGTACACTCCCGTACCTCCTATACCTATGCTGATATGGTATGGGATGCTAAATTTGTGCCGATGTTTGAACGGGATGAGGATGGCAGAATTGTGTTGGATATGAGCAAGATAAGTGAGTTTGGTTCAGTGGTTCAATAGTTCAGTGGTTCATTGGTACTTGCATATTGGCCATTGGGCTGGATGATAAAGTACGCTCTGGTTGTCATTTCGAACCGAGGTATGGCTGGCGTTGTGTGAAAGGCGACCGTGAGAAATCTTATACGCCATGCATCCAAACTTTGCATGTGAACGAGCAATTAACCCAGTGTCATTATTTTTAAAACCCCATCGGGGTTTAAGGTCGGCAGGGTATGTCAGCAAGAAATATTTTATCGTGCCGTTAGGTTACGAAACTTCCGATGTAGTGTACCTGACGGCACACCAAAGACATGTATATGTTTATTCTACCGACCTTTTGCACCTACGGCGCATTGATTGTTCTTAAATAATGATATTGGGCAATTAGTCTACAAGCAGGGCGAATAAGTTCCCTCCTCACCCCTGCACTCAATCCCACGCCGCTCGTTCGGGATGACAGGGTGGGTTTTGTTCAATACAAAACGATAAAGGAAGTCCAACTCCTGCCATTAACTATGAGCCATCATCTATGAACTATCATCCATCAACTATAAAACATCATCCATCAACTAACGAAGCAACGAATTCCGCTCCTTTGCAAATACTTTATACACCTGTGTATCTAAAAACGCGGGGAAGAATTTGCTGAGAAATACGGTGAGTTTGCCTTGCGTGGTCATGATGAGGGTGCGGCTGCGGTTCTCTACGCCATTGGCTATAATGCTGGCCACCTCTTCGGATGTCATCATTTTGTTTTCTTCGAGTGTGCTTTCGCCTTGTTCTTTGCCGCTTTTATCGAGCGCGGTGTTGCGGATGTTAGATGCCGTGAAGCCCGGACAGGCTACCATTACGTGTACGCCGATTTTCAGGTTTTCTACCCGCAGGGCATCTAAAAAGCCGTTCATTGCATATTTGCTGGCAGAATAACCCGCACGCCCAGGCAGCCCCTTATAGCCGGCTATGGAGGATACGCCCACAATGCTGCCTTTTGTTTTGGTGATCTCGGGCAGGGCGTATTTGGTGCAGTAAACCGTTCCCCAAAAGTTGACGTCCATCAGGCTTTTTAAAACTTGTAGGTCTACATCTTTAAGTAATGCACGCATGGAAATGCCGGCGTTATTGATGAGTACATCTACCCTGCCGAAGGTTAGCACGGCTTGCTTGATCAGCATGGCGCAGTCCTGTTCAACGGTAACATCGCACTGTACGGCAACAGCCTTAACTTTTTGGTGGGTTTCTATATTTTGGGCGATGGTGCATAAACCAACGTACTGCCTTGCACCTAAAACAAGGTTGGCGCCGCGATTGGCAAATTCTATGGCGAGGGCTTTACCGATGCCGGAAGAGGCACCGGTGATAACAATTACCTTATTTTTCAAGTTCATATTTCGGGGCAAATATCTGCGGCACGTCCGGCATCTTGATCTCCGGCATACGGAACATATATTTGGCAGCGAATATAATCATAGCACCATAAAAGTGCCTGATGTAAGTCCACGTAAATTTTGAGCCCAGGTGTTCCCTGTAGTTAAGAATATAGGTTTTGGGGTAGTAGTAATTTTTATATCCCGCAAGGCGGATGCGGTACGATAAGTCGATATCGTGCCCAAACATGGCCATGCGCTCATCAAGCTCGCCCACCTCGTTCAATACCGATCTACGAAGCAGCATAAATGCGCCGTTTATCACATCAACTTCGGCGGTTTCAAATTCATCTACCCAGTTATTGTTCTCGTGCTTATATAACCTCGATTTTACAAAGTGTTTGGCAAGGCCGGTAAGTTTAAAGAAGTTTTCCCATGCCTTATTAAAGCCCCTGCGCGATACATGCAGGAAACGTCCTTGTGGGGTTAGCATTCGTACGCTAAGTCCACCAGCGTCGGTGTGCTCTTCCATAAACGCCAAAGTGCCATCCAGCGCGTTGCTGGCGGTAATTGTATCCGCATTGACCAGTAAAATATACTGTCCGCTTGCTTGTGTAGTGGCGAGGTTACGGCTTTTGGCGGTACCGAGTTGCTTTTCGTTGTGGATGATATTGGCTGTTGAGAACTCCTGCTCCAGCATTTTTACTGAGCGGTCTGTAGAGGCATCGTCAACCACAATCAATTCATAATCAATATGCTTACAAGCTTTAATTAAAGAGCTAAGCGAAGCCTTCAATAAAGCGCACATATTGTAATTAACTACAATAACAGAGAGTTTCATAAGCTATCAGGATAATGAATTTTCGTACGGAACCCGGGTCACGATAGATCGTCCTAAAGTAATCTCGTCTACGTACTCTAATTCACCACCAAAAGCTATGCCACGGGCAATGGTAGAGATATTTATATTAAATTGTTTTAAACGCTTGTGCAGGTAAAAAATAGTAGTATCGCCTTCCATAGTAGCGCTAAGGGCAAAAATTATTTCTTTAACCCCCGCTTCTTTTAACCTTTCCACCAGTGTATCCACCTGCAGATCGGACGGGCCTATACCATCCATTGGCGATATTAAGCCACCGAGCACGTGGTATACGCCATTATACTGGTTGGTGTTCTCAATGGCCATTACGTCGCGTGTATCTTCCACCACGCATACTAAAGAGCGATCGCGTTTATGGGAAGCGCAGATTTCGCATATAGTGCTGTCCGAAATATTATGGCAGGTGCTGCAAAACTGAATTTCGTTGCGCAGGCGGCTAACCGAGGTACTGAAACGTGCTACCTCCTCTTTATCACGGTTGAGCAGATGCAACACCAAACGCAGGGCAGTTTTTTGGCCAACACCCGGTAATTTAGCAAACTCCGCAACGGCATCCTCCAGCAGTTTCGACGAAAAATTCATTGTGCGAAAATAGGGAAATTAGTTCATAGATGATAGTTGATGGTTCATAGCCAGGAGTTCATGGATGATGGTTCATAGTTGATGGTTTGGAGCCGGAAGCTGATAATTCATAACCATAGTTAGTTGATGAGGGCAGTGACTACCTGCAATTCCATTCGGCTATGAACTATGAACTAATTGTGCGTTGCCTTCGGCCCAGACTATGCGCTCATACGCGCACACAGCCTTAGTCACAGGCCGGTATGCGCTCCTATCCTTAACGCTATGAATTTGCTCTAAATCACCAACCCCATCCGGCTATGAACGATGAACCATGATCTCTGAACCATCATCTATGAACTGAGGCTTACTCGCTTCTCAAATTCTTAACCGGGTTTACCAGCGCGGCCTTTACCGCCTGCCAGCTCACCGCCGCCAGGCAAATAACCATGCTCAACACCAGCGTAGCCACAAATACCCAAATACTGATTGTGGTGTGGTAGGTATATTGAGAGAGCCACCTGCTGATATTATACCAGCTGATAAGTGAGCCAATAACAAACGATAGCCCCACCAGCACCACAAATTCCTGCGAGAGTTTTAACCAAAGCGCACCGGTACCTGCTCCCAATACTTTGCGGATGCTGATCTCCTTACGCCTGCGCTCGGCAGAGAACGCGGCAAGCCCGAATAAGCCCAGAGCCGATAACAAAATTGCTAAACAGGTGAACAATATGGCCATAGTGCCCAAAAGCTTTTCGTTGCGAAATTTGGCGTTAAAGCTTTCGTCAATAAATTTGTATTCGAAAGGGTAAGTGGGGTTATATTTCTTGTAGATACTTTGTAACACCGCGAGGTTTCCGGATACGGAGGTATTTGGGTTCAGCCGCAGCCCTATACTGGCTGCCCAGCCTTTCATAAAGCCAATGATAACGGGTTTTACAGGTTCGTATGGCGATGCCAATACAAAATTCTTCACTACGCCAATAACAGTACGCTTTGTATTCATCCAGGTAATTTGCTGCCCTACGGGTCCTTTTAAGCGCATCAGTTTTACGGCCGCCTCGTTGAGAATAACCGCCGTAGAATCGGATGGTCTGTCGGAAACGAAATCGCGTCCTTCGGTTATTTGCAGCTGGTAGGTATCAACAAAATGATAGGTGGCGGCTACGCAATCAATCGGGATATTGCTTTCGCCCGGCAATTGTCCCGGCCAGGTATTTTTCCAGGTAGCGCTGGTTACCCCGGTAATCGACTCGGATATCAGCGCGGCATCGGTAATTGCCCCGGCATCCAGCGCGTCGCGGCGAAAAAGGTCGAACTGATCGTACATCCTGCCGTCGGCCATTATTTCAACCATGCCATTGCGGTTATAGCCAACGGGCCTGTCTTTTATAAACTCTATTTGCCGGTAAACAAAAATGCTAAAGATAATTAAGCAGGTGGCAAAGGTAAACTGCGTTACTACCAATATTTGTCTTGGCCTGATGGCCGTCCGGGTGCTGACCATCTGCCCTTTAAGTACCTTAACCGGGTTAAACGATGAAAGAAAAAGCGCCGGGTAGCTGCCTGCAACCAATCCGGTAAATACGGTAACTGCCAGGGCAATTATCCAGGCCAGAGGGTTAGCATAAGGCAGGCTTAAATTAATGTTGATGATATTCCGGAATACGGGAAGTAATATCATCATCAACGCTAAGGAAATCAGGAAAGCAATAAAAGCCAACAGAAGCGATTCGCCCATAAAATGCTTAATCAGTGCGCCGCGCCTTGCCCCGATGGCTTTACGGATGCCCACCTCTTTTGCACGCTTCTCTGATCTGGCGGTTGAAAGGTTCATGAAATTAGTACAGGCTATCAACAGGATCCCAATAGCAAGAAACAGAAATAACCGCACGTACTCTATACTGCCGCCTGTGTTTATGCCATTTTTAAACTCGCCATATAAATGCAGTTTGGTAAATGGGTACATAAATAACTTTACCGCCTTATCGGCCGGGAAATGCTGACCGACCAGGTTCCTGATCTTTGTATTAACGGACTCCGGTGATGCACCAGGTTTTAATAGTACGTAAGTGAAATAGGCGTAATTATCCCAGCCCTCACCTTTTAGCCATGGCATTTGGTTTAAAAAAGCGGCCCAGGGCATGATCGCCTTAAAAGTAAAGCTCGAATTTTGCGGATGATCGTCGATAACAGCGCTCACCTTCATCGGGAACTGGTTATCAAACTTAACCATCTCACCCACCGGGTTGTGTTTGCCGAAGATGGCACGCGCGCTCGACTCACTTAATATGATGCCCGTTGGGTCGGCGAGCGCGGTACGCTTATCGCCCCAAATAAAACGAAAGGTAAACAGATCGAGCAAAGCCGGGTCTGCGGCTACGGTGTTTACCTTGATCCCTTTATCGTTAAAGGTTATCAACGCGTCTCTCGATTCGTTGATACGCGCCACCTGCTCTACCTCCGGGAAATCTTTTTTGAGCGTTTCGGCGAGTAACTGCTGGGTTAAAGGTTTGGTTTTTATTTCGCCATTGGCCGGCTGATTTTTAAAAACCTGGTACAGCCTGTCGCTGTTGGTGTGGAATTTATCGAAACTATATTCGTTATAAACGTACAGCAACAACATAAAACTCACTGCCATACCAACGGCAAGCCCCCCGATGTTGATTAGCGAGGAAGTTTTATTATTTGCAATGCTGCGCCATGCTATTTTTAAGTAACTCTTTATCATAGGCTTTAGGTAATAAGTGCAATATCTGCACTATGGCTATTAATTCCTAAGCTTTTAACATTCGTTAACTTTTGTTGGTTCATGAATATTCGGTGATGTTTCATCAACCATCCACCAATGAACCAATAAACTATTCCGACCTCAAACTCCTCACCGGGTTGGCAACAGCCGCTTTTACGGTTTGGAAGCTGAGCGTAAACAAGGCTGTAGTAATCATTCCACCACCACTAAGCGCGAAGATCCACCAGCTGATGGCGGTACGGTCGGCGAAATCCTCCATCCACTTATGCATGGCGTAATAGGCTATCGGGGTTACCACTACAAAAGCCAAAACAATTAGCCAGATCAATTCGGTAGACAATAAAGTTACTATCTGTGCTACAGATGCGCCTAATTAATGAAGGTAAACAGCTTATGCCTCCGGAAGCCCCTTAAGGCGATTTTGAAATAGTTCTTTATCATAGTTTTTTAGTCATTGTGTCATTTTGCTTCGCGTCATTGGGCGTCTGTACAAAATGACTTAATACCCCAATGACTATTTTATTCGCTTCTTAAATTCTTCACCGGGTTGGTTATGGCCGCTTTAACGGCCTGCCAGCTTACTGTTATAAGCGTTACTGCCAAGCTGATAGTTATCGTCGCCGCGAAAACCCAAATGCTTATGTTGGTGCGGAACGTATAATTCTGCAGCCATTGGCTCATAATGTAAACACTAAATGCCGAGCCGATAAGAAAGGCTATGGTTACCAAAACCATAAATTCCTTTGATAAATTAAGCCACAGGTTGGCGATGGATGCACCCAACACCTTACGGATGCCAATTTCCTTGCGGCGCTGCTCGGCAGAGAACGAAGCAAGACCAAACAAGCCGAGGCAGGATATAACGATAGCCAGTACAGTGAAAGAGTTGGTGAGCGTACCCAACAGTTGTTCGTTACTGAATTTTTCGCTGTACAGCTCATCTACAAATTTGTATTCGAACGGGTACTCGGCGTTGTATTTTTTGTAAACGGTTTGCAGTTTTGCAAGCGCGTCAGATACGGATACGTTTTTATTGAGGCGCAGGCTGGCCGCCCCTGCCCAGCCCTTCATGTAGCCTATAATGACCGGGCTAACAGGTTCAGATGCCCTCCCCCATATAAAATCCTGCACTACCCCAACAACGGTACGCTTTGCGCCCTGCCAATATACAATAGTGCCCAACGGGTCTTTTAAACGCATTAGTTTTACCGCCGATTGATTTAGCATTATCGCGGTGGAATCAGAGGGCCTGCCCATGTCAAAATCGCGCCCTTCCAACACTTTTATGTCGAACGTTTTGGTGAAATGATAAGTGGTAACCATTTGGCTGATAGGTAATTTATCTTCCCCGGGCAACTGGCCGGGCCAGGTTATGCCCCATGATGAGCTGCCATCGTTAGTGATGCTGCCGGATGTGCTGGAGCCTTCGGTAATTGCACCCGCTTCTATCGCGTCGCGGCGGAAGCTTTCAAATTGATCATATACTTTACCAATCAGCGAAAGCTCTACCAACCCGTCCTTATCATATCCCACCGGCAGGTTTTTAATATAGTTGAGCTGCTTGTATATCAGCATGGTTGATACGATAAGGCAGGTGGCAAATGCAAATTGCACTATAACCAATATCTGCCGCGGCCTCAGGGTTGCCTTGCCCGCATTATTAATGCCCTTAAGCACCTTTACCGGCTTGAATGATGAAAGAAATAAGGCCGGGTAACTCCCTGCTATAATACCTGTTATAAGCGTAATGCCCAGCCCTGCTATCCAAAAATAGGATAAACCGTATGGTATAGCCAAGCTTTTGTGGATGATGCCGTTAAAGTAATCTAAAGAGGCGCCGATAATGAGCAGTGCTACTACAAAGGAGATGCAAGCCATCAGCAACGATTCGCCCATAAACTGCCAGATGATAGAAAACCGGCTTGCCCCTACCACTTTACGCACCCCTACTTCGCGGGCACGGTTTTCCGACCGGGCGGTAGACAGGTTCATGAAATTGATGCAGGCGATAAGCAATATACCAATGGCCAGCATCAGGAACAATCTTACGTAGGATATTGCGCCGCCGACGCTTACGCCGTTTTTAAATTCACTATACAAATGCCCTCGCGAAAATTGGGAAAGCATCAGTTTGTTCTCCTTATCCTCGGGGTTGTTTTTTGTGATCAGCCCGGCGAGTTTGGCGTTTAGCTTTTTTATATCGGTGCCGGGTTTTACCAACGCGTAGGTACGGTAATTAAAATTCCCCCAGCTGGCGTTCGTTTTTACCCAGGGCATATCTGCTTCCAGCATGGCCCATGAGCCTAATGCCTGGAACTTACGCGATGAGTTAGCCGGAAGGTCCTTTATAACGCCGGTTACTTTTGCATTTCGGGTATTATCAATTTTCACGATCTTACCCATCGGGTCATCGTTCCCGAAGATGGTTTTTGCGCCTGTTTCGGTCAATACTATTGATGATAACTCCATAAAGGCTGTTGCACGGCTTCCTTTTACAAATTCATAGGCAAAAATATCAAGTAAGGCAGGGTCGGCAGACAGCATGGGTAAATTGAGCGATTTGTCCTGGTATTTAAAAAGGTGGTTATCATGCCAGGTGGTGCGGGCAGCTTTTTCTACTTCCGGGAAATCTTTAACCATGGCTGCCGCTACCGGTGATGAGATAGAGCCACTGGTTTGTATTTCGCCATTGGAGGGCTGATTGCGCAAAACCGAGTAGATCCGGTCGTCGTTTTTGTAGAATTTATCAAATGTAAATTCGTTATAAACATACAGCAGCAGCATAAAGCTTACCGCCATGCCCACTCCCAGCCCTCCTATATTGATAAGGCTGTACAACTTGTTTTTAAACAGATTGCGAAAAGCTATTTTTAGGTTGTTTTTAATCATAACAATGCCAATATATTAAAAGCGATACCAATTTTATAATAAACTCAATATCAATATATTAATATAAAAATACATATTGCGTACTGTACGCATGCGTAACAGCCATTGTACGGTTATGATACACTGTGGTTTTGGGGAGTGGTGAGTTGAGAGTGGTGAGTAAATAATGGTGAGTGGGGAATAATTACACTTTTAACAAAACAAAAGATGGTGAGCAGTCCTAAACCACTCACCATTCTCTATTCACCACTCACTATTTCATTCGTTCTTCAAACTCCTTACCGGGTTGGCAAGCGCCGCTTTTATAGATTGGAAGCTGATGGTAATAAAGGCTATAACGATAGCTCCACCGCCGGCTGTGGCCACTATCCACCATTTGATGCCATCGCGGTAAGCAAAGCCCGATAAAAACCAATGCTGCATACTAAACCAGGCCAATGGCGAAGCAATAACGATAGCGATGATAACCAGTTTGATAAAATCTTTGGAAAGCATAGCCACGATGATGGAGATGTTGGCGCCCAGTACCTTGCGGATGCCTATCTCTTTGGTGCGCTGCTCGGCAGCATACGCCGCCAGGCCGAATAAGCCCAAACATGCAATGATAATAGCCATGGAGGTAAAGGCGATAAATATGCCACCTATGCGCTGCTCGGTACGGTAACTGTTCTCAAAGTCCTCATCCATAAACGAGTAGTCGAACTGTTGGTTTGGCGCTAAGGAGTGCCATTTTTCTTTGACCTGGGCCAGTACGGCGGTGGCATTCGCCGCGTTTACATTCACGCTTAAGGCACCAGTGTTCTGGTTCAGTAAAAATGCAAGCGGCGAAATATTTTCGCGCAGCGAACTAAAGTTAAAATCTTTTATCACGCCAATAATATGCAGCTTCTTCAGGTTTTTGGCCATGTTATCCGTTGGCATATAAAGTTCCTTATTCAAAGCGTCCTTATAACCTAAGATCTGCACCGCAGCCTCGTTTATGATCACTGCGGAGGAATCCAATTTCATTTCCGGTGAAAAATCGCGGCCATACTTTACCCGCATGCCCATGGTATTAATGTAATCCTCATCAACGTCCCAAACGCCAATGGATACGGCATGTTTAGTATCTAATGTAGGGCTTTCAAACATCGATGTATTATTTCTCCAGCCTCCGGTTGGGATGTAGCCTGTTAAAGTGGCGTTCTTAACCCCCGGCAATGCTTTTACTTCCTGTTTAAATACTTTAGCTTGTTTATCCAAAACCTCCGTATTATTAACAATAAGCACTTGCTCGCGGCTGTACCCAAGGTCTTTACTTTGGATGAATTTTAGCTGGTGATAAATAACCAGAGTGCCTATGATGAGGAATATGGAAATAGAGAATTGGAACACCACTAAAAAACTCCGCAGGAAACCACCCTTAAAGCCGGCAGACAATTTACCCTTCAACACGTCTATGGGTTGGAAAGCTGATAAAAAGAAGGCCGGGTACGAGCCTGCCAGGCAGCCAATTACGACTACGATTACCAGCAAGGCGGGCAGCAGCCATACAAAAGTACCGCTAGTAAATGCCAGCTGCTTATCTGCCATTTGGTTAAATACCGGCAGTAACAGCCACGCGCCCACAACGGCAATAACCGTAGCGGCAAAAGTTACCAAAACCGACTCGGACAAAAACTGCGCGATAAGCGAACTTCGTGCCGACCCCAATACTTTACGCACACCCACCTCGCGGGCACGGTTAGATGAGCGTGCGGTGGAGAGGTTCATGAAGTTTACGCAGGCAATGAGCAATATAAAAATTGCCACCGCCGAAAATATGTACACGTACTGGATATTACCGTTGCCGCTCAGTTCGTTTTGCACGTTAGAGCGCAGGTGAATATCCTTCAGCGCAACTAAATTTAATCTAAAGTAGCTGCCGTCTTTTTCAAAGTCGCTAAAGCTCATGTGCGTGGCGGCTTGCAGCTGCCCGCCAACATATTTGGTTACAAAGGCGTGGAATTTTGATTCCAGTGCTTTAGGATTAGCCCCATTTTTCAATAGAACGTATGTGTTAAAATTATTACTTAACCAGGCGCCTTCCTTGCTCTCGTCCAGCCCGTTCATAGCCAGGAAAAAGTCGAAATTAAAGTGTGATTGCTTGGGGATATCTTTAATTACCCCGGTTACTTTATACAGGATGGTGTCGTTAAAGGTCAGCGTTTTGCCAACTACATTTGTTGCGTTAAAATATTTCAGCGCTGTGGTTTCGTTTATGACCACGCTTTTAGGCTCTGTAAGGGCGGTTTTAGGGTCACCCTGGATCATCGGCAAGGTAAAAACAGCAAACAAGGTAGAGTCTACATAGATCATGTGATCCTCCTGAACATTTTGGGCGTCTTTCCGTACTTTAAAACCGCCACGCTCTCTAAAACGTACCGTATTTTCTACTTCGGGGAAATCACTTTTAAGCGTTGCGGCAAGCGGTGCCGGCGAAACCGCATACTGGCTTGTTTTCCCGCCGAACTTAATATCGTTATTCACGCGGTATATCCTGTCGGCTTTGGTGTTGTAGGTATCGTAACCAACCTCATCTATCACGTAGAAAACGATCAGCATACAAACGCACAGCCCCAGGGCAAGCCCCAGTATATTAATGGCCGTAAAGCCTTTGTTTTTCATTAAGCTCCTGAAAGCTGTTTTAACGTAGTTTTTAAACATGATATTTTTAATTGTTTAAGGTGAAATTTTATGGTTGCTTAGTGCTGTAATACAACCACCAAACCATTTACCCCTATTTTAGGTGATTTAAAATGGTTCACCATTTATGACCACACTTTAACGACTTAGGTTACTCGCTTCGCAAACTTTTTACCGGGTTTGCCAGCGCTGCCCTTACCGACTGGAAACTCACCGTAACAAATGCTACCAGTATAGCTATAAAGCCCGCCAGTACAAATACCCACCAGGATATTTCTATCCGATAAGCAAAATCCTGCAGCCATTTGTACATGGCGTACCAGGTTACCGGTACCGATACCACAATGGCTATCCCCACCAGCTTTAAAAACTCGGCAGAGAGCATACCCGTAATGGTACCAGACGATGCGCCCAACACCTTGCGGATGCCAATTTCTTTCACCCTTTGTCTAATGCTGAAGGCAGCAAGGCCGAATAAGCCGAGACTGGCAATAATTACCGCTACGATGGCAAACGACGTAAAGATCTTCCCGGTACGTTGCTCTGCGTTGTATAAAGCGGCGTATTGATCATCCAGGAAGGAATAGCTGAACGGCGCAGTGGCGCGATAGCCATCCCACTGTTTCTTCACATCCGTTAAAAATGGCGCTATATCTGCCGAATGCACTTTTACAGCCATCAGCATATTACTGCGGCCTGGTAAAAACATCAGCGGCGCTATTTTTTCTTTTGCCGATTTATAATGGAAATCTTTCACCACGCCTACTACTTTAAATTCGCGCTGACCAGAGCGTACAATAGTTTTGCCAATCGGGTCGGTATTGCCCCAGCCTATTTCGCGTACAAGCGTCTCGTTTATCACCACAGCTGATGAATCTGCCGGGGATGTGGAAGAAAAGTTACGACCGATGGCCATTTTTATGCCGAGCGTTGCTAAATAGCTATCCTCTACATGGTAAATATTGGTGTGGATCTCTTTGTGTTCCTGTTTGTCGTTAAACTCTTTGGCGTAGATCTGGGTGCCATCCAATATAGAGCCACCCGGTACACTACCGGTTATAGTTGCATTGGCCACACGCGGATCGCGCAGGAGTTGTTGTTTAAAGGCATCTATGTTGTTTCCGAGGGAATAAGCATCGTTTATAACCAGTACCTGCTCTTTATCGTAACCCAATTTTATATTCTGCATATAGTTTAGCTGACGGGATACCACCATGGTAGCTATAATGAGCGATGTGGAAATAAAGAACTGGAAGACCACCAGTCCGCTACGTAAAAAGTTACGCTTTGCGGGGCCTGCCGAGGTATTGCCTTTTAAAACATTCAAAACTTTAAATGAGGACAGGAAGAAGGCCGGGTAGATGCCTGCAATGATGCCAACGAGCAAAACCAGGAACACTTCGATAGCAATACTTTTTGGGCTTATAAATAAGCCCATATCAAACTGCTTGCCGGCAAGGGCGTTAAAATATGGCAGGGCAAAATAAACAAGCACTAACCCAATGACCATTGCCAAGGCAGTTACCACTACCGATTCGGTAAGGAACTGTGAGATGAGCGAGCTTTTTAACGACCCCATCACCTTGCGGATCCCTACTTCTTTTGCCCGTTTAACCGAACTGGCGGTAGACAGGTTCATGAAGTTGATGCAGGCCAGCAGTAAGATAAACGCTGCCAGCGCGCTGAAAATATAGACGTAGTGGATGTCGCCGTTTGGCTCCATCTCGAATTTGGTTGCAGAGTGCAGGTGAATATCGGTTAGCGGCATCAGGAAAAACCGGAAGGTGTTTACGGATTTTTGCGCTTCGGCAAGGCTCACCCCCATATCGTTCTGAATTTCGGGCGCGGCGTATTTTAAAACCAGCGCGGGGAATTGTGCCTCTATTTTTTTTGCGTCGGGACCGTTGTTTAGCTGCAAATAAGTATAAAAATTAATATTGCTCCAGGTTTCACGCTTAGACGGATAGGAAGTTTTGCTAATGAAAGCATCGTAATGAAAATGGGAGTTATCGGGCACTTTATCAATTACACCGGTGACTTTCAAATCCCGCTCGCCCTGTAAGGTAAGCGTTTTACCAATAGCCGATTCGCTGCCGAAGTATTTTTTTGCTGTCTGGCTGGTGATTACCACACTGTTTGGACCCACCAACGCGCTGCGCCCGTCGCCCTGTATAAGAGGCAACGAGAACATCGCCAGGAAATTAGAATCAGCTATGCTGAAGTGCTCTTCTTTAAACAGCTTATCATCATATTTTACATAGACCGATCCCCTGCCGCCGATGCGGGTAGATGCCACCACACCGGGAATATTATTTTTGATGCCCTGCCCTACCGCGGCATCAACTAAAGCAAAATCGGTAACACCGGCATTCTCGGTTAAATGCAGGCCCACACGGTAAATGTTTTTCGCGTTTACGGGGTAGGTATCATAGGTAACCTCCTGGTAAATATAGGCGCTGATGAGCATACAGCAGGTTAAACCAATTGCAAGCCCGAATATGTTGATGAATGAAAAAACCTTGTTTTTGGTAAGGCTTCTCCAGGCGATGGTTAAGTAATTCTTTATCATGATGATGCCAATAGCTTAAAACAAATACCAATTATATAATTATCTAATAATCAAATTATTAACACTTAACTATAGCTGTACGGTGTACGTATGTGTAACAGTGGTTGTTCGGTTATGATACAGTGGGAAGAGATTCAAGACGACAAGAATCAGGAATCAAGATAGTAATAAACAGGAATTCGGCCCAATCATTCCCCGAACGTTTAACGGGTTCATTAGCAGCACAAAAAGCCAAGAGCCAGAATGATTAACATCCTGGCTCTTGAATCTTGATTTCTTGTTTCTCTAAAAGTGTTCACTATGAACCATCAACTATGACCGATAAGCTTAATAGGTTATGTTAACGCTGCCATCGCCGCGCACTTCAACAGGTGAACCGCCGCCGTTAAGCTTACCAACAACTTTCTCTTTTTCTTTCTGCCCCTGAAATGTGCCATTCAAGGCCATATTTACACGATCGCCGCGTACATCCAGGTTAAAGCCTTGTTTAGCTGGTAATTGCAGGTCCACATGGCCCGAGTTACCATCAATTTTAACATATTTATCTACACGGGTCATTTGTACGTGAATGCTGCCCGCGCTGGTGGATGCATCAACACTGCCAGCAACAGCCATCAGGCTAACACTGCCACCGCTGGTACCGGCAATCACTTCGCCATCAATATTGTTACCGTTAACGCTGCCGCCGCTGGTTTCTGCCTTTACATACCCTTTCAGGTTATCCAATCTAACCGAACCGCCCGAAGTTTCCAGTTTAATATTTCCCCGGCAATTGCTGGCGTTAATGCTGCCGCCGCTTGTAGTTAACTCTATCTCTTTGCTCGAATTGGCTACATTGATGCTACCACCGCTGGTTTCGCCTTTAATAATACCTGCAACTGTATTGATATTTAAACTACCGCCGCTGGTTTCAAAGTTTTGGTTGCCTGTTAAGTTAGCAATACTGATAGTACCACCACTTGTATTCAGGTTGGTTTCGGTGGCTTTGTTTACGTAAACTTTAAAGCCAATGCGCAGGCCCTTGTTCCAGTTATTAATATTGTGTTTTTGCTTGGCTGTAGCGTGTAGTTCGCCATCATGCACGGCTATATTTAATGTGTAATCCTCGTCCAGGCGTTTTTTGATCTCTTCTTTGCTCAGGCTTTTGTTGTTGTTGGCAACTACGTAAACCTCAACGCGTGGCTCCTCGCCGCCCTTAACGGAAATGCTGCCGCCGCTGGTGTTTACAAATACGGTTTTTACATTGTCAGATGCTATTGACCTGGTGAGATATGGCGTTTTGTTATCCTGTGCCGAAGCAAGGTATACCGGTGATGCCAGCACTAAGAAAAATAGGAATTTTTTCATGTTATTTAGTTTTTATAATAGATGGTTATCGTTATTAAATAGTTGCATTTTTTGAGACAAAAGATGAAAGATTTTTAGACAAAAGACCGAAGCTGTCTTTGCTCCTTTATCTTTTCATCATTCATCTAAAAACTACTCGCTCTTTAAGCTCTTCACCGGGTTTTTAATGGCTGCTTTTACGGACTGTAGACTGATGGTTGCCAGCGCTATTAAACTTGCGCCACCGCCAGCCAGCAGGAACACCCACCAGTTAATGGTTATCTTATATTCAAAATCCTGCAGCCACTTGCTCATGGCGAAGTAAGCAATTGGACAAGCAATAATAGTAGCAATGAACACCAGCTTCATCAGATCGGTGCCCAGGAGGCTTACAATACTGGTAACACTTGCACCTAATACCTTGCGGATACCGATCTCTTTTACGCGTTGCTCGGCAGTAAAAGTTACCAGACCGAACAAGCCCAGGCAAGCAATGCTGATAGCCAGGATAGTAAATATTAACAGGATACTGCCTTGTTTTTGCTCGGTTTGGTATTGGGCGGCAAAGTTTTGGTCGAGGAAGTGGAACTCTGGTTTTTGTTCGATATCAAAATCGCTGTATGTTTTGGTGATGTAGGCTAATGATCCCTTGATGTTGTTTTTACCCACACGAACGTAGAGGTTATCCTTATCGTTTACTTCTTGTGCCAAGCTCAAAACCAATGGCGATATTTTATGCTGAAGGGAAAAGGTGTTAAAATCTTTTACAACGCCTACAATGGTGCGCGCTATTATCTTGCCCTGGTCATCTACACCGAGGTTAACCCGGCGGCCAACAGGGTTCTTCCAGCCTAGTTTATCAATCAGGGTTTGGTTTACCAAAATTGCTTCGTTTACATCACTGGTAATATCTCTCGAAAAATTGCGGCCCTTACTCATTTTTATCTGCAGCGTTGGGATAAAATATTCATCTATAGTAAGCTTTTGTACCAATAAGGATTCGGAATTGGATTTGCCATCCACCCCGACGTTAAATCCGCCGCTGTTCATGCTATTGCTGCCAATAGGGTTGCCGGCCGTTGACACATCCTCAATGTTGGGATTCTGTAAAAGTTGTTGCCTTAAAGCAGCAATTTTGCCTCGCACGTCGTGATTGTTGATATGGAAAGTAAGCGTTTGCGCTTTATTAAAACCAAGATCTTTATTCATGGCGAAGCGCAGCTGCTGGTATATCACCAAGGAGCCCACGATCATGACGATGGTGATCACAAACTGGAACACCACCAACGATTTACGGAAGAAGATGGTCGCTATTTGGTTGCCCAACTGCCCCTTCATGGCGTTGATGGTACCAAAGCCGGATAAAAACATAGCCGGATAAATCCCACTAAACAACCCGGTGAATAAGGAGAGGCCAAGAAATATAGCAACTGTTTGCACCGTACCGAATTGCATCAAAACAAGGGTTTTACCCGATAACTGGTTGAAGAACGGTAACGAGAACTGGATGATGACCGCAGCTATCATAGTGGCTATAAAAGTAAGCAGCACCGATTCGGCAAAGAACATGATGATGAGCTGGCTCCTGTCAGATCCGATCACTTTGCGTACACCTATCTCTTTAATGCGGATAGATGAACGTGCTGTAGCCAGGTTTACATAGTTGATAACGGCTATCACCAATATGAGCAAAGCAGTAATGCTAAACACGTAAACGTAGGTGATATTACCATTGGAGCCCGCTTCGTAACCCAAATTAGAGTGCAGGTGGATAGAGGTCAGCGGCTGAAGTTCCAAGCCAAACTTCAGGTCGCCCATTTTCTTTTTTAGGTATTTATTAAAAAAAACACTGCTTGATGCTTCGATAACTTTTTTATCGCCTGCATCTTTTAAAAGCAGATAGGTGTAGATACCTGCATCGTCCCAGGCGCTTGTGAAACCTTCCGGTAACGAACGCAGCGCTTTAAACGTAATGTGAGAATTAACCGGCACATCGGCAATTACACCGGTAACATTTGTTGCTGTGCCATCTACAGAGATCGTTTTATTTAATGCCGATTCGGCATCACCGAAAAGCGTTTCCGCAAGGGTTTTTGTTAATACAATGCTCTGCGGCTTGGTCAAAGCGGTTTGGGCATCGCCCTGTAAAAATTGATAGCTAAAGATCTTGAAGATGGCATTGTCAGTAAACATCATGCCGCCTTCGTTGATGGTTTTATCGCCAACGGTTATTTTACCGCCACCCTCCCTGTCTATACGGGCGGTTTGTTCTACCTGCGGGAAATCTGATTTTAAAGCGCCTGCATATGGTGCTGATGTAACAGCGAAATCAAAGCCGCCGCCATCCCAGGTGCCGTGTTGTACCACACGGACGATGCGGTCGGCTTTGGTGTTATACCGGTCATAACTTAATTCGTCGGTAACATAAAGCGCTATCAGCCAGAACGCGGCGATGCCAACAGCAAGGCCGAAAATATTGATGAAGGAAAAAGCTTTGTGCTTTGTTAAGTTTCTCCAGGCTATTTTAAAGTAATTCCTAAGCATGATGTGGTAGTTTGGCATATCTATAGTAAAAGATATACCAAACATACAAAATGCTGTTTATAAGTTAGTTATGATATTTCGTATTGTAAAGCCTGTACGCATGTGTTACAATGCTGTGTTCGGTTATGATACAGGTAGGGAGCAGTGAGTAGTGAATGATTGCCGTAGCAGGGAACCATTCACTACTCACCATTCTCCACTCACTCGGAACGCAGGCTCTTCACCGGGTTTGCCATGGCGGCTTTTACGGCCTGGAAGCTGATGGTGATGAACGCGATAACTACCGCTATCACCCCTGCCGATAGGTACATCCACCAGCTGATATTGATGCGGTAGGCGAAGTTTTCGAGCCATTTACCCATGAGCCAGCCTGCAAGCGGAGCAGCTATAACGAGGGCAGCCAATACCAGCATAATAAAATCCCTCGAAAGTAACGTTACCAGGCCCGATACGGTCGCACCAAGTACCTTGCGAATGCCGATCTCCTTACCACGCTGTTCTGCAGTGAATGCAGCTAAGCCAAATAAGCCTAAGGATGATATCATCACCGCCACGATAGCGAATACCGACATGAGCCCGGATGATTTGGCGTCTTCTTTATACAATTTGTCAAATTCCTGGTCGAGGAAGGTGTATTCTAATGGTTCGCCGCGGAAATACTGGCCCCAAACCGCTGAGATCTTCTTGATGGTTTCGTCCTGCCTGCCCGCCGCTACGCCCACCAAAAATGTATTTACCCAGTCCTCGTCGTTCTTAAATATGGCCGGGCTTATTTTTTCATGCATACTTTTGTAATTGAAATCTTTTACCACGCCAATTACCTGCCCGGTATCGCCCCGCGAAATAAAACGCTGCCCAACGTATGGCTTATGCAGGTTGAGTTCTTTAGCGGCTGTTTCGTTCAGGATAGCATTGCGCTTGTCGGCAGGGTCTCCGGAGATAAACCATCGCCCTTCCAGCATGTTGAGCTTTACAATTTTGGTATAGTCGGGGTCCACATTAAAGAATGCGATGGACGGATCAAAATCTTTGGCGCGACCATCCCAATCTGTACCACCCGATGACAGGTTTTGATTATCCTGTATAGAATGCGTACCCATCATAGATACCGCGCTAATGCCCGACTGCGACAGCAGCGACTGCTTAACACTTTTACATAAAGTGGCGCGCGCCTCACCTTTATATTTATAAAACGAGCTGATAGGCAACGAAATGGTAAGCACCTGTTCGCGTTTGTAGCCTGGGTTTTGCGAATTGATAAAGCTTAATTGCCTGTATATGGTAATTACACCAATAATGAGGAAAATGGAGAAGGTAAATTGTAGCACCACAAGGCCCTTGCGCAACGAGGTATCTTTAACATGTAAAACGCTACTCCCCCTAAAAATACTCATTGGCTTAAAAGAAGAAAGCAGCAACGCGGGGTAAATACTATTGAGCACAATGGCAACCAATAAAGTGCCGATAAGTACCAAACCGACATATCCGGAACCGGCTGTCAGCGAAAATTCGCGCCCGGTAAAGCGGTTAAACGCCGGGAGGGCGATTGAAATAATAACAAGCGTTAATACCAGCGATATCAGGCTAACCAATACCGATTCGGTAATGAATTGTGTGAAAAGCTGGCCTCTACCCGCCCCTACTATCTTTTTTACACTCACTTCTTTAGCGCGGAGACTCGCCCGTGCAGTGGTTAGGTTCACATAATTAATGCAGGCGATCAGCAGAAGTAACACACCGAGGGCAACAAAGATATAGGCCACCTTTTTATCGCCATGAGCGAGGGTGGAATGTTGCAGGTCATTTTCAAAGTGTAACGCAGCCAGTGGGGTGAGCCCAATTTGCAGGTTATCTTCTTTTCGGTTTTTATGGAGGATTCCCTTAATTTTCGCGGAGATCGGTTTCAGCCTGATATTGGGGTGAACCTTTACAAAGGTCATGTAATTGAAGTTACCCCATTGCAGGTCGTTATCCTTCTCGCTTTTATTGCTTTGTTTAGCGGCAATAGGGATCAGCACATCAAAGGCAAAACTGGAGTTTGCCGCAATATCCTTAACAACGCCCTGTACCTGGTAATTTACAGAGTCTATTTTAATGGTTTTACCCACAGCATCCTGGTTGTTGAAGAACTTTTTGGCCTTGCTCTCGGTAAGTATAATGCTAAAAGGATTTTGGTTGAAGGCAATGGCATTGCCGCTTACAAAATCATACTTAAAAACATTGAACCACTCATTATCAACGTAGGCGGTTGTTTTTTCGCCAAAGAACTCGCCGTTCACATTGAGGTATACCGCGCGATAAGTATTTGGTGCGATGCGCGCTACGTTTTCCACCTCGGGGATCTCCTTTTTTAAGGCATCGCCCAGCACATAGGGCGAATTCTCCCAGATCCAGGTGGTGTTCTTATCAATTGAGAGGTAGCTTTTTATCCGGTAGATATTGGCAGCACCGGGCTGATTCTTATCAAAATTAAACTCGTTTTGCACCCATATAAATATCAGCACAGCTGCAGCCATTCCAACAGATAAACCGCCTATATTGATGAAACTCGTTGCCTTTTGGCTGCGCAGGTTGCGCCATGCTGTTTTGAAATAGTTTTTTATCATGATATTTTGATTACACCGATTTTATTTAGATCATAGTTCATGGTTGATGGTAGCTTCCGTTATCCGGCTATTAACTATGACCTATCAACCATGAACGCTTTACTCGCTCCTCAAGCTCTTCACCGGATTAGCCAGCGCGGCTTTTACGGATTGGAAACTGATAGTTACAAATGCTACAATAAGCGCCACTACACCTGCCATGACCAATATCCACCAGCTGATGCTGATACGGAACTCAAAATCGAGCAGCCATTTGTTCATAGCGTACCAGGCTATAGGAAGCGATATTATTGCCGCCAATATTACCAGTTTCAAAAAATCGCGGGACAGCTCGCCTACAATTTGCGTTACGCTGGCGCCTAATACTTTGCGCACGCCAATTTCCTTAACGCGCTGCGTGATTGTAAATGCCGATAAGCCGAACAAGCCTAAACAGGCAATAAATATGGCTATGAAAGAGAATATGGTGAACAAGCTGCTCTGCTGTTGCTCGCTCTGGTAAAGTTTGCCGAAACGTTCATCCAAAAACGTATAATCGAATGGTGTTTCGGGCAGGTATTTGTGCCAAACACCCTCAACCGCAGCAACTGCCATTTTTGGGTTTGCGCCATTTATTTTGACAGAGATACGGTTATAGTCGCCTTTTTGTGCAGGTAACTGAAACAGTAAAGGGATTATTTTCTGATGCAATGATTCGAAGTGGAAATCTTTCACTACGCCAATTATTTTGCCTTTCGCGTTGCCATAATTTAGGTCTTTGCCAATTGCTTCATCAGCGTTTTTCCAACCGAAAGCACGTACAGCGGTCTCGTTGATAATAGAGTTGTTGGTATCGGTAGGAAAAGCTTCGGAGAAGTTTCGGCCCGCGGCCATTTTCATGCCGTAAGCAGGCACAAAACCATAATCGGTCCGAAGACATTTCAGATCGAATTTGATTGGTTGAGCGGTGCCACCTTGTATGAGTGACGCGCCCTGCATATCCAACAACCTGCCGGAAGGGATACGCGACGAACGACCTATCTCCGTCACTTGCCCGGTCTTTAGCAGTCCGTCCTTA
Organism: Mucilaginibacter sp.; assembly: GCF_039925265.1. Lineage (GTDB taxonomy): Bacteria > Bacteroidota > Bacteroidia > Sphingobacteriales > Sphingobacteriaceae > Mucilaginibacter. The sequence goes on from NZ_JBDSZG010000034.1 coordinate 94,942, forward strand.
AAAGCTTCGTATTGCGGGGTAAGCTGCCTCTCATAACCCATGGTGATGATGTGCTCTTTATCGAAGCCCAGCGCCTTGTTTTGGATGTATTGTAATTGCTGGAAAACCACCGCGGTAGCCACTATGAGAATAATGGAGATAGAAAATTGCAGCACCACCAGCACCTGCCTGAAAGATATATTACCCGACCCTACTTTCAGCATACCCTTAAGCACTTTTGCAGGGATGAAAGACGACATGAATATAGCCGGGTAAATGCCACTAATCAAACCAATAATAAACGGGAGGGCCAGAACTGGTAATAATATCTTCGCCTGAAGCAGGCTATTAATGGATAAACCAAGTTCTGATATGTTGTTTACAAGCGGTAACACCAAGGCAGTTAATATAGCCGCTAAAATCAGCGCCACCCAGGTAATTAATACCGATTCGCTAAGGAACTGTGAGATGATCTCGCGGCGCTGGGCACCAATTACCTTGCGTATGCCTATCTCTTTGGCGCGTAGTACCGAACGGGCAGTAGCCAGGTTCATATAATTGATACAAGCGATCAATAGTATAAACAAGGCGATAGCTGAAAAGATGTAAACCCTTTTTATATCGCCATTTTGTTCAATTTCATCATCCAAATGCGAACGAAGGTGTATATCCGTCAGTTTTTGGAAATTGATCTTGGTTTGCAGGTGGGTTTTTACCGTCCCGCCCAAATTTACATATTTGTCTAAAAACGCCGGTAACTGCGATTCTATGTTCGCAACATTGTACCCTTTAGGAAACAAAAGGTATGTGTAAATAAAATTGCTGCCAAAATCTGCAGTAAGGTCTATTTTGCCGTAGATGGTACTATCTTTTAACGTGTTGAATGACAATAACATCTCCGGGTGCATATGCGAGCTTTTAGGAAACGCCTTAAATATGCCGGTAACTTTAAACTCGTGTTTATTATCATCTAATCGCAGCCCCTTATTCATAGGGTCTTCGTCACCGAAGTACTTTTTGGCAATACCTTCGCTAAGCATAATACTATATGGGTCGGTAAGCGCAGTATGCGGATCGCCTTTTGTAACCGCCACATTAAAAACATCAAAGAAATGCTCATCGGCCACAAAAGTTCCTTTTTCATTAAATAATTTTTCCTTGTAATGCAGGGCGCTTGTACCGGTGGGTATTACACGCGTCACTTTCTTAATATCGGGAAAGGCGGTTTGCAGTAAAGGCCCAAATGGCGGGGCAACGGCGCTTAAATGCAGGCTCTCTACCCCCGGCGCCGAATAGAAGGTGCGGGTTACGCGGTAAGTATCATCGGCATTGGTGTTGTACTTATCATAACTATTCTCGTTGATGATATAAGTTAAAATAAGCAGGCAGCAGGTAAGCCCCACCGTTAAGCCGAATATATTGATGAACGAGATAAACTTGTGCCGGGTAATGTTACGCAGGGCACTTTTTAAATAGTTTCTTATCATGGACCGTTGATTTTAATGATTGAATGATTTCGTTGATGCTTTGATTACACCAATTGAACTGATTTTTTTTATTTCTTGACTCTTAATTCTTGTATCTATTCTGAGCGCAGACTCGCCACAGGATTTGCTATAGCCGCTTTTAGCGCGTGGTAACTAATAGTAACCACCGCCGTAAATACTGCTATTACCCCCGCAGCCCCAAATACCCACCATGGAATGCTGATGCGGTAGGCAAAATTTTGCAGCCAGTTGTGCATGGCCCACCAGGCTACCGGCGAAGCGATGATCACGGATATCACTACCAGTTTTATAAAATCTACCGATAATAGCGACGTGATGGTGGTAAGGCTTGCGCCCAATATTTTGCGGATGCCTATCTCCTTGTTGCGTTGCTCTATAGTAAATGCGGTTAGGCCAAACAGCCCCATGGTGGCCAGCAACACGGTGATATAGGTAAATATGCTAAAGATGGAAGCCAGCCTGTCCTCGGCCTTGTATTGCTCGTTAAAGGCATCATCCATAAAGGTGTAGCTGAACGGGGTGTCGCTGTCGTACTTTCTATAAATGCTTTCCATACTTGCCAGCAGTGTTGGCAGGTTGGTATTAGGTTTTATTTTAGCGAACATGCTGCAACCCACCTTTGCCCAGTTTTTGGTGGTATCGGGCGCGATGAACAGTCCGAGTGGCGCAATGGTGGACTGCATAGAACTGAAGTTGAAATTTTTAAGCACCCCGGTGATCTGGAATTTTTCGTTCCCTGTATTAATATAGCTGCCGACCGGGTTTGGCGTCAGGTGGAGCTTGCCAATAGCTTCTTCGTTAATCACGACCTTATTATAGCCCCGCATGCTGGCTTCAGATACCGGCGCTATTTTCCACTTTAAATTAAGCGTATTAATGTAATGATTATCAACCGATAAAGCCGACAGCGCTACACTCTCATCCTTGGTTTTGCCGTTAATGAAATTCATGTCGTACCCCTTAAACATGGCATAGTGCGAAGTAGCTGTATTGGCTATACCGGCCAGCGATTGGATATCCTGTTTAAAGGCCGGGTAGTTGTCCCCGAAGCTGTTGGAGACGGGAATCATCACAATGTTCTCCCTGTCCATACCGGTATCGGCATGGCGGAAATAATATAGTTGCCTGTCGATTATGATCCCGCAGATGATCAACCCAACCGATATGGCAAACTGCAATGTGGTGAACACCTTACGCACCGCTACACCGCCGGTTTGTTTGCTCATTTTACCCTTCAGCGTGGCAATTGGCTTAAAAGCCGACAGCACCAATGACGGGTAACTACCCGCAATTAAACCGGTTAACAAAAACATCGCGACAAATAATGCAAGCACCAGGGGGCTGTATAAAAACGTGTTATCTATTTTTAATTGCAGTGTATTGGTAAACCAAGGTTTAAAGGCATAGCAGAGCAAATAGCCCAGTATAAAGGAAATCAACGTAAATATCCCCGACTCGACATAAAACTGCAAAGCAATGGTTTTACGGCTGGCACCGGACACCTTGCGCACCCCCACCTCTTTAGCTCGTAAGGTAGAACGGGCGGTAGAAAGGCTCATGTAATTCACCAGCGCCAGCAGTAGTATCAGCACAGCCACCAGCGGGAAGATCTTAAGGTATTTGGTGTTTGATGAGTCGCCGTAATTGGAGTTCAAATGGGCATCAGTTAAAGCAGTAAGGCTGAAGATCTCACCCTCCATACTTACATCCTTTGCGGGGAGCGATTGCAGATCGGCGCGTACAGCCGCGGTATCTGCAGGTTGGTTTAAAAGCAGGTAATTATCAAACGACCCAGGGCCTATTCCCTGGGTACTAATTGCTTTTTTCCCTTCTTTTGTAGCCTGCAACGTTGGGCCGGATACGATGAAATTATAATCGATAGATGAATTAGAAGGGCTATTTTCGGCTACGCCTGTAACCTGGTAGTTATAAGTGCTGTCGGTTTTAATGGTTAGTACTTTGCCTATAGGGTTTTCGGCACCGAAATATTTATCGGCCATATCTTTGGATAACACCACCGAAAAAGGCTTGCTTAACACATCAGTTTTACTACCTGATACGAGCCTAAATGAAAAGAAGTCAAAGAAATTCTGATCGGCAAAGAGTAATTTTTCGCCGGCAAACTTTTGGTGCGGGTTTGCCTCGAGGCTAACCAAAACTTGCTTTGAATATTTCATAGTACGCGAAAATTGCTCCACGCGCGGTTGGCGTTGCTTTACCATTGGCCCGGTAACATAGCTCATGTAAGCCGTGTTCATGATATTGCCACCAATTTTTATTTGCGCCTGCAGCTTGTAAATTCGCTTACCGTTTGCCTGGAAGCTATCATATGTCATCTCATGCGAAACATACATCAGTATGGTCATACAAACAGCAAGCCCAATTGCCAGGCCACTGATATTGATGAGGCTGTACATTTTCTGCTTGGTGAGATTGCGCAGAGCAATTTTAATGTAGTTTCTTAGCATGATTACACAGACTATTATTTTGATTTCACAGATTTTCTATTGATGATTACACTGATTTCACCGACCCTATCCCATCATACTTTTATTCCATCTTGATTCTTGTCTCTTGATTCTTAAATCTAATTCATCTTCACTCGCTTCTCAGACTCTTCACCGGATTGGCCAATGCGGCTTTCATGGTATTGAGGCTTACTACCACAAGGGTAAGCAGCAGTATCAATGCCCCTACGGCGGCAAATACCCAAACGCTTACATCAATATGGTAGGTATATTTTTTAAGCCAGTTACTCATGAGGTACCAGGTTAGCGGTACGGCTATCACAAAGGCAATGGCTACCAGCTTTAAAAATTCGGTTGAGATCAGCATCAGCAGTTGTTGTACCGATGCCCCCATTACCTTGCGCACACCAATTTCGCGGAAGCGTTTTTCGATAGTGAACGATGCCAAACCAGCCAAACCGATACAGCAGATAAAGATGGCCAGCCCGGCAAAAATATTAGTGATGCGGCTGATGAGTTCCTCCGTCAGGAATTTCTTGCCGAACTCCTGGTCTACAAACTGGTATTCGAACAGGTTTTGCGGATTGTATTTTTTAAAGATGGTTTCCAATCTGGTAATTGCCGCCTTTGGCTGTACGCCCTCTTTCAAGCGCAGGTTTACCACGCTTGAGTTATTTGGGTCGTAGTAGATCATCAGCGGTTCAACCGGGTCGTAAGGCGATGCCATTACCACGTTATCAATAACGCCGGCAACGGTAAATTTACGCCCGTACTTCATTACCATCCCAATAGGGTTTTTCAGTTTCATGGCTTCAACGGCGGCTTTGTTCAGCAACATTACCGATGTATCGCCAGGGGTTTTGTTAAAATCGCGGCCCTGCAGTACTTTAATGCCCATGGTTTTTGTAAAGTCGGCATCTGCCTGCAAGCCGGAAAAGATGATATCGCCATTAGCAGCCTTCCCATCGTAATCCGGCGAACCCGATTTCCACCAGATTTCGGTTATCGGCGATGAAGTGCGCGTAGTGGCGGCAACCAACCCTGTATTTTCCAGGTCTTGTTTAATGGCCGCGTAGTTTTTATCGATATCACTGGATGATGGCACCATGATGAGGTTATTGGGGTTATAACCAATGCTCTTATCCTTAATATGCTGAATCTGCTGGTAAACAATGATGGTAGCCGATATCAGCAGTATCGACATTACAAACTGCCCCACAACCAGTATGCGCCTTGGCAATACAGCGCTTTTGCCTGCCGCGAATGTGCCTTTAAGCACCTTAACCGGGTTAAAGGACGATAGGTATAGCGCCGGATAACTGCCCGCAACCACACCGGTGAACAGGATGATAATTAAAGCCCCGATAAGGAAGAACGGATCGATAATACTCAGATGCAGGCTTTTGCTTACCAATAGGTTAAACGATGGCATCAGCAGGTAAACAAAGCCAATAGCCAGTACAAAGGCAATTAGCGCCAGTATGATAGATTCGAAGAAGAACTGGGTAAGCAGCTGTCTCCTGTCGGAACCCAGTGTTTTGCGGATGCCTACCTCCTTAGCGCGTTTCTCTGAACGGGCAGTAGAAAGGTTCATGAAATTCACGCAGGCTATTAGTAATATAATAATGGCGATAACGGTGAACATGCGCACATACTCTATCATGCCGCCTACGTTTTTGCCATCCTTAAACTCGCTGTATAAATGCCACTTGTTTAGCGGGAACGTCCAATAGGTGCTTATTTTATCGCCTGGTGAGTGATCGTGTTTTATTTTGTTCACGTATTTATCAACAGCGGCCATGCTGGCATTTGGCACGGTTTGAATGAACACGCTGTGCGATGAGTTGGTCCATTCCTTCATCCTGTTCTTAAAAAAATCTGATGATTGGTCGAAGGGCGCGATAAAATCAAACTTAAAAGTCGAATTGCCCGGAGGGTCGGCGAGTACAGCCACAATTTTGTAGTTGTCGTGGTTATCAACCTTAACCACTTTATTAATTGGGTCGTCACTGCCAAAAAATGCTTTAGCAGCAGATTCTGTAATAGCGGCAGATCTTGGGTCGCTTAAAACCGTTGCAGCGTTACCCTTAATAAACTTCCAGGTGAAAATGTTAAAGAACTGGTCGCCCACCTGGTACATATCCTTCTTCAGCTTAGTATTGTTGTATTCCACCAAATGCGATTCCTGGTGCGTGGTAACTACCGTGTGCAATATTTGCGGGTTGCCGCCTTCCAGCGTTTTAGCTAAAGGCAGCACCATGTTAGGGTCGGTAAAAATGGTCGGCTTAAAATCGCGCGTAGCCATCACCTGGTAAATATTATCGTGGTTCTGGTGGAACTTATCGTACGCAACCTCATCCTTCACCCATAAAAAAATGAAGATGGTACAGATCATCCCGATGGTTAGCCCCAGGATGTTGGTTAACGAGAACCCCTTGTTCCTGACAAGGTTCCTCCATGCAATTTTAAAATAGTTCTTTATCATGATATTTAGGATTACACTGATTTTATTTTGTGATTACACCGATTTATTGGTTTATGGATCATGGTTAATAGTTTCATGGTAGCTGCATTTTATTTTCGGCTATGAACCATGAACTATCAACCATTACCTTTTCCTTTATTCCCCATTTTTCAAACTCTTCACCGGGTTGGCAATTGCCGCTTTTACCGATTGGATGCTGATGGTTGCCAGTGCTATTAAAGTTGCGCCGCCGCCAGCCAGCACAAATACCACCCAGGTGATATTTATTTTATAGGCAAAATCCTGCAGCCAGGCATTCATGGCATACCAGCCTACCGGGATAGCGATCACAATGGCAATGATAATGAGCACCATAAATTCTGCCGCCAGCAAACCTATAATTCGGCTTACGCTTGCGCCAAGGACTTTGCGGATGCCTATCTCGCGGGTTTTAACCTGTGCCGAGTACGTGGCCAACCCGAACAAGCCAAGGCATGAAATAACGATGGCAATCCCCGAGAACATGTTGAACAGAGAGCCGGTGCGCTGATCGTCGGTATATTGTTTCTTATAGCTTTCGTCCAGGAAGGTGTAGTTGAAAGGAATATCACCGTTGTATTGCTTCCATATGGCTTGTGCTGATGCAATGGCACTTTGGGCATCACGACCTGTTGTTTTCAGGTATACTCTCCAGCAATTATTAGGGTTATACTGAAATACCGCCGGTTCTATTTGTTTATGAATGCTGGCGAAATGAAAATCCTTTACTACGCCAATAATGGTACCATTTACCGTTTGCACACGCAGCCTTTTGCCGATGGGATTTTTAAGGCCCATTTCTTTTACGGCAGTCTCGTTGATGAGGAAGTGCGCGGAATCTGCCACGGCGCCGGTAAAGCCTGCTCCATCAATGATCTTCATTTTGAAGAAACTCAGCAAATCCTTATCGGCATAGATCTGGTTAAACCACATATTGGAGTTGGCCGGTTTGCCATCCCAATCGGTATTACCTGTGGAGCTGCCGCCTGTGACAATATCACGACCGGCACGGGTTATGCCTAATACAGCAGGATTCTTTTGCAGTTCGTTCTTGATAACGTCGTAATGCGGTATCATATCATCGCGCATACTAAAGGATAGCACGTTCTCCTTATCATAACCCAGGTTTTTATCCCTGATATATTTTAGTTGTTTGCCAATAATGAGCGTGCCGATGATCAGCACAATGGATACCGCAAATTGCAGTACTACCAATACCCTGCGAAAAGCTGCGTTACCTATGCCAATAGTTACTCGCCCTTTAAGCGCTTTTAGCGGCTCGAATGAGGAAAGCAACAACGCCGGGTAAATGCTGGATGCCGCCAGTGTGCCTAACAGCGTAACCAAAATGCAGGCCCAGATGTTATAGCTGGACAAGCTCAGCGCAATTTGTTTTCCCGAAAACTGGTTGTAATAAGGCAGCAGCACAAACATCAGCACGAAGGCAAATATGGCAGCAATTACAAAGAGCAAAGTGGTCTCTGCCATAAACTGCATAAACAGCTGGAATTTGTTGGCCCCTATTATTTTGCGCATGCTTACCTCCTTGGCCCGCAGCATACTACGCGCGGTAGACAGGTTTACATAGTTAATGCAGGCAATAACCAATATCATCAACGCAACAATGCCAAAAGTGCGAACCGTAGAAATGCCGCCATCTGTACCATCGGCTTTGTACAGGTGCATTTTTAGCAAGGGTTGAGACAGATATGGTACAGGCGCATCTTCCGGTTTATTACGCTCATGTATGGCCTGCAGTTTTTTCTCTAATGCAGTGGTGTTTACAGTTGTTCCCGGTTTTAAAAGCAAGTAGGTTTGGAAACCAAACATGCTCCAATCAGCATCCATCGATGAAATGAAGGTTTTGTTATCATAGCTTTTTTTGTTTTTGATGTAAGCCAGATCATTAAACCTGGATAGAGGCATCAAAATGCGGTACTTAAAGCTTGAATTTGCGGGATAATTGGGGATAACACCGGTTACTTTTAACTGCTCGTCCTGCCCAAGTGTTACTACTTTACCAATCGGGTCTTCTTTGCCAAAGTATTTATTGGCCATCTCCTCGGTAATTACAATGGAGCTATTATCGGGGAAAGGATGGCGTTTATCTCCTTTAATGAGGTTAAAATCGAACACGGTAAAGTACGACGCATCGGTAAAGGCAAAATCGTCTTCATAAAAAACCTTGTCTTTATACCTGAAAGGCGCGTTACCCAAAGTCATGATTCGCACAGCATCCTGTACCTCGGGCACCTCCCTTTTGGCGAAGGTTGCAACCGGTGCAATAATGTTGTTAAAGATCTGCTTGCTGATGCCAGTGCCGCCAACGATACCTATTTTGTAAATATTATCGGCTTTGGAATTAAACTTATCGTAACTCAGTTCATCCTGCACCCATAGCAGCATAAACAAACCAACTACCAGCCCCACAGTAAGGCCGGCCACATTGATGGAAGCGTAAAACTTATTCCCTAAAATATTACGCCAGGCTGTTTTTAAATAGTTTTTATACATGATTTATTTTGATTTCACAGATTACTTGGGGGTGATTTCACAGATACTTAACTATTCACCACTCACTATTTTACCACTCACTACTCACTAACTTATTCATTCTTCAAACTCTCCACCGGGTTTGCCAATGCCGCTTTTATCGACTGAAAGCTAACCGTTACCACCGCAATTACGATGGCTGTTAAGCCTGCTGCGGCAATTACCCACCATTGTATGTTTATCCGGTAGGCAAAATCCTGCAGCCAGAGGTGCATGCAATACCAGGCCAATGGCGAGGCAACCACAATGGATACCACCACCAGTTTTACAAAATCTTTAGAAAGCATAGCCACTATTGCGCCCACATCGGCACCCAATACTTTGCGGATGCCTATCTCTTTGGTGCGCTGCTCTGCGGCATAAGCCGCCAGGCCGAACAGCCCTAAACAGGCTATAATAATGGCGAGCGTAGTAAATATGATGAAGATGGTGCCCACCCGCTGCTCCGAACGGTACGAGGCATCAAAATCCTGATCCATAAAGGAGAAATTCATTTGTGTTGGCGTAAACGTGGCCCACTTCGTTTTTATCTGCGACATTAAAGCCGGCAGGTTTGTAGTATTTACCCGCAGGCTTACCGCGCCGTTGTTTTCTCCAAGGCGGATAATAACCGGCTCAATTTTATCGTGCAGCGAACTGAAGTGGAAATCTTTCACCACGCCAATTACTTCGTATTTTACGGTGTTGGAGAGTTCAGTTTTTCCGCCGAGCGATTTGTAAAGGATTTGGTTCAGCGGATTTTTATACCCAAGGAATTTGGCGGCCGCCTCGTTGATAATAACCGCTCCCGAATCGGAGAGCCTGCCTTTCTCAAAGTTACGCCCTGCTGCCATTTTCATATCCAGCGTTGGAATCCAGTCGGCGTCTACTTCCCAGCTTTGCGGGAAAATGGAATTCTTTTGATCGAGCGTAGCATCTTTAAAATAGATGGATGTACCCCTGTTGCCCGATACCGGGAGGAAATTCGTCATGGTGACGCCGGCAACACCGGGTAATTGGCTTAGCTCCTCTTTAAAGGTTTTGGTTGATTTGTTGAGTTCGTAAGCGTTTTGAATAATGAGCACCTGGTTACGGTTGTAACCCATATTGGTGGTTTGGATAAAAGTAAGCTGGTTATTGATGACCAATGTACCGATGATGAGGAACACCGAAATACCAAACTGAAATACCACCAGAAAGCTTCTTAAACCGCCACCTTTAAAACCAGCGGATAATTTGCCCTTCAATACATCTATCGGCTGAAAGGCCGACAGGAAGAATGCCGGGTAAGAACCAGCGAGTGTCCCAACAACCAGTGTAATTAAGGCCGACGCCGGGATCAGCCAAACTAATGTTCCGCCGGTGATAGCTATCTCTTTACCTGCCAGTTGGTTAAACAACGGCAGTAAAGCAACCGCCGCGAACAACGCAAGCAGCGTGGCGAAAAAAGTGATCATGATAGACTCGGAAAGAAACTGCGCGATAAGGTATTTTCGCGGCGAGCCAAGTACCTTACGTACACCAACCTCGCGGGCACGATTTGATGAACGGGCTGTTGAAAGGTTCATAAAATTCACACAGGCTATCAGCAATATAAAAATAGCTATGGCCGAGAAGATGTACACGTACTGGGTAGTGCCATTGGCGCCCAATTCACCCGTGCGGTTAGATTTGAGGTGGATATCAGTAAGCGGCGTAAGGTTCAAACGGAAATAGCTGCCGCTTTTTTCAAAGTCGGCGTAGCTCATGCCTATTTCGCTTTTCATTTGGTCGCCGCTGAATTTTTGCAGCAAGGCATCAAAACTGCCATCCAATTTTTTGGCATCTTTAGCGTCCTTCAGCAATACATAGGTATTATAATCATTACGCAGCCAGGCATTTGAACGGCTATCCGCCCAGGTGGCCATCGATAAAAAGAAATCGAAATTAAAGTGTGAGTTTTTCGGCACATCTTTTATCACCCCGGTGATCTTAAAACTTTGATTGTCGTTTATCACCATCATCTTGCCCACCACATCCGTTTTATCAAAATATTTTTTAGCAGTGCTTTGTGTCAATACTACCGAGTTTGGTTCGGCAAGGGCGGTTTTGCTGTCTCCGCTTATCATGGGCAGCGTAAAAACATTAAAAAGAGAAGGATCGGCAAAGGCAACCTTGTTCTCTACTATATTCACCTCACCTTTTTTAACGTGCATAGTGTATGCATTCTTTATTCGTACAGCATCTTCTACGTATGGGTATTCGGCAACCAATGTTTTGGCCAGCGGCGGCATTACTACAGCATAATCTTTTCGGTTCTCACCCAGTTTAAGGTCGGCATTTATACGGAAGATGCGCTCGCTTTTGGTATTGTAGCGGTCATAGCTCAATTCATCTGCTACATAAAAAACAATAAGCAGGCAGGCACCAAGCCCAAGGGCCAACCCAAGTATATTTATGGCCGTAAAGCCCTTGTTTTTCAAAAGGCTGCGGAATGCTGTTTTTATATAGTTTCTGAACATGATTATTATGATTTCACAGATTGCACTGATTCTTTCTTGATCTTGACTCTTAATCTCCTGCTTCTATTCCGACCTCAAACTCTTAACCGGATTTGCCAGCGCGGCTTTTATCGCCTGGAAGCTCACGGTTATAATAGATATCATAATGGTTACCACCCCGGCGGTTATAAATACCCAAATGCTTATTGGCACCCGGTAAGTATATCCTTGCAGCCAGGTATGCATACCGTACCAGGCCAACGGCGTGGCCACTATAAATGCAATGCCAACCAGCTTTAAAAAATCTTTAGATAGCATGGAGCTAACACCCATTACCGATGCGCCAAGCACCTTACGCACGCCTATCTCTTTGATGCGGTTCTGCGCCATATACGTGGCTAAGCCGAACAAGCCGAGGCAGGATATAAAGATGGTTAAGCCCGCAAAAAGGGTTGCCAGGATGCCGGTACGTTGCTCATCCTTAAATTTCTTGGCGTATTCATCGTCTACAAAGTGATAGTCGAAAGGATACTCGGAGTTGAATTTCTTAAACACACCTTCGGCCAGTTTAAGGTTTTGGGCGGTTGTGTTTTTCTCGTTGAGTTTATAATGGATAACATTGAACCATGCTTTTGGCCCTTGTATTACCATTGGCTTAACGGGCTCATAAGGAGATTGCAATATAAAATCTTTCACCACGCCTACTACTGTCATTTTAGTATCGCCATTCTTAACTATTTGGCCTATCGGATTTTTAAAGCCCATTATTTTTACCGATGCCTGATTAAGCATAATGGCAAGCGAATCTGAAGGGTATTTCACCGCGTCAATATCCCGGCCTTCAACTATTTTTAAACCCATTGTTTGGGTGAAGGAGCCATCGGTATTATACACGTTAAAGTCTATCTTAGCGCCCTCTTGCTTGCCGGTCCAGCTAAAGTCCCACGTATCGCTCCAGCCCTCGGTCATCGGCGCGCTGGTTTTACTTACTGCCACAGCCGCGCCGCTGGTTAATAATTCGTTGCGGATAAGCGCATAGTTCTTGCGAACGTTACCTGTCATAAAGCTGTACACCAGGTTATTCTTTTTATAGCCGCTATCGCGATTTTGGGCATATTCCAATTGTTCGCGGATAATGATAGTGCAGATGATAAATCCAATAGCGCAGACGAACTGTAGGACAACCAAAACTTTACGTGGGGAAATGGCGGCGTTGGCTGCTTTAAAAGTGCCTTTTAGTACTTTTACCGGCCTAAAGGCAGATAAGTACAAAGCCGGGTAACTGCCGGATAATACCCCGGTAAACAAGATAAATGATAAGGATATCAGCCAAAATACCGGGCTATTGTAGGGCACAAATAGCTGCTTATCGGTAAGGTTGTTAAAGCCGGCCAGGGATACTTGTACAATTACAAGTGCCAATATCCCGGCGAATAAAGCAATCATCACACTTTCGCCAAGGAACTGGGCTACCAGACTGGTTTTTGATGCACCTACCACCTTGCGGATACCCACCTCTTTGGCGCGTTTCTCGCTGCGGGCGGTGCTCAGGTTCATGAAATTGATACAGGCAATCAATAATATAAGGCCTGCGATAATGCTGAACAACCTAACAGTTTCGATACGACCACCCACAATTTTGCCGTTCTCAAATTTGGAATATAAATGCCATTTAGTGGCGGGGTGCATAAATACATCAATGTCTTTAATCTCGGAATGTGAACGGGTGATATCTTTTACCCGTGCGTTAACCGCTGCTTCGGTTACCCCCGGTTTCAATAATACCCAGGTTTGTACCGAGTTATTGCCCCAATTCTTTTCAACTTCGCCATCTGTTTTCTCCATGTACGTCCACGGCATCAGGTATTCAAAATCGAACTGGGTATTATTTGGGAGGTCTTTCATAATACCGGTTACGGTAAAATAATCCACGCTGTCTATCTTAATGGTTTTACCCATTGGGTCCTCATCTCCGAACAGTTTTTTAGCAGTTTTTTCGGTGAGGACAATATTTTTCATTTCGTTCAGCGCCGTTTTGGCGTTACCCTTTAGCAAGGGAAAACCGAACATTGTGAGGAAATCAGGGTCGGTATGGTTACCGCTCAGGGTAAGGTGTTTTTCGCCTAAGGTGAATAGAAAATTAGCTCGTGTAGTACGTGCAACCTGCTCTACCTGCGGATAATCCTGCTTAAGGCTACTGCGCATAATTTTTGGTGTAGTACCCCAGCACCACATTTTACCATCAAAAACCGAGCGGTTATACATCTGGTAAAGGCGGTCTTTATTGTTGTGGAACTGATCGTAACTCACCTCGTTTTGTACCCAAAACAAAATAAGGGCAGCACTGGCCATCCCAACTGCCAAACCGGCAATATTTATAGCGGTAAAACCTTTGTTTTTCAACAGGTTACGCCAGGTTATTTTAAGGTAATTTTTAAACATAATAAGCAAAATAAAAGACAAAACTCAAGCATCCCACCACCAATTTGCATTGGCGATGGGTAAAGCCGGAGGCACACTTAACTATATATTAATCAAATAGGTTAACCCGTTTTGTGGGTATTATACCATAATGTTTTCCATCACGGTTTGTCCGTCTAACAAACGGATGATGCGGTGGCTGTAGCGGGCGTCGTGCTCAGAGTGCGTAACCATTATGATGGTTGTACCCTGCTCATTCAGGTCGGTTAACAGTTCCATTACATCGTTACCGTTGCTGCTATCAAGGTTACCGGTAGGCTCATCCGCGAGGATCAGTTTAGGTTTGTTTACAACCGCACGGGCAATGGCCACACGCTGTTGCTGACCACCCGATAATTGTTGCGGGTAGTGGTTACGGCGGTGCATGATCTGCATTTTATCCAACACTTCTTCAACGCGTTTAACACGGTCTGCACTGCTTACACCGGTGTAGATCAACGGCAATTCAACGTTTTCGAACACAGTAAGCTCGTCGATAAGGTTAAAGCTCTGGAAAACGAAACCGATGTTGTGCTTGCGCAGGTCGGCACGTTTGCGTTCGTTAAAATGGGCTATTTCAACTCCGTTGAAAACGTAGCTGCCATTATCCGGATCGTCCAGCATACCCAAAATGTTTAGCAGTGTAGATTTACCGCAGCCAGATGGACCCATGATGGCCACAAACTCGCCTGTGTTAACTTCCATCGACAGCTTGTTCAGTGCAATGGTCTCTACCTCTTCTGTGCGGTAAAATTTCTCAAGATTTGTAATTTTTATCATTTGGCCTCCCTTAAACCCTTCCGCCGGTTAAAGCGAAAGGGCTATTTTTGATTTAATTGTGATTTGTATATTTTAAATTAATTATTTGCTTTCTCGTTTATGGCTGCTGCCCGTCAGGGTTTCTTCAGCACCAGCTCCTGTATATCGGTATAGTTCTCGTAGCTCGATGTTACTACTTTGTCGCCAGGTTTTAAGCCTTGCAATACCTCGTAGTAATCCGGGTTTTGGCGACCTATTTGTATATCAACCTTATATGCAGATTTACCGTCTTCGGCAACTTTAAAGATCCAGTTACCACCGGTTTGCTGGTAAAAACCACCCTTAGGTACCAATACCGCGGTTGTTTCATCGCTCAATGCCAAACGGATCTGTAAGGTTTGCCCTTTACGAATGCCTTTAGGCACTTCGCCAACAAACTGCATATCTACCTGGAAACGACCGCTGGTTACTTGTGTAAACACTTTTTTGATAACCAATTTATAAGTTTTATCGGCAAAAGTGAAATCACCTACTAAGCCGTTGTATATGCGGGACAGGTAGTGCTCCTCTACATCCACACGTACTTTAAAGCCGCTTTGCGCATCTATCTGGCCCAAATGCTCGCCTTTGTTTTTGTTCTGCCCTACTTCGGCATCCATTGATGTTAACTGACCGTCTATAGGTGCACGTACAGTTAGGTCGGCCACTTTTTTACGCATCAGCTCGAGTGTGCTCTTCATGTGGGCGTATTGCTCACGGGCCTGGTCTGCTTCCTGTTTGGTTAATGAAGTATCTTGCTTTAAGATCTGCGTAGTCAATTTTTTGCGCCTCACCTGGTAAGCATAAGCATTTTCGGCAGCTTTATATTCCTGCAAGCCTATCGCTTTCTGGTCTAGTAATCTCTTATCCAACAGGTAAACGCGTTCAGCTTCTTTATAAGCATTATCTACATCGGCCATTTGGTTTAGTTTGGTGATGGTGTTTTGCTGTGCGCTGTTGTGCGAGATCTGCATCTGCGTTTGCGCCGCGTACACGGCTGTTTCCTGATTGGCCAGGTTTAGTTCAAGGTCGGTGTTTGCCAATTTGATGATCGGATCACCCTTTTTCAAGTTAGCGCCATCTTCCACATATTTCTCTTCCACACGGCCGCCTTCAACGGCATCCAGATAAATGGTGGTAAGCGGCATCACCACGCCATTAACAGGTATAAACTCCTGGAACGGGCCTTTTTTAATTTCGCTAACAGTTATGCGTTCGGTATCTACGTTTAACTTGCTTTTGCTGGAAGCGGTGCTGATGATCATCCAACCGCCAAATAAAACTGCTGCTGTTATACCGGCTATAGTTACAAGCCTTTTGGTACCCCATGTCTTTTTTTGTATTACTCTGTCCACTGTATAATTCTTAATATTTTGTTGATAGATACAAAAACACATGCCACAAATTAAATTGCTGTATTTCAGTCAATTAAACCTATTTGGCTAAATTACACCGTACGCTATTGTTACAGCATGTGTTCGGTATTGATACAATGGCTTTTTTGGGTTCATAGTTCACGGATAATGGTTCATAGTTGATTATCAATACTATAGCTATTATACTATAAATGGTATGATATTTAACAAGCAAATACTAAATTGCATGGGTGATAAAACCATTGGATTATATAGATAATAAGCTATGCACCAATGAACAAATGTACTACTGAACCAATGAACTAATATGATACTTAAAAAAGCGACCGTTTTAATTGTTGACGACGACCCCGATGTACTAACCGCTGTTAAGTTATTACTTAAAACAGAAACACAGGAAATTATCACCGAAAAGAACCCGGAGAACCTGAACTGGCTGTTGCAACGCAACCAGGTAGACCTGGTGCTGCTGGATATGAACTTTAACAGCGCCATCAATACCGGCAACGAGGGCATATACTGGCTGCGCAAAATAAAGGAATGGAAGCCGAACGTATGCGTTATTATGATCACGGCCTATGGCGATATCGACCTTGCCGTACGTTCGTTAAAAGAAGGCGCAAACGATTTTGTGGTGAAGCCGTGGCATAACGAGAAACTGATAGAAACCATAAAAGATCTGCTGGATAAAAAGGAGGGCACCAGCAAAGCCAGCAAGCCATCGGGCAAAAGTAATGCGGGTACATCCATACTGGGCGAATCGGAAGTGATGGAGGATATCTTCCATAAAGTGAATAAGATAGCCCCTACCGATGCCAATATTTTGATACTGGGCGAGAACGGTACCGGTAAAGACCTGATGGCAAAAGCTATTCACGAACGCTCGCTGCGTGCCGATAAGCCATTTATAAAGGTAGATGTAGGCGCATTAACCGATAGTTTGTTTGAAAGCGAGCTCTTCGGCCATAAAAAAGGCGCTTATACTGATGCACGTGAAGACCGCATGGGCCGCTTTGAAGAAGCCGAAGGCGGGACTTTGTTCTTAGACGAAATTGGCAACATCAGCCTGCAGCAGCAAGCCAAGTTGCTTACCATACTGCAAAACAGGCAGGTTACGCGTTTGGGTACCAACAAGGCTATCGATATCAATATCCGCCTGATATGCGCCACAAACGTACCCTTATCCGAACTGGCAAATGAAAATAAATTCAGGAAAGATTTAATATACCGAATAAACACGGTAGAAATAAACATGCCACCACTGCGCCGCCGCAATGAGGATATTGTGATACTGGCCCGCCACTTTGCCAAGCTTTATGCCAGCAAGTACCTAAAACCGAGCGTTGATTTTGACAGCGCGGCTTTAACAAAATTAAAATCGTACAACTTCCCGGGCAACGTGCGTGAGTTGCAGTACACCATAGAGCGCGCTGTAATTATGGCAGATGACCATATTCTGCGCCCCGATGACCTCATCTTTTCGATACTGGAAACACCGGGCGAAACCCTTTCTGAGGACGACAGCAACATTCCGCTGAGCGCGATGGAGAAGAACGCCATTCTGCGTGTGATAGAAAAACACAGCGGCAATATTACGCGTGCCGCAAAAGAACTGGGTTTAACCCGCACCGCCCTTTACCGCAGATTAAGCAAGTATGACATTTAACCGTTATGAATGGCGGCTCCTGCTGCGGGTCGTATTTTTATTCATTGCCATCACAGCCACCTCTGTAGTGGTGGTATCGGGCCGTAGCGCCTATATATATGGGGTGCTTACTATCCCCATGGTGGTGTTTTCGGTGCTCGATCTGATCCGCTTTCAGCGTAAGGCGCAGGACGAGGTGAACCAGTTTGTAGAATCTATCCATTACCGCGATTTTAGCCGGCACTTTGATGTGCGCCGCGCCCCAAACGAATTAAAACCATTGCGTAAAGGCTTTAACGAAATCAACACCACGTTTAAACTCATCAGTCGCGAACGGGAAACGCAATATCATTACCTGCAAAAGATATTAGAACTGGTGGATACTGGCTTGCTTAGTTACGAACAAGAGACCGGCGAAACCGGATGGATAAATGAGGCTTTTAAAAACCTTATTGGTGTCCCCTATCTAAAAACCATCCACTCGCTGGAAAAGCGCGAACCGGAACTCTATTCAGATATCATCAAACTAAAGCCTGGCGATGCTCAGGTGCTCAGCATTACCCGTAATCAGCAACAGGTAAAAATGCTGGTATCGGCCAGTATTATGCGCAGTGATGAGAAGATGTATAAGCTGGTGGCTTTCCAAAACGTGAGCGAGGCCCTGGACGAGACCGAATCAAAGGCCTGGTCGAAATTACTGAACGTGATGACGCACGAGATCATGAACTCGGTTGCGCCTATTTCTTCCCTTGCCGATACGCTGAAGAACCGCCTGCAAAGCCCCGAGATTACCGGCGGCATTGCTAACTCCGATTTGGAAGATATAGAACTGGGTATAGACACTATTAAACGCCGCAGCGAGGGCCTGCTTAAGTTTACCGAAAGCTACCGCAGCCTCAACAAGATCACCAAGCTGGATCTGACCAAAATATTGGTGCGCAACATGTTCGAGAACCTCAACAGCCTGATGCGCCCAACACTGGAAAAAAAGCATATTGAACTGGAGATAATCCTCCGCGACCCTGCACTGGCCATCGAGGCGGACATCAACCTGATAGACCAGGTGATGATCAACCTGCTTGTGAACGCCATTGAGGCCGTAAAAGACAAGCCCGAACCACGCATTACCCTAAGTGCCGAAGCGAAAGGTAATGGCAAAGTACTGGTAAAAATTATGGATAACGGCCTCGGCATGCCACCGGAACTGCTGGATAAGATCTTTATTCCATTCTTCAGTACCCGCAAAACAGGCAGCGGTATTGGTTTGAGCCTTTGTAAACAGATCATGCTGCTGCACAAGGGCAACATCCAGGTACAATCTACCGATGGTAAGGGCGCCACGTTTATTTTGCAGTTTTAGGAGTCCCTGAACCACTCACAACAACGCAGCCGATCGGCTCCAGTCGAGTGACGACTATTTGAGGCCTCTGGCCGCCTCACTTAATTAAAAAGTTGCGGCCGGAGGCCTTCAAATAGTCGTCACTCGGCAAGAGCCGAGCGACTGCGAAACTTTTGAGTAAAATATGGAAAACCAAAGCGAAAATAAAAATCTTACTCCCCCTTCAGGGGGCCGGGGGGCTTCGGCTGCTAATATCTCCGCCATATCCGGCAGCCTGCGTGCAGGTTCCACTAATCATAACATCCTTAAATATATCGGGACCTTGCTTCCGCGGGAGATCGATTACCACATTTACGATGCCCTTGCTACCATCCCACCTTTCGACCCGGGTTTGGATAATGACACACCACCGCAAGCCGTCGTAGAACTTCGAAGCTTCATCTCCAACGCCGACGCCATCATCATTTGCACACCCGAATATGCCTACGGTGTACCTGGTTAGCTAAAAAACGCGCTGGATTGGATGGTAAGCAGCAGCACATTTGTAGACAAGCCCGTTTCGTTGATAACCGCATCCTTAGGCGGCGAAGCCTGCCACGCGGCGATGCTATTGATATTAGGAGCGATCAATTCTGCGGTAATACCGAAAGCTACTTTGCTGATACAATTCATCCGCTCTAAAATGGGTGCTGATGGAGAGATAGCGGGTGAAAAGACGAGGGATGAAGTTAAGCGGGTTGTTGCGGAGTTACTAAAAGCGATTGGCTAAGCGCTTTGTTCAGCCGTTTTGATGTAAGCCTTATCTCCAAAAGAATGAGCAAGGCGTATATTGACCCCGTAAATAGTATCGATAACAAACCATCCATTAGGGCATCACCCAATAAAAAATTTGTTACAGTACCCAGAAAAGCTATTGCATAAAACACGAAGAAAACGGTGGACGATAAACTAAACCTGAGCTGGTAATAGCATTCTTCGGTATCGAGCGGGAATTTGATAATAAGCTTTGGAAGAAACTTTTCAAACGAGGTCCTCAACCTGGTAAAAGTTAATGCCGACTTACCTATTCTGCCCAAGAACAATTTGTCGGTACCAATATCCGTTGTTGCCGAAGCCAGGTCCAACGAAGAATCGCGCCTTACAGAAGCTTTTCTTAAAAAGAGTTCAACTTCGGGCTTTGACAAATCAGTTATATATACTTTCTTGAAATAGATCATTGGGTTTAAAAGTAATTAATAAATGCCAATTTTAAGCAGAATTTCATTGCTAATGGCACGCCAAGTAATTGGCTACGGATTTTAAACCTCTTAACCCGCATCTTATAATTCCTCATCTGCACATCTGAAATCTGCACATCCCCCCGTTCTGCCAATTCGTCACTCCTACCTACTTTGGAACGGCCCTTGTTAACTCCCTACCGTAAACTATACTATAACTCTAAAATCATAAAACAATGCAAGAAAAAGGATCTATTTCGATACACACAGAAAACATTTTCCCTATCATTAAAAAGTTTTTATACTCTGATAACGAGATATTTCTGCGCGAACTGGTGTCAAATGCCGTTGATGCTACGCAAAAGATCAAACGTTTAGCATCCTTAGGGCAATACACCGGCGAGTTGGGCGACCTGCGTGTGGAAGTTGCCTTTGATGCAGACAAAAAGACCATCACCATATCTGATAACGGTTTGGGGATGACGGCCGAAGAAATAAAAAAATACATTAACCAGATCGCTTTCTCGGGCGCTACCGAGTTTGTAGAGAAGTTTAAAGAGGCTAAAGATGCCAACGAGATCATCGGCCGTTTCGGGCTGGGTTTTTACTCGGCATTTATGGTGGCCGACCGTGTGGACATTGAAACCCTTAGCTACCAGGAAGGCGCTGAGCCAGCCCGCTGGACTTGCGATGGCAGCACTGAGTTTGAAATAAGCGAAGGCAGCCTGGAAGAGCGCGGTACCGAAATTACCCTGCACATCAACGCGGAAAGCGAAGAGTTCCTGAACAAGCAAAAGCTACAGGAGATCCTTGATAAATACGCTAAATTTTTACCTGTTCCTATTAAATTTGGTACAGAAACTCAGGAAGAAGAAGATGGTGTTGACGAAGAGGGCAAACCGAAATACAAATCGGTTGAGACTGATAACATCATCAACGATACCACCCCTATCTGGACAAAATCGCCTACCGAACTGAAGGACGAAGATTACCTTAAATTCTACAAAGAACTTTACCCATACAGCGAAGACCCGTTATTCTGGATCCACCTGAATGTAGATTATCCTTTCAACTTAACCGGTGTATTGTACTTCCCTAAGCTGAAGAACGATTTCGAGATCACCAAGAATAAAATCAAATTGTTCAGTCGCCAGGTGTTCATTACCGATGAGGTGAAAGATATCGTTCCCGAATTTTTGATGCTGCTGCATGGTGTTATCGATTCACCGGATATCCCGTTGAACGTATCACGTAGCTTCCTGCAGGCTGATAGCAACGTTAAAAAGATCAACACCTACATCACCAAAAAAGTAGCAGATAAGTTAGCCGATCTGTTTAAAAGCGACCGTAAGGGTTTCGAAGAAAAATGGGGCGACATTGGCCTATTTGTGAAATACGGTATGATCAGCGAAGATAAATTCTACGACAAGGCTAAAGACTTTGTTTTGGTGACCAATACCAAAAAAGAGAATTTCACCCTTACCGAGTACAAAGACAAAGTAGAAGCTACCCAAACCGACAAAGACGGCCAAGTGGTTTACATTTACACCAACGACCCGGAGAAACAGGATGCGTTTATCCAGTCGGCCACCAAGAAAGGTTACGATGTAATGGTGATGAACTCACCTATAGACAACCACTTCATTAGCCAGTTGGAGCAAAAATTAGAGAAAACACAGTTAAAACGTGTGGATGCTGATGTAGCCGATAAACTGATCAAAAAGGATGAAAATCCCGAATCGGTATTGAGCGAAGAGCAGTCGACCCAGATAAAAGAAATATTTGATAAGGCTATAAACAAGCCAGCCTACAAAGTAAAACTGGAAAGCCTTAGCCCGGATGAATTGCCGGTAACTGTAACCATGGATGAGTTTATGCGCCGTATGAAAGATATGGCAGCCATGGGCGGCGGTATGAGTTTTTATGGTAGTATGCCAGATAACTACAACGTTATTGTAAACGGTAACCACAAACTGATCAGCCGGATACTGGCCGATGAGAACACCGAAACACAGGCACAATTCGCTAAACAAGCGTTTGATTTGGCCCTACTTTCGCAAGGTTTATTAACCGGTGCTGAACTGACCGAGTTTGTTAACAGAAGCGTAAGCCTTATTTAGGCCCCCCAACCCCCTAAAGGGGGAGCTTTTGAAAAGCATATAGCCGCCCTCAAAAGGGGCGGCTATTTTGTTCCCCTAAAAATTATTGTTGCCGTTTGTGGAATCCTTCTTCGTTTTACATCCTACATACAAACAATAAGAAAACATGAAAAGGATAATAACAAAAAAGGTTTACGGCCCGGTTGGCTTAAACCAAAAGCCGCCAAAAAGGTCTAACCCGGTACACGCTTCTATCGCGTTTAAACTTATTGATAACTATACTGTTATACAGCAAACAAGCGTTATATTTATACCATAATACATTAGCAATGAAAACTTTAGTAAAAATCATCTTCACCCTAATCATAGCGGTTTCCGCCATACAGCCGGGGCTGGCACAAAACAAAAAAGCCGACAAAAAAGCCGCGAAAGAAGCTGAAATAAAACAACTGATGCAATCTAAAAACTACCTGTTTAAAGCGCAGTACATGTACCCCATGAGCGGCACACAACAGTACCTCACCAGCGATTACGATGTGAAGGTTGGGCAGGATACCCTGGTATCTTATCTCCCCTACTTTGGCGTGGTTTATTTTAACGCTGGGTATAATAATCCGTCAGAGTCGGGCATACAATTTACCTCCACAAAATTCGATTATAACCTCGAAGAGAAAACAAATGGCAGTTATATGGTTTATATAAAACCGAAGGACAATAAAAACACCGCGCAAATGATCCTGACTGTTTCATCAAACGGTTATGCAAGCCTTTCGGTACAAAGCAACAACAGGCAAATGATCCGATTTGGCGGGTATATTACAGAGACACCGAAGACTAAAATATAATGCAATGTTAAGAATAGACATCCCGGGAGGCCCCGACAATGTATCGCAGGAGTTACTGAACCAGTATGGTATTCCGCAGCCGTTTAACGGTAGCGATATAGAGATCAACGGCGACATGGTGCTGTTATTCGACGACGAGCAGCAAGCGGTAAGCTACCTGGATGGGCTGGAGGAATTTGCATCCTCGGTAGAAGGCAACTCTCCCGCCAAAAATGTAATAAGCCTTATTGTAAGCGCCATTGTGAACGATGAATTCGTGCAGGAGTACTTACAATAAGGCCGTTATTAAAACTAAGCGATCAAATTTTTATTGATATACCCAATGCTGCTTACCATGCTGGCAAATGGGTCTTTAGGCATATCGTGCTCCACAAAAAAGTGCTCCATGCCTGATGATTTTGCCGCCACGAAAATGGGTTTAAAATCGATAGTGCCACTTCCTACCGGCAGGATCTCAACGCGCGCAGCATCAAGATCTTTCACATGCCACAGCGGAAAACGGCCCGGGTGCTGTTTAAACATTTCAACCGGGTTTTTCCCACCTTTTATTGCCCAAGCCAGGTCAAGCTCAAATTTCACCAGTTTAGGGTCTGTTTCAGCTAAAAACAGGTCGTAAGGCACCTTACCTTCTACGGTATGGAACTCCGCATCGTGGTTGTGATAGCAAAACTGCAAACCGGCTTTCTTAGCCAATTCTGAGGTTTTGTTCAGCGTTTCTATAGATAACTTAATTTCTTCGAGAGAGGTGATAGGTGTGCTGGCGCATACAAAGTATTTCACACCGCCTTCGGCTGCTTCGTCAACCAGTTGCTGCATATTATCACGCAGGTTCAACATAGGTGGTAAGGTCATAGGTTTACCATCAGGCCCGGCAGGCATTTTTGCACCCGGGGGCAGCTTAAAAGGCGCACCCAACACGTGGTGGCTTTTCCATGACAGGCCCTCGCCATTCACCATGGCTTTAAATTCTTTAGGTTTTAGGCCGTAATAGCCACCCTTTTTACTGAAAGCCGATTCAATTTCTTTGTAGCCTGCTGCCGAAATTTTGCTTAATGTGCCTTTTACATCGGCGTCCATCACATTAAAAAAGGTAAACAGCTGTATACCAACCGCATGTTTGCCTTTAAAGTTTAAAAGGGAAGCTGCTTTGCCCGATAAAGCTATGCCGCCAATGGCCAGCGTACCGGCACTTTTTAAGAAATTCCGCCTTTTATTATTCATTATAATTTAGTTTTTGTTTACTTGGTAAGTAAATCTAAATCAATTAAACTGAATAAAAAAATATTATTGTGTCTTTTTAACGCAATAGCGTTTTGGAGAGTGGTGAATGGGAAGTTGTAAGTAGAAAATGGTGTATCCCTGCGCCCTTGTTTGGTGTTGTCACCAACAAGGCCCGTGATGATTATAAATGGTTGTTAACCGAATAGTTGATACTTTATGTAACCGCTCACCTAATTAACTACTCACTAATCATGGCGCTCCCTGCGGGCCAGGCTATCCGCTCATACTGCACCTGCCTTAACCACGGGCCGGTATCCGCTCCTATCCTTAGCGCATTTTATCTGAGCTCACTACTTAATTAATATCTCGAATTTTAGTTTACGGCCTTCCTCGGGGACGAAAGTCTTGCCTCCATCAGTGCTTAGCGCTGCCGATACGGATACTGTTTTGGCCTCATTATAAGCAAACCCATAGCAACCCGCCGTAGTAGCCGACTTCAGAACAATAACATACTCCTGCCCTTTCGCTATCCGGATATTTGGTGCAATAAAAATATTCCTTGCAGACCAGCCAATTTCTTCAACCGGGATACTTTTGGATGCCAGACCTTTACCCATTGCTAAATGATTTGCCCCTGCTTTATATATTTCAATTACCAATGGAGCATTGGGCTTGTTGTTCTGGAAAATGGTTACACTTAAATTGCCCAACAGCGTTGAACGCAGGGGTTTAAATATTTGCGAGCGCTGTACCTGGCCACCGATATCGCACTTCAGTAACCAATCGTCATTTGCAGATGGCTTAGTTTTAGAATCGGGCGCAGCTCTGGGCATAGTATATTCCACGGCGCATTGTAATGGATTGATAGCGCCCTCTATAGTAAAAGTTAAAGGTGCCCAATAGAAATTGGCAAGCGCCTCGTTTTTGGCGGCGTTGTTCCACAGGTCGCTGCCATAGAGATAAATGGTTTCATTGTTTACTTTAAGGGTAGATACAAAGGACGGCTGTCCACCGCAGGAATTATCGCTGATCTTCGTGGGTTTAGACCAAGGCCCCAGTGGCGACTTTGCCGTGCGGTAAGATGTTCCCGTGCCCGAACAATACCCGCAGTTAGGATCGGAATAAACCACGTAGTAAATGCCTTTGCGCTTAAACAATCCCGGGGCTTCGGTTTCGCCTTCCGTAACGCCTTTAACCACTTCGCCGGTTCCGGTTAAGTAGTCGGCGCTTAATTTTTCTATCACGATGGTGCCTTTGGTTCGCCAGTCGGTATAAGCGAGGTAGGCGGTCCCGTCATCATCAATAAAAGTATCATGATCGCCGTTGTTTAAACCCGCTGCAGGCATATCGCTGTTTACGACAAGGTGCGGTTCGGCAACTTCGCTAAATGGCCCCACAGGCGTTTTGCTGGTGAACACCCGGTAGCCCACCACGTTATCATAAACGTTTATCCACAACACATACAGCTTTGTTTTTTTGTTAAAGATAACATGCGGCCGAAAACAGCCATAAGTTTTACCATCGCAGCGAGATTGCCAAATGGGTGTGGTGGCATCAAACAATGGCCCCCTGTCTGTCCAGTTCACCATATCTTTTGAAGAATAACTTTTAAACCCGCAAAAGGGCGCTGTTTTATTCCCCCACTGAAAACCGCAATCATAACTGGTGCCGTACAGGTAGTAAGTGCCGTCGAAATAAGCGATCTCCCCATCGTGCGCATCAACAGCATCGCCCAGCGTGCTGAAACGGGTTACTTGCTTGCCCTCGCTGTTGAAGTTTTTTATTTGGGCGGAGGCGGCGGGGCAGAATATTGAGAGTATTAAAATAGAGAGGATAATTGAGGCAAGTGGTTTTCTCATAATTAACGGAAGATTTGAGGATAAACAAACCTAATGAAAAAGTTCATTTGTTGCTTGCCGATAATTGTAAGCATCGCCTACGCAAGCAGAATGCTTGTTGTATTTGGATCGAAGTTGAAAACTTCGACCAGTGCTCAGTGCAGATATTACTGTCATGATTTCAACGTTTGAGCCGTTTATCAGCGAGTGATAAATATTTAAGTCCACTTTGGTCAAAGACGTCTTCAACTCGTTCTATTTGAAGAGCTGAATAAACCGCCGCTGCGAAACCTGGTAAAGCGTGTATAAATGCGCTGGTTGTATCAGCCGTGGCAATACCCTGATATGCTGAAATCAGGCCGCAAACTGTCCCAAATATAACGCCATTGAAATTACTTTCGTTCATTCGAGCGGATAGTTCTTCTTTTCTTTGAGTTAGTTCTGCTAAATGTTGATAAAAAAGTGGTGTGCCCTCAATTATAGAAGGATTCAGGGCGATTTGTTCCACTCGTGTTCTAAAAGAAGTTAAAAGCGTTGAGTGTTGTTCTTTGAATCTTAACAACTTGTTTAAATCAATTTCTTGTGGGAAAGGGATCAATTGTGTTAATATTGTTTCTCTCTTTTGTTTCTCTTGGTAAAATGAAGACTTAAAATAAGATGGTCGAATGTAATCAGTAGTAGGCAGCCTATCCGTTTTGGCGCTAATTAATGTTGCCAAAAAATTCATTAGGTTGTTTGCGGTCTTTTGTTCAACGGAATACCACTGCTCATTTGTTCTTTCGGCAAGCCCCAGTTGTTCTAACCCATAAAAGATATTTCCGTCGAATTTATCAGCATGGATAGCTGCTCTTGAAAATTTATCGTTGTGAATGTCGCCACGACCTCCTCGTCTAAAACTATTTTGTGCATCTAAAAGCTTTTCAAGGTTATTTTCAACTAATTGAAGAAAGGGCTCCGTTGCAGTCCACGGGTTGTCTAAAACATCAATTGGATTTATAGGTGTTACAAGTTCGCTTTGAACAAGTTCCAGCATGAATTCGTCATAGCTTCTCGTGGGAGCATAAAAATATTCTTGAGGAACGATGGAACCAATGTTATCGTAATATAATAATGTTCTTAAGGTCCAGTCTGTACGGGGAAGGTTTATATATGGATAATAAAGTAATTTACTCATTTAACTTCGCATTAAATTGTTAACATGAGTAAATGTAGACAATAGTCGTCAATTAAATGAGCCTTAAAACAAGCCCCTCAATGATACAAACAATTCGCAATCAACCCCGTCCACCCGGTTTGGTGGGAGGCGCCTTTGCCGCTGCCGTTATCGCCGTCGAAGTATTCGTAATAAAGGATGTGGTTTCTAAACTCGGGGTCGGTTTGTAGTTTTTCATTATTGCCGAATACGGCACGCCTGCCCTGCTCATCCTTCAAAAAAATGCGCGAGATGCGGCTATAGATTTCGTTGGCCACTTCTTTCAGGGTCATCATATTGCCGCTGCCGGTTGGGCATTCTACCTTGAAATCGTCGCCATAATATTGATGGTAGGTGTTCAAGCTTTCTATGATGAGGTAGTTCATGGGCATCCACACCGGGCCGCGCCAGTTACTGTTGCCGCCAAAAAGACCGCTGTCACTTTCGGCAGGGATGTATTTGATGCTGAAATTATTGCCGTAGATGTTTACACTGTAAGGGTGTTCCAGGTGGTATTTAGAAAGCGAGCGGATGCCATAGTCGCTCAAGAACTCGTTCTCATCCAGCATGTAACGCAACAAGCTTTTCATGCGGTAGCCACGCAGCAAGCTGATAAGGTGGGTACCCCCTGCCCTCACCTCGTTCCAGCGAGAAACCAGTAGGGCCAGGTCCGGCCGGTTGGCGGTAAACCATGCCATCCGGCCTTTAAAAATAGGATTATCAGCAATCGCGGCTTCGTCCAGTACTTCGGCAGCAAACAGCGGGATCAGGCCAACAATGCTGCGCACGCGCATCTTTTCGGCATGGCCATTGGGCAGGCGAAGCTGGTCGTAGAAAAAACCGTCGCCCTCGTCCCAAAGCCCGGTATTGTCCGTGCCAAGGGTGGACATAGCCCCTGCGATATAAATAAAGTGTTCAAAGTATTTCGACGCGATATCCTCGTAAGCCTTGTTGGTAGCCGCAAGCTCCGTTGCTATGCGCAGCAGGTTGAGCGAATACATGGCCATCCAACTGGTGCCGTCCACCTGTTCCAAATGGGTGCCATCGCCAAAACGCATGTTACGATCAAACACACCAATATTATCCAGCCCGAGGAAGCCACCCTCGAAAATGTTATTGCCCACTTCGTCCTTGCGGTTTACCCACCAGGTAAAGTTCAGCATCAGTTTATGGAAGATGCGCTCTAAAAAGTACGTGTCGCCTACGCCGCCGTTATTGGCCTTATCGAGCAGGTAGATCTTCCAGGTGGCCATAGCGTGCACCGGTGGATTGGTATCGCTAAAATCCCACTCGTAGGCGGGGAGCTGGCCGTTGGGATGCATATACCAGTCCTTCACCAGCAGGGTAAGCTGGTTCTTGGCAAACGCCATATCCACACTGGCCAGCGGGATACAATGGAAGGCCAGGTCCCAGGCGGCAAACCAAGGGAACTCCCATTTATCGGGCATCGAGATGATATCGCCGCGGTTATTAAATTGCGGCCACTTGCTGTTACGGCCTGTTAAACGCCGCTCCGGTGGCAGCGGTTGGGCCGGGTCGCCATTGAGCCACTGATGAATATCGTAATAATAAAATTGCTTGTTCCAAAGCATCCCGGCGAAAGCCTGGCGTTGGATCGTGGCTTTATCGCCACTTCCTGTAGGCTGCAGCTCGTTATAGAAGGTATCCGCCTCTGCTTTGCGCATGGCAAACAATTCATCAAAGCCGGCAAAGTCGCTTTCCTTATTGGGCGATAAGCTTAGGCGAATGGTATAACTCCCTTTAGCAGGGATAGTAATATCGTAGTTAACCGCAGCCTTTGTGCCGATTTTACCGGGATCTACCGTTTCTGCCCCGTGGATGACGTAGTCATTAATGCCATCCTTGTAAAAGCGCTTACCATCATCAAAATTATTGAACCGTTTAGTATTGGTTTCGTTATTGCAGAACAGCAATTCGGGCGAACCATCGGCGGTCAAAAAAAGTGCCCCCAATTCCTGGTGACTGATGTTCATCTGGTTAGCCGTATTGGCCGACAATGAAGGCACATCGTGCCCATACCCTAACGACCAGGTATTACGGAACCACAGCGTTGGCAGTACATTTAAGCTTGCCTCCGTATTGCTGCGGTTATGAATAGTGATCCTGATGCCGATATCCTCCTGATCCTGCTTGGCGTATTCTACAAAAACGTCGAAATATTCGTCGTTGTTAAAAATTCCGGTATCTATCAGTTCAAATTCAGGGTCGTTACGGCCCCGGCGCTTGTTCTCTTCCAGTAAAGTTTGGTAAGGAAATTCCTGCTGCGGGTATTTGTACAGCATTTTCATGTACGAGTGCGTGGGCGTATTATCCAGGTAATAATAAAGCTCCTTTACATCTTCGCCGTGGTTGCCTTCGCTGTTACTGAGGCCAAAATAGCGCTCTTTCAGGATAGGATCCTTCTTATTCCAAAGGGCTATCGCAAAACAAAGTAACTGTTCCTTATCGCTGATGCCGGCAATGCCTTCTTCGCCCCAGCGATAGGCCTTGCTGCGGGCCATATCATGCGTGATGGACGACCATGCATCACCGTTAGCGCTATAATCCTCGCGTACGGTTCCCCATTGGCGGTCGCTTACGTAGGGTCCCCACTTTTTCCAACCTGTTGCTTTTAATCTGCCCTGCTCTTCGTTCATACTATAAAATTATTTGCCCCAGGAATGGTAGAACGTTAGTTTGGTGTGGTCGGTACTCACCAGCAGATAACCGTAGGCTACCTGGTCTTTACCATTCACCACCTTCGTCCACTCGGAATCGAAAATATACATTTTACCGGGATACTTTACCCAGC
The DNA here is from genome assembly GCF_039925265.1 of Mucilaginibacter sp. GTDB lineage: Bacteria > Bacteroidota > Bacteroidia > Sphingobacteriales > Sphingobacteriaceae > Mucilaginibacter. The sequence goes on from NZ_JBDSZG010000034.1 coordinate 125,254, forward strand.
TTTCGCCTGCGGTTATTGTTTTCGAACTGATCAACGTCCATTCGTTATCCGCCGCGAATTTGAGGATGTCGCTGTCTTTATACTTAGCTGCGTTTTCCCAATAAATGGTACGATGCCCGCCGCCAAGCCCCTGCTGACTGGTTTTGTTAATAATATGCCTGCTATCAAAATTCTTCCAAAAACCCGCGGGTGGCAATTTACTGCAACCGGCAAGCATTATAGTTAATAAGATGAGCAGGTATCTACGCTTCACGTTAGATTTATTTAGGCCCAGGCTGTTCTTAAAAACCTTAACCAGTTGCCATGCATCATGTTATCAATATCAGCATCGGTATAGCCGCGTTTCTTTAATATCGCGGGTACTTTTTGCAGATCGGCTATGGTTTCCAGGTCGTAGGGGCATTGCTCCTTGCCAAAAGCACCATCCAGGTCGGTGCCCATGCCTACGTGCAGGGCGTTGCCTGCCAACTGGCAAATATGATCAATATGGTCTGCCATCACTTCCATGTTGCAATTCATCCCCTTTGGGGTTGACTGGCCCCTCACCCATCCGGGCACCATCATCCAGGCATCCAGGGCGGCGCCTATTACCGCCTCCCTGCCTATCAGTGCTTTGATCATTTCATCACTGTACTGGCGGTTATGGTTCACCAGCGCGCGGCAGTTATTGTGGCTTGCCCAAACATGCCCGTTAAAGTTATCCAGTGCCTGCCAAAAAGCATCGTCGCAAAGGTGGGTGGCGTCCAGTATCACATTCAGGCGCTCCATTTCTTTCAGCAACTCCAATCCGTTTGCACCCATTTTGCCGGTTGCATCGGTTCCATTGGCATACCTGCCAGGGCCGTAATGCGCCGGACCTACAGCGCGGAGGCCATTTTTATAAGCGCGTTCTAAATAGCTTACATCTACAAAAGAATCGGCACCCTCTAAACTGAGGATATAGCCTACCTGTTTTTTAGGGTTGTCTTCTTCATCTGCCCAAAGTTGCAGGTGCCTTTCGAGTGAAACAAGATTGTGTATTTGCACCATCTCACCAGCATCTTCCATGGCATTGTACCAGGCTAATTGCCCCTGGGTTTGCGCCCAGGCTTGCTGCGGCGAGTGCCAACCCGGTAGATTATTATCGGGGGCCACGTAACGCCCTATTTGCGTAGCCACCACCAATCCTATATTTCCTTTACGCAGTTCGGGCAGGGAAACCACGCCGAGGCTCCTATCCGGTTTATCGGTTAACCCGGCCTCGCGCGCATTGATAGCTGCAATGGGCTGCGTTAAGTCGCGGTTCCATTCCAGCGCGTTCATGCTGAGGTCGAGATGGGCGTCTATAATAAACATATCTTATTTAGATTTCACAGATAACTTTTGGGATTTCACAGATTATATTTTGATTACACAGATAGAATGATTTTTAAATCGTTATTTTTCTATCCCTCGCCACATTTAACCACTCACCCGTAATGCTTTGATCTTCAATAGTTATAGCGCGTTCGTATAAAGCTATTGTTGGGCAAATATGATTAGGTAAACCATACAAAATATCGCCTACTTTAAAATGATGGTTGGGGCCTGCATCAGCCACCAGGTGTTCTTCGCTTTGGCTTTTAAACACCAGTTGGGGCGCGTTGAGGAAGTAGATCCGCTTGCTCAGTTCATTCTCTGCCGAAACTGATTTATGCCCCACATCAATGCAAACCTTCGTTTCATCGGGCAGGGAAACAACGCGGGCAATAATCAAGGCGGCCGTTTGGAAAGGCTGTTCTTCAAAAGCCAGTTCATACCCCCTGTCCCAATAGGCAAAGGTGCCGGGGCTGCATTCTATTGTTTCTCTTTGGGCGATGATTGGAAAAGTTGGCGAACCACCTGCTATTACAACCGGCGCGGGATAGCCCTCGTCATAGATAGCCATTGCAAGCGCAAGTACCGGTTCTACCGATTCATCGGAACGTTGCTGCCTTGCACTGTAATCGGCATCGTGGATGTGCCCGTCATAGGCGTGGAGGCCTTTTATGGTAATGCCTTCTATTTCTGCGCAGGCCTGGTACAATTCCAAAGCATCCGCCGGACTGATGCCTGTACGGTTCATGCCGATATTCAGATCGATAAAAACGGGAACTATCAAGTCGTCGTTTAAAGCAGCTTCGGCAATGGCATTTGCAGTACCAATATTATCAACCAGGCAAGAAAAAGCCGTGTCGGGGTAAGTTTTAATCAGCCGGATAAACCTTGCCAGCTTTGGTCCGTTGGGCTGGTAAGCCAGCAACACATCCGGAGCGTTACAAGTGCCCAGCATTTCGGCCTCGGCAATGGTGGCACATTTAAATTTACCAATGCCGGCATGCAGCATCAGTTTGGTAACATCCGGGCTTTTATGCGTTTTTACATGCGGGCGAAGGCGGCTGACGTCATCAACCATGGTTTTCACCAGGCTAATGTTGTATTTCACCCGCTCGGGATAAACCACCAATGCAGGTGTATCCAGTTTATCAACCTCGTTTATGGTGTACCACATAGCTGTCGTCCACGCGTTCATTTATAGGTCCAGTTCAAATAAAGCCTCTATCTCCACGGGGATATTATCGGGCAGTGAGCCCATGCCAACCGCACTGCGTACACCTATGCCATTATCCTCGCCCCAAACAGCAGCAAACAACTCGCTCGCGCCGTTTATAATAAAGGGATGCTTTTCAAAATCAGAAGTACAGTTAACCATACCCAGCACTTTTATTACACGCTTAATTTTATTTAAGCTGCCTACGTGGGCTTTTATGGTTGCCAGGATAGCTAAACCAACCTGCCTTGCAGCAAGCTTACCTTCTTCGGCCGTAAGGTCCTGGCCTATGCGACCGATGATAAGGCTCCCATCGCTTTTAACTGTTCCATGGCCGGAAACGTACAGGTACTTTCCATCAATTAAACAAGGTTTGTACACTCCAAGCGGTTTTGGCGCGGGAGGTAAAATAAGCCTTAAGGCTGTAAAATTTTGTTCGGCAAGTTTCATGTGGTAAAACTATTAAAGAGTTGGCACAATTTTCATCAATAATACGCAATAAGACATTTAATGGACACGAATTTCACAAATCGATATTTGGTGCCTGTTAAACAGAAAAAGCCGGGGTAAAACACCCCGGCTTTTAACCAATTAATTAAACACTTATTAGAAATTACAATTTAAACGATACGCCAAGGTTTACCGCGTAGTCTGCAAACGCCGCGTCGCCATGGCTATTTACGCCTGTTAACTGTGTAGAAATTTTATCGGGTACGCTTTGGGTACGGTTACGTACAATAGCTACCGGTACAAAAGTGTAAATAGAGAATTTGCTGATACGGTAAGTTACACCCGGCTCTATAGAGGTGATATAACCCGGCCTGCGGAAACCATTGCTGCCGCCTACAAGATCTTTAACCGGCAGGCATTCGTAACGGATACCGGCAGAGAAGTTGAATTTACCTGCACCATAGTTTGCACCGGCCCTAACCATCAATTGATCTGGTACGCTCATAATATCGCTGCCATTGGCAACGGCTTTGGCACTTGCTGTACCACCGCGTGCAGACGATACGCCGTTTAGCTCGCGCGGGCTGATGAGGTAGTAAAAGCTACCGTACAAGCCAAATTTATGCGAGAAGTTGTAATAGGTGTTGATATCGGTTGTAATGCCGGTACCACCATCGCCTAACTGGATAGACTGATCTACCGGGCCAAGCGTTTTAGCACCGCCTGTACCAGTGTTGTAAAAATAATCCTGGTAGGTGTACGAGCCTGTAGGCAGCTTTAAGCCTAACCCTACCTGTATGTTCCCTTTTTTAGCTTTAGCAGGGTTCAATAACCATGCATAAGCTTTTAGGGTGATATCGCCCACACCGAATGAATGAGTAAGGCGACGCTCTTTTCCACCATGCTCGTATAACGATGAGCGGCTGTTATCCAACACAGGGATATCTAACGAGAACGACCAGCGGTTGTTAAAGATGCGGGTAAGTGTAAGGTCCTGCGCGTAAGAGTGATTTATTACGTTAGTACCCAACGCTATACGCTGTTTTTGTTCCTCGGAACCTACAAAATGCTTGTATGACCGGTAGTAACGGCTGTTACTGTTAAACAACCATACACCACCCGAAGTTGTGCTGTCGGGATGCTCGTCCATATTACAAAGGCCACCTGTACTGCGGATAGCTACGCAACCTTGCGCTTTTACTTCGGTTTTCGTCAGGAATAAGAAGACGGCGATAATTGCCGTAAATTTTAATACAATTCTCATGATAATATGGGGCTTAAAAAATTTGTAAATGTTAGCATACTGCCGGCCAACAAAGGCCGGCAGTAACCCCGGTAGTTTACGGGGAATTTATACTTAGTTAGTAGATTTTTGTTTATTAATTTTTTGCAGAGAGGGTATGCTAAAACCGGATGGTATTCCTTTAAGCGCGAACCATAATGCCAGTATTGCCCCGTAGCTACCGCCGCGTTCTATCCATTCAAAAACTTCGTAATGCGGATAAAACAATTCGGTGGAGATCTTCCAGATGAACAATACAAGCAATATATTTCTAACGGGTTTGATGAGTACGATAAGCGCAGCCGTTATCTCAAAAACGCCAACCATTACGGCAACCTTACCCGGGTGCGAAAACCCAAGCGAAGCGTACTGGTTTAACAGCCCTTTCTTTTCGATAACATTTAACCAGCCATGCCCCATCAGCAGTAAAAAAACCACCACCTTTAAACAATGGCTTACAGTTTCCATTGTTTTTGGGCTTACTTGCGCCGATGAGTCAATCGGCGCAAATAATTGTTTCCAGTTTTTTATACCGCCGGATAGGATGAGCAACGCCAATGGCGCGCCAAAATTACCCGCCCGCTCTATCACTTCTGCAAAAGGCTCGCCCGACATTGGCCGTAAAAACGCCGTGAACGCACCCCACACCACAAGCCATAACGCTATGGCGCGCACCGGGTAAGCCAGCATAATTACACCCATTAAAATATCGAAAGCGCCAACCCATGGCATCAGCGAATAAGCGCTTGCTTTACCAATACCAAACACCGCAAAATAATTGCACCAGATCTCTTTGGTAATTACACCAAAAACGCCGTGGCCAATAAAACACATCGCTACGGCAATGCGTAAAATATAATGCAGTTTTTGTTCAGTTCTCATCAGCAATAATTCTTTCTCTCTCTGCTGTTTTTAGTTCGATCCGTCTGCCTTGCCTTTTGCTACAGCATACGCTCCCACTTTAACACCTGTTGCCAGGCCAACAGTGCAATCGTTGCGGTAGTGGATACCCCCATAAAGGCGCGACATACCCGCCTCGTTTGCCATTGTCATAAACTCTGTGGCACGTTCAGGCACCAAATATCCCAGCACGGTAGCTGCAGCACCGCTAAACGTAGCGTGGCCGGAGATGTAAGACGGGAAGTTTGGTATACCTGTCAGCGTTTTTATGCCGGCCACCATTTGTGTTGGGCGCGGGTTAAAGTAAAAATACTTGGTGTCCCAGCATACAATTGCAGCGTCCATTTCGGCCATGTTCAATAGCGCAAGGTTGCGCGCCCAGCGTACTTCGCTGTAGTTATGTTTTACAAATTCTTCGGCGGCAATGGCGTTCCAGTGGCCTGGCGGCGTTGTAGTACCCACACCATCAGCCCAAAAGGCAACAATGCGTTCGTGCTCGCGGCTGTGGTCGTTACTCATGGCCATTACTTCCTGCATATCCTTTTCATACTCAGCGGTACCCTCTTTATAAGGCGCTGCAGGGCGAATTGCTGCTACAGTAGCTGCCGGTAACAATAGCGGGGTAACTTTAGTGAACAAGGGCAGCATTGGCGGGCGGTGCGGCAATTCAAGGCTTATCCATGGGGTGTTGCCTGCGGCTTTCGCGTCGGTTTCAAATTTAGTCCAGTCGGTTTGGGTACCAATAGCGGCACCGGCTTTATCTGAACGGGCGCGCGCTAAAAACACGGCTGCAACCTGTTTACCTAAGTTTTCCCCTGCATCCCAGTCAGACCGGGTGTTGGCACCAGCCATTAAACGGAACAGTTTTTCTTCGGCAACTTTCTTTTGAATGTAATCCAAATCGCCGGGGAACAACAGCACCATCATTTGCGCGGTAACACCGGCAACAACAGCGTCTTCGCTTGGGTAAGCCGGCAGATCGGATTTTGGAACCAATGCCTGCACATTTACATCGTTTTTGTACGGTGCCGCACGATTGAATGATTTTTTAAACTTCCAGGCCTGTACCAACGCATCGTATTGCGCAGCGCTTACATAAGCATAAGCACGGGCCGCGTATGGCGGGTTTGAGAATGGGAACAGCGGGTAAGCCAATGGATTTGCAGCACTTGGGAAAGGGTAGCTCCCATCGTCGTTTTGGTATGGTGGCAGGTTGTGTTTGGCAACCAGTTCGCGCAAGATCTCGTTCCAGCGCAATACCGAGCCTGCACTCCAGTATTTGATAATGTCTTTTTGTTCGCTGGTGAGGTTTTTTTGATAGCTTTTTATTTCGTTCAGATCGGCCAGGTAATTTGGCGTGGTGATGGCCTCCGGCGTAGCTACTGTAAAAGTTGATGCACCTGTTAAAATAGGCACCCAGGTATCCGCATTCAGGTCAATATTGGCTGGTGCCAACGCTGGGAACTCCTGGTTACGCTCGGTAATATCTTTTTTGCACGATGCCACAAAAAGAGCCGCCGATAATAATGCTGATATATATAGTATTCTTGTTTTCATGATTTTCTCCCCTTTTTATTTCTTTTCTTTTTTTACCGAAAAAACATAATCTATACCACCCATTATTTGAAAGTTTTGGCCTACGTTGCGGCCTGCTACTACATAATTGCTGCCTGCGGTAAACTCAAGCCCTCTTATAGTTTGTGGCATATATTTTACTAAACCACCTATTGCGGTGGCATTCATACGGTTGCTTGGGAAAGGCATGTTATTGCGGGTGATATCAAAACCGCCCAGTGTAGTATATTTTGTTGCAATAGCTTCTACATTTAATAAGAGGCTGCGGAAACCTGCGCTAACTAAAAAATTTGTGGCATTTGGCAATGCTACCTGGTTGGTATAATGCATTTCGGTGGTATAATAAGCATCGCGGTCAATAGTCATGTTGTCCCTGCGGATGTATTGCCCCGCGCCGGCAACAAAAAATCTGCCTATCTGGTAGTTCACTAAACCTCGTACGGCAATGCTTTTACTGCGGCTACCCAGTGCAAAAGGCAAATAATCTCCCTGATAATTACCTACGGGGATAGAGCCCGAAGCAATGGCATGGAAGCTAAGCAGGCCTCGGCCAATTTGCTCGCGCACAGCCATCCACTTAAAAGCCAGGTTAATATCCTGAAAACCGCGCTGGCCGCGTAATGTACCGGCACTTGCCTTAGTTGTAATGTACGGCGTAAAGGCAGATATATTGATGCGGTTGCTAAGCCCGTAAACAACCCCAACGTTGTAAATATTGCTGCTTATATCGCCAAGGTTTAAATTTTCGCGTTTTAGGGTGCCTTCCCAGTAGTGGTCCCAATTATTGTGGGCGTACATGCCGGCAACGCATAAATAGTTTTTCGGGATCATGATAGCATCGCTTTCTGTTTGCGCACAAACCGTTTGCGTCAGGGTAACAAAAGCAACAATACCAACACAATACCTGTAAGTATATTGTAAAAGATATTTCATAAAAAGGAATTAGGATAAAATTATTAAGTTAATATGTCAGCGTAACTGGCTTATACATAAGCGCGGGTATTTACATATATCCTTTACATTTTTTACCGGGTACCAACACGGCGAAATGCAAGATGAATAACTATCCCTCAATGATGAGGCACAGTAAAAAATGTAAGGGATACAAAATCAAATATATTTTGTTATGAGCTGAAGTTGGGCGGTTTGCCCGGAGATTCGATGTAAGGATTGGTTAACTTTGCAGATATAGGGTTCTCATGTCCTTTCAAAGTTTGGGAGAAGGTAACAAAGCTGTAATGAACAATGGGGTTATTATATTCGATACCACCGGCGGCTTTCTTCACCTGTGCTTCCGAACCTTTTTTGCTCAGCGGTACATCGCTTACATCTTTGGCTACAATAAGGTTGGCACTCACCAACCGGGTTTTTACGCTGTTGGCAATACAAACCAGGTACATGGTGTCCTTGGTCATTTTTACGCCAACGTAATTGTAATAATTATCTTTTAACTGAATTTGCCCCTGTACGTGTTCGTAGTCGGGCCAGTCCTGCATTTGTGGGTTATGCATTGGCAGTTTTATCTGGATAAGCTGTGTAGCATCTACTTTATTTTCGTAGATCTGCTTTACCATCTGCACTTCAGACTGATGGATGAAATATTGGAAGAATATATTATACCCTCCTGTATAAAACAGATGCACGCTCAATAAGAATATCGCAAAAAACCTTTTCACTAAATCTGGTGCCAATTAGGGGTATAATTCGTTGGTAAATATATATGAATTAATTTCATTTGCAAACAAATTGAAATGTTTATTGTATCCCCGCAAAATTGTTACAGTGGAGGATGTACAGATATGCAGATTTCAAATGTGCACAATTGCAACTCAAATTGCACAAAATTCACGAATATGATGGCATTACCTGCGGCCGGACAACCTAAAGTCATTTCAAAATCCGAAATCTAACATTCGAAATCCCAAATCATTTCCTCTATTTCCCCGGTGTGTAAATAGCCACCCCTACCCGCGAATCGGCACAGCCGTAATATAAAAACCATTTGCTTTTAAAATAAACCAGCCCTTCCATAAATACGGTACCGGCCGGGTATTGCCCGCTTTTTTCAAAGGGTTCCTGCGGAACAAAGAAGGGCGTATCTAAGCGGTTGATGGCTTTTGTAGGGTCTGTTGTAGAGAACATTACCTGCCCGCCGCAGTAAGAATTGGCAGTATAGTTTTTATCGCCGTAAGTTGGGTTGTTTTTGCCGTTGTATAACAGCACAATACCTTTTGGTGTGATGATAGCCGGCGGCCCGCATTCGGTGAGGTCGCTGTCGAAATAATTACGGCGTGGCGATATCAGGGCATTCAGCGTGCTGTCTTTATTAATTAAGGGTTTCCAGTTCACCAGGTCGGTTGAGGTGGCGGCGTAAACGCCGGATTCGCCCCAGTACATCCAGTATTTGCCGTTTATCTTGGCAATCAACTGCTTGCCGTTCACCAGTTTTGTAATAATGGAGGCCGATTTGCTGGCTATTTTATGGAACTTACCGTTATAGGCTTTTTGAAAGATCGGGCCATGTTTTACCCAGGTTTTCAGGTCCTTAGAGGTAGCAACGCCGAGGCGTGGCAGATCGTGATTCCACTGGGTGTAGAAAACCACATAGGTGCCGCTGGCCGTCATGGCAACGCGTGGGTCTTCGCAGCCGCCGGTCCACTCAAATGCTTTCTGGCTATCATTGGATGGATAGAGTACGGGTACAGGCGAGCGTTTCACCGTGGTTCCATTGCTGCTTTCCGCAAGCCCGATGCGCGAGGTCCTTCCTCCTATCCCGGTGCCCGATTTATCTTCGGCGCGGTACAAAACATAGATTTTGCCATTTTTAATGGTGGCCGCAGGGTTAAAGGTGTCGTTACTTTCCCAGTCCACACTGCGCTTGTACATGGGGTCGTTAAAACGCGTTGTGGTATCGGGACTGATGAGTGGGTTCACGCCTGCCGGCCTTACAAACGGGCCAAAAGCCCATGATGGAAGTTTAGTTTGGGCCTGTAAGGTGCCTGCGACTAATAAAAGCAGGCACAGGGTTTGTATGGTTTTGTAAAAGGTTTTCATCATCATTGGTTAATCAATAGGCATCAGCCTCGCCAAATACCCATCCATATCATCTTCATCCAGTATCTCTATCGCCCAACCCTCTTCGGCAGCTACCTGTATCAGGGTATCCGCATCAATATACAGCCACTGGAACCACTCGTTTTTTTGCCCTTTGTAGGCATACTGGTACCATAGCTCGCCGTAATAGTTACCGGCAGGCGGGTTGCCTTCGTACAAGTAAGCAATATCAGATGAATCGAATAATAATTGGCCGCCCGGTTTAAGGAGCTTTTTGGTATGCTGTAAAAATACACGTAATTGTTGAATATTGCCACAAAGCCCTATCCCATTCATCAACAATAAAAGGGTATCAAATTTTTCGCCGCCGTAATTAAATATGTCGTGCTCAATAGCTTGTTTCACACCGCGTTCCTGCATAATAGCCACAGCCTTGCCCGATATGTCCATCGCTGTAACCTCAATGCCCCGTTGTTGCAATACCAACGCGTGGCTGCCCGCCCCTGCGCCAATATCCAACACCCGGCCCTTGCATTGGTCCAAGGCCAGCAATTCCAGATCGGGCATCTCGTCTTCCCCACGGAAATAAATGTCCAGCGGCATTTCCTCTTTGGGGCCGTATTTATTATTGATGAAAAGCTTGGCGGACTTCGCTGTTTTGAAGTGGTCCCACAAAGCCTGCCCGAAAATATCCTTCGCCAAATTATTTAAGTTTTATCGGTCAAAGAAAAGCATTGCGCGCTAAAGTTGGAAACGGCGCATGTAAATACCCCAAAAAGCACTTGTTTAAACATTGTTTGGCCACTATTTACAAGCCAAATTTAACGGTAATTTAGTACGTTTTAACTCCACCGAAAATGAGTTGATTTTTTGTAACATTTTTAATACAATTTCAAAAAATCAGCTATCTTTATCCCACTAATTAATAAAACTATTGTTCAAACCACTGTTTCATTAGCCCGGCTTTCACCGTACTGATGAGCAGTAACAAAATACTCAATGACCAACATAGGGCAACCGAACCTGTTTTATAAACTTCTCGCTAACAAGTATATTATCCTCTCTGCTTGGGTATTGATAGCCGTATTTTATACTTTTAAAAATCTTGGTTATGGCTCAATTAACAATTACCTCATATTTAAGTACACCTATTTCAATGCCTCCATGGGGCAAAATTTATACGCCAACTACCCGCAATATTATTTCGACAGCAACCATTACGGCCCTATATTTTGCGTCATCATAGCGCCCTTCGCGGTTTTAAAGGGGCAATTGGGTATCTATCTCTGGCAGGTTTGCAATGCTATTTTCCTTTTCATTGCCATCAGGCAATTGCCTTTGAGTAATCTTCAAAAAAACATTATCTGCATCATCTGTACGCAGGAACTTATATTCTCGCTAAAAGAGTATCAAACCAACGGCGCCATTGCGGGCTTATTGATCCTTACCTGGGTGTTGGTTGATAAAAAGAAGGACTTTTGGGCGGCGCTGTTTATTATGCTGGGGTTGTTTATTAAGCTTTACGGCGTTATCGGCATCGTGTTCTTCCTGCTATCCAAACAAAAAAAGCAATTTATTTTAGGCCTGGCAGTTTGGGCCGCCGTGTTTTTCGTATTGCCGATGCTCTTTTTTTCACCGCAGTTTATCGCCTGCTCCTACCTGGATTGGTACCATTCGCTGGTAAGTAAGAACGCCGAAAACCTGGTAATGACTAATAACAACCAGGATATTTCTGTAATGGGGATGCTGCGCCGTATTACCGCCCTACCTATAAGTATTCTGCCAGTGCTGTTAACCGGGCTGGCGCTGTTTGGCGTATCTAACCTTAAAAATTATATGGCCGAAGGCATGCGCCCCAGGCTGTTAATGCTGGCCTCGTGCCTGTTATTTGTGGTGTTATTCAGCACCGGGTCTGAACAATGCACTTATATCATTGCTTTTACGGGGATAGCAATTTGGTTTATTTCGGCCCCGAAGCCTTTCAGCAAAGTGCAAATAACCCTTTTCGTGTTCGCGCTTTATTTTGGCAGCCTTTTCCGTACCGATATTTTCCCGGCGTATATTAAAACCAATTTGATACTGCCTTACGGCCTTAAAGCATTGCCTTGCCTTATGGTTTGGCTTGCTGTAATAAAAGAAATGCTGGCCAAAAAACCATCGCCGCAGTTAATACTCATTACTACAACCCCGGATTTAATAGCCCCTACCCACCAAACTATATGAGATACCCCAACACCGTAACAAACAGCATAAACGGGCCTCAAAAAAAGGTGTCGGTTGTTGTGCCTGCGTTTAACGAAGAACAAAATTTACCCATCCTGATACAGGGCCTGCGCAAGGTTTTTGCCGCCCAGCCTTACGATTATGAATTTATTTTTGTAGATGACGGCAGTAAAGATGAGACCGCCAACTTGCTCAAAACGCTCAACAGCCAGGACAGCCGCATCCATTATATAAAACTGAGCCGCAATTTTGGCCACCAAAACGCTTTAAAAGCCGGGTTGGATTATGCCGACGGGCACTGCGTTATTTGCATGGATGGCGACTTGCAGCACCCACCGGAGCTGATCCCCGCTTTTTTAGCCAAATGGGAAGAAGGCTATGATATTGTTTACAGCAGGCGTAAATCTGCTGCGGAAACCTCCTTATTTAAGCGCACCACATCCAATATGTTTTACGCGCTGGCCAACCGCATGTCGGAAATTAATATGGAGCCGGGCACCGCCGATTTCAGGCTGATAGACCGTAAGGTTGCCGATGCCCTGCTGCAGTTTAAAGAGATAGACCCGTTTTTGCGTGGCATTATCAAATGGCTGGGCTTCTCGCAATATGGCATCAACTATGTGGCCGATCCGCGCCACTCGGGCGAGAGTAAGTACTCGTTCATCAAAATGGTACGCTTTGCCTTCCAGGGGATCACCTCCTTCAGTATTCGTCCGCTTTATTTTGCAGTTTACCTGGGGTTTGGTTTTTCTACCTTAACGGCTATATGCCTGCCGTATGTGCTGTACTGTTATTATACGGGCCATGCCATTGTTGGCTATGCTTCGGCGGGTTGGGCATCAATCCTGATGTCGGTATTCTTTTTGGGCGGCCTGCAGCTCATTATTATGGGTATTATTGGTATTTACGTGGGCAAAATATTCCTGCAAACCAAGCTGAGGCCAAATTATGTGATAGAAAGCAGCAGCATTAACCAGCACCGGCATGATCTTGTTGAGTTTTGATATTGAAGAATTTGATATGCCGTTTGAATACGGCAAAATCATTTCATTTGACGAGCAGATAGCCATCTCAACCGCTGGTACCGGAATCATACTGGCCCTGCTGCAAAAACAGCAGGTGAAAGCCACTTTTTTTTGCACCGCTACCTTTGCGCTTGCCAAACCGGAGCTGATTAAACGGATAATAACCGAGGGGCACGAGGTGGCTTCGCACGGGTACTACCATTCGGCATTTGAACCGGCACATCTGCTCAGCTCAAAATTGGTATTGGAAGGCATTACCGGTCAACCGGTAACGGGCTACCGCATGGCCCGTATGATGCCGGTTGACGAGGCCGAGATCCACAAAGCCGGCTACCTCTACAACAGTTCCGTAAACCCAACCTGGCTGCCGGGGCGGTATAATAACCTCAAAGTTTCGCGCACCATGTTTTGGCAAAGCGGGGTGCTGCAGTTGCCTGCATCGGTAAGTCCGAAACTAAGACTGCCCCTATTTTGGCTGGCGCTACATAACTTCCCCATGTGGTTTTATAAATACCTGTGCCATAAAACTTACAAAACCGACGGCTACCTTAACCTGTATTACCACCCCTGGGAGTTTACAGATCTTACCGATAAAGAACGGTTTGGTTTCCCGGGCTATGTGGGTAAGAATAGCGGGGGGGCTATGTTGGAGCGGATGGAAGAACTGATCGTAAGCTGTAAACAAAAGGGGTTGCCGTTTGGGACGATAAGCAAGTTTTTGGAAGCAAGCGGGGTGACTGTGGAAGCCACTTCTATTAATTAGTTGACTTCAGATACTATCATTCCCGTTGTCTAAGTTAGCTTCACAATCATCAGGTACATCCCTACCCATTCACCACTTCTCCCCCATTTATGTGTATCACCTGGCCTGTTATAAATGAGGAATCATCTGATGCCAGGAAAACATACGCCGGCCCCAGTTCTGATGGCTGCCCGGCGCGTTTCATAGCGGTCTCGCTGCCAAAATCTTTTATCTTCTCTTCGTCGAAGGTAGATACGATAAGCGGCGTCCACACCGGGCCGGGGGCCACAGCATTCACCCGGATCCCCTTTTTCACGAGGTTGGTAGCCAGCGAGCGGGTGAAGGTGGTTATAGCGCCCTTGGTGGATGAGTAGTCGATCAAATTTGGCGATGAGCGGTATGCCGTTACCGATGTAGTATTGATAATGGTATCACCTTCCTGCAAATGCTCCATAGCAGCGCTCGCAAAATGGAAGTACGCGAAAATGTTCGTCTTAAAGGTATCCTCCAGTTGTTCCTCGGTAATATCGGTAAACTCCTTTTGGGGCACCTGCATACCGGCGTTGTTCACCAGGATGTTCAGCTTGCCAAATTCAGCCACGGTTTGTTCTACGGCTATACGGCAAAAAACTCGCTCCTTTACATCGCCTGGTATTAATAGGCACTTCTGTCCAGCCGCTTCTACCAGTGCTTTGGTTTCTTTGGCGTCTTCGTGTTCATCCAGGTAAACAATGGTAACATTAGCGCCTTCGCGGGCATAATGTACTGCTACAGCCCGGCCAATGCCGCTATCGCCACCGGTGATAATGGCCACTTTACCTTCCAGTTTACCTGCCGCTTTATAATTTGGTTTAATATATTCCGGCCGCGGGTCCATCTCTGCTTCTATCCCGGGTTGATGATTTTGTTTTTCGGCTACTTCAATGCCTTCTTTGTTTTCCATCTGCACTTGCAATTAGTTTGATACGCAACAAACCAGCTTAAACTATAGTTTTAAGAAATTTATATAAATCAGCAATTACAATTCAAAACATTCCGTACGGCCGAAATTTAACAAAGCACCCCAAGCGATTTGATAATTCCATTTTAATAGCCAAATTAGATGATGAAAAAACTATTGCTGGTTTTGGTTGTGTTGGTAGCTGTAATTTGTTTTGCTACACGCAGAGAACTGAAGTGGGCGGCCATCGGCGACTCTATTACCTACTCCAACGGAAAACCTGAGGTTACCCAAAACCGCATCTCTAAAGGCTTTATGGATGATGTAACGGCAACGTTGCCTTATATCCATTTTACCAATCATGGTTACCCGGGGTGGACGGCAAAAAGCATGGCCGATAATATAGAGAAGATAGGCCTCGAAAAAGCAGATATCTATTCGGTTTTTCTGGGCACTAACGATTGGTGGGTGGGGCTGCCTATCGGCACCCTGAAGGATTACCATGAAAATACCGGCAACGAGACGGCTTATGGCTCGTACCGCACTATTATAAACAAGATCCGTTCCCTTAATCCGGATGCTAAAATCATTTTAATGACCCCGCTGCAGCGTACAGCTTATGTGGACCTGAACAACCCCAAGGTATTTATCCAGGGTCAATATACCCCCAAAGACGGCGTTTTTCTGTCGCAATACGCAGACGCCGTTAAAGCGATTGCAAAAGCCGAACATTTTGAGCTTGCCGACCTGTATTATAAAAGCGGCATCACCGTAGAAAACGCGGTAAACTTCCGCCGCCTTCGCAATCCTAAAACCGGCGGGTATAAAAACTACACCTATCCAGAATACACTACCATTCCCTACAACCCTGCAACCGATGATTACCCTTACCCCGAAGAAGCTATGAATATGACCTACGATGGCCTGCATCCTTCAGACAAAGGGCACGCTTTGATCGCCAAAATGCTGGTTGAGATTATGAAGAAATATTAGATGCCCGACAAGTGTATTCGTGCCGCTTCATTTTTATTCGTACAATTCGCCTTAATTCGTGAAATTCGTGTCACTTATGAAACTGCACACTATAGATACCGGCTTTTTTAAATTGGATGGTGGCGCCATGTTTGGCGTGGTGCCAAAATCCATCTGGCAAAAAACCAACCCTGCCGACGACAACAACCTGTGTACCTGGGCTATGCGCTGCCTGCTGGTAGAGGATGGCGACAGGCTAATCCTGATAGATACCGGCATCGGCAATAAACAAAGCGAAAAGTTCTTTAGCCACTACTACCTGCACGGCAACGCAACTATGGATAGCTCACTTGCCGCCAAGGGTTTCCATCGGGATGATATTACCGATGTGTTCCTCACCCACCTCCATTTCGACCATGTGGGCGGCGCGGTTTTACATGATGGCGAGCTGCTGAAACCAGCTTTTAAAAATGCTATTTATTGGAGTAACCCACAGCATTGGGACTGGGCCATAAACCCTAACGACAGGGAGCGGGCCTCCTTCCTGAAAGAGAATATTTTACCGATACAGGAGAGCGGACAATTACAGTTTATTGATGCCTTGGATGGTGCAAGTTTTACCGGTGATATCAGTATCCGCCTGGCCTACGGGCATACCGATGCCATGATGCTGCCACTAATCAATTATAAAGGAAAGCAAATATTATATATGGCAGACCTGCTGCCTTCTGTAGGCCACCTGCCCCTGCCGTATGTGATGGCCTATGATATGTTCCCGCTGAAAACGCTTGATGAACGAAAAATTTACTGGAACGAAGCGGTGGAAAAGGAATACATATTGTATTTAGAACACGACCCAATAAACGAGTGCTGCACTCTGCAGCAAACCGAAAAAGGCATTAAGGTTAAAGAAATATTTAGCCTTGATAAACTTTAAAATTGCTTTTAATATATCAATAAATATTGCATTTTAGCAACGGCGTTTTTTAACTTTAAGAAACAAAAATATAACTTTGCACGTTCAATTCTAAAAACAGAATCGAGGTTTAACTAAATAGATGAGACAACTCAAAATAACGCAATCCATTACCAATCGTGAGTCGCAATCCCTCGACAAATACCTGCACGAAATTGGTAAAGTTGATTTGATCACTGCCGAAGAAGAAGTAATCTTAGCTCAAAAAATACGCGAGGGAGACCAGGCCGCGTTAGAACGGTTAACCAAAACAAACCTTCGCTTTGTAGTGTCCGTTGCTAAACAATATCAAAACCAGGGCCTTACCCTTGGCGATCTTATAAACGAAGGCAATTTGGGCCTCATCAAAGCTGCCAAGCGTTTCGATGAAACAAAGGGATTTAAATTCATTTCGTACGCTGTTTGGTGGATTCGCCAGTCTATTTTACAGGCCATTGCCGAGCAAAGTCGTATTGTGCGCTTACCGCTTAACCAGGTAGGTTCTTTAAGTAAAATAAGCAAGGCATTCAGCAAGCTGGAGCAGGAATTTGAACGCGAGCCATCTCCAGAAGAACTGGCCGATATACTGGAAACAACCGTTGATAAAATATCTGATACGCTGAGTAACAGCGGCCGCCACGTAAGTATGGATGCCCCCTTCGTACAAGGCGAAGAGAACACCTTGCTGGATGTACTGGAAAACAAGGAACCAGATACCGATTCGATACTGATAAACGAATCGTTATCCGAAGAAATAAAACGCTCTTTATCAACCCTTACCGAACGCGAGCGTGAGATCATCGTATTGTTTTTCGGTTTAGGCAGCAACCACCCGCTATCGCTCGAAGAGATTGGCGAAAAGTTCAATTTAACACGCGAACGCGTACGTCAAATAAAAGACAAGGCCCTGCAACGCTTACGCCATACCTCAAGGAGCAAGATCCTGAAATCATACCTTGGGTAACAGCCCAAACCGATATTAAAAACCTTCGCCAAAACAGCGGAGGTTTTTTTATGCCCGATTGCTTCTTCTACGCAATATCAATTTACAGATAGCGTTTAGCGATTGTCTGCCTTGGCACAATCAATTCAATGTCTGATATCCGAAAGCTCGTTTGGTACTTTTACAAACCTATATTTCTTTGGAACCTCGCGTTTAGTTTTACCTGTTTATGGCTTGTTGGTACATACGGCGCAAAAATAGCGGGCTTAGTTTTATTTTTCAAGCTGATAGGCTACGCCTCCACCACTTTCCTGCAAAGCTACACTGCTAAAAATGTGTACATGTATTACCGCAATGCCGGTTACAGTATCCGGCGGATGTATGCCTACACTTATGGAATCGACCTGGCTGTCTATTTCGCTATGCTCACCATCTTACTTTTAATAAAACGATGAAAACATTAAAGGTAGATAGCGTACAACTCGAGTTTGACGGGCGCAAGATCTTACAGAGTGTTTACCTCAACTGCAAGCAGGGCGAGGTAATAGGTTTACTGGGGCGAAATGGTTGCGGGAAATCATCGTTGCTGAAGATAATTTTCGGCACGCTGGAAGCGGGGTACCGGTATGTGAGTATAGATGAGCAATACATCCAAAAGGGTTACCACAACAACCGTATAGCCTACTTGCCGCAGCACAACTACCTGCCAGCGGGAATTGAAATAGAAAAACTCGCGAAGCAAATAGTGGACCCGCAATCATGGGTTGAGTTTACCGCATTGCCCATCTTCCGGCGTAATGCCGGTAAAAAGATCCACGAACTCTCGGGCGGGGAACTGCGGCAGCTGGAAACGATGATAATCATCCATAGTCGTGCCGATTTTATTTTGCTGGATGAGCCCTTTACCCACATATCCCCCATCCAGGCAGAGGAATTTAAGCCGGTGATCCGCGCCTGCGCCAAACGCAAAGGCATCATCGTAACCGACCACCAATACTACAATATTTTAGAAGTAAGCGATAAGGTAATTTTATTGGCCAATGGCGTAACAAAACACATCAGCGATAACAGTGAGTTGGTTACTTACGGTTATTTGAGCGGGAAGTAAAGAAGGTCTTATTTTGTAAAATCCTGATTAGCTGTTATTATGTTATAAGCATCTTCATTTAATCTCTCTTTACGATAACTGTATTCAGCAAATTTTTGAGGATAGCTTAATTCTGAAGCTGTATACGACAACAACCCGCCTTTATTAAAGCTCATTATTAATTTATTTTGGCCGCTCAGGCCGGTATATATAAAATCCGACCGATCGAAATAGAAGAAGTACTGAGCAAGGTTTTTAAAGCTTTCGTTAAAATTTATCCGGACATTTCCTTTCGATATGACTAATCCGTTTTGTTTGACAATTCTTGAAGCAACCCGACTAAAAGATTGATCAGGGTTATCTAAAAATAATGCAATTAAAGAAGTTCTATACCCGGCGTCTCTTGCCGCATCTACTATTAAGCTAAAAGACGCATCGTTAAATACAGTCTCCACTAATACGCTTTTACCACCTGAGATAGCCTGATAAGCCATCTCTTTCGTTCTGCTTTTATATACATCCGTCATCAACACTACAAAATCCTCTAACTCATTCAGCCGTGTGCGGATAAATGTGGATTTACCAGCCGCGTTACATCCTGATATGAAGATAAGCTCTGGCTTTACCATCAATCTAACTTTCTTATTATGGTATCGTTAATTTCAACTGGGATGTCACGTTCATCAGTTACAACTTCAATGGTCACCAGGAATTTCTCGCCGTTAGGCATTTCTTTGCGCCAGTAGCCTTCATCCTCTTCAAACTGCGCATAAAACGGGTTGCCCAGTTCAAACGCACGTTGTCTGCCAAGTTCGTGCATGTTGTTCATGTTTTTTAAAAGCCGGTCTACTATTGATCTATTTTCCATGGCAGCTGTTTTTCGATATACAAAAATGCTAAAAACATTTGTACATAAATAATTCCCAATTAAATGCCCAGGATTACAACAGATAGCTTAATTTGCTTTCTTTAAATCTTACTACCATGACTATCCCAATTTACCAGGCTGATGCCTTTACCGATGAGTTATTCGGTGGCAACCCGGCTGCTGTTTGTCCGCTTACCGAGTGGCTGCCCGATGCTGTGATGCAAAAAATAGCTTTGGAGAACAACCTGGCCGAAACCGCCTTTTTTGTAAAGAACGACACCGGCTACCTGCTGCGTTGGTTTACCCCCGAACTGGAGATAGACCTTTGCGGCCACGCCACCCTTGCTTCGGCACATATTATTTTCACCGAGTTGGGATATGAGGGCGACACTATTTATTTCGATACCGTAAAAGCCGGCACCCTCGTAGTAAAACGCGATGGTGAAAAATATTCCATGGACTTCCCCTCTCGCCCACCATTTGCGGCAGATGCGCCGGAAGGTTTGGTGGCGGCTTTGGGCGGCAAGAAGCCGCTGAAAGTATTCCGCTCGCGCGATTATATGCTGGTTTATGAAACCGAAGAAGATATTTTAGGCATGGTGCCGGATCATTCCGCTTTGGCCAAAATAGATACCCTTGGCGTTATTGTAACCGCGCCGGGCAAGGGTGTTGACTTTGTATCGCGTTTCTTTGCTCCTGCCGCAGGCGTACCCGAAGACCCGGTTACCGGTTCGGCGCATTGTAATTTAATACCTTACTGGGCCGGGCGCTTAGGCAAAAACATTTTGCATGCCTACCAGGTTAGCGCCCGTAAAGGCGAGCTTTGGTGCGAGTTGAAAGGCGACCGGGTTTTAATGGCTGGCAAGGCTGTTACTTATTTAAAGGGAGAGATTTATGTGTAATATGATGAAAAAATGGCAGCTGATATTTTTGTTATCGATGATGAGCCCAGCCGTACTTTGTGCGCAGGCTTCTTCCAAAATTTCCGATAAATCAACCGGTTTAAAAAACACAGACAAAATAGTAGAGCTAAAGGTAGGCGACAAGATTTACGATTTCGAAGCTTACGATGCCACTGATAAACTCCACAAGCTTTCAAGCTACACCGGTAAGTTTATCCTGCTCGATTTTTCATCGGTACACTGCGGCCCCTGTGTGACGTCGGCAGATGAGTTGCGGATGCTGACCAAAAAATATAAAAATAAATTAAACGTGATAACCTTTTCTGCTGATAAAAAAGCGGAATGGCTAAAGGGTATCAAAGATGAAAAAGTAACCTGGGTAAGCCTCAACGATGGTACTGGCCTCCGTGGCAAAACCATGTTAAAGTACCGTGCACCGGGCTTTCCGGGCTTCTACATCATTTCGCCGCAGGGTGTAATTGTAGAAACCTGGACTGGTTACGAAAAACTGAAAAAGGGTACAGGTGACCTTGAAAAGCATTTGATCAAATACCTGAAAAAGGCTTAAGCATTTACCCGTTTTCGCTTCGCTCCCTTTAAAAAACCGAATTTTTTCCTTACCTTAAAGCCTTAAATTTCCCGAACGCACTATCCTACTGAATGCAGCTTACACAATTAGAAATCAAGGGTTTCAAAAGCTTTGGCGATAAAATAACCATCAATTTTAATGAGGGGGTTACGGCTATTGTGGGGCCTAATGGCTGTGGTAAGAGCAATGTGGTAGATGCCATCCGCTGGGTTTTGGGCGAGCAAAGCACCCGGATGCTGCGATCAGAGAAGATGGATAACGTTATCTTTAACGGAACCAAGAGCCGCAAACCCGCAAACCTGGCCGAGGTATCGCTCACATTCGATAATACCAAGAACATTCTCCCTACCGATTTTTCGCAGGTAACGCTTACCCGCCGCCTATACCGCACCGGCGAAAGCGAGTACCGCCTCAACGATGTACAATGCCGCCTGAAGGACATCACCGATATGTTTATGGATACCGGCGTAGGTGCCGATTCCTACTCCATCATCGAACTGCGGATGATAGACGAGATCATCAATAACAAAGAAGGTTCGCGCCGTAATTTGTTTGAGGAAGCATCGGGCATATCTAAATATAAGCTCCGCAAAAAACAAACTTTCAGCAAGTTAAAAGATACCGAGGCCGACCTGGAACGCGTGGAGGATCTTCTCTTCGAGATAGAAAAAAACCTCAAAACTTTAGAGAACCAAGCCAAGAAAACCGAGCGCTACTACCGCCTGCGCGATCAGTATAAAATTTTGAGCATGTCGCTGGCATCCTTCCGAATCGCCGGGTTCAGTAAAACACTGGCAGAAATTGAGGAAAAAGAGCAAAAGCAAAGGGCAGAAAGATCGGGCCTGTCTACCAGGATAGATACATTGGAAGCCGCCCTCCAGCAACAAAAACTGGATAGCCTTACGCGGGAAAAAAACCTTGCTGCGCAGCAGAAAACCACCAACGAATTTGTTTCGAAGATCCGTGCATACGAAAGCGAAAAGCGCGTTAAGAACGAGCAGTTAAAACACCAGCAGGATAAGGAAAGCCGTTTAAAAGAAGAACTGGAGCGGGATACCAACCAGCATAAACACGTTCAGTACAACATCAAACGCCTCAACGAGGAAAAAATGCAGGAGGATGAAAATCTGCAAACCATTACCGCCCGCGTTGCCGAGCTAAAAGCCGCAGTGGATGATCTGCGTGTTTCGCAAACGGAAGCGCGTGCCGAACTGAACGAGCTAAACTCGGTGAACAACCGGCTGCAAAACCAGGTTTACAAAACCGAAAAGGATATTGATATCCTGCACATACAGCAACAGGCGCTTGAACAGGAAAGCCTGCGCAATATGGAGGATGCCAGCAACAAAGAGGTGGAACTCTCCCACTTTAACCGCGTTGTTGCCGAACTGGATGGCCGTACCGAAACACTAAAAAGCGAATATGAACTTGCGGTTGATGCCGAAAACAAGCTACAGGAACAGATAATATCCACCGAGGGCGAACTGAAAACCGTTACCGAAAGCATAGCCGCCGATAGCCGTAAGCTCGATGCCAAACAAAACGAATATAACCTTACAAAAAGTATGGTTGATAATTTGGAAGGCTTCCCGGAGTCTATCCGTTTCCTGAAAAAGAACACCAGCTGGGCCAAAAACATCACGCTGTTCAGCGATATTTTATTTTGTAAGGAAGAGTACCGCATAGCGATAGAAAACTACCTGGAACCGCTGATGAACCACTATGTGGTGAATAATTACGATGAGGCCATAGCGGCCATTAACCTGCTGAGCAATTCCTCAAAAGGCAGGGCGCAGTTTTTTATACTGGATAATTATGGCCTTACCCCAACCCCCTCTCCAAAGGAGATGGGCCTAAGTAAGGAAGTCCGCTCCTTTGGAGAGGATTTAGGTGAGGCTGTTACCCCTGCCCTTTCCGTAGTAGAGGTTGATACCCGCTACGCTCCCCTTTGTACCCACCTGCTTAAAAACGTGTACCTGGTAAACGATAATACCGAGCAGGACATTAACAACGCCAACCTGCCCGATGGTGTGGTGCTGATCGGCAAAAGCGGCAAGTTCAATAAATCAAGGCATACCATGGCCGGTGGTTCGGTAGGTTTGTTTGAGGGTAAGCGAATTGGTCGCGCCAAAAACCTGGATAACCTGCTCAAGGAAATTAAACAGGCGGAAACACGTATCGGTTCTTTTAAAAACCAGAGTCAGGAATTGCAAAGCACCTTAACCGCGCTAAAAGCGTCGGGCCGGGCAAACGAGATCAGGCAAAAACAAACCGACCTTAATAAATTAAATACTGAGCTGGTTACCGTTAAAACCAAGCAGGAACAATACCAGGCCTTTATAGAGAACAGCCTCAACCGCAAACAGGATATTGCAAACAAAATAGCGGGTATTAAACTCGAGATCCAAACGCTGCAACCGGCTTTGGTGGAGTACCGTGAGCAAAAACAGGCACAGGCCGACCTGATGCTGGACAAGCAACAGGCTTTTAACGAGCTGAACGAGTTTGTATCCGTGCAGTCCAATGCCTATAACCAGGAAAATATCCGCTTCCATCAGCAGCAGAATAAGGTATCAGGTTTATTGAAGGACCTGGAGTACCGCGAATCGCAGCTGGATAACCTCGATGGCCGCATTATGCACAACAGCGCCGAGATGGAGAAGATAAAAACGCTGATTAGAGAAAACCTGCAGCAAACCGGCGATAGCGACGAGGACCTGCTGGGGATGTACGAGCAAAAGGAAAACCTGGAAAAAGCTACCCAGGAAGCCGAACGCGAGTATTATACCTGGCGCGGAAGCATCACCGAAAGCGAGAACGAGATACTGGTATTGCGCCGTAATAAAGATCAGGCCGAACTCATAGAGAACGAACTGAAGGATGCCCGCAATAACTTAAAACTGGAACTGAACGCCCTTAAAGAGCGCCTGTCGGTAGAGTTTAATGTAGATATTGCTGACCTTCCCGAAACGGAAGAGAATCAAACCGAAAGCGAAGCCGACATCCGCGAGCGTACTGATAAGCTGAAACGCCAGATGGATGATTTTGGTGCCATTAACCCAATGGCGGTAGAGGCTTATAACGAAATGAGCGAACGTCACAGCTTTATCCAGGCACAGAAGAAGGACCTGGCGGAGGCTAAAGCATCTTTGTTGGCCACTATTCAGGAGATAGATGATACTGCCAAAGAGAAATTCATGTCGGCATTTACGCTGGTGCGCGAGAACTTTATTAAAGTATTCCGCTCATTGTTTAACGAGGAAGACAGCTGCGACCTCATCCTCTCCGACCCCTCGCACCCGCTTGAATCGGAAATAGATATCATCGCCCGGCCAAAGGGCAAGCGCCCCTTATCTATCAACCAATTATCGGGTGGTGAAAAAACACTTACCGCTACGGCCATCCTGTTTTCACTTTACCTGCTTAAGCCTGCCCCTTTCTGTATTTTTGATGAGGTGGATGCCCCGCTGGATGATACCAATATTGATAAGTTTAACAATATCATCCGCAAATTCTCTAAAGAATCGCAGTTCATCATCATATCTCACAACAAACGCACCATCGCCTGTACCGATATTATTTACGGCGTTACCATGGTAGAGCAAGGCATCTCCCGCGTAGTACCTGTAGATCTGCGCGAACTGGCCGACTAAACAAAAAAGGCGTCCCGGTTTCCCGAAACGCCTTTTCATCATTATCTATAACACCTAAACTATTTCTTTTTAAGCGATTTGTTAAACACCATTCCGCGGAATTTATTACCATCCATTTCTATACCCGCCTCCCTTGATTGGTCAACCGACATGACATTAGTTTTCCCAGCGGTGCTTTGTATTACCTGGCCCGCTACGGTAAATGTGCCGGTTTTTACATAATTAAGCGCGTATGCAAGTAGTAACTCGGTAGGGTCGCCAAAATCTTTGGTCACGTCATCTATGTGTTCAACCCCCTGATAATCTGTCGATCCCGGTGTCATACCTGCATAGTAACCTCCCTGGTTTGCAGAGTTTTTGGTTTCAAACTCGGGGATGTACATCTGGTATTTATTAATATCGATATCAAAAAAGCCAACCGGTTTACCATAGCTGGTAGTACCTATCAATTTAACATCCATTATAGGGCGCAGGTTGTTGATGGTAAGCTCGCTTGCAGATGCGGTTGAACCTGTTACAATAAAAAACACGTGGCTAAGCGTAAGTGAAACAGGTACGTCAGCTTTAGAAAAATTAACCGCGTTTCCGGATACCGAATAATCAAATTGCGAATAGTTATAAATTTCGCCCGTAGCATCATCTTTACGCACCTGGTTTTTAAGGATACTCGCATTACGGGCTGCTGTGGTTGTTAAGCTTGTTAAGTTGCTATTAAAATAAGAGCTATACATCAACGACCCGCTTTTGGCAGCCGGCGCAATTAAGTTACTCAAATATTCGGCTGTTGACACAAAGCCACCACCGTTGTAACGCAGATCTACAACCAAGTCGGTAATGTTTTGCCCTGCGAATTCGTTAAATGCCTCGTTTAATTTTGGCTTAGCATTTGCCAACGACGTAAAGCTGTTAAAAACAATATATCCAACTTTTTTGCCGGTGCCCTGGTCAAAAACCTTATGGGTTATCACGGGGTTTGTTGTATAAGTTGTTGCGTTAAGGGTAACGGTTATGTTGCTTGCATCCGGTTTTTTCAGCACCATGGTAATAGTACTGCTGTTGGCATAAGCGTTTATTACAAAATTTAAATTTGTACCCGCGCCGCCATTACCATCATAAGCTAAATTGGTACGCCCGTTAATACTGGTAATCTGGTACCCGCGTTTTATTCCTGCCAAGTCGGCTGGCGAGTTAGGGTAGACATAACGAACGCGCAAATCGTTCACCGCGGCATAGATCGGCGCAAAGCCGAAATCGCCATTTACACCATTCAATTCTGATGATACGGTACCGTCATCAATAAACGAATATTTGGCTTCGCCCGGCGAGGCCGGATAATATTCGTATGGTTTACCGGTACTGGGGTTTATTTTATATTGCGATAAAGCGTCAACCTCTTTCTGTATGGCGCTTATATCGTCGGTACCGGTAAAGGTACGCGGTTTAAAGGTCGCGTAATCCGGCAGGCCATCATTCCAGTAATAAGCTTCTTTTGCATAAAGAAAAACCGAATCGCGGATCAGGTCAAGCGTAGTGCCTGTTTTTGAAGGACCGATAGGTGTAGTATCCGGATCCGGTGTTTTACTTTTCTTGCAGGATGATACAACTACGGCAAGCAATATAACAAGGTAAAATATTTTTCGCATTTTTATATATGTATATAGTATATGTTGGTTAACGGATATATCAATAATATATTACAGCCTTGAAATTACAAAAACTCGTTCACATTTAGGTAATCTATTCCGGTTGTTTGGGCACATAACGCGTCTGTTTCCGAATTTTCTATCATCAGCAGGTCTCTTCTTTCCAGTTGGTACTCTTTCATCAGCAAATGCAACACATCGGGCTCGGGTTTCGGCTTGGTTTCGTCGGCAAAATAAGCTATTAAATAGGGTTCCAAACCGTGCCATTCCAGGTGCTTAATTTTATTGAGCTGCTGCTGCGGGTTTCCATTGGTTACTATAAACAACTTTTTCCTGTCGGTAACAGCGTCCTGTAAAAACTCCAGCATGTTCTGGTACAAAAGCAGCTTTAAAGGCACTTTACCGGTTGCCATCAGCAGATCCAGATTAGGTCTGTATTTCTCGTCAACCTTCAGCGTATGCACCAGTTCATCAAAAACAGCATCGGCTCCTTTATTGATATACGTATCAATCATTAAATTGGTTGTCTGTTTCGCGTCAGTAAGATCGGTGTACTCCAACAGGTTGGCAAACAGGTAGTAAATTTGGTATATGTAGTCCTTGGCGGGGTACAAAACATTATCCAGTTCAAAAATAAAAGCCTTTTTACGCGGGTCTATATCGCTATATTTCAATTTGGCCATCTAAAATATCGATGTTATATTCTTTAAACAATAGTTCCGATTCGCGCAGCAAATCAAGTTCATGCCCCGTTAAAACATAAACGGTGTTAACACCCTTATCCAAACAAAGCGTCAGCATCTCGTGCTGGTAACTTACCGATGCGGGACTTGGCAGCTTAAGCAGCCCCATGCTTTTCACCATAAAATCGGGCAGGTCGGCGTGGTCGCCCAATAAAACATCCGGGCTGTTTAGCTTATTTTTCAGCTTATGTGCCGATGCGGATGAGGCGGCGGTTATTAATATACTCACTATAAACTATCTACTATTAAACCATCCTTCATTAATATGGTGCGGTCGGCCATACCGGCGAGTTCCTCGTTGTGGGTTACTATCACAAAGGTTTGGTTAAACTCTTTACGTAACCTTACAAAAAGTTCGTGCAATTCCAGCGCGTTCTTCGAATCAAGGTTTCCCGAGGGTTCATCCGCGAAGATCAGCGCGGGTTTATTTATTAAAGCACGTGCAACGGCAACCCTTTGCTGCTCACCTCCCGATAGTTCGGCTGGTTTATGGGTAAGCCTGTCGCCCAGCCCGAGCATATTAAGCAGTTCGGTAGCACGTTTTTCTGCCTCGGCACGTGGTACGCCGGCTATAAAGGCAGGCATACATACATTTTCTATCGCGTTAAACTCTACCAGTAAATGATGGAACTGAAATATAAAGCCGATCTTCCGGTTCCGGAAATCGCTGAGGTTCTTATTATCCAGCTTGTTTACTTCCACGTTATCTATAAAGAGCTGCCCCGAATCGGCATTGTCCAGCGTCCCCAGGATATTAAGCAGCGAACTTTTGCCCGCACCCGAAGCCCCGACAATGGTTACTATTTCGCCCCGGTTTACCAGCAGATCGACACCTTTTAAAATATGAAGCTGCCCGTAGGATTTATGGATAGATTGTGCTTTAAGCATGGGCAAAGATAATTTTTTTGGGTTGATTATGTGAGTGGTTAAGTGGTGAGTGGTTGGTTTTGTGTCAAAATTCTGCATGCATTTAACTCAATCAACTTAATCCAGCTCAATCAACCTTAAAATAAAAAGAAAATAGTAGTTTTACCGCAAATCTTTCAAAAAACATGAATATTCACGAATATCAGGGCAAAGCGATACTAAAAAGCTTTGGCGTTAGAGTACAGGAAGGCATAGTTGCAGATACACCGGAAGAAGCTGTTGCTGCGGCTCAGAAGATAAAGGAAGACTATGGGTCGGACTGGTCGGTTATAAAAGCACAGATACACGCGGGTGGCCGCGGTAAGGGCGGTGGCGTAAAACTTGCCAAAAATGCAGAACAGGTAAAAGAAATTGCAGGCAAGATCATTGGGATGCAGTTGGTTACCCCGCAAACCGGCCCCGAAGGTAAATTAGTAAAGAAAGTATTAGTAGCACAGGATGTTTACTACCCCGGCGAGAGCGAAGTAAAAGAGTTTTACGTGAGCGTATTGCTTGATCGCGCTGCGGGCCGCAACATCATCATGTATTCTACCGAAGGTGGTATGGATATCGAAGAAGTAGCACACTCTACCCCCGAGCTGATTCACAAAGAAGAAATTGACCCTAAAGTTGGTTTACAACCGTTCCAGGCGCGTAAAATTGCCTTTAACCTGGGCTTAAGCGGCGATGCTTTTAAAGATATGGTGAAATTCATCACCGCTTTATATAAAGCATACGATGCTACCGATTCTTCCCAGTTTGAGATAAACCCGGTTTTAAAAACATCTGATAACAAAATATTGGCGGTTGATGCTAAGGTAAACTTAGACGATAACGCTTTATACCGCCACCCGGATTACGCAGCTATGCGCGATACCGACGAGGAAGACCCAACAGAAGTTGAGGCAAGCAAAAGCAACCTTAACTATGTAAAGCTCGACGGTAACGTAGGCTGTATGGTTAACGGCGCTGGTTTAGCTATGGCAACTATGGATATTATTAAACTGGCCGGCGGTGAGCCTGCTAACTTTTTGGACGTAGGCGGAACCGCTAACGCGCAAACTGTTAAAGCCGGTTTTAACATCATCTTGTCTGACCCTAACGTTAAGGCTATCCTGATTAATATTTTTGGTGGTATAGTTCGTTGCGACCGTGTTGCACAGGGTGTAATTGATGCTTACAAAGAGATCGGTAACATCCCCGTCCCTATCATCGTTCGTTTACAGGGCACCAACGCTATCGAAGGAAAAGAACTGATAGACAACTCAGGCTTAAAAGTTTACTCGGCTATTTTGTTGAAAGAAGCTGCTGAGCGTGTTAAAGAAGTGTTAGCACTGTAAGTTAGAGATTAGAGGCCGGAGGTTAGATATTAGTAATTTCGGGTTTTAAGTATTGAAAGGGGCTTCGGCCCCTTTTTTGTTTGTTAGGATTTTGTTGGTGATTTCGTCTCCGCAGGGTCTCGTTAAAAAAGATCCGGCGGAATGAGGACAAATCGTTGCTTTGCATACCGCTGCAGGGTACCTCTGCGAAACACCCAATGAGCATAGTTTTTAAACTCAAATCATTTTGACCCGAGTTATTTGGCTATTATATTTACTTATTACTTTTACCGAGCAATTTGAACTTTGCCACCATGTCGCTAAACATCAAACGGGTATCCAGCCATGTATACACCCGTATAGGACGTCCTTTGGCATTATATCGATAGGTGCCATCAGATGCTATATTGGGTGCTTGCTTTATCACATATTGGCTGGATGCGGGGTCCTGTCCAAAGCCGGTTTGCAAGGACGTAAGCAGAACCAGGGGACTATCGCCCAATATGTAGACTTCTCCCATTTTATTACCAAAACGGTTCAACTTTATTTCATCTTTCACGAGTTGCGTGAGGTATGTACCGATTTCACTTGTCGGAGCGACATCCGCCATCATTTCGTCCATACTAAAGATGCACTGACGGTAGGCGTTACGTGGAACCTGCCAGATGGGTATTTTGGAGTTGTTGAAAACAGCTTGTGCCGCAGGAATGCAAATGCCGAGGTTGTATTCAAGCGGGCCATGATCCGGAGGGGTTATTATGCCATCATATTCAGGTCCGCCGATCCACACAAGGGTGAGACGTTCGGCTATTTCCGGTTTGAGAAGCCAGGCGCTCGCAATATTGGTCAAACCTGCTCCGCAAACAATATATAATGGCAGATCGGTATCTGTTCGCATAGCTTCTTCGATGATTAGTTGCGCCCCTTCCGATTGCTGGGGTTCATCTATGTTTTTAATGCCATTTTTGGCTCCGGCAACTATTTTATATTTTCCCGGGAGTCGCATCAGGCTAATTACTTTTTTCGCATTCTGACAAGCTTCTTCGGCAGTGTTATTGGCTTTGCTGAATCCACCACCATTGGTCAAATGAGAGCCTATAATTCCCCGGATTTCCACGGAGGGCGACAGCAAATGTTGCACCAACTGAAAATAGCCGTCAGGATCGCCTTCAAAGTCGTTGTCAATAATGATCCTCATCCGTGGCGTGGTATAATTATTACGCATTGAAGTTTGCATGTTTTGAGCCTGAGCACACACGCCGGAAAGAATAAACAATCCAAAAAAGAAGTAATGTGTTTTTTCATAAAATGGTTAATGTAAATGGCGTTCATACTATCTTTTCATTTAGGCAATAATAAACAAGGCGGCCAGGGTTTAAGGCGAGGTTTAGGTCCGTTTTCCAGACATGTTGATAGAAAAACATGGCTGCCACAAATAGTAATAATACCAAAGGAATTCTTCGTCATTTTCAAATAATTATTCAGGCTTTCGCAAGGTGGGTACACTTCTTATTTGCGCCATATAAATAAAAGTTTCTGCGAATTCAATCATTTGTCTTATGTCACCAATAAATGTAAAACTAACACTTAATTAATGAGGTTAAAAAAAAGTATAATGCATATTTAAACTATTTGGTGTTGGGTATTCGAAATTTCGTCCCCACAGGGTCTCTTTGAAAAAGGACCCTCCGACATCAGGACATTTCACATACCATATCGTTTGCTTTGCATGCTGCCGCAGGGTTCTCTGCGAGAGACCCTGCGGGGAAAATTGAGAGGTTTTAGCTTGATAATTTAACAAAAGCATAAAGTGTATTAAGAGGACCTCTGCCCCTTTTTGTTGTTATTTACAAACAATACCCATAAAATACATGTTATAACTTACAATTGTCTACCTATTGTAAAATGAGGAGAATATAATATATGTTTAAACATCTATTATTATATTTGTATCATAATTAAGAGAAACAAAATTCAAAACATAAAAACATCATGGCAACAGCAACAAAATGGGTTTTAGACCCAATGCACTCAGAAGTACAATTTAAAGTAAAACACTTAGTAATATCAACCGTAACAGGCGCTTTCAAAACATTTGAAGGTGAATTAACTACCGAAAGCGACGATTTTGAAGGCGCTGACGTAAGTTTTTCATTAGATGTGAACAGCATCGACACTAACCAGGAAGCACGCGATGGCCACCTTAAATCTGGTGAGTTTTTCGATGCGGAAACTTATCCAAAGATCAGTTTCAAATCAACCTCTTTTACAAAAGATGGCGATGAGTATAAATTAACGGGCGATTTGACCATTAAAGACGTTACCAAACCGGTAACTCTTGATGTAGAGTACGGCGGTGTAGCAGGCGATTTTTACGGTAACACCAAAGCTGGTTTTGAAGTAACCGGCAAAATAAACCGTAAAGATTTCGGTTTGGTTTGGGACGGTGTAACCGAAGCAGGTTCGGTTGTATTGGGCTCGGATATTAAACTGATCATCAACGTTCAGTTCACAAAACAAGCGTAATTGATTTGGGATTTCGGAATTGAGATTTCGAAATTAAAGAGTCTTTAACTTCATATAAAATGCCGGATATAACAATTATTCGGCATTTTTGTATTTATATACAGTACCAACACGAAATTCGAAATTGAACATTCGAAATTCGATATTATATTATGCTGATAAAAATATACCCCGAGAACCCGAACGAAAAAGCCATTGAGCAGGTGGCCGATGTGCTACGCAAAGGCGGGCTCATCATCTACCCTACCGATACCGTTTACGGGCTGGGCTGCGATATCACCAACCATAAAGCCATCGAAGCTATCTGCAAGATCCACGGTATTAAGCCGGAGAAGGCAAACTTTTCTTTTATCTGTTACGATCTGAGCCACATCTCTGATTATATCAAGCCGATTGATAATACCACCTTCAGGGTGTTGAAGAAAGCATTGCCGGGGCCTTTCACCTTTATTTTTAACGCCAGTCACGCTGTGCCGAAGATGCTTAGCTCCAACAAAAAAACTGTAGGTATCCGTGTTCCTGATAATAATATTGCCCGAGAAATTGTAAAGGTATTGGGTAACCCTATCCTATCTACGTCGATACACGATGAGGATGAGATCATCGAATACTCTACCGATCCGGAGCTGATCTACGAAAAATACCAGGACCTGGTAGATATGGTGATAGACGGTGGCTACGGCGATAACGTGCCCTCTACCGTAGTAGACTGTACCAACGGCGAGTTTGAAGTTATCCGCGAAGGCAAAGGCGAATTAGAAGAATATTTATAGGTTGGTTTGCCTTACGGGAGTATTTTAAGTATTTTTATATACTTAAAGCCTTGTTATAATGGGTGACTATGTTTATCCGGTATTTATAATCCCCCTGTTCCTGTCAATATTTATCGCCTGTCGATTTTTAACTGTTCTATTTCATGAACTTGGCCACGCCATCCCGGCACTTTTGTTTACAAAAGAAAAGGTAGAAGTCTATTTAGGGTCGTATGGCGATAATAACGCGCCGAGTATTAGCCTATCCACTCGCTTTACTATATACTTCTATTTTAATCCGCTTAAATGGAATAAAGGAATGATCAGGCATCACGGTTATGGGTTAACTTTTTACAAAGAGTTTTTAATATTGATTTTAGGGCCGTTGAGTTCATTACTCGTTGCTCTTTTAGCTATTTGGATAATTTTTGCATTTGACCTCAATGGGTTCCTGAAACTTTTCTCGATAATATTTTTCTTTTCCGCCTTATTCGACTTGCGAAATATTTATCCTTCGCCCTATCCTATAACGTTATATAACGGCAGCAAAACCTATTGCGACGGCTACCAAATTGCCAAATTGATAAAATACCATAACGACAGAAAAACATATGCCGATGCAGTAATACATTATAACAATGAGCAGTACCAGCAAGCATCCGGATTATTTGAGCAATTAACCCCGGGCTTTATTAACGAAGGCATTTTATCTGTGATTTTGAATTCTTACGTTCAGAACCGTGAATACGTCAAAGCCAAAGATTTTTTTGATAAGCAGACGAATAACGATGTCGACTCGGAGGGTTTTAATTGCATTGGCCTGATAGAGTCACAAATAGGAAATCATGATATTGCGCTTGAATATTACAACAAAGCCTTAATGTTAAACCAGGATAACGTATTTGCAAGGTGTAACAGGGCCTACACTTACAATCTTTTCTCTAAATATACCGAAGCCCTACAAGATTTTAACGAAGTGCTGAAAATCACCCCGGATAGTGCATATGTCTATGCCAATATAGCTTACACTAAAATAAAAACAGGTTTATTAGATGAGGCCTTAGAGGACATTAACAAGGCGCTCATGCTAAACGATATTGAAGCGTATGCCTATCGTAATTTAGGGATCTATTATATCGAAACAGGTGAATACTCAAAAGCCCTGAATAACTTACAGCACGCTTTTGCTATAGATACCAATACCCATATGATAAACGAATACCATTCAATCGCCAAAGGCAAATTAAAAGACGCTCAGTCTATCCCTTTATCCCCGATATAAACGCCGGGATCTTCTCCATATAATTCTCCGTACCCAACAGTTTCACAAAGGCACTCCCTACTATCGCACCATTGGCGTACTGGCAGGCTTTGCTGAATGAAGCATGATCTGAAATACCGAAACCGATGATAGCCGGGTTATTTAAATTCATGGCTTTTACTCGGTTGTAGTACTCTTCTATGCTATCGGTAAGCTGCAAATTGCCGCCCGTGATGGATGACGATGACAGCAGGTAAATAAAGCTGTTGCTCAGCTCATCTATCTTGCGGATGCGTTCATGTGATGTTTGCGGGGTAACCAGGAAGATATTGCTGAGGTTGTTATCTTCAAAATGGTTACTGTACAGCATTTCGTACTCGTACATAGGCAGGTCGGGTACAATAATACCATCCACACCCACAGCTGCGGCATCCTTGCAGAAACGTTCTACGCCGTACTGTACAATCGGGTTTACATAACCCATCAGTAAAATGGGGATATTGACACGCTGACGCAAATCTTTCAATTGTTCAAACAATACGGTTAAGGTCATGCCATTTAGCAACGCGTTTTCAGAACTATGCTGAATGGTCGGCCCATCAGCAACCGGGTCGCTGTACGGGAAACCAATTTCCAGGAAATCGGCACCTGCTTTTTCCAGGGCTTCGGCAATATCTACCGTTGTATTCAGTTCCGGGTAACCGGCTGTAAAATAAATAGACAGTAAGTTTTCCTTTTTCGTATCGAAAAGTTTGTTCAACCTGTTCATCGGGGTAATTGTATCAGCCATATCGTTTGCAATCCAATAGTACGGTGCAAAAATATCGTAAATAATTTCTTTCGGGGTGTTTATTAAAAACTTTTAAAGAGGTGTTCCACTTTGATGTTATTGGCGTGTTTTAGCGGGCTTTGAAAATAAACATAGTTACTTAATTATCAAATAATTATGGATATTACCTCAATAACAGGGGTGTTCCAAAGTGTTTCACCAAAAACTGTAAAATACTGATAATCAATATTATTTTAAAAACAAGTGTTCCACATACAAAAGTGGAACACCTACAGGCAACCATGCAATAATTTGCTTGATATGCCTTAAACTCATACATTCGAAAAAACAGACAAAGCCATGGCCCCGGGAATATTGCTCACATTTATAGTAGGTTACTTTTTGGTGCTACTGGTGATATCGCACCTAACCTCAAAAAATTCTGCCAATAACGATACTTTTTTTGTGGCCAACCGCAATTCCAAATGGTATTTGGTGGCCTTCGGGATGATAGGCACCGCGTTGAGCGGGGTTACTTTTATCTCCGTCCCCGGCAAGGTAGGCGCACCCAGCGGCGACCAGTTTGCGTACTTCCAGTTTGTGCTGGGCAATGCGGCGGGCTTTATCATTATTGCCACGGTGCTGCTGCCTTTGTACTACCGTTTAAAACTCACCTCCATATACAGTTATATCGAGCAGGCGCTCGGCACCTGGAGTTATAAAACCGCGGCGGGCATTTTCCTGATCAGCCGTACCATTGGGTCGTCCTTCCGGCTCTATTTGGTAGTTATTGTATTACAGAAATTCATCTTCGATAGCTATGGGGTACCTTTCGCCGTTACGGTATTAATATGCCTGCTGCTGATATGGAGCTACACCTTTAAAGGGGGCTTAAAAACTATTATTATTACCGATAGCTTGCAAACGTTCTTCCTGGTAACATCAGTTTTCCTGTCGATATACTTCATTTGCCGCAGTCTTGATTACAATTTAATACAAGCGATTGAAGCTATTAAGGATAGCAGCTATTCCAAAATATTCTTCTTTAACGATTTCCTTACCAGCAAGTTCCACTTTGCCAAAGAGTTTTGGGGCGGTATGTTCATCACCATCGGTATGACTGGCTTAGACCAGGACCTGATGCAGAAAAACCTCAGTCTGAAAAACATCAAGGAGGCGCAAAAGAACATGTTCAGTTTTACCGGGGTATTTGTGGTGATCAACATCTTCTTCCTGAGTGTAGGCGCATTGCTATACATCTACGCCAATAGATACGGCATCAACGTAGCAAAAACCGACTACCTCTACCCTACCATCGCCCTAAAATATTTGGGCGTTGTGCCGGCTATGGTATTCATGCTGGGCTTAACAGCGGCCACCTTTGCCACTACAGATTCGGCACTAACCGCCCTCACCACTTCTTTTTGCGTAGACTTTTTGGGCTTCAATAAAAAAGCCGACGTAAACAGCAAAAAGAACGTAAACACCCGCCATTACGTGCACATCGCGCTTTCGGGACTGATGTTTTTAACCATTATTATATTCAACGCCATTAATAATGATGCGGTTGTTGGTGCCATATTTAAAGTTGCTTCCTATACTTACGGGCCGCTTTTAGGCTTATACTCCTTTGGCTTGTTTGTAAGCAGCAGGCAGGTGAAAGACAAGCTGGTGCCGTTTATATGTTTAATATCCCCGGCGATATGCTTCTTTTTAAGCACCGAGAGCAAGAATCTACTGGGTGGTTACGTTTTTGATAACGAACTCATCATCGTAAACGGGTTAATAACCTTTTTGGGATTATGGCTGACGTCGAGCCGGAAAGCAGCAAGCGTTCATACCATTGCCGCTAAAGCTTGAGGCTAACAAAACTTAAAGCAGCAAGCATTGTACTATCAAAAGCATTTACTAACTTTCGAACTTTCCAAAATTTGGGGCAGCAGTGAATGCTGTCCTTCGTATTAAAATATAGCTATGACAAGTGAGGATAAAATAAGACAAGCGTTTGAGAACAAGAACTGGCAGGAGATAAAGGTTACCGATTCCTGGCAGATATTTAAGATAATGGCCGAGTTTGTAGACGGCTTTGAGAAACTGGCCAAAATTGGCCCCTGCGTATCCATCTTCGGTTCCGCACGTACCAAAAACGAAAACAAGTTTTACAAACTGGCAGAAGATACTGCACGCCTGCTAACAGAGCGCGGTTACGGCGTTATCTCCGGCGGCGGCCCCGGTATTATGGAAGCCGCCAACAAAGGCGCTTACGAAGCCGGCGGTAAATCGGTAGGGTTAAATATCGAGCTGCCTTTTGAGCAGTTCCATAACCGCTACATCGATAGGGATAAGATCCTGGAGTTTGATTACTTCTTTATCCGTAAGGTAATGTTTATGAAGTACTCGCAGGGTTTTATTATTCTGCCGGGTGGTTTTGGCACTATGGACGAGTCCTTTGAGGCGATAACCCTGATTCAAACCGGCAAGATCGCCCGTTTCCCCATTGTTTTTGTGGGAAAAGATTACTGGGGTGGCTTGTTTAAATGGGTAGAAGAACGTATGCTGGATGAAGAGCACAACATCAGCAAAGATGACCTGAACCTATACCGCGTTGTAGATACCGCCGAAGAAGCAGCCGAGCACATCTTCCGTTTTTACGATAAATATGTATTGAAACCAAACTTTTAAGCGGCTGTTAACAGAATTGAAAGCGATGCGGTTTACTCCGTATCGCTTTTTTTATGATTCCTCATCCATATTCAAAAATTTATTGTTTATTTACAGGTTATGGACACTCTTGCCCAACCGAAAAAACAAGCTGCGTTAAGCTTTATATTTATAACGCTCCTTATTGATGTTATCGGCCTTGCTATTATCATCCCCGTTTTCCCAAAACTGATAGAAAAACTTATCCACGGCAACATCAGCGAAGCTTCACGCATCTCGGGCTTATTGCTTGTTGCGTACGCTGTTATGCAATTTCTATGCTCACCTTTAATTGGTAATTTGAGCGATAAGTATGGCCGTCGGCCGGTGCTCCTATTCTCCCTTTTAGGCTTCGGTATCGATTACCTTTTCCTGGCATTTGCGCCAACCATTGGCTGGCTGTTCCTGGGGCGCATTATTGCGGGTATCACCGGGGCAAGCTTTACCACGGCATCGGCCTATATAGCAGATGTAAGCACCCCCGAAAAACGCGCGCAAAACTTTGGGATGATAGGCGTTGCTTTTGGCCTCGGTTTTATCATCGGCCCGTTCATTGGCGGTGTTTTAGGTAAAATGGATACCCACTACCCCTTTTATGCAGCGGCGGCCTTAGCCCTGTTAAATGCTGCCTACGGCTTTTTTATACTACCCGAATCGCTGGACAAAGAACACCGTCGCGAGTTTGACATTAAACGGGCTAACCCTCTGGGTTCTTTAAAACAGCTACGCAAATACCCTGCTGTAATAAACCTGGCGGTATGTTTATTTGTAATATACTTTGCCGCCCACGCCGTGCAAAGCGTTTGGACTTACTACACCATCGAAAAATTCAAATGGACTATAGACATCGTTGGTTATTCGCTTGCTTTCATTGGTTTATCCATCGCCATTGTACAGGGCGGACTCATCAGGGTGATCATACCTAAGCTTGGCCAAAACCGGAGCATTTGGGTGGGCCTGGTATTATATGCCATTGGTATGCTGCTGTTTGGCCTGGCTAACCAAAGCTGGATGATGTTTGCCTTTATGGTTCCCTACGCTATGGGTGGAATAGCCGGCCCGGCCCTTCAGGGGGTAATGAGCAGCGAAGTACCCAAGAACGAGCAAGGCGAACTACAGGGGGGCTTAACCAGTATCATGAGCCTCAGTTCGATATTTGGCCCTTGGTTTATGACTTACGTTTTTTACTATTTCACCAAACCGGGGGCGCCGGTTTACTTGCCGGGTGCGCCATATTTCATCGCTTCGGCCTTAATGCTGCTTAGCGCATTGCTGGCCATTAGAAGTTTTAAAAAAGAAGTAAACAATCCCATCTAAAAATACTTATAACAGCATGTATACTACTTTCGCCTGATATTTATGGAGAAAAAGACAAACCAGGGCAAAGCAGCATTAGGATTTATTTTTGTTACCGTTTTTATTGATACCCTCGGCTTGGGTATCATCATCCCTATTTTACCGAAATTATTAGAAAAACTGGCGCACGTAGATGTAAGTATGGCCAGCCAGTACAGCGGCTACCTCACCTTTACTTATGCCATGATGCAATTTATTTTTGCCCCCATATTGGGTAACCTCAGCGATAGGTATGGCCGCCGGCCTGTGTTGCTGTTCTCGCTGTTAGGCTTTGGGGTAGATTATCTGTTCATGGCCTTCGCGCCAACTATCTTCTGGTTGTTTGTCGGCAGGTTTATAGCCGGTATAGCCGGTGCCAGTACCACAACCGCAACCGCCTATATATCTGATGTAAGCAGCGGCGAAAAACGGGCGGCCAACTTTGGCCTTATAGGCGCGGCAACCGGCCTTGGCTTTATTTTGGGTATCGGCATGGGTGGCTTTTTGGGTGATATCGATATTAAACTGCCGTTTTTATGCGCGGCAGGCTTCGCCTTGCTAAACGCCGTATACGGGTTCTTTATCCTGCCGGAGTCGTTAACGCCGAAGAACAGGCGACGCTTTGAATGGAAACGTTCGAACCCAATTGGTTCTTTGATCGGTTTGCGCCACCATTCGTTAGCTGTGAGTACCTTGATTACAGCATATACCATTGTTTACATTGGCCAGAAAGCGGTAGAAAGCTGTCTGCCATTTTATGTTATCGAAAAATTTAAATGGTCGGGATCCAGCATCAGCGCGTTGGGCATATTTTTAGGTTTACTTATTGTGGCCATACAGGGTGGCTTTGTGCGCTGGACAATCCCAAAATTCGGGTTACGGAAGAATATTATGGCGGGCATCGCCTTTTATGGTATCGGGCTGATATTGATAGCCTTTAACAATACACCCTGGCTGATGTATGCTTTTATGGTACCCTATTGCCTCGGAGGAATTGGCGGTACCGCTTTACAGGGTTTTATATCCGAGCATGTTTCCGCTAGGGAACAGGGCGAGTTGCAGGGCGCTTTGGCCAGTTTGGTAAGCGTGACCACAGTTATAGGGCCGCTGATGATGACGACTATATTCCATCACTTCACTACAAGCGAATCTAAAATATATTTCCCGGGAGCGCCGTTCCTCTTGGGCGCTATATTGATGGCTGTAAGTATAATACTAACCATCAGGAGTTTCAAAAAGAAAGACCCAAAACTGTTAACCCAACAAGCTCCTACTCCAGCCCGCTAACCCCGCCGGATATTACAAATTTCATGATCTCTGCAGCGCTCTTATCAATGGGTTTAACCTTATCTGCTGAGATGATGATCACCTGACCGGCAAACGAGTAAGACCATGGGAAATAAACAGCGACCTCACCGGGCAGGCCAATAGAAGCCATGTCCTTACGCACCATAAAGCCAATCTTCTTCATGCCAAATTCGTTCACTTCTACCAAAACAGGTTCGTTAAATTTTTTCTCGTCGCCAACAAAGGCTTCGGTAAGATCTTTTATTGATGAGTATAGGAATTTGAATATGGGTAAACGGTTTAGCCAGCGCCTGAACCAGCCCTTTATCGGATCGGTTATAACGTTGGTAACCAGTATACCTGCTATCAAAATGATAACAAATACGTTAACAATACCCAAGCCCGGGATATAAATAGGCTTGCCGTTTTTGTCTACCCATAGGTGGGCACTCAGGTTAAGCGCGTTGTCAAGCGTAGATACCCCCCAAAATATCAAAAAGAATGCAGCGCCCAGCGGCACTACAATAAGCAGCCCTTTAATAAAGTAATTTAACAGGGCACCAAATAACCTTTTCATGAGGCAAATATACGTTATTCGTAAAAGTACACCCTTTTTACTCGCTGTGAAATATTTGTCAATATTTCATACGGAATGGTACCTATCTGTGCGGCAAGCTGTTCTATCCGTTGCTGCTCGTTAAAAACAATCACTTCATCGCCCTCGCGTACATCGGGCACATCGGTAATATCCAGCATACACATATCCATAGATACATTGCCAACCGTTGGCACCAGCACGCCATTCACCAGCATCCGGCCTACGCCGTTGCCAAAAGCGCGCAAGTACCCATCGGCATAACCTATGCGCACCGTGGCTATCACGCCGTCATTTTTGAGGCTCCCGTTACGGTTGTAGCCAATGGTATCATTCGCCAATACTTTTTTCACTTGCGATACAGTGGTTTTTAGCGTTGCTACGGGTTTTAACCCCGCATCCTCAGCAGCAACGGCGGCGTCAACGCCATACAGGCCAATACCCAACCTAACCATATCGTATTGCGCTGTTGGCCAGCGCGTTATTCCAGATGTATTGCTGATATGCTTTATCACACTATAGCCTACTGCCTCTTCTATCTGCGCGTAAGCTTTTTCGAATATGCCAATTTGCTTCAGGGTGAACAGGTCGTGCTGCTCGTTATCGCTGGCTACCAGGTGCGAGAATACCGACTTTACTTTGACGTATTTATTGATCTCCAGCAGATCACAAAGGGTTTCCACTTCATACTCCTCAAAACCAAGGCGGTGCATACCCGTATCTATCTTAATATGGATGGGGTAATTGCTGATCTCGTTTTCCTGCGCGTACTTTACAAACTCATCCAGCAGGGTAAAACTGTAGATCTCCGGTTCTAATTTATAAGTGGTCAGCTTATCGTAAGCCAGCGGTTCGGGGTTTAAAACCACTATAGGCAGGGTGATGCCACCCTCTCTCAAGGCAATACCTTCGTCGGTATACGCCACCGCGAGGTAATCAACCTTGTTATACTGCAACATATTGGCCACCTCGAAGGTACCGCTGCCGTATGAGAACGCCTTCACCATGGCCATTACCTTAACGCCCGGGTTTAGCTTAGCCTTGTAAAAATTGAGGTTATTAAGCAGTGTATTAAGGTTTATCTCCAGTACTGTTTCGTGTGCCTTTTGCCCCAGCGCTCGGCTTATCCGCTCAAACTCAAAACTGCGCGAACCTTTTATCAGGATGGTTTCCTCTCGAAAGTGTAGCTTGCCGATGTCCTGCAATAGAGCGGCAGTATCGGCGTAAAAATGCGTTTCGGGCAGGTTAAAATATCTCTTATGCCGTTCCAGATCAGCGCCTACACCAATAAAGCGTTCAGTTTTTTTGTCTTTTATGAGTTGCGCCACTTGCTTATACAGGGCATCCTGCTGTAGGCCAGATTGATAAATATCCGAAAGGATCACCGTTTTTTTATAATGCTGGTTCTGCTGGCTCAAAAAATTCAGCGCGATCTCCAGCGACTGGATATCGGAATTATAAGAGTCGTCGATAATAGAGCAATCATTTACGCCATGCTTCAGCTCCAGGCGCATACTTACGGCACTCAGGCGTTCTATCCTGTCGTCGGCATCGGCAGGACTGTATCCCATGGCCAGCATGGTTGCCCAGCATACAATGGCGTTTTCTATCGACGCTTCGTCTCTGAAAGGGATGAGACATTCAATTTCTTTTTCTTTGTAGATGGCCCGCAGGTAATATTTATCAGATATGGCGGTTTCGCTAAAAACGTAAAGGTTAGCCACCTTTAGTTTACGGCTCCAGGTGAAGCATTCAATATCGGCTAACTCGTCTTTATAATTCAGCAGCACCTCATAGTTGTATATCAGCTGCTTACAATTCTTAAATAGTTTTAGCTTTTCCTTCAGTTTTGCCTCCGGCGATTCAAAGCCCTCGTCGTGAGCGGTGCCCATGTGTGTAAGGATGCCAACGGAAGGGCTTATCATCGCCTCCAGTTTTTCCATTTCACCGGAGGTAGAGATGCCCGCCTCAAAGATGCCGAGTTTGTGCCCCTTATTTATCTGCCATACCGAAAGCGGTACTCCTATTTGAGAATTATAGCTTTTAGGGTTGCGTACGATGTTTGTTTCGGGGCAGAATAGTTGATAAAGCCACTCCTTTACTATGGTTTTGCCATTGCTGCCGGTAACGCCTATCACCTGCAGGTTAAATTGGTTGCGATGGTGCGTGGCGAGTGCCTGCAGCGCCGTCAATACATCGGCTACTATCAGGAAGTTAGCATCGGGCATGATCACTTCTGGCCGCTGCTTTACTACAAAGCTGCGTACGCCTGCGGTGTAGGCATCGGCGATAAACTCGTGTCCGTTGCGCCTGTCGCTCAATGCAAAAAACAGCGAAGCCTCCGGATTGGTAATACGGCGGCTATCGGTGAGCAAAACACTGATGGGCTTGTCGGTCACTATATCTCCCCCGGCATTAATGATCCCCTTTACCTCGCTTACAGAATACGTGTTTTGCATGATACGAATTTGCTTATATTTATACGAATACAAGAATTTTAACGAATTTTGGTTTTGATGGATGCGCCTAAAAAGATAAAAATTACCGACGAAAAAGCAGGCCTTCATAAAGCCGAAAATTATTGCGCCTACCAGGAGCGTTC
This sequence comes from Mucilaginibacter sp., assembly GCF_039925265.1. Taxonomy (GTDB): domain Bacteria; phylum Bacteroidota; class Bacteroidia; order Sphingobacteriales; family Sphingobacteriaceae; genus Mucilaginibacter. The sequence goes on from NZ_JBDSZG010000034.1 coordinate 168,400, forward strand.
GCAGCAGGAAGTGCGCGACAAACTGTACGAATGGGGGTTGTATACATCGGCTGTAGAAAACATCATCAGCCTGTTAATTGAGGGCAACTATTTGAATGAGGAACGTTTTGCCAATGCCTACGTGCGTGGCAAGTTTAACCAGAAAAGTTGGGGCCGCATCAAGATAAAACAAGGGCTTAAACAAAAAAATGTATCGCCCGTGCTCATAAAAAAGGCGCTCCAAACCATCAACCTTAGCGACTATATGACCGCCCTAACCCGGCTGATAGAGAAAAAAGCCCGCACCGTAACCGAGAAGAATGCAGCCAAAAGGCAGTATAAACTACAGCAGTACGCTTTCAGTCGTGGTTTTGAAACTGAACTTAGCTTGGAGGTTTTGAAAAACAGCGAGTTATAAAAAACTTGAAAAAAAGTTTATTTTTTCCTTGCAGAACCTTCAATTCTGTCTATATTTGCACTCCCGCAAACGAGATAGGCAAAGGGTTACACCAAAGCCAATGTTTAAAGGGAAATACCAATGCGAAAGTAGCTCAGTTGGTAGAGCACGACCTTGCCAAGGTCGGGGTCGCGAGTTCGAATCTCGTCTTTCGCTCAAATCCCTTCCGTTAAAAAGAAGGGATTTATTTTTGAAGGTTCTTACTGATATTTGATAGTTTTTATAACTAACTTAGATTTCAGAAGATCATTCGCTCAGATGGTGGAACTGGTAGACACGCAGGACTTAAAATCCTGTTCCCGTAAACGGAGTGCGGGTTCGATTCCCGCTCTGAGTACAACTAAAAACCGATGCATGCCCGTATCGGTTTTTATGTTAAATAAATACCAACGCGAAAGTAGCTCAGTTGGTAGAGCACGACCTTGCCAAGGTCGGGGTCGCGAGTTCGAATCTCGTCTTTCGCTCAAAAACCCTCCCGAATATCGAGAGGGTTTTTTGTTTATTGCATTTTTTTGATTAGGCCAATAGTGCATCGCCGACTCCTTCCTTACCCCACTAAAAAAAATAAAATCCATCTTTTTTCAAAACCCTTTGGATTATAAATTTCTATTTATAACTTTGAATAACAAAGTACTTTATAAATATATTATTACTTTGTTACTAAAAGTACTTTATTAATCAAAAAACCCAATTAATTATGGCTGGCACCATATGGAATTAACAGCACAACAACGTACAATATTAACACAAACGGTTTAAAATATAAATTCAATGAAAGGCGAAATACTCAACAACCTAAACAACCCCGGGCAACTGGAAAAAATGTATCGCGCTAATAAAGGCGCTTTTAAACGGGAATTTAAGGACGCCTACCCCGAACTTGAAGGTAATACACTGGCAGATTTTTGGAATGAAAGGCTGAAGTATGAAAGCGACGATATCAACTGGGGTACAGGCAGGGAGTTATTGCTGGTAATAACAGGGGCTTTACTGGCCGGGGTTATTGCCAAGCTGCCAGTGTTTTTAGGCCTAAACGAAGAAGTTTTCTATTCCCGCAACATCGGCTTTATCGTTTTCCCGCTGTTAACGGCCTATTTCGCCTGGAAAAACAACTTATCAAAAGGTAAAATAGTCTTTGTTGTTGGGGCAACGCTTGCGGGGGTGATATTTATAAATTTGTTGCCCCATGTAACGAAAAGCGACACGCTCATACTATCGTGCGTGCACTTGCTGCTGTTTTTATGGTCAATACTCGGTTTCGCCTTTGTTGGTGGAGCAAGAAACAATGAGGAGAAACGCCTTAGTTTTTTAAAATACAACGGCGACCTGGTAGTAATGACCACCCTTATACTCATTGCCGGTGGCATCATGACGGGTATCACCATCGGCCTATTCTCGCTCATTGGTTTTAATATCGCGGAGTTCTATTTTAAAAATGTCGCCATTTTTGGGCTTGCCGCGGCGCCTATTATCGGCACCTACCTTACCATGGCAAACCCGCAATTAGTGGGGAAAGTATCGCCGGTAATTGCCAGGCTCTTCAGCCCGCTGGTGATAGTAATGTTGGTGGTGTACCTTGTAGCAATTGTATACTCTGGCAAGAACCCGTATAACAACCGGGAGTTCCTTTTGATCTTCAATGCTTTACTAATAGGCGTTATGGCCATCATTTTCTTCTCCGTTGCCGAAACATCTAAGGTAACTAAAAGCAAAGCGGAAATTTGGATACTGTCCATACTCTCCGTTATCACTATTGTAGTTAACGGGGTAGCGCTATCCGCTATTTTATTCCGAATCTCGGCGCTGGGGGTTACACCAAACAGGGTTGCTGTGCTTGGCGGCAACGTTCTAATTTTAATAAACTTACTGCTGGTAACGGTACAACTTTTTAAGGTACTTTCCAAAAAGGCCGAAATAAGCCAGGTGGGTAAAGCCATTTCCTTTTACCTGGCCATTTATTTTGCGTGGACTATCATCGTAACCTTCTTATTCCCCCTCATATTTGGGTTTAAATAACAAAAAAGCGCATGCCCCTTCCCGGGCATGCGCTTGAAATTTAATGCGCAGCACGCGTGTTAAAATGATATGGTGCGTTTATAAATGATCCTATCGATAGTGTATCCTATTATTTCCAAAACTTCGGCTTCTAAAAAATCCTCATTGCGCTGCATCCATTCGCTGCCCATTTTATACAGCATGGCTACTTTGCCATCTTTAAATTTAACCTGCCATACCTGCCACGATTTAAAATACGCGCTGGTGATACTTACTAAATGTGCCTTCCCGTCTGCCAGTTTAATTTTGTAATCCATAGTGATGCTGAGTTAAAAATTGATGTATTCCTGAATGCTATAAATACGTTAAACAATAAGCCTTATTGTGTTTTTGCAAAGTAAAATTAACCGGGTTTTGCTAATTGAATCACAATCAGCAACTTCTTTAACAAGAAGAAAAAAATTACCAATAGGTATAATTTATCTTATAAAAGAGGTTATCAGGCTGTGGGTGAGGTTTCAATATCCAAAATCTTATCAACATTCGTGGTACGCACAACCGCAACCGTAAAACTGCAAAAAGCGTCATCCCGAAGAATGACGCCGTTATTATAGTTTCTTTTATTTCATCTGCAGCACATCCGCATATTGAAATTTCTACATCAATCACCCCATTTCTCCACTCCCAGCAACTTCTTACCCAGATCAGATAACTCGGCTACCAGGTTTTGTTTTTCGCGCTCCATAGGGTCGCCGGGGAAAGCGTAGCCCTTCATGGCCTCGCGGCTTTGCCAGCTGTTAATGCGCCAGTCTATCAGTTCCTGGTTGTCTTCCTGGGCCGGCATCATGGCAATGTATTGGGCTATGCGCACTTTATTGCCACTGGTATTGGCGCGGATACCGTGCGGTTGCAGACTGTTAAATATCAGCAGATCGCCGGCTTCCAGTTTTACCTTCACCAGTTCAAATCCTGTTGTATCGGGTTTGTAATGGTCGCGGTCTTCGGGCTGGGTCAGTTTCCAGGTATCATACGTACGATATAATTCGGGGATGCATTGGAAGCCACCCATGGTTTCGTCGGTTTGGTCGGCCAATGCCAGTACGCCCTGCACATTTTGCGGCTTGGTCTCAGGGTCGTAATCCCAATGGATAAAGCCTTTATAATCAAAACCCGGGCGTAGCGGAAAGTTGAGGTTCGCCCTGTCTATAGTGGCCCATAGTTTTTCGGTGCCCCATATATCGGCAAATGCCTCATATACGCGCGGGGTTTGGCGGTTATCCCACATTAGCTGCTGGTTGTAAATCTCCACCATACCGGTATTGTTCAGTTCCTTCATCTGCATTTGGGCGTTTGGCTTTTTATACCAGCTTTCTATATCATTAGGGTCTTTGCCCTCGTATTCCCAAAGGTAAATGGCCAGTTTTTCGGCTTGCTCGCGTGACACGGCATTTTTTATCACTACGTAACCGTTCTCCAGCCAAAACTTCCAGTCGTCCTCGCTTAATACCTGTAAAGGCTTGCCATTGCTCCGGTCGTTTAGTTTTACCTGGCTCGATTTCGCGGTAGACGGGTTACCCGGAATTTCTTTGTGCGCGTTTTTTGGCCCCGGCTGCATGCTCATGGTGCCCATGGTTTTGTTTTCTGTAGCTATCATGGTTTTATTGGTTTTTATAATTTGGTTTGTTTTGGCACTTCAAAGGTATGGTGGGAAACAGGCACATATATTCCGCGTAATGACCAATATTTGCTCTGTATTGACCTTTATATTATATTTAACCAGTTTATAAAGCCAATACCGGAATGAACGAGATACAATTAGAGAGGGTGGCCTTTGAGCCGGGGAAATCGTTCAAACTGTTTTCGCCCCGGCTGCGCAATACTTTCTTATGGCATTACCACCCCGAGTTTGAGCTGGTTTATGTAGAGGCCGATGCCGGCATCAGGCACGTGGGTTCGCATATCTCGGGTTATACACAAAGCGACCTCGTGTTTATTGGTAGCAACCTCCCCCATCTTAATTTTGATTACCGCCTGCGCAGCGATTACCACCAGATAGTAATTCAGCTGCGCGAAGATTTCATGGGCAGCGCTATCGCCGTTTCGCCGGAGTTCGCTATCATCAATCAACTGTTTAAAAAAGCCGCTTATGGCATTGCCTTTCATGCCGAAACTAAAGCCATCGTCACCAAAAAACTGAAGGCCCTGGCCAGGTTAAATTCCTTTGAGCAACTGGTAGAACTGATGAAAGTGTTCAACATCCTTGCCCATTCTAATGAATTTACTATCCTGAATACCGATGACGTTAGTCTGCAATTCTTCTTAAAGGATAAGATAAGGATGGGCGCTATTTATGAATATATAGATGCCAACTACAATCGCAAGCCCGATGTGAATGTAGTAGCCGGCAAGGTTAACCTCAGCACTGCCGCGTTTTGCCGTTACTTTAAGCGCCAAACCAATATCACCTTTACTGATTTTGTGAACCAATACCGTATAGATATCGCTAAAAACTTGTTAATGCAGGATAAGAACGTAACCGAAACCTGCTACGCCGTTGGCTTTGAAAGCCTCTCCTATTTTAATAAACTGTTTAATAAGGTGGTGGGTGAGAATCCTTCGGAGTTTAAGAACAGGTTGATTTGAAGCGCGGGAGCAAGAGGCTTGTTTATAGAGCCGTTTTACTGCCCAATATCTTATAAAGTTTCATTACAGATTCTACATTGGTTGCGTTGGGTACGCTCATGTTTCTAAAACCTAACGCGCCGTCAACCTCCGCTGAAGATATTGGTTTAAAGGCCATCGTCCAATCGGGAAAGTTACGTTTACTGATGGCACCCTCTTTATGTAATTGCAGGTTCCGGTGTCTCGGGTCGTTATAAATAGCTGCATATAACAGCTTTACGGCGTTCTCCTCACCCTCAATTAACTGGATGAATTTGCCTTCGAAGTAGAACAATACACCGGTAACGCTCTTGAAAATATTTCTGCGGCGAGCTTTGTCCAAAAGATCTTTCAGGTCTTCATCATTCAATGGTTGGGTAGCGTAGCTACTGTAGATAAGGTAAAACATTGCACAAAGATAGTTAAATACTTATAATATAATTTATAGTTAATTTTTTATATTATAAATATAAATCAATAAATAATCTGTGTCGCATTAAGCCCCCTAATATGTCCGCATTTACATCTTTAATTTGCACTTATGAATTTACCTTTATATTACACCAACAGCTAAGCATATGGAAACTATAAAAGAGATCGTACAGAAAATAAACCAGGCATTCCGCGACAGCGACATGGAAACCTTTACCGGCTACTGTGCCGACGATGTTGTGTGGACAATGGTTGGGAGTAGCGCCGTAACCGGTAAACAAGGTATATTAGATTTTATGAAAGGCATGCCTACCGACTGCGAACCTGTATTGCAGGAAAAGCTGATCTTTGCGGGTGAGAATAACGTTACCTGTACCGGCACCATGGAAATGCCCAGTTCCAACGGCGGCGTTTGGAAAGGCGGGTTTTGTGATATTTATCAGTTTGTAGATGGTAAAATAAAAACGTTGGAAACCTATGTGGTTGAATTTAAGCAGAAGGATTAATCCTTCGCTTTTAAAAAAAGGTAATCTATCGCCTTGCCATCGCCGGATATGGTAGCTTTAAGCTTATCGCCAATTAGGATGTATTCAATCTGCTTGGGAAAATCGTGTTCCGGGTTTTCGCAGGTGAAGCTGTTATCGGTAAGCTGAGTGAGCTTAAAAAACACCGGCTTTTCATTCTCCTTTACGTCAGCTACGTAATAAATGAAGTGGCCCTTTAGTAGCAGGGTCGTTTTTTCCGTTACTGTAGTATCCCCATTTTTTATGCGGACGGCAAAGCCCCTCATTTCGGTAATGGTTACCCTATCCCATTGTTCGTATCCGCTGGTACCAGGGCGTGTATTTGTGCGTATCCACTTGCCGGTCAGCCAGCTCAACTTGCTCATATCTGGTTCAGCGGGGTCTCGCTGTGCAAAGCTGCTTAGCGATGCCAGCAAAAAAACAAAAGTCAACAAATTACGCATACCTGTTAATTTACTACCATAAAGATAATAGGTATACTTTAAATATGCGCACCTTCAATTGGTTTATTAATTCCGCACAACGAAGCTGCAAATCAGATAGTTTTATTATGGCAAAATTTGAGTAGATAGTGAAGTAGGCAAGGGTTCTACTTTTATTGTGGCCTGGCCTTTAAATTAATCGCTGTACCTGTCGTTACGCCAGGGGTACGCTGTATTTGAGTAACCCCTGTCTTCCCAAAAGCCCAATTTATTTTCGGTAAGAAACTCTATCCGTTTTATCCATTTCGAACCCTTCCACGCGTACAGTTGCGGGGTTATCATCCGCACAGGCCCGCCATGCTCAATTTGCAGGGGCTGGCCGTCAAAAGTATGCACCAGCAGTACATCTGGTTTAAGCGCTTCCTCTAAAGATAAGTTGGTGGTGTAAGTATCATAACCATAACACAGTACATGGGTAGCTGTTTCCTTTGGATGAACCAGTGCAGCCAGGTCTAAAAGGCTTACGCCTTTCCAGCGCATATCCAGCTTGCTCCAGGTAGTAACACAGTGAAAATCGGAGGTGTCTTTGGTTTGGGGCAATGCCATAAAATCCTTCCAGCTTAAACGTACAGGGTTGTCCACCGCGCCATCAATAGTTAGTCGCCATTTATCAAGCGGAATATCGGGTTGATACCCCAGATCCAGTACCGGCCATTTAATGGTAGCTGTTTGCCCTATCGGGATAGTTGGCATACCGTGCCTGTTTAGCTTGCCCGATCCTTTTGGTGAATCATCGGCAACGGATGGCGTTAACTTTATTTTTTCTTCAAACCGCGCCTTCAATTTCATACGCGAATCGATAATGCGATTAAGTTTATCTGCTTCTTCCATAGCTAAAATGTTAAATCAATTAAAAATAGCTAAAACTTTGCAAGGGTTAAAACTTTAGGCTTTATCGGCAACAGGTTTCACCGCAAACGGCCACTCTTTGTTTACCCTCGCTTTTATAAAATAAACTACCGTACCTGTTGCTATTGCGGTTAAACCACCCAACACCATATGTAAACCGGTGGAAACCAATATGCCGAACCATATTAAAATAGCCAGATACACCGGTAGCGGAAACAGGGGCATTTTATAAGGGAAAAGCGTTGTTTTGCGCGCCTTTCGCAGCAATAATAAGCCTATGGCCTGGGCAATAAACTGGATAAGGATCCGCATAGCCAGGATAGCACTTATAACATCCTTCAACTTAAACAGCAGGCTAAACACGAAAGCGATGCCACCTAAAACCAATAATGATACGTATGGGAAATTTTTTGTTGGATGCAGTTTGGCAAACACTTTAAAAAAAGCACCGTCGGCCGCCGCCGCGTAAGGGATGCGGCTGTAGCCCAGCGTAGCCGAAAAAACCGATGAAAAAGCCACCAGTAATATGAGGCAGGTTACCACTTTAGCGGCGGTATTGCCCATAAGCAACTGCATAAACTCGCTGATAACGAATTTGCTGCCCATAGCGTGGTGCCAGGGTATAACACTTACAACGCTTACATTCATCAGCATATACAATACCGCTATCCCTGCTATAGAAAGGAACATACTGCGCGGGATATTACGCGATGGCTTTACAATTTCGCCACCCAAATGGCAAACGTTATAGTAACCCAGGTAACTGTAAACACTTTTTACACTGGCAAAGCCAATGGCTGCAACAAAGCCATAATTTAGGTTTATGCCATCGTTGATGTGCCGGATGGGATGCATAAAATTACCATGGGCTATCCCCCCGCCTATTATCCAAAGCATCGTAATTAAAACCCCTACCCAAAGCACCACGCTTATTTTACCAATGGCCTCTATTTTACGGTACAACAATATAACGATGCATATCACCACCGAGCCGCTCATGATCTTCGCTTCGATAGTTGATAAAGGTAACAGGTAGGAGAAGTAGTCGGCAAAGCCTATGGCGGCGGATGCTATAACCAGGGGTGCCTGTATCATGGTTTGCCAAACAAACAAAAAGCTCATTAGCCTGCCCAGTTTTGTTTTGCCGTAAGTCTCTTTCAGGAAGTTATACGATCCGCCGGCCATCGGGAAGGCGGCACCTAATTCGCTCCAAACCATGGCATCAACCATAGATAGCAGCGCGCCGGCGAGCCATGCGTATAAAAACCAGGGACCGTTCATGGTGGCGATAACCATAGGCAGGGTAACAAAGGGCCCTATGCCTACCATATCCGTCATATTGATGGCTGTTGCCTGTGCCAGCCCGAGGCGGCGTACGAGTGAGTCTTCAGCCATATCTATCACAAAAATAGATTTATTAGCAGTGTGGTAAAATTTATTGGGTCAGCGATTTGTAATTAGTGTAGTGGCACGTTTTTAGCGAAACTACAGCTAAAATAATTAAGGAATCGCCGGGGACAAGCTATTCGCAGGCAATGCTTTCCAGCATAAACTTTTTAAATTTAACAGGAACCACCGGCGTGCCCGAAACCCTGCCCTTTAAAGCAAAAATGGCTACGTACCGGGGCGTTATCCCTACATCTTTTATCGCGAGTTGTTTAAACGCCGAATTGGCATCTGCCCCACCCGCGTAAAGCAGTTTGTAGTGGCTGCCTTGTTTTTCTATCCGGAGCGCTGTTCTTTTTAAGTTACCAGATATTATCGAGCTATTGACAGTGCTATCAAGCGTTAAAATAGTGTTGTGCACAAACTCTTCGGGTTTACTTCCTTCGCCGCGTGTTGCTATCGCCTGCACCAAAATCTCGTGGGGCTTTTTAAATCCGCCAAAAAAATCATTATAGGCCAAGGACAAACGGATACTGGGGCTGTTTATGCTGGTATCTTCCATTAACAATAAACCAGCCTGCTGCCACTCGCCCGCGGGTATAAAATCTTCCATATGCAGCTCAGTTACAAAGCAACCTCCGGGCAAACTGCGTATTACCAGGTTTTTTATCTGCGGCAGAGATACACTATCGGGCCAGTTATCGCCGGGCAGCGTAAATAGCGTTAGCGCTTTAGGAATATCTCCGTGTTTTGGCCAGTATACATCGTCTTTATTTAACACCTGCCAATCCTTATCAATCATGGCCTTATCGCTCACATCTTTAAAATTATCGACAAAAGACACCGAACTTTTCCGCTGATACCAGGTATAGGCGGCCAATAACAGTAAAACAGCTGCCAGTACCGGCTTAACCAATGCAAAACTAACCGGCTTAACATCCGGCAATATGGCTTTGGCTAAATGCCGCTCGCGGTATATAAACCAATACGGGTGATGGCTCTCATCTCTTTTACGTTCTAACTCGTTGGTATATGGCGACTTCAACACGTAGCGCGCGAGCGTGTCCATCGAGGCTACTGAGGGGTTCTCTTTTTTCTTTCCGCTTAACACAAAAAGCGAATAATTTTTTAGAGACCGCCATCCCACCGTAAGGCCGGTATGATCTAACAATTGTTGTTGAAAAAGCTTGCCTTCGGTTTCTGTTAAAGGCTGGGTAAGGGATACACCAAAGCAACGGGAATATGCTTCCCGGTATAATATCGAAAAAACTTTTAGTTCAGGATCTTCCATGGTAGAATGTAGCGGCAAAATATCAAACGCGCCAAATATACAATTCCGTTAGGTTTCCGTTCCATTACCGCACCAAATCGTTACAATAAGGGAATTTTGCCACATGCAATATCGCATTCTTAAATGTTTTATCACCATGAAATTTCTATTTTTCTTGACGGCATTATTATTCACAACTGGTTGGGTGTGCGCGCAGCAGCTACAACTGCATTACGACATGCGGCATATGCTAAATCCCGGTCGATACCCTATAAACTATCCCACCCTGTACTTTGAATACTTTAAGACCATTGATAGCGGCAAAACATTTGTTAAACCGGGAAATTTTCTACTGAAGCTACAGGCCGACCTGGTTGGCGAACAGGCAAATATTGGTAAGTACTATATGCAGGTTTCGCAAGAGGTGCGTTTTTGGCAACCTAAAGTGTTTATTAACCTGCAATATAGCGGAGGGCTGGGTATTACTACGCCGCGCCAATACAGTTATTACATTGTAAATACCTTCGCTATTGGTGTAAGCTACCCTTTTAAAATTGGCGATACCTATCTCAGCAGCGTACTCAATTATAAATACGTACCCTATACAAGGGCGAGCCACGACTTCCTCTTCACTACTTATTTCTATAAAGGCCTGTTTAATTATAAGGCGGAATTTGCCGGCAGTTTTTCCTGCTGGACGGAAAACAAAAACCATGGCGACGAACCGGACACCGGCCCAAACGGCAAACGCTTTTACTTTTTTGCCGAGCCTCAATTCTGGTACAAATTAAAGGGCGGCTTATACGTAGGGACAAAGATTAACACCTTTTACCATGTAAATACGGCTGATAATATTGTAGAGGTATACCCTACCGCGGCTGTCAAAATAAAGCTGTAGATATTTTTTGGGAGTGGTGTTACACTCTGTATAAAACATCCGTTATGGTAGGTAAACAGCCGGTTTTTTCTATTTGTTAAGTGGTAGTAAAAACGCGCTTTTTCGACAAAGGTGTATCAACGTTGGGTTAAGTGAGTGAATTACTTGTTGGTCGGCTGTTTTTTTAATGTAAAAGCCCGCGCTTGCGCAACGGGCTTGGCTGTTATAAGATCAGTATAATAGCTCTAAGACTTTTTATTTTGTAAATCCGGATATAAATATCTATATATACTATAGATTAAGTAGTCAATTCGAAAATAGTAGATTATCCGCCGTAAACAAAATATTTAGTAATATTTTTTCTTGAGCCAAAACGCTACATTTACCAACGCTATTAAAGCAGGCACTTCAACCAAAGGCCCTATCACACCCGCAAAGGCTTCTCCGGAATTTATACCGAACACCCCTACCGCGACAGCAATGGCCAGCTCGAAATTATTACCGGTAGCGGTAAAAGCGATCGCCGTGTTGCGCGAGTAATCAGCGCCGAAATATCTGCCAGCAAAAAAACTCAGCAAAAACATCACAGCGAAATAAATTACCAAGGGTATGGCAATTCGCAACACGTCCAGCGGTATTTTGAGGATCAGATCACCCTTCAGGCTAAACATCACTACGATGGTAAATAGTAAAGCGATGAGTGTTAAAGGCGAAATAAACGGAGCATACTTATTTTCAAACCACTCTGCTCCCATCACTTTGATAAGTGCATAGCGGCTTATTACCCCGAAAGCAAAAGGCAGTCCTAAATAAATGCCGACGCTTTTGGCTATCTCAGCAATGCTAATATTAACAGCCAGCCCCTTAAGCCCAAAATGCGGCGGCAGCAGCGTAATAAATACATAAGCGTAAACACTATATAACAATACCTGGAAAATACTATTCAAAGCGATAAGCCCGGCTGCGTATTCGCGATTGCCCTCGGCCAGTTGGTTCCAAACTACCACCATGGCAATACAACGCGCAAGGCCGATGAGAATCAGGCCAACCATATAGTCCGGATGGTCGCGTAAGAGCGTTATAGCCAATATAAACATCAATATGGGGCCTATTACCCAGTTGAGGAGCAGCGATACGCCAAGCACTTTGGTGTCTTTAAATACCCCGCCCATATCCTCATATCTCACCTTGGCCAGCGGCGGGTACATCATTACTATTAAACCAATGGCTAACGGCACATTGGTTGTACCGCTGGAAAAGGAATTAATAAAACCCGATGATGACGGAATAAAGTAGCCAATAGCCACACCTGCTGCCATGGCCAGAAAGATCCACAGGGTGAGAAAACGATCGAGAAAACTCAGTTTTTTACGGTCGGCTGCGGGGGCGCAGTTTGTTGCAGACATTAGTTTAAATGCTGTTTAACAAAATCAAACGAATAAGCCTTTATCATATCCCGCACCCGGCGAAATTCACTCATAATTTCCCCCTCTGTTCCTTTAGCTTTAGCCGGATCGGGGAAATTAAAATGAAAGCGCTCTACCGTACCCGGGAAATATGGGCAGGCTTCATTGGCATTATCGCAAACAGTTATCACATAATCGAAAGGAACATCAAGGTATTCTTCCACATTGTTCGAGGTATGGCCAGATATATCCAAATGGTCTTCTGCCATTACTTTGATAGCACGTGGGTTTACGCCGTGCGTTTCTATCCCCGCGCTATAAATGTTTGCTTTATCGCCGGCAAAATGGCGCAGGTAACCTTCGGCCAGCTGGCTGCGGCAGCTATTGCCGGTGCACAGTACTAATACATTCTTCATTTTTTTAGTTTATAGATTTTTTCATGGCGATGGCCGATTGGGGGCATACATGGCTAAACTCCGACGATGCTTTAACCTCCTCCGGGATATCCATGCGGGCAATATGTTCGTAGCCTTTTCTGCTGAAATAATCGGCAGCGGTTTCTGTAAGTAAGTAGATTCCCTCCAAATTCAGGCTAATCGCCATCTCCTCTATACGTGCCAATAAGCCGGAGCCAATACCCTTCCCTCGGTGATTTTTATCCACCGCCACAGAACGCAGCAACCCATAATCACCGTAAAGCTCCAAGCCGGCAACACCAATAACCATATCATTTTCTATGGCAACAACAAAATTATCCAGCTGAGCAGGGAGATCTTCCACCGGAAGCTTTTCTGCTGATAGCAAGTTGATAACTCCCTCTCTATAAAGATTTGCTTCGGAAATATTCATAAAAATATGCTTTAGCAGCATCCGCCACCCGGCGTACAGCAGGCGGTTTCGGCAGCAAGATTTATTAATGTAACTTTTGGTTTGGCTGGCTCGCAGCATTCCGTGCCTTTGTCATCGGTACCGCAGCTGCCGCCCCTGTTGATAGCTTTACACTGCGTTTGATCTGCCGTTAGATTAACTACCAGGTTTTCACCTTCTGCATTTATATCCGAAGGGTACATTTGCCGGGCATCAAAGGCTGAGTTTCCAAATTCAATTTTCACAATGGCTCCCTTATCCAATGGCAGTAACTTCTCCACCAGATCTATTATCGACAAAGCTTTTCCTACAGTCATAGCCCTTTCCTGTTGCTTCTCCGATGGCTCCCACAGCTGAACAATGACCTCCGTCCACTTGTTCATTACCCCGCCGCAGTCTACCGATGTAATGGGCGCCTGTTTTATCTCGGTGATGTGGTAAGCCGCGTCTACAAATTTGTTCCCGACATATTTAAATTGCAGGTGCAGCGCGGGCTGAAGCCGCAATTGTGCGGTAAAATCCCCCCATTTAAGTGTTTTTGTCGTGTTCATATCAATCGTTTTATTGCGATATTACGTTATATCCGGTAAAAAAATATATCAGCAGCAAGTTTTATCACTAATCTCATAAGAAGCAAAAAAGCCTCCTAATTGTGTACCCAGCTTATTCCAAACTTCATCGTTTATGCAATAACAAACGCTCACACCTTCAATAGTGCCTTTAATGATGCCTACAGTTTTCAACTCTTTCAAATGTTGTGAAATGGTTGCCTGTGCCAGGCCCAGTTCTAATGCCAGATCTCCGCAGATACAAGCCTTTGCTGCTATTATCTGCTGTAAAATTGCTATACGTGCAGGATGCGCTATCGCTTTTAAGGCAATTGCCAGCTGGTTTTGTTCTTCGCTGAATATTTCGGTTTTTGTTAAGCCCATTATTCTATCGCAATATTACGATTAATATGTAACATCTAAATGTTTTTTATTTTTTTGTTAATATTAGGCCAAAAACTTACCGCGCGCCCTATTGTTGATCTAACATGAAATTATTCCAGCAAAGCCTCGATTTGAAACCCCGCCGCCGTGGTTTCCATATTATTACTTATGATGTGATCGACGCCATTCCACAGCTTAGTGAGTTGAAAACCGGTATCTGCCAGGTGTTTATTCAGCATACATCCGCCTCGCTTAGCATCAATGAAAACGCCGACCCCACCGTGAGGCAAGATTTTGAAATGTATTTTAATAAGGCCGTGCCTGAGAACGACCCCGATTACCGCCACGACGACGAAGGCAGTGACGATATGCCGGCACATTTAAAAGCAGCAATGTTGGGATGCTCGGTAACTATCCCAATCCGCAATGGGCGATTAGCTTTAGGTACCTGGCAGGGTATTTATCTTTGCGAACACCGTAATCATGGCGGGCAGCGACGATTGGTTATAACTGCTTGGGGAGAGTAAAAGTCGCAAAACACCCTTCCATGTCGTAAATACATATTGAACGTATACAGATATTGCAGATATTTGATCATCAACTAATATTTTATGCAAACCTTAAACATCATTAACGACCAGAAACAGCTGAATGTACGGGAAGCCAACCTTGCCGGATCTAAAATAACAATGGCCTGCATTAACGACCTCGTGATGAACGATGTATCTGCCACTAACGTTAAGATCACGAATGCCAACCTGAGCGACCTGGAGATAGAAGGTGCACAGTTGGGCGGCGCTTATATCCACAACATTGGCATGCCGCCCAAGGGTCACCCCTTTTACGATGAGACCGCCAAACAGCGCCCCTTGAAATTTGAAGATTGCGACCTGAATGGCAGTACCATAACCAATTGCGACCTAAGCAATGTAGAAATCACTGATTGCGACACTACCGGCACGAAGATCAATGGTATTTTGGTGGATGATCTGCTGAAGGCTTACAAATCGGCCTGGTAAAAAACTAGCTTGGTAATCGTCCGGGCTTTCGTGAATATTACAACGTGGGTATTTTACGTTATACACAAGATTGTTGCATATTTGCATCTTATGATGATGAACATCAAAATACTCGCGTTCGGCATAGCCAAAGATATTTTTGGAGGGAGTACGATCAATATCCAACTGGATGAAAATGCTACAACGAAGCAGCTCAAAACGGAATTAGAAACTGCATATCCACGCCTGAAACAATTGGCGAGCTATATGGTAGCAGTTAATAATGAATATGCCGATGATGCAGGTGCGATAACAGAACGAGATGAAATAGCCATTATACCACCGGTTAGCGGAGGATAATTATGAACACGCAGATAGAGATACATACCGAACCATTAAACATTCAATCCTGCATAGATTGGATCATGTCACCACACTCGGGCGGCATAGACGTTTTTATTGGTACAGTACGGAATATGACGAAGGGTAAAGCTGTAGTCCGCCTTGAGTTTGAATCCTATAATCAAATGGCTATCAACGAGATGGAAAAGATAGCTCAACATACCTTTGATAACTGGCCCATTCAAAAGATCCTGATCCATCACCGTACTGGTGTGTTAGCTGTGGGCGAAATACCTGTTATCATTGCGGTGTCCGCAGCGCACCGTGCAGCGGCATTCGAGTCTTGCCGTTACATTATCGATACCCTGAAAGAAACCGTGCCTATCTGGAAAAAAGAGGTATTTGAGGATGGTGAGGTGTGGGTAGCGGCGCATCCGTAATCCCGAACCGGGATTAAGCGGATTTTTACGATTAGTGGAATTTCGATACAGGTAGGATATTAGCTAATTCCCTATACCGTCTTTTAAAGATAATGCCCTTAGCTCAGGGTTTAATTTATTCACCAACTTTACCGCTTCCCCGCTTCGTTTGCCTGTCGCGCAATAAAATACTATCGTCTTATCCGGTTGTAACTGATCCAGGTTTTCTTCCAATTCATCAAGGGGGATGTGTTCGCCTCCTATGTCGTGCAGATCGCGCTCTGGGAGGGTACGGACATCAATCAGCTGGATATTTTCTTCGCCCAGACCTTTTTGCAGTTCAGTTTGGTTAATAACCGATATTTCTATGGTTGGCTGGAGGGCCGTGATATTCATTTTTGTGGCACTTCCAATCTTGATGATCCTGCTCTGCATGTTTTGGGCATCGAATATCAACACCTTCCCTGCCAGTAATTCACCTGTTTGGGTGATGTATTTGATCACCTCATTTGCCTGCATACTTCCAATAATGCCCGCCAGTGTAGGAATAACGCCCCCTACGGAACAATTGGGGATCTGTGAAGCATCTACCTGCGGGTAAAGATCACGGTAGTTTGGTGTACGGCTGCCGTCTTCATTTGGCATATTCCAAACGGCAACCTGTCCTTCGTACTGATAAATAGCGCCGTAAACAACCGGTTTGCCCAATAGTACACATGCATCATTAATGAGATAGCGCGTCTCAAAATTATCCGTTCCATCAACTATAATATCATAATCTTCAATTACTTGCAGTACGTTTTCTGAAGTTATCTTATCAACATGAGGAACGAGTTCGATCTCGGGATTTTGCCTTAACAGCCGCTCGCAGGCGATGAGCGCCTTGTGCTTACCTACGTCATCAGGATCGTACAAAATCTGGCGGTGCAGGTTACTAACAGATACGGTATCATAATCGGCAATGCCCAACGTACCCACCCCACTGGATGCCAAATATTGCGCGGCCGGGCAGCCTAAGCCCCCGGCACCAATAATAAGCACCCTGGCATCGGTTAGTCGTTGCTGGGCAGCCTCGCTAAATCCGGGCAATGCTATCTGGCAGCTATATCGCTGCAGGTCAGGATGCATGGGTTTGGGCAATTTTGTTATGAATAATGCGCCTTACCCTGTCCATTTCTTCGGGAGTATTTACGTTCGACAAAGCCTCTGTATCCGGTACCTGTAAAAGGTTGATATCCGAATTGATAAGCACCTTTCGTGGGCAGGAATACCCCTGCGCTAAAAATTGAAGTAATGCTGGATAAGATTTTGGCTCCCAAATGGTTATTAATGGTTCAGGGAAGTTTGTCACCTCGCTGTGATAAGCGGTAGCGATATGTTTTGCGCTGCGGTTTTCGGTAAGATGCTGTAATATCTGATCATCCACCAGCGGCATATCACAGGCCACTACCAGCCATGCCGCCTCAGGGTTTTGCCGAAACGCGGAAAGGATCGCCCCATACGGACCCAGGCCGGTGAAAGTATCTGTAAGGGTTGCATACTGTGCATCTATCTCTTGTTTCTGCTCTTCATCCCGGCAGGAAATGAATACCTCGCTGCAAAAATCGTGGAGCAGATCGGCCATATAGTAGCGTTGCTCTTTGCCGTACCAATTTAACCTGCCTTTATCTACTCCCATGCGGGCGCTTTTGCCTCCCGCCAGTACCAGGCCATTTAATACAGGTTTGAAACTTTGGAGTTTAGAATGAAAAAAGTTAACGATCTGGGCGGTATCGTCGTTTAATTTATAGGTTGGCAATTCATGCCAGTTGGGAACAGCATCCTTTACAAAATCAAAAACCTCATCGGCATTATCGGCCAGCAATATCATGACTACGTTGGAAAGCTGTACCACCCTTTTCTGCAATGAAGCTCTTTTGTTGATATCGATAATCACAACCTGCTCCTTAGCTTGCTGGTGATTGCCGTTTACCAAAACCAGGTCCATCTCCGCGAATAACTGGCGTTGCTTAAAGGCGCTTAACGGCGCTTTATAATTCAGCTGGCAAAAGTTAAGCTGATCGGTGTATTCCAAGGCTGCGCCGCTGGTTAGCCTCCCGGGGAGCTGAATAACATCATCGTTATGCGACGTATCGGCATAAGCGCATTGGTACTGCGGCGATAATGCCGAAATAATGCGATCTGCCAAAACTTTAACAACCGTGCATGGCCCACCTAAAATGGCCCATTCATTCCGGCCGAAATTTCCGTTGGCGGGGCGGGCAATGGCTGTATGCTTTTTATGCTCTTTTAAAGTCACGCTTCCCTCCTGTTTTTGAGATGAGTTTGGTTTCTTTTATCACAATATCGTGGCTCATGGCCTTGCACATATCGTACACTGTTAAAGCCGCTACAGACGCCCCAACAAGCGCCTCCATCTCGATGCCTGTTTTGGCGGTGATACTGGCCGTACATTCAATTACAACTTCATTGTTCTCATTTAACTTAATGTAAACCTTGCAGTTATCCATCCCTAAAGGGTGGCACAATGGAATAAGATCGCCGGTTTTTTTAGCAGCCATAATACCCGCAATAATGGCCGTTTGAAACACCCCGCCTTTTTTGGTTTGCAATTCACCATCGGTCAAATGTTGCAAAACCTCCGTCGGCAATACCACGATACTTTGCGCCGTAGCACTACGATGGGTAGGCTGTTTTGCAGATACATCTACCATGGTAGGGTTATCCTGTTTATCTAAATGACTGAAAGTTGATTTCACGGATTTTTGATTGATTACACTGATCTTATTAATTTCCTCTATTAATTAGAATGTCCACACCTGGTATACTTCGCCTTTTTCAAAATCGTTCCGTTCTAAAGGCAGTTCCATAAAAGCATCCGTATCTGCTAAGTTAGCGAAATCGCCCGAGCCATTACCTTCTATTGGCGTTGCCATTAGTTGACCCTGGTTATTAAAATTCAATTTCACCTGCAAAAAATATTGTAATTGCGGTTGAAAGCTAAAATCACGGGCTAAAACGGCGTATACGGGCGCTTTAGCTGTTAGACCGAGTGTTGCATTCGACCACAATAAAAAGTAGCGGTGAAGGCACATAAAGGTGGCTACAGGGTTACCGGGGAACGCGAACACAAGCGCCCCGTTATTATGCCTGCCAAACCAAAAAGGCTTACCAGGGCGTTGCGATACCTTGTGAAATAATTTATCTACCTGTAGTGCCTCCAAAGCTTTCGGGATATAATCAAACTTACCCATGCTGATGCCGCCACTCAATAGTATCACATCGTAATTTTGGAGACATGTTGCTATTTGTTCCCGCGTGATGTCCGGGTTATCGGAAATGTGAAGCATATCGGCATGTAAACCGTGGTTGGTTAGTGCCGCTTTTATGGTATAGTTATTTGAGCGCCTTATCTGGTAAGTGGTAGGCGTATCGGTTACATCAACCAGCTCGTCTCCCGAGGAAATAATCACTACCCGGGGTAGTTTCTTCACCGCGAGTGTGGCTTTACCAACCGATGCCGCAAGACTTATAATAGCCGGTGTTACTTTTTGATTCGCCGCTGCAACCACATCTCCCGTGTGTTTATCTTTCCCTTTAAAATGGATATTCTGTCCTTTTTTAACGGCATGAATAGTTAAAGCCGCCAGCTGGTTGCGGATCTCCAGATCTTCGTAACGGATAATGGTATCGAGCGAAGGGTGCAGGGACGCACCGGTCATGATCTCGATACAAAGGTCATTATCCTCAATACCTATTGGTTCATCTCCAGCGGCTTGCGTGGCCTTGATATGAAACGTGTTAATACCCTCTTCTGCCGCTTTAAAAGATATAGCAATTCCATCCATCGTTACACGATTAAAGGGAGGCAGGTCGCGGTCTGCGCGTATATCCTCCGCCAACACCCTACCAAGTGCCTTTTCAAAAGGCACGGCTTCCGTGCCGTAGTCTGTTAGCTGGGCAAGTACTATTTTTTCGGCTTGTTCTACCGTTGTCATATCCTCAGGTATTTTAGCCACCAATGGTAGCCATCGATTCATGAAAGTTCGGGTTTTCCTTGCGCTTGCGTTCGGCCGCCCAACCGTCTTTTTCCCGGCTGTTAAAGGCAACCCGCAGAGAATCTACAATAGATGTGTTACTTTTCCCGTCGCGCATCAGGTCTTTTATGTTCAATACGCCATCGTCATATAAACAATTCTTCAGCGTTCCCTGCGGCGTAATGCGGATCCGGTTGCAAGTACCGCAAAATGTGCGGGAGTAAGCCGCAATGATGCCTATGCTGCCCGAGTGTCCGGGAATTTGATAATTATAAGCCGTAGAATATAACGGGTCTGGTATTTTTTGAATGTCAGGATAAACGTTCCTGATCTCATCAAAGATGCGGACGTAATCCCAAAGAGCGCCGCTGTAGCTATGTCCATCGCCATTAAAGGGCATTTCTTCTATAAAGCGTACGCTCACCGGCAATTCTTTGGTTAGTTCAACCAACGGGATTATATCCTGCGTATTCTTACCGGCCATCACAACCGTGTTTATTTTCACCTCTATGTCGTGTTTCAGCAATTCGTGCATCGTATCCATCACGTTTGCAAACTCATCGCGACGGGTGATAGCAAAAAAGCGACCGGCATCCAGGGTATCCAGGCTCAGGTTAACTGACCGTACGCCGATAGCTTTCAGTTCGGCAACATGCGGGGCGGTTAAAACGCCGTTTGTGGTCAAGCTTAATTCTTTTAAACCATCGAGTTTGGATAGTGCGGTTAGTAGCTGCATAATATCCTTCCTTACAAAAGGCTCACCACCGGTAATGCGGATCTTATCGATGCCCATCTTCACCAGCAGCTCGCAAACACGCAACATCTCCTCGTAAGTCATCAGCTCATTGCGACTTAGCCAATTTAGCCCCTCCTCGGGCATACAGTAAAAGCAACGCAGGTTACACTTATCGGTCACCGCCAGGCGCAGGTAAGTAATTCTTCTGCCATGATTATCTAATAACAAACGCGTATGTATTAAAATTCAACAATAGTACCGGGCAACAGTTTGGGAGGTATATACAAAGATAACGATTGAATTGTTGATAGTATGTAGAATTATTGGGCAATTGAGTTCACAAAAAAGCGAATTTTACGGATTTAGATTTGCAGTCCGCTCTTCTAAAACTCGTAAGATTCGCTTTGATTATTAAGATTGTGTCCGTTTACTTTGAGAACTTGTAAATAGTTACCGTTTTATAAACCGCGCCGGGTTTTAATATAGTAGACGGGAAGTTTGGCTGGTTCGGAGAATCAGGGTAGTGCTGGGTTTCCATAGCGAACGCGGCGCGATGCTCATCCTTTGCGCCTCCTTTTAGCGTGTTGGTACCATTCATGAAGTTGCCGGTGTAAAACTGCAGCCCCGGCTCTTCTGTAAATACCTCCAGTTTAATGCCGCTTTTATCACCAACAGCGGTAGCTATCGGGGTGCTTATATCGTGTTTGTTCAGTACAAAGTTATGATCGTACCCTTTGCCGAATTTTAATTGCTCGTTAGCAGTTTCAATCCTGGCGCCAATGGCGGTAGCGGTTGTAAAATCGAATGGTGTACCCTTTACCGGCTCAATTTTACCGGTTGGGATAAGGGTGCCATCCACCGGGGTGTAACCATCGGCATCAATTTTTACCACATGATCAAGCGCGGTGCCACTACCTTGCCCGTTGAGGTTAAAGTACGAGTGGTTGGTTAGGTTTACTACCGTGTTTTTGTCGGTAGTAGCTTCGTAGGTGATTTTCACGGCGTTATCATCCGTTAAAGTATAAACCACTTTAACCTTTAAATTGCCGGGGAAGCCCTCTTCCATATCTTTGGACAAGTAGGTAAGTTCGATAGAGCTGCTATCTATTTGTTTAGCATCCCAAACCATGCTATCGAAGCCCTTTTTACCGCCGTGCAATGTGTTTGGGCCGTTGTTGGCAAACAATTTATACTCCTTACCATCCAATGTAAATTTAGCTTTTGCCAAACGGTTGCCGTAGCGGCCAATAGTTGCGCCGTAATAAGCGCCGCCTGCTTTTTGGAACCCGGCTATATCATCAAAGCCTAAAATAACATCGGTTAGTTTGCCATTTTTATCGGGTACCAGCAGGCTTACCAAATGCGCGCCATAGTTGGTGATGGCAGCTTCGGCACCGCTTTTATTCTTCAAAACGTAAAGCTCTGTTTTCTTGCCGTCGATGGTTTGTTCAAAGCCTGTTGCGGCAGGTAAAGCCGCTGTTTTGGTAGATGTGCTGTCTGTCATGGTAATACTTTTTGGGGCAGATTGATTACAGGCCGCAAAAAAAATGCTGCCGGCAATTGCCAGTGCCAAAGTTGGTTTTTTTAAGGTGTTTTGCATAATGATTTATGGTAATTGGATGTATTATTTACGTTGCGATGGTATTGCCAATGGCGTATTCTCCTTTACGGGCGTGCCGAAATTTGGCGTTCCGTTTTTGTTCCAGCTAAATTTTTGCATCCTCGGCGAGCGGTAGCCGCCGCAGCCTTGCCCGGGTTTTGAATTGGCATGATAAATTATCCAATCCTCGGTACCATCTGGGGATTTAAAAAAAGCATTGTGCCCGGGGGCATAAACGCTATTCGCCTCCGATTTTTTGAACACCGGGTTAGGCGATTTTGTCCATGATGCTGGGTCCAGCAGGTTGCTATTGGCCGATGCGGTTAGCATACCCAGGGCGTAAAAATCTGTCCAGCAGCCACTGGCCGAATAGATGAGTAATAATTTATTGCCATGCTTTAAGATCTCGGGGCCCTCGTTCACATTAACATGTGGCGGGTTCACTGCATCATGCAGGTCGCCGTTCTTTTCCCAATCGTAAAGCGGACTGGAGATCTTCACCCTTTTACCCTCGATAGTATAAGGGTTTTTCATTTTAGCGATGTAGATATCCTGCTGACCGTTCTCATCACCTTCCCAGCCGGCCCATATCAAATACATCTGGCCTTTATGCGTAAATACGGAGCCGTCTATCGCCCATTTATCTGTGGAATCGGCCAACTTTCCTTTAAATATCCAGGCACCTTTCAAGGGGTCGGCGGCGCTGTTTTCTAATACATAAAGGCGATGATTATTATTGCTGCCATCATCGGCAGCGTAATACATATACCATTTTTTATTTAGATAATGCAGTTCTGGTGCCCATAGTTCTTTAGAATATTGTGTATTCGGCGGTGGTGTCCAAACCGTTTTCTTTTCGGCGGATACGAGGTCGGCCAGATTTTTCGTCTTCCAAATATTAAGTTTGTTTTGAAGCGAATTGGTGTAATAGTAGTAGCCCTTGTGATAGATCACCCAGGGATCGGCACCCGATGGAAGCAAGGGATTTGTAAAAGTTTTACCCGACTGAGACTGTGCAAGGATGATTTGGGTTGATCCAATGATTATCATTAATGCTAACACAAACTTTTTCAACATCATTCCTACTCTATTTTACTACTGCCGAATCGCAGATGTATGTGGGTACAATACCAGTTGAGGTCATTCTGTTTTGGGCATCTGCCGCCAGTGTATTACCAGATAGTACCAGAACTGTATCCAGTCCAAATTTGTTACCGCCGAGGATATCGGTTTGCAGGGTGTCCCCTACCATCACTATCTCTTTTTTACTGATGGGGCGGTACTCGCGAATGAGGTCGTAAGCAAACATAAACATCTGCGAATCGGGCTTACCAAAACGAATGAACTTTTTCCCAACGATGGCCTCTATCATGGCTGCTATGCCGCCGACAGCAATGGCAATTTCATTTACATTAACTGGGTATGCAAAATCCGTGTTGGCCACAATAGCCGGGATGGTACGGCGGCGCAACAGGTTTACGGTTTTGTTAAGATCGTTGCACCAATCGAAGCCTTCATCATCTAAAAAAACAAGTGCGTTAACTTTATCGAAGTTCTCTGCTGTGATGGCGCTAACCGGCAGGGTATGCAGTCCTTCGCTTTCGATGTAATGGGCGGAATCTTCCGTCCCCAGGTAGGCTACAATACCGTCGTCTACTTTTAGATCCAGAAATTCCTTCGTAAGCATACCGGATGAGATCACCCTGTCGGCAGTAATAATATTAAGCCCTTTTTTATGGTACGATTCGGCTAGCTGCGTTGGGCTGCGCGATGCATCATTAGTTACAATGTAGTACTCCTTGCCCGACTCTTCCAGGTAATCAAATGTCCGCTCGATACCGGGCACCAATCCCCCGTAATTTTTTAAAACGCCGAACGCATCAAAAAACACCACCTCGTAATTATCAATTATCTCACGGAAATCATCAATGCGTTTCATTGGTTGTAGTTGTAAGGGTTAGAATAAGTTATAGAGGTTATAAGGGTTAAAAAGGTTTGTGAGGTGGTGATTTTCAGAGGTATAAACGTTTAGCATTTGCTTAACTATTCTACCTACAACAATTCCAACTTTTACAACCTCTCAAACCCTTTCCAACATCTCTTAACTTATTTCAATTTCAAAGCCTCTATTATTTTCTCGGCATCAAAATCGCGGTCTACCGATGGTAGGTAAACGTCAAATGCTTCTGCCTGAAGTTTTTTAGCGTATTGATCGTTAAAAAAGTGCTTGCCATCCTTTATCACGTAGTTGAGGATGAAAAAGCGGTACGCCTCTTTCATAAATCTTATCTCATCCGCGGTAAGCGGATAAACTTTATGATACTCTTTCAAAAAGGTGATAAACCTATCCTCCATCATTGGGCCTATTACGTAACTAAACACAGTACGGTCGCCAACATCAGATACCACCCTGCTGAAAAAGTAAAAGTCGAGGACGCGGTAGCTCATCCTAAACCAGTCATAATCCCAGCGTGAATATAGCTCATAATTCGGGGTGACCGAAAAATTCCCGATGTTCCAGTCAATAAACACCGGGATAATATCGAACGACGACATATTGTATTTAGAGCGGTTTCGCAGGAACAGGTCACAATGATATTTTAAAAAATCCACCTGCATGGCCGAGCCAAAACTCCTTTCATTCTTCTCTAATTGCTGCTGCAGC
Source organism: Mucilaginibacter sp. (assembly GCF_039925265.1). GTDB lineage: Bacteria > Bacteroidota > Bacteroidia > Sphingobacteriales > Sphingobacteriaceae > Mucilaginibacter. The sequence continues at coordinate 193,314 of NZ_JBDSZG010000034.1, forward strand.
GAATAGATATCTGTACGAAGGGTTTTAGACGATTTTGGCAGCACATTCTTCACCCTGCTGCAGGCTTTATGGAACTTACCCGCCTGCTGTCCAAGTTTTTTGATGAGGTTATCGTCCAGTCTTTTCGGCAACCTGTTAAGGATGCGGGTTGGGTTGTAAAACACCACCCAGGCATCTGTTTTGCCATATTTATAATGGTAAATATAAACCCGGTTGTTCTTCAACAGCGATTTGGCTAACAAATTCTCAAAGGGGTAAAGCAGGTTATTGCTTAATGAATGGATGATACGATGATCTTCCTTAAAATGCTCGAATTTGCCAAATAATGATAGCTTGGCGATGATGATATCCTCATCATCAAAGGTAATACGGTACACGTGGTTGGTAGATACCATCGCGCTGATATCCTCTACGCTTTTGATGGTTTTGGAAGCATCATAGCCTTCCCACGCTTTTTTTATAATGATAGAAAAGTCCATAGTTGTCTGAACCGGGATTAAGCGGATTTATGTGATTTTTTGGATTTTAATTGTCCTAAAGCAAAAATTCTTAATACAGTTTAAATTGGTTTGGCGTCAAATATACTATTGTTTAAACTTTTTATTGAGCAGCCTTTTAAATGTTAACGATTTGCTGCAAAATTTATCAGCAGCCCAATTTGAATCCAGGGAAATCGCCTTTAAACTTTTATACTGATTTTGGCTAAAGCCACTATATGTATTATGCCATCCGTCCCCTCAAGGGGACGGCAATAAATGCAGAAATAATACTTTTTTTTCTATTCATTGCCGTTCGGCTTTAGCCAACAGTTAAGTTAAGGCCAACGGAATTGGCTTTAGCCTAAAATTGACAATACTTGAATTTAAAAGCGATTTCCCTGAATTTGAATATTGGTCGGGTATAAATCCATGGTAAGTAAGCAAATCAAAATCCTTAAATCTCATAAATCCGCTTAATCCCGGTTCAGACAATCTCGAAATATCTCTTCAGCTCCCAATCACTCACACTCTTAGCGTATTGCCTGTGCTCCCACAAACGCGTTTGGGTGAAGTGCTGCACAAAATCATCTCCAAACAGTTCTTTGGCGATGGATGAATTTTGCATGGCGGTTGCCGCGTCGAACAGGTTGGCATGCAGGCTGCCGTTGCTTTTATCCTGGTAGCCGTTGCCAACGGTTGGGGCAATGTTTAATTTGAGTTTATTCTTAATACCATATAGCCCTGATGCAAGCGCGGCGGCTATAGCCAGGTAAGGATTAGTATCCGAGCCGGGGATACGGGTTTCCAGCCGGGTGTAGCCAATGGATGTGTTGATCACCCGCAACGCGGTGGTACGGTTATCTATTCCCCAGGTAATGGTGGTTGGTGCCCAGGCCCCTTCTACAAGGCGCTTATAACTATTAATGGTCGGCGCATACATGGGCAATAAATGCGGCATACAATAAAGCTGACCTGCAAGGTATTGCTTATGCAGCTCACTCATTTTATTTTCGTCGGTGCCATTGTAAAACAGGTTTTCGGTTTCATCTTCGCTCCACAAGCTTTGATGGATGTGCCCGCTACAGCCGGGCAGGTTTTGATTCCACTTAGCCATAAAGGTGGCGGTGATGCCGTGCTTGCTGGCTATTTCCTTCACCGCAGTTTTAAACAGTACCGCTTTATCAGCAGCTGCCAGTGTTTCGCAATGCTCAATAGCAGCTTCGTAAACACCGGGGCCGGTTTCGGTATGCAGACCCTCTATCGGGATATTAAATTGGGTGAGCAGGTTAAACAGGTCGTAATAAAAATCGCTGTTTTGCGAGGTGCGCAGGATAGAATAGCCAAACATCCCGGGTGTTAAAGGCTCCATATTAACAAAACCTTTATCCTGCAAGCTTTGCGGCGTTTCTTTAAAATTGAACCACTCAAACTCCTGTGCAAATTCGGCATGGTAGCCCATGGATTTACATTCAGCCACTATTTTTTTCAGCAAGCTCCTCGGATCGGCGGGCACAGTGTTGCCATGCGGCCCGCTGTAATCTGCCAAAAAGAACGGGATGTTATCCTGCCATGGCACGGTGCGGAAGGTGGAGAGATCGATATAACATAGTTTATCGGGGTACCCTGTATGCCAGCCGGTCAGTTCAACATTATCGTAGCAAACATCATTGCTGTCCCAGCCAAAAACTACGTCGCAAAAGCCATAACCGGTTTTTAACCCGTCGAGGAATTTTTTAGTACTGATCACTTTACCGCGTAAAACGCCGTCTACGTCGGCAAAGGCAAATTTAACTTTGGGGATGTTATTTTCTTTGATGTAGGCTATTACCTGTTCCTGATCCATGTGGTTTAGTATAAAATGCCAATTTAAGCAAGTTTAACATATTATAGCGGATATAAATTTTACAAGTATATTTAACTATGACCAATATGTATTTGTTTGTATACGGAACGCTGCTGCAAAACGGTAATCAATTCGCCCGATATTTAAACCAGCATTGCGATTTTATAATAACCGGAAAGATAGCAGGTATATTGTACGATATTGGCGAATACCCTGGATTAGTTATTGACCATAACGCCGACTACGTATTTGGCAGCATTTACCAAATTCGCAACGCAGAAGTATTAAAGGAGATAGATATCTATGAAGGTGTTGGTGCCGATGAAGAACACCCCAATTTATACCTAAGAATCAATCATTCATTTGAAACGGCAGAGGGTCCAATAGACGCCTGGGTATATATCTATAATTTACCGGTTAAAGGATTCCCCCGAATAACATCCGGTGATTACAAGGAATATCTGAGACAAAAAAATCCCCCGATAGTTAAACCGGAGGATTTGTAATTTGATATAGGGGTATTACAATTTTGCAGATTTAACTGTTTTGATGATAACCGCAGCAACTTTGTATGGATCAGCAGCCGAGTTAGGGCGACGATCTTCCAAATAACCACTCCAATCGTGATCAACAGTGTAAAGTGGGATACGGATAGAAGCACCACGATCTGATACGCCGTAGCTAAAATCAGTTATAGAAGCAGTTTCGTGTTTACCAGTTAAACGCAACTCGTTATGTGCACCATATACAGCAACACACTCAGCAACCGCAGGGCGGAAAGCTTCGCAGATAGCAGTGAAAGTTTCTTTGCTGTTTGCAGTACGTAAAGTTGTGTTAGAGAAGTTAGCATGCATACCAGAACCATTCCAGTCTAAAGTACCTAATGGTTTGCAATGGTAGTTGATAGATACGCCATGCGCTTCGCCTACACGCTCTAATAAATAACGAGCAACCCAAATTTGGTCACCTGCTTCTTTAGCGCCTTTAGCAAATATCTGAAACTCCCATTGGCCTGCAGCAACTTCAGCGTTGATACCTTCAACGTTTAAGCCTGCATCTAAACAAGCATCTAAGTGTTCTTCAACAATATCGCGACCGTAAGCGTTGTTTGCACCTACTGAGCAATAGTATGGGCCTTGCGGGCCCGGGTAACCACCTGCCGGGAAACCAAGCGGTTTGTTAGTTGCAGGATCCCATAAGAAGTATTCCTGCTCAAAACCAAACCAAAAATCGTTATCGTCATCCTGGATCAACGCACGGCCGTTAGACTCATGTGGCTGACCTTTAGAATCTAATACTTCGCACATTACCAGGTAAGCATCTTTGCGTTGTGGATCCGGGCAAGTGAATACCGGTTTTAATACGCAATCAGACGAACCACCCGGCGCCTGCTCGGTAGAAGAACCGTCAAAGCTCCAGTTATCTAAATCTGCGACATCGCCGCTGAAAGATTTTACAATTTTTGTTTTGCTACGTAAGCTTTGTGTCGGTTTGTACCCATCAAGCCAGATGTACTCGAGTTTTGTTGCCATTTTTAATGAATTTTGTAATTTTAAGTTTAAATTATAGTTCGTGTTGAGCTTTTACTATGTAATACATTGCGAATTTAATGCAATTTTATAAATATCATAGCAATTTTTGTAAAAATTATAAAAATTTACAATAAATAGCTTTATAAATTCCTAAATCAATTAATTATCTATGTATTCTATAGTTATAGGTAAGTAATTTATACCAAATGCAAGCGCAAAGTAAAAATCACTATGCATGCATAGTGATTTAATTCAAATCAGTAATTACATAATTTACAAATAGCGTCAATTACCCGATGCGACTCCCCAATAGCAACTATTTCTTACCTTTTTCAATAAAGTAGTGTCGGTTTTCACCTCGGTTTTAGTATTCCCAGCCAAAAAATACACTTTGGCCAAGTTATTATCATACAAAAAAGAAGTTATCCTGTGTGGGGCAGATGTTTTGCCTACAACATCTACCCTTAGCGCATTGGTTGCTTTCACCTCGCTTACCGTATCCTGCGGCTGCACAGTTTTTACGTAGTTGATAATAAATTTAACATCCTTTTCAAATGCCGCCGCTTTCTTATAGTTATCATCGGCTTTTACAATTTCTAACAAGCATTTCACACAGGGTTCGGCTATGGTTGCGTTACCGTAGTTCTTTTGCGGATTGTTTATCACGCTGTCTTTTTTGCCGTTTACCACAACTGCGGTTTTACTAACGGTATCAGATACGGGTTTTGGTTTATTACTATTGCAGGCACCTAAAGCTATCAGTGCAATGGCTGAGATAAATAATGCAGGTCGGTTCATAATTGAATAATTTGTTACCATCAGGAACAATTATCCCGTCACTTTGTGTTATTATATAGGTGTAACGCACGGCCTCGCAAATATTCCAAATATTAAAAACATCGGTTTAAACGATTTAATGACATGTTTTTCTGTAAAATTTCTTAAAATTGCCTGATTTATTACTTTACACGTTCTCTTCCGGCAGGTGTTCCGTCATTTTGCCTTAAGTGTGAAAATTTTATCATTATTAGTTTATAACAAAGGTTTCAACAGGCAAACAATTTATTTGAATGTATCTTTAGCATTCAATACTATCATGAATAACGGCAATAAGGTTTCAAATACAACGGTTGATGTGGTTTTAGTTGGCGCAGGTATAATGAGCGCTACACTTGGGGTAATGCTAAAAGAGCTTCAGCCCGATCTTTCTATAGAAATATTTGAACGGCTCAATTCTATTGCCGCTGAAAGTTCTGATGCCATGAACAATGCCGGAACAGGGCACTCCGCTTTTTGTGAGTTGAATTATACGCCGCAAAAGAAAGACGGAACCGTTTCTGCCGATAAAGCCATACAAATTGCTGAGCAATTTGAAATTACCAAAGAGTTTTGGGCGCACCTTGTTGAAAATAAATTTGTTGGCAAACCGCAGACATTCATCAGCAAAATACCGCACATCAGCTTTGTTTGGGGTGCCGATAATGTAACTTACCTAAAAAAACGTTGTGAGGCTATGACCAAACATCATTTTTTTAAGGACATGGAATATTCTGAAAATCACGAGCAACTAAAAAAATGGATGCCATTGGTGATGGAAGGCCGCGAAGACAGTCAAAGCGTAGCAGGTAGCTATATGGATATTGGTACCGACGTGAATTTTGGCGCCCTTACCCGTACCCTGTTCAGCTGGCTGGAGCAACAACCTAACGTAAGCCTGAGCTTAAACCACGATGTTGCCGATATTACACGCAATAAAGATAATAGCTGGTGTATAAAGGTTGCCGATAAAGCAACCGACCAAAAACGCAAACTGAATGCAAAATTTGTTTTTGTAGGTGCTGGTGGTGGCGCTTTGCCCCTATTGCAAAAATCGGGTATAGCGGAGAGCAAAGGCTTTGGCGGTTTTCCGGTGAGTGGGCAATGGCTTGTATGTAATAATACAGCCATTGTAGAAAAACATAATGCCAAGGTTTACGGCAAAGCGTCGGTTGGCGCGCCGCCCATGTCTGTACCGCATTTGGACACCAGGATGATAGACGGCAAAAAAGCACTTTTATTTGGCCCCTACGCTGGTTTCTCCACCCGTTTCCTCAAAAAAGGTTCCTTATTAGATCTGTTTGGGTCGATAAAATCAAATAACTTATTGCCATTGCTTGCAGTTGGCCGTGATAACTGGGATTTGACCAAATACCTCATTGCCCAGGTGCTGCAATCCCCTGCCGACAGGTTAAAAGCCCTGCAGGAATATTTCCCCGGTGCAGAAGCCACCGATTGGGAACTTGAAGTAGCCGGCCAGCGTGTGCAGGTAATAAAAAAGGATAAAGATAAAACCGGCGTATTGCAGTTCGGGACAGAAGTAGTTACCTCTGCCGATGGTAGTATCTCTGCATTGCTTGGCGCTTCGCCGGGCGCATCCACATCGGTACCTATTATGGTGGAACTGATAGAGCGTTGTTTTAAAGACAAAGTTAAAACCCCACAATGGCAGGCCAAGCTAAAGCAAATGATACCATCTTACGGGCAATCGCTTGTTAAGGATGAGGCATTAGCGGATGCTACACGGGCAAGAACCAGTAAATCGTTGGGCTTGGTTTAACAAAACTGTACCGAACCAAGAAAAAATATTTAATTTTCTTCAGCAAACGCTACCGGTACCGAAAATTTCACGCGAACGGGTCATCCGCCTTGCATTCCCGGATGCCATGGCGGCGAAGCTTTCATTACGCGCAAGGTTTCGTCACCGAGGCTTCGGTCGGGCGAGCGCAGTATTTTCACATCGGTTAAGCTGCCGTCCCTTTCAACAACAAAAGTTACTATCACCCTGCCGGTTATTTTATTCTCACGCGCATATTTAGGGTACCTTATATTTCGTGCCAAGTACATGTTAAAATCCGATTCTGTATTTCCAAAACTTGGCTGTTTCTCAACAGCGGTAAATATCAGTTTAACGGGTCTGTGATCTGTGCTCGGCACAATTATGCCATTTTTAAACTCAACCTTGTAAGCGGTTGTATCGTCTGCATCATTAAATATATAAAAATGAATTTATATACAAAACGGCCGGATAGTTTTAACTAACCGGCCGTTTTGTATGCTTATAAGCTTACCTTTTATTTAAAGTCATCGTTACTTACATTGCTGTTTACAACTGCATCGGTCACTTTAAATTCCGCTGTAACACCGCCAACAGAAGTTTTTTCGGCGAAAGGTATTTTTATCCCCGTTGCAATACCGCGGTAATCGCTGTACGATGACGGGGTACCGCCGGGCACATCGGTTAAGCGTTTTACTTTGAAGCCGGTTTTAGGGTCGTAGTAGTGTTTCACACGAACGCCATCCGGGTTGGTGATGCTCACCAGGTACACCAGCTGATTATCAACCACCTGCATTTCGGGGGCCAACTCCAGTTTATAGCCAGCTTTGCCGTAATCCAGTTCAGGGAAAAGCCTGTAACGGTTTCGTACCCGCGGATTTTCTTCTTTACTAACTGGTGCATCATTGTTAAACTGCTTCATCCTGATGCTGTCGCCGTTAATTACAATACTGTTCAGCACAAAATTATTGTACGATGGCGCGATGATGTTAAGGAAAAACTTATCGGGCGTTTTGTATTTGGCCGTCATTTTAATGGCTACTCCCTGGAATATACCGTCGGAGTTAACAGTCAGATCTTTAACATCCTTCAATTTACCCTCGCCACCAACTGCGCTGATGTAAGCATTGATAATATCCGCTGCTGTTTTATCTTTTGCCACCAATTGCCCGCTTAGGGAGTTGTTGTCCGGGTTTACATCGGGCAACACATGGTCGGGGTCTAAGGTTACGTAGGATATTTTGGATGTTGATTTATAAGGGAAAGTCCAGGTGCCACCGCGCTGCCATATTTCGGCAGGTAATTTTATGGTGCTGCTTTTGCCGTTTTCCTCCATCACAAAGGCGGTTACAGGCAGGGCCATTTCGCCAAGATTTTCGATGGTTATTAGCCCGCCTTTCGCAGGGTCGTTATCTGTATAGTTTATTTCTTTCACACCCTGGTCAAGCTTCCAGGTTTGCAGGAACCATTCGTTCCAAAACCAACTCAGGTCCTCTCCTGCCGCGTTATCCATGCTATGGAAAAAGTCCCATGGTGTTGGGTGCTTAAACGCCCAGCGTTTAATATACGTGCGAAAAGCAAAATCAAAGCGCTCTTCGCCCAGGATCTGTTCGCGCAGTATAGTAAGGCCCATGGCTGGTTTTCCATAAGCTGCGACGCCTAAAAAGTCGGTTTGTATCACATCTGGGGTGTTCATAATAGCATCAGCATTTGGGCTGAAGGAAAACGACGCGCCACCCTGCACATCATCCTTAGAATAATATTCTCCTTTATTGAACACCTTGGTATCAACCGAATTGATGAAAGTATTAAAGCCTTCGTCCATCCAGGCATATTTGCGTTCGTTAGAACCCACTATCATCGGGAACCAGTTGTGGCCAAACTCGTGGTTAGTAACCTCCCATAAGCCGCCGCCCTGGCTTTGATGGCTGCAAAACACAATACCGGGGTATTCCATACCGCTTACAGGGCCGCCAACATTAGTAGCCACGGGGTAAGTATATTCAAACCATTTGCCCGAATATAGTTCTATCGAAGCTTTAACGTATTCGGTAGAGCGGCCCCATGCGGCTTTACCACCGCTTGCCACGGGGTAGACCGATTGCGCCAACGCCTTTTTACCGTTAGATAAGTTAATACGTGCCGCGTCCCACACAAATGCCTTTGAGGCCGCCCAGGCTATATCACGAGCGTTCTTGCAGAAAAAGTGCCAGGTAAGCGTTGGCTTTTTAACGTAGGCATTGCCACCAACTACCTCTGCTGAATCTTTTATCATCACGGTTTTATCGCTGGCTTTGGCCAATGCAAGACGTTTTAACGCGGTTGGCGTAAGTACTTCTGTTGGGTTAAGCAACTCGCCCGAACCCACCAGCACTAAGCTTGCAGGCGCAGTAATAGTGTAATCAAAGCTGCCGTATTCCAGGTAAAACTCAGACGCGCCCAAATAAGGGATGGTGTTCCAGCCGCTTACATCATCGTAAACTTCCATACGCGGGTACCATTGGGCAATATCGTAGATCCAGCCCTGTGGTGTTTTTAAACGGCCGGTACGGTCTGTGCCATACTCAGATACATCGTAAGAATAATCTATTTTAACCTGGATCTTGGTACCGTTAGCACGCAGCGTATCTTTCAGTTTTATCTGCATCCGGGTATCATTCACAAGGTAATTAGCCTTTTCAGCCTTGCCTTTATTTAAAATGGTAACGCTTTTTAACTCGTACCCTTTAGTAAAACCATTATTGGCAAAACGACCGCCGCCTACCACCGTAGTGGCCTGCGCACGTGAATCTTCGCGAAGGATGTTCTGGTCTAACTGCAACCATAAAAAATCAAGCCCATCGGGGCTGTTGTTGGTGTAGGTGATAATAACACTGCCGCTCAACCGATGCTTCAGGGTATCAAGCGCAACGTCTATCTTATAATCGGCACGGTTTTGCCAATATTTAGCACCCGGTGAACCCGAAGCGGAGCGGTATACGTTACCTTTTTCGGGATAGAACAGTGGATTAAACACCTTATGCTGATCGTATTTAGGCGCGGGTTTGTCGGTATTTTGCGCATTTGCCGCATAGACACAAACGGTTAGCAGGAGTAAAAGGGCTTTGTGGTATATTTTCATTTTTTAGACAGATGATTAAAAAGCTAATATATTGTTTTTTCGGAAACGAGTATGCGATTATCTAAACATCGGCGTTAAACCCTTGCCTATTTTTTATATTTTTGCAGTAATGCCGTGTTGCTGATTTGAGCGACCCGAGCGTTTTCTTTTTCCTGATAAATGGATATATCTGTTGTAGTACCGCTGTATGATGAAGTTGAATCCTTGCCTGAGCTTACCTCGTGGATAAGCAAGGTAATGGCCGAGAACCGTTATAGTTACGAGATAATTTTAATTGATGATGGTAGCCGCGACGGTTCCTGGGATATGATCGTGAAGCTTAAGGATGGTAACCCGCACATCAGGGGTATTAAATTCAGGCGTAATTACGGCAAATCGGCCGCGCTGAATATTGGTTTTGAGGCTACTAAGGGCGATGTTGTGATAACGATGGATGCCGACCTACAGGACAGCCCCGATGAGATCCCCGGCCTTTACCGACGCATTACCGAGGATAACTACGACCTGGTGTCGGGCTGGAAAGCAAAACGCTATGACCCGCTGAGCAAAACCCTCCCAACCAAATTATTTAACGCCGCCACCCGCAAAATGAGCGGCATCCCCAACCTGCACGATTTTAACTGCGGCTTAAAGGCCTACCGGAAGGCAGTTGTAAAAAACATAGAAGTTTACGGCGAAATGCACCGCTATATACCTGTGCTGGCCAAATGGGCGGGTTTCACCAAAATTGGCGAACAGGTGGTTGAGCATCGTGCCCGTAAATATGGTAAAACCAAATTCGGCATGAGCCGCTTTGTAAACGGGTTTTTAGATCTTCTTTCGATATTTTTCGTAGGAAAATTTGGCAAACGCCCTATGCACTTTTTCGGCATGATGGGTACGCTTAGTTTTTTAACAGGTATTGTATTGGCTGGCTGGCTGGTGGCAGACAAATTGATTGACCTTGCCCACCATGTAAAACCAAGGCAACCTACAGACACACCTTTGTTTTATTTCGCCCTTGTGGCCATTATATTAGGTTCGCAGTTATTTTTAACCGGCTTTGTTGCGGAACTCGTTTCACGCAACGCGCCCGAACGCAATAAATATCAAATTGAAGACTCAATTTGAAAATTTGAGAATGTGTTAATTTGAAAAAACCGGGTTTTTCATTTTCAAATCTTCAAATTGCCAAATCATCTAATTAGCTAAATGTTTTTTTCCATCATTATCCCTTTATATAACCGCCCGCAGGAGATCAGCGAATTGCTGGGCACGCTTACCCTGCAAACTTATAAACAGTTTGAGGTATTGGTTATTGAGGATGGTTCTGCACATAAAGCGGAGGATATCGTAAAAAGCTACGCTGATAAACTCGATGTAAAATACTTTGAGAAAGCCAACGAGGGCCAAGGCTTTACCCGCAACTTCGGGTTTGAGCGAGCTAAGGGCGACTACTTTATCATATTCGATTCGGATTGCCTGATACCGCACGATTACCTGCAAATAGTAAACGATTCCTTGGATGAAAACTGGCTGGACGCCTACGGCGGACCGGATGGTGCACATCCCTCCTTCACTCCTATACAAAAAGCCATCAGCTACAGCATGACCTCCCCTTTTACTACCGGCGGCATCCGCGGGAATAAAAAAGGGATCGGCCAGTTTCACCCGCGCAGCTTTAATATGGGCATATCGCGCAAGGTATGGGAAAACGCGGGCGGCTTTATTATTACCCGCCTTGGCGAGGATATTGAATATAGTATCCGCATCCATTCCTTAGGTTATAAAATAGGCCTGATACCCGACGCTATTGTTTATCATAAGCGCCGTACCGATTTTGTTAAATTCTTTAAGCAACTCCATTTCTTCGGCCGGGCCAGGATCAACGTTTATAAGTTCTTTCCGGATCAGTTAAAGGCTGTGCATTTTTTTCCGGCGGTGTTTACGCTTGGGTTAATATTCACCCTTATTGCTAACTTATTTGGATGGTTTATAGCCATATTGTGCAACATTACGGTAGCTCTTATTATTTTGTTGATATTTTTTCATTCATGGTGGAAAAACAAATCGGCAAAAATTGCATTTTTGAGCATAATAGCTGCTTTTACCCAACTTACAGCTTATGGGTTAGGATTTATGCAGGATTATTGGAAGCGGGTAGTTTTAAAAAGATCATAATAACGTAGCATGTACCATCCATTTTCTGTTGCAGAAACCGTAAAAACTGCTTGGAATATTTTCAGGAAGAACTTTATAACTATCATCGTATACTCTGTTATTTCGTTCTTCTTATTGGCGGTGCTCGGTATTATAATTGGTTTCATATACTCACCTAATGATTTTTGGGGATCGATGGTGGTGACCTTTATTTTGATATGGCTGCAAGCCTACACTACCCTGGGGCTATATAAACTTATATTCATAGTGATAGACAGCGAATATTACGATTTTGAATTTATACAAGTTATCCCCAAAGCCCGTATGGTTTGGAGCTACCTTGCCGTGGTGTTTATATTTGCTTTTTTAGTCACCAATTTGGGTATACTGATTGATTACCTGGAGAATAACGTTGTTGCGGAATTTTTAGTTGAAGCGGTGGCCGTTATTTGTGGCCTTTACTTTGCCCTGCGCATCATGTTCTTCAATACTTTTATTGTAGATGATTTGTCCGGCCCAATAGAATCCTTAAAACAGAGCTTCAACCTTACCAAAGGTTACCTGCTTAAAGTGTTACTTATCCTGGGCATCATCATTGTTTTAATTGCTATACCCGCCAAAATTGCACAGAGTTACCCTTTAATATCCATAGCGATATTATTTACTTACCCGTTTGTGAATATTATATTGGCTGTTACCTACCGCAAACTCATTTACAGCCACCAGGATGTTGACGATGATGTTGCCGAAACCAATTAATGATGGGTTTAAAAGCTGTACTAAGCAAAGCATTCGCCTTTTTTGTTAACCGGCAACTAAACCAGATCCGCCAAAACGCGGTAGCTCTTCAGCAAAAGACTTTCAGCAATTTAATACATGATGCCAAAGGCACAGCTTTCGGTATCGACCATAACTTCGGTTCCATCAACAGCTACGAGGATTTCAAAAAGCAAGTCCCCGTTCGCGATTATGAGGAACTTCGCCCCTACATTGAACGGGTAACCAAAGGCGAAGCCAACGTGCTCTGGCCGGGGAAACCAGCTTATCTCGCCAAAACATCGGGCACTACCTCAGGGGTAAAATATATTCCCATCTCCAAAGAAAGTATGCCCGAGCATATCAAAGCCGCGCGTAACGCATTATTAAGCTACATTCACGAAACCGGGAAGGCCGATTTTGTGGATGGTAAAATGATATTTTTACAGGGCAGCCCGGTGCTAAGCGAAAAGGAAGGAATTGCCGTTGGTCGCTTATCGGGTATTGTGGCGCATCATGTGCCCGGCTATCTGCAAAAAAACAGGCTGCCATCTTACGAAACCAATTGTATTGAAGACTGGGAGCAAAAGGTTGATGCCATTGTGCAGGAAACCGTTAAAGAAGATATGCGACTGATATCCGGCATACCACCCTGGTGCCAGATGTATTTCGACAGACTTTCGGCAGTATCCGGCGGTAAAAAAGTGAAGGACATATTCCCCAATTTTAAACTGTTTGTACATGGCGGCGTAAACTACGAGCCCTACCGCGCACGCATGGAAGAAGTTATCGGCACCAAAATAGATTCGATAGAAACTTACCCGGCTTCGGAAGGCTTCATTGCTTTCCAGGATTCGCAAAAGGAAAAAGGATTGCTGTTGATGGTAGATGCCGGCATCTTTTACGAGTTTATCCCATCCGAAGAATTTTTTAATGATAACCCAACCCGCATCAACCTGAAGGATGTGGAACTGGAACGCAACTACGCGCTCATCCTAAATACAAGCGCCGGTTTATGGGGCTACAGTTTAGGTGATACCATCAAATTCGTATCTAAAAACCCTTATAAAATTGCGGTTACGGGGCGTATTAAACATTACATATCTGCCTTTGGCGAACATGTAATAGGCGAAGAGGTAGAACAAGCGTTAATGGGAGTAGCTGCCGAAGAGGGTGTGGACGTGATAGAATTTACCGTTGCGCCGCAGGTAACGCCTAACGTTGGTGAGTTACCCTACCACGAGTGGTTTATAGAATTTGGCAATCCGCCGAAAGATCCCGGTGCTTTTGCCCTAAAGGTGGATATGGCCCTCCAAAAGAAAAACATTTACTATTTCGATCTGATTGAAGGAAACATTTTACAGCCTTTAGTTATCCGCAGTTTAAAAAAAGATACCTTTATCAATTATATGCGCAGCCAGGGGAAACTGGGGGGGCAGAATAAAGTTCCGAGGCTATCAAACGACCGGAAAATTGCGGACGAATTAAATCCGTATATCAGTAACATTTAAGAACAATCAGCGTCTTTAAGCTGTAGAAAAGCTTAGGCGTATTAGGATACTATAATTGAGCAACAACATAAAAAATATAGCCATACTCGGTTCTACCGGCAGCATTGGCACGCAAACATTGGATGTTATTAAGGATAACCCCAGCCTGTTTCGTGCTTTTATGATCACCGGGCATTCTAATGCATATTTACTGATACAGCAAGCCCTTGAGTTTTTGCCGGAATACGTCATCATTTGTGATGAGGCCAAATACCCTGAGGTAAAAGCCGCGCTGGCTCACCTGCCCATCCAGGTGCTTTCAGGTTACCTGGCTATTAAGGAAATGGTGACCCACCCGGAGATCCATATGGTGCTTACCGCTATGGTTGGTTTTGCGGGTTTAGAGCCTACCATTAATGCCATTAAAGCCGGTAAGGATATCGCCTTAGCAAACAAAGAAACACTGGTAGTTGCCGGGGAACTGGTTACAGCGTTGGCAAGAGAACATAACGTTAATATATTACCGGTAGACAGTGAGCATTCGGCCATCTTCCAATGCCTTGCAGGTGAAGAGCAGAATAAGATAGAAAAAATCATTCTCACAGCTTCGGGCGGGCCATTCAGGGGAAAGACAACCGACTTTTTAGCCGGCGTTACACGCGAGCACGCGCTAAAGCACCCCAACTGGGTAATGGGCGCTAAAATAACCATCGACTCGGCATCGTTAATGAATAAGGGATTAGAAGTGATCGAGGCCAAATGGCTTTTCGACCTGGAAGCGGATCAGATAGACGTTATTGTCCACCCGCAATCCATTGTCCATTCGCTTGTACAATTCGAGGATGGGTCGATAAAGGCGCAAATGGGTTTGCCGGATATGAAGTTGCCGATACAGTATGCCCTATCCTACCCAAACCGCGTCAAAAACAACTTTAAACGGTTTGATTTTGTGAACTATCCCAACCTCAGCTTCGAGAAGCCGGATCTGGATACCTTCCGTAACCTTAAACTGGCCTTTGAAGCGCTAAACCGTAAAGGGAATATGCCCTGCATCATCAACGCGGCCAATGAGATAGCTGTAGCGGCGTTCCTCAACAATGACACCGGTTTTTTAGATATGAGCGATATTATTGAAACCTGTATGACAAGTATAGGTTATATAGAGCAGCCCACCCTGTCCGATTATTTGAATACTGATAAAGAAACACGCATATTTGCGCAAAATTTAATAAAGCAAATGCCGTTAAAGGCATACGATCTTAAAGAGAAATAACAACGAATGGATATATTGATCATGGCCGGCCAATTAATACTTGGCCTTTCAATTTTAGTGATACTACACGAGTTTGGGCATTTTATAGCGGCCCGCGCCTTCGGAATAAAAGTGGAAAAATTTTACCTGTTTTTTGATGCCTGGAATTTCAGCCTCTTTAAATTTAATTACAAAGGTGTTGAATATGGCATAGGCTGGCTGCCATTGGGCGGCTACGTAAAAATTGCCGGTATGATAGATGAATCGATGGATACCGACCAGCTGGCCGGTCCGCCGCAGCCCTGGGAGTTTCGCTCTAAACCGGCCTGGCAGCGCCTTATTGTAATGCTTGGCGGTATCATTGTAAACATCATCGTAGGTATATTTATATTTTGGGTACTTACCATCAAATACGGCGAAACCTACATCCCTAATGCCAATGTTAAATACGGTATTGTACCGGGTATTATAGGTAAAAAGATGGGCCTGCAGGCCGGCGATAAGATCACCGCCGTGAACGGTAAACCCGTTGAGCGCTTTGAAGACCTTAGTAGCTCTAAAGTATTGCTTGATAAAACTGTTTTAAGCGTTGAGCGTGGCAGTCAGCATTTGGAAGTAAAAGTGCCACCTACCATTTTAAACGACATATCTGACTATACGATAGAGGAATTTATAAGCCGAATACCTCGTAGTAAGTTTAGCGTTGATTCGGTTTCGGGAGAGGCTAAGAGAATTGGCCTTACAAAAGGCGATAGTATTATTGCCGTTAACAGTAAACCGGTGCCGTTCTTCGACCAATTTCAGGAGGTTTTGCAGGCCAACAAAAGTAAAGAGGTTCAACTTTCGGTAAGGCGGAAAGACACTGTGCTGATGATGCCCGCTAAAATTGATAGCCTCGGCAAATTAGGTTTCTACAGACCAAAGAAAGAGGTGATTCCCGAAATGAAAACCATTAATTATGGTTTCTTTGCCGCTTTGCCCGTTGGCGCAAATAAGGCTTGGGATATGTTCAGCAGCAATGCGAAGGGTATTAAAAAGATCTTTACCGGCCAGGTTAAGGCCAACAAAGCCATCTCAAGCCCAATTGGCATCGCGGTAATGTTTGGCGGAACTATAGACTGGATCCGTTTCTGGAGCCTCGTGGGTTTCTTA
The DNA here is from genome assembly GCF_039925265.1 of Mucilaginibacter sp. Lineage (GTDB taxonomy): Bacteria > Bacteroidota > Bacteroidia > Sphingobacteriales > Sphingobacteriaceae > Mucilaginibacter. The sequence continues at coordinate 209,671 of NZ_JBDSZG010000034.1, forward strand.
TCAATGGTTTTGGCACTAACCAATCTGTTGCCTATACCGGGCTTAGATGGCGGGCACACCGTATTTTTGCTCATCGAAATGATAAAAGGCAAGCCGCTTAGCGATAAATTCTTAGAACGTGCCCAGATAGTAGGTTTTGTACTATTGATCTCCCTGATGGTGTTTGCCTTTGGGAATGATATTGTGAAGCAGTTTACTAAACACAGGTAAGCTCCATCAATAAAAGATATAAATAGGATGGCCGCAAAGTATCACTTTACGGCCATCCTTGCGTTTAAGGAATACTGCCGGGGTAACAGATAGGTAATTATGCGGTTGCTAATCCGCCTTTATTCAATTTTCTCTTTAAGATCAACGCCGCGATCACCGAAACGATCAACCCTACCGGCAGGATCTCCACATAAGTAATGAGTGCAAACAACACCGGATTCCCATACATCTCTTTTTGCGAGCTGAACTCTTTAGTTTTCTCCGCAATTTGAGCGGCGGTGACACCATTACCCTGTAGCACCTTTAAATTATGAGCGGTGAGTTTATCCATAAAATCGGGCATGAAAAAATGGTATTCAACGCCCCAGGATAACACATACATGGAAGATCCTATCAATGCGATAAGCGCCCCTATCTGGAACGCCTTACCAAAACTAACAACGCCATTATTATACTTATCGCGGTAGTTTTTTACGGCAACAAATATTAAGGAGAAAGCCAGCAGCATCGCCGAAAAACCCACCACCATGCTTCCTTCGAGTTTTTCCGAAGAATAACACCATGCCATGCCGCCAACCATAAATACAGATATCATCAATCCGCTTATTAACCCGAATACGATAACGTTCCTTTTCATGTCTTTTATGTTTTAAAGTTTATGGCTCAAAAGTGAAAGTTTAGAAAATATTCCCTGTCATACTTTAGGGTGATTTTGAAATGAAAGCTCATTTTCACACAAAAGGGTGAATATTTTTAGGGTATCAGACTTAGTCGCTTAGCTTTTTCTATGGCTTGCGTGCGGCGTTGCACTTCCAGCTTTTCGAACACTTTGGAGGAGTGGGTTTTAATGGTGTTGAGCGATACAAACAGCTCTTCGGCAATTTGCTGGTTACTAAGTCCACGGGCCATCAGTTGCAGCACTTCCAGTTCGCGGCGGCTTAGCCCAAGCTTAGTCAGCCGGCCCTCATCAAGCACAAATTCATTGGAGTTAACCAACACCTCTTTTTCTATAGTGATGGTTTTTGGCCGACTTAGCTTGAGCGCGAGCCATACGCCTAATCCTGTGAAAATGACAGCCACAAAACCCGCGTAGATCTCAAAAGCGTAGTCGACAATAATAAATCGCCATTCCAGCCACTTTAATAAAAGTAACAGCACAGCCAGCGACATACTGTAAAGAATTACAGACCTGTATTTGGCCAGGTGAGTTGTTGCCATGATTGATTATTGATTTTTAAAAGTATAAAAATCGGCGGACTAATTAAAGGTGTTATGCGGAAATAGCCGCCTGTTTAGTTTGTGTGATCTTTTGAAAACGGTTTTTTATCCGCAGAAAATAACGCTCGAAACCGAAATACGAAATTGATGCCAGGATAACCACCAGCGTAACTGTCCCTAAATATAATATCACAATTTGCCAAAATGCACTGGTTGGGTGAATGTAGTTACGCACAATAAACAACATTAACATCAACGGGTATTTATGCAGGAGGTAAATCCCGTAAGATATTTTACCGCAGTATGTTACCACATTGTTGCCTAAAAAAACATTAGTGTTTCCCGGCTCGCAAAGATAAACCATCATCAATGCAGAAAATGCCGAGATGATGAGATCACCATGCCCTATCTCCCGTCGTACAAACAGGCAGATAAATATCACAAATGCACCAGCCAGCCCCATTTGAAAGTATTTATTGAACAACAGGTTAAACGCGGCTTGAAACCTGAATGTAAAGCTGTTATTTTTGGTATTGAAATACAATAAGGCAACTATGGCCCCAATCATCATATCGTCAAACCGTGTGAAATATAAAAACAGGTCGAGGCTGAGTAAAAACTGGTTATGATATTGGTAATACCTCACAGTAAGATTTAGCGTAACCAATAATATTAATATCCCCGTTAGGGCGTACAAGATATTTTTCACGTTCTTCTGCCGAAAAATGTGCGGGTGGAAAATATAAAACTGCTCCTCAACACCTATCGACCAAATGGGATCGAACATATCGGGCAGCAGTTTCATACAAAAAGCCACGTTGGGCATTAGAAACACGCTCAGCCAAAGCGCGTGCATGGATCCTTTAGCGGGGTAAATAAAAAAGCCTACCACTATCAGCAGGAAATATAATGGCCAGATCCGTAAAATGCGGCGGATATAAAAATGCTTCAGAGATACCTTTTTGAAGCGCTTTTTTTCTTCGAGCAATAAATAACTGATGAGGAAACCACTTAGTGTAAAAAATATGGTCACCCCTATTTTACCAAAGTTTTTAAAGTCAATAACGTCCTGATGATGTATACCCTGAAGCTTTTTATGAAGCTGAACATGCGATAAAACCACCAATAAAGCAGCTATTGCCCTTATCCCATCCAAATTGGCAAAATAAAAATACGCTTTTTTTGGAACTGACGCCGCTTCTTCGCTCATTTAATCGTATTTATCGTTAATAGCGCTGCCCGCTAAAGGGATAACCGCGGTAAACTCATTCTTGCAGGTATCTATTTCAAATTCGTACTCAAAACTACTGCAGGCTCGGGCGATGATCATCAACCCGAAATGCTCCGGCAGGTTCAGCAGGTCGGTTTGTTCCGGCCCGGTTTCTTCAACAAGGAATTCTGCACGGCAATTGTTTTTAAGCGCGATACTTAAATTGCAGCCATTCCAGCTGTATACACATACAGTACGGCCGGCCTGGTGGTTTCCGGGAAGCGGCCATTCATGCTTTATTCCGCCAGAGTACACAACCAGCGGATTTCCGGTATCATTTTTTTTAATAGTGATATTCTCTGGGTCTAAATAAAGCTCAATTTCCGTTTTACCCCCGTCGCTGTGTTTTAAGGCATTGGTGAGCAATTCCATTAATACCAATTTCACTTTAGTGAGCGTATCCCCAGCAACACCTGCCCCATGCTGCAGAAAATCAACCCCTTCCAGCACCAACGGGTATAGCTCATCAGCCGTATGGTTGAAGGTCAATTGTTTTGAGACTGTTGCAGCCATCTTATTTTGCTTTATCAGCTACCGCGTTTTCTATAGTATCAAATATTTTAAAAGCCTTATCCAGCCGTATCAACTGAAACAGTCCCAAAATATCTTTATTTAAACCAGCGACCACTATTTCGGCTTTATTAGTAATGGCATGTTTAAGCGCCGATACTAATGCCCCTAAAAAAGAGCTGTCTACGTAAGTTACCTGTTCAAAATTAACCACGATGTATTTGCCTCCGGTATCTAAAAGCCCGAACAGCTCCGTTTTAAACTTTTCAGATACGGTTAAGTTAGCTTCCTTAACTTGTATAGTGGTAACCAAAGCGCTTTGCTGAGTAGTAGTTTGTAATATCATTAGCTTGTTTTTTTAAAATATATTAAGCTGCAATCGTCTATATGTTCCTTCGTTTTCCATTTCAGAAAATCACTTGCCTTAAAATCGGCAAACGGCTTTCTCAAAAACGGGGTCACCGCCTCTACAAATGAATTGTAGTCTGTTCGTTTACCATTATCGGTGTCGGCATCTATTATCCCATCGGTTAGTATAAACAGCTGATCGCCTTTACTTAAGTCTAAAACTATCTCATCAAAATCGCCATCGGGCATCAGGCCCAGCAACATACCCGATGAACGCACCTCCCTTGCCACATCATTTTTGCTGCTGTAATAAAGCAAAGGCAAGTCGCCTGCCCCAGAATATCTGATCACTGAATCCTCCGCATCTATCAACACAAGCGACAAACTCGATAGCACATCATTCACCACAGGATCGTGGTACACCACCGAGTTTATTTTCTGCAGGATACTTTTGGTAGAAAAATTCCCTTCCGAAATACAGATCCGAACCGCGGCGCGTATGTAACTCAAAAACCCGAAGGAGAAGTACCAGGCGCTCCACTTTTTACCCATCACATCCCCTAAAACAATAAAAGTGTGCCGCTCGTCAACCGTAATAAAATCTATAAAATCGCCCCCGGGATAATTTTGGAATGACTTATGCCAAAAATCAAGCTCGAACCCGGTAACTGCCGGCAGCTTTTGCGGTACAGAATGCAGGTTGAGCGCCATAGCCGCTTTGCTCAACTCCTTCAGCGTACGCTCGTGCTGCTCGCGCACGGTGGTTAAAAAATTATTTATCTTACTTACTATCACCTGTACAGGCGTATCCTTCAGTATATAATCCACAGCTTCCAGGTTTATTCCTTCCAGCATCGCATCGCTATCCACTTCGCTGGTGAGGAACATAAAGGGAATATCTTTAAAGTCGGTGTTTATCAGGTTTTGCCTAAACTCGAAACCGTTAACCTCGGGCATGTGATAGTCCGATAAGATGATATCGGGCCTCTCGTCCTTTAGCAGTTCCATCGCCTGCCCGGCAGAGCCGGCCTTCATGCACTCAAAGCCCTCTTTCGCCAATGCACGGCCCATCATCTCCAGTACAAGGGCATTGTCATCAACCAATAAAATCCTCTTTGATACCGGCATTGGGATTAGTTTAGGCGCTTTGCTTTTTTATTACGCTGCTCAAAAATAAGTAAACCCCCGTAAAAACAATAAGCAGCGATATAATATCCATAATAGTAACGCCATCGTTATCGTTAAAATAAAACACCGTGAACATTTCAAAATATGGCGGTGCCGGCATAATGATCATGGCCATGCCCAGGGTGATCATAATAACGCCGATGATAACAATTATACTTTTTTTAACCCGCTCCCGGGTGATATACTTGCGGGTAATCTCGCTATCCAACTGGTGTCGCGACAACAGGAACTCGAAACCGTTCAGCATCTCGAGCCTGTCTTGCTCCGTATCTAATTCTTTAAACGCCTCTATTTTTTGTGGCAGGGAGGCTTCGTCGAACGCATTCCGCAATTTTTCCTGAACAGCCTTTACACGCCCGGCGTCCACTACTCCCTTCCGGAGTAACATCACCAATTCATCTGCTTTTAATTCAAGCAAAGCACCTTCATCCAAAACTTCCTTATTGTTCAACTTTTTAATTCCTTATAAAATGCCTAACTTTTGCTAATATTATAGCGTAAAACACACATCAATATATTTTGCATGAAAAGGGTTTCCGTAGTCACCATCAACTTCAACCAGGACAAGATAACAGAAGAACTGTTAAACTCTATTGCCGAAACAAACACCTACGAAAACTTAGAGGTAATTGTTGTTGATAATGGCAGCACTGTGAATCCCGTACCTAAATGGGCACCCAAATATCCTAATGTTAAGTTTATACGGTCTGAAGTAAATTTGGGTTTCTCCGGTGGCAACAATATCGGCATAAAACCCGCAACCGGTGATTATTATTTCCTGGTAAACAACGATACCGAGTTTACGCCCGGGCTGGTTCAAAAATTAGTTGATGTGCTGGATACCCATCCCGAGGTTGGTATTGTCTCTCCAAAACTGAACTATCATTTTGATAAAACGCTGATACAATACATGGGCTTTACCCTGGTTGATTATTACACCTGCCGTAACCGGGCAGTTGGCAAAAACCAGCGCGATGTAGGGCAGTTTGATGATTTTCTGGGCCAAACCGGTTATTGCCACGGCGGTGCCATGATGGTAAAGCGCGAAACCTGCGAAAAGGCCGGGTTAATGGCCGATAACTTCTTTATTTATTATGAAGAGGTAGATTGGGGCGAACGCATCAACAAATCGGGCTACCAGGCCTGGGTACACGGCGGCGCGGTTATTTACCACAAGGAATCGATGACGGTTGGGAAGAACAGCCCGTTTAAAGAGTACTTCATGAACCGTAACCGCATCCTGTTTATCCGCCACAACGCGCCTGCGTTTAAGGCATTTGTGTTTTACATCTACTTTGTAATAATGGTTGTGCCGCGTAATATTGTTAATTACATAAAAGAAAAACGCTATAACTTCATTGGATTACTTTTGCGCGCTGTTTGGTGGAACATTACCCATAAAAAAACCAGCACCGAATTAGGGTACACCATAAATAAGGTTTCATGAAGATCACATTTTGGCTGAGCCTGTTTATCGCCTTCTATACTTTTGTTGGCTACGGTATACTGCTGTTTATTATTATCAAAATAAAGCGCGCCATAAAAGGCCGTAAAATAGTTACCGATGTGACCGACGAACTGCTGCCGGAGTGTACACTGGTTGTTGCTGCTTACAATGAGGAACATTTTATTGGGGAGAAGATAGCTAACAGCCTGGCTCTTAACTACCCTGCCGGTAAGCTTAAATTTGTTTTTGTTACCGATGGCTCATCCGACGGGACGACTGAAATTATTGGTCGACACCCGCAAATACAATTGCTTCACCGCGCCGAGCGTGCCGGTAAAATTGCGGCCGTGCATCGCGCTATGGAATACGTTACTACCCAGGCTGTTGTATTTACCGATGCCAATACCTTTTTAAATGCCGATGCCATTAAACGGATCTGCCGCCATTATGCCGATGCTACCGTTGGGTGCGTGGCGGGCGAAAAACGGGTACAGATAGATGCTAATGCCGATGCAAGCGCCGCGGGTGAGGGTTTTTACTGGAAATATGAATCGGCGCTAAAGAAATGGGATTCGGAATTATACTCGGTTGTTGGTGCAGCTGGTGAACTTTTCAGCGTACGCCGTAGCCTTTACCAGGATGTGCCGCCCGACACCGTGTTGGATGATTTTATGATATCGATGCTGATAGCTGCCAAGGGTTACCGCATTGTTTATGAGCCCGAAGCTTACGCGCTGGAAACCGCATCAGAAAACGTTACCGAGGAACTTAAACGCAAAATACGCATAGCTGCCGGTGGCATACAATCTATCCTGCGGTTAGTGCCCTTACTATTGTCGTTTAAATACCCACTACTATCATTTCAGTATGTCAGCCACCGGGTGCTCAGATGGACGGTCACGCCATTCTTTTTGATCCTGGCGTTAATAACCAATTTCGCTTTGGCGTTTGCAGGTATGGGGCTGGTTTACAATGTTTTATTTGCAGGGCAAGTGTTCTTTTACCTGCTGGCCTTCCTGGGCTTTATAATGGAAAAAAGGCATATCCGCGTAAAAGCGCTCTTTGTGCCCTATTACTTTTGTGTAATGAACTACGCTGTTTTAGCGGGCATCATTCGGTACTTTACCAAAAAGCAAAGTGCCATGTGGGAAAAGGTGCAACGGAAACAGTAGGTAGTTCATGGGTCATAGTTGATGGTTCATAGTAATGGGTAATGAGAAGTCTATAATGTGTGACTATCGGCTATGAACCTTCACCCATGAACTAAATCACTCCACCCCCTTTACCCTCATTTGCATGGTGTAAATAGCTTTGGAGGCCGTGATAAACAACACATCCCGGTTCTTGCCACCAAAGCAAAGGTTAGCTGACCACGGCTCAGGTACATCAATATGGGCTATTTGCACGCCCTGCGGATCAAACACCGTAATCCCATTGCCTGCAAGATATAGGTTGCCGCGTTCGTCCAGCGTAATACCATCCGCGCCTTTATCGGTAAATACTCTCCTGCCGTTTAGGGTGCCGTCTTCTTTTATATCGTATTTATAAATTTTGTTGCCCTTGATATCGGCCACATACAAAAATTTGCCATCCGGCGAACCTACAATACCGTTGGGCTGTTTAAGGCTGTCCTCCAGCATAATAGCTTCGGTTTTCCCCTTGGGAAGGTAATAAACCTTTTGGCCGTCCTGATTTGGTTTGGTGCGCGTCCACCATGGGCGTTGGTAGTATGGGTCGGTAAAGTAGATATCGCCATTGGGGTGGATCCAAAGGTCGTTGGGGCCGTTTAAGAGTTTACCCTTATAATCGCCCAGCAGCACTTTCTCTTTTTTACCCTTCTTCACCATCCAAAGTTCATCGTGTTCGTCGGCGCAAACAATAAGGTTGCCTTTTTTATCAAAGTAGGTACCATTCGCGCGGCCTGCATTTTCCATATAAAGTACAAGCTGCCCATCGGTTTTGTACTCCCATATGTTATTATTGGGCTGATCGGTAAAAAAGATATTACCTTTTTTATCCACCGCAGGCCCTTCGGTAAAGGCAAATGTTTTTGATATCAATTTTAGCTTTTCGGCAGCATCAAACAACGTATTTTCCTGTGCCCGCGCTTTACTGAGTGCGACACAAACAACCAAAAATGCTATACTTATCTTTTTCATCTTAATTTCCACTTAATGATGCTTCTTTAAACAATCCCAAATCGCTCAGGGCGATAGATACCGGCGACTTAGTTATCCTCAACCTTACTTTATTGGCCGTAACCGTATCTGGCAAGCGGATAAGCCTGTTGCCGCCTATGCTGGTAGCCGTAGCTATTTGCTGCCATTGGCCGTTTTGCCAGGCATCCAGTTGCACTTCTTCAATACGCTGGCCCAGCTTTATATTTTCGCGCAATCTTATTATATTAAAACTTTGCGGTTTATGCATATCTATCACCAGTTCAGGTGTTTTTACTTTATTATCGGTTGCCCAGTAACTGTAACGGTCGGCATCCAGCAGATTGGTGGCCCCAAATTTAACTTTGTTGCTGCCCCTGGTATTGCTCGCTGTAAGGGTTGCTCCTGTAGCTAAATTTACAGCGAAGGTTTTCTTAAGGATATCGCCAAATTGCTTTAACGACCGCACATCATTTTCATTCAGTCGCCCGGTTTTATCGGGCGATAAACCCAGATCCAAACTGGCACCCCTACCCACGCTTTGCAGATAAATATCCATCAGGTCATGCGGTCTTTTAACCGAGTCATCCTGTGTTTTATGGTAAAACCATCCCGGGCGCAACGAAACATCGCACTCCGCGGGCATCCAATACTTACCATCGCGGTGGCCTTCGGTACCTTCATAATCTTTTACGTAGCCATTACCGGGCTTTTTACCATCTTCGGGTGCATGGGGCGTATAGGTGGCCCAGCTGGTTTCACCTGCCCGGCCTTTCTCGTTACCTACCCAGCGCACGTCCGGGCCAACATCGCCAAAAATAGCGGCATCGGGCTGCAGCTTGCGGGTAATACCCCAGGTAGTATTCCACCCGTAGTAAGTAGAACGGTCTATCGTGCGAACTTCCTTAGCGCCTCCATAATAACCATCGCCCCCATTAGCACCATCGTGCCACGACATAAACAGCTGCCCGTATTTGGTGTACAATTCCTTCAACTGTTCGCGATAAATTTTGGTTACGTACTCCGGTTTGCCATACAGGGTGTTGTTCCGGTCCCATGGCGAGCAGTATACGCCCATTTTCATACCCAGCTTTTCGCAGGCGGCTTTGTATTCCCCTACTATATCGCCCTTACCATTTTTATATGGGCTATTGGCAATATTGTACGTTGTTGTTTTAGTTGGCCACAAGCAAAAACCGTCGTGGTGCTTGGCTACCACTACAATGCCTTTAAATCCGCCTGCTTTTGCCGCGCCTACTATTTGCATAGCGCTAAATTCCGTTGGGTTTACCACCGCTGCACCTTCATCGCCATACCCCCACTCCTTGTTCATATAAGTAGTTGGCCCGAAGTGGATGATGCAGTACATTCCTATTTCCTGCCATTGTATCTGGCCTTTGGTTGGCAGCGGTCCGTAAGGTTTTGGAGCCTTTTGAGCGAGCGCCATTACTGGCAGCAGCAGGAATAGTAAGAGGTGTTTCATAGCAGGTATTTGGTATGGTTTTGCTAAAGTAAATAATCGGCGCGATTTTGGGGCGCGAAATATTAAGCTATTTTTGCCGCAACACAAATAATACAAACCTGCTGTTAGTTTATGTACTCTAAAGACCAGGCATCTCAATTAAAACAAGCATTCTGGACGGCCTTTGGCCAGTATATGGGGCCGGTAATGTCTGCTGATGGGCTGCGCACCAACTGGATCAACTATAAAACCGGGGTTAAGCATATTTACTTTAAAATGCAGGCCGATAATAAGCTGGCGAGCATCGCTATTGAGATCAGCCACCCGGATGCCGAATTGCAGGAACTCTTTTTTGAGCAATTCACCACCTACAAGACATTGTTGTACAGCACACTGGAGGAGGAATGGGAATGGCAGCTTCACACTACCGATGAGTACGGCAAAACCTTCAGCCGCATCTATATGGAACTAAAGCCCGTGAGCATTTTCCAAAGGGGAGACTGGCCAAAACTGATCTCGTTTTTTAAACCACGCGTCATTGCGCTGGATGAATTTTGGAGCAACGCCAAATACGCGTTTGAAGCATAAGGTTCGAAAAGAGAACGGCTACTTTTTTCCGGGTAAAGCAAAGCCGCCCCTAAAACAGCAACCGAGCCTATTTTAATGCCATACAAATATCGTTGGCCTTCTTCAGGTGTTCTTTTAACTTAGGCAACGTTTTATCAGCAAAAGCGGTTACTTTTTTATTAGGATTACCGGTTACGGTCTTAAATACCGCAATGGTTTGTTCATGGTCTTCTACCATGGCTTGTATATAGTCTTTATCAAAAGCTTCCCCTGTTTTTTTTGCAAGGCTTTCCATCGCCAGGGTATGCGCTTTTGTTAGGGTATCGGGCACACTGGCAGATTGGTCTACGGCTATTTTCTTTAACTCATCGCCCGCATCGGTGTGTTCGGTTATCATCATCTTGGCATAACTTATAACAACCTCGCTTTTTGATTGCTTTAACGCCAGTTGCGACAGCTTTACTTCCGCGTTGCCGCCCTCTATACTTTTGGTAATAAAGTTCTGCGCTTCGGCATCTATGCCGTTGTTAAAGTTGCGGGCCTTCCGGTTCTCGTTGCATCCGTGTACAAAGAAAAATACGATCGCTATAAACGCTATGCTGGCCAGTTGTTTCATTATATAATCTTAAGTCTGTAATTGGGTTAACAAACATAAGCGATTCCTGTTTATAAAAAACATATTTTATTTTACAATAGGCTGATAATTTTTCCTTTTAAGAAAAAGAGACGTGTTTTTTAAATAAAAGTCTAAGCGACAAATAATTATGGCGTTGCCTTCGGCCCGGGCCATACGCTGCAACTCCTCATTCCGCACCGCTGATAGAAGCGGTGCTTCATTCCGGGGTTTTCGCTGCTGTCCCTAACGCGGGATGGGGTTTAGTCGCCCTGTTAATTCGGGCCGGGATAAGAAATCCCCATAACTGTTCCACTTTTGAATGTGGAACAGTTATTTTTAAAACAATATTGATTATCAGTGTTTTACAGTTTTTAGTGAAACACTTTGGAACACCCCTGTTCTTCAGGTAAAGTCCACAACTTACTTATTAAAAGTTAGTTAAATATTTCCTTATAAAATTTCCAAATTTGCGAAGTGAAACACTTTTGCCAACCCAAATTAAGCCTGCCGCACGAAAATAAAAAAAGGCCTGCGGAGAATTTTTAATTCCCGGCAGACCTTTAATGATCGTCGTAGGTGATGGATGCAAAAAAATAGCCTTACGCCAAGTTCCTCCCCGCGTTTACAATACCGTATACTGTGCGTATCACCAGCTTATTATAGATGCCGATCAATTCTTCATCCTTTGTATTATTAAGGCATTGCAAAGCGTAGTGCTGTACAATAACCAGCGGCAGTACGATCTTCTCCCGGATGGCTATCGAGCGGCGCTCAACCGGCGACTCTTCCATCAGCACGGCCATACCTGTCAGTTCAAGCAACAGCGATTTGGTCAGTTCAAATTCGTCTTTCAGGCTAATCCAGAATTTGCCGAATTTTTTGTCTTTTTCTAAATAAGCGGTAACCCGGAAATCAGATTTAGACATCGACATCATACAGTTATCCAGCATTGTTTTAAAGAAACCCGAGTCTTGGTAAAGCTCTTTCACTTCTTCCCAACTGCCGCCGTCTTTCATTTTCTTTAACGCAGTGCCTACTCCGTAAAAACCCGGGATGCTTTGCTTCAACTGGCTCCACGAGGTTACAAAACTAATGGCGCGCAGATCTTCCAGTTTTAACTTAGCCGAAGCATTACGCTTGGTTGGGCGGCTGCTGATGTTGATGTGGGACAATAACTTAAGCGGGCTGAATTTTTCCAGGTACTCTACAAACAGGGGATGCTCGCGCAGGGCAAGGAATAAGCCGTGGCTTGCTTCGGCCATTTCGGCTATCAGCGCTTTGTGCTTATCATCCAGCAGGTCTTTATGGTTAGGATGCAATGCAGATATGATCCCTGCGTTGATCAACTGCTCGGTATTAAACCTTGCAGTTTCCACCGATCCATACTGCGAGCTCACGGTTTGCCCCTGTATGGTCAGTTCGATATGGTCATTCGCAATTTCTTTACCCATCGACGCGTAAAAACGGTGCGTTTTGCCACCACCACGTGCAGGCGGGCCTCCCCTGCCATCAAAAAAGGCCAGGTCGATACCGTGTTTGCGGGCGATTGCGGTAAGCTCTACTTTAGCTTTATAAATACTCCAGTTGGCCATTAGGTAGCCGCCATCCTTGGTACTATCGCTAAAGCCAAGCATTATGGTTTGCCTGTTGCCACGGCTCTTCAAATGTTTTTTATAGAATGGATGCGTGTAAAGCGTTTCCATTACATCGCCGGCGTGGATAAGATCGTTAACGGTCTCAAACAACGGCATAAAATCAACGGTAAGTTTATCTTTTTTCCAGCCGCTCCACAGGAACAGGTCTATCAGCTGTAAAATATCAGATGCCTGCTGGCAGTTGCTGATGATGAAACGCTGGCAGCCTTTTACGCCATTGCTTTCCTGTATCTGCCTCATCAGGCGGATGGTATCCAGGGTATCGCGGGTCATATCGTCGGCATCGGCAGGGCAAACAAAATCCGCCTCAGTAAACGGCAGGGTTTTTAGCTTGGCAGCTTCGTCCATTTCGGCGTAGCCCTTTGGTACGCCGGTGTATATTTTCTTGGTACCATAATCAAAAACGCTGCGCAGTACACGGCTATCCTGACGGATATCCAGCGTAGCGAAGTAAGAACCGAATAGCTGCACTTTCTGGATCATATCGCCCACAATGTCCACAAAAAGGCTATCGTGGCTGGTCACCAGTGTTTCGCGCATCGACCTTAAAATGTCAAGCATTTCGGGTTGCAGATCCTTAGGGTTTTCCTGTTGGTTAAAGGCGTTATCGTAAAGCAGCTTTTCCAGTTTGGCGATATTATCAGCAAAACCACGGAAGGTGATACGGCGTTTGAGCACCCTGAAATCGCGATAGTAGCAACGGAAGATATGCTTGCGCAGCAAAACAGCTACCTCACGGGTGCTTTGCGTGGTTACATTTGGGTTGCCATCGCGGTCGCCGCCGGGCCAAAAGCCAAGCTCTAAAACCGGGTCGTTGCCTTCCATGTCAAACTCCTGCTCCAATTTAGACTGGATACCCGATAGCGCGTGGTAAAACACATTTTCTAAAAACCAAACAAGGCTAACTGCCTCATCTACAGGCGTTGGCGAAGTTTTATTAAAGAAAGGGGTTTTACCCAATTGCTGCAACAAAGTATTTATCTCGGGGATATCGTTTTCTTTTAAAGCCCCTATCAGGTCCGTCATGATACCCAGCACTGTGCCCGGGTAAAACTGGGTTGGGTGCGCGGTAAGTACTAAACGCAGCGAAAAATCTTTTAATTGCTTGCTGATCTGTTTGCGGGCATCCTCGTTTGAGGTAGCCTGCTGCACCATGCTTTGTAGCGGGCCGGTATCATCCGTACGGCCCAGGGTGCCGAAAGACGAATCCTCAATGGCATCGAACAAAACCACCTGCCGCTCGATGTATTGAATAAAGCGGAACATGCGGTTGATCTGTTCGCGGTGATCAATACCAGGTACGTAATTTTTAAAAAACGATTCGATGATCTCGGTAGGCGACGATTCGCCCGCCGCTCCCTTTTCGCAATGCGAACTGAAGAAGGGCAGCAAAATACCGGTATCCTTTACCTGGTAAAAAGGCAAGGTTTGAAACAAGCTATTGTATAACTCAAAACGGGTTACAACTTCCTGATTGAATGTTGTTTCTCTCTGACTGAGCCTTAGGGTTGTTGGCATAATAAAACAGGTTTGGCAAAATTTAGTTAATACCGGATAACCAGTATTTTGGCGTGAATTTAACTATCTAAAATTAAATTACGCTAAAATCTGAATAATTAATAACAGATAATCCTTTTTAATGCAATTATGGTTATTGCAAGTTATGGCAATTTTATTTGTTTAAATTTGCAAACGCGAAAATATCCCGCTCAAAATGATGTCATGAATAGCCACAAAAGAGAAATAAAAAGCTTTTTTTACAGCCAGTATTTTTCTGACGGGTTGCGCATTTCTGCCGGTATTTTAATCCCGTCGCTATTGGCCCTTCAGTTTGGCGATTTTGAATTGGGGCTTACCATGTCGCTGGGTGCATTGTGTATCTGCGCGATAGACAGCCCCGGCCCTGTGCAGCACAAACGTAATGCCATGGCTATTGGCAATGGCCTGCTATTGGTGGTATCGTTAATAACGGGTTACGCGCGGCTTAATGTATATACGCTTGGGCTGGAGATCACCGTATTTTCGTTCCTGTTTAGTATGCTAACGGTTTATGGCAACCGGGCCGCATCAGTAGGCACCTCTGCCCTGCTGGTGATGATTTTTATGATGGATAAAGCCATCCCACCTGCCGATCTGCCTATGTTTTGCGCTAACATTTTAGCAGGCGGGCTTTGGTATATGATCTTTAGCCTGATATTTTTTGGCATAAGGCCCTATCGCGCGGCGCAGCAAACCCTTGGCGAGAATGTGGCCGATGTAGCCCGTTTTTTACGCCTGAAGGCCGACTTTTACCGGCCGGAGACTGATATAGATGATAATTACCGCAGGCTGGTGCTACAGCAAATATCGGTAAGCAACCACCAGGATGCCGTGCGCGAAATGCTTTTTAAAAGCCGCCTGATGGTGAAGGAATCTACAGGCGCCAGCCGGATCTTAGTGCTTACGTTTATAGACCTGGTGGATATGTTTGAACAAATCATGGCTACCCATTACGATTACCGCCACATCCGCGAGAAATACGCTCATACCGGGGTGTTAAGCGAGATAGCCGATTTTTTACATACCGTGGCCGACGATCTGGATATTATTGGTTTTGCCGTACTGGCCAATACCCGCCCCGAGAAGCTGAGCAATTTGAACCATAAGCTGGAACTGCTTAAGCTAAAGATTGACGAGGTGGGTGCTGAAGATAAAGAAAGCAGCAATTTGGTGCTGAAGAAGATATTGATCAACCTGCGTGATGTGGCCAAAGGCATTGGCAATATTTATAAATACTACCATTCCAAAGCATCGGATATGTTGCTAAATGATACCCGCGAGGTAGAATACTCCAAATTTGTAACCCACCAGGATTTTGCCCCGCACATTTTTTGGGATAACATCAGTCTGGATTCGGCCACGTTTAAACATGCGCTGCGGGTATCGCTGGTTTGTTTGGTCGGTTTTATAACCGCTAAGAACGTATCCCTCGGCGGGCATAGCTATTGGGTGCTCCTTACCATTATTGTGATATTAAAGCCAGGATTCAGCCTGTCCAAACAGCGCAATTACCAGCGCTTGATAGGTACCATAGCCGGCGGTGCAATAGGTATCCTGATCTTAAATTTTATCCCCGATAAAACCGCGCAATTCATCTTTTTGGTGGTGTTTATGATTGGCACCTATAGCTTTTTAAGGCTCAACTACGTGGTGAGTGTTATATTTATGACACCGTATGTGCTTATCCTTTTCAAGTTTCTGGGTGTTGGTTTGATAAACGTGGCGCAGGAACGCATTATCGATACGGTTATTGGCTCAACCATCGCGTTTATAGCCAGTTATGTAATTTTCCCTACCTGGGAGTTTCAGCAGATCCAGCACGACCTGAAAGCGGTGATCACCGCCAATATCAGTTACCTGCAAAAAGTATCGGAGAGTATTGCCGGTAAACCGGTGCTAATTACCGATTATAAGCTGGCGCGGAAGGATGTGTTTGTGAACTCCGCCAACTTATCAGCCACCTTCGAGCGCATGACCTCTGAGCCAAAAAGCAAACAGCGCAACATTAAGGACATTCACAAGTTTGTAGTGCTTAACCATATCCTGGCATCATACACGGCCAATATTGCCTCAACCATCATCCGTACCGGCCCGCAGCAACCCCATGCCGATGCGCTAAAACTGGTAAAACGAAGCATAGCCGTATTGAAGGAAACCGGTAAAAAGCTAAGCGGCGAGATTATAGAGGCCCCTGCAAAACCTGCAGAAATAGTAAAAACCGCCGAGGTAGCGCCCGCCCCCCTATCAGCAGAAGATGTACTGATGAAAGAACAGCTTGGTTTTATCAATAAAATAACGGTGGATATAGCAAAGGTGACGGAGAATATTTTGAGGTAGCAACATAAAAAACACATCTTTGCGAGGAACTAAGCAATCTCTACAAAGGACAAGCCGCCACGCATGTTGTCTACCAGTCTATCGGGAGATTGCTTCGTGCCTCGCAATGACGGGGTGGAAATAACTCGTCAATGAAAGTGCCTACAACAAGTCCGTTGCCAAATTAGCCAACTCACTACGCTCCCCTTTTTGCAGGGTGATATGCGCGTAAAGCGGGTGCCCCTTTGCTTTATCAATCAGGTACGACAGGCCGTTACTCTCCGCATCCAAATAAGGGGTATCTATCTGGTAAATATCCCCGGTGAATACGAATTTACTGTTTTCGCCGGCGCGGGAGATGATGGTTTTCACTTCGTGCGGGGTTAAATTCTGGGCCTCGTCTACAATAAAAAATATTTTTGCAAGGGTGCGCCCGCGGATGAAAGCTAACGGGGTGATGGAAATTTTATCGTTAGATACCAGCTCGTCTATCTTGTTTTGCATTTTCTCATCGTCAGCAAACTGGTCCTTAATAAATTTGAGGTTATCCCATATAGGTGCCATGTAGGGGTCGATCTTTGATTTTACGTCGCCCGGTAAAAAGCCGATATCCTTATTACTCAGGGGCACTATGGGGCGGGTAACGAAGATCTGGCGGTAATGCTTACGCTGCTCCAGCGCGCTGGCAAGCGCAAGCAGCGTTTTACCGGTGCCTGCGTTGCCTTGTATGGTTACCAGTTTAATATCGGGATGCAGCAGGGCGTGTATGGCAAAGGCCTGCTCTAAGTTTTTTGGGTAGATGTTAAGCACAGGCTGCTCGGTAACTTTTTCTACCTGGCCGCTTTGTTTATTATAAAATGCGGATGCTGTACCATTTTTGCTGTTCAGTACAAAAAACTGGTTACTTTGGGGTTGGATGTCAAAGTCCTCTACAGGTAGACTGTCGCTTTTGTTGAGCTTGCCCATCAGCTTCTCGGTAACTTTATTCAGTACGGTTTTGCCGCTGTATAGCTCGTCGATGTTTTTAACCTTGCCGGTTTCGTAATCCTCGGCATAAATATTAAGCGCTTTGGCTTTCAGGCGCAGGCAGATGTCCTTTGATACCAGGATCACCTTTTTGTCTGGGTTCTCAAACTGTAGGCCAAGAGCGGCGTTGAGTATGCGGTGATCTATCTTTTCGGAACCAAAAACTTCTTCGGCGTCGGCGCTGCTATTCTTTACATCCATGATCACCTTAAAGCTGCCCTTGCTTTTGCCATTAAGTGGCATCCACTGATTGATCAGTTGGTTCCTCGATATGTCGTCCATCAGGCGGATAAAACTGCGTGCCTCAAAATTGCGGGTATCGTTGCCACTTTTCATATTGTCCAGCTCTTCCAGCACCTGTATGGGGATAGCCACATCATGTTCGTGGAAGTTCTCAAAAGCGTTGTGATCATATAGGATAACTGATGTATCCAGCACAAATATTTTCTTTTTCCGGTCGGCCTTGTCTGTATTATCCTTATTCATCAAAGGCTAAATTAAGGATTTTGGTTGAGATAGGTTAAAAAAGTTGGAAGGGTTGACAAGGGTTAGAAAGGTTGAAAAAGTTGCAACTGAAAAGTTAATGGAAGGTTTTAACTTTTACAACCTTTCTTAACTTTTTCTAACCTTTCTTAACCTCCCCAAAACAGGAAAACGGAAGCCTACTCTTGCGAATTGACTCCCGTTTCCTAACTCTTCGGCTGACCATAGCCACCCTTGAGCACCAAGTTTTGTGTAAAATTAACCGACCCGATCTCCTCTTTGTTAATTGCTAACGCTGATGTACCATTATTCCTGCGAATGCTGATGACCTCAAATGTTGGCACCTGATGCAGACTTTGTCAGTCTCCTTGCGGAGGCCTCTCCTTCAATGCCGCCTGTAGCGCTGATCTACCCATTTTCCTTGCGGAAGCCGGTTAGGGCATACTTGCGGACCTTTGAACTCGCCATCCTCCCGAGGGGAAGTCGACTCTGTCGTTATCCGTGCAACGCTGATGTATCTTTATTCTCAGAGAACCAAGTTATACCATTGTTTGCTAACGCTGATTGCTTCGAGGCCATTATTTCGATTGCCGTTCTCCGTAAAGTTTTGCAACACCCATAATACCCCTTTAATCAATTCCGAAGCAGTTTTGCTTTCGCTTCTTTCTACTTCATATGACTCAGGCACTTCCCTAAACTTTAGCTCCCCCGAAGGTTCGCCCGTTTTAGTTTCTGTAATCCTGTAAGGCTGTCAAAGTACGTCGTTCTTGATAATTACAATATCGGAACTTTTACCAATACGTGTCAAGTATTTTTTAAAGTTTTTTACATATTCTTATTAACACTTTATTAACATCAAATCAATAGTTATCCACATTCGCCAAATATTGATTATTAGCGCATTAAATCATTGGTTCACATCAGCCCATAAAATTCTTATTAACAAGCAAATAGGTAAATTCAAAAAAAACGCTTCGTTTCTAAATCTCAAAAACGCGTAAAACGCTAAAAAAACAAATTTTTTCGGTTAAATGCTTCCAATATCCTTGGGAATATGGCTAACTATAGTTTAAATTATTAATTTTATAAACCAGCCTTAAACATGGAAAATCCAGATAATAAATTCACTTTAAATCTCTCTAATGCGGCAGAATTGACAAGCTTTGCTATTGCGCTGGCGGCATTGTTCTCTATTATCAGAAATTATGTTTATTATGTATTGTTACTGCATGTTCCGATATTTCAGTATTTAGATTTAAGCGATATAGTTTTGATTGCCCCATCGGGAATATTTTGGGCATTATATATTTCGGCAATGGAGGCAGTCAATTTCATTGCGTCAAATGAGAAATTCAGTAAAGGTGAAAAAATCTTTTATCCAGTTTTACTTTATGTCTCTATCGGACTATTAACTTGGATTGGATATTATAATGAACCTATAATTGAACAAGGTATGAAATTCTTGTTCCGAAATTGGTGGCTTGCTTTACCATTAGTTCTTTATGTGGTCATTAGAATGAAAGCTATCGATTCAAATAAAGATTTTTTTAAGAAAAATAGATATGCAGCAGCTTGTATTCTAACTGTTTGGTACGCCACATTTGATTCTTATTCCAACTATTCTGTCTTAACTGAGTCATCTCGACACTTACACTTTGTAATGAAAATGAAAAACGGGGTGGTCGTTAAAGTAAATAATGATATAATTTACGCTGGGCGTACAAGTAACTATTGGTTTTTGTATAATAACAAAACAAATTTCGTTAGGGCTATAAAAAACGATGACGTAGAAATAATCGATTTCGATGTTGCAACCCGATAATCCAAAAACTTAAATTTTTTCGGTTAAATGCTTCCAATATCTTTTGGGTATATGGCGCACATGCAGCTTAGTATTTTTGCGCGATGCGATGTTTACGCTGTTAAAATAGTTCTTCCACAGGTGCTGATAAACACTTTCATTCTCGGCGAATGCCGCAATTACAGTATTAGGTTTGCTTAGATCAGCAAAATCCAGTTCAACAAATTGCGTGTTGTGCAGGTCGTAATAGATCCCATACTTGCGCTTTATATCGTAGATCATCCACTTTTGGTCGGCATAGCGGCTTTTAAAATGACGGATAAGCAGCGGCAGTACATTAAAATCAGGTTCTACTGCGGCATAAAAAGTACCATCTGTTAATTGCTGAAAGCGTACAAAGGCCTCCATCCTATGCTTCTCGCGCCTTACCATGCGCACCAGCTCTGATACACGTATTACATATTTATTGCTATAATCCTCCTCAATGTTCATCGGTGAATCAAATGCGTACCTTATATATCCCAGCAGATTGAGATCCTCCCCTGCCATCCCAGCCAAATGAGCGGCATACAAACGCTGTATGCCAATATGCGAGATCCGCTCTTTCAAACCTTTTAGTACCCTTGCCGCACGGAGTTCATCAGTTACCACTTTTATTACGTCCTCAAACAAGGCACTGGTATGCCATTCGCCGGCATGTAGTTTTACGGTTTGCAGATCGGCCTTATTAACATCAACCGGGAAGGCCTGCATATTGCGAATGGCCCAGCCCAGCTTTGGGTCTATATCCAGGTCGAGATGCGGTTGGGCGTTGTTTACGATCTCGTTCACCTTAAAACCATAAAAACGCATCAACCAATCGGCCTGGTACAGGCGGTTCTCGCGCACCATGGGTACGGCGGTATTAAGGGCGGGCAAGCGGCTATCCGCCAGCACAGGTACGTAACCGGAGTAATAAACCCGTTTCAACTTAAAATTCTTATAAAAGTAATTGGCCGATTGCAATACCTCGCTGTCATTCTCGGGCGTGGCACCAATGATCATCTGCGTGCTCTGCCCGGCCGGGGCAAAATGCGGTGCTTTTTTAAATAGCTTCTTTTCTTCGGTGTGTTTAATGATGGCATTTTTGAGGTAGCCCATCGGTTTTATCATATCCTGCTGGTTTTTATCAGGTGCCAGCAGTTTCAGGCCAGCCTCGGTAGGCATTTCCAGGTTCACGCTCAGTCTATCTGCATATAAACCAGCTTCGTTCATCAGTTCGTCGCTGGCACCCGGGATAGATTTGAGGTGGATATAGCCGTTAAAGTTATGTTCGGTACGCAGCTTTTTGGCCACACGCACCAAACGCTCCATGGTATAGTCGGCATCTTTAAAAATGCCCGAGCTAAGGAACAGCCCCTCTATATAATTGCGGCGATAAAAATTGATGGTAAGATCCACCACTTCCTGCACGGTAAAAGCGGCGCGTTTAATATCGTTGTTCTTGCGCGACACGCAATAGGCACAATCGAAGATACAATGGTTGGTAAGCAGAATTTTTAGGAGCGACACGCATCGCCCATCCTCGGTATACGAATGGCAAATACCATTACTGGCGTTCCCAAGACCTTTGTTCTCGTTTTTGCGTTTGCTGCCACTGCTCGCGCACGATACATCATACTTGGCTGCATCCGCCAATATGTTCAACTTCTCCGTCATCCGTTCCTCATTCATATCAATCAAAAATACTAATATAATTAGCATTTTGTTTCGTTTCAGCGGAATTTGTTGAAACGTTTTAGGAATATTTTGAAGCTCATATGAATTTATGGCTCGTTTCTCCAAGCATGGTTCACCGTGGAACAACTTGACCCATAAAGCGTTCCGATGGAACGCGTTTGTGCTTCTTTATTTTTCTACTACCTATAAGGTATCCCGATGGGATACTAATTCATTCTATTCGCCCCATCGGGACGTTTCATGGGTAGCAAGCAATTATCGGTACAATTATTATCTTTATAGGCATAACATATTACCCATGAACGACCCGAATCTTTGCCAGCACCTGCAGGCCATAACCGAAGTAAAACTAAGCAACGAGCAGGTTTGCGAAGAATGCATCAAGCATAACCAAACCTGGTTTCACCTGCGCACCTGCCAAAGCTGTGGCGTAACACTTTGCTGCGACCAATCGGTAAACCAACACATGACCAAGCATTACCACGCCGCCCAACACCCCGTAATAGCATCTGCCCAACCGGGCGAGCGTTGGCTTTGGTGCTACCCCGATGAAGAATTTGTAGAATATTGATGTATTGATTTTACATTGGCCGGCTTATACAATGGGTCGGGCCTGAAATCGAGCAGCATACGCTCAAATACCGACTCATCAACGGTTTCGTTGCTGTCCGGCAACTCCTTTATTGGCCTCACATATTTCCCTAAAAGCGAAAAAGGAAATTTGTTAGAGTTATAAAGCATATCGGCATTATTAGGCCTTATTTTTTCGTCCAGGTATTTTTTTTCAAATGCAAGGCCGCTGTCCGCAGCTTTATCCATTATCCATTTAAGCGCAACATCGCTTAAACCAGCCTTAGGATATCCGCCACCGATATTAGAGTGCACACCCGGGAACCAACGCTGTTCCATTTTTTGGTTTGGGTTTTTCTCGGCTACATTTTCGCTCTCCCGCCATAAAGTGGGCATAAAGTTTTTTCGTTGCTCGTCTACAGCGAGGGCCTGGTAAGCGAAATCTACATGGCTGCTCAGTGTGGTATCATGAAACTGGTATTTTCTCGTGTTCTGCATCACCATAAACGGGATGCCTAAGGAACCAACCGTATCCCACACGCCTATAAATTTCACATTGGCATTGGGCTGGCTATATTTGTTCCTAAAGTCAACCGCGTTATCATCATCAGGCTTAACGCCGGCGTCGCGGTACAAAGCATAGGCTTCTTTTATCCGTTTAAGGTCGTTGTTTTTTAACAAACCTGCTTTGCGGATCATCCCGGCAAGGCTGCGGGCAGTGTAAGCACCCCTGCTAAAACCAAACAGGTAGATCTCATCGCCCTGCTCATAATTCCAGATGATGAATTTGTAGGCATCCAGTATATTCTCGTCCAGCCCGTACCCGGTGGCACCATCAATAATACGCCGCAGTTTACTCCCCGTGGAGCCCACGCCCTGATCGTAATACTTTATTTGCTTAATACCCTCCCCGTCCTCATTACAAATGCCCTCAAATATCTTTTGTACGTTGGTGGTAATATCCACGCCCCCGTCAATGTCACCGGGTTTGTTCCAGGTGCCGTCGCTGCAGGTAATGATGCGTTTTCTTATTTTTTCCATATTTAAATTGACGTTTATTGACTCTTTCTGATAACTTATTAGGAATATTACAGACAAAATTTAAACTAATACCGTTAAACCGGGTTTACATGGCAACCCAAATACAAAACAACAATGGCATCAGGTTTTTTTGCGATTTTAGATGATATAGCTGCCCTAATGGACGATGTTGCCATTACAACCAAAGTAGCGGCCCGTAAAACAGCCGGCATACTTGGCGACGACCTGGCCGTAAATGCCGAAAAAGCTACCGGGTTTTTATCATCAAGAGAATTACCCGTGTTATGGGCCATCACCAAAGGCTCCTTAATTAATAAGGTGATCATTGTTCCTATCGCCTTGTTATTAAATATATTCTTTCCGGTTGCCATCAAATACATTTTAATCCTCGGCGGATTTTACCTTGCTTACGAAGGGGTTGAAAAAATCATCGAATACCTCTTCCATCACCCAAAAACCGCTCAACAAGTAATAGGGGAAAGCAAGACAAACGATAACGATGCCGAAAAAATAAAGGTAAAATCGGCTATTACTACTGACTTTATCCTATCTGTAGAGATCGTTATCATCGCCCTTGGGTCCGTTGCAGAAAAAAGCCTTTCTATACAGATCATAACCGTATCAGCCGTTGCGTTAATAGCAACTATTGGCGTTTACGGCATCGTAGCACTTATTGTACGCATGGACGATGCCGGGCACCAGTTAATAAAACGCAGCGGCAATAAAGGCTTTCTTGCATCCCTCGGCGGGTTGCTGGTTAAATCGCTCCCGGTTGTGATAAAACTGCTCGCCGTTATCGGCACCATTGCGTTGATATTGGTTGCAGGTGGTATTTTCGCGCATAACATTGCGTACCTGCACCACTTATTCCCCCACCTGCTCGCTGTTATTAAAGAATTCGCTCTTGGACTAATTGGCGGTTTAATTATGGTGGCCCTCTTAACCGGTGGCAAAAAAATTTATTCGGTTTTTAAATAGTGCCGAAGCTATGCAAACGATAAATAATCTTTACTGACCCATTTGCTATCCATGCTTATTTTGCACCATTTGTTCTCTTCCTTCTCTATAAATAGTTCCTGTCCTTTAATATAAGCACCTATTTTAGGGAAACCGGTGCCCGGCCCGCTTCGCGCGTTTAGTGAATTGGCTGTAACCGTTGCCCGGGTTACGACGGCAGTATATTGCGCCGCAACCCATTGGTTTTGACTGGCTGATATTTTATACCAGCCATTATTTTCCTGGTACACCCGCAAAATAGACCCTAAGGTAGCCGGAGCGGCTGCTTTGGGGCTGGCAGCATTTGGCCCGGTACGGATATTTAAAGTGCTTGCCGTAACACAAACATATTTAAGCAGCGCGTTAACCGGTGGCGCAGGCGGAACCGGCGGCTGGCCGGCCGCAGCCACCAAGGGCAAAAAATTGGCTTGGGCGTTTGCCACTTTATTACCGCCAAAGAAATTGGTGCCCGGGCAGGTTTTGTTATTTTTTGTGCCATTGTTACGCTCGCCTGTACTCAGGTTAAACCAATGGTGGTAAACCACGCAGGTATCGTTCACCGGGATATTAAAACGGGTGCAGAGCTTGGCCGTCATTTGTATAATGGTATCGCGCTGAGCGGTGGTCATGGCATCGCCGCCGGTATCAAAATTGCCCAGGTTCTCTATACAAACTGCGTGGGCGTTCTGGCCGAGGATGCAGGCAGGCGTAGCTTCCATAGGCCGCCCCGTCATAATGGTGCCATCCGGAAACGTGGTGAACTGCTGGGCAATATCACTCCAGCCGTTGTGCGTTACATGGTAGTTTTCATGCCCTGCTGCAGTTCGAAATGGTTGTTGCCATTAAATTGGCTGTACGATGGGCTGTAGGTATGGTGCTCCTGCACAGTTAAAATGGTGCGGGCCAAATGCAGGCTGTTAAGCCAGGCATCAAATTCTGCAATGGTTAGCAGGGTGAAGCCAAATTTTGTTTTCATGATAGTAAAGTTTTTGCGCACACCAACGGCTGAACCGACTGGCATACAGGTTTTTAATTAGGTTGGATGTAAAGAAATATAAATCTCAACAACTTTAAGGAATATAACAAGCGGCAAAACACGGAAGTATAACGGGTGAAAACACGGTAATAAAAAAGCCGCCTTTAAAAAAATTTAAAGGCGGCTTCGGTATTATAATGCGTTTACTTATTGCTTTAGTTTACCATCGGCATCAAGCTCTACAATGGGGTAACCTAATTTTTGCAGGCCCGGTAATATCTTTGCCTTGTCGCCTACCACCAGGATAATCATGTTATCGGTATTTAGGTATTTGGCGGCAAGTTGGTTTACCTCAGCCGGGGTAATTGCAGAAAGGATCTTGTTCTGCTCGTCAACATAAGTTGGTTTTAGGTTATACTCCAATATGCGCGACAGGAAGGCCGCTTTTTGCCCATTGGTTTCATAGCGGCGTGCGTCGCTTTGGCCGATGGAAGTTTGGGTAAACTTCAATTCTTCCGGCGTAATACCATTTGCATGATAGTTGCGAATCTCTTTCATAAACTCCACAACAGAGCTATCTGTAGCGGTAGCCAATACACCCGCCGAAGCTGTAAAGTCGCCGCCGTATTTGCCTGAGCTAAAGCCCGAGCGCGCGCCATAGGTCCAGCCTCTTTTCTCGCGCAGGTTAAGGTTTATGTGGCTGTTGAACGCGCCGCCTAAAATATAGTTGGCAATGCCCAGTTTGTAGTAATCGCCGGTTGCATCGTAATTCAGCTTGTCTAAATAACCAATGCGGATCTCCGATTGGGCAGCGTTAGGAATATCAACCAGGTAAAGGGTTGTTTTATCAAAGGTTTTACCTTCTGCCGGGGTTGGGATGGTAACTTTTTTATCTGCCCAGGTATTCAGGAATGCCAGGTTACCCCTTGCGGTACCTTCGTTAACATCGCCTACTATCACAATTTTAGTTTGCGACGGGGTAAAATATTTGTCGTAATAATCCTGCACATCCTTCAGCGTGATAGCCGCGACAGTTTCCTCGTTACCACCTGTTGAATAGGTGCGCACGTTATCGGTGCCGTAAAGTATCTTGTTATAAACGGTTGATGCAACACCCGCCGGTTGTGTTTTTGCCTGTTTAAAACCTTCTAAGGTTTGCTTTTTTATACGGTCTAAAGCATCCTGTGTAAACTTGGGGTTGTACAGGCGTTCCTGTAGCAGCACCATCGTTTTAGGCAGGTTTTTGGTGAGCGATGATACGCTTATTGCTATCTCGTCGCTACCTGCAAAAATGGAAATATTGCTACCTAACTTATCAAGCTCCGAATTAAATTGCTCGGCAGTGTAGTTTTTGGTATCCTCGTTCATCATCCGGGCAACAAAGCCTGCTACACCCGCTTTAGCCGGGTTGCTAACCGCGTACATGCCGCCGCCTTTTATAGACATTTGCATAGATACAGACGGGATCTCGCGGTTTTGGGTGCCGATGATCTGGATGCCATTTGCGGTGGTAGCGCTCCAAATAGCCGGAACTTTGATAGAGGGGTTTGGACCCACACCCGGTTTAACGGTACGGTTAAAGCCATCCTTGGCTTTTTTGTAAACCAGGCCGTTGTAACCATAATCAGGCGCTTTGTAGCCAGCGGTATTTACAGTATAGTTATCGGCGGCTGCCGCTACAATGGTACCGCCTTTTGGCAATACGCTTAAAATTACAGCTGGTTTACCTTTGATGTATTGATTGTAAACCCTTATCACATCCTCTTTGGTTACCGCGCGGATATCGGCCAGTTCGCGGCCTATCTGGTTAGGGTTGCCGGTTAAGTATTGTGCCTGTGACAATTCAGATACCTTGCCGCTCACGCTCGACAAACTGTTGATATAATTAGCTTCGGCACTTGCTTTGAAACGGGTGAGTGCATCGTCGGTTACGCCGGTTTTTTCAAACTCCGTAAGCGATTCGGCAACCAGCTTTTGCGCATCGGCCAGGGTTTGCCCCGGGAATGGCAGTACCCGAATGGTGATCTCTCCCGCAAGTTCGGTATTTGACGAACTCATGGAAGCCTGCGCAGCCTTACGTGTTTTTACAAAGTTTTTATAAAAGATAGAGTTACGGCCCTGGCCAATAATCTCTGATAAAGCATCGAGCGGAGACATATCCTTACTGTAAATTTTTACACCGGGATAAGTGATAGACAGCAAAGGTAGTTTAGCGTAGTTGTCTACGTAAGAAACATACCTGTCTGCCGTTAAAACCGGTGCCGGGAACGATGCGTTTTTAACAACCGGTCCGCGCGGAATTCCGCCGAAATACTTTTGAACCCAGGCTAATGTTTGTTTTGAATTGAGATCGCCACCAATGGTGATGGTTGCGTTATTTGGATCATACCATCTTAAAAAAAAGTTCTTCAGATCGTTTACGCCTACTTTGTTCAGCTCCTCAATATAGCCAATGGTTAACCACGAGTATGGGTGCCCGTAAGGATACAGGTTTTTAGAGGTTACTTCGCCCGCCAGGCCATAAGGGCGGTTATCATAATTTTGGCCGCGCTCGTTCTTTACCGTGGCACGCTGCACTTCAAATTTGCGCTGCGTTACCGAATCCAGCAAAAAGCCCATACGGTCAGATTCCAGCCAAAGCATTTTTTCAAGTTGGTTAGCCGGTACTGTCTCGTAATAATTAGTACGGTCGCGATTGGTAGATCCGTTTAGGGTACCACCAGCTTCGGTGATGATCTTAAAATGGTCGCCATTCCCAACATGCTCGCTTCCCTGGAACATCATATGCTCAAAGAAATGCGCGAAACCCGATTTGCCAATCTCCTCGCGTGCCGAACCTACATGGTAGGTTACATCTACGTGCACAAGGGGGTCTGAGTGGTCTTCTGCCAATATGATGGTTAAGCCATTTGGCAATACATATTTTTCATACGGGATCACCAGTTCGGTGCTCCTACGGGTTACTTTCTCCACCAGCTTTGGCCCTACCGCCGTTTGCGCGGTAGCTGCAAGCGTCATAAATGCCAGCGAGGGCACCATTAACGCACTCTTTAATGATCTAATCATTTGTATTTCTGTTTGTTAAGCAATATTGGGCAGCTCTTAACTGAAAGAGACTTACGTAAAAGTTAATATTAATAAATTTTACTTGCTGATTAATACTTTTAACAAGCAATTTAATCCGTGTAACACATTTGTGACTGAGGGTCGTGAGTGTAATTTGTGGGGCTATTTATCCAAAAGTGAAAGCCAGGTTTTTATAAACTGCTGCAAAGCGGGTTTCCTGGCTTCTACATCCGCCAGGCTAAAAAAATGGGCAATCCTTCGCCCGTCGGCGTAATCGCCTTCCAGCATTCCGAATGTATCGTTCAACTTGGCCCCGCTTGGGAAAACCAGCCTAATGCAATCCTGCTTGAAAAAATTTGATACGATGATATGGCGCTTGTATTCTTTAGGGTCGAACGAGGGCATTTCCCCTGTATATAAAAAACTTGGGGCGTTCCATTTGATGTGCTCCCCTACTTCAGTATCGGCAGCCAAAATCACTTCCCTTAGTGCCTGCAGCACATCTTTCAACGGGTGGTCGAGCTTTTGCATAAAGTCATCCACTTCGGGCGTATTTGCAAGAAGTTGCGGGGTTTTGGCGGCTTTCATGAAAGCTAATATATTTATTACCAGCTTTTAATCAAAAAATAGGTTACCCGAATTTTTCGTTTGCATATTGTTTTTTGTTAATCGGGCAATACCCGTGTAAATTTGGCTTCGGTAGCAACCGGGGCATCTGCGGGATAGGTAGTATACTTTAACATCAGCGTATTGCCGCTTACTTTAAAGGTGGCGTACTCGTAAAGTTTTTGGGTAGACGGCGAGGTAACCGGCGTACTTGTATTTTCCTGCTCTGCCATAGTTGTAATATTGGTAAGCAAACTATCGCCTTTAACAGTAAATGTGCCTGAATAACTTGTAGTAATTGTGAAGGAGATCCCGCCCGATAAAGGGCTTGGGTAGGTAGTAAATGCAGCAGTAAACGTACCATCGCTATAAAACACCAAATTCCGTCTAAACCCCGACGGCATTGCCGGTTCGTTCCAGTTACCTATTAACGACTTTGTATAATTTCCGGATTTTTTACAGGAACTGATGCTTATTGCTATAAAAGCAACTAACAGGCAGTAACGGATAAGAATAGCATATCTCATAGCGCTTGTGTTTAATCAATAATACGGCGGTAAATTTGCTTTCGCGACAAAGCATTTAGGATTTAATTATTATTTAATATCGTTCACCACACCTTAACATAAACCATTCCAATAAAAATCTATAATTTTAAGCGGAAGGTTTTACAACCTTTCCCCCAACCAATTATTAAACCCTGCCTATGCGAAAATTAACAGCTATCACCTGCACCTTACTTGTGGCGCTTTTTATTTTTTGTGCCGACGCTTTTGCCCAGCCAAATAAACTGCAGCCGGTATCAGATGCCATCTCGCCCGCATTATCCGCACAGCTGAATGATTACCTCGCCAAGCGCATGCAGGAATCCGTAGACAACCGCATACTCGCCCAGGATATAGACCGGCTGATAGCCCCCTTTAAAACCGAAAACCGTACCGAGACCCGCCAATGGCAAAGTGAGTTTTGGGGTAAATGGTTTACTTCGGCAGCGCTTGCCTACCAATACCATCCGGATAAAAAACTGAAGAGCGTATTGGATAAGGCGGTAACCGGGCTTTTGGCCACCCAAACGCCGGATGGTTATATTGGTAACTATGCCGAAGCGCACCGTTTAGAAGAGTGGGACATTTGGGGCCGCAAATATTGCATGCTGGGGCTGCTGGCCTATTACGATATTACAAAAGTTAAATGGAGTTTAACCAGTGCCGTAAAGGTTGCCGACAACCTCATCAGCGAATTGAATAAAAAGGATGGCCTAATTGTAAACAAAGGGAACTACCGCGGTATGGCGGCCTCATCAGTACTGGAGCCAATTTGCCTGCTTTATAACTGCACGGGCAATAAAAAATATCTTGATTTTGCCTTAGAGATCGTTCGCCAATGGGAAACACCCGAAGGTCCGCAACTGATAAGTAAGGCAAACGTAAATGTGAGCGAACGTTTCCCCCGCCCAAAAAACTGGTACAGCCCGGAACAGGGGCAGAAAGCCTACGAAATGATGTCGTGCTATGAGGGGTTGCTGGAATTATACCGCATTACCCGCAACCCGGCCTATAAAAAAGCGGTGGAAGATGTTTGGGCGAACATCCGCGATACCGAGATCAATATAGCCGGTTCCGGCGCTTCTACAGAGATGTGGTTTGGCGGCAAAGCGCTGCAAAGTACGCCTATAAACCATTACCAGGAAACCTGCGTAACCGTTACCTGGCTAAAACCATGCGGCCAGTTATTGCGCCTTACAGGTCAAGCTAAATACGCCGATGAGGCCGAGCGCACTTATTACAATGCCCTTTTAGGCTCCATGAACGGGCACGGGGCCAATTGGGCCAAGTACACACCATTAAACGGGCAGCGCCTGGCCGGCAGCGAGCAATGCGGAATGGGCCTGAATTGTTGTGAAGCCAGCGGCCCGCGGGGTTTGTTCAACATTCCGCTGCAAATGGTTACCACTACAAAAGTAGGTGTACAGGTTAACTACTTTGCTGATGGAACATTTAAACTTAAATGCATGGGGGATGATGTTACGCTCACCCAACGCACTATCTACCCCAGGTCCGGGAGTATTGAAATGGAACTTACCTTGCCAAAACCCGCAGTATTTGAAGTTGCCATCCGCATACCGGCATGGAGTAAAAACACGAAGCTAAGTGTAAACGGTGAAGCAATTACAAACCTGCAGCCCGGAAGCAATGCCACAATAAAACGCAAATGGAGCAATGGTTATAAAATATCGCTTGAGCTGGATATGCGTGGTCGGCTGATAGAAACCCTCACCCCTGCCCACAGCATTGCCATTATGCGTGGCCCTGTTATTTTAGCAAGGGATGCCCGCTTTGGCGGCCCTTCAATAGAAGCCGTTTTAAAGCCCGTAAAAGACGCGAACGGCTACATAGCATTAAGCGAAGCCCCTAACACCACGGGCGATGACATACTGATGCTATACAAAGCCAGCTTCATCCCCGAGTCTTACACCGAGAACGGCGCTCCGCCCGTAAGCGTAACCCTTTGCGATTATGCATCGGCAGGCAACGGAAGTGTAAATTCATTTTATAAGGTATGGCTGGTGCAATTGGTTTATCCAAGCGCGGAATAAGGCATCAAGACAACCTGATCTGAGTTACGTTACGCTTCGCTGATCTGCTTATCTACGCCAGGGATGGTTTCTGGTTCAGAAACAGGCACATCGCAGTGGTAGCCAAACAAACAGCGGTCTTTTATCATGGCGGCTACCTCAGTGGGCACAAATTCTTCCCAACCGGCAATTCCTTCTTTGATCAGTTCCAGCACCCTATCCGTTTGTACGTGCAGGTTGCTTTCTTTGTAATGCCTGATGTCTTCTATCTTATTATTGGCTATCAGGTAGCGGTAAAGATCAATCAAATGTGGTGGCGGGTAAAAGCGCAGGCAGTTCCAAATCACCCCATCGCGCAGCGTTGGGTAGATGAATAGCTTTACTTTACGACTAAACAGCGTTGCGAAGGATTCGAGGATGCCGCCGGCAAGGTCCTTATAATGCTCTTCAGAGAAAATATACTCCAGGTTGGGATAACCCAATACCACCCCCATCTTCAATTTGGTGATCTTAGACAAATAGGCCACCAGTTTATAATATTCGTGAAAGTTAGAGATCAGTACCGTTTGCCCAAGCGAGCAAAGGATATCCACCCTATCTAAAAAGTCTTTCTCGTCTATTTCGGCGGAATCGGCGGCATTGCGTTCTTTAAGTGCCTGTAGGGTAAGTTCGGTAACTACTATTACATTTTCCTTATCCACATCGGGTTCCTGCATAAACTGCTTAACACCAGTGTTCAGCATATCCAAATGCACGTTAATGATGGGTCTGAAACGCCCACGGATCACCACGATATGTTTTTTATACAACACCTCCGATGGTTGCAGGTTTTTACCGTCCGGGCCAAATACCGCCGCGTCAGAAAAACCGTATTTCACCAGGTGCAAACTCATCAGGCGGTTATCTACCTTGGTAAAGTTTGGCCCCTCAAAACGGATCATATCTATCTGGATCCGTTCTTTAGATAGCTCATCCATCAGCGAAAGCAAAAATACCGATGGATTATCGTTATAATGAAAACAGGCATATATGAGGTTTACGCCCAATATACCTACCGCTTGCTGTTGCAGGTTATTATCGTTATCCAGTAATTTTACGTGCAGTACCACATCATTAAACAGCCCGTTAGGCTCCATCTGAAAGCGTACGCCCATCCAGCCGTGGCCATCATTTGTTTTATGATAGTTAAGCGCCGAAGCGGTGTCTGCAAATGCAAAAAAGGTGGTGTTATTACCGCGCTGCTCTTCCAGCCGCTCTATCAGCAAGCCGTATTCGCGCTCCAGCATAGATATCAGTCGATTCTCGGTAACATAGCGTTTCCCTTGCTGCGCGCCGTAAATAGCGTCGGAGAAGATCATATCATAGGCCGACATGGTTTTGGCTATAGTGCCTGATGATGCGCCGGCTTTAAAGAAATTTGCGGCAACGTCCTGCCCTGCGCCAATTTCGGCAAAGGAGCCGTAAATTGTTGGGTCGAGGTTAATGGCAAGCGCTTTTTGTTTTGTGCCGATATCTTTATTATGAATGCTACTCATACGCTTTTTGTTAATTATTTGCCCTGCTCCTATTTGCGACGATAAGATGGTTTAAAAATACGACTTTTTGCTGAAACAGCCGTGCTGGTTGGCAAAATCAAAAAAAATATTACAAGTTGATGAAAAGTAGGCAATGAGGGCTCTTGGGGCCAGCACTTTATAATGCTACAGAGGCACAAGCTGTTAAAGACCGCAAAATAGTGGGGACAATAAACCAGATTTGGTTAAAACAAACTCCCCTGCTCGGTATCTATACCTGCCAGCTCTTGCTGATAAACCCTGATCATGGTGATCAGATCGGAACCGTATATGCTTGCCTTTTGCGGGCCAATACCTTTGATGCTGCTAAGCGCTTTCAGCGTTGCAGGCAGCTTTTCGGCGATGGTGGCTGCAGCCTGCTCAGACAGCACCATACTTGGCATTACCCGGTCACTTGCGGCTCTTGTATCTCGCCAGGTAAGCAACTGCACATAAAAATCTTCGTTGGGTTTGGCATTAAGCGCCTTTAAGTAAGAGCGCGATTTATCTGCAATTGACTCTGCATGGGCTGTTTTCTTTTGTTCCAGGTAAGCATCGCCTGTAAAAATCGCTTTCGAAAAATACGCCATTAACGCTATCCTGGCCATTATCCACTGCATCAATTTATCAGTCTTAGCTGCTTTTTCTACAGATTGACCTATAAAGCCGGGCATCTGCCGGTGCAAACCTTCGGTAGCCAGGGTTAGTTTATCCAGGAAATAAGCCGCGGCTTTTTGTATCCTGTCGGCATCAACAACTTCTGCCCGCCGCATAAACTTTTCTGCCACCTCCAACACGTCTTGTTGCAGGCCGGGCACTAAAAATTCAAAGCCCTTTATGCCTGTTTTTAAGCCATTAAAATTAAATAATTCAGCCAGCAAGAAATGCCGGTACCGTTCCTTATCGCGTTCCAGGCTGAGACCATCTGGTTTAATGGCTTCTGCGCTTTTATTAAAATGTGCTACAGCCGGGTCGCCTATAATATTTTGAGCGGATATAGGATTGCGTAGCACCATGCCCGATAACGTTCGGCACCTGCTTAGCGCAACGTAGGCCTGCCCGTGCGCAAATGCCTCCGAAACATCTATAATGGCCTTGTCAAAACTCAGTCCCTGGCTTTTATGGATGGTTATAGACCAGGCCAGCTTTAGCGGGATCTGTGCAAAACTACCGGCATTAGTCTCGTTGATCTGCTCCTCCTCTATCTGGTATTTCACATTGTTCCACTCTACCGCTTCCACAGCTATTTCGCGGCTTTCGTGCCCGCTTTGTACAAAAACGGTGCTACCTTCTATCCGGGTTACCATTCCTATTTTGCCATTGTAAAACAACTTTTCGGCAGAGCCGTCATTCTTTACAAACATTACCTGCGCGCCTATTTTCAGCTTCAGGTTAGTTTCTGTAGGATAAGCATCCCTTGGGAAATCACCGCGTATGGTGGCGGTAAATTCAAATTCTTCACCGGCCAGCGCTTCCACAAATTCATTATTCAGTTGCTGCGCGATGCTGTTATGGGTAGTTAAAGTGATATAAGGCTCCTCGGCTGTAGGGCGAAAACCGGGCTGGTGGCGGGCATTAAGCAGCGCCAAATTTTGCGGACTAATGGTTTGATTCCGCACCTCGTTAAGGATATCCACAAAAGCCTGTTCTTTTTGGCGGTATACATGATCCAGCTCTATCCGCACATAACTGGCCTTTTGCATCACCAGGCTGCTGAAAAAATAAGGCGTTTTGTAGTAACGGTTCAAGATGCGCCATTCCTCATCGCGGATGATGGGGCTTAGTTGCGAAAGATCGCCAATGAGCAGCAATTGCACACCGCCGAAAGGATAAGGCGAGCCTTTAATCTTCCGTAGGATCAGGTCTATCTGGTCGAGCACATCGGGCCTTACCATACTTACCTCATCTATGATCAGCAGCTCCAGGCTGTCTAAAAGCTCTTTTTTCTCATCGTTATAATGCAGTTCGGGGTTATCATTACCGGCTGGAATAAGCGGCCCGAACGGGATCTGGAACAGTGAGTGAATAGTCATGCCACCGGCGTTTATGGCGGCCACCCCGGTGGGTGCCGCTATCGCTAATTTTTTTTTTGAAGTCTGCCTAAGCTGCTGTAAAAAGGTGGTTTTACCGGTGCCGGCCTTCCCTGTTAAAAATACAATGGTGTTTGTACTTTCCAGATAGTCGTTTGCCAGCTGCATTGCCGGGTTCATCGTGCTCATGATAACGGCAAAGCTAATACTAATTTATTTAGTATATTGCCGGTGTTTAAAAATAATCGGGACTTATCTTCAAATTATATTAACAATGCTGCAAAACCGTGTTGATCCGCATGGCGACATTATCAAAACAAGTGCCCGCGGGGCCTGGCTGGGTAACCGCGGGCAACTGCATAACAAGGGCAAAACTATTCTGAGGCCTTTTAAGCACAGGGCCTGGATCATTTGCCTGCTGCAATTTAAAGGAAGACACCGCGAGATAATGGCGCCAAACCTGTGGACCGAATTGTTTTTCCTTGACGAGGCCACTGCATTTTCTGCCGGCCACCGCCCATGTTTTGAATGCCGCCGCGAAGATGCCAAACGCTTTAAGGCAGCCTGGCTGGCAGGAAACCCGGAGTACGGTTTCCCGGCTAATGTACTGATCGGCAAAATAGATGAAATACTGCACAGCGAGCGCATAAACCGCGACAATGGCAAAGTAACTTTTGAAGCTGATATCAACGATTTACCAGGTGGTACTTTTATTGAAATTGCAAACGCAGCTTATCTTTTGGCTGATAAGCAATTGTATCGCTGGTCGCCCGATGGATATGAGAAGGCGGTAGCATTTCCAATACACCAAATTGTAAATGTGTTAACACCGCGCTCGGTGGTGAACGCTTTTGGGAATGGGTATCGACCTCAAATGGAGATTGCAACAACGGTTTAATTACCTTTGCCCCCGATGGACTATTTTAAAAACCTGCTGCATCTACTGAAAACTGAACGCGAGGAAGACCGGGACGCTTATTTAAAACTCACCCAAAGCAGCTCCGTTACGGATAGGCGCGCAGCCGGCATCACCTGGTATCCTATCGCCATCCGCGGATCGGAGCCAAGTCGTGGCGATTACATAACCGTTGAACTTGAACGGACCACGCATAAAGACCTTTCGCATCAATTCAGGTTTGGCGCACCGGCGGTTTTGTTCTCTAACCACAATGCCGGTACCGACCGCGTGGAGGGTGCCATCGCCTACCAGGGCGGCGACAGGCTGAAGATCACCTTATTTACTGATGAACTGCCCGACTGGTCGCGCGATGGCAAACTGGGTGTGGAATTGCTTTTTGATAACAATAGCTACGACGAGATGCAGGACGCTTTAAAGCAAGCATCCGCGTTAAGCGATAAACCAGAGGGTAAGCTGATCCGCGTTTTAACGGGTAAAGATGAACCAACATTTTCGGCAGAAATAAGCGAGGTAACATCAGGAAATTTAAACCCATCACAGGCTGCCTCCGTGCAACAAATACTTGCGGCTAACGAACTTGCCGTTGTGCACGGCCCCCCCGGTACGGGTAAAACTACCACCATTGTACAGGCAATAAAACACCTCATTCAACAAAACGAAAAACAAATATTGGTAGTTGCGCCTAGCAATACGGCGGTAGATCTGCTGAGTGAGAAATTGGCTATAGAAGGGCTTAATGTACTGCGGATAGGCAACCCGGCCAGGGTATCTGAAAAGCTGACTGCTTTAACCCTCGATAGCAAAATGGCGGCGCACAGTTATATGAAAGACGCAAAGCAGTTAAAAAAACAGGCTGCGGGTTATAAAAACATGGCGCATCAGTATAAACGCAGTTTTGGCAAACGCGAGCGCGACCAACGCAAAGCATTATTTGATGAAGCGCATCGCATTATAAAAGATGTGGGCAAAATTGAACAATTCATTATTGACGACCTGGTGGAAAAAGCACAGGTAATTACCGCTACCCTTGTTGGCTGCAATCACCATACCGTACGCGATAAAAAGTATCATACAGTGGTAATTGATGAGGCAGGCCAGGCGCTGGAACCCGCCTGCTGGATCCCGATATTGAAAGCAGAGAAAGTTATCATGGCCGGCGACCATTTCCAGTTAGCCCCAACCATTAAATCGGACAAGGCCGCAAAAAATGGACTAAGCACTACCCTGCTGGAGAAATCCGCCATTCGTCACCCCGGCGCGGTTACGCTTTTGGAGGAACAATACCGTATGAACGAGGCCATTATGGGCTTTTCTTCAGCTGAATTTTATGGCAGCCGCTTAAAAGCAAACGCATCAGTAGCCGGGCACCTTTTGTTCGCGGGCGATATGCCCATGAGTTTTGTAGATACAGCCGGCTGTGGCTTTGATGAAAAAGCAGATGGCACCAGTACGGTTAACCCCGATGAGGCCGCTTTTGTATTTAAACATTTAGACAATCTTGCCGAAAAACTGAAAGAACACAATATTGATTTCCCTTCCATTGCTGTTATATCCCCTTATAAAAGCCAGGTAAGGTTATTGAAAGAACTGTTTGAGGCCTCTCCCCTATACGTCCACGCGGATAAAATAAGTATTAATACCATTGATAGTTTCCAGGGACAAGAGCGCGACGTGGTATATATCAGCATGGCCAGGAGCAATACCGAGGGCACGATTGGTTTCCTCTCGGATATCCGCCGGATAAATGTAGCCATGACCCGCGCCCGAAAAAAACTGGTGATCGTTGGCGATAGCGCCACCATCACCCGCCTGCCCTTTTATGCCGATATGGTAAAATATGCCGAACAGGGTGGCGCATATCAAAGTGCGTGGGAGTATGGTATATAAAGAAACATCTTGCCGTAAATAAGCTACTACCTATCAAAAAAGGCGCGGCAGCATTACATTGGGGTAAGCAACAAAAGTACCCAGATAGAAACACATTTGATCATATGTATAAGATGGAACCATTTGCAAATTGGTTTTCAGAAAAGTCATAGTAATAGAAGAATAGTTTATTGTTTTTTTAATTCCGGCGTTCACGCGTCCGCAATAAATTGCTGGAGAAGGAAATTACCTTTTTCTTGCCTGAACAGCCCGGGAAGGTATCTCAAATAATCAGGAAGACGCCCCCTTACTTTGCCTGCCTTCTGGAAAAAATCACAATTGCTCCATTTTTATCCTTTCTTGTCAACTTTCATCTTTGCGTATTTGTCGGTTTCGTACCAGGCGGTCATTGGCCGGTCTGGTGGAAAGCCGTACCGGTTACGGTAAGCTTTACGCTCGCTCGTAAAATTCCACCAGCGCTTAGTTTCATCTTGATGCTCGATATAGTGAACAAGCAGGCGGTAGGAGTCTTCCACGCAGGGGTCCGCCCAGCAGCCACAATGCTTTTCATAGGCGTCAAACAATTCCACCGCGCTTTTTCCTTTCAATTGCGCCAGTGAGTAATAACCCTGCGTGATCAGCTCTTTGGCAAAGCCGATCCCCAGCGACGGAATACTTTGAAATTCAGCCAACGCGGCCAGTTCTTTGGCACGTTGCGGTGAAGCGCCCAGTAAAGCCGCGATCTCATCAGGCGCGTAGTCGCGCAGCATCCGCCGAGTGATCTTCTGTTCTTTTAATTTTTGCTTTTCAACGGTTGTCAGCTCAAAATCAACGTTCTTTTTCATAGGCCTCTGATCAAATTATCCATTTCTTTCTGATTGCCGCTAATAAAACCAGCTACGTCTTCCTGTTCAGTTATGTTCAGTACTTCGCCATCGTAGATCCAATTGTCATCGGTATCGAAAAGGATGCGGCCGATAAAGCGTTCCTGTAAAGCATCATAAAGCTGATAGCCATCACCCTTATCCGGCAATATGCGAACCCATCTTTCCGCACCAGTTTTGGCCGTTTTAGGCCGCTCGTCGAACAACTTACTTCTCATCAAAGCAAAAGTGAAGAAAAAAATGTAAAAAAGAATGAATTATACTAAAAATATTAGCATATTTTATATATCCTCAATTTAAGGTATTATTCATTTAGAAGTTGATCCGCCGGCGAGGGTATCCGTATCACCTATTTTCATCGCAACAAGTTCAAGCGGTAGTAAATGACTGCAGCAAATAAAAATCAAAGTTTTTTTCATCCAGTCATGTTTAGGGTAAACATGAGCTGTTATTAATTATTTACTGCGAATTCACGATAATTTAATTTACTAATTTTCCGCGCAACGCAGAAATACCTGGTGAATTCATTTATCGCGTATCGCCCGTATTTTATGAATACCCTGGGTGAACTTAGTTACAGCGATTTTCAACAGGCCGGCATCGAACTGCACCGGGCTCAGCCAGCGTTAAACTTTTTCAAGCCGCTTTTAATTTATCACCCATCTTCTGGTCCGCTCCCTTCAGATATGTTTTATGAGGACTTAGAATTTTGGGACGACCAGGCCGTTAGCTGGTTTCCGCAGCCACTGAGGAACGCATTTAAGATCCTTTGATAAACTCACCTTTTTGTAAAGCTATCTGATTGCCCCAACCGGTAATTGCATCAAGTACCGGAATGCAAGACTTACCAAAATCAGTTAAACTGTAAACCACTTTAATAGGTGGCTTTTCGCCATACACCTGCCTCAAAATCAAACCATCCTCCTCCAATTGCTTTAATTGCAAACTCAATGTCCGTTCGGTAACACCAGGCATT
The DNA here is from genome assembly GCF_039925265.1 of Mucilaginibacter sp. Lineage (GTDB taxonomy): Bacteria > Bacteroidota > Bacteroidia > Sphingobacteriales > Sphingobacteriaceae > Mucilaginibacter. Next base: position 249,260 of record NZ_JBDSZG010000034.1, read on the forward strand.
TCCTTTCTAAGCTCATTGTATCTTTTACTATCCCCTTTTAAATGATATAGCATAACCGCTTTCCACTTTCCGCCAACCAGATCCATGGCTATACTCAGCGTACAGGGGTATAATTTATTCCTGACTTTTATAAGATCGCTTTTACATTCTATTCTCATACCATTCATTTGATCACGCTATCCAAATGGATAGTTATTGCAAATTTATTCAACTATAAATAGTTTTGCAACTATACTTTTTATAGTTGCATTTTATTTAAAAACAGTGGACATGACAATCAATTTAAAGGATCAGCAGATAATGAAAAAAGGAGATAAACCACTTATCACCATAGTTGGTATTTTGGGTAAACAAGGGCTTAGTGTAGCTCGCACCTTGCTTCAAAGCGGCCGGTATCGTGTACGCGGCCTCACGCGCCGGGTTGATTCACCTGAGGCGGTTAGCCTTTTAGCGCAGGGAGTTGAATTAGTGCCATTGCCACTCGACGTGGGCTATCAAAAAGAATTTGTAGAAGCATTCCGTGGTTCGGAAGGCTTGTTCATGATGACGCCAGGCATCGCTCCTCCGGCAACTCACGAGTTTGCGCTGGGTAAACAGTTAGCAGACGCGGCGACCGAAGCCGGCGTGCGGCATATTTTATTTAGCAGCCTGGAAAATGCAGATCAAATTACGGGAGGAAAAAAGTTCGCGCCACATTTTACAGACAAAGCAAAAATAGAGGAATACATTCGTACGCTACCGGTTATGAGCTCGTTTATCTACATGGCTTTTTTTTACACCAATTTAATAGAGTTTTACACTCCTGTTAAGCAGGGCGATAAACTTGTATTTCCAATTTATTTACCGGAGGACTTCCCTGCGCCATTTGTTGATCCGCTTACAGCCACAGGTCCGGCTGTTTTGGAAATCCTTTCTGATCCGGGTAAGTACTCAGGCAAATCCCTGCCGGTAATTGGCGATATGATCTCACCCCGCGAAATGGTTGAAACTTTTATCCGGGTAACCGGCAAGAAAGCTGAATACAGTTCCGCATTTAGCCGGGAGGATTTTCTCCATCATTTCCCCGATTTTATTTCAAATGAGCTTTTAGTGGATGAAATTATGGGGATGGCAGAATACGCAGTTGAATATGGCTATTTTAGGAAAGATCGCGACTTGCTATGGAGCCGCCAAATAAATCCGGATAGCCTCAGTTGGGAACAGTTTCTGCGTACCACTGGCTGGCTGGGACAAAAACTTTCGTACTGAACATTACCGCTTTAACAGCTCCTGGTATTGGATAAACTTGTAATCTACTTTTGTGCTTACAAGCCTTGATATCTCATCTGGTTCCCCTTTTTAATACTTATCTATTTAAAAAAAATCGATTGTTTGTTTTTGGTGTGGTATCAGTATTCATAATACTTTTGCATAACCAATCAAATTTCAATGGTGGTTTTAAAAACGCTCACGGCATTTCCAATTATTTCAATTTTTACGGGGTGATCATTCAAAATTCCGACACTAACGGCTACGGTACCCGGCCGTTTCAGGGCCTCCCCTTGTTTGCCAATAAACGAAAAGTTTCTTCCATTATGTGGAACAATTTTGTTTTCCACCAGGTACGCACCTAATGGGCCGTTGGCATTTCCGGTGACGGGATCCTCGGCAATACCTATTGCGGGTGCAAACATTCTCCCATATGTCAAAATTTGCGGGTCCTCAGAATCAAAGGAAAAAACAAAAAACCCGTTACAATCAAGTTTTTTACTCAATAGAACCAGTTCATTAAGTTCCGGCGAAAGTTGATTTAATTTATTCCTGGATTTTATCCCAATCATAATTTTTGAATGGCCGGTGGATACGATCTGAATGGGGCAGTTTGCGTCCCTTTCATCCTCGGTTATGCCAAGCGCCTGTAGAATTGATTGCTGGTCGGTAAATGCAATCGTTCTAAAACTTGCCTGCCCCTGCGTCATTTTTATCCTGATGTTTTCTTCATCGCCAATTATCTCAACCGGCAAAATGCCCGCCTTTGTTTTTTGGAAAAAGGTTTGTCCTGGTAAAGCCTTTTTCTCTAACGCCCGTACGTAATGGGCAGCAATGGTGGCATGTCCGCAGATAGGAACTTCTGTTGTCGGGGTGAAAAATCTAACTTCTACATCGTAACCGGCATCTTTGGTTTCGGGCTGAAAAATAAAAGCAGTTTCCGAATTGTTCATCTCCCTTGCAATCAACTGCATTTGAGCTTCCGTAAGCCCGTTGGCATTGGATACAACTCCGGCAGGGTTTCCGGTAAAGGCTTCGTTAGTAAAGGAATTGATCTGATAAACGTGGTATTTACTTTTCATAACCAGTGATTCAATTTTACAAGTATGTGCTTATTTTATAATAAATGCGAGAAATGCAGATAAAAAATCTTCAGGGTTTCCTCCACCCAGTGTGCGGTTCTGGCTATTCTAATTGCAGTAACGTTGTCTGCTACCTCATTCATCATACCCTCCATCAGCGATCCACTCGTACTAATTTCTCCGCCCACAGCCAATACGGGTATTGAAAGCTTACCTTTTTGCTTAAGGATTTCCTCGTTATCCAGGACATCCTGATCAAAAGCGCGATATACTTCGAGTCCTGCGCGAATTGCCCCGGGTGCAGAATAGGCTTCGGTGAACACCTACAGGTCTTGCCGCCCTATACCGCCGGTGTTGAATATGCGATAGTTAAAAACGACTGCAAGTATTGACGCTCACGCCCGGCGATCAATAGTTCCGGCAGGTCGCGAACCGTATGGAATGCGAGTGGATATTCCGGTCCTGTTGATCACCTTGTTCTGAAATTACAGCCAACTAATTCCGTAAAACTTTGAACAGATTAAATTCTTGAGTATTAAATTAGATTAATACCCTTACAAACACAGTCCAATGGTTTAAAGGCTACGGAATCAACTGGTTAAGGTAAAATAAAAAGCCCGGGCCATCGCTGGACACCGAGCTTTCACTAACACCCCCCGGTAGAAAGATCTTATTTAATATTTTTGATTACTGCATTAGTTATATGTTGGCATAAAGTGACAGCAAATTAAACAGCCCATCAATACTACATTTGTAGTATTTTAAGTATAAATAAAGCAAATGACGCTAAATAAGCTTAGTCCAAAAAATATTATCACAGCTAAGTTTTTGCAAATGAATTTGTTAGAGCGACCAACGCAAAATGTTTCAAAAAAAGTTTTGTAACTTAATTTAAAATCCTACTTTTGCAATCCCAATCGGAACGGGATGTAGCGTAGCCCGGTATCGCGCCACATTTGGGATGTGGAGGCCGCAGGTTCGAATCCTGCCATCCCGACGAAATGCGATACCACGAAGTATCAAAACCCTGTAAATGTCTCATTTACAGGGTTTTTTGTTTTATTCAAATCCTTTTCAGTACATACTATTCCTCGCTTTATGTGAACAATAAGGTGAACAGAATCCATTTTTTAGATTTGTTCACCAAAAAAGGTCTAACCTACTGATGTACAGATAATTGCATCATTTAAATTTAGACTAAAAAGGACGCATTTAGATCACTTTTTTTTCTTTCCGGTGAACAGTTTTGGCCATAACAGTCCAAAACATTTTTTTAATCATCTTAAAAACGTTCAGCAAATGAGAACAAGCAACACATTCGGGGTTCACTTCGCACTGAGGGAAAACCGTGGAAAGAACTGATTATTAGCTATTTACATGCGGATAGTCGTTAACAAAAGCCGCTCGGAAGTGGCATTAAAACGCCAGGTCCATGCCGACGACTGGAATGAGGCAAAAGGGTTAGCCCGACCTAAAAATGATGAGCTGAAGCAGTTGAATTCGCACCTGGAACAACTGCGTGGCATGATGGCCGGCTATTATCACGACCTTCAATTACAAAAGAAAGTGATCACTGCCGAAGTCTTGAAAAACCTTTTTGCCGGCGTCAAAGACTCCGAGCATACCCTCAATACCATTGTTGAGTATCACAACGCCACCATGAAAAACATTTTGGCTGCGGGAACAATGAAATAAAGGCCTGACGCTTACCCAACTCGGTTAAAGAATATTCTACGCGTGGAGGGATTTCCTTGAATTGCTCGCGATTGATTAACCCATCCTCTTCCAGTTCCTTCAGTTGTTCACTTAACACGTTCCGTGATATAGCCGGCATCCGTGCCGCTATTTCACCAAACCGCCTGGTGTGATCTGATAGATCCTTTTATTTCGGAACAGTTGCTACCTAAGTTCGGTAGTGCTTTTTCAGCAAGGAATTTAAACCACTTCCGGCAATTTTACAGGCTCTTTCCAATTGTGAACGCACTGCGTTCACAATTGAGTTGGACACATTACCGGGTAAAAGGTTTACATAACATCGGGGAAAATTAGGTTAATAGATAACAAAAAAGGGCTGGATAATTCCAGCCCTTTGTATTTTGATCTTTAAAGATGCTTATTTCTTTTCCGTGCTTGGTAAAGCCAGTTTGCTTACAGCGATCTTCGCTTCTTCGTTCTTTTTAACAACAAAAGGATCATTAGCATGGCTCTTTAATCCTGATACTACAGTAGCACCACCACTATACTTAATATTAGTATCTGCTTTCTTAATTGCTGGCATAATAACTCCTTTCTTTTTTCTACTATCAAAGTTACAACTTTACTTCCTCTTCACCAAGAATGCCTCGTAGTTTACATTTTTCTCAAATACATATGCAGTATCTCCTATAACTCCATATACGTTGAAATCAACACTAATCTCATCTATTATACCATTAATACCCATTTGATAAAGTCTTGTTCTTACAGGTGTGCTTCCTTTAGCATAGATGAAATGATCTCCGTGATGATCACAGAAGGCACTAACTGTGTTAGCGACTGTTGCCAAAACGATATCTCTATCTTCATTATTACTTGTGACCGAATCATTCATCAAACCTGTTTCCGGATCGGCATCTCCGAATGCTAAATTGTAAATCACCGGTTCTTCCTGGATCATTGCGAATGTCACCAGTTTCTTTATGCTTTCTTTTCGCCCTTCACTGTAGAATTCATATCCCTGATAATCTGTGGTTAAATAGTTATAATGCAGTAGATTCATATAGCTTTATATGGTCGGCTTAAATGGCGAATGTTGCTAAAATGTAACTAATTACAACACCACCTGATCTCGGAAGATCACATCTTCATACCACCCATACTTGCTTGTTTCTTACCCAATTCATCCAAAGCAGACCTGAACGCTTTAGCCAATTCCAATGCGGGGCCGGTTCCCAAATAATGCAGAAATATCATATGTGGCTTATCATTCAGCATTTGATTATGCACGGCTACCACTTCGATATTATTCGCTCTTAACGTTTTGATCACCACGTTTACTTCAAGAAGAATTAACCAAATTAATAATTAAACATCAAAGTTCTCTTTTTGTGAACTTTTATGTTTTATCACGGTATTGTTTTGGTGTCATCCTCACATACTTTCGGAAAAGACGGACAAAGTAGTTCGGCGTTTCAAATTTTAATTGATTGCTGATTTCCGCAACTGATAGGCTGGTGTAGTTGAGTAAATTTTTTGCTTCCTGAATAACCCGATTAAGTATAAACGATTTGGACGTTGCCCCCAAATACTCTTTCGTCATCCTGTTTAAATAATTGGCCGTTATGAAAAGTTTGTCGGCAAAGAACTGAACATCATGAGATCTTAAATAATGTTCATCTACCAATTGTACGAAAGCCTGAATATGCCTGTTGGCTTGTTCTTCTTTCGTGGTGGTGTTGATCGTCTTAACCTGTACAATCTCTGCCCGTTCAAGCAATGCCAGGATCAGATAGACCAATGCCCGGAGCACATGTTCGCTGCTGCTCACGCCCAGTTGGATTTCATTGTTTATTTGCTCAAGGTATCCTATAACGTTTTTAAAGAGCTTTTTGTTAAGCCGTATCAACGGAGAAGTACGGCCATGTTTCAGATACCTGAATTTGTTTATAAACTGTTTATCGTTAAAGAATGAAAAAAGAAATTCTTCTTCAAATAGCAATACATAGCCTTGCATTGCGGTTTGTTTTGGCCAGCTCCAGATCTCACCAGGAATAGAACAGATCACATCCCCTG
>NZ_JBDSZG010000035.1:0-4928 GCF_039925265.1 Mucilaginibacter sp.
ATAAATAATAGGGTTAGTGGCTTTTTGCGCGTATAAACACGGCACTAAAAGCGTGATAATTAAGGCCGTTATCCATAACCTGTAAATCGCATTTCTCATATTAACATTTGTTTTTTTTGCCCTGGTATTCTTTCCCTGGTTTTTAATTATTTAGTTAATGTGTTGATTTGAAGCACGCTTACTGAATATGGATCGAAAGTCCTTGTAAATTTAGCGCCGGCCACTTTTATTTTGGAGGTAACCGGAACTATTTTCACCGGATCACTGATCGTGTTCGTATCTTCGGGTTTATCCCCTTTTATTACTACGATAATACCCTCGGGAGAAAACTTTCCGGCCCCCTTTAAATCAATATCAACCTGCTGCGGCTTTCCTGTTGCATTTACTACTTTAAGAAACAGTTTTCCCGTTTTGGTGTCTTGGGTAGCTACATAAAACATGGCTGGTATAGGTTGGGGCATTTTGTTCGCCGCGCTGTCCTGCCTGGTGGCAGGCCTGGTTTGGGTAGGAATATTGGTGCCCGCTATAGGCACCACTTTATTGCCAATATAGCTGTTAAACATCTTCTGTACATAATACGATGGTGAACCAAAGCTTTTTAAAGCATCGTAACCTATCAGGTCCGAGTCCCATTGCCAGGCCTTTGGCGCAGTTGCTGTGGCTTTATTTATATTTACAAATAATGGCGCGTAGCACGACAAGATAACCAGGTCTGAATTTCGTTCCATGCCGGTCATCCAGGCGGCATCGCCCAGGGCGGCGTTCAAATTGGTGGTTGGTTCGCCTTCGCGCGTTGCCCACTCACCTACAAACACTTTATAGCCTTTACGGTCGTAGTTATCATAATGTGCCGCATCCTCTTCCATTTCCCAGGCAGTGCGGTAATAATGTTCATCTACAATTTCGGGCTTGCGAATTGTTAATTTACCCCTGGTCCCAAGCCAGTCCTTACCGCCGATGGTTGCAATACAGTGAAGGTTAGGGTATTTGGCTTTAATGCCATCATAAAACTGGGCAAAACGCCCGTCGTAACTGCCAGACGTGTCAAACCCGTCTTCGTTACCAATCTCCACATAGCTAAGTTTAAAGGGTGCCGGGTGCCCATCTGCCGCACGCTTAGCACCCCAGTAGGTGTGTACGTCGCCCGTAACATATTCAATTTCATCAAGCGCATCGTCTACATATGGCTTTAAAAGCGGGCCTGCGTCCACATGGTCGCCATCGAGCGAATAGCCGGCATGAACGGCAAGCAGTGGTTCCATCTTCAGGTCTTCGCACCATTCTAAAAATTCAAGTAAGCCCATACCGTCGGTAGGGCGATAGCCCCATGAGCCGGTATGGCCGGGGCGCCCCTCAAGCGGCCCCAAAGTAGTCTTCCAGGGAAATGCATCGGTCAATTTCGGGCCTTCAAGGAAATTACCGCCCGGAAAACGTAAAAAGCGGGGTTTCATATCAGCCAATAATTTCATTATGTCTATCCGGTTTCCATTTGGGCGGTTATGATAAGTTGGCGGAAATAACGAGACGAGGTTAAAATAATAAACCCCGGTACGGTTTGTTGAAATAACAAAACGGGCGTCAGTTGTTGGTTTAACACCAGCTCCGGTTGTTAATTTAAGTTCATATTTTTTCCAAAAGGCGCTTTTTACCAAATTAATACTCCCCGAAGCATATACCGTTTTACCGTCATTGCTTTCTATACTTACGGTTATAGGCCCGGCAGTGTTATCAGCAATTACCGGAACAGGAGTTGTAGGCGCGGGAGCCCATTGCTCGGGGGGCATTGGCTTGCTTTCAGCACCCTTAATATAAAAAGAGGCCTTATAAGTTGTATTAGGCAAAACAGGTATGCCCCAATAACCTTCATTGGCAATGCCGGCCCTAACGCCGCCGGTATCAACCAGTAATCTTAAACAACTGCTTAACGCGCCATTAATTGCGTGGCGCCGCTCATCTGCCGGTATATAGTTGGGGTTTGCGGCAACTAATTGCATTGTGGCCTTCGCGCCACCTTCCTTAATTACACTCCACGCTTCCGGCGTATTTGGGTTGTCCTTAAATATCCTGTTTCTGATCAGCTCGGCATATAAACCTCCATCGTACGAATGGTTGATCTCTTCGGTCATCAACCCATACAGTTGCGAACTTACATTTACGCCGGGTTTAGTTAGATCAAGCGTAAGCTTAGGGTTTTGCGCTTTTAAGCTTGTTGCAGTGAACAGGAACAGGCACAAACCCGAAATGGGTAATATTTTTTTCATCGTCAAAGTCAATATTATTAATTGTTTTTTTACACTTATTTTACGAGGCCAACTGGTCATTTCCATTATTCGGAATACGCTCAAACTCACTTTCGGAAGGTTCATAAATGTCCCAGGTGGCCTATCCTAAACTGCCTTGAATCCGGCAGCCTTTATTAGGGCAATATCCTTTTTTATTTTTTTTGGTCTTTATCATCATGCGGATGATAATGGGTGCCGACGTATAGTGTTTGAGTTTAAACCGAAACCTTTTGGAGAATTAGGTTTTATGCCAAACGCGCTGACTTTCTATTTGCATTCAATACATCTTTTACCGTTATACCTAAAAACACAGGCAATAAAAGACTGAATATCATAAAGCCTTGTAGTTGAAATCTTATTTTGAAAGTTAACACATCCCATAATGTTCTAAACATTTTTGAGTGAACTTCTTAATAAGAACCAAGCCCTCGTTGCACATTTTTTTCGATTCAGGCGTTAAGATAGGGTTACTGAAGAAAGCAACGTGATCCCTGAGCAAAATACCGATCGTATCGAAATTCTCTATTAAAGCTTTAATTTCACTTTCATCTAATTCCGGCGCTTTTGAAATAATTTGGTGTTCCATATTCTCTTTTTTTTAACCAGGTATCATTTGCCGTTACAGTTTAAAAAAATGCCGGGACCTCTCGGTAAAGGCCCCAGGCATCCACTTATATTCAACTAAACTCTCTCTTATTTAATTTTCAAACTTCTGATCTTTTTATCGCAAAACTTATCGTATTTTTAAAGTTTAGCTTGCCAGAAATCGGTACTGTCTAATATGTTCATAGTACCGCTGTTCCTGTAAAAGCTTTAATCCAACATTACTGTTTATATCCTGCTTAAGGGCATCCATCATACGCTGATCAAGCACCTTACCTGGCTCCCAAAAGAGAAAGGCTTAACGGTTTCACCGAATCGGCGGTAACAGCCCTTTTGATCGGACATCTACTTATAAATAGCATCAATAAACCAGCAACCAGACTTTAATAAAATTTCCATTCATCAAACAAAAAACCCTCTCCATTAAATACAAAATAGATATTCCCCACTTCTTTATTTATGTTCAGTTTTATTTTCTTTGAGAGCGTAGTCCAGTCCTTCACATCACACATAAGGGAAACAAGAGCCGGGCCTTTAAGATTATTTACATAAACATCAATTCTACCTGTTCCTTTCACCCGGGCTTCGAATTTGGCAGGAATCTGTTTGCTAAAATCGGCTCCCCGGACCATGAGACATTGTTTATCTATTTTTCCTATGGCAACCATATTACCCACAATACCAACAGTATCGAACTGGACTTGCCCCGAAGTGCCTGCAGTGGTTTCTGCTTGCTGAACAACGAATGGATTTAATAGGCTAAGTTGCGACGGGCCTTTAAAAGTTGCGTTGACCATAGGGAAAGTCACATCATTCTCTGCATCCACCAGTATTGCTTCGATACCTACATTACGAAAACCACCCTTAGTGTCAAAATAATCCTGTAAATACATGGCATGGTAGGCAAGATAATATTTCTCTTTAAACTTGAACAAGTGAGTGTGATTGTTTGTGAAAGGCCCCACGTTAACGTCGCCAGTATTCTTAAAGTAATTATCGCGATATTTCCAACTATCCAGATTTAAGGGTGTTTTACTCGTCATATAAGATATGTTGCATACGGTTGGTTTAGCAATATTGGTATAAGGCCATTCAGTGCGTTCATCCCAACTCGTACAATAGCTATAAACCCAGGTTCCATTGATAAAGTTAAGGTCGCTTGCCTCATTAAAATAAGGAGCGGGTATCTTAGAAATATCGCTGGCCAAACTGATCATATCTGCTCCTAATTTCACGATCCTGGCATTGTCCGGCATATATTTGGTTTTAGGCGTTCCGGCTCCAAAAACCAGCCAGCCTGTACCTTGGTCGTCAATCATAACACCGGGATCGAATGGATTGTCGACATCCACGCCGGGGACAGAAGGGTCAACTATATTCTTTCCTAATGGGTCACTCCATGGGCCAACGGGAGAGGTGGAAGTAAGGACGGCTGAGGCAATACCGCCATTGGAGTAATACAAATAGAAGTGCGTCTTACCATCTGCTTCCAGCCTGGATGTAATGGAAGGTGCCCAGGACAGCGCAATCCACGGTGCCACCTCGGCTGTATTGATGAGGCCATGATAAGTCCAGTTGACCATATCATCAGAAGACATCATGACCAATGTACGGGTATACCCGTAACTATTTTTCCCATCCTTTCCTACCTTCTCATACTGTTGATGATCATTCGTGGCATACACATAAATTCTTCCGTTGTATTCTACCGCTGTTGGGTCGGCCGTAAACATAAAATCTAATAAAGGATTCGCATTATCGGAGAGAAGTTTCGGAGAAACATTTGCGAATTTTGCTTCCAGGTTTTCATTAACCACTATAGTCTGAGCGTCTACTTTTTTTTTACATCCCCAAAAAGAGATAACAAGGACTGTACTTAACAACACTTTTTTTAGAAACATGCTTTTTTATTTTACCAAATGAATACTCATTAAGAAGCTGTTTGAGTTATTTATTTTAAATACCAGCTAAGGTTCTTTTGGCAACAACTGTTGCGTCGCAATCCTTTCATCTGTATATTTTCATGGCAACAGATGGCATCAT